>NZ_JACYVB010000004.1:0-389712 GCF_014842095.1 Pseudomonas sp. CFBP 13719 | reverse complement strand
CGGAAGTGGGGCGAATTATAGACATATTGAGAGGGGCGTCAACAGGTAATTTCAAAAAACTGTCATATATCCCTGAAAGCAAAGGGCGGGCCTGGCGGCCCGCCCTTTCTCGATGCTTAGAGGCTGGGGAAAGCGAATTGCGAAGCTTCATGGCTGGCACGTTGTGGCCAGCGCTGAGTGATGGCCTTGCGTCGCGTGTAGAAGCGTACGCCATCCGGGCCATAGGCATGGAGGTCGCCAAACAGGGAGCGCTTCCAACCGCCGAAGCTGTGATAGGCGACCGGCACCGGCAGCGGTACGTTGACCCCGACCATGCCGACTTCGATCTCGTCGCAGAACAGGCGTGCCGCTTCACCGTCACGGGTGAAGATGCAGGTGCCGTTGCCGTACTCGTGGTCGTTGATCAACTGCATGGCCTGCTCGAGGCTTTCGACACGGACGATGCACAGCACCGGGCCAAATATCTCTTCTTTATAGATACGCATCTGTGGGGTGACATGGTCGAACAGGCACCCGCCGAGGAAGAAGCCTTCTTCGTTGCCCGATACACTCAGACCGCGACCGTCCACGACCAGCTTCGCGCCGGCCTGCTCACCGTCGTCGACATAGCCTGAGACCTTGTCACGGGCCTGGGCGGTCACCAATGGGCCCATGTCCAGGCCGCAAGAGGTGCCGGCGCCGATCTTCAGCGACTTGATCTGCGGGGTCAGCTTGGCCACAAGGGCATCAGCAACCTGGTCGCCGACGCACACGGCCACCGAAATGGCCATGCAGCGTTCACCGCAGGAACCGTAGGCCGCACCCATCAAGGCGCTGACCGCATTGTCCAGATCGGCGTCGGGCATCAGCACTGCGTGGTTCTTTGCGCCACCCAAGGCCTGAACGCGTTTGCCGCGACGGGTGCCTTCGCTGTAGATGTACTCGGCGATCGGCGTGGACCCAACGAAACTCAGTGCCTTGACCTCCGGCGCTTCGATGAGGGCATCCACCGCGACCTTGTCACCGTGCACGACATTGAGCACGCCAGCCGGGAGGCCCGCCTCCAACAGCAGTTGCGCTATATAGAGTGTAGAGCTGGGATCACGCTCGGACGGCTTGAGGATGAAGCAGTTGCCGCAAACGATGGCAAGTGGGTACATCCACAGTGGAACCATGGCCGGAAAGTTGAACGGCGTGATACCGGCAACGATACCCAGTGGCTGGAAGTCGGACCATGCATCGATATTGGGGCCGACGTTGCGGCTGTACTCACCCTTGAGCACTTCGGGCGCTGCGCAGGCGAACTCGACGTTTTCGATGCCGCGCTTGAGTTCACCTGCAGCGTCTTCCAGCGTTTTGCCGTGCTCTTCACTGATCATCTGGGCGATCTTGGCTTCGTTCTGCTCGAGCAGTTGCTTGAAGCGGAACATCACCTGGGCACGCTTGGCCGCTGGGGTCTTGCGCCAGGCTGGAAACGCGGCCTTGGCGGCGTCGATAGCCAGTTGCACGGTCTCGCGACTGGCCAGCTGCAGTTTGCGGATGGCCTGCCCGGTCGACGGGTTGAAGACATCGGCCGTGCGGTCGCCGCTGGAAACCAGATCGCCGTTGATCAAGTGTTGGATAGTGCTCATGCAATGGGCTCCTTGGAAAAAAGGTCAGTCGATCTGGTTGAGGGCTTCGCCAACAGCATCGAACAGGCGATCGAGGTCTTGCGGCTGGGCGTTGAAGGTTGGGCCGAACTGCAGGGTGTCACCGCCGAAACGCACGTAGAACCCGGCTTTCCAAAGCTTCATGGACACCTCATAAGGGCGCACGATGGCGTCGCCGTCGCGTGGCGCCAGCTGGATCGCGCCGGCAAGGCCATAGTTGCGGATATCGACGATGTTCTTCGCGCCCTTGACACCGTGCAGTACGGTTTCGAAATGCGGTGCCAGCTCGGCGACGTTCTGCACCAGGTTTTCGCGCTGCAGCAGGTCCAGCGCGGCAAGGCCGGCGGCGCAGGCCACAGGGTGCGCCGAGTAGGTATAGCCGTGGGGGAACTCCACGGCGTACTCGGGCGTGGCCTGGTTCATGAAGGTCTGGTAGATCTCGGTGCTGGCGATGACCGCTCCCATCGGAATGGCGCCGTTGGTGATCTGCTTGGCGATGCACATCAGGTCCGGCGTCACACCGAAGGTGTCGGCGCCGAACATGGCGCCAGTGCGACCGAAGCCGGTGATGACCTCATCGAAGATCAGCAGAATATTGTGCTGGTCGCAGATTTCACGCAGACGCTTGAGATAGCCCTTGGGCGGTGGCAGTACACCTGCCGAACCGGCCATGGGCTCGACGATCAGGGCGGCGATGTTGGAAGCGTCGTGCAGCTCGATGACCTTGAGCATCTCGTCGGCCAAGGCAATGCCACCCTCCTCCGGCGAACCCTTGGAGTAGGTATTGCCCGGCAGCAGGGTGTGAGGAATGTGGTCCACGTCCATCAACTGGCCGAACATCTTGCGGTTGCCGTTGACGCCGCCCAGGCTGGTGCCGGCAACGTTGACGCCGTGATAGCCGCGGGCCCGGCCAATCATCTTGGTCTTGGTGGCCTGGCCCTTGAGGCGCCAGTAGGCACGGATCATTTTCACGGCGGTGTCGCAGCACTCGGAGCCGGAGTTGGTATAGAAGACGTGGTTGAGGTTGCCGGGGGTCAGCTCGGTGATTTTTTCCGCCAGCTGAAAGGACAGCGGGTGGCCGTACTGGAACGCGGGTGAGTAGTCGAGCACACCGAGCTGACGCGACACCGCTTCCTGGATTTCCTTGCGCGTATGGCCCGCACCGCAGGTCCAGAGGCCGGAGAGGCTGTCGTAGATCTGCCGGCCCTTGTCATCGGTCAGCCAACTGCCCTGGGCCGCGACGATGATCCGCGGGTCACGCTGGAAGCTGCGATTGGCGGTATACGGCATCCAGTGAGCATCCAGCTTGAGCTGGCTGGTGATGCCGACAGGGGCGTTCTCGGGCATGTTCATGTGCACAAACCTCATTGAGCGATTGAAGACGCGATGACAAGCGTGTTGCCTCTACGGTGTCACGACGATAAAGTCTGGAAAACCCAACTTTTGCGATCTTCAGTCAGGCAGCCACTAAACTATGAGCCGTCGCCCCGATCCGCTCGCGCAGGTCAGTGATTTCGATATTCGCCTGCTGCGCATCTTTCGCAGCGTGGTGGAGTGCGGCGGCTTTTCTGCGGCCGAGAATGTCCTGGGCATCGGTCGCTCGGCGATCAGCCAGCAGATGAGCGACCTGGAGCAGCGTTTGGGCCTGCGCCTGTGTCAGCGTGGCCGCGCAGGGTTTTCCCTGACCGAGGAAGGTCGCGAGGTCTATCAATCGGCGCTGCAGTTGCTGGCGGCGCTGGAAAGCTTCCGCACCGGCGTCAACGGGCTGCATCAGCACCTGCGTGGCGAGCTGAACATCGGTTTGACCGATAACTTGGTGACGCTGCCGCACATGCGCATTACCCATGCATTGGCACAACTCAAGGACCGCGGGCCCGATGTGCGCATCCAGATTCGCATGATCGCGCCCAGCCAGGTCGAGCAGGGCGTACTCGATGGCAGCTTGCATGTTGGTGTGGTGCCGCAGTCGAGTCCGCTGTCGGGGCTCGAGTACCAGCCGCTGTACAGTGAGCGTTCGTTGTTGTACTGCGCAGTCGGCCACCCGCTGTTCTACGCCAGTGACGAGGCACTCGATGGCGACCGGCTCAACGCACAGGAAGCCATTGCGCCGACATTTCGCCTGCCGGCCGACATCCAGGCGCATTACCAGGTGCTCAAATGCACAGCCAGCGCCTCGGATCGCGAGGGCATGGCGTTTCTGATTCTGACGGGACGCTACATCGGCTACCTGCCCGACCACTACGCTACCTTCTGGGTACAGCAGGGGCGTCTGCGTGCGTTGAAACCAAACGAGCGGTTCTATGACCTGACGCTGTCCTGGGTCACGCGCAAGGGCAGAAGGCCCCATCTGGTGCTGGAAAGCTTTCTGGAAAGCCTGGCGCAGACACGCTGAAGGATCGTCGTGGTTTATCCATCAAGGCTTGTCGGATCAGGGCGGGTACGCTATCAACGCATCTGCAGTATTCAAACGATCGGTTCGGAAGTCGCCCATGAGTCTTGAAGTCCCCGCGCACAGCGCCTCGGCCAGTGGCAAACCTGCCAGCCGCATCCGCCAGAAGAATGAAGAAGCGATTCTCAAGGCGGCCGAAGACGAGTTCGCCCGGCACGGTTTCAAGGGCACCAGCATGAACACCATTGCCCTGAATGCGGGCCTGCCCAAGGCCAACCTGCATTATTACTTCACCAGCAAACTCGGCCTGTACATTGCGGTATTGAGCAACATCATCGAGTTGTGGGACAGCACCTTCAATACGTTGCGCGCCGAGGATGATCCGGCGCAGGCGCTGACCCGCTACATCCGCGCCAAGATGGAGTTTTCCCGCCGCCAGCCCCTGGCGTCACGAATCTTCGCCATGGAGATCATCAGCGGCGGCGAGTGCCTGAGCGAGTATTTCAGCCAGGACTATCGCAGTTGGTTCGCGGGGCGTGCCGCAGTGTTCCAGGCCTGGATCGACGCCGGCAAGATGGATCCCGTCGACCCCGTGCACCTGATCTTCCTGCTGTGGGGCAGTACCCAGCATTACGCCGACTTTGCCACGCAGATCTGTCGGGTCACCGGACAGGCGCGTCTGACGCGGCAAGACTTCGAACACGCCAGTGACAACCTGATCCGCATCATTCTGAAAGGATGCGGATTGACCCCCGCGGTGTAATCACTGCCACAGCCAAGAGATAGCGATGCCTTCCACCCTGCTGGGACCCTGCGAGTACCGCGAGGAGATTCGCAAGAGTCGTTTCATTACCTTCGCCGCACCGATTGCCAGCGTGCAGGACGCCCAGGCGTTCATCGAACAGACCAGTGACCTGGCCGCGACCCACAACTGCTGGGCGTGGAAGCTGGGCGATCAGTACCGCAGCAACGACGACGGCGAACCGGGCGGTACCGCCGGCCGACCGATCCTGGCGGCGATAGAAGCCCAGGATTGCGATCAAGTGGTGGTGCTGGTGATTCGCTGGTACGGCGGCATTCAGTTGGGTACAGGAGGGTTGGCCCGTGCCTATGGCGGAGGGGCGAACAAATGCCTGCAGCAGGCGCCCAAGCGCCTGCTGATCGCGCGGGTGGCGGTGAGCTGTTCCTGCACATTCAGTGAGCTGGCCCTGGTCAAGCTTCGGGTGGCAGAGGCTAAGGGGCTGGTCACTGCAGAAGATTTCACCAGCAACGGCGTCGACCTGCGGCTGGCGGTGGCCAGTGAGGTCATTCCACTCCTGGCGCAGCAGCTTGCCGACCTTTCCCGGGGGCGGATCATCCTGGAAGCCGGCGCGTCATGAGCGCGTCGCTTGCTCACTGCGAATGCTAGTCTGTTTCCTTTGTCCAGGAGAGTGGCAATGACAACTGCAAAGAAAGCGCTGGTGATTGGTGCATCCCGTGGCCTGGGCCTCGGGCTGGTGGAACGCTTGAGCGAGGATGGCTGGGAGGTGACGGCCACGGTTCGCGATCCGGGCAAGGTGCCGCCAGCGCTGACGGCCACCGGCGCGAAGGTGGAGGCGCTGGAGATGACTCGCCTGGAGTCCATGGATGCCCTGAGCCTGCGGCTGCAGCAGCAAACGTTCGATCTGCTTTTCATCAATGCTGGGGTGTCCGGGCCGGCGGGCTACAACACTGACCAGGCCAGCGATGCAGACATCGGTGAACTGTTCGTCATCAATGCCGTGGCGCCGATCCGTCTGGCCCAGCGACTGGCGGGAAATGTCGCCGACGGCGGTGCGATCGCCTTCATGAGTTCGGTGCTGGGCAGCGTGGCGATGCCTGAAGGGTCGCCCATGGCGTTGTACAAGGCGAGCAAGGCGGCCTTGAACTCAATGACCAATACCTTCGTGACGGAGTTGGCGCGGCCGCAGTTGACGGTTCTGTCGATGCATCCGGGCTGGGTAAAGACCGACATGGGCGGTGACGGTGCCAGTCTGGACGTTGCCACCAGTACCCGGGGATTGGTGGATGTGATCACCGGGCAACTGGGCAAGGGCGGGTTGCAGTTTCTCGATTACAAGGGCGAGAAGATCGACTGGTGAGGTCCGGGGGAAGCGGTGGTGTCAGCGGGGGCCTCTTCGCGGGCACTGCCCGCTCCTACAGGATGCGGGCGTTGCCAGGTAGACCGTGGTTTACAGGCCCAGAATCGACAGCATGATGAAGGTTGCGAACAACACGAAATGAGTCATGCCTTCGATCGCATTGGTCTCGCCGTCGTTGAGGTTGATCGCGCAGACCAGCAGGGTGATGAAGATCATCACTGTCTGCACTGGCGTCATCGCCATCTGGAACGGCTGGCCGCTGTACAGGGCCAGGCCTTCCATGACCGGCACGGTAAGAATCACCGTTGACAGCGAGGCACCCAGGGCGATGTTGACCACCGACTGCATGCGGTTGGCCAATGCTGCACGCAGTGCGGTCAGGATTTCCGGCGCAGCGGAAATGGCTGCCACCAGAATGGCCGTCATCACGGGCGGCGCGCCGGTGCCCTCGAGACCCAGGTCGATGGTTTTGGACATGACTTCGGCCAGGGCGCCGATGACGACGATACCAAACACCAGGGTACCCACCGACCAACCCAGGTGAACCGGCTTCTCGGGTTCGGTGGTCACGCCCTTGCGCTTCTTCTTTTCCGGATAGTTGTAGCTGAAGAAATAGCTGTGCGGCCCGACCTGCATGCGCAGGAACAAGGCGTAGAGCACCAGCATGGCGCCGATGGTGAAGCCTGAATAGACCTTCCAGTTGCCCTCGGGGATGAACTCCGGCACCACCATGGACACACCCATGGCGGTGAGGATCATGACGCTGTAGCTGCGCGCCGAGTCGTCGTTGTAGGACTGCTCGCCGTGCTTGAGGCCGCCCATCAGTGCCGCGAGCCCGAGAATGCCGTTGATGTCGAGCATCACCGCCGAATAGATGGTGTCGCGCACCAGGGTCGGAGACGGCTCGTTGCTCATCATGATGCCCAGTACCACCACTTCGACCAGCACCGCCGACAGGGTGAGGATCATGGTGCCGTAGGGGTCGCCGAATTTTTCGGCGAGCAACTCGGCATGCCCGGCAACGCGCACCGAGGCGAAGATGATCGCCACGACCAGGGCGATACCTGCGCCCAATGCCACACCTTGACCGTGGCTGAGCAGATAGTGCTCGGCTGGAAAGGCGATGCAGGCGGCGATCACCGCCAGAAGTAGAAATTTTTCCTGCTTGAGTAACGCGATCATGGCCTGCCTTTACTGATTGCTGCGACCTGTGCCGCTGAAAGTAACTGGATGTAACAAGAATCAGCGGATCAGAGTACGTGACAGGGGCAAAGGTTCAGGGGCAGACCTGTGCCTGGGCCACCAGCCAGTCATGGACAGCGCGTCGGGTGGGGGTGTTGAGCGCGCCTTCGCGGTAAGCCAGCACGTATTTCTTGCGAGCCTGGATGGGCCATCCGAACGGCACGATCAGCGAGCCTTGCTCCAGCTCGTCGGTGATCAGCGCGCGACGGGCGATGGCGACACCCATGCCCATGCGCGCCGCATCGATGGTCAGGTGATTGCGATTGAAGGTGTGGCCGCGGCGCACATCGATGCCTTCGGCGCCGATGGCCGAGAGGTAGAACTCCCACTCCGCATATTCATAGCTGCCGCGCCAGGCGGTGATGTCGTGCAGCAATGGGAAGTGCACCAACTGGCCAGGGCTGTCCAATGGCGGACGACCCTCCAGCAGCATTGGCGAGCACACCGGGAACAGTTCCTCTTCCAGCAACGGTGTAGTGACCAGGCCCGGGTAGCTGCCATCGTTGAGGTCGATGGCCAGGTCGAAATCGTCGTCACGCAGTGAGCCGCTGCTGTCCTCGGCGATCACTCGCAGCTGGAGCTCGGGGAAAGCCCGCTCGAGGCTGGGCAAGCGTGGCATCAGCCACTTGCTCAAAAAGGAAGGGATGCTGCGCAGTTTGAATACGCCGCCGATGGTGCCGGAATGCAACAGCCGCAGTTCTTCGTCGATGCGGCTGTGCACTTCGTTGGCGACCACCGCGAGGCGCTGCCCCTGCGCAGTCAATTGCAGGCCGCGGCCCACCCGATGAAACAGCGCAAAGCCCAGGCGATCTTCCAACTGCTTCATCTGCTGGCTAATGGCGCCGGGGGTGACATGCAATTCATCGGCGCAGCGGGTGAAGGACAGATGCCGCGCGGCGCACGCAAACACTTGCAGCCAGGCGTGCATTTGGGCATTGAGGATCTTGCTCATCGGTGAGCCCCGCTAAACAATGACTTAGTAAGTATCGTTTGTCTGAAATGTCTGTCAGGCCAAAGATAAGGCACGAGTGTATAGAGAGAGAATGAGGCAGACATGGCTATCAGCGTATTCGACATGTTCAAGATCGGCATCGGCCCCTCCAGTTCGCATACGGTGGGCCCGATGCGCGCCGCTGCCTTGTTTGCCAAAAATCTCACCGAACAGGGCATGGCGCCGCTGGTGGAGCGGATCGAAGCCCGCTTGTATGGCTCGCTGTCCGCCACCGGCATAGGCCATGGCAGTGACCGCGCGACACTGATGGGCTTGATGGGCGAATGGCCCGACCGGGTCGACCCGGACACCGTCGGGCCTCGAGTCGACGAAGTGATCCAGCGGCAATGCCTGCACTTGGGCGATCACATGATCCATTTCGACTGGCAGCGTGACATGCTTCTGCTCGATGAGAGCCTGCCCTACCACCCCAATGGCATGACCTTGGCGGCGCACTTGCAGAATGGCGAGGTGCATGAGCAAACCTACTATTCGGTCGGTGGCGGTTTCGTGGTCGATGCCGAGCAGGCTGCCAGCGGTGTGCTGGACAACGACACCACCGTCCTGCCCTACGACTTTTCCTCGGCGGCGCAGTTGCTGAGCCTGTGCAAGCGCACCGGCCTGAGCATTGCGGCACTGATGATGGAAAACGAAAAGGCCTGGCGTTCCGAAGCGCAGATTCGTGAGCAATTGGCGGTGATCTGGCAAGCGATGCAGGCCTGCGTGGATAAAGGTCTGACCGGGCAAGGCATTCTGCCGGGCGGGCTGAACGTGCGCCGCCGCGCCTATCGTCTGCACCAGAACCTGCAGGAGATCGGCAAGCCCAACGTCATCGGTTCCACCCTCAGCGCCATGGAGTGGGTGAACGTCTTTGCCCTCGCGGTCAACGAGGAAAATGCCGCTGGCGGGCGCATGGTGACCGCTCCCACCAACGGCGCGGCCGGGATCATTCCGGCGGTGTTGCACTACTACATGAAGTTTTGCCCGGAAGCCTCGGCCGACGACGTGGTTCGGTTCTTCCTGGCAGCTGCGGCGGTAGGCATCCTGTGCAAGAAGAACGCATCGATTTCCGGCGCCGAGGTGGGTTGCCAGGGTGAGGTCGGTTCGGCTTGCGCCATGGCGGCTGCCGGCTTGGCCGAGGTGCTGGGTGCCACGCCCGAGCAGGTCGAGAACGCAGCGGAAATCGGCCTGGAGCACAACCTGGGGCTGACCTGCGATCCGGTCGGTGGCCTGGTTCAGGTGCCGTGCATCGAGCGCAACGCGATTGCCGCGGTCAAGGCGATCAATGCCGCGCAAATGGCACTGCGTGGGGATGGCGAGCACTTCATCTCGCTGGATCACGCCATTCGGACCATGCGTGACACCGGTGCCGACATGCACGACAAATACAAGGAGACCTCGCGCGGTGGGTTGGCGGTCAACCTGGTGGAGTGTTGAGCTGTACCCATCGTTTCGAAGGTAAGCTCGACAGCGCGAAACACTCGTAAAAGAGAATGTTTTTTGATCAGAACAGCCTGATATGGAATAGTACCCGCCGTTTTTGCGCGCCCGCCCAGCGCGCAGGTTCCACAGCGAAGGTATTTGTCCATGCGCAGTTCCCGCCTCACCTCGATGATCGTCGCCAGTGTCCTGGCCTTGTGCACACGACTGGTCGTCGCAGCGCCCATCGATATCAATGATGGCCAACACACCGTCCATCTGCCTCAGGCACCACAACGTGTGGTGGTGCTGGAGTTCTCCTTTCTCGATAGCCTGGCAGCGGTGGGCGTCACCCCGGTAGGCGCCGCCGACGATGGCGACGCCAATCGCGTATTGCCCAGGGTACGTAAGGCCATTGGTCAGTGGAGCTCGGTGGGCCTGCGTGCCCAGCCTAGCATCGAACAGATCGCACGCCTCAAGCCTGACCTGATCATTGCCGATCTCAATCGCCACCAGGCGCTGTACAACGACCTGGCGAGCCTGGCGCCGACCTTGCTGCTGCCCTCGCGCGGGGAAGACTATGAAGGCAGCTTGAAGTCCGCCGCGTTGATTGGTCGGGCGTTGGGCAAGAACGAGGCGATGCAGGCGCGGATCGCGCAGAACCGTCGCAGCCTCGCCGACATCGCCGGGCAGATGCCCGCCGGGACCAAAGTGCTGTTCGGTGTGGCTCGGGAAGACAGCTTCTCCGTACACGGACCCCGCTCCTATGCGGGCAGCGTACTGGCGGCTATCGGTTTGCAGGTCCCGCCGGTACGCAGCAACGCGGCACCGACCGAGTTCGTCAGCCTGGAGCAACTGCTGGCACTGGACCCTGCCTGGCTGCTCGTCGGGCACTACCGGCATCCGAGCCTGGTCGACAGCTGGAGCCAGCAGCCACTGTGGCAAGTGCTGGGCGCAGTGCGCAATCATCAGGTTGCAGAGGTCGACGGTGACACCTGGGCACGCAACCGTGGGGTGATGGCATCCGAGCAGATTGCCGAAGACGCACTGGCTATTCTCAAGGGCGGCAAAGCCGCCATGACGCCCTGAATGAGGCGTTGGTGGGCGATGGGGCTCGGCGCGGTGGCCGTCGCCGGGCTGTTCTGGATGTCGCTGTACGCCTGGTCGCCGTTCAGGATCAGCCAGGCGGATGCGTTCAACGGGCTGTTCAACCAGGGCCGTGAGGGCGGCAACATGGCCTATATCGTCGCCCAGCTGCGGGTGCCGCGGGCGCTCTGCGCGGCGTTGGTCGGTGCCTGTCTGGGACTGGCCGGTGCGTTGATGCAGGGCATTACCCGCAACCGACTGGCATCGCCGTCCCTGTTCGGGGTCACGGCGGGTGCCGCGCTGGGCCTGGCGTTGTTCTCCACGGGCCTGGTGGCCCTGCCGTTCGCCGGCGGCGCATTGCTGATGACGTGTCTGGGTGGCGCCTTGGCCTGGGTGATCGTTTTCAGCCTGGGGGGTGCCTGGTCCCCGGCGGCGGCGCAAGGCCGACTGGTGCTGGCCGGGGTCACCGTGGCGGCACTGTGTGCGGCGTTGACGCGGCTGACCGTGATACTGGTCGAGGCACAGGCGCAGAGCGTGCTCAACTGGCTGGCCGGATCGCTGGCCAACGTCGGTGCCGCGCAACTGCAACTGCTGTGGCCTTGCACCCTGATCGGTGCTCTGTGGGCACTCTTCTGCGCACCACGCCTGAATCTGGTGAATCTGGGCGAGGATGCGGCTCGCTCGCTGGGGGTCGGTATCGCCGGCCTGCGCCTGCAGGTGTTTTTCGCCAGTCTGCTGCTGGTGGGTGCCAGTGTCTGCGCAGTCGGCCCCATCGGCTTCGTGGGCCTGATCGCACCGAACATTGCCAGGCAATACCTGGGCAACGACTACCGCTGGCTGATTCCGGCAAGCGCCCTGTTGGGTGCGGCGATCGTGCTGGCGGCCGATCTTGTGAGCCGCGCCGTAGCCTTCCCGGCGGAAACGCCGGCTGGGGTGGTGACCGCGCTGATCGGTGCACCGTTCTTCCTCTACCTAGCCAGGCGTACGCAATGACCCGGCCCTACCCTCGCCTGCTGATCCTGCTGGCGCTGTTGCTCGCTGCCTTGTGGCTGAGCCTGAGCGCAGGCACCTCCTGGCTGGCGCCAAGTGCAGTGTTCGAGCGGTTGCTGGCGCATGACCCGCTGGACTTCGAAGTGTGGAATCATCGCTTGCCGCGCGGGCTGATTGCGATCCTGACCGGCAGCGCCCTGGGCCTGGCCGGTGCCCTGGTGCAGGGGGTGATCCGCAACCCACTGGCGTCCCCGGAGATTCTGGGGGTGACCCAGGGCGCGGGGCTGGCCCTGACCATTGCCATCATCGCGGTGCCGCAATTGCCTTTCACCTGGCTGCCGCTGGTGGCCAGTGTGGGCGGCGCTGGCGGCGCGCTGCTGCTGGCGCTGTACAACAGCGGTGTGAGCTTTTCCGGCGTGCGCTTTGCGTTGTCCGGGGTGGCGATCGCCGTGACCCTGTCGAGCATCACCGAGTTTCTGATCCTGTCGCACCCGCTGGACATCAACACCGCGCTGCTGGCCTTGACGGGCAGCCTGTGGAGTCGCAGTTGGCATCATCTGGCGTTGGCCCTGCCGTTCCTGGTACTGATGCCTTTGGCGCTGGGCCTGGCGAAACCGCTGAACCTGATCGGCCTGGGCGACGAAGCGGCGCACTGCCTGGGTACCGCACTCAAGCGCACACGCTGGCTGGCAATGGGCGCCGCGGTGCTGTTGAGCAGCCTGGGCGTGGGCATCATCGGCCCGGTGGGCTTTCTTGGCTTGGTTGCTCCGCACATGGCACGCCGCCTGGTGGGCGGGCATCATCAGCACCTGCTGCCGGCCTCGATGTTGATCGGCGCCCTCTTGCTGGTGCTGGCCGACACGCTGGGCCGCACACTGATCGCGCCCAGCGAGATCCCGGCGGGCGTTCTGACCGCGGTCATCGGCGCACCTTACTTTCTCTGGCTGCTGGCACGCTTCAAGGGCTGACATCATGAGCATCATCAAGGCCGACGGCGTGGATATCGGCTACGGCGCCACGCCTATCGTACGCAATCTCTCGTTCACCCCACCTGCCGGGCAAGTCACCGCGCTGATCGGGCCCAATGGCTGTGGCAAGTCGACGCTGCTCAAGGCGCTGGCACGCATCATTACGCCGCAATGCGGCACGGTGAGCCTCGACGGCCAGGCGTACGCGCAACTGTCGTCGCGCACGTTGGCGCAGCATGTCGCGTTCCTGCCGCAGGTGCTGCCCATTCCGGAGGGGGTCAGCGTTGCCCAGCTGGTGGCTTACGGGCGCAGCCCGCACAACAGCTTCTGGGGACGCCTGAGCGGTACGGACCGCGCTGCCGTGGACCAGGCCTTGCAGCGCATGGGTTTGGAATCACTCGCCGACACCGCGCTGGCGGACCTCTCCGGCGGCCAGCGTCAAAGGGCCTGGCTGGCCATGGTGCTGGCGCAGAACACGCCAGTGGTGTTGCTCGACGAGCCCACGACCTATCTGGATATCAGCCATCAGGTCGAGCTACTCGACCTGATGCGCCAGCTTGCCGCCGAAGGCAAGACCGTGGTCACCGTGTTGCACGATATCAACCAGGCATGCCGCTACGCCGATCATCTGGCGGTGATGTATCAAGGACGGCTGGTAGCCGATGGCCCGCCTGGGCAGGTCGTCGATGCGCAATTGATGCAGCGGGTATTCGAGGTGCAGGTGCAGATCGTCCGTGAACCGGTGGCGGGCACGCCGATGTGCGTGGTGGAAAAGAGCACGCGCGCTTCGACCTGAATGGCGTGGCAGTTGGCCGGGACTGGCACCCGGACGTCGGCGCGAACCTGCCGGTCAAGCCCCTGCGGCTGCGAGGCAAGGGCAATACCTGTAGAATCGGGCACGATTGCACCTGATGAGAGAACGAAAACACCATGTACGACTGGCTCAATGCCTTGCCCAAGGCCGAACTGCACATGCACCTGGAAGGCTCGCTGGAACCCGAGCTGCTGTTCGCCCTGGCCGAGCGCAACAAGATCGCGCTGCCCTGGAATGATGTAGAGGCGCTGCGTGGAGCCTATGCGTTCAACAATCTGCAGGAGTTTCTCGACCTGTACTACCGCGGTGCCGACGTGTTGCGCACCGAGCAGGATTTCTACGACCTGACCTGGGCCTATCTGTTGCGCTGCCAGGCTCAGAACGTGGTGCACACCGAACCGTTCTTCGATCCGCAGACCCACACCGACCGTGGCATTGCCTTTGAAACCGTACTGGGCGGCATCACCGCCGCACTCAACGACGGTCGCACTCGGCTGGGCGTCGACAGTGGGCTGATCCTCAGCTTTCTGCGCCACCTGAGCGAAGACGAGGCACAGAAGACCCTGGATCAGGCCCTGCCTTTCCGCGACGCATTCGTTGCCGTGGGGCTGGACAGCTCCGAGATGGGCCATCCGCCGAGCAAGTTCAAGCGTGTGTTCGACCGCGCCCGCGACGAGGGCTTCCTGACGGTCGCCCATGCCGGTGAAGAAGGCCCGCCTGAGTACATCTGGGAAGCTCTGGACTTGCTCAAGATCGAACGCATCGACCACGGCGTGCGTGCCATCGAGGATGAGCGCCTGATGCAGCGCATCATCGACGAGCAGATCCCACTGACCGTGTGCCCGCTCTCCAACACCAAGCTGTGTGTGTTCGATCACATGAGCCAGCACAACATTCTCGACATGCTCGAACGTGGGGTGAAGGTCACGGTCAATTCCGATGACCCGGCCTATTTCGGCGGCTACGTCACCGAGAACTACTACGCGCTGCACACCCATCTGGGCATGACCGAGGACCAAGCCAAACGCCTGGCGCAGAACAGCCTGGATGCTCGCCTGATCAGGCAGTGAGGCCGGCGGCGTCGAAGCGCCGCCTTGCCCCCCCATCACGTACCCAGGCGACCGATCTCGCTCATGCCCAAGCGGGTGACCTGCAGCGCGCGGCTGTCTTCGTTGAGCTTGAGCCAGCCCGACTGCAGGAACAGGGTCAGCAGCCCTGCACCGAGTGCGCCACCCACGTGCGGGCGCTGGGTGCTCCAGTCGCAACAGCTGTGCAGCGGCTGGCGGCCGCGATTGACCAGCGCCTGGGTGTAGATGCCTTGGCTGGCCAGACGGCTGCTGCCCAACGCAGTCACTTCGAGCCGCTGTTCATAGTGTTCGAGCCAGCCGTTCTGGACCATGCGCTGGAACAGGTCGGCCGCCAGCACGCCGCCCAGATGATCACCGCACAGGCGTACCTGATGCAGGGCCTTGGGCGAGCGCGGCTTGGGCACGCTGATGCGCGCCGCCATTCCTGCATTGGCCTGCACCAACGAGACGCTGGCCAATGCCTCCACCGCTGCCCCCACTTCCGGCTTGGCCAGGCGAAAGAAACGCTTGCGCCCACGCGCTTCGAGCGTCAGCAGACCACCTGCCGACAACCGCGCCAGATGCGCGCCGGCCGACGAGGGCGAGACACCTGCCAGCGATGCCAGCTCGTCGGCGCCTCGCGTGGTGCCGTCGATGAGCGCCCAGAGCATGGCGCTGCGCTTGGGGTCGGCCAGCAATGTGGCGATCCGGCTGATGCAAGGTGTTGGTTGCATGTGTTCACTCCCTGTGGAAACGTTCGTCAATCTGGCAATGGTTGCCGGGGTGATTATATGCACCCTGCCGTTGTACGGAATTGGACGAAATCGCCGGGAATGAGCATCGAATGCGAGGGGTGTGCAATACCCTGTACTTGTATGAGACGCCCTTACCGATGGCAATTTCCGGGACGCTTGCTCAAGCGCCCGCAACGCGTCGCTCTCTTGCAGGAAAGTCGGTTGGATACATGATTCATTACAGGTTTGACCTCACAGCCGGGGCGGACTTTTCCCGCAATGTCCGTCCTCGCAGACCTACATGATTGTTTGGCTCGCGCTGCCTCGCCGTCAGTCCGACGGGCACCCGATGACGCTCGCACGGCCGAAATGAGGACTACACTGGGTCCTCATCTCGAGCCCGAGGACATCGCAATGAAAGTTCTTCTTTCTGAGTTGAAGCAACCACGTGGCAGCTGCTGGCAAGTGCGCATGGACCAGCATGCGGTGTCATTCCGCAGCGAAGCCGAGGCGCGGGCCTTCATCGCCACGCTGGAGGCCCGCTTGCAGGCGCCCTACGGCTTGCCGCAGGCGCGGGGAAGCAACGCTGGCTAAGTGCCTATCGGCAGGTCGCGACGCCGCTGGCAGCGGTGTGTCAGTACCGCCGCACAGACGGCAAGGATGCCGCAGCCAGCGATCACCCAGGCCATCGGCATTGCCGTGCCGTCGTGCAGTAACCCGACCAACGACGCGGCAGCGGCGGCGAGGCTGAATTGCAGGCACCCTAGCAGCGCCGATGCGCTGCCGGCACGCGAGCCCTGCCCGCTCATGGCACACGCGGAAGCGTTGGGGATGATCCCCCCCAGGCTCGCCAGACAGACGAACAACGGAATCAGCAATGGCCACAATACCGCTGGCTGCAGCGCACTGAGCGCAAGCAGCACCGCGCCCGCTGCCATGTATACCCATACGGTGCGCGACAGCAGCAACGCCGGACCACGACGCGACAACAGGCGAGCGTTGACCTGCGCCATCAGAATGAACCCTGCGGCATTGCTGCCGAACAGCCAGCCATAGTGTTCGGCGGGTACGCCGTAGAGTTTGATGAACACGAACGGTGACCCGGCGATATAGGCGAACATGCCGGCCATGGCGATTCCGCCGGTCAGCGCATGCCCCATGAACACAGGGTCCAGCAACAACCCACCGTACAGCCTGGGAGCGCCTGCAAGGGGGCGTCTGGGCCTGTCGGCGGGCATGCTTTCCGGCAGGCCCAGGGCGACGGCCAAGGTGCAGGCGGCGCTGAACAGGGTGAGCAGGATGAAGATCCACTGCCAGCCCCAACTGTTGACCAGCACGCCGCCGAGCATGGGAGCCAGGATCGGCGCCAGGCCCATGACCAGCATCAGCTGCGAGAACACCTTGGCCGAGCCGACCGCATCGCATTTGTCGCTGACAATGGCGCGAGCCAGCACCATGCCGGCGCAACCGCCCAGGGCCTGGACGAAGCGGGCAACGATGAGCCATTCCAGCGTGGGTGCGAACGCACAGGCCAGCGAAGCCACGGTGAACAGCGAAACACCCACGAGCAGTGGGACCCTGCGGCCAAAGCGATCGGCCACTGGGCCGTAGATCAGTTGGCCGATCGACAGACCGAGGAAGTAGGCAGCCAGGGTGGTCTGGATATGCTTTTCGTCGGTGCCGAAGGCGAGCGCCATGGCCGGGAAGCCCGGCAGGTAGAAGTCGATCGCCAGGGGGCCGAACGCGCTCAGCGCCCCCAGGATCAGAATGGTCTTGAAGTTCATCGGGTATTCACTACGTCCTGGCAATACAGGCGACGTAGTTTAACCGGGTTATGCCGCTGTCGCGCTGTAGCCTTCTTCGCTGATCAGCTGGATGATTCGCTCGGGCGGCAGGTTGCTGTCGGTTTCGACCTTGCCCGATGCCAGATCGATCTGGACCTGGGCAGCCGGATCTTGAGCGGTAATGGCCTGGGTCACGGCGCGTACGCAATGGCCACAGGTCATGCCTTGCACGTTGAACAGTTGCATGGGTGATACCTCGCTGGACGGGATTGCGATCATTTTCAACCTTCCCATCGAGGCAAGGTCAAGGTAAAGATCAAGTTCTGCTCGGATCGGCCGGGCTGGAATTCCTCCAGCGGCTCGTCCAAGCTGGACGCTGCCCACCCGCCAGGAGAAATTCGATGCGCCCCACCACTGCATGGCTTTTCGGAATGTGTGCCCTGGCAGCGCAGAGCTGTTGGGCCGGTGCCAGTACCGGCCAGCCCTACGGCATTCTGATCGTTTCCCGCGAGCGCCTGGAAGTCGCCACATCCTGCGAGATCGGGGTGTACCTGCAGGACCAACTGGTCGGGCGTTTGTTTCAGGAGCAGGCCACGTCGTTCAACCTGCCGCCAGGCCCCGTGTCGGTCGGTTTGCGTCAGCTTCCGGGGCAAACGCCTGGGTGTGCGCCGGGCATGACCGAATACAAACCGGTAATCGTGACCCTGCAGGCCGGGCAGATTCAGAAATTCCGTATCGCTGCAGGCAGCGCCGGCTTGTACTTGAAGCCCGAGCCACTGGAGTATTGACCTTGCCAGAGGGGCAAGGTTGATACTGGCGCAAACGCCTGCGAGGACATTTCGAGCATGAACATTGGCCAGGCCGCCCGCGAAAGCGGCCTCAGCGCAAAGATGATTCGTTACTACGAGTCCATCGGACTGCTCGCGCCGGCCGTGCGCAGCGACAGCGGCTACCGCCTGTATCAGGCAGCGGACGTGCACACGCTCGGTTTCATCAAGCGCTCGCGCGACCTTGGGTTTTCCCTGGAAGAAGTGGCCAGGCTGCTCACGCTGTGGCAGGACCGCAAGCGTGCCAGCGCCGACGTGAAACAGCTGGCGCGCCGGCATATCGACGAACTCGACCGCCGAATCGGCGAGCTGAGCAGCCTGCGCGACACCCTGGAACACCTGGTGGAACACTGTCACGGCGATGACCGCCCGGACTGCCCGATCCTTCAGGAGCTGGCATCCGGGGGCTGTTGCAGCTGACGCAGGGAAAACGGCATCGGCTTCAAGCTCGGCCGCTTACTGCAACCAGGGCGGAGGCGGTTCTTCCGTTGTCTTGGTTGGCTGGTCATCGGCCTCGCGCGCGGCACGCCGGCGAATGTCGTCCAGGCGCGCGGCCTCGATTTCACGCATGACCCCGCCCACATCGGCTTCCACTTCTTCCTCTGCGAACTCACCGGTCAGCACACTGGCCGGGTGCAGCTTGCCTTCTTCGTACAACGCCCACATTTCCTTGGCGTAGCGCGTCTGGCGAAGCTCGGGAGCGAACCGGCCGAAATAGCTGGCCATGTTGCCGACGTCGCGCTCGAGCATGCTGAAGGCATGGTTGTTGCCCGCCGCATCCACGGCCTGCGGCAGATCGATGATCACCGGGCCATCGGGCGTCAGCAGCACGTTGAACTCGGAGAGGTCGCCGTGCACCAGGCCTGTGCACAGCATCAGCACGATCTGGTGGATGAGGAACGCGTGGTACTCGCGCGCCTGGTCCGGTTCCAGCTCGACGTCGTTGAGACGTGGGGCTGCATCGCCGTCCTCGTCGCAGATCATCTCCATGAGCAAGACGCCCTCGAGAAAATCGTACGGCTTGGGCACACGCACACCGGCACTGGCCAGCCGGAACAACGCCGCGACCTCGGCGTTCTGCCAGGCGTCCTCGGTTTCCTTGCGACCGAACTTGGAACCCTTGGCCATTGCCCGAGCCTGTCGGCTGTTGCGCACCTTGCGGCCTTCCTGATATTCGGCCGCCTGGCGAAAGCTTCGTTTGTTCGCCTCCTTGTAGACCTTGGCGCAGCGCAATTCCTTGCCACAGCGCACCACATAGACAGCTGCTTCTTTACCGCTCATCAGCGGTCGCAGCACCTCGTCCACCAGACCGTCCTCGATCAGCGGTTCAATGCGTTTTGGAGTCTTCATCAGCTTTTATTCTGGGTCCTTCGTAGCCAAACACGCGAATTCTGGCGGCATCGTCTCACAGCGAGCGCGGCTTGCCGACCCGAGCCTGTAAAAGGATGCAAACAACTCGCCAAGCGGTGGACGATCATAGCGCTTTCGCAGCTGATGGACAGCGGCGCTCATGCATTAAAGCTCGCCCGGGGTGAAACCGAACAGCGCCTTGAACGCTGCGATGAAGGCCGATGTGGATTCGTAGCCGTTGTTCAATGCGGCCGTGGTCACACTGTCACCGTTTTCCAGCGCCTGCAGCGACGACAGCAGCCGCATGCGCTGCCGCCAGGCCCGATAGCTCATGCCGGTTTCGCGCTGGAACAGGCGCATCAGGGTCTTTTCCGACGTCCCCAGGCGATGCGCCCACTGGGTCAGCGTGGTGGCCTGATCAGGGGCGGCAATCAGCTGGTTGCACAACGCCAACAGACGATGCTCCCTGGGCAAGGGCAACGAGAACGCCACCTCGGGCAGCTCCGCCAACTGATCCAGCAATACCTGCACCAGACGTGCCTGAGCGGTGTCACCGGCCGGGTAGTCATGGGGCAACTCGCAGAAACCCTTGATCAGCTCCCGTGCCAGCGGGGTGACCTCGAGCACCTTGCAGTGATCCGTGAGGAAAGGCGACTCTTCTCTGCGCACGTACAGACTGCGCATCTCGGCGCGCATCGAGGTGACGACCTTGTGTTCCACTCCCGCCGGAATCCAGATACCCCACTGCGGCGGCGCGAAGAAACTGCCTTCATCGGTGTGCACGCCGAGGACGCCGCTGATGGCGTAGGAAAACTGCGCCCAATCGTGTCGGTGGGCGGGCGTCCACGACCCTGCACCCAGGCTTTCGGCACGCGCATACAACGGCCGAGGCAGGCTTGCCAAGGCGGGGATGGGGCGTGGTGGCGATACATGTCCGTTTGGCGGCATTGATTGGCCCTCTGTCGCAAGACGGCAATAGAGTGCCTGAGTTAGCCTGCCGTTCTCAATGTCCATCGACGCACAGGCGATTCATTCATGCACATTCTCAAACACCTCAAGCGCGTGGTGACCGATTGGTTTCTCTGCGGCATGGTGCTGGCAGTCCTGCTGGCGTGGATTTTTCCAGGATTTGGCGCCACCGGCGGCGCCATGCACGCAGGTCTGGTGACCAATATCGGCGTGTTCGTGGTGTTCTTCCTGCATGGCATGAACCTGTCCAGCGAGCAGATCCGCCATGGATTGAAGAACTGGCGCCTGCATGTGATGGTTCAAGCCTTCACCTTCGTGGTGTTCCCGCTGCTGTGGCTGGCGTGCGACAAGACCCTCGGCGCTTTCATTCCCGGCACCTTGATGGTGGGCTTTCTGTACCTCGCAGCCCTGCCCTCGACCATATCGTCGTCGGTGGCACTGACGGGCAGTGCGGGCGGCAACGTACCAGCAGCGATCCTCAACGCCAGCCTGTCGAGCGTGCTGGGTATCTTCATCACGCCGTTTCTCTGCGCGCTGGTGGTCGGTGGCGGTTCGGGCGGCATCGACCTTGGGGAAACCCTGCTCGACCTGTGCGCGATGCTGCTGTTGCCGCTGGTGCTGGGGCAACTGCTGCGGCCGTTGTTCGGCAAATTCTTCGGACGGCACAAGCGTTACACCAACCTGATCGACAAGGCCGTGATCCTGCTGCTGGTGTATGCCGCCTTCTGCAACTCGATGGTATCGGGCCTGTGGCAGCAGCAGGGCGCATCGGTATTGGCCATGGCCGTGGGCGGGAGTGCCCTGCTGTTGGCACTGATCCTGCTGTTGACCACGCGCACCGCCAAACTGCTGGGCTTCAGTCACGCCGACAAGGTGGCCGCCGTGTTCTGCGCCAGCAAGAAGTCACTGGCGGCAGGCGCACCGATGGCGGCGTTGATTTTCGGCAGCAACCCCGGCCTGGGCTTGATTCTGCTGCCGATCATGATCTATCACCCGCTGCAGTTGATCGTGTGTTCGATCATGGCGGAAAACTATGCCAACCAACTACGTGTGGAAACTGCAAGCGTGCCCGTGAGCGCAACCGTCAGCGCTCGATGATTGCCGTGACGCCCTGGCCGCCGGCTGCGCAAATCGAAATCAGGCCGCGGCCACGGCCGGCTTTGTCCAGAAGCTTGCTCAGGTTGCCGAGGATGCGTCCGCCGGTGGCCGCGAACGGGTGACCCGCCGCCAACGAGCTGCCCTTGACGTTGAGGCGGCTGCGATCGATCGAACCCAGCGGCGCATCCAGCCCCAGGCGCGTGCGGCAGTAGTCTGCATCCTCCCAGGCCTTGAGGGTACAGAGTACTTGTGCGGCGAAGGCTTCATGTATTTCGTAGTAATCGAAATCCTGCAGGCTCAAGCCATTGCGCGCCAACAGTCGCGGAACCGCGTAGACCGGTGCCATCAGCAACCCTTCCTGCCCCCCCACGAAGTCCACTGCAGCGGTTTCGCCATCGCGCCAGTACGCCAGCACCGGCAGCCCGCGCTCCCTGGCCCAGGCTTCGCTGGCCAACAGCACCACCGAAGCGCCATCGGTCAAAGGGGTGGAGTTGCCTGCGGTGAGCGTACCCTGCTGGTTTTTCTCGAACACTGGCTTGAGCGCCGAGAGCTTTTCCAGGGTCAGGTCGGGACGCAGATTGTGGTCGCGGACCAGCCCGCCAAACGGCGTGGTGAGATCGTTCTGCCAGCCTTGGGCATAGGCGGTAGCCAGGTTCTGGTGACTGCGCAGCGCCAGTTCATCCTGCTCGTGGCGGGGGATGTTCCAGTGCTGCGCCATCAGCTCGCAATGCTGCCCCATCGACAGACCGGTGCGCGGCTCGCCGTTGCGCGGCAGCTCGGGGCGCAGATGCTGTGGCCGCAGTTGCAGCAATGCCTTGGCTCGGTCGCCCAGCGATTTGGCCCGATGCGTCTGCAACAGGATCTGGCGCAAGCCTTCATCGACCGCGATGGGCGCATCGGACGCGCTGTCGACACCGCCGGCAATGCCACATTCGATCTGGCCCAACGCGATCTTGTTGGCCACCAGCAGCGCGCTTTCCAGACCCGTGCCACACGCTTGCTGAACATCGTAGGCCGGGGTCTGTGCGGACAGCCGCGAGCCCAGGACGCTCTCTCGGGTCAAGTTGAAATCGCGGGAATGCTTGAGCACCGCACCGGCGGCAACTTCACCCAGACGCAGGCCGTGCAGACCATAACGTTCGATCAGGCCTTCGAGCGCGGCCGTGAGCATGGCCTGATTTCCGACTCGGGCGTAGGGCCCGTTGGCGCGAGCGAACGGGATACGATTGCTGCCAACGATGGCAACCCGGCGCACCGTATGCGTATCTAGGTTCATGTCGAACCTCCTGGATTGAAAGGCGAAAGCGAGATTCCGGGTCGAGCATGATGCATGGCACGGGGCCCGGGCGAACGACGCGCGCCTTGCCGTGGTCCACACTTTGAACCCTTTGAACCGGAGCACGTTCCATGTCCGATCGATATATCGACTTCGCCAACTCCGACCTTGGCCGTCGCCTGGTAGGGGCCGTTGGCCTGCCTGCGCCGGCGCGCCTGGAGCGCTGGCAAGGCGGACGGTTGCGACCGGTGGAAGGCACCCTGCTGCTGGGCGGCGGTGGGCTCGCCGACAAGGTGGCCGGCTTCGCTTCACGCTTGACCGACACCGCGTACGGCGCCGCTGACCTGCCGAGCTGGACCGCCGGCCTGGGACCCAAGCTCAAGGCCGTGGTGTTCGACGCCAGCGAGCTCGTCGACAGTACCCAGCTGGTACGCTTGCGCGAATTCTTCCAGCCGGTGATCAAGAGCCTGGACCATAACGCGCACATCGTCATTCTGGGACGCAACCCCCGCGACCTGGAAGACCCGCAGGCACACATTGCCCAGCGTGCCGTAGAAGGTTTCAGTCGGTCGCTGGCCAAGGAGCTGCGCAACGGTGGGACATTGCAATTGCTGTATATCGCACCTGAAGCCGACGAACAGCTGGAAGGTGCGTTGCGCTTCTTTCTTTCGCCCAAGAGTGCGTTCGTGTCGGGCCAGGTGCTGTCGCTGCAGGCCAGCGCCCGCCAGGTCACTGACTGGACCCGCCCGTTGGCAGGCCGCAAGGCGCTGGTCACCGGCGCCGCGCGGGGCATCGGTGCGTCGATCGCGGAAACCCTGGCGCGCGACGGCGCCGAAGTGATCCTGCTCGATGTGCCCCAGGCACGCCATGACTTGCAAGCGTTGGCGGCACGGCTGGGCGGGCGCACGATTGACCTCGACATCTGCGCCGATGACGCCGCCAGCGAGCTGATCGCGGCGCTGCCGGAGGGGATCGACATCGTGGTGCACAACGCAGGCATCACCCGCGACAAGACCCTGGTCAACATGACGCCCGAGTATTGGGATTCGGTGCTGGCGGTCAACCTGCTCGCCCCGCAACGGCTGACCCAGGCGCTGTTCGACAGTGGCACGCTGCGCGATGACGGCCGGGTGGTATTGCTCTCGTCGACTTCGGGGATTGCCGGCAACCGTGGGCAGAGCAACTACGCCGCGAGCAAGGCCGGACTAATCGGCCTGGCGGAAGCGTTCGCCGCCAGGCTGGCCATACGCGGTGCGACCATCAACGCCGTGGCACCTGGCTTCATCGAAACCGGCATGACCGCACAGATGCCTTTTGCCCTGCGCGAAGCCGGGAGGCGCATGAGCTCACTGGGCCAGGGTGGCCAACCGCAGGACGTTGCCGAGGCCGTTGCCTGGCTGGCGCAGCCCGGCAGTGGTGGCGTCAATGGCCAAGTGCTGCGCGTGTGCGGCCAAAGCATTCTGGGGGCCTGACATGGCAATCCACTGGCAGACTTTGGCACGCAATCCCGACCTGCCCAGCGCCTATCTGAAAGCAGCGCTCAACCGCAAGATCACCGGCGAGCGTTTGCCTGAGCTGGGCCTGCGTTGCAGTCTGTCGGCCGACCCGCGACACCTGGCGGCCTACCGCGAACTGTGCGGGTTCGGCGAAGGCGGCATGCTGCCGGCCACTTACCCACATGTGCTGGCGTTTGCCTTGCAGATGCGCTTGATGACCGACAAAAGTTTTCCGTTTCCCCTGCTGGGCCTGGTCCATCTACGCAACCGCATCCAGGTGTTGCGCCCGTTGGGCGGGGTCGCCGGTGTACGGGTCAGCGTGCATACGCAGAATCTGCAGCGCCATGAGAAAGGGGTGACGTTCGACCTGGTGACCCAAGTCGACGATCCCTTGGGGTCGCTGTGGCAGGAACACAGCACCTTTTTGTGTCGCCACGCGAAGGTCGAGGGCCTGCCGGAGTCCGCGCCCGCGCCCCTCCCGCATCCGCAGCAGGCCTTGGTAGCGGTACATCGCTGGTATGCGGCGGCGGACACCGGACGACGCTACGCGCGAGTCTCGGGCGATTACAACCCGATTCATCTGAGCGCCCTGAGCGCGCGTCTGTTCGGCTTTCCCACTGCCATTGCCCATGGCATGTGGAGCTTGGCGCAAAGTGTGGCGGCCTTGCGCGAACGCCTGCCGTTGAGCAATTACCAGCTGGCGGTGGAATTCCACAAACCGGTACGCCTGCCCAGCGAGTTGATCTTGAGCGCCACTGCTGCAGAGCTCGGCGGGCAGTTGGCCTTGCATGGGCGCGACGAGCTGTTGCACATGAGCGGCACTTGGGGGCCTGTGGTTCTGTAGCTATTGCGTTCGGCAAAGTTCGGCTTGAAGCTATGCGCCTTCAGGAGCTTTGCAATGAACCTAGACGCACTTACCCAACGCCTTCATCAGATCCGCGAAAACAACGATTGGCGGCGCTTTCACAGCCCGAAGAACCTGGCCATGGCCGCGAGCGTGGAGATGTCCGAGCTGCTGGAAATCTTCCAGTGGCTGACCGAAGACCAGTCGCGACAACTGTCGGCCGAGCAGCTCGAACATGCCGGTCAAGAGGTTGGTGACGTGGTGCTGTACCTGTTGCTGCTGTGCAGCGAACTGGGCCTGGACATGGAACAGGTGGTACGCGCCAAACTCGCTGACAGCGAGCGGCGGTTCGCTCGATGAACGATCGCCATTTCGATCAATTGGCGACCCGCTTTGCCGAGAAGATCTATGGCGGCGCCAAAGGCGCGATCCGCCTTGCCGTGCTCCAGGCCGACCTGCGCGAAGCTCTGCCTCAGCGTCCCCTGCGCGTGCTGGACATCGGCGGCGGCTTGGGCCACATGGCCTTGTGGCTGGCCGAGCAAGGTCATCAGGTCACCTTCAGCGAACCGGCCGAACCCATGCTTGACGGTGCGCGCGAGCGCTTCGCGGCAGCGGGCCAGAGCGCCACATTCATCCAGGCGTCCTGGCAGCAGCTGCCCGCACTTGGATTGCCCGCCTTCGATCTGGTGATCTGCCACGCCGTGCTGGAATGGCTGGCCGAGCCCCATGCCATTCTGCCCGTCCTGCATTCGCTGACTGCCGCCAATGGCTGGCTGTCATTGGCGTTCTACAATCGCGATGCGCTGGTCTACCGCAATCTGCTCAAGGGTCATTTCCGCAAACTGCACAGCAATGAGCTGGCAGGCGAAAAACAGAGCCTTACACCCCAGCAGCCATTAGACCCGCGCGAACTTGCTGCGCAACTTGACGGCACCTGGCGTGTCGAATCCAAAAGCGGTGTGCGCGTGTTCCACGACTACATGCCTGTCGACTTTCAGAAGCGCGCCGACCTTGCGCAACTGGTGGAAATGGAGCTCGCCCATCGGCGCCATCCGGCATTTGCCGGCCTGGGTCGCTACCTGCACTGGATCTGCCGCCCCGCTTGATCGGTATCTCGGAGACTGCCATGCGTCGCCTGTCCCTTTGCGCTTTCTGCCTGACCCTGGCGGCCTGCCAAAGCCCCAATCCCTATGTTGCCAGCTCCAGGCCCCTGCCGCCGGCCCCCGCGCAGGCAGCGCAGACGTTCGATGCCAGTGCCTACCCCGCTCCCCCGCGCGACTATGCCCGGTATCGTAATTGGGCCTGGGCCAACGGGCAGCTACCGGCCGGGACCAGTTGGGCGGACTCTGCGCAGATCGCCGAAGCGGTCAGCAATGCCCTCGACCAGCGCGGCTTGCGACCCCAGCGCAGTGGCGACAACGCCGACTTGCGAGTCGGCACCAGCCTGCGCCTGGAAACCCGCCTGCAACAGACCCGCGACGATGTCGGCTACGGGGCCGGCTACGGACGTGGTTATGGCGGCTATGATCGCTACGACCGTTACGGCGCCTATGGCAGCTATCCGGTGGTACGCACTTACCAGATCCAGGTGATGGTGGTGCGCATCGACCTGTTCGACGGCAAGAGCGGCCAGCCCGTCTGGAGCGCGAGTGCTGAAACCAGCAGCCAAGGCAGCCTGAGCGATCGTAACGAGGCGTTACGCAACGCTGTGCAAAAGGCGCTCACGGCTTATCCTCCGTCCTGACCCACAGGAGATTTCACCATGTTGCGTCATCTTGCCGTTCTACCGCTGGCCCTGCTGCTGAGCGCCTGCCAAACCCCTCGAGTCAATCATGATTTCGATGCCAGCCGCGACTTCGCGGCCTATCGCAGCTGGGCCTGGAAAGAGCCGGCGGTGCAATATCGGCCAGACGATCCGCGGGTTCGCAGCGACCTGACCGAGCAGCGCATTCGCCAAGCCGTCAGCAGTCAGCTCGACCAGCGCGGACTACGCCCTGCCGCTGCCGATGGCCGTGCCGACGTCACGCTGCAGGCCTACCTGATCGTCGACACTCGTCAGCAGCAGGTCACGACCAATTATGGCGGTGGCTGGGGTGGGGGCTACTGGGGTCCGTATTGGGCATCGCCCGCCATGAACGAAACACGCAGCATCGATTACAAGGTGGCGACCCTGCAGCTGGACATGCTCGATGCGCGGGACGGCAAACTGGTGTGGCGTGGCAGCACCGAACAACTGGTCAACGACAATGCCGTTTCGCCAAGCGAGCGCAGCACTGTCATCCAGAAAGCGGTGAGCGACATCCTGTCCACCTACCCGCCTCGCTGAGCCTGCCGCCAGCGATGAAAAAAAGTGTCGCAGCAACCCCATCGTCACGCGTCAGACGTCTAATCTGAAACAGAAGGCCTGTTTCAGAAGTGAGTCACTGTCGTCGTCAAGCGGGTGCTGCCATGCCAAGTCTCGTTCTTCTCCTGTGGTTTACCTTGTGCGCCGAGCAGGACATCCGGCAGCGGCGCATCGCCGACAAACTGACCGTCGGCGCCGGGGTGCTGGCGCTGGTGTGCCTGTTTGCCACCGGGCACACCTGGATAGGCTCGAGCATGGTCGAGGCGGCCGCAGCGCTGGTGTTGAGCATGGCGCTTACCTTGCCTGGCTACCTCAATGGCCGCCTGAGCTGTGGCGAGGTCAAGCTGCTCTGGGCATTGGCGCTGGCCTCGGACAGCAGTCACCTGGTTGGCACGCTGATCGGCGGTATCGTGGCCCTGGTGCTGTGGGTCTTCGTGTCACCGATGATCTGGTACCGGTTGAGCATTCGCTATCGGCGCAAGGTGGAGTACCTGAACCCCGAGTCGGCAACCGTGCTGCCGCTCACGCCGTTTCTGCTGGCAGGGTTCGTGCTGACACTGTTCTGGCTGAGCTGATCAGCCCGGTTGGCACCCGCCATGCTCAGTCCACCACGGTCAGCTCGGCCCTGGCAGTCTGCCCCGCCTCGTCCAGCACTGTGACTTGATACCGCCCCATGCGCTCGAACACCGCGTTCAGGCCAGTGTCCTGTGCACTGCTTTGCTGGGGCATGCCATTGATGAACCACCAACGCTGTCCCTGTCCGCCGAGTGTTTCGAGGTGTATCCGCAATGGGCCGGCATCGGCGGCCGGATGGCGCAGCCGATCACCGCTGCGCACGCCGACGATCGACAAGGGTGCCATGGCCGGCAACGGTGGCGCGGGGCATTGTGGATCCGAGTCCGGCACACGCATCTGGCGATGTTCGGCCTTGGCCAGCCAGGGTTCGAGTGCGGCCGGCCACAGGGCAATGGAGCGTGCCTGGGCGCCGGGGCAGGAGGCACTGGTGCGCAATCCTGCGGGCGAGAGCCAGACCTGTTCCTGCAGCCCGGTACCCAGCGGTTGGTCCAGCGCCTGCAGGGTGGGCGGGACGGTCTTGTCCAGTGTCCAGGCAAAGCGCTGGCGTCGGCAGCTGGGGTCGCGCCGATCCAGCGCTTGACCCAAAGGCCAGCATATCGCGGCGACGCCGACGCTGGACGGTACGCGCTGGACAGGCGCCGCAATGGCCCGCTGCGTGTCGCGATTGCTCAGGACATCGTGCACCTGCAGCATCAACGGCGCGGCCGAAGCGAGGCCGAACTGGCCGGGGACCGGGGTGCCATCTGGGCGACCGATCCATACCCCGATCAGATAACGCGGGCCGATGCCGATCGACCAGGCGTCACGAAAACCGTAGCTGGTGCCGGTCTTCCAGGCCAGCGTCGGACGCCGGACGAGTTCGGCGTGCAGGTCTTGATCCGGCCGAGCCTGACCGCTGAGGATGCGCCGCACGATCCACGCCGCGCCTGCCGACATCATCGGCCGCTCGCGCAGTACATCCTGCGGCTGCCAGCGCAGTGCAGCACTGTTGCCGCTGCGGGCGAAAGCACTGTAGGCGGCGACCAGATCGTCGAGGCGACTGCCCATCCCGCCCAGGATCATCGCCAGGTTGGGCTCGGCGGCCACGGGCCAGCTCAGGTGCAGGCCGCCGTTGCGCAACTGCGCGGCAAAGCGCTTGGGGCCCAGCGCCTCGAGCACCTGCACGGCGGGCAGATTGAGCGACAGGGCCAGCGCCGAACTGGCCGCGACCGGACCGCTGAATCCTGCGGAAAAATTGCCTGGGCGGTAATCACCGTAGCGTCGCGGGACATCCTGCAACAGAGACTCGGAATGAATCAGGCCGGCGTCCATGGCCATGCCGTAAAGAAACGGCTTGAGCGTGGAGCCTGGCGACCTGACGGCACTGACCATGTCGACGTGACCGAAGCGCCGGTCATCGGCCAGGTCCACCGAGCCCAGGTAGGCGCGCACGGCCATGGTCTGCGCGTCTACCACCAGGATGGCCGCCGAGGTTCGCTCGGGCAGGCGCGCTCGCCAGCCCAGCAGCAGGTCTTCCAGGCGCCGTTGCAGGCTGGCGTCGATCAAGGTGTGGATCAGCGGCGGACTGTCACTGCGGTTCAGGCGCCTGGCCAGCAATGGCGCCAACGCCGGCTCCTGCCGCGGGGCCAGCAACAAAGGCTCCTGTTGTGCTTCGCGTACCTGTGCAGTGGGCCACACGCCGTGCTCGGCCATGCGCTGCAGCACTTTGTTGCGAGCGGCTTGCGCCTGCTGCGGATGGCGGTCGGGACGCAGGCGGCTAGGCGCTTGGGGCAACACCGCCAGCAAAGCGGCTTCGCTGCGAGTGAGCTGTGCAGGCGACTTGCCCAGATACGCCCAACTGGCCGCCGCCACGCCCTGCAGGGTGCCACCGAACGGCGCGCGGTCCAGATACAGCGTGAGGATCTGCGCCTTGCTCAGGTGCCACTCCAACTGCGCGGTTCGCCATAGCTGATGCAGTTTGCCGGCGAAGGTCCGTGAATGCGGATCGAGCAAGCGGGCCACCTGCATCGACAACGTACTGCCGCCCGACAACACCCGACCGCCGCTGAGGTTGAGCCAGGCCGCGCGGGCCAGGGCCAGCGGGTTGACCCCTGGATGCTGGTAGAACCAGCGGTCCTCGTAGGTCAGCAAAGCTTCGAGATAATAGGGCGAAACCTGGTCCACGCTGACCGGATATCGCCATACCCCTTCGGCATCGGCGAAACGCCACAGCGGTGTGCCGTCCTCGGCGAGTACCACGCGCGCCAGATCATCCCGGGGCAACGGCAGTGGCCAGAGTCGATCGGCCAGCCACAGAAGAAAGACCGGCACACAAATCGCCAACAGCACACAGCGAATGAATCTGCCTCGACGCGGTTTCGGAAAAACCAGAAAGCTGCCGATCAAGTGCGGCGACCTTGCAGGCGCTGTCGGGAACTTGGCTCGCTGGCGCATGGCCAAAGGGGGCACAATGGCATGAATGCCACTAACCGAATCAGGACGCAACTATGCATGTAGAAGGCTTTTTCGAGTGGCTGGGACAGGCCCTGGGCGCAATCATCCGCTGGGTGGTAGACAGCCTGAGCTGGTTTTTCAGCCTGCTCGGCAACGCAGGAGGCAACTTCGTCGACGGCCTGTCGCGGACCCTGGGTATGGACACCAATGTCGTCACCATCGCCGCGTTGATCGTCGGCTTGCTGTTCCTGTACTCCGCTGTGCGAGCGTTCATGCGTGCATCGATCATCATGGGTGTCATCTGGGCCGTACTGGGCCTGTGGTTGCTGAGCTGGATCATTCAGTGAGCCATGGGTCGAATGGCAAGGGCAACCGTTCGCTGCCCTTGCCCAGCCTCACCTCGGGCGTACCGTCAGGTCCGCTGGCGTAATGCCGACGGCCTGCCAGTTGGGCCGGTACATCGACTCCACCTGCGGTGGCGGTACTTTGTAGATACCCGGCGTTACGGCACGCGCGAGATACAGCAGGTGCGTGCTGCCGTAGCCATCGAGCTTGAGTGCGGCCACGTAGCGGTCATCGCGAAACTCCTGATGCTGCAGGTTGGCGTTTTGCATCGATTCGCGCCACTGCCGGACACTGCTGCTGGCGTTGTCCAGACTGGCGGCACTTAGCGCCAGGTTCTGGTTTTCGATTTCCAGCCCAGCGGGCAGCAGATCCACCACCAGCGCGTCCGGTACACGCTGTTTGGCACCCACCACCAGATGCACCAGCACCAGCTCGCCACTCTTGAGGGTATCGAGCTTGAGCGGCTCGCCGTCCAAACTCAGGTATTGGCGACGGATCGACAGATTTTCTTCGTGCGGCGCCGGCGGCCGTACCGGATAGCCCGACAGCGTCACCTGCTGGTAGAGCGGCTGTTGTGCCTGGCTGGTAACGGTGAGCGACTCGGACAGCGCACCGTCTGCAAGTTTCAGCGCTGGCTGGGCGTCACTCAACAGGTGACTGACGCCGGCACTTTGTACCTGGGCAGTCCAGGGTTGCTCGGGCAAGGCCAGCGCATTGCGACCGGCCAGATACAGGGCATTGCGCTCTTGGGTCGATAGCCAACCGTTGCCGGCCAGCAGATCCGAGAGAGTGAACAGGCGTTCTTCGAGTGTGGATTTGCTCAGATCGTTCTCCTGCAGCAAGGCCAGGATCAGTGCCTGGTCACGCAGCGGGGTGCCATAGTCGCCGAGCCAGTCGCTGTCGTTGCGTCCTGCCGCCAGACCGGCTTGCAGTGCCTGGTCGGCACGGGGCTGATCACCCATTTTCTGCAGCGCGATCGCTAATTGCACCAGTGGCAGGCCCGAGCGCGCATCACTGCGCCGTTCGAACAGGCTGCGCAGCGCGCCCAGCGGTGCCTGTTGGCTGCGCGCCAGCACCAGGCCGGCATAAGCCTGGACCGCAAAGCGGGTGTGGTCGAGATTGTCGCTGTAGTCGGCCTCGATCAGGTCGCGCTCCTGCAGATAGCGCAACAGTCGCTCGCTGGCTTTCTTCAACGGCTCGGGTGGTACGGCGTAGCCCTGATCCCGAGCACGCAGGAGGAAATCGGTCACGTACGCGGTCAGCCAGTACTCTTCCTCGCCATCCGGACCCCACAGGCCGAAGCTGCCGTTGTAACGCTGCATGCCCAGCAGCCGCTCGATACCGATGTCCATCTTGCGCGTGCGCTCGGTGTCGGTGTCGCTTTCCACACCCAGTTTTTTCAGGCTGGCGGCATCGGAATACAGCGACGGGTAGAGGCCACTGACGGTCTGCTCAAGGCAGCCGTAGGGATACGCCTTGAGCGCCTTGATCTGCTCGCCGATGTTCAGCGGCGGCCGGTTCGACAGGCTGAGCAGTGCCTCGCGCCCAGCGGGCTCGAAGGGCGACAGGGTACCGGCGGGAAGCGTCCAGGGCTGATCCTTGAGCACGTTGCGCAGATGCCTGACCAACGCCGGATAGGCGGGGCGCACGCCCAGGGTCCAGTCCCGGCTAATGGCAGGCAAGGTTTCGCCGGGCAGGTTCAGCCCTTCTATTCGTGCCTTGATGTGACCTTGACCCAATCCGCCCGTAGCTTGTACCTGCAGATGCAGGGTCTGACGTTGCCCCTTGGCCAGTTGCAGCGGTTGCCGGGGAGCGTCCAGCAGGGTCAACGGCCCATCTGCGTTCACCTGCACGGTCAGGGTTTGCGCTCGTTCGGTGAGGTTGGTGATGTCGAGCGCAATGCGGGCCTGGTCGCCACCGGCGAGGAAGCGCGGCGCGGACAGTTCTGCAACCAGCGGCGCGGCGACCACCGTACGCGCCTCGGCCATGCCGAAGCGATCATCGGTCCAGGCCTGGGCCATCACGCGCAGCTCGCCGTTGAAGTCAGGAATATCGAGGGTGATTTGCCCTTCGCCCTGCTCGTTCAACGTCACCGGAGCGCTTTGCAACGCAACGATGGTGACGCTGGTCTGCGGGCGCTTGCCGCCCTTGGCCAGATCGGCCGCATCGCCACCGAATGCCAGGCTGGCCAGCCGGCCCTGCCCCGCTTCGATCAACTGCCCATAAATGTCCAGTTGGTCGGCGCCATAGCCCTTGCGGCCGAACAGCGCGGCGAAAGGATCGGGCGTGGCGTACTGGGTGATATTGAGGATACCGACGTCCACCGCTGCCAGCAGTACGTGGGCCTGACGGGGGATGCTGCCATCGCTGTTGCGGGCCGTGACCTTGACCGTGAGCGGCTGCTGCGGGCGCATGCTCGCAGGCGCGTCGAGGGTCAGCGCCAGCTTGCGCGTGGCACGCTCAAGCGGCAGGTGCAGCAGGCCGACCGCACGCTTGGGGGTGACGTTGGCCTTGCGCTCGCCGGGACGGACCACCAGCGCGCTGATGTAGAGGTCATGCCGGGCCCACTTCGGATCGACCTTGATGTCGAAGGTCTTGCCCTCGGCAGGTACGTCGATCTCCTGCCACCACAAGGGGCCCTCGGCGGACTCCACCAGCAGATAGCCATTGCCGGCCGCGGGCGGTGTCACTGTCACCCTGGCCGTATCGCCATCTGCGTAGTGGGGCTTGTCCAGGGCCAGCTTGACCTGATCGGGGCGTACCGCGCCGCCTTCGGTGTTGTCCTGCCAGCTGTAGCCGGCCCAGAAGCGCAGGCTGCTGACCAAGCCGGTTTGCGGATCTTCGACCTCGACGCGGTACGGCCCCCATTCAACGGGGAAGCTGACCTTGGCGGTGCCACCCTCCGCAACTGCAACGGTTTCCTCGCTCAGGTTCAGGAATTTCTCGTTGTAGTTGTAGCTCCAGCCGTCGCTCTCGGAGTAGTTCCAGTAGTAATCGCGGCGTTCGCGCACCAGGCGTACCTTGAGGGCATCGGCAGCGAGCTTGTGACCCTGGGCATCGGCCACGAGCAGCTCGAACTCGGCCGGTCCATCGCCGTCGACGTTCTCGCCTTCGAACGTTCCTCGCACACCGGGCAGCCGATCCGCAGGCCATACCGGTTGCACCAGACGACGAGTGATGGGCCGGCCGCCGGATTCCTGCAGGCTGGCTTGCAGCACCACCTGCAATGGGGACTTGGCTTCGCTCCAGCGGCTGTCGATGGCGAGGGTCGCCCTGCCCTGCGCGTCGAGAGTGGTCTCGTCCAGCTCCAGATCCTGATTGAGTTCGCCTTCGGTCAGCGAGCCGAACTGGAACCCGGGCAGCGTCGACACAGCCTCGCGCAGCGGACGCACGTAGACCTGACCGCTCAAACGATTGCCCGCAGCCGGCGCGCCGTACAGATAGCGGCCGGTCACCTCGACAGCCAGCGCATCGGCGGGCGCGATGGGCGTGTCCGGGCCCTTGAGGTCCAGCGCCATGCGCTCGGGGAGAAAATCTTCCACCTGGAATTCGTGAACCTGAGGCTTGCCGTCGCCCAGATCGAGCAGCAGCTGCCAGCGCCCGGTCGGGGCTTCGCCAGCCAGTGGCAACTGGTACTGATACAGGCCGGAGGCATCCGGCTGCCAGACGAACTTGCGACTGAGCTGATCGTCCGGGCGGCGGACCTCGACGCTGACCGGTTGCGGCTTGACCGGGTGCCCGTCGTTGTCGCGCAACAAGGCATTGAGTAGCACGGTTTCGCCGGGACGGTAGAGGTCTCGCGGACCGAACACGAAAAACTGCAACGGGTGCGCCTTGGGTCCGGCGATGTCGAATTCGGCCAGATCCAGTGCCGCGGTGTTCAAGCGCAGCAGGCTGGTCTGGTCGCCCTGGCGCGCCAGCAATACTTCGGCTTTCACCGGCGAGGCGAGTTGGGCATGGCCGGCGGCGTCGGTCTTGCCTTCGCCGATGGCCCGGCCCTGGGCGTCGAGCAACTGCAGGCTGACGTCGGCCAAGGCCTTGCCGCCCTCCAGGGCCTGTGTGAATACATCCATGCGCTCGGCATAGCGGTGCACGGACAAGCCGATATCGCTGAGGGTGAACAGCGTCGCTGGCTGCGCATAGTCGTAGCTGCCCGAGGCACGCATCACCGCCAGATAGACGCCTGGTTGCTGCAATGGCTTGATGCCGCCGAGAGGCAGCAGCAGGGTCTCGCGGGTATTGCGTGCGGGATCGAGATCGAAGCGGCCGCCGTAGACCAGTTCGGCCATGGGCAACAGCTCGCGGGATTCGTAGCTTTGCAGGCTGCTGTTGCGGCCCCAGCGGCTGAGAAAGGCTGGCAGTTGCTCGGGTCGGACGCGGAAGAATTCGACATCGACCTTGTCGACATTCAGGGCAATGACCGGCAAGCCTTCGGCGAGCCGGGTGGGCAACAGCGAGCCGCGGCTGGCGAAGCCTACGGTAGGCTGCAGGTCTCGGGTTTCGAGGCGAACGGTGTGTGGGGCTGCCAGGGTGTTCTGGTTCACGGAAAGCAGACCGGTATTGACCGTGAGTACCAGTTTGCGCTTGGGTTCCAGATGGCGAAAGCGCAGCTCCATGAGGTTGTCGGACAGTTCCCAGGCGCCGTCCAGCTTGCCACGGGTGCTGTCAACCAGATGAACCTTGTCGGCGAAATTCTGCTTGGGGTCCAGCGGTGCAGTGAAGGTCACGGCGAGGGTACTGGCGCCGTCGAGCTGGACTTCGGAGACGTCGGCAACGGCCAGTTCACGGCCTTTGTAACGTTGCGCCAGGGCCGGCAGATCGACGCTCGCCGCAGGCTTGGGCAGAGCATTCACGGCGGCCGGTGGCGGGGGCTCGACGGGTTTCTCCGATGTCGATGAATCGCACCCGCCGAGCAGGGCCAGGGCGCAGGCCAGAAACAGTCCTTTGTTCAATTCGAGGTACCCAAGGCAGTGAAAAGCAAGGCTGAGAATATATATCAATATTGATGTTTTCGTGGCCGGGGTTACCGGCTGAGACAAGTGTAGGGGGGTATGTCAGGTGGACCGCGCCGATTCCTTCGCGGCCACAGACCGCTCCTACATGGATTGCGATCATCCTGTGGGAGCCGTCATCGGCCGCGAAATGAGCGCTGCGGTGTGTCAGGGGTATCGCAGCGTATTCTTCGCGGCCACGGACCGCTCCTACAGTGGGCTGAGCTACAATCCCGGCCCCGACTTCGGAGCCTACATGTCCATCCTACTGACCGATTGGCGCCATCGCCCTACTCACAAGAGGGTCTGGGCCCTGGCTGCGCCGATGATCCTGTCCAACCTGTCGGTGCCCCTGGTGACGCTGGTGGACAGCGCGGTGATCGGCCATCTGCCCCATGCCCACCAGTTGGGCGCAGTGGCCGTGGGGGGTAGCCTGTTCACCTTCATGGTGTCGCTGATGAGTTTTCTGCGCATGGGCACCACGGGGTTCTCCGCACAGGCTGCCGGACGCCATGATGGTCGTGCACTGCGCCAGATTCTGGTGCAGGGTCTTGCCCTGAGCCTGCTGTTCTCCCTGCTGCTCTCCCTGTTGGCCCTGCCCTTCAGCCATCTGGCCCTGAGCTTCATGGCGCCGTCTGCGGCACTGGAACAAGCCACCCACGATTTCTTCCAGACACGCCTGCTGGGGCTGCCTGCCGCCCTGGCCAGCTACGCCTTGATCGGCTGGTTCCTTGGTACCCAGAATGCCCGCGCGCCGTTGCAACTGCTGCTGACCACCAACCTGGTCAACATCGCCCTTAACCTGTGGTTCGTGCTCGGCCTGGACTGGGGCGTGATCGGCTCGGCGCGCGCCTCGGTGATAGCCGAATGGGTCGGCGCCCTGCTCGGCCTGGCACTTACCCGGCCTTCCCTGCGAGCGTATCCGGGCGCCATGGCGTGGGCGGCGCTGAGGTCATGGCGCAATTGGCGCCCGCTGCTGGGCGTGAACCGCGATATTTTCCTGCGCAGTCTGGCGCTCTCCGGGGTCTTCCTGCTGATCACCATCCAGGGCGCCCGTTTCGGCGACGCCACCGTGGCCGCCAATGCGCTGTTGCTCAATGGCCTGTTGATAACCGCCTATGCGCTGGACGGCCTGGCCCATGCGGTCGAAGCCCTGTGCGGTCACGCCATCGGTGCACGCGATCGGCAGACGCTGCGCCGCTCGATGGTGGTATCCCTGGGATGGTCGCTGATTGCCAGCAGCGGGTTTGCCGTGCTGTTTCTGCTGGGCGGGCATGTATTCATCAACCTGCAGACCGATATTGCCAGTGTCCGCGAGGCGGCCTACCCGTTCCTGCCATACCTGGCGGTGCTGCCGTTGATTGCAGTAGGCAGCTATCTGCTGGACGGCCTGTTCATCGGCGCTACCCGCGCCCGGGAGATGCGCAATGCCATGCTGGTCAGCGTAGCGGTGATGTTGCCAATCGGCTGGTTGAGCACTGGATGGGGAAATCACGGCCTGTGGATAAGCTTCCTGCTGTTCATGGCGCTGCGGGCGGCGACGCTGGGGTGGGTGGCGTGGCGGTTGCAGCGTAGGGATGAGTGGGTGCCTTAGTCCTGCATCGCTCGCGACGGCCCTTTCGCGGGTAGAACCCGCTCCCACAGGATTTGGGTCAGGCCTATGGGGTGCATTGCGTGGGTAGGACCCGCTTCCATAGGAGCTTAGTCAGGCCTATGGAGTGCCTTGCGTGGGTAGAACCTGCTTCTACAGGGTTGGGGCAGGCTTATCGGCTGTGGGTAACGAACCGTTCTACCTCGTCCAGCACGGGTGCCAGCCAGCGCAAGGGCCAGGCGAATGAGGCTACCAGGGTGCGATGGTTCGGTCGGCGGTAATAGCGTTCCTGCACCGGGACGCCGGCGAGGCGCAGTCGGTGTGCGAGGTTTTCGCTGTTGCGTACCGGGTCCACGGTCGAGTCATGGGTCGCGGCGATGAGCAGCGCCGGCGGCGAGCCTGCCAGAGCCTGGTTGATGGGTTGCGATTGGGGCGGTGAATCGGGGAAGAAGAATACCGGCTTGGCTTCGGGATTCTCGATCGGCAAGAAATCATAGGGGCCGGCCAGGCCGATCCAGCCGCGCAGCGCATTGGCGGGGACCCCGGCTTTACGCAGCCACTGCGGATCGAGGGCAAGCATGGCGGCGTTATAGCCGCCGGAGCTGTGGCCCATCACGAACAGACGCTGAACGCTGCCACCGTACTTGCCGATGTTGCGATAGGTCCAGGCAACGGCCTGGGCGCCGTCTTCGAGAAAGCTGGGATAGCGCACCTGTGGATAGAGACGGTAGTCGGCGACCACCACCAGCAACCCACGGGCGGCCAACGCCTGGGCGACGAAACGATAGTCGCCTCGCTCGCCGCTGTTCCAGGTACCCCCATAGAAAAAAACCACCACCGGAGTATCCGGCAGTGGTCGAGTGGAGCGGTACACATCCAGCTTCTGGCGCGGGTCGGCGCCGTAGGCTACGCCCTGCGTGAGCTGGTAGCCGCCGGACGCCGTCACTGCATCCAGAGTGTGCAGCCCGGAACAAGCGCTTAGCAGCCCCAGCAGGGCGGCGAGCGCGAGGAGCCGGGCAACCAGACCCACTCGTTACGACGACAGGTACGAAGAACGCGTCAGGCCCAGGCGCAGGGCGTCCAGGTACTGGGTGCGTTCGCGCGCGGTGATCTTGGCGCTGGCAACCTTGTCGCGGTAATGCGTCATCAACTCCTCCGGAGACAGATGCACGTAGCGCAGCATGTCTTCGATGGTGTCGTGGGTTTCGATACCGGCGCTGTAGACGCTGCCATCCTGGCGCTGATAGATATTCACCGAGTCGGTGTCACCGAACAGGTTGTGCATGTCGCCGAGAATTTCCTGGTACGCGCCGACCAGGAAGATGCCCAGCAGGTAATCCTCGCCCTGGTTGACGGCGTGCACCGGCAGGCTGGTCTCGATGCTTTGTTCATCGACGTACTGCTTGATCTTGCCGTCGGAGTCGCAGGTCAGGTCTTGCAGTACGGCGCGGCGCAGCGGCTCTTCGTCGAGACGGTGCAGCGGCAGGATCGGCAGGACCTGGCCGATGGCCCAGGTATCGGGCAGGCTCTGGAACACCGAGAAGTTGCAGATGTACTTGTCGGCAAGCTTGTCGTTGAGCTCGTCCAGCACCTGGCGATGCGAGCGCTGACGGGCCTTGAGCGAGTTATGCAGGCGGCGGCACACGGCGAAGTAGCACTGTTCGGCCAGGGCCTTCTGCGCCAGGGTGACCTTGCCGTCGGCATACTGCGCCGCGATGTCACTGATGTAGTGGGTGGCACGCCAGTAGTTTTCGGTGACCATCTCGATGTCGGTCGGCCCGAGCAGATCCACCAGCCACTGCAGGGTTTCGGGCAGGCTCTGCTTGTCGACGATCTCCGGCACTTCGTCGTTGTGACGCTCGACGTCGGTGACCTGCACCACCAGCATGGCGTGGTGCGCGGTCAGCGAGCGGCCACTCTCCGAGAAGATGTGCGGATGCGGCATGCCCTGGGCATCGCAGAATTCCTTGAGCATGCCCACTACCACACCGGCATAGTCGTCCATGTCGTAGTTGATCGAGCTGGCATTGCGCGAGTGAGTACCGTCGTAGTCGACACCCAGGCCGCCGCCCACATCGATGTGATCGACCGGCAGGCCCAGCGAACGCAGCTCGCCGTAATAGCGAATGGCCTCCTTGAAACCGTGCTGGTAGTCCGCCAGATTGGCGATCTGCGAGCCCATATGGAAGTGCAGCAAGCGAATGCCCTGGTCCACGCCGGCTTCGCGGAAACGCTCGACGACCGACAACAACTGAGCGGCAGACAAGCCGAACTTAGATTTTTCACCGCCGGTGTCGGCCCACTTGCTCGATGCCAGGGACGACAGGCGCACGCGCAAACCGATCTGCGGCTTGACCTTGAGCTCGGCCGCCTCTTCGATCACCAGTGCCACTTCGGACTCTTTTTCGATGACGATGAAAACGTTGTGGCCCAGCTTCTGGCCAATCAGGGCCAGGCGGATGAATTCGCGGTCCTTGTAGCCGTTGCAGACGATGGTCCCGCCCTTGGGCGCCAGTGCCAGCACGGCCAGCAGCTCAGGCTTGGAGCCGGCTTCCAGGCCGATCGACACACCTTCGGTGGCGATGATGTTTTCCACCACCGCTTCCTGCTGGTTCACCTTGATCGGGTACAGCGCGGTGTAGCGACTCTGGTAGTCCAGGCGAGCGATGTTGGCATCGAAGGCGCCGGTCAGCTGGCGCACGCGGTCTTGCAGGATATCGGGGAAGCGCACCAGCAGCGGCAGCGACAGGCCGCTCTTGCGCAGTTGGTCGACCTGCTCGTAAAGATCGATCGGCGAGCTATCAGGGCCGTTCGGACGAACCTCGACACGGCCCGCCTCGTTGATGGCGAAATAGCCCGCGCCCCAGTGGCGGATGCCATAAACGCTGCGGCTGTCGGCCACTGTCCATTGGCTGCCATCGTCTTTACGTGTGCGTCGTACGGACATCGAGGTCCCCTATGAAAAAAGTCGGTTGTCGCGGGCCGTCGGGCCCTGCGCAGTGTAGAGGGTAAAGATGACGATTGCTGCGCCTGCAGGGGTAGACCCCGGCGAGTACTTCAAGTTTACAAGGTGTGCGGCTCAACCACCGGACTTGCGGGCCTTGAAGCCCTGCTTGACCAGCTCGGCGAGCAGCAGCTCGACATGGTCGCCCTGGATTTCGATGACGCCGTCTTTCAACGCACCGCCTGTGCCGCAACGGCGCTTGAGGGTGGTTGCCAGCTCCTTGAGCGCATCGGCCGGGAGTGGGACACCGGTGATGGTGGTCACGGTCTTGCCGCCGCGCCCCTTGCTTTCGCGCCGCACCCGGGCAATGCCGTCGCCTTCGGGCACGGCCGTTTGCTTGCAGGTGCAGGCGTCGATCGGCTGACGGCAGTCCGGACAATGCCGACCGCTGTCGGTGGAGAACACCAAGCCGCCGAGGGCGGCGAAGGATGCGGCTTTCTTGGCCACCGGCATGCCTCATGTGAAGTGGATCAGGCCGAGCAGTTTAACGGGAAACCGGGTGTGTGCTAAGTGCCTGGCGGGGGCAATTGCCGAGGATCGGATGATTTCATCAAGTGCGATGCTTTACAGGGAATACCGTGGTGCCCGTTTCGCGGCCGATGACCGCTCCTACAGGGGGGTTGAGTGATGCGTGGGAGCGGTCAGTGGCCGCGAAACAGGCGGCGCGGTGGGGCAGCAAGTCCGCAGTGCCCGTTTCGCGGCCGATGACCGCTCCTACAGGGGGTTGAGTGATGCGTGGGAACGAGCGGCGCGGTGGGGCAGCAAGTTCGCGGTGTCTGCTTCGCGGCCGATGACCGCTCCTACAGGGGGTTGAGTGATGCGTGGGAACGGGCTGCGCGGTGGGGCCGCAAGTTCGCAGTGTCTGCTTCGCGGTCGATGGCCGCTCCTGCAAAGCGGCCGCGGGGTCAGGCGTTGTCCCGGCAGGTCAGGAATCGCAGTAATGCAGCCAGGGAATCGGGGCAGTAAGGCTCGGTGGTGCTTTCATCCAGAGCCTGCTGAACCGGGACGAACCGGGCCTCGAGCACTTCCTCCGGTTGCAGTTGCAGATCGCCATCCCAGACGGCCGAGAACACTGCACACCAGACCCGGTTGCCGGGCTGGTCGAAAAGGAAATGCTCGTGAGCGGTCAATTCCACGCCGCTCACGCCCAACTCTTCCTCAAGCTCGCGCGCGGCCGATTCCGCATAGGTCTCGTTGCCCTGCACCATGCCGCCCGCCGCCACGTCCCAGTAGCCAGGGTAGATCGCCTTGCTCAAGGTACGCCGGTGCACGCACAGCTCACCCTGGCTGTTGAACAGGAGAATGTAGGTGCCGCGGCCGATCAGCCCACGCTCGCGCAGTTCTAGCCTGGGCAAGGTCCCCAGCACCTGATCGGACTCGTCGACCCAGGCGATCGACTCGGCATCGGACGCTGCACGATGTTCGACCTCCTGGGTCGAGATCGGCATGTCTTCAGCCCTGCGACAGCAGTTGGCGCAGGTCGATCACTGCGGCGTTGGCCCGAGAGATGTAGTTGGCCATCACCAGCGAGTGGTTCGCCCACATGCCGAAACCGCTGCCATTGAGAATCATCGGGCTCCACACCGGTGCCTGCGACGCTTCCAGCTCGCGGATGATCTGGCGCACGCTGACGGTTGCATTCTTCTTGGCCAATACATCGGCAAAGTCGACTTCGATAGCGCGCAGCAGATGCGACAGCGCCCAGGCCTGACCGCGTGCCTCGTAGAACACGTTGTCGATCTGCATCCACGGTGTCTCGACGATTTCCTCGTCGACCTGAGGCGCCTGGCCAGCAATGACGCTTTCGGTCTTGAGCGTGGTGTTCAACTTGACGCGACCGACACTGGCAGACAAACGCTGCGACAACGAGCCCAGACGCGTACCGACGTCGCCCAGCCAGTTGTTCAGATTGTCGGCACGGGTGTAGAACAGCGCATTGGTCTGGCTTGGGTCGGACAGGCGATTCTGGTAACGAGTGAGCAGGTTGATGCCTTCCTGGAACTCCGACTCGCTGGAAGGCAGCACCCAGCTCTTGTTGTCGAAGTTGAAGCGCGGCTCGGCGCGGGCCAGGTCACTGTCTTCGGCGGACTGCGACTGCGAACGAGCGAAGTCCTTGCGCAGCGCACGACTCAGGTCGCGAACCTGTACCAGCACGCCGTATTCCCAGCTGGGCATGTTGTCCATCCACAGGCCAGGCGGAAAGCGGTCGTTGGAAATGTAGCCACCAGGCTTGTTCAGCAGGGTCGACGCTACTGTCTTGAGGGTCTCCACCGTGGTGTAGCCCACCACCATCTGACGCCCGTCGCGCTGGGCAGCCGACTGTGCGTTCTGCTGCACCGGGAACAGCTCGGGCTCTTCGCTCCAGTACCAGCCCAGCAACAGGGTCACCACCAGATAGACAGCCAGCGCACCCAGCACGGCCTTGCTCAGCAGCAGGCTCTTGACATGGCTGCGTGGGCCGCCACTGCTGTCGGCACGCTCGCGCGCTCCGCCGTTGCCCGCACGATTCTTCCAGTCCAGCATGGCTTATGTCCTTTCTATCGCGGAATTCATGGGTTCTGACCTCGCCACCCGGCTAACGTGCCTCCCATGGGCAAAGTTTTCCGGGCAAGGCAGTATCGCCACTATAAAGGATGCATCGGCATGTCGCAGTCGCGGTAAAGACATCCGGATGTGTCTGAGCGTCGAATTCAATGGCCAACCGAAAATACAGGCCATGTGCCATCTTTTTCACGTTGAAGTCACGCGCCTGTAACAGATCGCCCCTACCTTCACGCACTGACCATTTCGCTGTTGGTAGTGCCCCCCATGCGCCTGAAACTGCTCACCAATCTGAACACCCTGCTGCTGGTCGCCGTGTGCACCGCCCTGGCGGCAACGCTGTGGTGGTCGCAACGGGCGCTGGAAAAGCCCTATCTGTTGATGGAGCGCTACCTGCAACTGTCCCGGCAGTTTCAGGACGACGTCGTGCGCAACGTCCAGGATTACCTGAACAGCGGCGATGCGCTGCGCCATGCCGAAGCGACCCAGGGCCTGATGCGGCTGCGTGAAGGGATCGCCACCCTGCCCAGTGAACTGAGCGGCGCATTGCGCAGCGACGTCGATGCGCTGGGCACATTCACTGCCGAGCAGTTGCTGGCTGCCGGCAAGCTGGCGGGCGATCCACAGGCGCTGCTGGTGCAGGCAGAACGTGAACTGGGTGGTACGTTGGAACAACTGGCTCGGTATGCCGCGAGCAACGGGCCCTATCAGGCCGCACTGCTGCCCGCCAGCCAGCACCTGGCAAAACTGTCCCTGGCACGCGAGAAAATGATCAGCAGCGGACGCAGCGAACTGGCCGCAGACGTCGAGCGCGAACTTGCCGGCATCAGGGCCCAGGCCGATACGCTGCAAAGCCTGCCGCTGCTGGGGGTGGCCAGCTCCACCGCGTCGGGGGCCGATGACTTTGCGGCGCTGATGGGTTTGCAGAACGAAAACACCGGCGAGGCTCAGGATGATGGCGTGGACTTCAAGCGCGAGCTGGCCAGCTTGCTGACGCGCTATCCGGCCGAACTGGGCCGTACCCGTGAGCTGATCCAGCGGCGTACCGAACTGGCCGATTCCGCCCAGCAACGCATCGGCGCAGTCCAGCATGGCCTGGGCGAGCTGGAGCCGGCCGTGCGTGGGGAGCACGCCAGAATCCAGGGCGAAGTGCGTCTGCTGCAGGGGGCCATGATCGGCCTGATCCTGTTGATCGCGTTGCTCATCGACCGCATGCAGCGCCGCCTGGCCGGTGCGCTGACACGCCTGGATCCGGCCTTGTCGACCTGGGCCGAGGGGGATTTCGCCAAGCCGATCGCCCTGGGCCGTACCAACCATGAATTGCAGGCCATCGAAGCGTCTCTGAATCGCTTGCGCCGGTATCTGGTCGGGTTGGTCGGCACCATTCGCCAGAACGCCGAGCAAGTGGCAGGCAGCAGTCACCAACTGGCCGAACTCAGCGGTGGCCTGCACCAGGGGGCGCTGCGTCAGGCAGGCGATACCGCACAGATTCGCGATGCGCTGGGCGAGCTGGAGGCAACCATCGGCCAGGTAGCGGACGATGCCAGCCAGGCAGCTGCGGCCAGCCGATCAGCGGGCGAAGCGGTGGAGCATGGCCAGCATGTCATCGGGCAAAGCCTCAAAGGGCTGCATGCGCTGGTGGGTGAAGTGCAGGGCAACGCGCAGATGATCGAGCAGCTTGCCGAGGAGTCGGCCACCATCGGTGGGGTGCTGACCGTCATCCGCTCGATCGCCGACCAGACCAACCTGCTGGCACTCAATGCCGCAATCGAGGCGGCGCGTGCCGGAGAAATGGGCCGCGGCTTCGCGGTGGTTGCCGAAGAGGTCCGTTCGCTGGCGTCGCGCACGACCGGGGCGACCCATCAGATCCAGAGCTTGATCGGCAACCTGCAGACGGCGGCGCGCGAGTCCGTGCACGGCATGCGCGCCCAAGTCGTTCATGCCCAGGCGACGGCCAGCCAGGCCCAGGCAGCGGACGGTGCGCTGGCGCAGATCGTCGCGGCCATCCAGACCATCTCTGCCACCGCCGTGCGCATCGCTGATTCAACCGCGCAGCAGAGCGGTGCCGTGGGCGAGATTCGCGAGCACGGCGAGCGCATTCATGGCTTGGGTGAAGACAACCTGCTGCGCATCGGGCAGGGGCGCGCGCAGGGCGAGCATCTGCTGCGCCTGGGTGGCGAGTTGCGCACGGCGGTGGAGGCGTTCAGGGTGTAGAGCTTGTAGCGAACTGGGCGACCCTGTCCGGGCGACCCTGTCCAGGTGACCCATCCTGTTACATGAAATCGGGCCCTGGCAATTCGGCAGTACCGCATCGCTCCAGTATGATGCGCGCTCAATTGCTGTTCGAGAACTGTCATGCGCCGCCTGCTTTGCCTCCTGTTGTTGGTTTTCGCACTGCCCGTTGCGGCTTCGGGCCTGCTCGACGCGAGGCCCAGCGCCACCCTGGGCGGTGCTTCGCTCAATAACAGCGCCGACTTCCTGCCGGTCGGCCAGGCGTTCCAACTCGAACAGGTAGAGGCTTCTGCACAGGACATCACCCTGCGCTTCGTGATTGCCGAAGGCTACTATCTCTACCGTCATCGCTTCGAATTCAAGACCGAGCCTGCCGACATCGCGCTGGGGGCCGCGCAACTGCCGGCCGGCGAGCAGAAACACGACGAGTATTTCGGCGATGTCGAGGTCTACCACGGCATTCTCGACGTGAAGATCCCTCGCCCCGCCGGTGACCAGCGTGCCTTCACCCTGGCTGTAGGCTTCCAGGGCTGCGCCGACAAAGGCCTGTGCTATCCGCCGGAAACCCAACGCCTTTCCGTGCCTGGCATTGGCCAGGCTGCTCCAGTGGCGAGCGATGCGGCATCCCCAGGGGGATGGCAATGGCATGAACTGGCGTTGTTCTTTCTGGCCGGTATCGGCCTGACCTTCACGCCCTGCGTGCTGCCGATGCTGCCGATCCTGTCCGGCGTGGTGCTGCGCGGGCAGGTGGGCGGGCTGCGCGGCTTCAGCCTGTCGCTGGCCTATGTGCTGCCGATGGCCGTTTGTTTTGCCCTGCTAGGTGCGCTGATGGGCAAGTTCGGCGCCGAACTCAACCTGCAGGCACGACTGCAGTCGGTGTGGGTGCTGGTGCCGTTCGCCCTGTTCTTCGTGGTATTCGCGCTGGCCATGTTCGGCCTGTTCGAGCTCAAGCTGCCGGCTGCCGTGAGCCAGCGCCTCGATCGTGTGGCAGGCAATGCCAAGGGCGGCTCGCTGTGGGGAGCCGCCGTGCTCGGGGTGGTGTCGAGCCTGCTGGTGTCGCCGTGCGTGTCGGCGCCGCTGGCCGGCGCGCTGCTTTATATCAGCGCCAGCGGTGATGCCCTGGGGGGCGGACTGAAACTGTTTGCACTGGGTCTGGGCATGGGCGCGCCGTTGCTGCTGGTGGCCACCGGTGGCGCGGCCTGGCTGCCCAAAAGCGGCCCTTGGCTGGTCACCGTGAAAAATGCCATTGGGGTCTTGCTGCTGGGCCTGGCCATCGCCCTGCTCGCTCGCGTGCTGCCAGGCAGCGTGACCCTGCTGCTGATCGGCCTGCTGGCAGCCGGCGTCGGGGTGTTCATGGGGGCTCTGGAGTGGGTCGCCAAACCTGCGCGCCAGCGCCTGCAACAGGTGCTCGGGTTGGCCCTGGTGTTTTATGCCCTGGCGTGCTGGCACGGCGCTTTGAGCGGCCAATCCGATCCGTTCCAGCCGCTGGCGCGCCAGGCCACGACCGGTGCGCCAGCGGCTGCCGCGACGGCCGCGCAGGACGCCTGGCAGACGGTCACCACCACCGACGGCTTCGAACAGGCCCTGCGCCAGGCGACTGCCGCCGGACAACCGCTGGTACTGGACTGGTATGCCGACTGGTGCATCAGCTGCAAGGTCATCGAACATGAAGTACTGACCGATGCGCAGGTGATCGCCGGGTTGCAGGGCTACCGCAAGGTTCGCCTGGACATGACCCAGAGCAACGCGGAACAACGTGCCCTGCTCGATCGCTTCAAGCTGTTCGGCCCACCCGCATTGCTGTTCTTCGACGGCAACGGCAACGAACAGGCAGCCTCGCGTGTGGTGGGCGAAGTCGACGCGGCAACGTTCCTCGGGAAAATACCTTCTTCAGGCAATCGGTGACATCGGCAGTGACCGAAACCGACAAGCGAGTCACAAATTTCGCGCAAACATCGGACAACGTGCGGGCTATTGCGCTTAACTGGACACACGCCTGATGTTTCCGGCATAGTTCGCCCGCTTTGCCCGTGAAGCCGATGGCGAGACACCGCTTGAAATGGACATGACTCGACAGCTTTTCATGACCGATGTCACCCCTGACGTGACGCGCTGCTGTCGATGAGCATCCCACTGTTCGACGTGCATGTTTTTCACCGACACGTTCGAGAATTTTCGCCGTCACTCGGCCCTTTTCAACGGCACATGAGTGTTTGCAGCCTTCTTCGAAAGGCGCATGGCAAGAACACCTACTGAACGCCCCTGACCGACCCTTGGGAGTTGATGATTGATGGATATTCGTAAAGTCAAGAAACTGATCGAGCTGCTGGAAGAGTCCGGCATCGACGAGCTGGAAATCAAGGAAGGCGAAGAATCCGTACGGATCAGCCGTCACAGCAAGACTCCGGCCCAGCAGTACTACGCACCGGCGCCGATGGCCGCGCCTGCCGCAGCGCCCGTCGCCGCTGCACCTGTCGCCCCGGCGGAGCCTGTGGCTGCCAAGCTCAATGGCACCGTGGCCCGCTCGCCGATGGTCGGCACCTTCTACCGCAAGGCGTCGCCAGCATCGCCGGCCTTTGCCGAAGTCGGTCAGACCGTCAAGAAAGGCGATACCCTGTGCATCGTCGAAGCAATGAAAATGATGAATCACATCGAAGCTGAAACCAGCGGTGTGATCGAATCGATCCTGGTAGAAGACGGTCAGCCGGTTGAGTACGACCAGCCGCTGTTCACCATCGTTTGACCAGCGGAGAGCCTGCGATGTTGGAAAAAGTTCTGATCGCCAACCGCGGCGAAATCGCCTTGCGGATCCTGCGTGCCTGCAAAGAGCTGGGCATCAAGACCGTTGCCGTCTACTCCAAGGCCGACAAGGAGCTCATGCACCTTGGCCTGGCTGACGAGTCGGTCTGCATCGGTCCGGGGCCCGCCAACCTGTCCTATCTGCATATCCCGGCAATCATTGCCGCAGCCGAAGTGACTGGCGCCACGGCCATTCACCCAGGCTATGGCTTTCTCGCCGAGAACGCGGACTTTGCCGAGCAGGTCGAGAAATCCGGTTTTGCCTTCATTGGCCCGACTGCAGAAACCATTCGCCTGATGGGCGACAAGGTGTCGGCCAAGCACGCGATGATCGCAACGGGCGTACCGACGGTGCCCGGCTCCGATGGTCCGCTGCCGGAAGACGAGGAAGAGGCCCTGCGCATCGGCCGTGAAGTCGGCTATCCAGTGATCATCAAGGCCGCTGGCGGCGGCGGTGGTCGCGGCATGCGCGTGGTACACAAGGAAGAAGACCTGATCGCCTCGGCCAAGCTGACCCGCACCGAAGCCGGTGCAGCGTTCGGCAACCCGATGGTGTATCTGGAAAAATTCCTGACCAACCCACGTCACGTGGAAGTTCAGGTGTTGTCCGACGGTCAGGGCCAGGCAATTCACCTGGGCGACCGTGACTGCTCGCTGCAGCGCCGGCACCAGAAGGTGCTGGAAGAAGCGCCGGCACCGGGCATCGACGAAGCCGCGCGCGAGGAAGTCCTGGCGCGTTGCGTGAAAGCCTGTATCGAGATCGGCTACCGCGGCGCCGGTACGTTCGAGTTTCTCTACGAGAATGGCCGGTTCTACTTCATCGAGATGAACACTCGCGTGCAGGTAGAGCATCCGGTATCGGAGATGGTCACGGGTATCGACATCGTCAAGGAGATGCTCAGCATCGCCGCCGGCAACAAGCTCTCGTTCACTCAGGACGACGTGGTCATTCGCGGTCACTCGCTCGAGTGCCGGATCAACGCCGAAGACCCGAAGAGCTTCATTCCGAGCCCCGGCACCGTAAAGCATTTCCACGCACCGGGCGGCAACGGCGTTCGCGTCGATTCGCACCTGTACAGTGGCTATGCGGTACCGCCGAACTACGACTCGCTGATCGGCAAACTGATCACCTGGGGCAAGGATCGCGACGAGGCCATGGCCCGTATGCGCAACGCCCTGGACGAGATCATCGTGGACGGCATCAAGACCAACATCGCCTTGCACCGCGATCTGGTCCGTGATGAGGGTTTCTGCAAAGGCGGCGTCAACATCCACTACCTGGAACACAAACTGGCCAGCGAGAAGTGATTCGGTTGTGGACATAAAGGTATGGATGTAAAAAAGACCCGGCTCTCGAGCCGGGTTTTTTTTGGTCCTCGCGCGTCTCCTCGCGTAAACTGGCGCGCTTGTCGCAGCGACCGTGCTGCGCCCCCCGTTTAGATCGAAGGTGCCTGCCATGCCTTGGCTGCAAGTCCGTCTGGCCATCAGCCCAGAACAAGCCGAAACCTATGAAGATGCCCTGCTGGAAGTCGGTGCCGTGTCCGTGACGTTCATGGATGCCGAAGACCAGCCGATCTTCGAGCCCGAGCTCAACACCACGCCGCTCTGGTCGCATACCCACTTGCTGGCGCTGTTCGAAGCCGACACCGACGCCGGCGCTGTGTTCGCCCACTTGCAGTTGTTGACCGACGCCACCCTGCCCGAGCATCACGCGGAAGTGATCGAGGACCAGGACTGGGAGCGCAGCTGGATGGACAATTTCCAGCCCATGCGCTTCGGCCGCCGCTTGTGGATCGTGCCCAGCTGGCACGAAGCTCCCGAGCCTGAAGCGGTCAATCTGCTGCTGGACCCAGGACTGGCGTTCGGCACCGGGACCCATCCGACCACGGCACTGTGCTTGGAATGGCTGGACGGGCAGCAACTGCAGGACACGCAGGTACTGGATTTCGGCTGCGGCTCGGGCATTCTGGCCATCGCTGCGTTGCTGCTGGGCGCACGTCAGGCGGTCGGCACCGACATCGATGTGCAGGCGCTGGAGGCTTCACGCGACAACGCCCGGCGCAACGGCATTGCCGATGAGCGCTTCCCGGTGTACCTGCCTGCCGACCTTCCCGTTCAGCAGGCCGATGTGCTGGTCGCCAACATTCTTGCAGGTCCGCTGGTCAGCCTCGCACCCCAGCTCAGCGGATTGGTCCGGCCTGGCGGACTGCTGGCGCTGTCGGGCATCCTGGCCGAACAGGGCGAAGAAGTCGCGGCAGCCTACGCGCGGGACTTCGAGCTGGATCCGATTGCCAACCGTGACGGCTGGGTACGCATCAGCGGCCGTCGCCGCTGAGCCCCATCCAGAATGTCCCCCGGCCCTACCAGGACCTGCGCATGAGCGAGAGTTTCGTCACCCAGTGCCCGCATTGCCAAAGCAGCTTCCGCGTCAGCCACAACCAGTTGAGTGTGGCGCGCGGCGTGGTTCGCTGCGGCTCCTGCCTGCAGGTCTTCAATGCGGCCCGGCAGTTGCTCGAACAGAGCGCAACCCTGACCCCGGCCAATTTGCCCAGACCGCCGGAGTTGGCCCCGCGGCAGTGGACCAACGGTGACATCGACCTGGATCGACTCGAACTGGGTGACGCGCCCAGAATGGACAGCCTGAGCGCGCGCCGGGACGACGCCGATGCCGATACGGCGGCCTTGCCACCGATCATCGAACGGCTGCCGACACTGGATGAAGACCAGACCCCAGCACCTGCCAGGCGGACCGAGCCTTCGTTTTCCCACCCCGAGCCCCTCGACGAAACCCATGTCGATGACGAGCCTTCGGTGGATGGCCACGGTCGCTTGTCGGCGCTCGACGAGCATGACCGCGACGAGCCGCCCGCTGCCGCATCCAACACCACTCGCAAGGTGCAGGCAAGTCGCAACGAACCCGCCTTGCGCGACAAAGACGATCTGGCCGACCTGCTCGACGAGCCGATGCAGCTGGCATGGGAGAAGCCCCGCTCGCATTGGGGCAAGCGCCTGTTGTGGCTGGCCCTGGCGATCGTTGCCGCACTGGGTCTGGGCGTGCAGTACGTGGTCTACCATTTCGCCGAACTGGCCCGTCAGGACCAGTACCGCCCGCTGTTCCAGCAACTGTGCCCCGTTATAGGCTGCAGTGTGCCGGCCAAGGTCGATATTGCCCTGGTAAAAAGCAGCAATCTGGTGGTGCGCAGCCATCCCGGGTTCGCCGGGGCGCTGGTGGTGGATGCGATCATCTACAACCGCGCTGCGTTCGCGCAGCCTTTCCCGCTGCTGGAGCTGCGCTTCGCCGATCTCAATGGGCAGTTGATCGCCAGCCGTCGCTTCAAGCCCAGCGAATACCTCGACGGCGAGTTGGCCGGCAAGGCCGAGATGCCCCCGCAAACGCCCATCCACATTGCCCTGGACATCCTCGACCCAGGCCCTGCGGCGGTCAATTACAGCCTCAGTTTCCGCTCGCCCGAATAGCCGGATGCGCCAGGGTACGGATGCCCTGCGCCCGTTCAAAGCTGTCCGTGCGGGCAGATAACTGTTCAGATTTTATCCAAATCTATCTTTAACCCGTCATCGAGAGCGGGTATTATGCCAACCCTTTTTCGAACTCTCATGATCCGGCCCCACAACAGGGAAGTCCTATGTCGGCGGTACGCATCGGCCCATACACCTTGAACAACTCGCTGATCCTGGCCCCCATGGCCGGGGTCACCGATCAGCCCTTTCGTCAGTTGTGCAAGCGCCTGGGCGCAGGCCTGGTGGTGTCGGAAATGGTCACCAGCGACATGAGCCTGTGGAACAGCCGCAAGTCGCGGCTGCGCATGGTCCACGAAGGCGATCCCGAGCCGCGCTCGGTGCAGATCGCCGGAGGGGATGCGCAGATGCTGGCGCAGGCGGCACGTGCGAACGTGGAGGCCGGGGCGCAGATCATTGATATCAACATGGGCTGCCCGGCGAAGAAGGTGTGCAACAAGGCAGCGGGGTCTGCCTTGCTCAAGGATGAGGCGCTGGTGGCGCAGATTCTGGAAGCCGTGGTGGCCGCCGTGGATGTGCCGGTAACCTTGAAGATTCGCACGGGCTGGGACCGCTCCAACCGCAATGGCATCGCTGTTGCAAAGATTGCCGAGCAGTCGGGCATTGCCGCGTTGGCGGTGCACGGTCGCACACGCGCCGACCTTTACACCGGCGAAGCCGAATACGACACCATCGCTGCGATCAAGCAGGCGGTGTCCATCCCGGTCTTCGCCAACGGCGACATCGATTCACCGCACAAAGCCCGGCAGGTACTGCAGGCGACCGGTGCCGACGGCCTGTTGATAGGACGCGCGGCGCAGGGTCGGCCCTGGATCTTTCGGGAGATCGAGCATTACCTGCGCACCGGCGAGCTGCTGCCGGCACCGCAGTTGAATGAAGTGGAAAGCATACTGCTGGAACATCTGCAGGCCCTGCACGCCTTCTACGGTGATGTGATGGGCGTGCGCATCGCCCGCAAGCATGTTGGCTGGTACCTGTGTACACAGCCTGGCGGACGTGAATTTCGCAGCCATTTCAATGGGCTGCAAGAGACGCAAGAGCAATGCGCCAACGTTCGCGAGTTTTTCGGCGAGCGCTATAGAAGCCTTGGTGAAAGGGACGCGAAAGAGGTGGCCGCATGACGATGATGAGCGAGACTTTAGTGAGTGGAACAACGCCTGTGAGCGACAACGTAAACCTCAAGCAGCATCTGAACACGCCGAGCGAAGAGGGCCAGACCCTGCGCGGCAGTGTCGAGAAGGCGTTGCACAACTACTTTGCCCACCTCGAAGGCGCCTCCGTCACGGACGTGTACAACCTGGTGCTGTCCGAAGTCGAAGCTCCCCTGCTTGAAAGCGTCATGAACCACGTCAAGGGCAACCAGACCAAGGCCAGCGAGATGCTGGGCCTGAATCGAGGCACCCTGCGCAAGAAACTCAAGCAGTACGACCTGCTGTAACCGAAGCATTCAAACCAGAAAAGGCGACCCAGCGGTTCGCCTTTTTTGTTGACTTCTACGCTTTGAAGATGGAAATCGTGATGACCGACCAGACCACCCGCCTGCCGATCCGCCGCGCCTTGATCAGCGTTTCCGACAAGACCGGAATCGTTGAATTCGCCCGCGAACTGGAAGCCCTTGGCGTCGAGATCCTGTCCACCGGCGGTACCTTCAAGCTGCTGCGCGACAACGCCGTGGCTGCTGTGGAAGTGGCCGACTACACCGGCTTCGCCGAGATGATGGACGGCCGCGTGAAAACCCTGCATCCGAAGATCCATGGCGGCATCCTCGGCCGTCGCGGTACCGACGACGCGATCATGGCCGAGCACGGCATCCAGCCGATCGACCTGGTGGCGGTCAACCTCTACCCCTTCCAGGCGACGATTTCCAAGCCTGGCTGCGACCTGGCCACGGCCATCGAGAACATCGACATCGGCGGGCCGACCATGGTCCGTTCGGCGGCGAAGAACCACAAGGACGTGGCCATCGTGGTCAACGCCGGTGACTATGCCCAGGTGCTGGCCGGGCTCAAGGCCGGCGGCCTGACCTACGCGCAGCGCTTCGACCTGATGCTCAAGGCGTTCGAACATACCGCCGCGTACGACGGCATGATCGCCAACTACATGGGCACCATCGACCAGACCGGCGAGCGCCTGGGCACCGAAGGCCGCGGCGAGTTTCCACGGACCTTCAACAGCCAGTTCGTCAAGACGCAGGAAATGCGCTACGGCGAGAACCCGCACCAGAAGGCGGCATTCTATGTCGAGGCGCAGCCGGCCGAAGTGGGCATTGCCACGGCGACCCAGCTGCAGGGCAAGGAGTTGTCCTACAACAATGTGGCCGATACCGATGCTGCTTTGGAGTGCGTGAAGAGCTTCGTCAAGCCGGCCTGCGTCATCGTCAAGCATGCCAACCCCTGCGGCGTGGCCGTGTGCCCGGACGCCGAGGGCGGCATCCGTCAGGCGTACGAACTGGCCTACGCCACCGATACCGAATCGGCGTTCGGCGGCATCATTGCCTTCAACCGCGAGCTGGATGCGGCCACTGCCAAAGCCATCGTCGAGCGCCAGTTCGTCGAAGTGATCATTGCCCCGAGCGTCAGCGAGGAAGCCCGTGCCATCGTGGCGGCCAAGGCCAATGTGCGTCTGCTGGCCTGCGGGCAGTGGTCGGCCGAGCGTGCCGAGGCATGGGACTACAAGCGGGTCAACGGTGGGCTGCTGGTGCAGAGCCGCGACATCGGCATGATCGGTGCCGATGACCTCAAGGTCGTGACGCGCCGGGCACCCAGCGAACAGGAAATCCATGACCTGATCTTCGCCTGGAAAGTCGCCAAGTACGTGAAGTCCAACGCCATCGTGTACGCCAGGAACCGCCAGACCATCGGCGTCGGTGCCGGGCAGATGAGCCGGGTGAATTCGGCGCGCATCGCGGCGATCAAGGCTGAACATGCCGGCTTGCAGGTGCAGGGCTCGGTCATGGCGTCGGATGCGTTCTTCCCGTTCCGCGACGGCCTGGACAATGCCGCCAAGGTGGGCATCACCGCAGTGATCCAACCAGGCGGCTCGATGCGCGATGCCGAGGTGATTGCGGCCGCTGACGAAGCTGGCATCGCCATGGTGTTTACCGGCATGCGCCATTTCCGCCACTGATCTGGCGACGGCCGCATTGAAGCTGCGGCCTCCTACAGTGACGTTTCACGGGTACGCCGCCCCTGTAGCAGCGACGCAAGCCGCGTCAGGTCGTTACGCGGTATACCGCGAACACCCTCAGAATTCCGCTTTACCGAGGTTTTGAACCATGAACGTATTGATCATTGGCAGCGGCGGGCGCGAGCATGCGCTGGCCTGGAAAGTCGCCCAAGACCCACGGGTCCAGAAAGTTTTCGTGGCACCGGGCAATGCCGGTACCGCCACCGAGGCCAAGTGCGAGAACGTCGCTATCGACGTGCTGGCACTGGAGCAGTTGGCGGACTTCGCCGAACAGAACGTTTCGCTGACCATCGTCGGCCCCGAAGTGCCGCTGGTGGCTGGCGTGGTCGACCTGTTCCGCTCGCGCAACCTGGACTGTTTCGGCCCGACCGCAGGCGCGGCCCAGCTCGAAGGTTCGAAAGCCTTCACCAAGGATTTCCTCGCGCGGCACAAGATTCCTACCGCCGATTACCAGAATTTCACCGAGATCGAGCCCGCACTGGCCTATCTGCGTGAAAAAGGTGCGCCGATCGTGATCAAGGCCGACGGCCTGGCTGCGGGCAAGGGCGTGATCGTTGCCATGACCCTGCAGGAAGCCGAAGACGCCGTACGCGACATGCTTGCCGGCAACGCCTTCGGTGACGCGGGCTCGCGGGTGGTCATCGAAGAATTCCTCGACGGCGAGGAAGCCAGCTTCATCGTCATGGTCGATGGCAAGAACGTGCTGCCCATGGCCACCAGCCAGGACCACAAGCGCGTGGGCGACGGCGACAGCGGTCCGAACACCGGCGGCATGGGTGCGTACTCCCCTGCCCCGGTGGTGACCGCCGAGGTTCACCAGCGGGTCATGGATCAGGTCATCTGGCCGACCGTGCGCGGCATGGCGGAAGAAGGCAATGTCTACACCGGTTTTCTTTATGCCGGGCTGATGATCGACAAAGCCGGCAATCCCAAGGTCATCGAGTTCAACTGCCGTTTCGGCGACCCCGAAACCCAACCGGTCATGCTGCGCCTGCAGTCGAGCCTGATCCTGCTGATCGAAGCGGCTTTCGCCCAGGCGCTGGACAAGGTCGAGGCTCAGTGGGACCCACGACCGAGTGTCGGCATCGTGCTGGCGGCGGGTGGCTATCCGGGCGACTATGCCAAGGGTGATGCGATCGGCGGCCTGGACGCGGCGGCTGCCGAGACCGGCAAGGTATTTCATGCCGGGACCGCGCTCAAGGATGGCCAGGTCGTCACCGCCGGTGGTCGCGTGCTGTGTGCCACGGCACTGGGCGACAGCGTCGGCGCCGCGCAGCGCCAGGCCTATGCGTTGGCCGCGAAGATCGATTGGCAGGGTTGTTTCTATCGCCATGACATCGGCTACCGGGCCATTGCCCGCGAAAGCGGCAAATAAGCGTGGTGACTGTCGGGGGCTTCAAGCCCCCGACACACGTTTCACGGCGCACGCGGCTATAATCAGGCATTCATCTACGAAGGGATTTCGCCTTGCGCTGGCTCAGGACTGCCATAGGATTCACCGCTGGCCTGCTGGCCCTGCTCTGTGTGCTCGGCGCCCAGGCAGAGTCGGCGGGCGGCTGGTCGATGTTGATGGACGAGGACGGCCGGCTGCAGTTGGGCGACGTGCGCTCCGAACGCTTCCAGAACCAGTTCGCCCCGGTACAACTGCGCCAGGTCAACGCCGCCGGGCCCAACGGCGCGTTGTGGCTGCACTATCGTCTGCCAGCGACCGACCAGGAATTGTTGCTGCGTATTTTCTGCCCTGACCTGAAGGCCCTGGATTTCTATGTGCTCGATGCCGACACGCTGATCAGACGCGTGTCGTCGGACACCGATGTCAACACTGAAGCACCACTGGCCAGCAGCGACCATCTGCTGACCCTGCCGGTAAGCCAGAAGCCGCTCGACGTCTACCTGCGGATCGCCTCGGAACACCAGATCCGCCCCAGCATCGTTCTGCAATCTTCCTCCGCAGCGGCCGCCGATCAACGCGAGCCGTTGCTCTTCGGGCTGCTGCTGGGCTGCGTTGCGATGCTCATCCTGCACAACCTGATGTGCTTCGCCCATCGCCGTTCCAGCAGCAGCCTGTGGCTGGCCTGCTCCCAGGCCTGCCTGTTGGCCTCGGCCCTGATCCTGTTCAACTTCACCGGCCCCTGGGTTTCGCTGTGGCCGGCGGCGCGTACACCGGCAGCCTACAGCGCGCTGCTGCTGGCATCGATGACCGGGCTGATGTTCTGCCTGCGTTTCTTCGCCGTACGCGGCCATCAGCGCTCCAACCGCATCATCAAGGCCGAGGTTGCCCTGATCGCCCTGTGCGGGCTGTTGCTGCTGTTCATCGACGGCCTGCCGTTCAACTTCTTCGCCTACGGCCTGCTGGCCCTGACCAGCATGACCATGTTGATGATCGGCAGCTGGCACTGGCTGCAGGGCTACCGCCCGGCACGTACCTTCTGCCTGGGGCTGCTGGTGTGCAACCTGGGGTGCCTGGTGGTCCTGCCGGCGCTGCTGGGCCTGACCCGCACACCTTCGCAGTGGCTGATTTTCACCCTGCTCGGGTTCGCCATGGTGGGCGGGGTGATCCTCAATACCGCCCTGACCCAGCGCCTGCGCAGCATCAGCGAGGATCGCTTCAGCGCCAGCCGGCAGTTGGCGGCCAGCACTGCCGAGATCAACGCCAAGGCAGAGTTCCTGGCCAAGCTCAGCCACGAGATCCGCACCCCCATGAACGGCGTCCTGGGCATGACCGAGCTGTTGCTGGGCACACCGCTGTCGGTCAAGCAACGCGACTACGTACAGACCATCCACAGTGCCGGCAACGAGCTGCTCGGTCTGATCAACGAGATCCTCGACATCTCCAAGATCGAATCCGGGCAGATCGAGCTCGACGACGTGCAGTTCGACCTGCACGCCCTGATCGAAGACTGCCTCAACATCTTTCGCGCCAAGGCCGAGCAGCAGAACATCGAGTTGATCAGTTTTACCCAGCCCCAGGTTCCGCGAGTCATCAGCGGTGATCCGACACGCCTGCGCCAGGCGCTGCTGAGCCTGCTGGACAACGCGCTGAAGAAGACCGACCAGGGCGAGATTCTGCTGGTGGTGGCGCTCGACCAGCGCAGCGCCACCCCGCGCCTGCGCATCGCCGTGCAGGACAGCGGCGAACCAATGCCTGGCGCCGAACGCGAAGCGCTGCTGCACACCGAATTGCGCAGCACCAACCTGCTCGACGGCAACCGCCTGAGCGGGCACCTGGGGCTGGTGATCGCCCGCCAACTGGTGCTGTTGATGAAGGGTGATTTCGGCATCAAGAGCGGCAGCGAGCATGGCAGCACCCTGTGGCTGACCCTGCCGCTGGATCCGCAACGGCTCGAGCAGCCTTCTTCGGACCTTGACCTGCCGCTCAAGAACGCGCGGGTGCTGGTGGTCGACGACAACGAAACATGCCGCAAGGTGCTGGTGCAGCAGTGCAGTGCCTGGGGTCTGAATGTCAGCTCCGTGCCGTCGGGCAAGGAGGCCTTGGCCTTGCTGCGAACCAAGGCGCACCTGCGTGACTATTTCGACGTGGTTTTGCTGGACCAGAACATGCCCGGCATGACCGGCATGCAGCTGGCCGCGAAGATCAAGGAAGATCCAAGCCTGAACCACGACATTCTGTTGATCATGCTGACCGGTATCAGCAATGCGCCGAGCAAGGTCGTGGCACGCAATGCCGGCATCAAGCGCATCCTGGCCAAACCGGTGGCCGGCTACACCCTCAAGACCACCTTGGCCGACGAGCTCAGCCACCGCGGAGAAAGCGAGGCACCGCCGCTCGCTGCCGCCCACCTGGCGCCGATCGACCTGCCCAGTGATTTTCGTATTCTGGTGGCCGAGGACAACAATATTTCCACCAAAGTGATCCGCGGCATGCTCGGCAAGCTAAACCTGCATCCCGACACCGCCAGTAATGGCGAGGAAGCCCTGAAGGCGATGAAGGCCCAGCGTTACGATCTGGTGCTGATGGACTGTGAAATGCCGATTCTCGACGGCTTCTCGGCGACCCGTCAGTTGCGAGCCTGGGAAATGGGCAACCAGCGCGTGCGCACACCGGTGGTGGCCCTGACTGCGCATATTCTCAGCGAGCACAAGGAGCAGGCGCGCCAAGCCGGCATGGACGGGCATATGGCCAAGCCGATCGAGATGTCACAGCTGCGCGAACTGGTGGAGCACTGGGCCTCCCAGCGCGAGGCCATCGTGCCACCTTTGAAAACCCTCTGACCTTACACGTGCCCCCGTAGCAGCGGCGCGAGCCGCGTCGGCGTCACACGCGGTGTGTCAGGAAGTGTGCGGTGTCGCCGGACGCGGCTTGCGCCGCTGCTACAGGGGGGCGTTCGGCGGCGGTTGGTGTTCGTTTGTAGATCAGGGCTTGGTGCCGTACCAGCGTGGCGTGTATACCCAGGTGCCGCCGGCGGCCTTGGCGAAGGTGCAGGTGGTGGAGGAGCCCACCAGCACCATGGTGCGCATGTCCACCTGTTCAGGCGTCAGCTCGCCCAGTGTGATGACCCGCAAGGTCTGGCCGGGACGGCCGATGTCGCGGCCCAGCACCACGGGGGTGGCAGGTGTGCGATGCAGCCGAACGATGTCCAGCGCCTTGCCCAGTTGCCATGGCCGCGAACGGGAAATCGGGTTGTAGAACGCCAGGGCCAGATCAGCCTGACAGGCCAGGTCCAGGCGCTTCTCGATGATTGCCCAGGGTTTGAGGTTGTCGGACAGCGACAGCACGCAAAAATCGTGGCCCAGCGGCGCGCCGGCCTGTGCCGCCGTGGCCAGGGAGGCCGACACGCCGGGTAGCATCTGCAGCTCTACCGAGTGCCAGCTCGGGTCGGCGGATTCATGCAGCGCCTCCAGCACGGCGGCCGCCATGGCGAACACGCCGGGGTCACCGGACGACACCACCACCACCGAGCGCCCCTGAGCGGCCAATTCGAACGCGTGCCGGGCACGCTGCATCTCTTCGCGATTGTCGGTGCAGTGCAGCACCTGATCGGCGCGAAACGGGCCGGCCATGCGCACGTAGGTCTCGTAGCCGAGAACGTCGTTGGCACGCGCCAGCTCCGCCTTGACCGCCGGGACCATGAGGTCGGCGGCGCCGGGTCCCAGGCCGATGACGGCCAGATGCCCGCGCGGCCGGCCAATGCCTGACAGGTCCAGTGGCTGCTCGGCCATGGCGATCGCCAAGTGTTCGCCGATCGCCACCGGCGACGACTGCGGCACCGCGTGGCCGGCCATCTGCACCGGCGAGCCTGGCGCCGAGGCAAACCGCAGCGGCACGCCCAAATCGGCGGCGGCGTCGTGCAGTGCCGGATCGGCCATGTCGCCCTCGTCCGCCAGCAGGCACGCCAACGCAGGCAGGGCAATATGACAGCCCTGCAGTGCATCGCGCACGGCTTGCGCCAGGTGAGGCAGCGCTGCATTGACTGCCACCAGCACGTTGCGCGGATGGATGAGCAGTTCGTGGGCAACCGGCGCCCGCGCGGCGCTGCCGACATGGATGGTCAGTCGCGCCTGTGCGTCCTCGGGCAGCCGTGCGTCGTCCAGCCAGGGCGCGGCGCCTTCGACGCGCACCCGTTCACCGGCGAGCAGATCGGAAACGAAGCGCTTGCCCAGTTCCAGGTCGGCCAGGGCATAGCCGCTGGGCGGATTGAGCAGGCAGGTACCGAAACGCAACTCGCCGCTGGTGGTGATCGCGGCGGCGGCCCCCAGGGCTGCGCCAATCTCGCGAGCGAGCACGTTGACCCCGGCCAGGCCACCCAACAGCGGCACCACGGCGCTGCCGTCTTCGGCCACGGCCAGCACCGGCGGTTCGGCGCCCTTCTCCAGCAGGACCGACGCCAGGCTACGGATGACGATGCCCGCCGCGCACAGGGCAATGATCGGCGTGTCCTGTCGATACAACTGACGCAAAGTGGCGCCGAAGTCCTGGTAGCTGCGGTCGACACCGGTCACGCGCTCGGCCAAGCCGTGGATCAGCGCCTGTGGATAGAGTTGCTGCAGGCGCCGCGCGGTGGCCAGGGCGCCGCTGCCGAGAATGACGATTGCGGGAGCGTGCATCAGCCTTGCCACCTCTCACCCGGAACGATGATCAAGGAAAAATAGGGCGACGAGGTCGGATCGACCTCGGCCAGGGGGACGATTTTCTGATTGGCCATGGTGGCGCGCTCGACATACAGGGCTCGCTCGGCCAGGCCAAGCTCGGTCAACACCTGGCGGACCTTGGGAAAGTTGCGGCCCAGCTTCATGATCACGGCGGCGTCGGCATCGGCCAGGCGCCGCTTGAGGTCGTCCGCCGGCAGCACGCCCGACAGCACCGAGAGGCTCTGGTTGCGATACACCAACGGTGCGCCCAGCACCGAAGCACCGCCGAGCATCGAACAGACGCCAGGAATCACCTGGGCTTCATAGCGCTCGGCGAGCCGATCGTGCAGGTACATGTAGGAGCCGTAGAAGAACGGATCGCCTTCGCAGATCACCGCCACGTCACGGCCGGCATCCAGGTGCGCGGCGACGTCCAGACTGGCGGTGTCGTAGAAATCGCTGATGACCTGTTCATAGGACAGCGGCGCGGGCAGTGCTTCGGTTGTGACCGGGTAGACCAGCGGCAGCAGGGTTTGCAGAGCCTGCAGGTGGCCCTCGATGATGCCGAAGGCGTTGCCCTTCTTGCCCTTGGCAACGAAATAGGCCACCACCGGCGCCTCGCGCAACAGGCGCAGCGCTTTTACGGTGATCAGTTCGGGATCGCCTGGGCCTACGCCCAGTCCCAGCAGACGGCCACGCGGTTGCATCACTCGACCTCCGTGGCCAGTGCATTGACCGCTGCGGCAGCCATGGCACTGCCACCCTTGCGGCCTTCGACGATGACGAACGGCACACCACGGCTGTCCGCCGCCAGCATCGCCTTGGACTCGGCCGCGCCGACGAAGCCGACCGGAAAGCCGAGGATCAAGGCGGGCTTGGGCGCGCCGGCATCGATCATGTCGAGCAGGTGGAAGAGCGCGGTCGGGGCGTTACCGATGACCACCACCGAGCCCTCCAGATGAGGCCGCCACAGCTCCAGCGCAGCCGCCGAGCGGGTGTTGCCCAAAGCTTGGGCAAGGGCTGGCACGCTGTCGTCCTTGAGGGTACAGATCACCTGATTGTTGGCGGGCAGCCGGGCGCGGGTGATGCCCTCGGCGACCATGCGCGCGTCGCACAGGATCGGCGCGCCGGCGGCGAGGGCCTCGCGGCCGGCTTTGCCGGCGCCGGGCGAGAAGCGCAGGTCCTGGACGACATCGACCATGCCGCAGGCGTGAATGACCCGCACCGCGAGCTTTTCCAGGTCGGCGGGGATCTGGTCCAGCTTCGCTTCGGCACGAATGATGGCGAAGGAGTTGCGATAGATCTCCTGACCATCGCGGATGTAGTCAATCATGGGTGTCGCTCCGTGAGCGGTCGCGCAGCAGGGCAGCGGCCGCATCCAGTGAAAGATGGCGCGCGAGCAGAGTCCCGAATCCGGGTCGTTCGGCGTCGCGCAGATACAGGTCATAATGGCCGGCGCTACTGGCCAGCAGGGTAGCCGGGGCGACATGGGCCGCGGCGCATGAACGGAGGCAGCCGCTCAGATGTACGCTCAGGGGCGCCCGCGCAGGCAGCAAAGCGGCGAGGCGAACGGCATCCGCCTTGGTGTCGGCCAGGCCCTTGGCACAGCCGCTGGCACCTGTGCAGGCGATCATGGCAGCCAGTGGCTGCTGCGCGCTGGTGATGAAGCCCAGGTGGGTCAGGGCCTGGAGCACGGGTTGCGGATCGCGTAGATCAGGCAGCAGCAGGCCTTGCCATGGGGTCATGCGCAGGGTGCCATTGCCGTGGTCGCGAGCGAGCTGGGCGGCGCCACGCAGCATGGCTGGGGTCAGCCGGCCCAGGGGGGCCAGGGTGCAGATGAAGCTCAGGCCCGGTTGGCGCTGTGGCTGGATGCCCAGTTTGAAGGTGGCTAGCGGCTTGTCCAGTGGTGCAGAGCAAACAGGCAGACCCAGGGTGCTGAGGAATGCCTGAGTGGTGTCAGTGGCGGCCTCTTCGCGGGCAGAGCCCGCTCCCACAGGGGCAGCAATCTTGCCTGCCTTGGCTGGGGGGGCTGGCATGGTGGTATCAGCGACGAGGATCCTGTGGGAACGAGACGGGCGGTTGAGCCCTCTGCCTGCGAAGACGGCGTCGGCAAGCAGATCGCGCATTCGCGTGTGTTCAGGGCGCGCCAGTTCGAGGAAGCGCTCCAGTACCGCCACCACCAGGGCATGGCCCTGCTCGAAGGTGACCGCGCCCCAGGGCTGGTCCACGCCTGGACAGCCGGCCAGGCCGAACGCCCACCAGCATTGCCCATCACGTTCGAAGGCCGACAGCCACAGGTCGTGGTGATGCTCGAGCATTGCCAGCTTCTCGCCGCCATGCAGTTGCACGGCGAACTTGGCCGACAACGCATGGAAGCGCGGCTCGGTTTCCAAGCTGTGGATGACCCGGGCCGCCAGCGGGCGCGTGTCGACGATCCGTTCGCGGTCGATGCCGGCAGTGGGGCTGAGCATGACATTGCGCACGTCGTCGCCGGCCGCGTCCCGTGGACCCAGGCCAGCCTGCAGCAGATGCTCGATCAAGGCCTGATGACGTTCACCGATACCCCGTATCTGCAGATTGCTGCGGTTGGTCGCCTCGATTGTCCCCTGGGCGTACCGCTCGGCGGCTTCGGCCACCGCCTCGGCCTGATCCGCACCCAGTTCGCCGCCGGCCAGTTTGATGCGGCAGATCCCCCCGTCCAATGCCTGCACGATACGCAGCAACCCCGGACACGCCGAGGGGCGGACAACGTTCGAGGTCTTGTTCAAAGGGGCACCGGGCGCACGCGAAAAACCACTGGAAAGGGTAAGGCGCGGTATTATGCCTGCTTTGGCCGAAGGCATGAAAAGTCTGCCCGTCGGAATAGCTTTGTATGAGGGATATTCATGTCGGCCTGGCTGACCCTGGTAGGTATCGGTGAAGACGGATTTGCGGGCCTGGGCAAACAGGCGCGACGTGCATTGTTGAGTGCTCGGCGCATCGTCGGCTCGCCCCGCCAGCTCGAACTGCTGCCGCGCTGCATCGTCGGTACCCGCGTCGCCTGGCCCAGCCCGTTCAGCCTCGATGCGGTACTGTCCGAGCCCGGCGAGGCGGTCTGCGTGCTGGCCAGCGGTGACCCGATGCTCTATGGCGTCGGCGCCAGCCTGGCGCGGCAAGTCCCGGCAGCGCAGATGCACGTACTGCCCTCGCCGTCTTCCTACTCACTGGCCGCTGCCCGTCTGGGCTGGCCACTGCAGGACGTGGTGACCCTGTCGGTGGTCGCCCGTCCGGTCGCGGCGCTGGCCGCGCACCTGTACAGCGGCCAGCGCTTGCTGGTGTTGAGCAACGATGGGACAAGCCCGCAGGCCGTTGCGCAGTTACTGCGCGAGCGCGGCTTCGGCCCCAGCCGCATGACCGTGCTCGAGCACCTGGGAGGGCCCGGCGAGCGTCGTGTTGACGGCGCCGCCAACGATGACTTCAGTGAGATAGCCGCGCTCAACCTGATCGCCATCGAATGCCAGGCCAGCCCGGACGCCCCGCGGCTGTCACCTCTGGCCGGCCTGCCCGACACTGCCTTTCGCCACGATGGCCAACTGACCAAGCGCGATATTCGCGCAGTGACCCTGGCCCGTCTGGCACCCCAGCCGGGCGAGTTGCTGTGGGACGTCGGTGCCGGCTGTGGCTCGATCGGCATCGAATGGATGCGCGCCCACCGCAGTTGCCGCGCCATTGCGGTCGAATCCGACGAAGGCCGGCAAGCCTTGATCGAACACAACCGTGACGCTCTCGGCGTGCCGGGTCTGCAACTGGTGCGCGGTCGGGCGCCGGATGCCCTGGCCGGGCTGGCCATGCCTGACGCGATCTTCATCGGCGGCGGCGTCACCCGCGAGAACGTGCTGAGCGACTGCTGGGCGGCGCTCAAACCCGGCGGCCGTCTGGTGGCCAACGCGGTCACGCTGCAAAGCGAAGTGACTCTGGTGCAGTGGCGCGAGCGCCACGGTGGCGAACTGACTCGCCTGCACATTGCCCAGGCCTGCCCGTTGGGCGAGTTCGACACCTGGCGCCAGGCGCTGCCGATCACCCTGCTCGACGCGGTCAAGCCTTTCGATGCGTGAAGAAACAGCGGAGCAGCCAGCGCCACTGCGCAGCGGCCTGACCACTGGCAGCTGCGCCACGGCCACCAGTCTGGCCGCCGCGCGGCTGCTGCTCGGCGGAGGCGCCAGCGATGCGGTGCATATCGTGCTGCCCAAGGGCAAGCAGGTGTCGATGCGTCTGGAGTTCTGCCGGCTGAATGCCGACGGCGCTGAAGCGGGTACCTTCAAGGACGGCGGCGATGACCCGGACGTAACCCACGGCGCGCTGCTGTACACCCAGGTGCGCCTGCTTGATGAGCCTGGCATCCGCTTTTTGGCCGGTGATGGCGTGGGCACGGTCACCCGACCAGGACTGGTGCTGGGCGTCGGTGAACCAGCGATCAATCCGGTGCCGCGGCGGATGATCAGCGAGCATCTGGCGCGGTTGGCCGAAGAACATGGCTACGGCGGCGGCTTCGAGGTCACCGTCAACGTCGAGAACGGCGCCGGCCTGGCGCTCAAGACCATGAACCCGCGCCTGGGCATCCTTGGTGGACTGTCGATCCTGGGCACCAGCGGCATCGTGCGGCCGTTCTCGTGCGCGGCTTACATCGCCTCCATTCATCAAGGCATCGATGTGGCGACCACCAACGGCTACCGGCACATCGCCGCGTGTACCGGCAATGCCAGCGAGGACACCATGCGCCAGGTCTACGCGTTGCCCGAGATCGCGCTGATCGAGATGGGCGACTTCGTCGGTGCGGTACTCAAACACCTGCGCAAGGTGCCCGTGGACAAACTCAGCCTGTGTGGCGGTTTCGGCAAGATCAGCAAGCTGGCGGCGGGGCACATGGACCTGCACAGCCGGCATTCGAGCATCGACCTGACGCAATTGGCAGGCTGGGCGCGCGACATCGGCGCGGGCAGTGACCTGCAAGCGCGGATCTGCGCGGCCAACACCAGCCAGCAAGCCCTGGCCCTGGCCCATGCCGAAGGCGTGAAGCTGGGCGATGAGGTCTGCCACCATGCCTGGCGCTTCGCCTGCAGCGTGGTGCCGGATCAGGTTCAGGTGGAGGTGTTCGCGATTGACCGCCAAGGTGGCATCGTCGGCTGGGCGGGGGTGAAGCCATGAAGCGCATTCTGCTGCTCGGCGGCGTAACCGAAGCCTTGGCGATCGCACGGACCTTGGGGCCTGAGCATGTCTACAGCCTGGCGGGCGTCGGTCGTGTGCCGACCGACCTGCGTTGTCAGGTGCATGTCGGTGGGTATGGCGGTGCCGAAGGGCTTGCAGCCTACATTCGTGACGAGGGCATTACCCTGCTGGTGGACGCGACTCATCCCTATGCGGCGCAGATCAGCGCCAATGCTGCGAAGGCAGCGGGCCTGGCCGGTATCGAGTGCTGGGCCTTGCGCCGTCCGGCCTGGGCGCCTCAGGAGGGTGATGACTGGAGGGAGGTAGTCGACTGGGCTGAACTGGTGCAGGCGCTGGCACCGTTCCAGCGACCACTGTTTACCCTGGGTCGCGAACCCCTGCAGCATCTGAATGAGATCCCGCCGCATCAGCACTGGACCCTGCGGGCGCTGGACCCCTATCTGGGCACGGCGCGTTGCGAGGTCATCGGCGCCCGTGGTCCTTTCTGTCTGGACGACGAGCGCGCCTTGTTTGCCAGCCGCCGGATCGACGTGCTGATCAGCAAGAACAGCGGCAGCGGCGCGACCGAACCCAAGCTGCAGGTGGCGCGGGAGATGGGGTTGCCGGTGTTGGTGCTCAAGCGCCCGACTCTACCGGCGGTGGATCGCATGTTCATGGATGCGGCGTCATTGCAGGTGCAGATGAATCGCGGCGCCTGATGATGCGGCTCGCGCGGTGGATCAGATTTATTGCGGATGCCGCCGACGCGGCTTGCGCCGCTGCTACAATGGCGGCTTTCGTACCGGGGTGTCTGCGATGAAAAGGTTCTGGTCTGCCTGTGTGCTCATGCTGCTCGCTGCCGCCGCACAGGGCGACGTCCGTCAATACAAGGCGGGAGACCTGCTCATCGTCGAACCCTGGGCGCAGGAACTGCCGCCCAATGCGCCCACTGCTGCGGTGTATTTCGAATTGCGCAACCGCGGACTGGACGACGACACCCTGACCAGCGTCGACACGCCCATCGCCGGGGAGGCACAGCTGCATCAACACATCAACCAGGACGGCATGATGAAAATGCAGCAGGTCCAGGGGGTCACCGTTCCGGCCAGCGGCCATGCAGTGTTCGCGCCCATGGCATTTCATGTGATGCTGCTGGATCTCAAGCTGAGCAGCCCATTGCAGGCGGGCCAGCACTTTCCCGTGACGCTGCACTTCGCCAAGGCAGGTGATTTCGTTGTGCAAGTGCAGGTACTCAAGCAGGCGCCCGCGCAGGACGAGGACGCCGAGCATGCGCATTGACTGAATGAACGCGCTGAGCGCCAAGCGCCCTCCTTCCACGCCGTCTGCCAAGGCGCGCGCCAGCTGGATCAGCCTGTTCGCGATGCTGATGATGTTCATCGGCCCGCTGATTTCCCAGTCCATGCCGATGGACCACAGGATGTCCAGTGTGGTGCTGGACAGCGCCGTGCCCGTCATGGACATGCCCGCCATGGACCACCAGGCTCATGGCGAGCATCACGGCAGCGCCGCGGGCAGCAGCGACCTGCACGTGCTGATGGAAAAGTGCGGTTATTGCAGCCTGTTCTTCCATTGCCCAGCGCTGCCTCAGGCGCTGGCTATTGCGGGGGCGAATGCGCAGCGCCCGCACAGTGTATTCATGGCCGAGCCCCACGCGGGGCATGCGACACAAGCCGTGTTCCTCGGCGCACGTACGCGTGCACCGCCTTCGTTGGTATGAGCTTCAACACCAGACCTACATAAGCTTGTGTGCTGTCAACGCGGGCCTCTTCGCGGGTAGATGGCTCGCCGCCCGCCCCGCTCCCACAGTGGGCGTGGCTGATCCTGCGAATGTCTTCGCGGGTAAGGCTCGCTCCCACTCGGGGGCGTGGTTGACCTGTGGAAAGGGACGGACAGCGCATGGGTCACTGTCGAGAACACGAAAAGTCGGAACACGTCTTGCCCATGAAAACCTCTTTCTACAACCTTGCCTGGCGTTGGCATTTCTACGCCGGGCTGTTCGTCGCGCCGTTCATGATCCTGCTGGCGCTGACCGGAATCATCTACCTGTTCAAGCCACAGCTGGACCCCTGGATGTACCACGATCTGCTCACGGTGCCGATGGCCGAACAGCGCCTGAGCGCCGATGAGTTGCTGTTGCGAACCCACAACGCCTACCCCCGTGGCGCCATCGGCCAGTACCTGCCGCCCAGCGCCGCCGAGCGCAGTGCCCAGTTCGTGGTGCATGCCGATGGCCGCGAACTGAATGTGTTCGTCAACCCCTATACCGGCGAGTTGCTGGGCGAGCAGGATGCCAAGTGGAACCTGCAGGCCGTGGCGCGGGCGTTGCACGGTGAGCTGATGATCGGCACCCTCGGCGACCGGCTGATCGAGCTGGCCGCCGGCTGGGGCATTGTGCTGGTGATCTCTGGCCTGTACCTGTGGTGGCCGCGCGGCGCGGCGGCCAGCGGCGTGCTCTGGCCGCGCTGGCGCAGCCGTGGTCGAGCGTTGTGGCGCGACGTCCATGCGGCGCTGGGTTTCTGGGGCGCGGCGTTGCTGCTGGTCATGCTGCTCAGCGGCATGACCTGGACAGGTTTGTGGGGCAAGCAATATGCCCAGCTGTGGAACCAGTTTCCCGCCGCCATGTGGAACGACATGCCCACCTCCGATGAGCAGGCCGGCAGGCTCAACCAGGCCCACCGGCAGACCGTGCCATGGGCCATGGAACACACACCGATGCCGCAGTCCGGCGGCGCGCACGCCGAACACATAGCCCATGGCGAGCACGCGCAGCCCCCGGCGGCGCCGCAGATCAGCCTGCAGAGCGTAGTCGACACCGCCACACGTTTGCAGGTGGAGCCCGGCTACAGCATTACCCTGCCGAGCACCGCGAGCGGCGTGTTCACCGTAGCGGTCTTCGCCGACGATCCGCGCAACGACGCGACCCTGCACATCGATCAGTACAGCGGTCGGGTTCTGGCCGACGTGCGTTGGGCACAGTACGGCCTGGTCGCCCGAGCTACCGAAACCGGCGTGATGCTGCACGAGGGCAAGATGTTCGGGGCGGTCAATCAGATCATCGTGCTGCTGATCTGCCTGATGATCCTGCTCAGCTCGGTCAGCGGCCTGGTGATCTGGTGGAAGCGCCGGCCTCAGGGGAAGCTTGGGGTACCGCCGCTGCGCCATGATCTGCCGCGATGGAAGGTGGCGGTCGGGGTGATGATTGCGGTGGGCGTGCTGTTTCCGTTGGTGGGGGTGTCCTTGGTGCTGGTTTGGGTGGCGGATCGGGTGCTGCTGCGGGTGCGGCCTTCGGTCGAAGCTGTCTGAGTCATCCTGCATAAATCTGCGGTGCGCCCGGACGCGGCTCGCGCCGCTGCTACAGGGGATTCGCGGTCCCCGTAGGAGCAGCGCAAGCCGCGTCGGCGGTGCACGCGATCCTGTAGCAGCGGCGCCAGCCGCGTCGGCGGTGCACCCATTCCCGCAGCAGCGGCGCCAGCCGCGTCGGCGGTGCACGCAATCCCGCAGCAGCGGCGCAAGCCGCGTCGGCGGTGCACGCGATCCTGTAGCAGCGGCGCCAGCCGCGTCGGCGGTACACGCGATCCCGCAGCAGCGGCGCAAGCCGCGTCGGCGGTACACGCGATCCTGTAGCAGCGGCGCCAGCCGCGTCGGCGGGGCACGCGATCTGCCTGACCGACCGCGCACGAAGTCAGGTGCACCAATACCACTCAACCCTGCGCACCATCCTGCCGGTCGAGCACCAGCACGGTGCGCCCTGCCACGTTGCCTCGCCGCAACCGGCTCATATCGCGCCCCTGCGCGACTCCGGCACACCCCTTGCAATACTCCAGCGAGAAGTCCCCACCTGCCGCACCGGAACAACATTCCGTACATGGAGATTGCACAATGAAGCGTCGCAGCTTGATCAAGGCGTTCACCCTTTCCGCATCGATCGCTGCCATGGGTTTGTCCTGGACGATCCAGGCTGCCGAGACCATCAAGGTCGGCATCCTGCACTCGTTGTCCGGCACCATGGCCATCTCGGAGACTTCGCTGAAAGACATGGCCTTGATGACCATCGACCAGATCAACGCCAAGGGCGGCGTCAATGGCAAGATGCTCGAGGCGGTGGTGGTGGACCCGGCGTCCAACTGGCCGTTGTTTGCCGAGAAAGCCCGTCAGTTGATCACCCAGGACAAGGTGGCGGTGGTCTTTGGCTGCTGGACGTCGGTGTCGCGCAAGTCGGTGCTGCCGGTCTTCGAAGAACTCAATGGCCTGCTGTTCTACCCCGTGCAGTACGAGGGTGAAGAGATGTCGCCGAACGTGTTCTACACCGGTGCCGCGCCCAACCAGCAGGCGATTCCGGCGGTTGAATACCTGATGAGCGAAGACGGCGGCGCGGCCAAGCGCTACTTCCTGCTGGGCACCGATTACGTCTATCCACGCACCACCAACAAGATTCTGCGCGCCTTCCTGCACTCCAAGGGCGTGGCCGACAAGGACATCGAAGAGGTCTACACCCCGTTCGGTCACTCGGACTACCAGACCATCGTTTCCAACATCAAGAAATTCTCCGCCGGCGGCAAGACTGCGGTCATCTCCACCGTCAACGGCGACTCCAACGTGCCGTTCTACAAGGAACTGGCCAACCAGGGCCTGAAGGCCACCGACGTACCGGTGGTGGCGTTCTCGGTGGGCGAGGAAGAACTGCGCGGCATCGACACCAAGCCGCTGGTGGGAAACCTGGCGGCGTGGAACTACTTCCAGTCGGTGGAGAACAAGGAAAACACCAAGTTCGTTGCTGACTGGAAAGCCTATGCCAAGGCCAAGAACCTGCCGAATGCAGGCACCGTGGTCACCAATGACCCGATGGAAGCGACCTATGTGGGCATCAACATGTGGGCACAGGCTGCCAACCAGGCCAAGTCCACCGACGTCGACAAGGTGCGTGAGGCCATGGCCGGGCAGACCTTCGCCGCGCCGTCGGGTTACACCCTGACCATGGACAAGACCAACCACCACCTGCACAAGCCGGTGATGATCGGCGAGATCGAGGACAACGGTCAGTTCAACGTGGTGTGGCAGACCAAAGAGCCGATCCGCGCCCAGCCATGGAGCCCGTACATTCCTGGCAACGACAAGAAGCCGGATCATGCGGTGAAGAGCAACTGATCCACTTAGCCGCGAGGGGCGGCGCGGCGCGGTGCGTCAGACAGACCGCGGTGCGCCTTTCGCGGCCGATGACCGCTCCCACAGGTTTGCCGGTGTTGCCTTTGTGGGAGCGGTCTGTGGCCGCGAAGGGCTATCGGGGTGCATCTGGTAGACCGCAGCGTTTTTTTTCGCGGCCGATGACCGCTCCCACACGGGGGCGGGTGTCGCCTTCAATTCAAAGGACTTGCAATGTCCCTATCCAGATTCCTTCTCGCTGTCGTTCTGCTCTTGCCCATGGTAGCGAGCGCCAACGACGCCAGTGATTTTACCGGCGCTTCATCCGCCGAGCAGGTTCGACTGCTGGAAACCTGGGCTGCGCAGCCCGAGCCGTCGCGGTTGGCGCTGCTGACCGCCCTTCAGGACGGCCGAGTTGCAGCCGATGCCGAGAAAAAACCGTTCATCGAAACCAATGGCCAGATGACAGCGGCCGACGGCACCGCCGCAGCCGTGGAACCGCTGCGCAAGTTGCGCCTGAACAACCGCCTGCGCGGCCTGGTGGAAACCGCCCTGGCCAGCCACCAACTGCTGAGCACCGACGCTCAGGTGCGCTTGGCCGCCGCGCAGCAACTGCAACGCTCGGCGCAGCCCAACCAGCTGCCCTTGCTCGACCGGCAGACCGCCGGTGAACAGGAACAGACGGTGAAAACCGCCTTGACCCTGGCCTTGGCCAATCTGCAACTGGTCGACCCCGAACCCACCGTGCGTCTGGCCGCGGTACGCCTGCTGGGTGAAACCGGCGAGCCACTGGCGCGTACCCGCCTGGAAAATCTGCTGGCGCCCGGCGTCGAGACGGACGCCGCCGTGCGCACTGCTGCCGAGACCAGCCTGGTTCAAGTGAAGCGCAAGCTGATGATCGGCGACATCATGGGCCAGGCCTTCAGCGGCATGTCTTTGGGTTCGATCCTGCTGCTGGCCGCCCTGGGCCTGGCGATCACCTTCGGCCTGCTTGGCGTGATAAACATGGCCCACGGCGAGATGCTCATGCTTGGCGCCTACTCCACCTACGTCGTGCAGATGCTGGTCCAGCGCCTGGCGCCGGGCGCCATCGAGTACTACCCGCTGATCGCCCTGCCCGTGGCCTTCTTCGTCACCGCTGTGATCGGCATGGTGTTGGAACGCACCGTCATCCGCCACCTGTACGGACGCCCCCTGGAAACCCTGCTGGCGACCTGGGGTATCAGCCTGATGCTGATCCAGGCGATTCGCCTGATCTTCGGTGCGCAGAACGTGGAAGTGGCCAACCCGGCCTGGCTCTCCGGCGGCTGGCAGGTGCTGCCCAACCTGGTGCTGCCGTACAACCGCATCGTGATCATCGCTTTCGCCTTGTCCGTGGTGGTGCTGACCTGGCTGCTGCTGAACAAGACCCGCCTGGGCCTGAACGTGCGCGCCGTGACCCAGAACCGCAACATGGCCGCCTGCTGCGGTGTGCCCACCGGCCGGGTCGACATGCTCGCCTTCGGCCTGGGCTCGGGCATCGCCGGCCTGGGTGGTGTGGCCCTGAGCCAGATCGGCAACGTCGGCCCCGACCTGGGGCAAAGCTACATCATCGACTCGTTTCTGGTGGTGGTGCTCGGTGGCGTCGGCCAACTGGCCGGTAGCGTGTCCGCCGCGTTCGGCCTGGGCATCGCCAACAAGATCCTGGAACCGCAGATCGGTGCGGTGCTCGGCAAGATCCTGATCCTCGCGCTGATCATTCTGTTCATCCAGAAACGTCCGCAAGGCCTCTTCGCACTGAAAGGACGGGTGATCGACTGATGAACCAGCCATTGATGCTCACTGCTGCGCAGAAAGCCGGGCCGAAAGTTACCCTCGCCATCGGCGTGGTGATCCTGTCGATCCTCATCGCCCTGCCGCTGCTGTCACTGCTGCCGGCCAGCAATGGCTTGCAGGTCTCGGCCTACACCCTGACCCTGGTCGGCAAGATCCTCTGCTATGCCATCGTCGCCCTGGCGCTGGACCTGGTGTGGGGCTACGCCGGCCTGTTGTCGCTGGGCCACGGGCTGTTCTTCGCCCTTGGCGGCTATGCCATGGGCATGTACCTGATGCGTGAGGCGGCCGGCGATGGCTTGCCGGCGTTCATGACGTTTCTCTCGTGGACCGAGCTGCCGTGGTTCTGGGTCGGGACCGAGCACTTCCTCTGGGCCATGTGCCTGGCGGTATTGGCCCCAGGCTTGCTGGCACTGGTGTTCGGTTTCTTCGCCTTCCGTTCGCGGATCAAGGGCGTGTACTTCTCGATCATGACCCAGGCACTGACGTTCGCCGGCATGCTGCTGTTCTTCCGCAACGAGACGGGTTTTGGCGGCAACAACGGCTTCACCAACTTCCGCAGCATCCTGGGCTTCAGCATCACCTCCCAAGGTACCCGTGCGGTGCTGTTCCTGCTCACCGTGGCGCTGCTGGTGCTGAGTCTGTACGTGGGCTGGCGCCTGGCGCGCAGCAAGTTCGGCAGGGTGCTGACCGCACTGCGCGACGCCGAGAACCGCTTGATGTTCTGCGGTTACGACCCGCGCGGTTTCAAGCTGTTCGTCTGGGTGCTCAGCGCAGTGCTGTGCGGCCTCGCCGGGGCGCTGTACGTGCCACAGGTCGGGATCATCAACCCCAGCGAGATGTCGCCGACCAACTCCATCGAGGCCGCCGTCTGGGTGGCCCTGGGCGGACGCGGCACGCTGATCGGGCCACTGCTGGGTGCAGGCATCGTCAACGGCATGAAAAGCTGGTTCACCGTGGCATTTCCCGAATACTGGCTGTTCTTCCTCGGCGCGCTGTTCATCATCGTGACCTTGTACCTGCCCAAGGGCGTGATCGGCCTGCTGAAGAAAAGGGGTGAACAATGAGAATCACCGCGACCGCCGAGTTCATGCTCGAACCGGTGCTGGACCCCAACAGCGACGCCGGCACCAGCCGCGATGCCATCGGCCTGGGCCAGGTCAGCGGACCGGGGCTCAACACCCGCCACGGCACCATCCTGACCCTTGAGGACATCAGCGTCAGCTTCGATGGTTTCAAGGCGTTGAACGACCTCAATCTGTACATCGGCGTGGGCGAGCTGCGCTGCATCATCGGCCCCAACGGTGCCGGCAAGACCACCCTGATGGACGTGATCACCGGCAAGACCCGGCCCACCACGGGCAAGGCCTGGTTCGGCGAAACCCTGGACCTGACCCACATGAGCGAGGTGCAGATCGCTCAGGCCGGCATCGGCCGCAAGTTCCAGAAGCCGACCGTGTTCGAGGCCTTGAGCGTGTTCGAGAATCTGGAGTTGGCGCAGAAGACCGACAAGTCGGTCTGGGCCAGCCTGCGTGCGCGGCTGACGGGCGAGCAGCGCGACCGCATTGCCGAGGTGCTGGAGACGATCCGCCTGAGCGCGTCGGTCGATCGCCCGGCCGGCCTGCTGTCCCACGGCCAGAAGCAGTTTCTGGAAATCGGCATGCTGCTGGTGCAGGACCCCCAGCTGTTGCTGCTCGATGAGCCGGTGGCGGGCATGACCGATGCCGAAACCGAGTTCACCGCCGAACTGTTCAAGACCCTGGCCGGCAAGCATTCATTGATGGTGGTGGAGCACGACATGGGCTTCGTCGGCTCGATTGCCGACCATGTGACGGTGCTGCACCAGGGCAGCGTGCTGGCCGAGGGTTCGCTCGAGGCGGTGCAGGCCGATGAGCGGGTGATCGAGGTTTACCTGGGGCGTTGAGGTCCGTTCGCGGCCACTGACCGCTCCTACGATAATCGACCGTAGGAGCGGTCATCGGCCACGAAGGCGTCTGCCCAGACACCGCAAACAACAGGATTATCCACCATGCTCCAAGTCGACCAGCTTCACCAATACTACGGCGGCAGCCACATCCTGCGCGGCCTCTCGTTCGCTGTGAACATCGGCGAAGTGACCTGCCTGCTGGGGCGCAACGGCGTCGGCAAGACCACCCTGCTCAAGTGCCTGATGGGCCTGATTCCGGCCAAGCAAGGCAGCGTGGCCTGGGAAGGCAAACCCATTACCGCCTTCAAGCCACACCGGCGGGTGCATGCCGGCATCGCCTACGTGCCCCAGGGCCGCGAGATCTTCGGCCGCCTGACGGTCGAGGAAAACCTGCTGATGGGGCTTTCACGCTTTCCCGGCAGTGAGGCTCGCGAAGTGCCGGCGTTCATCTACGAACTGTTTCCGGTGCTGCTGCAGATGAAGCACCGCCGCGGTGGCGACCTCTCTGGCGGCCAACAGCAGCAGCTGGCGATCGGGCGGGCGCTGGCCAGCCGGCCGCGGCTGCTGATCCTCGACGAGCCCACAGAAGGCATCCAACCCTCGGTGATCAAGGAAATCGGTGCCGTGATCAAGCAACTGGCCGCGCGCGGCGACATGGCCATCTTGCTGGTCGAGCAGTTCTATGACTTCGCCGCCGAACTGGCCGATCAGTATCTGGTCATGTCGCGCGGTGAAATCGTTCAGCAGGGTCGGGGTGAAAACATGGAATCGGAGGGTGTACGCGGCCTGGTAACCATTTAATCTGCCGCGACCCGAACAAGAATGAAGGCCATGAATCTACCCGTCACTTCCCTGCCCTACACGCCCAGCTGGCATGCCCGGCTGGAGCTGGGGTACGCGCGCTTCGGCGACAGCACGCGCCCGACCCTGCGCCGCCATTTCGGCCCATTGCGGGTGCAGAAGCACCTCTATGCCGAGGGGCCCGAGGTGTGCCAGCACATCATCGTGCATCCGCCTGGCGGCATCGCCGGGGGCGATCGGCTGGACATCAGTGCGCAGGTGCATGCCAACGCCTGGGCGCAACTGACCACGCCCGGCGCCGCAAAGTGGTACCGCGCCAACAGCCCTGCCTATCAAAGCACCGAATTGCATGTGGCCGCGGGCGCTACCCTGGAGTGGCTGCCCCAGGAGACCATCGTCTACAGTGCCGCCCAGGCCGAACTGGATACCCGTATTCACCTGCAAGGTGATGCCCGGCTGCTCTACTGGGACATCGTCGCGGTGGGACGCCCGGCGGCGGCCGAGCGTTTCGACCAGGGGCATTTTCAGTCGCGACTGGAAATTCGCCGCGACGGCGAGCTGCTGTGGCATGAACGCCAGCGCATCATGGGTAACGATGGCTTGCTCGACTCGGCCGTGGGCCTGGGTGGCCAGCCGGTGTTCGCCACCTTGCTGGTGACCGGCGAGGTCGACCCGGCCCTGCTTGAACGCTGCCGGGCACTGCCGACGCGCGTACGCGGCGACCTGAGCCAGTTGCCCGGGCTGCTGGTGGCACGCTGCCTGGCCGACGAGGCGCTGCATGCGCGTGACTGGCTGATCGGACTGTGGACGCTGTTGCGCCCGGCCATGCTCGGCCGCGAAGCGCTGGCGCCACGGATCTGGAGCACCTGATTGAATTTGCCAGCCCTTTCGCGGCCGCTGACCGCTCCTACAGGCGATCTGCCGGGTACCTGCTTGCGGCAGCCGGCCGCTCCCACAGGCGATCTGCCGGGTACCTGTTTGCGGCAGCCAGCCGCTCCCACAGGCGATCTGCCGGGTACCTGCTGGCGGCAGCCGGCCGCTCCTACAGGCGATCTGCCGGGTACCTGCTTGCGGCAGCCGGCCGCTCCCACAGGCGATCTGCCGGGTACTCCCTGTAGGAGCGGCCAGTGGCCGCGAAGAGTCCCTCACTGCCAATCAAAATTCTGAAGGAACACCCATGGACCTGACACCCCGCGAAAAAGACAAGATGCTCATCTTCACCGCCGGCCTGGTAGCCGAGCGCCGTCTGGCCCGTGGCCTCAAGCTGAACTACCCGGAAGCCATGGCGCTGATCTCCGCGGCCCTGCTCGAAGGCGCCCGCGACGGCCAGACGGTCGCGCAGTTGATGCACTACGGCACCACCCTGCTCAGCCGCGAACAGGTCATGGAAGGTATTCCGGAAATGATCCCGGAGATCCAGGTGGAAGCCACGTTTCCCGACGGCACCAAACTGGTCACCGTCCATCAACCCATAGCCTGAGGCACGGCCATGATTCGTGATGCAAGCGAGCGAGATTTGCCAGGGATCTGCGCGATCTACAACGATGCGGTGCTCAACACCACGGCGATCTGGAACGAGAAGCCGGTTGACCTGGCCAACCGTCAGGCCTGGTTCGAGGCGCGCCAGGCGCAGGGTTATCCAATCCTGGTCGCCGAGGAACAGGGCGAGGTCATCGGCTATGCATCGTTCGGCGACTGGCGACCTTTCGAAGGCTTTCGCTACAGCGTCGAGCACTCGGTGTACGTGCGCAACGACCAGCGCGGCAAAGGTCTCGGCGCGCGGCTGATGCAGGCGCTCATCGAGCGTGCTCGCGAGGGCGGCAAATACGTCATGGTGGCCGCCATCGAAAGCGGCAACCAAGCATCGATTCATTTGCACGAACGCCTGGGCTTCGTCACCACCGGGCAGATGCCGCAGGTAGGCATCAAGTTCGGCCGCTGGCTGGACCTGACCTTCATGCAACTGGCGCTGCAGCCGGGCGCCGAGCCGCCCCGAGCTTCGGCTTGAACCGTTGTCTTTCTTCGCTTCGAGGAGCTATTCCATGATTCCTGGCCAATACCGGATCCAGCCTGGCGACATCGAGCTCAACGTCGGCCGGCGCACCCTGAGCCTGACTGTGGCCAACAGCGGCGATCGGCCCATTCAGGTGGGGTCGCACTATCACTTTTTCGAAACCAACGACGCCCTGCATTTCGACCGTCCGGCGACGCGGGGCATGCGCCTGAACATTCCCGCCGGAACCGCCGTGCGTTTCGAACCGGGCCAGAGCCGCGAAGTGGAACTGGTCGACCTGGCCGGCCTGCGCCGGGTGTATGGCTTCGCCGGCCGCATCATGGGTGACCTCTGATCCCACAGGGTCCACACACAACTGAATTCCAGGGCATACCGATGAAGATTTCCAGAGAAGCCTACGCCGACATGTTCGGCCCGACCGTCGGTGACAAGGTCCGCCTGGCCGATACCGACCTGTGGATCGAAGTGGAAAAAGACTTCACCACCTACGGCGAAGAAGTGAAATTCGGCGGTGGCAAGGTCATCCGCGATGGCATGGGCCAAGGCCAGCTGCTGGCCGCCGAAGTAGTCGACACGCTGATCACCAATGCCCTGATCATCGATCACTGGGGCATCGTCAAGGCCGACGTCGGCCTGAAGAATGGACGCATCGCGGCGATCGGCAAGGCCGGCAACCCCGACATCCAGCCTGACGTGACCATCGCCATCGGCGCCAGCACCGAGGTCATCGCCGGTGAAGGCATGATCCTCACTGCCGGTGGTATCGACACCCACATCCACTTCATCTGCCCGCAGCAGATCGAAGAGGCGCTGATGAGCGGCGTCACCACCATGATTGGCGGCGGCACCGGGCCGGCCACCGGCACCAATGCGACCACCTGCACCTCGGGGCCGTGGCACATGGCGCGCATGCTCCAGGCTGCCGATGCCTTCGCCATGAACATCGGTTTCACCGGCAAGGGCAACGCCAGCCTGCCCGAGCCGCTGATAGAGCAGGTCAAGGCCGGGGCCATCGGCCTCAAGCTGCACGAGGACTGGGGCACTACCCCGGCAGCCATCGACAATTGCCTGAGCGTGGCCGATCAATACGACGTGCAGGTTGCGATCCACACCGACACCCTCAACGAGTCCGGTTTCGTCGAGACCACTCTGGCCGCCTTCAAGGGCCGTACCATCCACACCTACCATACCGAAGGCGCCGGCGGCGGCCACGCTCCAGACATCATCAAGGCCTGCGGCTTCGCCAATGTGCTGCCCAGCTCGACCAACCCGACCCGTCCGTTCACCCGCAACACCATCGACGAACACCTCGACATGCTCATGGTCTGCCACCATCTGGACCCCAGCATCGCCGAGGACGTGGCCTTCGCCGAAAGCCGCATTCGCCGCGAAACCATTGCCGCCGAGGACATCCTGCATGACCTCGGTGCGTTCTCCATGATCAGCTCCGACAGCCAGGCCATGGGCCGGGTTGGCGAGGTGATCACACGCACCTGGCAGACCGCCGACAAGATGAAGAAACAGCGCGGTGCACTGGCCGAGGATGCCGAGGGCAACGATAACTTCCGCGCCAAACGCTACATCGCCAAGTACACCATCAACCCCGCGATCACCCACGGCATCAGCCATGAAGTGGGTTCGGTCGAGGTCGGCAAATGGGCTGACCTGGTGCTCTGGCGCCCGGCGTTCTTCGGCGTCAAGCCGACCTTGATCCTCAAGGGCGGTGCCATCGCCGCCAGCCTCATGGGCGACGCCAACGCTTCGATCCCGACGCCGCAACCGGTCCACTACCGGCCCATGTTCGCCAGCTTCGGCGGTTCGCGTCACGCCACCAGCCTGACCTTCATCAGCCAGGCCGCGCTGGACGCAGGCGTGCCCGAGCAATTGGGCTTGAAAAAGCAGATCGCGGTGGTCAAGGGCTGTCGCTCGGTGCAAAAGACCGACCTGATCCACAACGGCTACCTGCCCGACATCGACGTCGACCCGCAGACCTACCAGGTCAAGGCCGATGGCGTGCTGCTGTGGTGCGAGCCGGCGGATGTGCTGCCCATGGCGCAGCGCTATTTTCTGTTTTGAGAAGGTTTTTCTGAAAACGCAGTTCTGAAATCGAGGTCATGATTTGCGCACAGGCGGCCTATCTATATAGGCCGTAGCCCGCTGACGGTTTTTCTATGGTGCAGCTCCATTCGATCCAGGAGCTACACCATGACCGGCGCCACCCCGCTATCGGCTGAAAACGTCAGCCTCATCGCCAACCGCTACTACGAAAACTTCCCCGACCTGCGCGAGTGCGCGCGAGACTGGGGCATCAAGCTGCTCAAGTTCCATACCAAGCTGGACCTGGACCCGGACACCGTCTATTGGCACGACTTCGACAACGCCCAGAACAGCCCTCGCGCGTTTACCGGACAACAACACATCGGCAAGCCCAAGGAGACGCTGACCGTTACCGAGCTGGTGCTGCGCCGGTTCAACACGTTCTATCAAGTGAACTTCGACCTGCTCGATCAGATGTCCGGGTTCTATACCGTCCAGCAAGCCGGGATCTACAACGACACGAACGAAGTGCCACTGGCGCCTTCGCAGATCATGAAGGAATTCTGGGCAACGGATTTCTCGACCCACTACCAGAAGCGTTTGGACATCTTCCTGCGCGACTACGCCGATGACGGTCGAGTGTTGATCAAGATCCTGTTCTTCAGTTTCGTCTGGAACGCCTACAACAGCGGGGCACTGAGCAACAAGGAGCTCAGACTGGTGTTCGATGCGTTCGCCGGGCCGGTTGCAGGCCCGCCCACCCTCGAGGACCTCAAGCGGCTGCACAAGACCCGTACCCTGACCACGATCAAGAGTTTCACCCTCGGTGACCTGACGTCGTTCGACATACTGCGCATCACCACCGGTCAGGGCCCGGAAATCCTCTACATGCCGGCAGGCTGGTTCAGAACCTTCCACAACGAACAGCAGATGTACCAGTGGGTTGCCGAGACAACTGCGCAAGAGCAGGGCCGTGAACGCCTCATCGCCCATTTCGATACACCCGGCGAATCGGTCGTGCCGCCCCGCACACTGTTGCTGGCAACGTTGGAGCGCATACGCACCACGCCGTGGGAAGCCGGACAGCGCTTGCTCAACGGCGTCGCCGTGACTATCGAAGAGGATGTATTCGCGTTCCTCTTCAACACGGTTCGCACGCGTTTGAAACTCGATGCCAAACTCTTGTTGAACAGCAATCATGAGCTGCGCAAGGAATTGTTCCTGGTTGATCTGGAAGCGTTCATGCGCATCGTCACGCCCATGGCGCCGGGCGATCCGTTGGTAGCGCTGGTGGCCGTGGCGGCAGGCTCGATTGCTTTTGGCAGCCACCTGGCCAAAGCTGTGCATGGATCTTCGCAGAAAGTACGTCAAGCAGCCTTCAGGGCGGCAATTCTGGATGCACTGAACATCCTCATGGACATGCCACTGTTGCGCGGCGTGGGTGAGGAAGCCATCGGCGAACTGGGCAACTTCGAGGAGCTGGGCGCCGCGCTCGATCTGGATACAGCGGACCTGAGTGCTACAGACCTGGCTCAGATCGACCGCGTGACTCCCGGCGGCTCACCACTGGACCTCATCGCGACGGGTGAAGACCTGACCGGATTGCTGGAGGGCACCGGCATCTATCAAGGCGTGTTCACCACGCCCGAGGGCCAGCACTACATTCGCCTGGAGGGCAAGGTCTTTCAGGTCAGCTACATCACCACGCTGGAGCGCTGGGTGATCGTCGATCCAATCGCCCCCGAACAAATCACCGGCAGCTACCCTGTGCAGCGAAGCTGGAAAGGCCACTGGGAGCTGTTCACGGTGACTGCTCCCGAGACCGTGGCGGCAAGCACCGATGCGCTGGCCGCGTTCGACACCGCGCCAGGCTTCCGCGACATCACCGCCATGCTCATCAAACCCGATGCGCATCAACTGATGACTGGGCCGATCGACAGCGTGCTGCGCACCGGGCGCTCACAGTTGATCGAGCTGCGCAAAGCCCTGGGCGACGAAGCCGAAGCATTCTTCCTGACCTCGAGCCCGCAGCAGAGCCCACGCTTGCCGAAGGTGAGCAGCACCATGACGCCCAAAGAGTTTTTCACTCAGGTGTATGCCAGCAATACCGGGTTGGTGGTCAATGAATCCAGGAATGCCGTTGGCAGCTGTCAACTGCTGATCAAGTACATGTCCACGCTCAAGGCTCAGCAGGTCAAGACGCTGTACGTGCAAGGCTTGCTCAAGGATCTGCACCAGGACCTGCTCGACCGGTTCCAGAGGACGGGAACACTGGGTCGCGATCTGGAAAAGACCCTACGCGACCTGCACAACCGTGGCACTACCCTGGACAGCGGCCGCTACACCCTGCGCCAGGTATTGGTGGAAGCGCGGCGCCAGGGCGTCAGCATCAAGGCATTGGACTGCGCCGCCAGCCTGTCGACCGACGGCCTGAACAACCCTGCACCGAATCTGCAGCAACGCCTGCGCGTCTACTATGCGTACAAGCGGATCGAGATGCTGCAGAATCTCAAACCCGATGAAAAGTGGCTGGCGCTGACCGATCAGACCATGGCTAACCACTATAGCCGCACCCCTGGCCTGGCCAACCTGACCGGTACTCCCAGCCTGCGGGTCAGCGTAGTGGACAGCGAACAACCGCTGCGTTTCGGTCTCGACCCAGGCGAAGTGCTCACGCCCGGCCTCATACCGATTCGCGGCGACATCAGCCTGAAGATGCCTTCGGGCGGCCGACGTGGAGGTACCGAGGCCTAGCGATATCAGCGTCCCCAGTTCTCGCGCGGGTCGAATTCGGCATGTTTGGCCAAGGCGGCCCAGGCCGCCTTGGTCGCCTCGTCAGCCTGTGCGGGCATCACTACCTTCAACTGCGCGAACAGATCACCTCGGCCGCCGAGCTTGTTCTTCAAACCCATGCCCTTGACCCGCAGGCGCTGGCCGTTCTGGCTGTCCGGGCGGATCGTCAGGTTGATCCGCCCGGTCAGCGTAGGCACGGCAACCTTGGTGCCCAACGCCACTTCCCAAGGTGCCAGCGGCACCTGGATGATGAGGTCGGGGGCATCTACCTCGAACAAGGGGTGGGCCGCCAGGCGCAAGGTCAGGAACAGGTCGCCGCTGGCACCGCCCGCTACACCCGGCGCGCCTTGGCCCTTGAGACGAATGCGTTCGCCGTCGGCAACCCCGGCGGGAATCTTCACGCTGAGATTCTTCACCACATCGGTCAGGCGCTGACCGCCGGCATTGTATTGCGGCACCTTGAAGCTGATCTTCTTCGGCTCTTCGGCCAGGGTTTCCTCCAGCGATATCGTCAGCTCCATTTCCACATCCTGACCTTTGCGTGCAGCGCTGCGCTGCTGGCCGCCACGGCCGAACGGATTGCCACCGGGCTCACCACGACCGCCGCCGTTACCGAAGATGGTGCTGAAGAAGTCGGAAAAATCGCCAGCGTTCTCTTCATGGAAACCACCGCCGCCGCGGCCCTGCCACCCTGGTGGGCCCTGGAACGGACGACCATGCTGGCCATACTTGCGCAGTTCGTCGTATTCGGCGCGCTTGTCGGCATTGCTCAGCGCCTCATAGGCTTCGCTGGCTTCCTTGAACTTGTCCTCGGCGTCCTTTTCCTTGCTGACGTCAGGGTGATATTTGCGCGCCAGCTTGCGGTAGGCGGTCTTGATCGCCTTTTCGTCCGCCGTCGGCTCGACGCCCAGAATCTTGTAATAGTCTTTGAAATCCATCTAAGCATCACCATCAATGAGCGAATGCGCGCCGCCCGCGCCTACTGGTCGGACTCGGCAACGCATGGGAAGTTTATCGGCTGCAGGCCACTGGATGTGAACAGTGGCTTGTACAGCACGGTCGATGGCTAGAAGGTTGGGGCCACTGGCGCACTTTCAAGGCAGTCGCAGGCCTTGATTCTGTACGCAACTGGCATACACTGCGCGGCCGTTTTTTGAACAGACCCGCCTCGCCATGAAAAACGCATCCCCGGCCCGCGCCTGCGGCATCGACTTCGGTACTTCCAACTCCACCGTCGGCTGGCACCGCCCGGGCAGCGAGACACTGATCGTACTGGAAGACGGCAAGATCACCCTGCCCTCGGTGATCTTCTTCAACTTCGAGGAGCGGCGTCCAGTGTACGGGCGCCTGGCGCTGCACGAATACCTGGAAGGCTACGAAGGCCGCCTGATGCGCTCGCTCAAGAGCCTGTTGGGTTCCAAGTTGATCAAGCACGACACCAGTGTGCTCGGCACGGCGATGCCATTCAAGGACCTGCTGGGCCTGTTCATCGGCGAGCTCAAGCAGCGTGCCGAGGCCAACGCCGGGCGTGAGTTCGACCAGGTCGTGCTGGGGCGACCGGTGCATTTCGTCGACGACGACGCGGCCGCCGACCAGGAAGCCGAAGACACCCTGGCCGAGGTGGCGAAAAAGATCGGCTTCAAGGACGTGTCCTTCCAGTTCGAACCCATCGCGGCCGCCTTCGACTACGAGTCCACCATCGAGCGTGAGGAGCTGGTGCTGATCGTCGACATCGGCGGGGGTACTTCCGACTTTTCCCTGGTGCGCCTGGCTCCCGAGCGGCGTGCGCTGGACAACCGCGTGGACGACATCCTGGCCACCGGTGGCGTGCACATTGGCGGCACCGACTTCGACAAGCAGCTGAGCCTGCAGGGCGTCATGCCGCTGTTTGGCTACGGCAGCCGGATGAAGAGCGGCGCCTTCATGCCTACCAGCCACCACATGAACCTGGCAACCTGGCACACCATCAACTCGGTGTACCTGCAGAAGGCGCAACTGGCCCTGGCCAGCATGCGCTACGACATCCAGGACACCGACGGTATCGACCGCCTGTTCAAGCTGATCGAGCAGAAAGCCGGACACTGGCTGGCGATGGAAGTCGAGGAAACCAAGATCCAGCTCACCGAAGCAGCCGGTCGCCACTTGCCGCTGGATCGCATCGAGCCCGGACTGAGCGTGGAGCTGAGCCGAGCATTGTTCGAAAGCGCCATCGATGGCCTGCTCGAGCGCGTTCGTGGCAGTGTGTCCGAATTGCTAAATCGGGCAGGCGTAGGCGTGGAGCAGGTCGACACGGTGTTCTTCACTGGCGGTTCCAGCGGCATCCCGGCCTTGCGCCACGGCGTGGCGGCCATGCTGCCCAATGCGCGGCACGTGGAAGGCAATATCTTCGGCAGCATCGGCAGCGGCCTGGCCATCGAGGCCCGCAAGCGCTACGGCACCGAGTAAGGCAGGTCCGGCCTCTTCGCGGGCACAGGGCTCGCCGCCCGCCCCGCTCCCACAGGAGCAGGTCCGGCCTCTGCCCGCGAAGAGTCCAGTAAACCCTAGACCAACTGCGCCTGCCTCAACTCACTTTTCAGATACGCATAATAGATCGGCCCCGCCACCACCCCGGGCAGTCCGAACGCCGCCTCGAATATCAGCATGGCCAGCAGCAGCTCCCACGACTTGGCACTGATCTGCCCGCCCACGATCCGCGCGTTGAGGAAGTACTCGACCTTGTGGATCAATATCAGATAGCCCAGCGCTGCAATCGCCACCCAGATCGACAGCGACAGTCCGACGATGGTGATCAAGGTGTTGGAGATCAGGTTGCCGATTACCGGCAACAGGCCGAGCAGGAAGGTCAGCACGATGAGGGTTTTGGTGAGCGGCAGCTTGATCCCGCACAGCGGCAACACCACGGCTAGGAAAATGGCGGTGAAGAAGGTGTTCAGCAGCGAAATCTTGATCTGCGCGAAAACGATGTTGCGAAAGGCCCGCACCAAGAGAGCCAGGCGATCGAACAATGCCGCCGCCAGTGGCTTGCGCTGTCCGGGATCGGGAATGGTCTGCAGCGCGATGATGGCTCCCAGCACCATGCCGATCAGCAGGGTCACGAACATGTGCGCCGCATCCTTGCCCACCAGTTGCAGATCGCTCAGGTGCTTGCTCAGCCAGCCGCTGATGGCCACGCGAAACTCGGCGGCACTGGCCGGCAGGTAGGCGTCGATGAAAGGCGGCAACTGGCCGCGGGCGCGGTCCACCACGCCCATGAACTTGTTCAGCGAAGCGCCGGGGTTTTCCGCCTCGTGCAGGATGAAACTGATGACGCCGGCGAACAGCAGCGCCAGGCTGCTGACCACCAAGGTGCCCAGCAACGCCACTGCCACCCACCGTGCACGCCGCCCCGCAATCAGGCGTTCCAGTTGCGGCGTGAGCATGTTGACCAGTTCGAATACCAGCAGGCCGGCCAGCAAGCTCGGCAGCAGGCGCATCGGCAAGACCAGCAGAAGGCCGCCGAACACCAGAATCCAGCTGGCGATCAGCACTTGACGCGAAGAAAACATGGGCATAAAGCCTCAGAAGCGAGCGATTCGAAAGGACAGGCAGTCTGCCAGCGTTGCGAGCGAAGGGCCAGTAGGCGGACGCATGCCGATCCGTGGCTAAATTGCGTCATTTGTTTTCCATCGCAGCCAGTCTCCAAGCGCTCTGCAGGAGCTTTGCTGGCTGAAAGATTTCAGAACTATCGCGCGGTCGATGCGCTCCAAGCATCACGGGGCCACTCACGGCCCAACGAAGGAGCGACTCCCCATGTACAAGCAATCTTTGGCAGCACTCTTTGCCGTGGCCGCGCTGGCTGGCTGTTCATCGAACACCACCGTGCAGAACCCGGTGGACTTCGTGACCTACCGTGACGCGCCACTGGTCAAGCAGGTCGAGAAAGGCATGACCATGCAACAGGTTCTGGCCATCGGCGGCACGCCTTCGACCGTCGTTGCCGGCACTGCCAACTCCATGTACGGCACCTGCAATAACTACATCTTGACCCGTGAAGGCCATCAGCAGCCCTACTACGTGAGTTTCGACAGTTCGGGACATGTTGCCACCAAGGGCTTCATGACTTGCGAGCAACGCAAGCTTAACGAAACCGCACCGTAATCCTGCCCCAGGCGGCTGACGAAAGGCCCTCCCCGGGCCATTTGTAATAAAACTTTTCGTCGCCGCCGCGACTCACAACTGTGTAGCGAGACCTATGTACCGATCCCGCCGGGCCCCGAATCGGGGCAACAGAGCGCGACGGCCAAAACCGTATAGCTGGAGACAATCATGATCGACCTCGAAACTTCCCAACTGACATCTGTAGCAGAACTGCGCGCCCGTGCGCGCCAGCACGTCGAGAACGGCGCGGTCACCGAAGGTTACGATGCCGACCGCGAAGAGATCATCAAGCTGCTCAACAGCTCGCTGGCGACCGAACTGGTGTGCGTACTGCGCTACAAGCGCCACTACTTCATGGCCAACGGCCTGAAGGCGAGCATCGCAGCCGATGAATTCAAGGAACACGCCGAGCAGGAAGCCGAGCACGCCGACAAGTTGGCCGAACGTATTGTGCAGCTGGGTGGCGAGCCGGAATTCAACCCCGACCTGTTGACCAAGAATTCCCACGCCCAGTACGTTGCCGGCAACAGCTTGAAAGAGATGGTCTACGAAGACCTGGTGGCCGAGCGGATTGCGATCGACAGCTATCGCGAGATCATTCAGTACATCGGCGACAAGGACCCGACCACTCGCCGTATCTTCGAAGACATCCTGGCCCAGGAAGAAGAACACGCTGATGACATGGCGGACATCTACGGCGCGCTGTAAAAGCCCGCCGCAGGTCCCAAGCCAGAACTTCGGTTCTGGCTTTTTTGTGCCTGACGGCCGCGTCAGACTAGACGTGTTTCAACTGCTACACCGCAGCGCCCGTTTCGCGGCCGATGACCGCTCCTACAGGAGTAACGGAGCCCCATGTAGGAGCGGTCCGTGGCCGCGAAAGGCGCGACGCGATCCAACTGATACACCGCAGCGTCCGTTTCGCGGCCGATGACCGCTCCTACAGAAGTACCGCAACCCCATGTAGGAGCGGTCCGTGGCCGCGAAAGGCGCGACGCGATCCAACTGATACACCGCAGCGCCCGTTTCGCGGCCGATGACCGCTCCTATAGGAGTACCGCAGCCCCATGTAGGAGCGGTCCGTGGCCGCGAAGGACGCGACTCGATCCAACTGACACACCGCAGCGCCCGTTTCGCGGCCGATGACCGCTCCTACAGGAGTGCCGCAACCCCATGTAGGAGCGGCCCGTGGCCGCGAAAGGCGCGACTCGATTCAACTGACACACCGCAGCGCCCGTTTCGCGGCCGATGAACGCTCCTACAAGCGTGCCGCAACCCCATGTGGGAGCGGTCCGTGGCCGCGAAGGACGCGACGCGATTCAACTGCTACACCGCAGCGCCCGTTTCGCGGCCGATGACCGCTCCTACAGGAGTACCGCAGCCCCATGTAGGAGCGGTCCGTGGCCGCGAAAGGCGCGACTCGATTCAACTGACACACCGCAGCGCTCGGGAGCACCCCTCGAACCGTCTCAGGAAGCAGGCACGGTCTTGGGTGCCTTGCCGGACTTCATCTGCTCCAGCAATGGCGTGCACTGGTTCGGCTCGCCGCCGCTGGGCACGACCAGCGCCAGCAGGCCCGCCGCAGGCCCGATGGTAGCGCCCAATGCGACCATACCTGCACCGCGTAGCAACAATGGCACTGCCTGCACACCGGCGTTGGGCTTGGCGAACGGGCCGCGGACATACAACGGCGAGCGCAGCGACAGCAGGCGGAAGCCCTTCGACTCCGGCGAGATCTTCAGGTCCAGCTGTTCCTGTTTGAAATTCACCGTGCCGTCGACGTAGATGATCGCGTTCTCGGTATCGAAAACGAACAGGTCGGTGCTGGCCAGCCCGTTCTTGATGCCCAGCGAGGCCGCCGCGCAATTGATCTCCACCTCCTTGTCGCCGAAGATCTTGCCGATCAGGTAATTACCGACGTTGAGTCCGGCAATTTCCATCAGGTCCCGGCTCACGGCACCATCATTGACCAGCATCTTCAGATTACCGTCCGCTGAACCCAGCAACGCCGCCACCGAATTGCCGGTGCCGGTAATGTCCGCATCGCCGTTTAGCTGCCCGAAACTGGTACGCATGGGCTCGAACGTGGGAAACAGCTGCTTGAGCTGGAACCCGCGCGCGGTCAATTTGGCACGACCCTGCAACGGCGTAGTACGCCCGTTCAGCGAAATCTGCGCATCCAGCTTGCCACCGGCCACGCCGAAGCGCAGAGGTTCCAGGCGCAGGTTGCCGTCATTGAGCACCACATGGGTGTACAGATCGGTGAATGGCAGTTCTTCGCTGTGGACGATCTTGCGTCCGGTGAATTCGACATCGGCGTCCATGGCACGCCAGCGGTCGGTCTTGAACTCTTCGACTGGCAACACCTTGCCGGTGGGCTGCTTGCTGGCCCCGCCCCGAGCCTTCTGCTCGGTATTGGAATCAGCGCCGATCAAAGGCTTGAGGTCGGCAAACAGCAACTGGTTGGACACCAGCGCGCCGCTCAACTTGGGCCTTGGCTGACTGGCGACGAAGCCCAGATCACCGTGGATGTCGCTGTTGCCGATCTTGCCGTTGAAGCCTTCATAGCGAAACGACGCACCGCCGGGCTCGTGCAGTTTGACCAACAAGTGCCCATCGGTTTCGTAGGCGGGAGAATCCGGCAGGGTCACGCCAGTCAGCGGGTACAGGTTGCCCAGGCTGCTGCCACTCAAGCGCAGGCGCAGGTCCAGGGCGCCGAGGTTGCGTGGGTCGGTCAGGGTACCGGCCACTGCCGCACGGGTATCGGCAATGCGCAGGTCGACCTGCACGGGAAACGGTCGCGTCGCATCCTGCAGCGCCAGCAGCCCGCCGATCTTGCCCGAGCCCGACAGCGGCAGGTCTTTGTAGCGGCCATCGACCTTGAAGCCGAAGGCATAGTCCTGTGCACTGGCGCCCTGGTCGGCGACTTTCTTGGCTGCACCGCTGCCGACGATATCGCTGAAGGCAATAGGCTTGCCCAGCGGATCGATCACCACCTTGACCGAGGTCTTGAGCGTCTGGTCGTCGAAAGCCACCACGCCTTTGTCGAAGCCTATGGCACCGATGTCCATGACCCATTTGGAAGGCTCGGCATTGGGGTCTTTTTCGTCGAACTGGAAGGTCCAGTTGGCGCGTCCATCTGCCAAGCGCTGCAGGGCAACGTCTGGGCCGGTCAGGTCGATACGCGGTATGACCACCCGCTGAGCCAGCAGCGGCAGGGGCGAGAGGCGAAACTCGACCTTCTGCAGGCTTGCCATCTGGGGTTTCTGCGACCAGTCGGGGTTGCCGAGGGTGATGTCCTGCGCGACGAAGCGCGGCCACGGCACCCAGGCACGCCAGCCGCCCTCATCCGTTTCACGCTGCCAGTGCACAGCAAGGTCGCCATTGATGGCGAAGGGCCGATGCAGGGCTTCGGATACTTTTTCGTTGAGCGTGGGCTTGATTCGATTCCAATCGAAGGTGGCGATCACCACCACCAATATCACCAGCAGGACCAACAGGCTGCCCAGGGTCCAGGCGATGATTTTACGTGGGCGCGTCATTGCGGGCTCCTTGAGACTGCGTGCTCCCGCGAGCACAGAGGGTGCTACCTAACAAGGGTAGGACTGATAAACGCCTCGAGGGTTTAGTTTTTGGGTTTTTCGAGCCTGGGCGCGAGCCGCTTCAACGGCGGATGCGGTGTGCCTGATGCAATGCGATGAACCCAGACGCGGCTCGCGCCGCTGCTACAGGGATCGCGGTCTGCCCCTGTAGCAGCGGCACGAGCCGCGTCGGCGATGCATGCAGGAGGCTTCATTCACTATCAACGTTACCAATGGTGACGCTCGACGACAGTGCTTCGGACCTGAAAACACACCGCACTGGTGCACTGAAACCCTCGATCTAGAGCCCTCGCGGCAAAACATCATTTTCGTTGATTGTTACCATTGCCTTTATGAACTTTTCTATCGAATTTCAAAGAGTAGCATTGGCTCTGTACCCAATTACTGCCCTCCCAAGGAGCGCCTACATCATGAAACGCCAATTGCTGCTTTCCCTGACTCTCTCGGTCCTCGCTGCCAACGCTTTTGCCATGCCAGCCGCCGATCAAAGTGTTTCCGCCGAACTTCGTTCCAGCGCTGCCAGCTTCAGCCAGCGCTACCTGGCCGAAGACGGTTCCGATCGCACCCCACAAGGCGCTGTCGCCGAAAACGGTTCGGACCGTACTCCACAGGCCACCTTCGCCGAAGATGGCTCGGATCGCACTCCACAAGGCACCTTCGCCGAGAACGGTTCCGATCGCACCCCACAGGCCACCTTCGCCGAAGACGGCGCGGACCGCACCCCACAGGCCACCTTCGCCGAAGACGGCGCGGACCGTACCCCACAAGGCACCTTCGCCGAGAACGGTTCGGACCGCACCCCACAGGCTACCTTCGCTGAAGACGGCTCGGACCGCACTCCACAAGGCACCTTCGCTGAGAACGGTTCGCAGCGCCTGCTCGATCGCCAAGGCCAAGCCAACGCATGATGCTGCGGTTTGATCTATCCGACGAAGCCCGGTCTCCCCAAGCCGGGCTTGCCGCCTGCGCATAACCCACCACCTCGCCCGCTTGGTTCGACGCCCCGCCTGTCAATTTGCTAGAGTTCTTCGCTGCCCTTCACAGAAGCTCCGTCGATGTTGCCTCGCGCCGAACAGAAACAGCAGACCCGCCTCGCCCTCCTCGAAGCAGCGCGCCAACTGATGGCGGCCGGTCGAGGTTTCGGCAGTATCAGCCTGCGCGAAGTCGCCAAGGCTGCCGGCATCGTACCCACCGGTTTCTATCGCCATTTCGACGATATGGATCAGCTCGGCCTGGCCCTGGTCAACGAAGTGGACGCCACGTTCCGCGCCACCCTGCGCCTGGTTCGTCACCATGAAATAGTGGTCGGCGGGCTCACTGCGGCTTCCGTACGCATCTTTCTCGACGGGGTCGCTGCCAACCGCCCGCAATTCCTGTTTCTCGCCCGCGAGCAATACGGTGGTTCCCTGCCCGTACGCCAAGCCATTGCCAGCCTGCGCGCCGGCATCAGCGCCGACCTGGCCACCGACCTGGGCTCCATGCCCAAATGGCAGCACCTGAGCAGCGCGTCACTGCAGGTGATGGCCGATCTGGTCGTCAAAGCCGTATTCGCCACGCTCCCCGAGCTGATCGACCCACCGGCGGCCGACTTGCCGGCCCACCTGACCCCAGAGGCGAAGATCGGCCAGCAATTGCGCTTCATCTTCATCGGCGCCAAATACTGGAAGGGCCTCGGTCAGTAGCGCCTGCGCTACCTGCCGGTGCACGCGAACACCTAGCGCACCGAACAAGTGCACGATGTCGCCCTCTTTTCTAGCGGCTGCCCTTGGGTTATCCGCCATTCTCAGGTTGGCAAGACACTTGCTCTGCATTGGCCACTGCTCTGAAAAGGACGCCGCCAATGCTGGTCATCCATCGCCGAATCGCCCCCACGGGCCAATGGGCTGCCGAACTGCACTTGAACTTCGAGGCCCGCAGCAAAAGTCGCCTGCGCTGTTTCAGTGCCGAGGGTGAAGACGTCGGTCTGTTTCTGGAACGCGGTCAACCTCCGTTGCACGACGGTGAATGCCTGCAGGCCGAGGATGGCCGCGTGGTGCGCGTATGCGCACGGCCCGAGGCGCTTCTTCATGTCACCTGCAGCAGCGCCTTCGAGCTGACGCGCGCCGCCTACCATCTGGGCAATCGCCACGTGGCCCTGCAAGTCGGCGACGGCTGGCTGCGCCTGCTCGACGACTACGTGCTCAAGGCCATGCTCGAACAGCTTGGCGCGCAGACCGAGCCGCTGCTTACGCCCTTCCAGCCAGAACATGGTGCCTATGGCGGCGGTCACCATCACTCCCGTCATGGCGAAGAAGACTTCAACTACGCACCCAAACTTCACCAGTTCGGCGTGCGCACGTGAACAACGCCTGGGCCCTGCTGCGCCTGGCCAGCCCGCAGTTGCCGATTGGCGGCTACAGCTACTCGCAGGGCCTGGAGATGGCCGTGGAAAAAGGCACGGTGACCGATGCGCAGAGCGCCCATCGCTGGATCGCCGACCAACTGCTGCTCAACCTGGCACGTTTCGAGGCCCCCCTGCTGCTGGCCCACTGCGTGGCCGCCGCCGAAGAGGACTGGGGACAACTGCTGGAGTTGTGCGCCGAACACCGCGCGAGTCGAGAAACCCGCGAGCTGCAACTCGAGAGTCGGCAAATGGGCTACTCGCTCAAGCAGCTGTTGCTCGGCCTTGCCGAACTGGACACAGCGGCCCGCGACTATCTGGCCCAGCTCGAAGAGCCCCACCTGGCCCTGGGTTGGGCGCTGGCCGCACGCGCCTGGGGTATCCCTGCACAGGATGCCCTCGCAGCCTGGCTGTGGAGTTGGCTGGAAAACCAGCTGGCGGTGCTCATGAAAACCCTGCCCCTGGGCCAACAGGCCGCTCAGCGCCTCACCACACAACTGCTGCCGACGCTACAGCAGGCACAGTTCGCTGCCACCGAACTGGATCCCCGACACTACGGCAGCGCCGCCTTCGGCCTGTCATTGGCGAGCATGGCCCACGAGCACCAGTACAGCCGCTTGTTCCGTTCCTAGGAGAATCACCATGAATACCCAACCCCTGCGTGTCGGTATCGGAGGCCCGGTAGGCTCCGGCAAGACCGCGCTGACCCTGGCCCTGTGCCTGGCCCTGCGTGATCGCTACAACCTGGCAGTGGTCACCAACGACATCTACACCCGCGAAGACGCCGACTTCCTAGTGCGCAACCAGGCACTGGCGCCCGAGCGCATCATCGGCGTGGAAACCGGCGGTTGCCCGCACACCGCCATCCGCGAAGACGCGTCGATCAACCTGGAAGCCGTGGACCAGCTCAACCGGCGCTTTCCGGGCCTGGATCTGATCCTCGTGGAGTCGGGTGGGGACAACCTGTCCGCCACCTTCAGCCCCGAGCTGTCGGACCTGACCATCTACGTGATCGACGTGTCCGCTGGCGACAAGCTGCCGCGCAAGGGCGGTCCTGGCATCTGCAAGTCCGACCTGCTGGTGATCAACAAGATCGACCTGGCGCCGCTGGTAGGCGCGTCACTGGAAATGATGGACGGTGACACCCGACGCATGCGCGGCGAAAAGCCGTTCGTCTTCAGCAACCAGAAAACCGGGCAGGGTCTGGAGCAGATCATTGCCTTCATCGAACGCCAAGGCCTGCTCGACGCCGCCTGAACCCCGCGCGCCCTTGCCCGCAATCACCGTGATCACGACGATAAGGAACCGACACGCATGACCTTCAAGACGCTTTTCACCTGCGCAGCCCTGCTGCTGACCCCGGCCGTGGCCTTCGCTCATCCGGGCCACGGCGACAATGGCCTGCTGGCTGGCATCGGTCACCCTCTGGGTGGTCTGGACCACCTGCTGGCCATGCTTGCCGTCGGCCTGTGGGCGGCGCAGCAGCAAGGCGCGGCACGCTGGGCCCTGCCCTGCACCTTCGTCGGCACTATGCTGATCGGTGGCCTGCTGGGTTTCGCCGGCCTGCAGCTGCCCGCACTGGAAAGCGGCATTGCCGCCTCGGTACTGGCGCTGGGCCTGGCCGTGGCACTGGCCGTGCGGCCACCGTTGCTCCTGGCGGTGCTCGCCACTGCGCTGTTCGCGTTGTTCCACGGCGTCGCTCACGGCCTGGAATTGCCGGACATGTCCAGCCCGGTTGCCTATGCTGCCGGTTTCGTTGCGGCGACCGCAGCTCTGCATGCGGCGGGTTATGCCGTCGTTCGGTTCCTGCCAACGGCAGCAGCGCCGCTGGTGCGCGTGGCCGGTGCTCTGTCGGCATTGACCGGTGCCTGGCTGCTGGCCGGCTGATGGCGGCGCGGCCCTCTGTCCGGGGGCCTTGCTTTAGGAGCCGTGCCCGACACCTGCTACCATGTCGCGCAAAACGCCTGCGATGATCCCGCCAATGCCCGACCCAACGCTGCACGCCGCCCTGGCGGCCACCCAAGCGCACTTTCGCGAAATCGTATTGCCACTCTGGCAAGGAGCCGGCTTCGATAACGAACTCGGCCTGCCGTTCGAAGCCGTGAGCGCTGTCGGCCAGCCGTTGCCGGCGCAGCGCTACCGCGCCATGGCCTGCGCCCGTCAGCTATACGTTTTTTCCAGCTTGATCGAGCAACCCGGTGCCCGCGAACACGCCGCCACCCTGTTCCGTTCCCTGCAACGGCATTTCCACGATGCCGAACACGGCGGCTGGTTCTACAGCATCGACGCCCAGGGCCGCCCGCTGGATCGACGCAAGGATCTCTACACCCACGCTTTCATCGTCTTCGCCTGCGCGCACTACTGGGCCAAGGTGCGCGAACCGCTGGTGGAATCGGTGCTCAATGCCGCCCTCGAAGTGATTGCCACACGGTTTTCCACAGATGACGGCCTGTACGAGGCCGTGCTCGGCGAAGACTGGGCGAACCTGGGCACCGGACCGCTACAGAACCCCTTGATGCACCTGGCCGAAGGCTTCCTGGCAACCCTGGCAGTGCGTGACGACCAACCCACGCAGACGGCGCTGCAGGCGCTGTGCGACGCCATGCAGGCGCGCTTCGTGGAGCCCGAGCACGGCATCATGCTGGAGAAGCCGCGCGGTGCAGTGGATAACTGGTTCGAGCCGGGTCATCAGTTCGAATGGCTGTTCCTCGTGCAGACCTCACCGCTATTGCAGGACAGTGCGCTGCACCTCTCCCTGCAGCGCGCCTTCGGCTATGCACAGCGCACGGGCGTTCGGGACGGCGTGGTCATGAGCATGCTCACGTTCGACGGCCAGGTACTGGACGCCACCCAGCGTATCTGGGCACAGGCCGAATACCTGCGAGCGCTGACCTTGCAGCCCGGTGCAGCGGTCGCTGCGCAACTACAGGTACTGCGCGGGCGCTTCCTGCACCCTGGCGGCTGGCACGAATGCCGCGATGGCACCGGGAGGGTCAGCCGCACGGACATGCCATCGACCACCCCCTATCACCTGCTGACCTGCTATCAGGGCCTGCAGGCGTTCATCTGACACGAGGGCCGATCACGCCTTGCCTGGACGCTCCACGGCGAAGCCGGCCCACGACTGCGTGACCGGCATCACTTCCAGGCGATTGATGTTGATGTGCGCAGGCTGGGTCAGAATCCAATGAATGGTTTCGGCAATGTCCTGCGGCTGGATCGGATTGGCGCCGGCATAGGTAGCGTCGTAACGTGCCTGGTCGCCGCCGAAACGCACCAGGGAGAACTCGCTCTCGCACATCCCAGGTTCCAGGTTGGTGACGCGCACGCCGGTGCCTTGCAGGTCACAGCGCAGACTCAACGAGAACTGCCCGACGAAGGCCTTGGTGGCGCCGTAGACGTGGCTGCCTGGATACGGGTAATTGCCCGCCACGGAACCCAGGTTAACGATGGTGGCGCCTTTGCCGTGGGCAATCAGACGCGGCAGCAGCAGCCTCGTTGCGTAGATCAGGCCCTTGACGTTGGTATCGACCATGGTGTCCCAGTCGTTCAGATCGCACTTGGGCGCAGGATCGGCACCCAGTGCCAGACCGGCGTTGTTGACCAGCCCACTGATACTGGCGAACTCCTCGGGCAATCCGCCAATGGCTGCCTCCATGGCCTTTCTGTCGCGCACATCGAGCACCAGCGGATGCACCCGCGTCTTTGCCGACAGCTCTTCGCTCAGTGCCGTGAGGCGCTCTTCGCGACGGCCGGTGAGGATCAGCGACCAGCCTGCCTCGGCAAAACGGCGAGCGCAGGCTTCGCCAAATCCGGACGTGGCGCCAGTGATGAATACCGTGGAAGTCATGCGGGTCTCCTGCGGGGGTAGCCACGGAGCGTGCCCACGCAATGCGCAGGCCGTTCGAACCGTCGCCACCGTGAATGGGGTTTTGCAGAATGCCCGGCGGATCGACCGTATGCAACTGATCAATAATCGAGCAGGGTCCTCAAACCCTCGTGGCTGCGGGCCCAGGGGTGGTTACCCGCATCTTATCCACAAGCGGTTCCACAGAGATTGGGGGCAACTCCGGCCTGCGCGATTGTGTCGAAAGCCAGGCTGGCTGGAAGCCATTAGAATTTTTTGGCTTGACCGGTCGGATGCAATGCGTATGCAGAAACCACATTCAGTTTGGGGCGGTCACACGACCAAAGGCGCAACGCCAGTGAAACCGCCCCTTTTCGAGGTATTTCCAAGGCTTGTTCACAGACTTATCCACAGGATGACCGGGTGCTGTCACTCTGATTGGCACGGTGGATAAAACAGTTGACAAACGCCGCTCGTGCGACTCGAGGATGCACTGTGCGATTTTTGATCAATCGCTTACAGGCCACGTGCTACAAGGCTTGCAGGGGTATACCACCAACTTGTCCACAACCGGTTCCACAGCAATTGGGGACAAGCGTGGATTGTGGCGTTTCAGTGACCAACAGTGGTTTTATGTCGCACGTGGAGGTTCCAGCGAATTTGTTTTCCACAATTGTGCACGGCGATGAAAAACGCCCCTGACGGGGCGTTCGATGGGTCGTTCAGGTGTTTTCAATGACCGCCCAGATACGCATTGCGCACCTCGTCGTTGCTCAACAATTCACGCCCCGTCCCAGTCAGGCGAATCTCGCCGTTGACCATTACATAGGCACGATCGGAAAGCCGCAGCGCATGGTTGGCGTTCTGCTCGACGAGGAAGATGGTCATGCCGCTCTGGGCCAGCTCGCGCAAGGTCGAGAAGATCTGCTTGACCACGATCGGTGCCAGCCCCAGCGACGGCTCGTCGAGCAGCAGCAGCTTGGGTCGACTCATCAGCGCACGGGCGATCGCGAGCATCTGCTGCTCGCCTCCGGACATGGTCATGGCACGCTGATTGCGCCGTTCCTTGAGCCGTGGGAACAGCTCGAACATGCGCTGCATGTCTTCACTCGAGTGCTTGTCGCCGATGGGGATGGTGCCCATCATCAGGTTCTCTTCCACCGACATGTCGGGAAACACCCGGCGGCCTTCCGGCGACTGGGCGATGCCGTTCGAAGCGATGTAGTGGGACGACTTCTGGGTGATGTCGGTGCCCCGGTAGATGATCTGCCCCGCACTGGCGCGCGGTTGGCCGAAGATCGACATCAGCAGCGTCGACTTGCCCGCACCGTTGGAACCGATCAGGCTGACCGTCTCGCCTTCGTTGATGTGCAGCGAGACTTTCTTCAGCGCCTGGATCGGGCCGTAGTGAACGTCGATCTCCTTCATTTCGAGGATGGGCGTACTCATACCAGCTCCTCCTCTTCGGCACCCAGATAGGCCGCGATCACCTTGGGGTCGTTGCGGATCTGCTCCGGGCCGCCCTTGGCGATTACATTGCCGTGGTCCAGCACCACGATGTCGTCGGAAATGCTCATCACCATGCCCATGTCGTGCTCGATCAGCACCACCGTCATATCGTGCTCGTCACGCAGCAGGCGGATCATGCCGCTCAGCGCCTCGGTTTCCTGGGGGTTGAGGCCCGCCGCCGGTTCGTCCAGGCAGATCACCTGGGGCCGCGTGCACATGGCCCGGGCGATCTCCAGACGGCGTTGCTGGCCATAGGAAAGCTCACCGGCCAAGCGGTTGGCGCAGTTCACCAGGTCCACCACCTCCAGCCAGTAAAACGCTGTCTTGATAGCGTCCTCTTCGGCCTTGCGGTAGCCACGGGTGTTGAGGATGCCTGCCAGCATGTTGCGGTTGACCCACATGTGCTGGGCCACCAGCAGGTTTTCCAGCACCGACATTTCCTTGAACAGACGAATGTTCTGGAAGGTCCGGGCCAGCCCTGCGCGGTTCACCAGGTGAGTCCCGCCGAACATCTTGTACCAGACGCGGCTGGCGAAGCTGCGTGGCGAGACGAAGTCGGTGGCCTGGAACGGCTCGCCGAGCAGCTTGATGACGTTGGTCTTCTGGCCGCGAGCGTTGAGTTCGATGCGCCCGCCGGTGGCTTTGTAGAACCCGGTGAGGCAGTTGAATACAGTGGTCTTGCCTGCGCCGTTGGGGCCGATCAGGGCAAAGATCGAGTTGCGCCTGACCTGCAGGCTGACATCGCTCAAGGCCTTGATGCCACCGAAGTGCATCATCAATTTCTCGACCGAAAGAATGACTTCGTTACTCATGGCGTAGTCCCCTTGGCGTCGATCAATGCGCCCTTGACTGGCTTGATGCCGGTACGGCTGATACGGATCAGGCCACGTGGTCGCCAGATCATCATCAGCACCATCAACACGCCAAACAGCAATACCCGATACTCGGAGAAACTGCGCAGCAGCTCCGGTGCCACGGTCAGCACGAAGGCAGCAATCACCACGCCCACGGTGGAACCCATACCGCCCAGCACGACGATGGCAAGAATCAGAGCCGACTCGAAGAAGGTGAACGAAGTCGGGTTGACGAAGCCTTGGTAGCTGGCGAAGAACACCCCGGCCAGGCCGGCGGTGGAAGCACCGATGGTAAATGCCGAAAGCTTGACCAATACGTGGTTCAGGCCCATCGATCGGCAGGCGATCTCGTCCTCGCGCAGGGCTTCCCAGGCACGCCCTACGGGCATGCGGGTGAGTCGATGCTTGACGTAGAGGACGGCCAGGACCACCAGGAACAGCACGGCGTAGATGAACACGAATTTCAGGTCGGGGTTGTATTCGAAGCCGAAGTACTCGTGGATCGGCACCCCGCCGTCACGGGCGCGACGACCGAACTCCAGGCCGAAAAAGGTGGGCGAAGGTACCGGCACACCATTGGGACCGCCAGTGAACGACAACCAGTTGTTGAGCACCAGGCGAATGATTTCGCCGAAGCCCAGGGTCACGATGGCCAGGTAGTCCCCGTGCATTCGCAGCACCGGGAAACCCAGTATGCACCCCGCCAGCGCCGCCGCGATCGCGGCCAGCGGCAGCGCCGACCAGAAGCCCAGGCCCAGGTACTGGTAGCCCAAGGCGAGGCCGTAGGCGCCGATGGCATAGAACGCCACATAGCCCAGGTCGAGCAGGCCGGCCAGACCGACCACGATGTTCAGGCCCAGGCCCAGCAACACGTAGATCAACCCGAGAATGACCACGGTAAGGATGTACTTGTTGGCGAAGATGGGAAACACGATGGCGATCACGATCAGCGCTGGAATGATGAAGCGCAGCCGCGACTTGTAGTCCGGCGCTAGCACGTGCACACCCGACCCCGAGCTTTCGAAGCTCTGGGAAATGCTGCGGCCACGCGGCGTCTGCAGGAACAGACTAAGCAGGAAGCGCCCGGCCATCACCGCTGCCACCAGCCAGGCGACGCGGGCCGGTTGCAGATTGAAGCTGTAGCCGTCGAGCACGATGCCGACGATGGGGCCGAACACGATCAGCGCCAGCAGGCCGGCAATGACCATGTCGACCAGGCTTTTCTTGATATCGATAGGTTTGGCAGTAGGTGCGGACATACTTATACCTTCGCCACGAGTGGGCGACCCAGCAGGCCTTGGGGACGGAAGATCAGGATCAGCACCAACAGGCCGAAACTGAACACATCCTTGTAGTCGGAGTTGATCAAGCCGGAGAACTGCGATTCGGCAACCCCCAGTATCAAGCCACCGAGCATGGCCCCGGGCAGTGAGCCGATGCCACCCAGTACCGCTGCGGTGAACGCCTTGATGCCGATGATGAACCCGGCGTAGAAGTCGAACGTGCCGTAGTTCATGGTGATCAACACGCCGGCCAGCGCCGCCATGGCCGCGCCGATGATGAAGACGTAGGAAATGACCCGGTCGGTGTTGATGCCCAGGATCGAGGCCATCTTGCGATCCTGCTGGGTGGCGCGGCACATGCGCCCAAGCTTGGTGAACTTGATGATGTAGGTCAGCACGCCCATGCCCACGAAGGCAGCGATGAGGATGAAGATCTTGGTGTAGGTGATCTGCACGAAACCGGTGCCCACTTCAAGGCGCCAGGCCCCTTCGAGCAGGGTCGGCACGCCTTGCTGGCGAGCGCCCTGGCTGATCTGCGCGTAGTTCTGAAGGATCAGCGATATGCCGATGGCGCTGATCAGCGGCGCCAGCCGGGTCGAGTTGCGCAGCGGCTTGTAGGCCACGCGCTCGATCACGAAGCCGTACACACCGGTGACCACGATGGTGAACACCAATGTGCCGAGGATCAGGAACGGAAAGGATTCGAGGCCGAAGAACGACAGCACGGCCAAGCCAATGGCGGCCAGATAGGCACTGATCATGTACACGTCGCCGTGAGCGAAGTTGATCATGCCGATGATGCCGTAGACCATGGTGTAGCCAATGGCGATCAAGCCGTACACCGACCCCAGGGTCAGGCCGTTGATCATTTGTTGCAGGAAGATACCGTCCATCATGCACTCTCACGAACGTCTGGAACCGCGCACCGCGCAAGGTGCGGGCAGGCCTTGGCCCACCCGCCACCCGTCAGGCGGTATTGAGGGAAACGTAGGCCACCCCAAGGGCGGCCCGGACTGGCGTGCGCCAGCGCAAACGTCCTACTTCTGCTGTTCCAGCTGCTTGTACTTACCCTCGGCGTTCCACTGGTAGACCACGTAGTCGGACACTTTCAAGTCACCCTTTGTGTCCCAGGCCTTCTCGCCCATGACGGTCTTGACCGGGTTGGCCTTCAGCCACTTGGCAGCCTCTTCGCCCTTGTTCGACTTGGCGCCGTTGAAGCCTGCGGCCAAAGCCTGCAACGAAGCGTACGCGTACAGGGTGTAGCCTTCAGGCTCGTAGCCGGACTTGCGGAACTCGTCCACCACCGCCTTGCTGTCGGGCAACGCGCGCGGATCGGCGCCAAAGGTCATGTACACACCGTCGACGTATTGCGCGCCGCCGGCAGTGGTGACCAGCTCGTCGGTGACGATGCCGTCATCGGACATGAACTTGACGTCCTTGAGGCCCTGCTCGCGCATCTGCCGAACCAGTGGGCCGGCTTCGGGATGCAGGCCGCCGAAATACACCACGTCTGCGCCGGTGGAGCGGATCTTGGTGACCAGGGCGCTGAAGTCTTTCTCGCCGCGGGTCAGGCCTTCTTCCAGTACCGGTTTGACACCGCGAGCGGTCAGCTGCTTGGCGGTGGCATCGGCGAGGCCTTTGCCATAGGTGTCCTTGTCGTTGATGACTGCAACTTTCTTGCCTTTGAGCACATCGACGATGTAGTTGCCAGCCACGATGCCCTGTTGGTCGTCACGACCGCACATGCGCAGGATGGTGTCCAGACCGCTCTCGGTCACCTGCGGGTTGGTCGAGCCCGGGGTGATCATGAGGATGCCGCCATCCGCGTAGATGGACGATGCGGGGATGGTGGAAGAGGAGCAGAAATGGCCGACCACGCCGATGACCCCATCCTGCTCCAGCTTGTTGGCTACAGCCACAGCCTGCTTGGGCTCGCAGGCATCATCGCCGGCCACCAGCACGATCTTCTCCCCGTTCACGCCACCGGCCTTGTTGATGGCGTCCGCTGCCGCTTGTGCACCCTTCATGTATTGCTCGCCGAACGATGCGTTGGCACCGGTCATCGGCCCTGCTACGCCGATCTTGACGTCGGCTTGAACAATCGACGAAGCGCCCAGCGCAGCTGCCACTGCGAGAGCCAGAAAACCTTTCCTGTAGAACGTCTGCGACATGAGTGGTGCTCCTGAATTTTTTGGTTGGCACTACAGCTTCAGCGCATTGCTCCGAGCAAGGGCCGTGCCAGCGCATTTGCCCAACTTGCGCAGATTTCATTTTCAAGGGTATCGAGTCGTGCCGGAACCATTTCCTACAGGTCGTGCAACCGTCTGCCATGGGGATGGTGGCACCCCCAAACAGCGCAGGTACAACCCAGGCGCGCCATCATTGCAACCTCCCGTGGCGCCTGTGGGCAACCATGCTGTAACAACCGACGTAACCGAAGTGCACACTGTCGGTGCATAACCGCTACACCGCGCACCACACCCTGCTCGCGGAGCGTGCCTGGCGCTGCGCTGCGCAGCGTCACCGGCGCCATCACGGCCGCATCGGCACTGGTGCGCATTGCGAGGTCACTGTCGCGCCCACCCACGCTCCAAAAAGCTGGCAGAATGTGCCCTTACTGTGCGCCACCGCCGTTCCAAATGAGGCACGCGGTTCTGGAGACCCTGATGAGCGAGAGCGTATTCGCCGATCGCATCGTGCAAAATCTGCTCGACACCGATCTTTACAAGTTGAGCATGATGCAGGCTGTACTGCACAACTACCCCAACGTCGACGTCGAGTGGGAGTTTCGTTGTCGCAACGGCGAAGACCTGCGGCCCTACCTGAACGACATTCGTGAACAGCTTGAGCAGCTGTCCGAATTGAGCCTGGGCCCGGACCAGCTGAGCTTTCTGGAAGGCATCAATTTCATGAAGCCCGACTTCCTGCGCTTCCTGGGTCTGTTCCGCTTCAACCTGCGCTACCTGAGCATCGGCATCGAGAACGACCAGCTGTTCATTCGCCTGCGCGGGCCGTGGTTGCATGTGATCCTGTTCGAAGTGCCACTGCTGGCCACGGTCAGCGAGGTGCGCAACCGCATTCGCTATCCCGATGTGTTGCTCAGCCAGCCGCGGGAAAAACTCTACCGCAAGTTCGAATGGCTGCAGGCCAATGCCAGCAGTGAAGAGCTGGCCGAATTGCAGGTGGCCGACTTCGGTACCCGTCGACGCTTTTCCTACAAGGTGCAGGAGGAAGTGGTCACGGTGCTCAAGCACGAGTTTCCGGGGCGCTTCGTCGGCACCAGCAACATGCACCTGGCCCGTCAGCTGGACCTCAAACCGCTGGGCACCATGGCCCACGAGTGGATCATGGCTCATCAGCAACTGGGGCCGCGCTTGATCGACAGCCAGATCGCCGCCCTCGATTGCTGGGTGCGCGAGTACCGTGGCCTGCTTGGCATCGCCCTCACCGACTGCATCACCATGGATGCGTTTCTCGGGGATTTCGACCTGTACTTCGCCAAGCTGTTCGATGGCTTGCGTCACGACTCGGGTGACCCGGTGGTCTGGGCAGAAAAGGCCATCGCTCATTACCGCAAGCTAGGCATCGATCCGATGACCAAGACCCTGGTGTTTTCCGATGGGCTGGACCTGCCCAAGTCCTTGCAGATATTTCGCGCACTGCGCGGGCGCATCAATGTGAGCTTCGGCATCGGCACCAACCTGACCTGCGACATTCCGGGCGTTGAACCCATGAACATCGTGCTCAAAATGACCGACTGCAATGGCCAGCCGGTGGCGAAGATTTCCGACGAAGCCGCCAAGACCCAGTGCCGCGACCCGAATTTCGTCGCCTACCTGCGCCACGTGTTCAAGGTGCCTGGTTGAAGCCAGTACACGCAGTGGCGGACGTCCTGTGGGAGCGGTCCGTGGCCGCGAAAAGGTCAACGCGGTGAATCAGGAATACCGCGTAGCCTGCTTCGCGGCCGATGACCGCTCCTACGTGGTCGAGGCGAACACTCAATCGACCAGGGTCACTGCCCCCTTCATCATGGCCAGATGACCCGGGAACGAGCAGAAGAACAGGTACTTCTGCTCTGCCGACAGTTTCGACACGTCGAACGACACCGAATCCTTCTCCCCGGCGCCGATGACCTTGGTGTACGCAATCACGCGCTCGTCGCCTTTCTTCAGGTAGCTGTTGTCGATGCCGGCACTCATGCCGTCCATGGCGATGCCGCGGGCATCGTCTTCCTTGCTCAGGACCCAGTTGTGCCCCATGACTTCCTTGGGCAGGCTGCCGGAGTGGGTCAGGTTGACCGTGAACATCTTGCAGCTCTTGCTGATCTCGATAGCCTTCGTGGCAAAGGTCATCTGGTCGGTCGAATCGACGGTGGTCGAACACTCGGCCGCCAGCAACTGACCGCTGGCCAACGCGAGCACCGATACCGCTACAGCTTTTGCGAACATGTGAGTCTCCAGGCAGGGGGAAAGGCTACGACGGCCATCATTTCACGATTGGCCGCAGCCTGCAGCAATCTGCCAGCAGTCAGACATCCGCGGTAAACATTCGGCTCAAGCCATTGGCAGGACAGTCACGCGCACCTCGGGATCATGCCCGCCGCCGCCCAGAATCACTCCGCGCAAGGGCGACACGTCGCTGAAATCACGCCCCCACGCCAAGGTGATGTGTTCCAGCCCCGGCTGAACGTTGTTGGTGGGGTCGAAATCGACCCACCCCAGCACCGGGCAAAACACCGACACCCAGGCGTGCGACGCATCCGCACCGATCATCCGCGGTTGCCCTGGCGGCGGCTGGGTCAGCAGATAGCCGCTGACATAGCGTGCCGCCAGGCCGCGGGAGCGCAAGCACGCCAGCATCAGGTGGGCAAAGTCCTGGCAGACGCCGCGGCGGTTCTCCAACACCTCGACCAAGGGCGTCGCCACCTGGGTAGCCATGGCATCGAACGTGAACTCGCTGAAGATCTTCTGCATCAAGGCCTGCGCTCCCTGCAACATCGGCCGGCCGGACGGAAAGCAACTGGCGGAAAACGCCACGAAGCTTTTTTTCAGGCGCACGTAGGGGGACTCGAAGCGGTAGCGACAAGCCTGCAGCACCTGCGTCGCGACTGGCCCACCGCTGTAGCACAGGGCATCGCGGGTCGACTCCCAGGCCGGCGACAGCGCGAGCACGAGCGGCATTCGTGGCAGCACCTCGACATGCAGACGCGCGCCGACCCTGAGCTCATCGTGAGGGCGCTCGAACGCCAGCCGCGTCAGCGGATTGCCGAACACATCGAGCTCATCGGTACGCCGCGTCGGTTCAGGGCTGATCTGCAGTGCTTGCTCGTGGCATACCTGCCACGCGCAGGGCCTTGGCCACAGGTGCGCCAGCTGCTTGGCCAGCGACACTGGGCTGTCGTAGCAGTAACGGGTGTCGTGAACGATCTGGTAATGCGCGCTCATCACACCGACACCGTTTGCTGGCTGACATCATCGACATGGACGAAATGGCGCAACGCCAGGCGGTCCGATACCTGAACGCTGACACTGGCGATATCCTGCAGCAGGCTGCGCAAGCCCTCGAGCACGGCGCGCACGCTGGCTTCACCGAACAGCGCATTTTCCAGGGTGCCCAGGTCGAAGCGGGCGACACGCTCGATGAGCGGCTCCAGGGCACGATCCACCGGCATGTCGAACTCATCGCTCAGGCGGCGCACGGCCCGCGCCACCAGCTTGAGCTGGAACAACACCGCGTGGGGGTTCTGCGCGTCGAGCAGGAGCAGGTCCAGCACCGGAATCAACTGCGGCACGGCCAGATAGCGCGAGCGATAGGTGATGCTGCTGTTGCCCAACTCGAGCAGCCAGTCCAAGCCTGCCTGATCGTCCAGGGCATCGCTTGCCAGAAACGCCGACAAACCATTGCTGAGAAACTGCAGGCGTTCGATGCGCCGTCCGATCATCAGAAACCGCCAGCCTTCATCGCGGGTCATGTCGTCGAGCGCAAAGCCGGACAGCGCGGCAAGATTCATCACCAACCGATTGAGAAAGTCGAGCGACTCGCCCAGGTCTGGTACGTCGACTTCGAGCATCAGTGACTCGCGCTGCAGTTCGCCCAACGCCTGCCAGTTCTCTCGCGACAACTTGCCGCGCACCTGAAACGCCGCCCACTGCAGACGCTGCAGGTTGGCGCGCAGGCTGAACGCCCAGTCTTCGCCGCGCAGGGCGGTCAGCAGGCGCTCGCGCAGGTCGCCCTCTTCGGGCAACAGGTGCAGGCTCTCGGCCAGATCGACGGCGGCCTGCAGCGCTTGAGGATCGTCGCCGTCCAGGTAGCGGCCGAGAATGATCCGCAGCAACCGCGCACTGCCGTCGCAACGCTCACAGTAACGGCCGAACCAGAACAGGTTTTCCACCACCCGCGAAGGCAGGTAGGGATCCATGCGCACCAGGTCATGGACGCCGATGGCCCGCTGCGCACGCCACTGCTCGCCGACCGGAGCGTGCTCGCCCAACACCCAGGTGTCCTTGCTGGCGCCGCCGTGCTGCATCGACACCACTTCGGCATCGGCGTCCGTCGCCACCCGGGTCAAGCCACCGGGCAAGACCCGGTAACCGTCGGCAGCGGCGACCGCAAACACGCGCATGCCGATCGCCCGTGGCTGCAGGTGGTTGCCGTGACAGTGCCACACCGGCGCCTGGGACAGCTGCGCCATTTCCTGAGCAACGTAGGCATACGGCCGGGCCTGAATGCGTTCGGTCAGCGCCTGCCGCTGGGCAGCGTCCAGGTCTCGACCGAACACCGGACCGAAGTTCTGCGATGGAAAGGCCGGCTTGATCACCAGCGCGTCCAGCCGCTCGAGGGCCTGGGCCAGCACCGGCGGCTCGCCGCACCACCAGGTGGCGATGGAAGGCAGGATCAAGGTTTCGCCGAACAGGTGCTCGCAGATCTGCGGCAGAAAGCCCAGCAGCCCGGGCGATTCGAGCACACCGCTGCCCAAGGCATTGGCCACCATCACATTGCCTTGGCGCACGGCGTCGAGCAGGCCGGGCACGCCCAAAGCCGAGTCGGTGCGCAACTCCAGAGGGTCGCAGAAGTCGTCGTCTAGGCGACGCATGATGGCGTGCACCCGGCGCAGACCGCTCAAGGTTTTCAGGTAGACGGTCGCTTCGCGCACGGTCAGGTCACTGCCCTCGACCAGCGGATAGCCGAGCTGGCGCGCCAGGTACAGATGCTCGAAATAACTTTCGTTGAACCGCCCAGGCGTCAACAGCACCACCAGCGGCGCCTCGTTGGCGCTGGCTGCCAGTCGGCTCATGGTGTCTTGCACGGTGCGGAAGAAACCGGCCATGTGCTCCACTTTCAAGTCGCGGTAGAGCTCGGGAAAGGTCCGCAACAGGCCCATGCGGTTTTCCAGTGCATAGCCTGCGCCGGAGGGCGCCTGGGTACGGTCGGCAGTGACCCACCAGCGTCCATCGGGCGTGCGTGCCAGATCCGCAGCATACAGGTGCAGGAACGTGCCTTGCGGCGGCTGCATGCCCTGGCACGGCCACAGATAGTTGTTGTGCCCGAAGATCAGCTCCGCGGGCAGCAGCCCCTGGGCAATCAGCGTTTGCGGGCCGTAGATATCGGCCAGCACGGCGTTGAGCAAGCGCGCCCGCTGGGCGATGCCCGCCGCGACCTGTCGCCATTCGTGGGCAGGAATGATGTGCGGCAGCAGGTCCAGCTCCCATGGCCGATCGGCCCCCTTGGGGTCGGCGTAGACGTTGTAGGTGACGCCGTTTTCCTGGATCTGCCGTGTCAACGACGCCTGGCGCTGCGACAACTGGCCTGGCGCACTGCGTTGCAGGTGCTCGAACAGGCGCTGCCAGTGCGGGCGCACGCCGCCATCGGGGTCGAGCATTTCATGATAGGACCCGCCGGACAGCGAGTAACGATCAAGCAGGTCAGACATGGCGAAGCTCGGGGGCAGCGGTGAGAAGAACGATTATCGCAGCCTGCACGGTGCACGGATACCGTCCATGGGGCACTCCTCGCCTCAAGGGGCGCGGCGCATGTCCAGGGTCATCGGCAAGTCATCGTCGACCTTGAGCGGCGGCAGCACCAGCCTGCCGGGGCTGTGGCCAATTCGGAAGAACCGCGCCATGCGCCGGCTTTCTGCTTCGTTGGCATTCACCGGTGGGCTTTCGTAGTTGCGCCCGCCAGGGTGAACGGCATGGTATTGGCACCCCCCCAGCGAGCGCTGCGTCCAGGTGTCGACGATGTCGAAGGTCAGGGGCACATGAACCGGGCCGGCGACGTGCTCGCCGTGCTCCGTCTGCCAGGCACGGTAGCGCACCCCCGCAACGAACTCGCCCGCGCGACCGGTGGCGGTCAGCGGCAAGGGCCGGCCATTGACGGCCAGCCGATAACGATTCGCCAGCAACCCGTTGACGCGCACCTGCACGCGTTCCAGCGATGCGTCCGGCGACTGTGGTGCGCCACTGGCACTGCCTCGTCCGGGGCCAGGCTCCAGGGCGTGGCGCAGTTCCACGGCAATATTTTCTACAACGCAGTCGCCCATTGTTGGAAAACGAAACGCCCGTTGTGCGGCAAACCATCCGGCATCCACGGCATAGCCGTGTGCATTGAGATCGTCGATCACCTCGGCGAAATCGCGCTCGATGAAGTACGGCAACATGAAGCGGTCGTGCAGCTGCGTTCCCCAGCGGGTCAGCCTGGCCGGTGCATAGGGCGTGCGCCAGAAGCGCGCCACCAGGCTGCGCAGCAACAGTTGCAGAGTCAGGTTCATGCGCCCATGAGGCGGCATTTCGAGGCCCTGCAGGCGCAGCAGACCCGCCCGCTCTCCCGGCCCGTCGCCATCCAGCCGGGCGATGCAGAACTGCGCACCAGCAGGGTCACCGGTTACATCCACCAGCAGATGGCGCAGCACACGGTCGATCAGCCCCGGCGGGCACGGCACGCCGACAGCGGGCAATTGCGCCAAGGCGATCTCGAGTTCGTACAGCGCATCGCTGCGCGTTTCGTCGACCCGCGGCGTCGGCCAGGCAGTGCCACTGAACAGATACGATAAAGCCGGATGATCATGCCAATAGCCGATCAGACTGCGCAGCAGGTCGGGCCGCCGTAGAAACGGCGAATCCGCCGCCGTCGTCCCACCGAGCAGCAACGGATTACCCGCGCCGGTGCCGGTCTGCCGACCGTCGATCATGAACCGCTGAACCTCCAGGCGATGCTGTCGGGCCTGCTCGTACAGCTCATCCACACCCTGGACCGACTGCGTCCAACTTGTGGACGGGGGCATGTCGACGCTGAACACGTCGGGCATCGACGTGGCCTTGAAACGACTGGCCGGCGTGTCGCTTCGAGCGTTCCACCTCGCGCAAGCATCGCCATCCATGGCCACGAAAGTCGGCTCGCTGCCAATGCCCAGGCGCACATCCATTGCCAGCAGATCGGCATCGACCCGTTGCCCTACCGTCTGCATGCCCGTCCATTGCTCTTCGCTCAAAGGCCAGGTGACGCGTGGCGTCTGCCAGATACGCTGCACCGACATCCGGTGCGAAAACGTCACTTCGCACGGCTCTACCCGCCCACTGATCGGCGCCGCCGACGAGGGCTCGGGGCTGCACGCCAAGGGAATGTGGCCCTCCCCGGCGAACAGCCCGGAGGTGGCGTCCAGACCGATCCAGCCCGCACCGGGCAGATACACCTCGCACCACGCGTGAAGATCGGTGAAGTCGACATCGGTACCCGACGGACCGTCCAAGGCCTGCTCGTCGGCAACCAGTTGGATCAGATAGCCGGAGACGAAGCGCGCGGCAATCCCCAGCCGGCGCATCAGCTGCACCAGCAGCCAGGCGGAATCGCGGCACGAGCCGGCACCGGTGAGCAGCGTGTGCTCGGGCGTCTGCACGCCCGGTTCCATGCGCAGCAGGTAGCGAATGTCCTGGCTGAGTTGCTGGTTCAGCCTGACCAGAAAATCGATGCTGGGGATCGGCGTACGGTCGATGCCGTCCAGGTACGCTTGAAACCTCGGCGTCAGGGCCAGGGTTTCCAGATAGGGGGCCAGCTCATGCTGCTCTTCGTCGGTGTACGCGAAAGGCATCTGCTGCGCATGCGGCTCGAGAAAGAAATCGAAGGGATTGAACACCGCGATCTCGGCAACCAGGTCCACTTCGATGCGCAGCTCGGTGGCCTTCTCCGGAAACACCAGGCGGGCCAGGTAATTACCCTGCGGGTCCTGCTGCCAATTGATGAAATGCTGCGCTGGCGACACCTTCAGGGCATAGGAAAGCACTCGCGTACGGCTGTGCGGCGCGGGGCGCAGACGCACCACCTGGGGGCCGACGTCGATAGCGCGGTCATAGCGATAATGGGTGACATGGTTCAATGCGACATGAATCGACACGGCGAGCCTCCTGCGAGCCTGGAAGGTAAGAGAACGGCGCAAGACTTATGCCATGAGCGGGCTTGCACCCACTGCCCTGCGCAGCCGCTACAGATCAAGCGGCTGCAAGCGTCCAGGTTGTAGCAGCGTCGCATACATTGGCCATGTAGTGGTGCGATAAACCTGTATTGCTCAGGACGGGTCCGCTCAATCTAATCTGGGGACTCACTCAATCAGGGAACATCGACATGACAACAGAGCACGACACTTCTGCCGCACAACCACTGGCCACTCCGCAAACCGTCCAAAAGCGCAAGGGACCGTTCGACCCTCCACAGGCATTGATCGACGCGCTGCGACGTGCGAGCGAGGACGGGATGATCGACACGGCAAACAACGCCGCTCATGCCGCTATCGCTCAACGCCGGCCACGACCTTCACCTTCAAACCCACACGAAGACGAGGCCGGCATTTCCATCGAGCCGTAAGCCAAGCGGCTCACGGCACCGCCGCGAACCTCAGCGTGGCAGTACGGGCTGGCGCGCCGGCTTGCTCTTGCCCTTGCCGGGCTTGGCGGCCTGCTGGCGATCCTTGGCGGCATGCTTGCTGCGCGCCTCGGCGGCAGCCTTGGCCTGCTCGCGCTTGTCCCACGGCTTGGACCCGTCACTGGCACGCGGCGGCAACCCGGTATGCTGAGTCAGGATGCGCGTTTCCTTGGCTACCTTGTGGCTGCCGGCAGGCGTGGAATTCTTGCGTCGTGCACTCTGGTAGGTGTCGGTAGCCGGCTGATGCAATGGAATCAGCTGGTTTTTACCAGGACCGATCAGGTCGGCACGGCCCATGCGTTCCAGTGCCTCGCGCAGCATCGGCCAACCCTTGGGATCGTGATAGCGCAGGAACGCCTTGTGCAGGCGGCGCTGCTCCTCGCTCTTGACGATGGTCAGGTTGTCGCTCTTGTAGGTGACCTTGCGCAACGGGTTCTTGCCCGAGTGGTACATCGCCGTGGCCGAAGCCATCGGTGAGGGGTAGAACGCCTGCACTTGGTCGGCACGGAAACCGTTGCCCTTGAGCCATAGCGCCAGGTTCATCATGTCTTCATCGGTGGTGCCGGGGTGGGCGGCGATGAAGTACGGGATCAGGTACTGCTCCTTGCCCGCCTCTTTCGAGAACTTCTCGAACATACGCTTGAATTTGTCGTACGAGCCGATACCCGGCTTCATCATCTGATTCAGCGGACCTTCTTCGGTATGCTCAGGAGCGATCTTGAGATAGCCGCCAACGTGGTGCGTCACCAGCTCCTTGACGTACTCGGGGGACTCCACCGCCAGGTCGTAGCGCAGGCCCGAGGCAATGAGGATCTTCTTCACGCCCGGCAGTGCCCGCGCGCTGCGGTACAGCTGGATCAACGAAGAGTGGTCGGTGTTCAGGTTCGGGCAGATCCCCGGGAACACGCACGACGGCTTGCGGCACGCGGATTCGATTTCCGGGCTCTTGCAGGCGATGCGGTACATGTTCGCGGTCGGGCCGCCGAGGTCGGAGATCACTCCGGTAAAACCCGGTACCTTGTCGCGGATCTCTTCGATCTCGCGAATGATCGACTCTTCGGAACGGTTCTGGATGATCCGCCCTTCGTGCTCGGTGATCGAGCAGAAGGTGCAGCCACCGAAGCAGCCGCGCATGATGTTCACCGAGAAGCGAATCATGTCGTAGGCCGGAATTTTCTGGTTGCCGTACGCCGGGTGCGGAACCCGCGCATAGGGCATGCCGAACACGTAGTCCATTTCCTCGGTGGTCATGGGAATGGGCGGCGGGTTGAACCACACGTCCACTTCGCCATGCCGCTGCACCAATGCACGGGCATTACCGGGGTTGGTTTCCAGGTGCAGCACACGGTTGGCGTGGGCATACAGCACCGCGTCACCGCGCACCTTTTCGAAGGAAGGCAGGCGGATCACCGTCTTGTCCCGCGTCATCCGCGGGCTGGCCAGGATCTGCACGACCTTGGCTTCGTTCGGGTCTTCGAGGTTGCCCTTCTCCTGCTCGATGGCACAGGCCTGGGTGTCCTGGGTGTTCACGTACGGATTGATGATCTTGTCGACCTTGCCCGGCCGGTCGATACGGGTCGAGTCGACCTCATACCAGTCCTTCGGCGTATCGCGGCGAATGAACGCGGTGCCGCGAATGTCAGTGATCTCCTCGACCTTCTGACCGTACGACAGGCGCTGGGCCACCTCGACGATGGCGCGCTCGGCGTTACCGTACAGCAGGATATCGGCGCAGGCGTCGATCAGGATCGAATGGCGGACCTTGTCCTGCCAGTAGTCGTAATGCGCGATGCGGCGCAGCGATGCCTCGATACCGCCCAGCACGATCGGCACATGCTTGTAGGCTTCCTTGCAACGCTGGCTGTACACCAGGCTGGCGCGGTCTGGTCGCGAGCCCGCCTGGCCGCCGGGCGTGTAGGCGTCGTCGGAACGCACCTTCTTGTCGGCGGTGTAGCGGTTGATCATCGAGTCCATGTTGCCGGCCGCGACACCGAAGAACAGGTTCGGCTCGCCCAGCTTCATGAAGTCGTCCTTGGACTGCCAGTTCGGCTGGGCAATGATGCCCACGCGAAACCCCTGGGCTTCCAGCAGCCGGCCAATGATGGCCATGCCGAACGACGGATGGTCGACATAGGCATCACCGGTGACGATGATGATGTCGCACGAATCCCAGCCAAGCTGATCCATCTCCTCCCTGCTCATGGGCAGGAAAGGCGCTGGGCCGAAGCATTCGGCCCAGTATTTGGGATAGTCAAAAAGCGGCTTGGCTGCTTGCATGTCGATGACCGTATGAAAAATCGCGGGCGCGGAATATAGCACAAAAAATAACCAATTCCGATGGCTTTAGTCGGAAATAGGTGGTGGATTGTTTTGGGCGGGAACCAAAACCTACAGCTCTCCGTAGGAGCGGTCATCGGCCGCGAAGGCCACAACGCGCTGAGCCTGATACACCGCGGTGACCCTCTCGCGGCCACGGACCGCTCCTACATAGTTCTGACGATCCGTGGGAGCGGTCATCGGCCGCGAAGGCCCTGATGCGATGCCAGCTACTCGTCGTCGTCGAAGTTGTAGCTGCCCGGCGCGAGGTTCTCGAAGCGGGTGTACTTGCCGATGAACGCCAGGCGGATGAAACCGATCGGGCCGTTACGTTGCTTGCCGATGATGATCTCGGCAATGCCCTTGTGCTCGGTGTCCGGGTGATACACCTCGTCGCGATAGACGAACATGATCACGTCGGCGTCCTGCTCGATTGCGCCGGATTCACGCAGGTCGGAGTTCACCGGACGCTTGTTCGGCCGCTGCTCGAGCGAGCGGTTGAGCTGCGACAGCGCCACCACCGGGCAATTGAACTCCTTCGCCAGCGCCTTCAACGAGCGAGAGATCTCGGAAATCTCGTTGGTACGGTTGTCGCCGCTGGAGCCGGGGATCTGCATCAACTGCAGATAGTCGATCATGATCAGGCCGATCTCGCCGTGCTCGCGCACCAGGCGACGGGTACGTGCACGCATCTCCGACGGGCTGATGCCGGCCGTATCGTCGATGAACAGCTTGCGGTCGTTGAGCAGGTTGACCGCCGAGGTCAGGCGCGGCCAATCGTCGTCGTCCAGGCGGCCCGAACGCACCTTGGTCTGATCGATACGCCCCAGCGAAGAAAGCATACGCATGATCAGCGAATCGCCTGGCATTTCCAGCGAATACACCAGCACAGCTTTCTCGCTGCGCAGCACGGCATTTTCCACCAGGTTCATGGCGAAGGTGGTCTTGCCCATGGACGGCCGGCCGGCGACGATGATCAGGTCGGCTGGCTGCAGGCCACTGGTCTTCTCGTCCAGATCGGTGTAGCCGGTGGACAGGCCGGTAATGGCTGCATCGGTATTGAACAGCGTGTCGATGCGATCGATGGCCTTGGTCAGCAGGTCGTTGACGCTGACCGGGCCACCGGTCTTGGGCCGCGCTTCGGCGATCTGAAAGATCTGCCGTTCGGCCTCGTCAAGAATCTCGGCGGCGTTGCGCCCTTGCGGGTTGAACGCACTGTCGGCAATCTCGCTGCTGATGCTGATCAGTTGACGCAGCGTGGCACGCTCGCGGACGATCTGCGCGTAAGCCTTGATGTTGGCCACCGACGGCGTGTTCTTCGCCAGCTCGCCCAAATAGCCCAGCCCACCGACCTGGGTGCCTTGGCCTTCCTTGTCGAGCTGTTCGTGCAGGGTGACCACATCGAAAGGCGTGTTCTGATCGGCCAGCTTGGCGATGGCGCGGAAGATCAGCCGGTGGTCATGACGATAGAAATCGCCGTCCGAAACCTGATCGAGCACACGTTCCCAGGCGTTGTTGTCCAGCATCAAGCCGCCGAGCACGGCCTGTTCGGCTTCGACGGAATGCGGCGGCACCTTGAGGGCAGCGGTTTGCAGATCGTATTGCTCGGGAGCGGATATCTCGTTCATGGCCACTTGAAATTCGGGTTGCAGAAAACGGCTTCTTCACAAAAACAAAGGGCACGACCTGTGAACAGGTCGTGCCCGATGTTAAACCGCCTGGCACCAGAGGTGCCAGCCGACTTATGCAGCTACTACGACAACGCGTACGGTAGCTTCAACGTCGCTGTGCAGGTGCACGGCTACGTCGTATTCGCCAACGTTACGGATGGTGCCGTTCGGCAGACGCACTTCAGACTTGGCCACTTCGACGCCGGAGGCGGTCAGGGCGTCAGCGATGTCGTGAGTGCCGATCGAACCGAACAGCTTGCCTTCGTCGCCAGCGGTGGCAGTGATGGTCACTTCCAGCTCGGCCAGTTGGGCAGCACGCGTTTCGGCCGAAGCCTTCTTGTCGGCAGCTGCTTTTTCCAGCTCGGCGCGACGCTCTTCGAACGCAGCCAGGTTGGCAGCGGTCGCAGCGGTAGCCTTGCCGAATGGCAGCAGGAAGTTACGACCGTAACCGGCCTTAACATTTACCTTATCGCCCAGGTTGCCCAGGTTGGCGACTTTTTCCAGCAGGATCAGTTCCATTTGGTATAAACCTCTTAACTTTTAACCTTCACCGTTCGCGGAATCGCTATCGGTGCCTTTCGGCCCGATTCGACCGCGAAAATCAATCAGGCTGTCGACAATGGCCAGAACCACGAGCAACGGATAGATCAGCTGCATGAACAGCACGAGCGTAACGTACATCCCCACGAGCCAGAACCTGCCCAGCTTGCCCGCCTTGACCAGCCCATGCATCAGGGCCAGCCCGGCGAACACCAGCGGGACGCTGCACAGCGGCGTCAACATGGCCATCTGAGGCCCGAAGTTCGGACCGATGAGCATGCACGCCAGCAGCAGTACCGCCGGCAAGAGTGGAATGCGAATGGCGCGAAACTCGCTGCCAAAACCACCCGGGTTGTACAACGCCGCCTGCCAGTAACGCCCCAGCATCAGGGCTGCCACGCTGACGACTTGCAACAATGCCGCTATCAAACCGTTGAGTACCGGCGCAATGAGGCTGCCAAGGTTGGCCCGCTCCTCTACCGACATCTGCTGGTAGAGACCACCGAGCATCTGCGGCAGACGTTCGTTCAACGCCTGCGCCAACGCTTCGATGGGTTCGCGAAACACCACGCCCAACAACACCCCGTACACCAGCCCCAGCGCTATGCTGGCCAGCAGCACGCGATTCCAGGCCCACCCCGCGCGCAACAGCGCCGCGAGCCCCAGCGCGCCCAGCAACACCATCAAGGTGCGCGGTTCACCGAAGTACCACCAGGCCAAGGCCGGCAGCAGAGCCCAGATGAGGACACCAATGGCGTCACTCATGCCGCGCCGCAGGTACACCAGGCACGCTGCGGCAGCACTCAACCAGAACAACAGCGGCAATGCCGCGCATCCGACCACTACCAGAGTGGCCTGCATGCGACCGCGCATGATGAAATCAGCCAGGGCACGCATGCGTATCTATCCTTTTACTGCGTATCGACAACCCGGTCTCAGCGGCCGTGGCTGTCGGTGTAGGCCAGCAGGGCCAGGAAGCGGGCGCGCTTGATAGCGACGGCCAGCTGACGCTGATAACGAGCCTTGGTACCGGTGATACGGCTTGGAACGATCTTGCCGGTTTCGGATACGTAGGCTTTCAGAGTGTTGAGATCTTTGTAGTCGATCTCCTTCACATCTTCAGCGGTGAAGCGGCAAAATTTACGACGACGGAAGAAACGTGCCATGTAATGGGCTCCTCAAAAGGTCCGTGGATTACTCGTCAGCGTTATCGCTGGCGTCGCTGTTGTCGCTGTCATCGCCATCGGCGTTGTCAGAGTGCTCAGGACGGTCACGACGCTCACGGCGCTCGCTGCGGTTTTCTTCTGCCTTGAGCATCTCGGACTGGTCGGTGACGGCTTCGTCGCGACGGATGACAAGGTTACGGATCACGGCATCGTTGTAGCGGAAGTTGTCTTCCAGCTCGGCCAGGGCCTTGCCGGTGCACTCAACGTTCAGCATCACGTAGTGAGCCTTGTGAACGTTGTTGATGGCGTAGGCCAGTTGACGACGGCCCCAATCTTCCAGACGGTGGATCTTGCCGCCGTCTTCTTCGATCAGCTTGGTGTAACGCTCAACCATGCCGCCGACTTGCTCGCTCTGATCCGGGTGGACCAGAAAGATGATTTCGTAATGACGCATGAATGCTCCTTACGGGTTGTAGCCTGCCGCCAGAGCGGTCAGACAAGGAGTGAATGACACTGTGTGTCTTGCCCTGTAGCTTTTGAATAGAGGCGCACGAGTGCACCAGCCATCACGGCAAGGGGCGCAATTGTAGAGAAGGGGGTGGGGGGAAGCAAGGGGATTGGTGAATATTTGAACAGCAGTGGCGTCGCAGCCGACCCCTTCGCGAGCAGAGGGGCCGGCCCAGGTGGATCATTTCTTCTTGGCGTTACGCTGACGAACTGCTTCGAACAGACAGATACCGGTCGCCACCGACACGTTCAGGCTGCTCACGCTGCCCGCCATCGGCAGTTTCACCAGGTAGTCGCAGTGCTCGCGGGTCAGGCGACGCATGCCCTTGCCTTCGGCGCCCATGATCAGGATGGTCGGCCCGGTCATGTCCTGCTGGTAGATCTCGTTTTCCGCCTCGCCGGCAGTCCCCACGACCCACAAGCCACGCTGCTGCAGTTTTTCCAGGGTACGCGCCAGGTTGGTCACGGCCACCAACGGAATTACTTCTGCCGCGCCGCAGGCCACCTTGCGCACGGCCGGGGTCAGGGTGGCGGACTTGTCCTTTGGCACGATCACGGCCAGCGCTCCAGCCGCATCGGCGGTACGCATGCAGGCACCCAGGTTGTGCGGATCGGTCACGCCATCCAGGACCAACAGCAACGGCGGGCCCTCGGTACGGTCGAGCAGCTCGTCGAGCATCGCCTCGCCCCACACCTGGCTCGGACTGACCTCCGCCACTACACCCTGGTGCACGCCTTCCACCCAGGCATCCAGCTCACGCCTCTCGGCCTGGCCAACCGCCACGCGATTCTGCGTCGCCAGCTCTACCAGGGTCTGCACCCGCGGCTCGCTGCGGCCATCGGACAACCAGATCTGCTTGACCCGCTTGGGGTGATGACGCAGCAACGCTTCCACGGCGTGCACGCCGTAGATCTTTTCCAGCTGACTCATGACTTGGCCTTGGGTTTGCGGCTGCCCGATTTCGATGGGCCCTTGCGGTGCTTGGTCGCCTTGGCATCACCTCCAGCACCCGTGCTGGCAGTACCGCCATTGCGGCTGCCGGAAGCCTTGGTCGAGCCGCCCTTGGCGGCGTCGGCAAGCAGGGCCTTCTTCATTTCTCGACTCTTGCGCACCTCGGCGTTCTGCGCTGCGGCATCGGATGCCCGATAGACCTCGTCGCTGTCGGCCTTGCGCGCCTTGCTCGGGGCAGCGCTGCGCTTGGCAGCGGCAGCGGCTGGTTTCTCGACGGCAGTCTTTTCGACCGCAGGCGTGGTCGGGTAGCTCTTGGGCTTGCCCGCCGGCGCGTCGGCCTTGCGGTTCTTGCGCCCGATCGGCTGGTTCAGCGTTGCCTCGCCAATGCCGAAGTCGATCTTGCGCTCGTCCAGGTCGACCCGCATGACCTGCACCTCGACCGTGTCGCCCAAGCGGAAATTACGCCCGGTGCGCTCGCCGGCCAGGCGATGGTGGATCGGGTCGAAATGGTAGTAGTCGCCCGGCAGCGCGGTGACGTGCACCAAGCCTTCGACAAAGATGTCGGTCAGTTCGACGAACAGGCCGAAACCAGTCACGGCAGTGATCACGCCCGGGAAGGTTTCGCCTACGCGGTCCTTCATGAACTCGCACTTGAGCCAGTTGACCACGTCACGGGTGGCTTCGTCGGCACGGCGCTCGCTCATCGAGCACTCTTCGCCCAACTGCTCCAGCGCGGCTTCGTCGTACGGATAGATACGCGCCTTGGGAATGGTTGGCGCACCGGCGCGCTTGACGTGCGGGGTGTCCTGCTTGGAGTGGATCACGCTGCGGATCGCCCGATGCGTGAGCAGGTCGGGATAGCGGCGGATCGGCGAAGTGAAGTGGGTGTACGCCTCGTAGTTCAGGCCGAAGTGGCCATGGTTGTCGGCGCTGTACACCGCCTGACTCAGAGAGCGCAGCATGACGGTCTGGATCACGTGGAAGTCCGGGCGACCCTGGATGGTTTCCAGCAGCGCACGGTAATCCTTGGGCGACGGACCGTCCTTGCCCTTGTTCAGCGACAGGCCAAGCTCGCCAAGGAAGGCACGCAGCTTTTCCAGACGTTCCGGGGGCGGGCCGTCGTGGACACGGTAGAGGGCCGGGATTTCGTGCTTCTTGAGGAATTCGGCAGTGGCCACGTTGGCCGCCAGCATGCATTCCTCGATCAGCTTGTGGGCATCGTTGCGGATGGTCGGTTTGATCTCGGCGATCTTGCGCTCGGAGCCGAAGACGATACGGGTCTCCTGGGTCTCGAAGTCGATGGCACCGCGCACGTGGCGCGCCGACAGCAGCACCTTGTACAGGGCATACAGCTGCTTGAGATGGGGCAGCACATCGCCGAACTCGCCGCGCAGGGTCTTGGCTTCGCTGCTGCGCGAATGCTCGAGCAGGGTACTGACCTTGTTGTAGGTCAGGCGCGCGTGGGAGTGGATCACGGCTTCGTAGAAGCTGTAGTCGGTCATCTCGCCGGTCTTGGAGATGGTCATCTCGCAGACCATGGCCAAGCGGTCGACATGGGGGTTCAGCGAACACAGGCCGTTGGACAGCTGCTCGGGCAGCATCGGAATCACGCGCTCGGGGAAGTACACCGAGTTGCCACGCACCTGCGCTTCGGTATCGAGCGCCGAGCCAAGCTTCACGTAGCTGGACACGTCGGCAATGGCGACGTACAGGGTCCAGCCGCCGTTGAACAGGCGCAACTTGCTTTTGGCTTCGCAATAGACGGCATCGTCGAAGTCGCGTGCGTCTTCGCCGTCGATGGTCACGAACGGCAGATGACGCAGGTCGATGCGCTTCTCCTTGTCCTTGTCTTCGACCTGCGGCTTGAGCTTGGCGGCCTCCTTGAGCACGGCTTCCGGCCATACGTGGGGAATGTCGTAGGTACGCAGGGCGACGTCGATTTCCATGCCGGGCGCCATGTAGTTGCCCAGCACTTCGACGATGTCACCCTGAGGCTGGAAGCGCGCGGTTGGCCAGTGGGTGATCTTCACCCCGACGAATTGGCCGATCTTCGCGGCGCCGTGGCGACCGGGGGTGATCAGCACTTCCTGCTGCACCTTGGGGTTGTCCGGTGTCACGAAACCAATGCCGCCTTCTTCGAAGTACCGGCCAACGATGGTTTCATGGGCACGGGACACGACTTCGACGATCACGCCTTCGCGACGGCCGCGACGGTCGAGGCCGGAGACTCGGGCCAGGGCACGGTCGCCGTCGAACACCAGACGCATCTGCGCCGGGCTCATGAACAGGTCGTCGCTGCCGTCGTCGGGGATCAGGAAGCCGAAACCATCGCGGTGACCGCTGATGCGGCCGGCGATCAGGTCCAGCTTGTCCACCGGGGCATAGGTGCCACGGCGGGTGTAGATCAGTTGCGCATCGCGCTCCATGGCACGCAAGCGGCGGCGCAGGGCTTCCAGCTGGTCCTCGGTGGTGAGGCCGAACTCGTCCACCAGCTGCTCGCGGCTGGCGGGAGAGCCGCGCTCGTCGAGGTGCTTGAGGATCAGCTCACGGCTGGGAATGGGGTTTTCGTATTTTTCCGCTTCACGAGCGGCCTCGGGATCGAGGGTCTGCCAATCGGCCATTAGAGAGAATTCACCTTGTCTATATAGGCGTTAGTTTGGCATACGCGTATTGAAACGGGAAATTTCAGGCGTTGCCTGCCAGTTAAAAGCCCTGCCCCGAGGTCGAAAACAGTGTCCGGGACGCCACTGGAGAATTTTAGTCGATTTTTCTTGCCATGGGGGTTTACAGCGTAAAGAGCGCTCCGTATAGTGCGCGCCATCGACAACGCACAGCGTTGCAGATGCTGCCCAGATGGTGAAATTGGTAGACACGCCAGCTTCAGGTGCTGGTGACCTTACGGTCGTGGAAGTTCGAGTCTTCTTCTGGGCACCAATTCAGGACACAAGATTACATCAATCTGGTGTCACTCACAAAAACCCGCGAAAGCGGGTTTTTGCGTTTCAGGCCTGCGCAATGCGCCTGGGTGTTTTGAATTAACAAAATCAAAACAGGGGTTTACAGATCAAAAAGGCGGTCGTATAGTGCGCCCCATCAACAGCGTACAACGCTGCTGATGCTGCCCAGATGGTGAAATTGGTAGACACGCCAGCTTCAGGTGCTGGTGACCTTACGGTCGTGGAAGTTCGAGTCTTCTTCTGGGCACCAATTCTTTACAAGAACCCGCGAAAGCGGGTTTTTGCGTTTCTGGCATTCCAAAATTTCCTCACCCCTCCCGTAGGAGCGGTCCGTGGCCGCGAAACAGGCAACGCGGTCTTCCTGATACACCCCAAAGCGCCCTTCGCGGCCGATGACCGCTCCTACGGTAGGTCTGCATACGCGCTCTCCCGTAGGAGCGGTCCGTGGCCGCGAAACAGGCGACGTGGTCTTCCTGATACACCCCAGGGCGCCCTTCGCGGCCGATGACTGCTGCCACCGAAAAGCGTTGTGTGGATCAGGAAGGCCACCTGAGAACCTATATCGTTTACAATTGTTTCAAGATCCGCTGCCCTGCCGTAAGGAAGTTGCCCCATGCCCACACGAACCCTCCGGTCCCTTTTTCGCGCTTTGGCTGCCTGCCTGCTGGGCACGGCACTGGCCGCCCCGCTAGCCCTGGCCGCCGACAAGGTGGAGCTGACCCTCTACAACGGTCAGCACAAGGAAATAGGCGAGGCCATTGCACAGGCCTACGAGGCCAAGACCGGGATTCACGTCAATGTCCGCAAGGGCAGCAGCAATCAATTGGCCAGCCAGGTAATGGAAGAAGGCGAACGCTCCCCGGCGGACCTCATCTACACCGAAGAATCACCCCCTCTGAACAATCTGGGCGAGAAAGGCTTTCTGGCCAAAATCGACGCCAGCACCTTGAACATGCTACCGCCTGAATACGTTGCCAAGGACGGTTCGTGGATGGGCGTCACCGCTCGCGTACGCGTGGTGGCCTACAACCCAAAGCTGATCGACGAGAAAGACCTGCCCGAAACGGTACTGGAGTTCGCCGAGCCGCAATGGCAGGGCAAGGTCGGCTTCGTGCCCACCAGCGGCGCTTTCCAGGAGCAGGCCGTGGCCATCATCAAGCTGCACGGTCGCGAAGCCGCCGAGGAATGGCTGACCGGCCTGCGCGCCTTCGGTAAGACCTACACCAACAACATGGTCGCCCTCAAGGCAGTGGAAAACGGCGAAATCGCCACCGTCCTGGTAAACAACTACTACTGGTTCGCACTCCAGCGCGAGAAAGGCCAGCTCGACTCCAAACTGCATTACTTCAGCAACGGCGACGCCGGCGGCCTGATCACCATTTCCGCTGCTGCGGTCCTCAAGTCCAGCAAGCATCCGCGCGAAGCCCAGGCGCTGCTTGCCTACATGGCCAGCGAGGAAGGCCAGCGCGTCATCACCCAGACCACTGCCGAGTACCCACTGCACAAAGGCATGGTCTCGGACCGTGGCCTGAAGCCATTCGAAGAATTGCAGGCCCCAGCCATCACCCCAGCGGACATCGGCAACGCCGAGGACGCCCTGGACCTGGAACGGGACGTCGGCCTGAATTGACCACTTCTCTCGTCGTGCCTGCAGGGCGGCGCAAGCGCCCCTCGATCTGGGTGCTCGTACCCGTCCTGCTGCTGGTCGGGCTGAGCCTGCTGCCTCTGCTCTACGTTGGCCTGAAGGCGTGGCAAGCCGGCCTGCATGAAGCCATCAGGCTGCTGTGGCGCCCCTACGTGCTGCGTTTGCTGGGCAACACCCTGATGTTGATGGCCGGGGTGACCGCAGCCTGCGTGATCATCGGTGTGAGCCTGGCCTGGCTGTTGGAGCGCAGCGACCTGGCCGGCCGACGTCTCTGGGGCGTCATCCTCTGTCTGCCGTTCGCGGTACCCGCCTTCGTCAGCGGCTTCACCTGGGTTTCGCTCAGCTCGCGATTCGAAGGATTGGGCGGCGCCATTCTGGTCATGACCCTGTCGAAATACCCGCTGGTGTTTCTGCCAGTCGCCGCCACATTGCGCAACCTGGACACTTCTTTGGAGGAATCGGCGCGTACGCTGGGGCAGAACCGCACGGGGGTGTTCTTCAAGGTCACGCTGCCGCTGCTGTGGCCGGCGGTGCTGGGCGGGGCGCTGCTGATCGCGCTGCACATGCTGGTGGAGTTTGGCGCCCTGTCGATCCTGGGTTTGCAGACCTTCACCACAGCGATCTATCAACAGTTCGAACTGGAATTCAGTAACACCAATGCGGCAATGCTGTCGGCGCTGTTGCTGGTGCTGTGCCTATTGCTGCTGTGGCTGGAGCTGAAGGTTCGTGGCAATGCGCGTCACATTCGCACCGGTCAGGGCGCTGCCCGCCGTGCAACGCCGTTGCGGCTCGGTGCCTGGCGCGTGCTTGCGCAGTTGTATTGCCTGCTGCTGGTGGTCGTTGGCAGCGGGGTGCCGCTGGCCATGCTGGGCTATTGGCTGGTGAAAGGCTCGTCGGCGGCCTTTCCCGCAGCGGCCATCGGCGAGGCACTGTTGACCTCGTTGGCATTGGCCCTGGGCGGCGCCGCGCTTTGCCTGGCGCTGGCATTGCCCGTGGGGCTGCTGGTGGTGCGCCACCGGGGCCGCCTGGCCATCTGGGCAGAACGCTTGCCCTACCTGCTGCATGCACTACCAGGGCTGGTTATCGCTTTGACGCTTGTGTATTTCGCCCTGCACTACGTTCCGGCGATGTACCAGACCACAGGGCTGCTGTTGCTGGCCTACGCGCTGCTGTTTCTGCCCCTGGCGCAGGCGCCAGTGCGCACGGCGCTGAACAAGGCTGCGCCTGCGCTCGAAGAAGCGGCACGGACCTTGGGCGCCACGCCGCTCACCGCGTTCTGCCGGGTGACGCTGCCGATCATCTTCCCGGCAATGGCGGCGGCATTCGCGCTGGTGTTCCTCGATGGCATGAAGGAACTGACCGCCACGCTGGTGTTGGCCCCGACTGGCATGACGACGCTGGCAACCGAGGTGTGGTCGCACACCTCGAACATGGAGTTCGCCGCGGCCGCGCCGTACGCGGCATTGCTGATCCTGATTTCCGGCGTACCGGTGTACCTGCTTACCACCCGTATGTACCTGAATCGCACCTCCTGACCCGAGGCTCGTCAGACAGACCGCAGCGCGGCCTTCGCGGCCGATGACCGCTCCTACAATGAAGCCACGCAATCCTGTAGGAGCGGTCCGTGGCCGCGAAAAGGGCGTCGCGGTTCGTCAGCCAGACCGCGGCGCGGCCTTCGCGGCCGATGACCGCTCCTACAATGAAGCCACGCAATCCTGTAGGAGCGGTCCGTGGCCGCGAAAAGGCGCCGCGGTTCGTCAGGCAGACCGCAGCGAGGCCTTCGCGGCCGATGACCGCTCCTACAATTAAGCCACGCAATCCTGTAGGAGCGGTCCGTGGCCGCGAAAAGGCGCCGCGGTTCGTCAGGCAGACCGCGGCGCGGCCTTCGCGGCCGATGACCGCTCCTACAGTGAAGCCACGCAATCCTGTAGGAGCGGTCCGTGGCCGCGAAAAGGCGCCGCGGTTCTTCAGACAGACCGCAGCGCGGCCTTCGCGGCCGGTGACCGCTCCTACAGTGAAGCCACGCAATCCTGTAGGAGCGGTCCGTGGCCGCGAAAAGGGCGTCGCGGTTCGTCAGCCAGACCGCAGCGAGGTCTCAAGCGCGGAACTGGCCCAGGCTGGCTTTGAGCTGGGCAGCGAGCTTGTCCAGCTCTCGGCTGCTGGCCGTGGTCTGCTGTACGGCGAACGCTGCTTTTTCTGCCTGGGCGTGAATCACCTGCACCCTGCCCTTCACAGCCTGCGCGCCTCGTGCCTGCTGTTCGGCAGCCTGGGTTGCCAGGCCGATCGCCGAGTGAACCTGCTCGACCGAAGCCTGTACCGCCTGTTGCAACCGGGCGCTGTCGCGCAGCACCGCCAGCCCTTCGTCCGCCTGCCGTCCGGCCTGGCCGATAGCCGCAACCGCCTCCCGCGCACCGGCCTGCAAAGCGCCGATATGGGCCTGGATATCGCCCGTCGAACTCTGCGTCTTGCTCGCCAGAGCGCGCACCTCGTCGGCGACCACGGCGAAACCGCGCCCGGTCTCACCGGCCCGAGCCGCCTCGATGGCGGCATTGAGCGCCAGCAGATTGGTTTGCTCGGCGATCCCATGGATCACTGTCAACACCACTTCGATCTGCTGGCTCTGCTCGGCGAGGCGCTCGATCACTTTGGAACCGCTCTGCACCTGGCCGGCCAACGCCTCGATCAACCCCCCAACCTGTTGCGAGGCACGGGTATTGTCGTCGGTGGCCTTGCGAATCTGCGCCACCTGCTGCAAGGCCGACTGCATCGCCTGGCTCTCGGCCTGAGCCTCATCGGCCATCTGCGACAGGTCGTGCAGGCTCTGCGCCACTTCATCGCGCTGCAGTTGGGCGGCGTCATCGGCACCGGCGTTGCGCTGAGCCATGCTGCCGATCTCGACGCCGGTCTTGTGCGCCACCTCGCCCGCCTCACGAACGATAGGCTGCAGCTTGTCGACAAACCGATTGACCGCCGCCGCCATGTCGCCGATTTCGTCACGGCTGTGGATCGCTACCCGCTTGGTCAGATCACCCTCACCCGCAGCGAGGTCGTCCAGTGCGCCGACCAGCAGACGCAGGCGATGCACCACGCGCCGCCCCAGTACCGCGGCCAGCACCACCAGCATGACCATGCCGACCAAGGCCAGACACAGCCCAATGCGCCAGCGCAACTGCGCCGCAGCGGCCTGCACGGTGCTGTGTGTATTGGCCTGCATGGTCGCTGCCGCCGATTCCGCCGACTGCAGACGCGCCTGCAGCGCCTTGGCGCTTTCAGCCGAGGCGCCCTGCAGACTTTCGCCCACCAACTGCCCCGCACTGGCAATCAAAGCCGCGAACCGCTTGTCCAGCTCGGCCACTTCGGCTTCCACACCGGTGCGCGAAACAGCCATCAACACCCGGCCGATCTCCGCGCCATTGGGGTTGATCGAGGCCTCGACATAGATCACCGCCGGGTCTGTCTTGGCCGCATTGAGCACCTTGTCCAGAGCTCGCTCACCGGTACCCTTGGCCAGCAGCGCCTGGTTGATGGGATTGTCGCGGTTCAAGTAGCGGGTCAAGTGCTCGCCCTGAGCGTCGTTGTAGATCACGAACAGTACGTTGGGATTGCGCTGGGCGCGGCGGGCGAACTCGGAAAGCGTTGGTACATCGTTGTCCCACATTGCCCGCGGCGCGACCGAGGCCAGCAATTCGGCCATATCGGTGGCCGATTCCTGCAGGTCCTTGTCCAGTGTGGCGCGGATCTGCGCCTGCTCGCCGGTCAGACGTGCCGACAAACCGGCACTCAGGCGCTGGCGGGTATTGTCCGAAAGACTTTCCAGGCCGGAAGACACTTCCGCGCTCGCGCTTTGCAGCTCGCCCGTCAGCCGCTGGCTATCCTGAGCCATGCGACGGTCCAGGTCCGATTCAAGCGCGGTGACCGTGCTTCGGGTCAGCGCAATGGCGGCCAGCACCTGCACCAAAAGAGCGATGCCCAAGGCGATGAAGACCGGACGCAGCAAACGGCTGCGCAGAAGATAAAGGACAGCGGACATGTGGATCCCCTTTTTATTGACGCCATTCTGATGATGGCGCCTGATTGAGGACTCACACAGCAAAGGCCGTGCCGAGAAGGTTTGTCTGTTGCTTGAACGACAAAGGGCCCCGAAGGGCCCTGTGCTGTGTTGCGCGAACCGCTGTCAGCCGAACGGGTGACGCAGCACGATGGTTTCGTTACGGTCCGGCCCGGTCGAGATGATGTCGATCGGTGCGCCGATCAGCTCCTCGACACGCTTGATATAGGCACGGGCGTTGGCGGGCAGCTCTTCCAGGGTTTTGGCACCCACGGTCGACTCGCTCCAACCCGGCACTTCTTCGTACACGGGCTGCAGGCCCACGTAGCTGTCAGCGTCCGTAGGGGCTACGTCTTTGCCTTCTGCATCTTTGTAACCGGTGCAGATATTGATGGTTTCGAGACCATCGAGTACGTCCAGCTTGGTCAGGCAGATGCCCGAGATGCTGTTCACGTCGATAGCGCGACGCAGGATGACAGCGTCGAACCAGCCACAACGACGAGCACGGCCGGTGGTCGCGCCAAATTCGTGGCCCTGCTTGGCCAAGTGCGCACCGACCTCGTCGAACAGCTCGGTCGGGAACGGACCCGAACCGACACGGGTGGTGTACGCCTTGGTGATGCCCAGGATGTAGTCCAGGAACATGGGACCAACGCCCGAGCCGGTCGCAACGCCACCCGCAGTGGTGTTGGAACTGGTCACGTACGGGTAGGTACCGTGGTCGATGTCCAGCAGCGAACCTTGGGCGCCTTCGAACATGATGTCCTTGCCGGCGCGACGCAGGTCGTGCAGTTCGGCAGTCACGTCCAGCATCAGCGGCTTGAGCAGCTCGGCGTATTCCTTGCACTCGGCCAGGGTCTTTTCGAACTCGATGGCCGGCTCTTTGTAGTAACCCACCAGCATGAAGTTGTGATAATCCACCAGCTCACGCAGCTTGTCTTCGAAGCGCGGCATGTTGAGCAGGTCGCCCACACGCAGGCCGCGACGGGCAACCTTGTCTTCATACGCGGGGCCGATGCCGCGACCGGTGGTGCCGATCTTCAGCTCGCCGCGGGCCTTCTCACGGGCCTGATCCAGCGCCACGTGGAAAGACAGGATCAGCGGGCAGGACGGGCTGATACGCAGGCGCTCGCGCACCGGTACGCCTTTCTCTTCCAGCTTGGTGATCTCGCGCATCAACGCATCAGGTGCAACTACCACACCATTGCCGATCAGACATTGGACGCCTTCGCGCAGCACGCCCGACGGGATCAGGTGCAGGACGGTTTTCTCACCGTCGATGACCAGCGTGTGGCCGGCGTTGTGACCGCCTTGATAGCGCACCACCGCGGCAGCATGTTCGGTCAGCAGATCAACGATCTTGCCTTTGCCCTCATCACCCCATTGGGTGCCCAGGACTACGACATTCTTACCCATAACACTTGTCCTCATTCGCGCAAACTTGGTGCCGGCAGCGGCCGGCGGGAAAACTCAAGAGGCCAGTGGCAGCACTTGCCATTGCCCGTTCTGCTGAATCAATTGACAGTCGCAATCTGCCTCGCCGGCAGCCTCGATCGTCTGTCCCGGCAAGGCCTGGACCACGCGCCGGCCCTCGCGGCGCAGCTCGCAGACTGCCTGCCACAGAGCCGCATCGGTGCTGTCAGGCATCCAGACGCCACCAGCAGGCACTTCGATCCGGGCCCGACCCAGCGTCACCAGGGACTTGAGGTCCGTGGAGAAACCGGTTGCCGGGCGGGCGCGACCGAAGTCCGCGCCGATGTCGTCGTAGCGGCCGCCCTGGGCAATGGACTGGCCCATGCCTGGAACGAACACGGCGAACACCACGCCGGTGTGATAGTGATAACCGCGCAACTCGCCCAAGTCGAAGTACAGCGGCAATTGCGGAAAACGCAACGACAGCCGTTCGGCAATCGCCAGCAGGTCGTCCAGCGCGGTCATCACCGGCGCCGGTGCATTGGCCAGGCGTACCTTGGCCTGCGCCAGCACTTCGCGACCGCCACACAGGTCAACCAAGGCACGCAGCATCTGGGCAAGGTCCGCTTGCAGCCCTTCGGTGAGGACGATCACTTCGTCGATGGCCTTGCGCTGCAGGGCATCGAACAACTGTTGCTCGACATCGCCCGACAGACCGGCCGCACGGGCCAGGCCGCGGTAGATGCCGACGTGGCCCAGATCCATGTGCACGTCTGGCACATCGGCCATTTCCAGCATGGTCAGCATCAGGCTGATGACTTCAACGTCGCTGCTCGGACTGGCGTCGCCATACAGCTCGGCACCCAGCTGGATCGGGCTGCGCGAACTGGACAGTGCCCGCGGCTGTGCATGCAGCACACTGCCGGCATAGCACAGGCGGTTCGGTCCTTCACGGCGCAGGGTGTGCGCATCGATGCGCGCCACCTGTGGCGTGATGTCGGCACGAAAGCCCATCTGCCGACCCGATTGCGGGTCGATCACCTTGAAGGTGCGCAGATCCAGATCCTGACCGGCACCGGTCAGCAGCGACTCGAGGTATTCGATGTGCGGCGTCACGACGAACTCGTAACCCCAGCTCTGGAACAGGTCCAACACCTGACGCCGCGCGACTTCGATGCGCGCAGCCTCGGGCGGCAGTACTTCTTCGATGCCATCTGGCAGCAGCCAGCGGTCTACCGTTGCCATTACGCCTTTCCCCTATGATCCGGGCGGCCTGCCGTCGGGCTAGCCTTGAGTGAAGCAGAAATCGCCCACCGCAAACAGGTCGCGGGGCAATGTCCTCATGAACCGGGCCTATGAATCGGCCGATCTATGTTGCAGACGCAAAAAAGCCGGGAATTTCCCGGCTGCCGCATCATACACACGTTTCGCCGATCGTTCACCCCGCCAAACGGTTAAACCGCCCGGCGGGGAAAGCCGATCAGGGCTTGTACTTCTCCATGAAGCGGAAGAAATCGCTCTTGGAGTCCAGCACCATCACGTCGCTCTTGTTGGCGAAGCTCTGGCGGTATGCCTGCAGGCTGCGGAAGAAGGAATAGAATTCCTGATCCTGTCCATAGGCCTGGGCGTAGATCGACGCTGCCTGCGCATCGCCGTCACCACGCGCTTCCTCGGACTCGCGATAGGCTTCGGCCAACAGCACGCGACGCTGACGATCGGCATCGGCACGGATGCCTTCTGCCAGTTCGTTACCCTTGGCACGGTGCTCGCGCGCCTCGCGCTCACGCTCGGTGCTCATGCGCTCGAACACGCTGCGGTTGACTTCCTTGGGCAGGTCGATGGCCTTGACGCGCACGTCGATGACCTCGATACCCAGCTCCTTGTCTGCCATGCGGTTGAGCGACGTGGTGATGTCGGACATCAACGCGTCACGCTCGCCCGACACCACTTCGTGCAGGGTACGCTTGCCGAACTGGTCACGCAGACCCGATTCGAGACGTCGCGACAGGCGCTCGTCGGCGATCTGCTTCATGCCGGAAGTAGCGGTGTAGTAGCGCTCGGCATCCTTCACACGCCATTTGGCATAGGCATCGACCATCACCGCTTTCTTCTCCAGGGTCAGGAACCGCTGGGTCGGGGCGTCGAGGGTCATCAGCCGCGCATCGAACTTGCGCACCTGGTTGACGTACGGCAGCTTCACATGCAGGCCAGGCTGGACATCGGCCTGAACCACGCGGCCGAATTGCAGGAGTACCGCACGTTCGGTCTGCGCAACGATGTAGAAGCAGTTCCATGCTGCCACCGCCAGAACGACGGTGACGACAAGGGCGATCACAGATTTATTGCCCATCAGCGACTCTCCCTTGAACGCATTTCACGCTGTTGCTGCTGCAGGTCGGCCGCAGCGCGTGCGCCGGCGGCGTCGCTGGCCGAAGCCGGCGTGCTGGCGGCAGGCGTGCTGCTGTTGTTGCGGTCGCCACCGACCATCTTGTCCAGCGGCAGGTAGATCAGGTTGTTCTGACCTTCCTTACTGGCCACCAGCACCTTGCTGGTGTTGCTGTATACGTCCTGCATGGTTTCCAGGTACAGGCGCTGACGGGTCACGTCGGGAGCCTTGCGGTACTCGGTGACCAGCTTGGTGAAGCGGTCGGCCTCACCCTTGGCGCGCGATACCACTTCGTCGCGGTAGCCGTTGGCATCTTCGATGATGCGCTGGGCCTGACCGCGAGCCTCGGGAATCACGCCGTTGGCATAGCCTTCGGCCTGGTTGCGCGAGCGCTGCTCGTCTTCCCGAGCGCGGATCACGTCGTCGAAGGCTTCCTGTACTTCACGCGGGGCTGCCGCGCTCTGCACGTTCACCTGGGTGACGGTGATACCGGTCTGGTAGGTATCGAGGAAACGCTGCAGGCGCTCCTTGATCTCGCCGGCCATCTGCTCGCGGCCTTCGGTCAGCACCTGGTCCATGGCGGTGGAACCCACCACGTGGCGCAGTGCGCTGTCGGTAGCATGCTGCAGGCTGATTTCAGGCTGGTCGACGCGCAGGACGAAGTCCTGCAGGTTGGTGATCTTGTACTGCACTGTCAGCGGCACTTCGACGATGTTCTCGTCTTCGGTGAGCATCTGCCCCTGCTTGGTATACGAACGCTCGCGCGTGACGTTTTCCAGGTACTTGCGGTCGATAGGCGGGAAATAGATGTTCAGGCCCGGACCCACCGTTTCATAGTACTTGCCGAAGCGCAGCACCACGGCTTGCTCCTGCTCGTCGACTACATACACCGCGCTGTACAGCCAGATCGCGCCAAGCACGGCAAGGCCGATGCCCAACAGGCCGAGTCCACCGCCCTTGGACGTGCCTCCGCCGTCGCCACCGCCACCTGTGCGTTTCTTTCCACCACCGAACAAACCGTTCAGGCTGTCCTGCAGCTTGCGGAAGGCCTCGTCGAGATCCGGTGGCCCCTTGCGGTCGCCTCCACGGCGTTTACCACCCCAAGGATCTTGATTGTTCGAGTTGCCACCCGGCTCATTCCAAGCCATAGCGCTCTCCATCTGATAAAGCAAAGACGCACCCACGGCGCGCCGACCAATGCTACAGAATGCCCGACATGACAGCACAGCTGCCACGCGAGGCTTTTATTGCAAAGTGTGTTGCTCGATGAATTCAGCGGGCTCCATGCCTTCGCGACTGACCAGGCGATTGAGCTCCGCACGTGGCAAACGTATTGCCAGCAAACTGCCACCCTGCTCATCATGCGCTTCGCTTTGCACCGCGCCCAGCGAAAACAGCTGTGCACGCAGGCGGCCCAGTGTCTGGCCCAGCTGCAGCGTGCCGACGAACAGGTCTTCGCCCAGCAACTCGGCGACCGCTTGCTTGACCAGTTCGAGGCCGCGCCCATCGCGCGCCGACACCCAGACCCTGACCGGCTTGCCGTCGGCATCGCGCTGTATCTGCGGCTCGACGTTCTCGAGCAGGTCGAGTTTGTTATACACCTCGAGGATCGGCAAGCCTTGCGCGCCGATCTCGGTGAGCACGGCCATGACCTGTTCGATCTGCGCCATGCGCTCGGGCTCATGGGCGTCGATCACGTGCAGCAGCAGGTCGGAGTTGCTCGACTCCTCGAGGGTGGCGCGAAACGCTTCGACCAGCTTGTGCGGCAGGTGGCGAATGAAGCCCACCGTGTCGGCCAGGATCACCGGCCCCAGGTCGTTCAATTCGAGTCGACGCAGGGTCGGGTCGAGGGTAGCGAACAACTGGTCGGCCGCGTACACCTCGGCCTGCGTGACGGCGTTGAACAAGGTCGACTTGCCGGCGTTGGTGTAGCCCACCAGAGACACCGACGGGATGTCGGCACGCCGGCGGCCGCGTCGTGCCTGCTCGCGCTGGCTGCGAACCTTTTCCAGGCGCTGCTTGATCTGGCGCAGGCGTACCCGCAGCAGACGCCGGTCGGTTTCCAGCTGGGTTTCACCCGGGCCGCGCAGGCCGATACCACCGCCCTGGCGCTCGAGGTGAGTCCAGCCACGAACCAGCCGCGTGCTCATGTGCTCGAGCTGGGCCAGTTCGACCTGCAGCTTGCCTTCATGGGTACGGGCGCGTTGCGCGAAGATATCCAGGATCAGACCGGTCCGGTCCAGCACGCGGCACTCGAAGACTTTCTCGAGGTTGCGTTCCTGGCTGGGTGTGAGGGTGTGATTGAAGATCACTAGATCGGCGTGCTCGGCCTTGACCTGGTCACGCAGCTCCTCGACCTTGCCGCTGCCGATCAGAAATTTGGCACTGGGCCGATGACGGGCGACATTGACGAATGCGACAGTTTCGGCGCCGGCCGAGATGGCCAGCTCCTGAAACTCCTGCGGGTCTTCGCGCGCCTCAGGGTCCTGACCATCCAGATGAACGAGGATCGCTCGCTCACCACCACCGTGGCGCTCAAAGAACAAGGCAGACTCCTATCAAGCGTTACCTGGGTCGGTGTCGCCCTGCTCGGATTCGGTCGCACTTGGCAGACGAATCGGACGCACCGGTACAACCGTGGAAATCGCGTGTTTGTAGACCATCTGGCTGACCGTGTTCTTCAGCAGGATGACGAACTGGTCGAACGATTCGATCTGGCCCTGCAACTTGATACCGTTCACCAGATAGATCGAGACGCCGACCTTCTCTTTACGCAAGGTGTTCAAGTAAGGGTCTTGTAGCGAATGCCCTTTTGACATGTGCCGCACTCCTTTAAGGATCAATAGTGGAAAAGCTTTGAAAAGATGAAGGCTCTGACCGTCAGACCCCAAGGATAGACGGCAATTGCGGGACTCAGCTCAATATGGAGGCCGAACCCAGGTATTTCAAGGTGCGAGGCAGATTGTCGCCGGCCAGGCTGTCGAGCCAGTGCAGATCGGCCCAACCGCGCAACCAGGTAAACTGCCGCTTGGCCAATTGGCGCGTGGCGATGATGCCGCGTTCGCGCATCTGCACCTCGGTCAGCTTGCCATCCAGATGATCCCAGACTTGCCGATAGCCCACCGCTCGTATAGACGCAAGCCCTGCATGCAAGTCACTTCGAGCACGCAAGGCAGTGACCTCGTCGACGAAGCCTTGTTCCAGCATTTGTCCGAAACGCACGGCAATTCGCTCATGCAGCACCGAGCGATCGGCGGGTGCGATTGCCAAGTGGGCCACAGTATAGGGCAATTGACCGCTTGCCAATGCGCCTGCCTCGGTACTTTGCGCAGATTGTCGCGCGCGCAGCTCGGTCATGCTCGAACCACTCACGCGGTAGACCTCCAGCGCTCGAATCAGACGTTGCGGATCGTTGGGGTGAATGCGCGCGGCAGACACCGGATCGACTGCGGCGAGATGGTCGTGCAATGCCTGCCAGCCTTCGCGAGCGGCCTGCGCTTCGAGGTCGGCGCGCACCTGGGCATCGGCGCCCGGCATGTCCGCCAGCCCTTCGAGCAGGGCCTTGAAATACAGCATGGTGCCGCCAACCAGCAGCGGGATGTTGCCCCGCGCGGTGATCTGCTCCATGGCTTGCAGGGCGTCGCGGCGAAAATCGGCGGCGCTGTAGCTTTGCGCCGGATCGAGGATGTCGATCAGTGCGTGCGGATGGGCGTCGAGCACCGCGCGCGACGGCTTGGCGGTGCCGATATCCATGCCGCGGTAGACCAGGGCCGAATCGACGCTGATCAGCTCGCACGGCAGCACCTTGCTCAGCTTGATGGCCAGGTCGGTCTTGCCGGCGGCGGTGGGCCCCATGAGGAAGATCGCCGGAGGTAGGCCACTCATGCTCAACGCCCGCGCAGGAAGAGTTTGTCCAGGTCGTCCAGACCCATCTGGGTCCAGGTCGGTCGGCCATGGTTGCACTGGCCACTGCGCTCGGTGTTTTCCATATCGCGCAGCAGGCCGTTCATTTCCGGAATGGCCAGGCGCCGGTTGGCACGAATGGCCCCGTGGCAGGCCATGGTGCCCAGCAATTCATTTAAATGGGCCTGGATACGGTCGCTGGTGCCGTACTCCATCAGGTCGGCCAGGACATCGCCGACCAGGCGATTGGCCTCGGCCTGTTTGAGCAGTGCGGGAATCTGGCGTATGGCCAGGGTTTCCGGACCCAGGCGTTGCAGCTCGAAGCCCAGGCGCTGGAACCACGCTGCGTGCTCTTCGGCGCAGTCCGCTTCGCGTTGGCTCATGGCCAGCGATTCGGGCACCAGCAAGGGCTGCCCGCTCAGCCCTTCGCTGGCCATGGCGATCTTCAGACGCTCGTACATGATGCGCTCATGCGCCGCATGCATATCCACCAGGACCAGCCCCTGGGCGTTTTCGGCCAGGATGTAGATCCCCTTGAGCTGCGCCAGCGCATAGCCCAGCGGCGGAATGTCACCCTGGCTCGGCGGCAGGCTGGGGATCGGCGCGGTGCTGCTGCCAGCAGTGGGCAACGGCGCGAAGAATTCCCGGTAGGCACTTTGCGCCTCGGCCACTGGCAGCGCAGCGGTCGGCCGCGGCGTGTATGAATAACCGCCGCTGGAACCACCACTCGACTGCGGTTGGGCCATCGGTGAGTGCAGCAGGTTGGCCGCCAGGCCCATTTCACCCTGAGGGCCGAACTCGCCTGCCTGGGCCCCGCTCGGCCGCAACGGCTGGGCCTGCGCCGGCGCGCTCGCCAACTGGTCTTCCGGACGTACATCGGCCAGCGCGCGGTGCAGTGTGCCGTAGAGAAAGTCATGCACCATGCGCCCGTCGCGAAAGCGCACTTCATGCTTGGTCGGGTGCACGTTGACGTCGACCACCGCCGGGTCCACTTCCAGAAACAGGACGAAGGTCGGATGACGGCCGTTGAACAGCACGTCGCGGTAAGCCTGCCGTACCGCGTGGGCCACCAGCTTGTCGCGCACCGCTCGGCCGTTGACGAAGAAGTATTGAAGGTCGGCCTGGCTGCGCGAAAACGTCGGCAAGCCTACCCAGCCCCACAGACGCAGCCCGTTGCGCTCGACCTCGATCGGCATCGCCTGTTCGAGGAACGCCGGCCCGCAGACCGCGGCGACCCGCCGTGCACGGGCGGTTTCGTCATGGGCCTCGTGCAAGCCGAGAATGCTCTTGCCGTTGTGCCGCAGGTGAAAGCCGACGTCGAAGCGCGCCAGCGCCAGGCGCTTGATGACTTCCTGCAGGTGGTCGAACTCGGTCTTTTCGGTCTTGAGAAACTTGCGCCGTGCAGGCGTATTGAAGAACAGGTCGCGCACCTCCACCGAGGTGCCCACTGGGTGCGCCGCAGGCTGCACGCGCGCATCCATGTCGCGGCCTTCGGTTTCCACCTGCCAGGCCTGATCGGCCGCCGCGGTGCGCGAGGTGAGGGTGAGCCGCGCCACCGAACTGATCGAGGCCAGTGCTTCGCCGCGGAAACCCAGGCTCATGACACGCTCGAGATCCTGCAGGTCGCGGATCTTGCTGGTGGCATGGCGAGCCAGGGCCAGGGGCAGGTCGTCGGCCGAGATGCCGCTGCCGTCATCACGCACGCGCAGCAGCTTGACGCCGCCCTGCTCGACCTCGATGTCGATGCGGCGGGCGCCGGAGTCCAGACTGTTTTCCAGCAGTTCCTTGATCACCGAGGCCGGTCGTTCGACCACCTCGCCAGCCGCGATCTGGTTGGCGAGCCGCGGACTGAGCAGCTCGATACGCGCCGATTCAACCATTACTGGGACGCCAGCGCTGTGCTGGGAATGGTGACTTCCTGGCCGATTTTCAATTCATCGGTTTTCAGGTCATTGGCGCTGCGCAAGGTGGCGATGCCCAGGTCGTAGCGCGCCGCCAGCATGGCCAGGGTTTCGCCAGGACGCACCACGTGAGTGCTGGGGCCACGGGCAATCTTGCCGGTGTCGCGCAACCAGGCCATGTAGGTGCCCGGCGGCGGGTTTTGCTGGAAGAACTGCTTCACGCCGGTACGGATGGATCGCGCCAGCGCCTGCTGGTGACCCGAGCTTTGCAGCTTGTTGGCTTCGTTGGAGTTGGAGATGAACCCGGTTTCCACGAGGATCGATGGGATGTCTGGCGATTTCAACACCATGAAGCCGGCCTGCTCGACCCGACGCTTGTGCAGCGGTGTCACCTGGCCAATGTTGCTCAACACTTTCTGGCCCACATTGAGGCTGGAAGTCAGCGAGGCGGTCATCGACAGATCCAGCAACACGCCGGCCAGCATGCGGTCCTTGTCATCCAGGCTGACGTTGCCGGCGCCACCGATCAGGTCCGAACGGTTCTCGGTGTCGGCCAGCCAGCGAGCGGTTTCCGACGTGGCGCCGCGCTCGGAGAGCGCAAACACCGAGGCACCGAAGGCCGCCGATGACGGCGCGGCGTCGGCGTGAATGGACACGAACAGGTCAGCGCCCTTCTTGCGGGCGATTTCGGTGCGCCCGCGCAGCGGAATGAAGTAGTCGCCGGTGCGCGTCAGCTCGGCGCGAAAGCCTTGTTCGGCGTTGATCTGGCGTTGCAGTTCCTTGGCGATCTGCAACACCACGTCTTTTTCGTGCTGCCCGCGCGGGCCCGAGGCGCCCGGGTCTTCGCCGCCGTGGCCGGCATCGATGGCGATGACGATATCGCGCTTGCCGTTGGGCACCGGAGTCAGCTTGATGGCCGGACGCGTCGGCGTCACCGGCACCGCCGGCGTGATTGCCACGGCCGGCTGGGGTGGCGTGGGCTCGGCATCGGCCGCCGAGTCGAACAGGTCGACCACCAGGCGGTTGCCATACTGCTGGTTGGGCGCAAGCGTGAAGCTTTTCGGGGTGATGGCCTTTTTCAGGTCGACCACCACGCGCAGATCGGTAGGCGTACGCTGTGCCGAACGCACGCTGGTGACGGGCGAGTCGCCAGGGGCCACGCTCAACGGACCGGCCGCAGTGGCGCCGTTGATGTCGATGACCAGTCGATCGGGTGACGACAGCGTGAACACACTGTGCTGGACGGGACCTGTAAGGTCGAATACCAGCCGGGTGTTGTCCGGCGCTCGCCACAAGCGCACGCTCTTGACTTGTGTAGCGGCCACGGCATTGACGACAAAACCCGTCAACATCAGACCAACGACCGCGACCAGCGCGCGAATGCGCATACCTAACCCCATCAATTTATTTGGATTTCTGTGCCACAGCGGCACACCAGGACTCACCGCGTGAGCCCTGTGGCGATAACTTCAACAGCCTTCCAGCCGCTTGCGGGCTTATGGTAATGGTCAGGTCCGGCTTTGGCAAAAAGCCTGCGCCCTGTCGGGGCCACTCGATCAGGCACAAGGCGTCCTCTTCAAAGTAGTCGCGGATGCCCAAGTACTCCAATTCCTCTGGATCAACAAGACGATAGAGGTCGAAGTGAAAGGCTTTTATAGGGCCGATCTCGTAGGGCTCGACCAGGGTGAAGGTGGGGCTCTTGACTGCCCCAACGTGGCCCAGGCCGCGGATCAAGCCTCGGGAAAAGGTGGTCTTGCCGGCGCCCAGATCACCCTCCAGAAAGATCAATCCGCCGCCTTGGGTAATCTCTGCCATGCGCGCACCGAACGCGAGCATGGCCGGCTCGCCTTCCAGGTAGATTTCTACTTCAGACACGGATAATGCTCCTCGAGCAACTGACGAATGGCAGGTATCAGATCGCTGGCCGCCAAACCACGGCCGCCCTTGCCCAGACGCTCTCCGGCGCAGGCATGCAGCCACACCCCCAGGCAGGCCGCATCGAAGCCATCCATGCCTTGGGCACGCAGCGCGCCGACCAGCCCGGCGAGCACGTCGCCCAAGCCACCGGTGGCCATGGCGGGATGACCCTGCTCGCAGATCGCCAGGCGCCCATCGGGCGCTGCAATCAGGCTGCCCGCACCCTTGAGCACGCACACCGCCGAATACTGACGAGCCAGGCGCAGGGCCGCCGCCGGGCGATCGTCCTGAACTTGCGTGGTGGAGATACCGAGTAGTCTGGCCGCTTCCCCTGGATGCGGGGTCAGCACGGCATCGGCCGGCAGCGCCACCGCGCCCTGAGCCAACTGATTCAGTGCATCGGCGTCCCAGACCTGAGGCTTGTCCTGGCTGGCCGCCACCGACAGCAGGCTGCGGCCCCAGCTGGCTTGCCCCAGGCCGGGCCCGACCACCAGCACCGTGGCAGCCTCGGCCAACGCGCGGAGCTGGTTGGCCGAGGCGATATCGGCAACCATCACTTCCGGCAGACGCGCCAGCGCCGGCGCCACGTGCTCGCCGCGGGTGGCCAGCGTTACCATGCCGGCCCCGCTGCGCAGGGCACTCTGCGCGCTGAGCAAGGCCGCACCGCCGGTGCCATGGTCGCCACCGATCACCAGTACACGGCCATACATGCCCTTGTGCGCATCCATCGGCCGCGCGGCCAGAACCGGCAAGGTGGCCGGGTTGAGTTGCACGGCGGGCGAAGGCTGGCGTTGCCCTGCGTCGGGAATTTGCGTGTCTGGCGGCATGCTTGAACCTTTGCTGTCGATGTCTGGCAGAATTATACCCACCTCCGCACCGGTTTCCTCGCTCGCATGTCTGCTCCCACCATCGACCTTCCCGCCCTGGCGCTCTCCATCAAGCAATGGGGACGCGAACTGGGTTTCCAGCAAGTCGGCATCGCAGGCCTGGACCTTGGCGAGCATGAACGACACCTGCAGCGCTGGCTGGAGGCTGGCTACCATGGCGAAATGGACTACATGGCCGCCCATGGCAGCAAGCGCTCACACCCTGAGCAACTGGTGCCGGGCACCTTGCGGGTCGTTTCGCTGCGCATGGACTACCTGCCCGGCGACACACAAATGGCGCAACGCCTGGCCGAGCCGGAAAAAGCCTACGTCTCGCGCTATGCACTGGGCCGCGACTACCACAAGCTGATCCGCAAACGGGTGCAGCACCTGGCCGAGCGCATCCAGCAGGACATCGGCCCGTTCGGCTTCCGCGCCTTCGTCGACAGCGCGCCGGTGCTGGAGAAAGCCATTGCCCAGGAAGCGGGGCTGGGCTGGATCGGCAAGAACACCCTGGTACTCAACCGCAAGGCAGGCAGCTACTTCTTCCTCGCCGAACTGTTCGTCGACCTGCCGTTACCGGTCGACGAGCCCCACGCCAGCGAGCATTGCGGGCGCTGCACGGCCTGTTTGGATATCTGCCCTACCGCCGCCTTCGTCGGGCCCTACGTACTGGATGCTCGTCGCTGCATTTCCTATCTGACTATAGAGCTCAAGGGCCCCATTCCTACCGAGCTGCGGTCGCTGATCGGCAACCGTGTATTCGGTTGCGACGACTGCCAGATCGTCTGCCCGTGGAACCGCTTCGCCCGCCCTTCGGGCGAAGGCGATTTCCAGCCGCGGCATCAGCTGGACAATGCAGAGCTGGCGCAGCTGTTCCTCTGGGATGAAGACCGGTTTCTGAGCAGCACCGAAGGCTCGCCCCTGCGCCGCGCCGGTTACGAGCGCTTTCTGCGCAACCTGGCGGTCGGGCTGGGCAACGCGCCGTCGAGCATCCCGGTACTCGAAGCCTTGAAGGCACGCCGTGAGCACCCCAGCGAGCTGGTCCGCGAACACGTCGAATGGGCCCTCGCAGCCCATGCTCAACGGTCGTCGTAGACGAACTTGGGCATTTCCCAGTGGAAGCGGATAGCCAACAGGCGCAGCAGAAAACCGCCGAACAGGGTGATCGACAGCGCCTGAATCGGCACCAGCTCCAGGTAGGTGCAACCCAGAAAGCACCACGCCGCAGCGAATGAGACGCTGGCATACAGCTCGCGGCGGAACACCAGGGGAATGTCGTTGCAGAGGATATCGCGCAAGATGCCGCCGAAGACCCCGGTGATCATGCCGCTGATGGACGCCACCAGATAATCGTGACCCAGCTCCAGCGCGGTCATGGTGCCGATCAACGTGAATGCCACCAGCCCCAACGCATCGAGCACCAGAAACAGCGAGCGCAGGCGGCGCATGAGTGGCGCGATGAAAATCGTCACCAGCGCCGCCACGCTGGTCAGCACCAGGTATTCGGGGTGCTTGACCCACGTCAGCGGATAGTGGCCCAGCAACACGTCGCGCATCGAGCCACCGCCGAGCGCGGTCACACAGGCGATCAGCACCACACCGAACCAGTCCATACCGCGCCGCCCTGCGGACAAGGCACCGGTCATGGCTTCAGCGGTGATGGCGATGAGGTAGAGGGTCAGCAGCATGGGAACCTGGGGCCAAGGCAAATAAGATGATCCACGCGACCCCCATCAGGAGCGCGAGCATCGGTGGGCAACATGATACCGGGCGCAACCCCACGGTGTCCGCTCTGCAGAGGGTCGGTACACCGCGTCAGTGCTTCATTTGCAAACTGCGGAAATGCACTCCAGTGAAGTGCACTCGGCACGCCAGCTTTCGAACATCGGCTGTGCATACAGCAGGCGAATCCCTTCGGGAGTGGATTCCAGCATGCGGCGCTCACCCGTCTTGCGCTGTACGTCCAGGGTGTAGCCTTCGCCGTCGGGGAAGCGGCGAGTGACATCCGCCAGTGCGTGCTCGGCAGCGGCATGCTCTATATCGAACTGGCACCAGTACGCCCGGTGCAAATGAACGGTGACGCGTAGGTGTTCCATGTCCAGTCTCCTGATACTGCTTGGGCAAGTTAAAGGGCGGCACTTGCCGGCGAGCACATGTTGCAACTCGACAGCGAGCGGATCGACATTCATCGCAGGCGCGCCAGCCAGTCGATCAGGATCGTGCTGGCTGCTTGTACGCCTGCAGAACCAATGGCCTGAGCCTGGGCGCGCAGTTCGCGGGGATCGATTCGCTGTTGATGCAGTTCGTTGGCATGGCCGACCAGCCATGCTTCGAGTGCCTGCGGTGCCACCTCGAGATGAAATTGCAGCGCGAGCACCTGATTGCCCACGCTGAATGCCTGATGGGGGCAGGCGTCGGTGCTGGCGAGCAGTGTCGCCTGGGGTGGTATCTCGAATTGGTCGCCGTGCCAATGCAGCACGGGTGTGCCGTGCACCAGCGGCGTGAGGACCGAGGCGCGCCCGGCTTCGGTCAAGGTGACGGGGCCGAAACCGATTTCCTTATGGCCCATGGCGGCAACGTCGGCGCCCAGGGCGCGAGCGATCAGTTGAGCGCCCAGGCAGATGCCCAACAAGGGTTTACCGTTGTCCAGGCGTTGGCGGATGAGCTGGAGTTCGTCCAGCAGGAATGGGTACACCTTTTCATCGAAAGCGCCAATAGGCCCGCCAAGGATTATCAGCAGGTCTGCCGAACTCACATCCAGCGACGCCAACGGGTGCAGTGGCGCTTCTACCATTTGGATGTCATAGCCTTCGGCTTCCAGCACCGGAGCCAGGCAGCCCAAGTCTTCGAAGACGAGATGCCGCAATACCAACGCACTTTTCATTTATGTACCAATACAATAATATGAATGTATGAATACATTATTGACGAAGGCGCGCACTGCCGTCGAGATCGCGGATGCCATCGAGCGACAGATACGGCAAGGTGATTTGCTTCAAAACGCTTCGCTGCCCTCGGTCCGTGACCTGGCCGCGCAGCTCAAGCTCAGTCCCAATACCGTTGCGGCGGCCTACCGAAGGCTGCGCGACAGCGGCATGGTGGTGACCGACGGGCGCCGCGGCACTCGGATCAGCGCGCCTGCGTCGGAGGTCGCCGAACACGGCTTCGTGCTTCCCGAAGGGCTGTGCGACATGGCCAGCGGCAACCTGGATGCCGCGCTGTTGCCAACGCCTGATTCAGCCTGGCTGCTGCACCACGTCAAACAGAATGGTTTCGACCAGTTTGGCGATGACCCGCAACTCTCGCGCCTGGCACGCGACTGGCTGGGCAGCCAGCAGTTGCCCAGTGAACAGGTGGGCGTGTATTGCGGGGCGCTGGATGCGGTGGAGCGAGCGCTGCGTGCGCGCTGCCGACCCGGCGCCACGGTGCTGATCGAAGATCCCTGCTGGCCGCCGTTGCGCGATCTGCTGACCGGGCTGCAGCTCAAGCCGATGATACTGGCCATGGACGACCACGGCGCGCTGCCACCGGCGCCCGAGGTGCTGCGCGGCGCAGCCGCCGTGGTGCTGACTCCCCGTGCGCAGAACCCTACCGGCTGTTCGTTCGACGCCCAGCGGTGGCGGCAGTGGTCGCAGGCCATGCAGGGCGCTACCCAGGCCCTGCTGGTAATCGACGATCATTGGGGGCCGTTGAGCCAGGCCTCGGCTATCGATCTGCAGCCACTGCCGCAACATTGGCTCTATGTACTGTCGACCAGCAAGTTCATCGGGCCCGACCTGCGCGTGTCGATTGCGGGCGCCAGCGCTTCCTTGCACGCCGAGATGCAACGCCAGCAGCGGGTCGGTCCGCGCTGGGTCAGTCTGCTGCTGCAACGGCTGACCGCCCACCTGTGGAACGCGATGCTGCAAGCGGATCGTTTGACGGCAGTTGGCGCCAACTATCGAAGCCGGCGGCTTTCGCTTCTCGAATCGCTCGAACTCAACGGTGTGAGGCTGTCCAGCGCGGGTGAAGGTCTGCACGTGTGGCTGCCGGTCACTGACGAGACATCGACGGTGCAGGCGTTGGCAGCCTCCGGCTGGGCAGTCCAGGCGGGCCAGCCGTTCCGGTTGCAGAGCGGGCCGGCGGTGCGTGTCAGTGTCGGCAACCTGGCTCATGCCGATATCGCGCGGTTGGCTGCCGATATCGCCAGTGCCATGCAGGCACCGCGGCGTCGGGTGTATTGAGAGAGGTAGGCTTGAGGGCCTCTTCGCGGGCTGAGAGCCTGCCACCCACCCCGCTCCCACAGCAGGTTTTTCCGGGCTTCAGAACTTGATGAAGTGCTTGCGGTAGTGTTGCAGCTCGGCGATGGATTCGCGGATGTCGTCAAGGGCCAGGTGGGTGCTGCCCTTCTGGAAACTGTCCTTGACCTCCGGAGCCCAGCGCGCGGCCAGCTCCTTGAGGGTCGAGACATCGAGGTTGCGGTAGTGGAAGTAGTTTTCCAGTTCGCGCATGTGGCGGTAGAGGAAGCGGCGATCCTGGCAGATGCTGTTGCCGCAGATCGGCGACTTGCCCTTGGGCACCCATTGCTCGAGGAAGGCAATGGTCTGCGCCTGGGCATCGGCCATGCTGATGGTGCTCTCGCGCACGCGCTGGGTCAGGCCGGAGCCGCCGTGCTGACGGGTGTTCCACTCGTCCATGCCGGCGAGGATCTCGTCGCTCTGGTGGATGGCGATGACCGGGCCTTCGGCGAGGGTATTGAGGTCGCTGTCGGTGACGATGGTGGCCATTTCGATGATGACATCGTGATCCGGGTCCAGGCCGGTCATTTCCAGGTCGATCCAGATCAGGTTCTGTGGGTTCTGCATGAAAGTCTCCTCGGCGTAGCTGCGCAGTTTAGCGTAGCCGGCCGTGCTAGTATCCCGCCTTCGTCAACACCTGCACTCATTTACACGGAACACACATGGCCAAACGCCAACTGAACCGCCGCCAGAACTGGCGTATCGAAAAAATCCAGGGCGAGCGCGCTGCCCGCGCCGCCAAGCGCGAGTCCCAGGCCCTGGAGACGCTCGAGGGCGGCGACCTGGGCCCCGAGCAGACGGGGCTGGTGATCGCGCACTTCGGTGTTCAGGTGGAAGTCGAGGCACTGGAAGGCGAGCACGCCGGCCAGGTCTGCCGTTGCTATCTGCGGGCCAACCTGCCGGCGCTGGTCACCGGCGACAAGGTGGTCTGGCGCGCGGGCAATCAGGGCATCGGTGTCATCGTTGCCCAACTGCCGCGCAGCACCGAGCTGTGCCGCCCCGACAGCCGCGGGCAGCTCAAGCCGGTCGCGGCCAACGTCGACCTGATCGTCATCGTGTTCGCGCCCATGCCCGAGCCCCATGCCAACCTGATCGACCGCTACCTGGTAGCCGCCGAACACGCGGGTATCCATTCCCTGCTGCTGCTGAACAAAGCCGACCTGATCGACGAGCAGAACGCGCCGGCGCTCAACGCGCTGTTGGCGGTGTATCGCCAGCTGGGTTACCCGCTGCTCGAGGTCTCGGCCCATCAGGGTGATGGCATGCAGCAATTGCAGGCACGCCTGGATGGTCACATCAGCGTATTCGTCGGCCAGTCCGGCGTGGGCAAGTCATCGCTGGTCAACAGCCTGCTGCCTGAAGTGCAGGCCCGCGTGGGTGCGCTGTCGGAATGGTCCGGCCAGGGCACGCACACCACGACCACCGCGCGCTTGTTCCACTTCCCCGGTGGCGGTGAACTGATCGACTCCCCCGGTATCCGTGAATTCGGCCTGGGCCATGTCAGCCGCGCCGACGTCGAAGCCGGCTTCATCGAGTTCGCCGACCTGCTCGGCACCTGTCGTTTCCGCGACTGCAAGCATGACCGCGAACCCGGTTGCGCCCTGCTTGCGGCACTGGACGATGGCCGTGTGCAACAGCAGCGGATGAACAGCTACCGCTCGATCATCGCCAGCCTGACCCAGGACACCTACTGATTCAGGGCACCTGCTGATCCTCGGGCCGGCTGCGGCCCCAGGGTCTGGACGATGTAGTCCACGAATGCACGCAGCTTCGGCGAACGGTATCGCGCCTGTGGATAAAGCAGGTGCATGGGTCTGCCGGGCAAGGCGTATCGAGCCAGTACCTGGATCAGCTTGCCTTCCTCGAGATCGCCGCGCACCAGCACGTCGGGAAGCATCACCAGGCCCATGCCCGCCAAGGCGGCCTGACGCAGCCCGGCGCTGCTGTTGGTGACCAGTCGCCCTCGCACATCGACGCCGATCGTTCCATTCGGCCCCTGCATGGACCACCGTTTTTGCGTCCCGCGCCATTCATCGCCGGGGTTGTACATGAATTGCAGGCACTCGTGCGCAGCCAGTTCTTCGGGGTGGCCAGGCGTGCCATGGCGACGCAGGTAGTCCGGGGACGCACAGATGCTGAGTCGATAGTCGTCCAGGGGACGTGCGATCAAGGTCGAGGGCTCCAGATTACCCAAGCGCAGGGCGGCGTCGTACTGACCGTCGAGCATGTCCTGTACCTGATCGCCGAGGCTGAGGCTGACGCTGATCTGTGGATAACGCTGAAGAAACCCCGCCAACGCCGGCGCCAGGCACTCGGCGCCGAACGTGGGCGGCGCGGTGATCCGCAACAGCCCCTGCGGGGTGCCTTGGGTGTGTTCGGCCCAGCGCTCCGAATCAGCGACCAGCCCCAGCACCTCCAGGCAGCGCTGGTAGTAGGCCTGGCCCGCATCGGTCACCTGCTGACGGCGCGTGGTGCGCAGCAACAGGGTAACGCCCAGACGCTGCTCCAGGGCCTGCAAGTAGTTGCTGACCATGGTCGTGGACAAATCGCAGGCCTTGGCCGCCGCCGTCATGGTGCCTAGCTCAACAACTTTCACGTACACCTGCATGGCTTGGAACAGATCCATTATCAACTCCTGGTGAAAGGTGCTTCCAGTCTAGCGACGTTTATCCATCAGAGCTTGAAGGGAATACTGCAGATTCATTTCCTGCCGAGAGATTCGCGATGAGCGCCAGCCACTTGATGCCCACCTATCAACCCTTGTCCCTGATGTTCAGCCGCGGCCTCGGCACCCGCCTGTGGGATGACGAGGGTCGCGAATACCTGGATGCACTGGCCGGAGTAGCGGTGACCAACGTGGGCCATAGTCATCCCGATGTGGTGGCCGCCATCGCCGAACAAGCTGGGCTGTTGCTGCACACCTCCAACCTGTATGCCATCGACTGGCAGCAACGGCTGGGCGCGAAGCTGGCCGAGAAGTCCGGCCTCGCCCTGGCGTTCTTCAACAACTCGGGGGCCGAGGCGAACGAGACCGCATTGAAGCTGGCCCGCCTGCATGGTCATGCCCGCGGTATTGCCCGACCCCTGGTGGTGGTCATGAACAACGCCTTTCACGGGCGCACCCTGGCCACCTTGGCGGCCAGTGACGGCGCTCACCTGAACGCCGGACTGGGCCAACTGCCGGGGGATTGCCTCAAGATCCCCTTCGCCGACCTCGACGCGCTGGCCAACGTCACCCAGGCGTTCGGCCAGCGCATTGCGGCAGTGCTGCTCGAGCCGATTCAGGGCGAAAGCGGTGTCCATATCGCCTCTGCTGCCTACCTGCGGGCCCTGCGCAAGCACTGCGACAACCATGGCTGGTTGCTGATGCTCGATGAGATCCAGAGCGGCATCGGCCGCACTGGCCAGTGGTTCGCCTACCAGCATGCGGGCATCCAGCCGGATGTGATCACGCTGGCCAAGGCTCTGGGCAACGGCATTCCGATCGGCGCCTGCCTGGCCAACCCGGCAGTGGGCCGCCTGTTCACGCCCGGCAGTCATGGCAGCACGTTCGGCGGCAACCCGCTGGCCTGCCGGGTTGGCTGCACGGTGCTGGATATCATCGAGCGCGAGCGGCTGCTGGAGAATGCCGCGCGTCAAGGGCACGCACTGCTCGAGCGGCTGCGCAGCGAGGTGGGCAACCTGCCCGGGGTCAAAGCCGTTCGGGGCATGGGTCTCATGATCGGCATAGAGCTGGACCGGCCCTGCCGCGAGCTGATGCAGCAGGCGGCGCAGGAGCATGCCCTGTTGATCAACGTAACCCGTGGCACCACCCTTCGCCTGCTGCCGCCCCTGACCCTGAACAACGCCGAGGTCGAACGTATCGTAGCCACGATGCGCGCGCTGCTGCAGGCGCCATAGGGCCGGACAATAGGAACCAACTGTAAGGAAAATTACCTGCGGCGGTAGGGATTGTCTCTTTTCAATGACATCCCTTGCCGCTTAAACGGCATTGAACAATCTTTCAACCTTCCACACTCACGATGAAGGTTTTCCATGTTCGACCTGCCCGTTGCCTGCCTGCGCCTCGCACGACCGACTGCCGGCGGGAGTCGGCGATGAGCGTGTTCATCGGCTACCAGCATGCCGATCATCCACACGCGCTGCGGGTCCGCAAGCAGCTGCGCAGGGCCGGGATCGAGGTACGCATGGACGTGATGGACTTCGAATCGCTGACCACCCTGCATGTCACCGAGACAATCACCGCGCACATCCGCGACTGCACCCACGTGATCCTGATGATGTCCCACAGCAGCGCCCGACGTTGGTGGATACCCTTCTCCATCGGCGAGGCAACCTCGTGGGACCGGCGCATCTGTGTGTATCGAATGGGCGACCAGGCGCTGCCCGAATACCTGGCTCATTGGCCAACCCTGACGCGCACGCAGCAATTGGACTTCGTCATCGAGGCCTACCACCGCGAGGCGGCCCTGCGCATGCCGACCAGTCAGCGTGAAACGCCGCGGCATATGCGAGCGCGAGATATCCACAGGGGCCTGCGCGAACGCATCGGGCGTGGATTCTAGATCGGCCTCAGCGTCTGAAAGGCTGCGCGGCGCATCAGGGCGCGGGCTTGCCCGGTTCGACCATCTTCGTCGAGCCGTCTTCGAACAGATTCAGCCGCTGCCGCAGCTCGCGCGGCTGCACCGGCGCACCGGGATCACCGATCGACGCGCCAGGAGGACTGGCAGCTGGAGGCGCATCGGGGGCTGGCGTTTCCAGGGCTGGTTGCTCGCCTTCGATATCGCGCTGGGCCTTCTTGGTCAGCACCACGATATCGATACGGCGATTGATGGAGTTGAGCGGATCCTTGCGGTCGAACAGCGAAGACGAGCCATAGCCCACTACGCGCGCGATCTGCTCTTCAGGGTAGCTGCCGGCCACCAGCGCGCGGCGCGCGGCATTGGCGCGGTTGGACGACAGCTCCCAATTGCCGAAGCCGCCCGCCGCACTGCCGGCGTAGGGCTTGGCATCGGTATGGCCGCTGACGCTGATCTTGTTCGGCACCGCCTTGATGGTGTCGGCCATGGCCAGCAGGATGTCCTCGAAATAGGGTTTGAGTCGCGCACTGCCCAGGTCGAACATCGGCCGATTCTCGGCGTCGGTTATCTGGATGCGCAAGCCGTCCTGAGTGATTTCGAAGAGGATCTGGTCCTTGAATTTCTGCAGCAGGGGGTTTTCGTCGACCTTGTTCTGCAGTTCCTGCAGCAACAATTCGAGGCGTTCCTTTTCAACCTGCTGGGCCACTTGCTCGGCCTGCTCGGCCGCGACCTGAGTCGAGGTCTCGGGCTTGGGCGGCGACACCTCGACGTCCGGATTCAGCGTCTTCTCGGGCGATAGCTGGGGCGAGCCGCCCAGGTCGATGACATAGGGCGTGCCGCTTTCGGAGAAGCCGATCGGGTCCTTGAAGTAGCCGGCGATGGCGATTTTCTGTTCAGGCGTGGCTTCGGACAACAGCCACAACACCAGGAAGAACGCCATCATCGCCGTCGCGAAGTCGGCGAACGCGATCTTCCAGGCGCCGCCGTGATGGCCGCCGCCAAAGCGCTTGACCCGCTTGACGATGATGGGCTGGTTGTTTTCCATGACTCAGCGACCGCGTACGGCTTGTTCTAGTTCGGCGAAGCTGGGCCGGTGCGCCGGGTACAGCACCTTGCGCCCGAACTCTACGGCCAGCGACGGCGGCATGCCCGAGGCCGAAGCCACCAGCGACGCCTTGATGGCCTCGTAGACGTTCAGTTCTTCCTTGGCATCATGGGCCAGGCAGGTCGCCAAGGGCCCGAAGAAACCGTAGGCCGCCAAGATACCCAGGAACGTACCGACCAGGGCGGCGCCGACGTGGCCGCCGATCGCTGCCTTGTCGCCATCACCCAGCGAGGCCATGGTCACCACGATACCCAGTACCGCTGCAACGATACCGAAACCGGGCAACGCATCGGCGATACCGGTCACGGCGTGGGACGGGTGCTCGAGCTCTTCCTTCATGCTCAGCAGCTCCATGTCGAACAGGCCTTCGAGTTCGTGCGGCGCCATGTTGCCCGACGACATGATGCGCAGGTAATCGCAGATGAAGGCCATCATCTGCTCGTCCTTGAGAAGGGCTGGGTACTTGGCGAAGATCGGGCTGGCGGCGACGTCCTCGATGTCGGCCTCGATGGACATCATGCCCTCGCGACGGCTCTTGTTGAGAATCTCGAACAGCAGGCTCAGCACTTCCAGATAGAAGGCATGGCTGAAGCGCGACTTGAACATCTTCAGCGACTTCTTCAGCACGATCATGGTGGTGCTGCCGGGGTTGGCCTGCAGGAACGCGCCCAGTGCGGCGCCACCGATGATCAGCACCTCGAAGGGTTGCACCAGGGCGGCCAGCTGGCCGTGGGAAAGCACGTATCCGCCCAGCACGCTCGCGAACACGACAATGATGCCGATGATTTTAGCCATGGATAAAAAACACTTCAGAAGTCGGGTTCAAGGACGAAAAAGATGATGTTGAATCTGTTGTTCTCCTTATCGGCAGAACTGCGCCAGACTATAGGCAGCGGTTTTCAAAAGCCAGTTTGGTCCGTTCGTGTAGTCGGCCTGCATTCAGGCATGCATCAGGATAAGCATAGTGTCCAACGCCAAGCCTCAAACCCTAGACACCTGGCTCGCACTGCTCGATGGCGTGCGTCTGCCGATCCCCAGGCTTTACCACGACAAGGTTCGCGCGGCGATCAAGGACAGGCGCCGCTCGCTGCGCGACATCGCCGACCTGATGCAGCACAGCCCGGCGCTGGTGCTCAGTGTGATGCGCGAAGCCAACCGGCATGCCAGCAACAGCCTGGCGGAACCGGCGGAAAGCCTCGAAGTTGCCCTGAATCGGTTGGGGCTGTCGCGCACCGAAGAGTTGTTGATGCGCCTGCCCGCGCTCGAGCCGCAGCAGATGCCCCTGACACTGCGCCAGTTGCAGATGGTCAGCCAGCACGCCAGCCAGCAGGCCAATGGCCTGTTCGCGGCACGGCTGGCACGGCTGTGGCAGGAGATCCACTGGGGCAGCCTGCTGTTCCTGTCGCCGCTCTGGCCCCTGGCTGCCACCTACCCTGAGCTGCTCGACGAATGGGAGCGGCGGGTCATTGCCGAAGGCGAAGCGGCGGCCACGGTCGAGCAGGCCTTGTTCGGCGTACCGCTGCTGGTGCTTTGCCAGGCGCTGGCGCAGAAATGGCGTCTGCCGGCCTGGGTGCTGCACGGTTATGGCCTGCTGCTGGGGGAACGTCGAGCACTGGTGCAGGCGCTGCACATCGCCCGCGACAACCAGCATCGCCTGCGCCAGCAACAGCAGCTGGACGACGAGCCGGCGTTGCGGCGCTGGTTGAACCAACCGGCCAATACCATCCTGATGGCCAACGGTCTGGCCCTGGCGGCGCAGCACGGCTGGTTCACCCCCCACCTGCAGCGCTGGCAGTACCTGAGTTGCCTCTACCTGCAAGTGCCGCTCGAACAGGTGCAGCAACAGGTCCATCAACACGCGGTGCACAGCGCCCGCGTGCACTGGGCTGCCGACTTGTGGCATCCGGCTCGCAGCCTGCCGTGGCCGCCGCAGCACACGCTCGCGACGCAGGACAGCGAACCGGCGCCGGCGCCGAGCGAAGCGGCACTGACGGGCTGGCGGCAGCTGTGCACGCAGCTGCTGGCCACACCGACGCCTTTCAACAATGCCTTGCACCTGACCACCTGCGCGCGCGATGCATTGCTGGCGTGCGGCATGCAGCGCGTCATGCTGCTCATGGTCGACCGCAGCCATGGCAGCCTGCGCGTGCACCAGAGCGCCGGGCTGCCCAAGGAGGCGGCTGCGCTGAGCCTGGGCATCGAGCACAGCAGCCTGTTGCAGCGGCTGCTCGCCCAACCGACCCAGTTGCGCATGAGCACTGCCAACAGTGCCCAGCTCCAGGCGCTGCTGCCGGCAACCCTGCGCGCGCTGTTCCGCGGTGAACACCTGCTGCTGCGCTCGCTGGGCGTCGAAGGCCGGGTACACACGCTGCTGGTAGCCGACCAGGGCGGACGCCCGTTTTCCGAGATCAGCGTGCAGGGCTTCGGCAAGACCGCGCAGTGCATCGAGCGCGCGCTGGACACCTTTACCAACCGCAGCCGGTGAGGCTTGCGCTACAATCGCCGTTCCGTTTCGTCTGGAGACCCGAATGCCTGACTTCTCTGGCCTGCCCCTGGTGATCGAGCCCGATGAGCTGGATACCCGGCTCGATGCCGACAACCTGATCGTGGTCGACCTGACCAGCGCCGCACGCTATGCGTCCGGGCACATCCGCGGGGCGCGTTTCGTCGATCCCAAGCGTACCCAATTGGGTCAGCCACCCGCACCGGGGCTGCTGCCTGGGCTGGCGGCACTGGAGCAGCTGTTCGGCGAGCTGGGTCACAACCCGCAGGCGACCTACGTGGTCTACGACGACGAGGGCGGCGGCTGGGCCGGACGCTTCATCTGGATACTCGACGTGATCGGCCATTCGCGCTATCACTACCTCAATGGCGGCATTCTGGCCTGGGAGGCCGCCGGCCTGCCGCTGAGCCAGGACACGCCAGCCAGCGCCGGCGGCCCGCTGCCGCTGACCCTGCACGACGAGCCCACTGCCACCCGCGAGTACCTGCAAAGCCGCCTGGACGCCAGCGACCTGGCCATCTGGGATGCCCGCGGCCCGCTGGAATACTCGGGCGAAAAAGTGCTGGCAGCCAAGGCGGGGCACATTCCCGGCGCAGTCAACCTGGAGTGGACTGCGGTCATGGATCCCGCGCGCCAGCTGCGCATCCACAGCGATGCCGCGCAGATGCTCGACGGCCTGGGTATCACCGCCGACAAGGAAATCATCACTCACTGCCAGACCCATCACCGCTCTGGCTTCACTTATCTCGTGGCCAAGGCGCTGGGCTATCCGCGCGTCAAGGGCTATGCCGGTTCCTGGGGCGAATGGGGCAACCACCCCGACACCCCTATCGAAGTTTAAGGACACTCAATGAAAGATCGCTTGTTCATCATCAGTCAGTACCTGCTGCCCCATCACCTGCTCTCGCGCCTGGCCGGGTGCGTTGCCGAGTGCCGCTCGCGCTGGTTCAAGAACGCCTTCACCCGCTGGTTCGCCGAACGCTACAACGTCGACATGTCGCTGGCCCAGGTCGAGGACCTGAGCGCCTACGAAAACTTCAACGCCTTCTTCACCCGTGCCTTGAAGCCCGATGCGCGCCCACTGGACCCGACCCCCGGTGCGATCCTCTCGCCGGCCGACGGCGCCATCAGCCAGCTGGGCACCATCGAACACGGTCGCATCTTCCAGGCCAAGGGCCACAGCTTCAGCGTGCTCGAACTGCTGGGCGGCGATCCAGACAACGCCGCCCCCTTCATGGGTGGCAAGTTCGCCACCATTTACCTGTCACCCCGCGACTACCATCGGGTGCACATGCCATTGGCGGGCACCCTGCGTGAAATGATCTATGTACCGGGGCGCATCTTCTCGGTCAACCAGACCACCGCCGAGAACGTGCCTGAACTGTTCGCGCGCAACGAACGGGTGGTGTGCATCTTCGACACCGAACGCGGACCGATGGCCATGGTGCTGGTGGGCGCGATGATCGTCGCCTCGATAGAAACCGTCTGGGCGGGCCTGGTGACGCCACCCAAGCGCGAACTCAAGACCTTTCGCTACGACGAAGCCGCTCGCGCGCCGATCCATCTGGAGAAAGGTGCCGAGATGGGCCGCTTCAAGCTGGGCTCCACCGTGGTCATGCTGTTTGGCCCGGAACAGGTCCAATGGGCCCATCATCTGGCCAATCTGTCACCGGTGAACATGGGCCAGGGCCTGGGACTTGCGCACAGTTCGACCGCGGCCGCGTCGGCGACACCTCCCCCGGTGATCTGAGCCGCGCGGACGGCACGGCGCAGCCTCGGCGACATCGGGGCTGCGACCGTTATCCAATGCTGTTAGAGTCCTTGCATACGGCCAAATGAATGGCCTGTCTTTTTTCGTCGTTCAAGCCCTCGAGCGACGACCTGAGTTGAACCAGGAAACGACCGATGTCGCCACGCCCCCATCTGTTGTTGCGCGCACCGACGCCATCGCAGTTGAGCCTGACCTTCTGCGAAGCGACCCCGCGCGACCTCAAGCGCTGGATTGCCAAGCTGCCCAAGGCCAATCTGGGGGAAACCGCCCGGTTGCTGTACCAGGGCCTGGGCGAACTCAACCAACTGCTCACGCCCAGCGAAAACCGCCTGCAACTGCTCGAGCTGCTGCGGCCCGAGGTGTATTTCGTCTGCAAGCATCTGGAACGACACTTCCTCAACCAGTCTATCGTTCTCGACGAGCGCTCGCGCAAGGTCGCCAACCTGTGCCAGGCCCTGCAGAACCATCTGGCCATCGGCTACAAGCAGATCGTGCTGCGCATTAGCGCCACCTACGCGAAAGACCGTGCCTCCAAGGATCGCGCCACCCTCCTGGCCACCGCTGCGCAGCGCGCCCTGCACTGTCTGAATGGGCCGGTGATGCGTGCCAGCCTGCTGTACTGTCCGGTGCCTGACGGGGTCTGGCTGGAATTGCACCAGCTGTACCAGGCGGCTCTGGCGCATCAGTTGCAGAACGTTCCGATCAACGATCCGCTGGCCGCTCATGGCACGACCCTGAGCGTGCAGCAAAGCTACACCGCCGCCTTGTTGCTGGGCAGCTCACGCTGCAACCAGATGCGCCAGCAGGCGATCCTGCGCCTGGCCGAGGTGCTCGAGGCATGGAGCCTGCTGGTGCGTGTGCAGCCTGCCACCCTGGCTTCGAGCCTGTTCGCCATGGCGCCCGACGAAGACAGCCCGCCGCGCTACAAGACGCTGTATGAAGAGGATCAGTTGCCGCTGCTGGTGGGGCTCGATCCGGCCGATCTGGTCGAGGCCATCAAGGCGCATCTGGAAATGCCGGTCGAGCAGCGTGCGCAGTCGCGCCTGATCCCCAGCAACTTCAGTATCGATCTGCTGCAACACGTGGCGGCCGCCTGGGGCGATGTGGCAGAACGTACCTTCACCCGCACCCCTGGCCAGGGCAACCTGACGGTGTGCATCGGTATGAGCGCGCTGCATTACTACATCGGCGGCGAACGCTCCTTCAGCGAGATCCTCAAGCGCCCGGCCCTTTCCCAGAGCGCACAGTTCGTGCCAGGCGCCGCCACCCAGTCCTGGAGCAGGCCGACCGAAACCGATCGGCACGGCGACTACGAAGAAATCCAGTACGACCTGCCAAGCGGCGAAGGCAGCGGCGCCGCCAGCGCGTCCAACAATGACCAGCACTTCCCTACCTACGCCCTGCAGATCGTCAACCACAGCCCCGGCGGCTACTGCCTGGCATGGCCAAGGGAAGTCCCGCCGCAGCTGCAGGCCGGAGAAATGATCGGTATTCAGGACACTCAGGCCCAGGGCTGGAGCGTGGCGGTGGTGCGCTGGATCCGTCAGGTGCGCAGTGGCGGTACGCAGATGGGCATCGAGCTGGTGGCACCGCACGCGCAGCCATGCGGTCTGCAACTGGTACGCGTCAGCGAGCAGAACAGCCAGTTCCTGCGTGGCCTGTTGCTGCCGGAGATCCGCGCCATCGACATACCCGCCTCCCTGCTGGCGCCGCGCATGCCGTTCCAGGAAGGCAACAAGGTGATCATCAACACCCAAGGTGAAGAACGCCCGGCCGGCCTTGGTCAGCGCATGACCGGCACCGGCAGCTTCAACCAGTTCGAATACCACCTGCTGGAAGTGGCCAAACCGGCGCCGGCCGGTGCCGACGATGCTGCACCCGAAGAAGACTTCGATTCGCTGTGGAAAGACCTCTGAACCAGCCTGCGTTCAGTCGCGGCGGCCCAGCAGGTACAGCACGGCGTCCAGCCCCAGCACGCTGATGGCCTGACGCGCCGACTGCCGTACCAGCGGCTTGGCACGGAACGCCACGCCCAGACCTGCAATCGCCAGCATGGCCAGGTCGTTGGCGCCATCGCCCACGGCGAGGGTCTCGCTCAACTCCACACCCTGTTCACGGGCCAGCTGCTGCAGCAGGTCAGCCTTGCGCTGGGCGTCGACGATCGGCTCGACTGCCACGCCCGTGCATTTGCCGTCGACCACCTGCAGTTCGTTGGCGAACACATGGGTGATGCCCAGGCGCTCCTGCAACTGCCTGGCGAAATACGTGAAGCCACCGGACAGAATGGCCGTCTTCACGCCCATGCGGTTGAGTTCGGCGAACAGGCGCTCGGCACCTTCGCTCAAACGCAGCTGCGCACCGATGTCATCAAGTACCGCAACGTCGAGACCGTCGAGCAGTGCCAGACGCGCCTTGAAGCTGGCGCGAAAATCGATTTCGCCGCGCATGGCCTGTTCGGTGATCGCCGCGACGCGTTCGCCGATGCCGGCCGCCTTGGCCAGTTCGTCGATCACCTCGGCCTCGATCAGGGTCGAATCCATGTCGAACACCGCCAGGCGTGGCTGTCGGCGCTGAGGTGACTCGGGCTGGTGGACGATGTCCAGACCCAGCGCAGCGCTCAGTTCAAGCACCTGCCCGCGCAATTGCAGAGGCTGCTCCAGCGTGCCAAGCAGGCCCAGCTCGAAGCAAGCGTTGCCGCCCACTGCGGCAGACAGGCGTTCGATGCTCGCCAACGCCAAGCCATGCTCGCTCAGCAGGCTGACCACCTGCTGCAAGGCGGGGTAACCGACCTGGCGCCCCATCACGCTGACCACATGTTCAGCTGGCGTGGCGGACTGGGCGGCGCTGAACGTGGTATCGGCGGCCAGAGCGGCGCGCAAGGCATCGGCGATGCCCGACTGCTCCTGAGCGGTGATGTTGAGCAGGACGATTTCGCGCAAGAGGCACCCCGTTTGATGAAAAAAAACGCATTCTAACCACTTTCAGTGACCATCGGGCACAGGCAGCGCTTTGCCGCTCGGAGGGTGCTCGTTATACTGCGCGCCAACTTCACGGACAAAGAGCCGCGCTCAGTGAACCGGCCTACGCCAGTCAAAACCGACAACTTCTTCCTGCTGATCTTCCGAGCCGTGCGCCACCGTCGAGTGCCCCTGGCTTTGCGCATCGCGTTCACCAACATCGTGCTGGTTGCCACTGCCCTGGTGATCTACGCCTGCGTCATGGGTCTGCAGTTCAAGCAGGCCATGCACGAGCAGGCCGACGCGGTGGGGCAGAGCCTGACCACGCAGACGGCCACGTCCGCCACCGAGCTGCTGGTGTCCAACGACATCCTCAGCCTCAACGTGCTGCTCAACAACCTGGTGAAGAACCCGCTGGTCGCCCACGCGGCGATCTTCAGCCCGGACAACCGCATTCTCGCCGAAGCCGGCCAGCGCCCCAAGAGCGGCCTGCTGGGGCAAAGCCAGGGGCTGTACGAGACCAAGATCAACTTCCAGGATGCACTGGCCGGGCAACTGCGCATCAGCCTGGACATGAACCAGTTCCAGCAGCCGTTGACCATCAGCCTGCAAAGCATGGGTGTGCTGGCGGGCATCCTGTTGGTGCTGGCACTGGCGCTGAGCCTGCGGCTGGGTCGCTACATCTCGACGCCGCTGCTGCAACTGCGGGTCTGGCTGCGCAACCCAGACGAGTTCACCCCGGCCACTCAGCGCACCGACGAGATCGGTGATCTGGCGCGGCAGTTGCACGCACAATTGGCGCCCGAGCCGCGCGAGCCGGAGGTCGAGCCCGACGACACGGATGAAGACGACGAGCCGCAAGCGGCGCCACCCGTGCGCTCGTCAACCGCCAGGCCGGGTCCCTTCCCTCCCGTGGCAGCCAAGCCGGTAAAACCGCTCATGCGCCAGATTCACGCGGACGAAGACGAAGAAGACTTCGGCGACGATCCGTTCTCCGATCTGCGCGAAACCCCGGTGGCCGTGATCAAGCAGCCGACCACGGCCGTGGCCCGGGTGCACACCGACAGCGCTGTGCTGGCCGTGCAACTGGGCGCGCAGGAACAACTGCGTCGCCTGCCCAAGGCACGCCTGGCCGAGTTGCTGGAGCGTTACCACGACTGCCTGCAACAGGCTGCCTCGCTCTACGAGGGCGAAGTGCACATGCTCAACGATGGCAGCACGCTGATGCTGTTTCACAGCGAGCACAGCGGCGATGACTACCTGACCAACGCGATCTGCTGCGGCGAACTGTTGCGCGCCCTGGGCCATGCCTTGCAGATCGAGGTCGCCGACAGCGGCATCACCCTGCAACTGCAGTTGGGGCTGGTGCTCAGTGATGACGTTCATGGCTTGAACTCCATCGACCTGCTGCTGACCGAATCGGCCCAGGATGCACTGGCGCTATCGCAGCACAGCCGCAACCTGTTGCTGGTGGTGCGCGAGATCGGCGAAGACCCGCTGATCCGTCAACGCGCGCGCATTCGCTCGATCGCCAGTCCTGAAGGCGCCTGTTGCGTGGAGCGTCTGCTGGAGCCCTACCCGTCCCTGCTGGAACGCCAACTGGCAAGAATCAGCTGATCGGTTGAGCGATTGCCCACAAAAAAGCCCGCGATGCGGGCTTTTTTGTGGACGCCGTTCTAGAAGCGGAACACTTCCAGATCGGTACGGATGGGGGTAGCCAGGGGAATCCGCGACTTTTCCTGCTCGCGGCGCACCTGCGCCGGCGCCGATTTGCGCTCCTCGACCAGCGCCGGCTGGTTGGCCAGCGGCTTGAGCGCCGCCGTCAACTGTGCGGCCAGGCGCTGAAGCAGAACGCCCTGGGCCTGGACCTGGTCCGCAGTACCACCGTCATGCTTTTCCTCGAGGTGGACGATACGGTTGTCGCGTACCTGCCCGCGGCGGTCCAGGACGCGCCACTGGGCATCCAGTATCGCCGGCTGGCGGCTGCCCGAATCGAGACGGGTGATCGACAAAAGTACTTGGGCGTCAGGCGTGAAGTTGGCTGGCGTGGGTGCCAGCACTACGCGCTGACTGTCCAGGCGCCAAGCCATCTGGCGCAACAGCAACTGGTCGATGTCTGCAGAAAGACTGCCGGCCCAGCGACCGTCGGTGGACGCCCTCAGGCTACCATCGGACTGGCGCTGCAGCAGCGTTTCGCGCTGCAGGTAGTCAGCCACGGATACTGGCCCCAGCAGCACGGCCATGCCGCGGCTTTCCTTGGGCAGCCCGGGGTTGCCGCTGTCGAGCTGGTACAGGGCCACTGGTTGATGCGTGCTGCATCCGGCCAGTCCCAGCACGCCGCTGAGCAATAAAATCACGGGAAGGCGCAACAGTTTCATCATTTCATCCAGGCGGCTGCCACACGGCAACCGCAGCAATACTTGACCGAGTCGTCTGGACGCTGCCGTTTGGCGGCGCCGCGAAAGGGCCTATCATCCGTGAATCCGCGCCCCGACTCCAGTGCTTGTACGTCGAACGGCAGCACTGCCGCCGTCCGGGCGCGGTCGTCGATCAGAGGTTTTCCACGACCAGGGCGTCGACTCGCTGGAAACCGCGGGGCAGCTTGTTGCCACGCCGACCGCGCTCGCCTTTATAGTGCTCAAGGTCATCGGGCTTGAGCGACAGCGTGCGTTTACCCGCCTGCAGGACCAGGGTCGAGCCTTCGGCAACCACCGCCAGGTCAGTGACGAATTCTTCACGGCTGGCCACTCGATCGCCGGGAATGCCAATGATCTTGTTGCCTTTGCCCTTGCCCAGTTGCGGCAGGTCGCTGATCTTGAATACCAGCAGGCGCCCCTCGGTGGTCACCGCAGCCAGCCAATTGCGTTCGCGATCGGGTACGGCACGCGGGTTGATCACCTTGGCCCCTTTGGGCAGGCTGAGCAGCGCCTTGCCAGCCTTGTTCTTGGCCTGCAGGTCTTCGCCCTTGACCACGAAGCCGTAGCCGGCGTCCGACGCGATGACATACAACGCGTCGTCGTCGGGCAGCATCACGCACTCGAAGCTTGCGCCGGGGGGCGGCGTCAGCCGGCCGGTCAGCGGCTCGCCCTGGCCTCGGGCCGAAGGCAGGGTGTGCGCGGCCACCGAGTAGCTGCGCCCGGTCGAGTCGATGAATACCGCGAACTGGTTCGAGCGCCCGATGGCCGCGGTCTTGTAGCCGTCGCCGGCTTTATAGGAGAGGCCCGTGGCGTCGATGTCGTGACCTTTGCCACAACGCACCCAGCCTTTTTCGGAGAGCACCACCGTCACCGGCTCGGTCGGCATCAGCTCGTTTTCCGACAGCGCGCGCGCTTCGCTGCGCGCAACGATCGGCGAGCGACGCGCGTCGCCATAGGTTTCGGCGTCCTTGATCAGCTCGGCGCGCACCAGCTTCTTCAGCTTGCTTTCGCTGCCCAGCAGCGCCTGCAGCTTGGCGCGTTCCTTGGCCAGTTCTTCCTGCTCGCCGCGGATCTTCATTTCCTCAAGGCGCGCGAGCTGACGCAGGCGCGTATCGAGAATGTAGTCGGCCTGGATGTCGGTGAGGGCAAAGCGCTCGATCAGGCGCGCCTTGGGATGCTCCTCGGTGCGGATGATGTGGATCACTTCATCCAGATTGAGGAAGGCGATCAGCAAGCCGTCCAACAGGTGCAGGCGACGTTCGACCTTGTCCAGGCGGAACTGCAGGCGGCGGCGCACCGTATTGACACGAAACTCCAGCCATTCGACCAGCAACGCGCGCAGGTTCTTCAACTGCGGGCGTCCGTCCAGGCCAATGATGTTGACGTTGACCCGGTAGGTCGACTCCAGATCGGTGGTGGCGAACAGATGTTGCATCAAGTCGTCGACTTCGACGCGATTGGAGCGTGGAATGATGACGATGCGACACGGATGCTCGTGGTCGGATTCGTCACGCAGGTCCGCCACCATCGGCAGCTTCTTGGCCTGCATCTGCGCCGCGATCTGTTCCAGCACTTTGGCGCCGGACACTTGGTGCGGCAAGGCGGTGACGACGACGTCGCCGTCTTCCAGGCGATACACCGCGCGCATGCGCACCGAGCCGCGTCCGGTCTGGTAGATTTTCAGCAGATCGGCGCGCGGGGTGATGATTTCCGCTTCGGTCGGGTAGTCGGGGCCCTGGATGTGTTCGCAGAGCTGCTCGATCGTCGCCTTGGGCTCGTCGAGCAGGCGCACACAGGCGCTGGCCACTTCGCGCAGGTTGTGCGGTGGAACATCGGTGGCCATGCCTACGGCAATGCCGGTGGTGCCGTTGAGCAGGATATTGGGCAGCCGCGCCGGCAGTACCGACGGCTCGTCGAGGGTACCGTCGAAGTTCGGCACCCAGTCCGCCGTGCCCTGGCCCAACTCGGTGAGCAGCACCTCGGAATAGCGCGACAGGCGCGCCTCGGTGTAGCGCATGGCCGCAAAGGATTTCGGATCATCCGGCGCCCCCCAGTTGCCCTGGCCATCGACCAGCGTGTAGCGATAGCTGAACGGCTGCGCCATCAACACCATGGCCTCGTAGCAGGCCGAGTCGCCATGGGGGTGGAACTTGCCGAGCACGTCGCCCACGGTGCGCGCGGACTTCTTGTGCTTGGCGTCGGCGTCCAGGCCCAACTCGCTCATGGCATAGACGATGCGTCGCTGGACCGGCTTGAGGCCATCGCCAATGTGCGGCAGGGCGCGGTCCATGATCACGTACATGGAGTAGTTGAGGTAGGCCTGTTCGGTGAAGTCAGCCAGGGAACGGCGTTCTACGCCGTCAAGACTGAGATCGAGGGAATCGCTCATGCAAGCCTCATCGTTTCGTGGTCTGGCGCAGCAGCAAGTTGCCACCGCGCTGAGTGAATTCAAGTTGTTTCAGGGCGCTCATGCCCAGCAGCACCTGGTCGCCGTCGAAGCCCGGCACTACCAGAGCGCGGACATTGCTCAGGCGGATGTCGCCCAGCTGCAGGCTGGCGATCTCGGTACGGTAGCCTTGGGTCTTGCCGTTGGCGGTGGTGAGCAGTACCGGCGCCCCGCGTGCCAATTCAAGCTTGCGCGCCACGGCTTCGGGCATGGCCACATCGGTGGCGCCGGTGTCGAGCATGAATTGCACCGGCTGCCCATTGATGAAGCCACCGCTGACGAAGTGCCCCTGGCCATTGCCGGCCAGTTGCACTTCCACGTAGCCATCGCCGTGCTGGGAGACCGGCACGGCATTGGGATTTTCGCGACGCTGTTCCCAGTCACCGAAGAACTGCGTGGCCAGGTACAACGCTGCGGCCCAGGCCAGCAGCATCAACACCTTGCCAGTGCGTCTGCCCGGTGCGGCCTGGCTCATGGCGCCGCGCTCCAGCCGCCGGCGGGGGCCGCGAAACGCCAGACCACCGGGCGACGCTCGCCATCGGCGCGGGCCCATTGGTTGTTGTCGGTGCCCACCCACGCCCCCTCGGCATCGACGCTCAGCGCTTCGGTCAGACCGTAGGGAGCATCATAGCGGCGAGCCGGCAACAGCGCCTCGGCGGCGAACGACCAGCAACGCTCGACGGCAGCGGTGTCCGCATCGCGACGACAGATGCGGTAGGCATTGCGTTCCAGCGTGAACAGCTTGCCATCGAACCAGGCCAGATCGGCGAAGTCGCGTGGCATGTGCCGGGCCCGGGGAATCTGCACCGGCAGGGTTTCCGCACCGCCTTCGGCAAGCAATACGCAACGCCCCTCACAACTCCAGCTCAACGGCCGCTTGCGAACGGCCAACAGGCCGCGCTGCTGACGTTCGGCCGCCAGCCACAAGCGGTCGCCGGCCGAGTTGACGGTCAGCCCTTCGAACAGGGCATTGAAATGCAACAGCAGGTTGCTGGCACGTGCCTGACTGACCAGGGTCGGGTCCAGGGGCAACCATTTCGGCTCGCCGGACACGGGAATCTGCAGCACCGCGACGTGAGCTTCGCTGACCAGGTATTGGTTGCCTCGGGCATCGCAGCTGATGCCTTCGAAATCCAGGTCGCCGCCGCGCACGAAGGCCGCCGCCCAGCTGCTCATGCGCAGACGAACAGGCAGGCCGCTGGGCGGTACCGGTGGTGCCTTGAAGGTTACGGCCGTGGCCTGCCAGTCGCGGGTCGAGGTGTCGAGTCGATAGACCGTGCCGTCCTCGCGGTCCGAGACGGCCCACAACGCCTTGCGGCACAGCGCCAGCCCGGACAGATTCCCGCTGGGCATGCCGTCCACCGCGTGCTCGCCGACCAGGGTCAGCTCGGGCACGGGTGATTGCACCGACGCCATGGCCAGCGTCGGCAGGGCCAGGGCGAACAGGGCTGTCAGCAGCGCTGCGATCAAGCCAGCACCTCGGCCAGATTGCCCTTGGACTCGAGCCACGCCTTGCGGTCGCCCGCACGTTTCTTGGCCAGCAGCATGTCCATGATTTCGGTGGTGCCGGCGAAGTCGTCCAGGGTCAGTTGCACCAGGCGGCGGGTGTTGGGGTCCATGGTGGTTTCGCGCAGCTGCGGCGGGTTCATTTCGCCCAGTCCCTTGAAGCGCGTGACCTGCGGCTTGCCGCGTTTCTTTTCGGCGACCAGGCGGTCGAGGATGCCGTCGCGCTCGGCCTCGTCCAGGGCGTAGAAGATCTCCTTGCCCAGGTCGATGCGGTACAGCGGCGGCATGGCGACATAGACGTGACCGGCGTCTACCAGGGGGCGGAAGTGCTGGACGAACAGCGCGCACAGAAGGGTCGCGATGTGCAGGCCGTCGGAGTCGGCGTCGGCCAGAATGCACACCTTGCCGTAGCGCAGCTGGCTGATATCGGCGGCACCGGGATCGACGCCGATGGCCACGGCAATGTTGTGGACCTCCTGGCTGGCGAGGACTTCGCTGCCATCCACTTCCCAGGTGTTGAGGATCTTGCCGCGCAACGGCAGGATCGCCTGGAATTCCTTGTCTCGCGCCTGTTTGGCCGAGCCGCCTGCCGAGTCGCCTTCGACCAGGAACAGTTCGGAGCGGGCCGGGTCCTGCCCGGCGCAGTCAGCCAGCTTGCCGGGCAATGCGGGGCCCTGGGTGATGCGCTTGCGCTCGACCTTCTTGCTCGCCTTGAGGCGGCGCCCGGCGTTGCTGATCGCCAGTTCGGCCAACTGCATGCCCAATTCGGGATGGGCGTTGAGCCACAGGCTGAAGGCGTCCTTGACCACGCCGGAGACGAACGCGGCCGCTTCGCGCGAGGACAGCCGCTCCTTGGTCTGGCCGGAGAACTGCGCATCCTGCATCTTCATCGAGAGCACGAAGGCGATGCGTTCCCAGATATCTTCCGGCGCCAGCTTCAAGCCGCGCGGCAGCAGGTTGCGGAACTCGCAGAACTCGCGCATCGCATCCAGCAGACCCTGGCGCAGCCCGTTGACGTGGGTACCGCCCTGGGCCGTGGGAATCAGGTTGACGTAGCTTTCCTGGACGCTGTCGCCACCTTCGGGCAACCACAGCAGCGCCCAGTCCACGGCTTCCTTGTTGCCCGCCAGGCTGCCGCAGAACGGCTCGTCGGGCAGGCGAGCGAATTCGGTGACCGCGTCGATCAGGTACGAACGCAGACCGTCTTCGTAATGCCATTCGACCTTCTCGCCGCTGCCCTTGTCTTCGAAGCTGACCAGCAGGCCGGGACACAACACCGCCTTGGCCTTGAGCACATGCTTGAGGCGGCTGACGGAAAACTTCGGCGAATCGAAGTATTTCGGGTCCGGTGCGAAGTACACGCTGGTGCCAGTGTTGCGCTTGCCGACGGTGCCGATGACTTCCAGATCGGTGGCCTTGAAGCCATCGGCGAAGGTCATCTGGTACTCGTTGCCGTCGCGCTTGACCCTGACCCGCACCTGATGGGACAGGGCGTTGACCACCGAGATGCCGACCCCGTGCAGGCCGCCGGAAAACTGGTAGTTCTTGTTGGAAAACTTGCCGCCCGCGTGCAGCTTGGTGAGGATCAGTTCGACGCCGCTGACGCCTTCCTCGGGGTGGATGTCCACGGGCATGCCACGGCCATCGTCGGACACTTCCAGAGAGTGATCGGCGTGCAGGATGACCTGAATGGACCGCGCATGGCCCGCCAGGGCTTCGTCGACACTGTTGTCGATGACTTCCTGGGCCAGGTGATTGGGCCGACTGGTGTCGGTGTACATGCCCGGGCGCTTGCGCACCGGGTCGAGGCCCGAGAGGACTTCGATGGCGTCTGCGTTATAGGAGCTAGCGCTGGGATTGGCCATGGGGTCTCGTCGTCAGTCGTTCGTGAAAAGAGTGATCAAAGCTGGGCAAAATCGACGGCCTGGTAACGCGCCGCGTCGATGCCGGCGAATGCCAGCAGCGCTGGCAACTTTTGCGCAAAGCCTTGGAAGCCGTGATCGCCGCCGTTTTCGATGTGTACGCTGCAGGCTTGGTAGAAGACCGCCGCCTGGCGATAGTCAAGGGTTTCGTCGCCGGTCTGCAGCCATACTTGAAGCCGTTCGGGATCGGTAGGCGCCGGCACTTCCAGCTCGGCCAGCGCCGTGACGTGGTCGCGGGTCAATTGCCAGCTTTCGCCCGTGTAGTGGTTGGTCTGCATCCCCAGGTAGCCATCGAACAGACGGTGCGGATTGACCACCGGGTTGATCAACAATGCTTTGAGCCCGAAGCGCTTGGCCATGTGCGTCGCATAGTAGCCGCCGAGGGAGCTTCCCACCAGCAATGGCGCGTCGAGCTCCGCCAGTGCGGCTTCCAGCTGGGCAATGGCCTGGCGCGGATGGTGGTGCAGCGCCGGCGCACGAAGCTGGTCGGCCAGGCCGATGCGTTGCATCAGCGCGCTCAGCTGGCGGGCTTTCTGCGAATCCGGCGAACTGTTCAGACCGTGAATGTAAAGGATCGAACCGGGCATGGGGGCCTCCGGGCATAGAGATGGCGCGCAGTTTACCTTGTCGGGGGTGCAGTTGGGGTGTTGCTGCGTCGGTATATGGGCAAGCCGCAATCCTGGCACGAAACCCTGTGGGAGCGGGCTCTGCCCGCGAAGGCCGCGCTACCGCCTCTGAGTCAATAACCCGCGGCGTTCAGGTCGGGGGTAAAGGTGAAGTTTGCCAGCCGCGACACGCCGGTCTCGATCTGCCCATCGGGCATCAGCCGCAGCCAGCGGTAGCCCGGCGCTCGGTCGTCCAGGGCGAAATCCTTGCTGCCTGGCAGAAACTGAATGCCCGTGGACGGCGACGCCAGCAGGCGCAAGCCATGGGCGTGACGGTCGACTTCCTGATGCACATGCCCCCAGAGCATGCCCCGCGCCTGAGGGAAACGCGCGAGTAGCTCGAACAGGGCCTCAGCGTTGCGCAGCCCGATGGGCTCTATCCATTGGCTGCCGATCGCAACCGGATGGTGGTGCAGACACACCAGATGATGCTTGTGCGGTGCTTCAACGAGCGCCCGCTCGAGCAACTGCAACTGGTCGTCGGCCAGATAGCCGGCTGCCGAACCAGCGATGGTCGAATCGAGCAGCGTCACCCGCCAGGCGCCCACGTCCGCCACAGGCTCCAGCCACTGGGTGCCTTGGGCGGCCTGCTGCATGAGCGCAGGCTGGTCATGGTTGCCGGGCAGCCAGCGCGCCGGTGCGCAAATGACCTGGGTGGCCTGCGCGAACGCCTGGTACGACGCCAGCGTGCCGTCCTGGGACAGGTCACCGGTGGCGACCAGCAAGTCGATGCGTGGCTGTTCCATGAGCACCTGCCTGATCACATGCGCCAGACTTTGGCGCGTGTTCACGCCGAACATGGCGCCGTCGGCTTCGGCCACCAGATGACTGTCCGAAAGCTGCACGAGCAGCACCGGGGCATCGACAGTGGGATCAGATAGGCTCGGCAAGACCGTCTCCAGGCGAAAGGGGCAACCGGCAAATTATGCGCAGCCTGGATGACAAGGGCAATGCGACGTGCGGCGTTCGTGCAGGGCGATGCTCAGCGTACCGCTTCGTACTCGTGGCCACAGGCCAGGCAGTGACTCAGCCACTCACCCAGGAACAGGTTGAGCTGGGCCTTTTCGTCAGGCTGGTGCATGGCCGCGTTGGGATAGGGGTAGACGCTGCGGAACCGTCGGGCGTGTTCGGCACTGACGACTTCGGCCATGCGCGCATCGTGGTACACCTGCACTTCCATCTGCGGCACCGGCAGCCATGGCAGGCTGTGCTCCTGGCGTACGCGCAGGGTTGTGGTGTATGGACAGGCCAGCAGCACCTCCAGCGTCAGCACACCGAGCATCTGGTCGGCCTGGGTCATGGCGATGCGACGTGACAACTGCTGGCTGCGCATGTCCGGCAGCAGGCGCATGAGCCGCGCATAATTGGCTTCGCAGGCCGCCTGCAGGCCGACCAGGTCGACGCGGTAGCGCTCGCGCAACGGACTCACGACCACAGCCCCCTGACTTCGTCGCGGTTCAGGGCCAGCCATTGAATGGCGATGATCGCTGCCGCGTTGATGATTCGACCATCGCGCACGGCCTGCAGGGCATCGTCGAATGCCCAGACCCTGACGCGGATGTCCTCGCCCTCTTCTTCCAGGCCATGCAGGCCACCCGCGCCCTCGCTGCTGCAGCGGCCCAGGTAGAGGTGCACATACTCGTCGCTGCCACCGGGAGACGGGAAGTACTTGCTGATCGGCCACAGCGCTTGAATCTGCAGGCCGGCTTCCTCATCGGCCTCGCGGTGCGCGACTTCCTCGGGCAGCTCGTCCTTGTCGATCAGCCCGGCAACCATTTCGATCAGCCAGGGGTTGTCGACCTTGCCCACCGCGCCGACCCGGAACTGCTCGATGAGCACCAGTTCGTCGCGAGCGGCGTCGTAGGGCAACACGCACACGGCATCATGGCGCACGAACAATTCGCGGCTGATCTGCTTGCTCATGCCACCGTTGAACAGCTCGTGGCGCAGGAACAACTTGTCCAGTTTGTAGAAGCCCTGGAAGCAGAGCTCGCGCTTGTCGATTTCGACCGCTGTAGGCATCGACCGGGATGAATCTGACATGGAAAAACCTCTTACTCGTGCATGCAGCATGGGGCCATCCTAACCGCGATGCGCCTGTATTGCAGCCCCCTTTGAGGTGAAGCCGCAAGCCTCGGGATAGGCGGTTGAGCGAGCAGGCATTAAGATTGCGCAGCTGGCGAACCGACGGTTCGACCGGCAGTCCAACCACGATAATTCCATTACCCGCCAAGGACCCTCATGTCGTTTCTCAAGTTCGCCTCCGTGGCCTGCGTCGCCCTCACCCTGGGTGCCTGCTCCAGTGTCTTCCAGCCCAACTACCGGGCGCCGCTGGACACCAAGCGCGAGGCTTTCGAGCACCTCAAGCCTGGCTGCGACAATCAGGATTGCCCGCTGGTGAACATCGACGTGGTGCACTTTCCCGACGAGCCGGGCCTGGATGCAGCCATCGACAAGCGCTTGCGCGAGATGACCGTCAACACCCCCGACGCCCGCGTGCCGGCGACCCTGAAGGCCTACGAAGAGCAATTCATGCGCGAGGCCCAGCCACGCTACAGCAGCTACCTGCAAGCCAAGGTACGCGAACAGCATGACGGCATTGTTGTAGTCGAGCTGTCCAGCTACGCCATGACCGGCGGCGCCCATGGCATGCCCGGGCGCGGCTTCATCAACTGGTCGCGTCGCGAGCACCGCGAGCTGACCCTGCAGGACATGCTGATCCCAGGCCAGGAGCGAGCGTTCTGGCAGGCCGCCGAAGAAGCCCACCGCGGCTGGCTGGTCGCCAGCAAACTGGACAAGGACGCCGAGTTCATTCGCCAGTGGCCCTTCCAGCAAACGCCGAACATTGCGCTCACCTATGGGGGCGTGGTGCTCAAGTACAACGTGTACAGCATCGCCCCCTACGCAATGGGCCACCCGGAAGTGAAGATTGCCTACCCGCGCCTCAATGGCGTGATCAAGCCCGAGCTGTTCCCGGGTCGCGGTTGAGCGCTCGCTCGATCAGGTAGTACAGCAACCCTGCCACCAGCAGCGCTGGCAGGGTTGCGCCGATCTGCGGGTACAGATTGGCCAGCCCATGGTACAGGCACACGCCGCCAAGCCAGGCCAGCAGTGCACTCCAGTGCATGGCGCGCGGTTCGACCTGGGCCGAACGCTTGCGCAGCACGAAGTGGTCCATCAGCACCACGCCGAACAGCGGCGCGAATACCGAGCCAATCAGCAGCAGGAAGTTCTGGTACTGCGCCAGCGGTGCCAGGCAGGCGATCAGCGTGCAGATGATACCGATGGCCAGGGCCAGGTGTTCGACCTTGAGCCCCGACAGCAAGCTGGTCGATACGGCTGCCGAATGGATATCGGCGAAGGCGTTCTCCGACTCGTCCAACAATATCAACAGCAGCGGTATGCCCAGGCCGGCCCCAGCCAACGGCAGCAGCAGCGCATTGACTTCGCCGCTTGGCGCGAACGCCAGGGTGTAGGCGACGCCCAGGCTCATCAACCAGAAGTTGCCGATGAAGAAACCCACGGCGGTTCCGCCGAACACGTTTCTGGCGCGCTTGCCGAAGCGTGAATAGTCGGCAATCAGCGGCAGCCACGACAAGGGCATGGCGATGGCGATGTCGAAGCCCGTGGCCAGGTCCATGGAACCGTCGCCAGCGGTGTTCCACAGGGTCTTCAGGTCGGCTTTGGCGAACAGGTTCCAGGTCAGCCACAGGCACGCCGCCAACAGCAGCCAGATGCCCCATTTGCGCAGCACCTTGCGCACGAAGGTCAGCGGCCCGGTGACCGCCAGCAGTGTCGCCAGACCGCCGAAGAACAGCGTCCACAGCCAGGGGTTGCTGCCCAGGCTGTCCTCACCGAACGCGCGCGTGCCCAGCAGGCTGGCGGCATCGCGCATGACGATGATCTCGAACGAACCCCAGCCGATCAGTTGCAGCAGGTTGAGCAAGGCCGGAACGCTGCCGGCGCCCCGGCCCAGGGTCAGGCGCAGGGCCGCCATGGCGGAGAGTCCGGTGTCGCTGCCGATGACGCCGACCGAGGCGAGCAGCAAGACCCCCACCAGGGTGCCCAGGAAGATCGCCGCCAGTGCGCCGGCGAGGCCCAGTCCAGGCGCCAGCAGGGCGCCGGTCTGCAGCACCATGAGGCCCACGCCCAGGGAAAACCACAGGGAGAACAGGTCGCGCCCGCCCAGCACGCGCTGGGCGGCGGACACCGCAGTATCGGGAGAATAGGAGGTTTTCAATGGATGGGCTCGAGTGGAAATGGGTCGAAGGTTATTGGGGCATTGGCAGAGAGTCAGGTCGAACGCGGTGCGGCTTTCGCGGCCGATGACCGCTCCCACAGGGATCGCGATCCTGTGGGAGCGGTCTGTGGCCGCGAAGGCCGTACCACCGAAGATACTGACTAGACCTTTTGGTACAGCTGGCTGCCTTCCTGCTTGAAGCGCTGCGCCTGCTCGCGCATGCCCTCTTCCACGCTCAGGTCGACGGCTTCGATCTTCTGGTTGGCCGCGTACTCGCGCACTTCCTGGGTGATTTTCATCGAGCAGAACTTCGGGCCGCACATCGAGCAGAAATGCGCGACCTTGGCCGAATCCTTGGGCAGGGTTTCGTCGTGGTAGGCGCGCGCGGTGTCTGGGTCCAGCCCCAGGTTGAACTGGTCTTCCCAGCGAAACTCGAAGCGCGCCTTGCTCAAGGCGTTGTCGCGGATCTGCGCGCCCGGGTGTCCCTTGGCCAGGTCGGCGGCATGGGCGGCAATCTTGTAGGTGATGATGCCGGTCTTCACGTCATCCTTGTTCGGCAACCCGAGGTGCTCTTTAGGCGTCACGTAGCAGAGCATGGCGCAGCCGAACCAGCCGATCATCGCGGCACCGATGCCCGAGGTGATGTGGTCGTAGCCCGGCGCAATGTCGGTGGTCAGTGGGCCCAGGGTGTAGAACGGCGCTTCGTCGCAGCACTCCAGCTGCTTGTCCATGTTCTCCTTGATCAGCTGCATCGGCACATGCCCCGGACCTTCGATCATGCACTGCACGTCGTGCTTCCAGGCGATCTTGGTCAGCTCGCCGAGGGTTTCCAGTTCGCCGAACTGGGCTTCGTCGTTGGCGTCGGCGATCGACCCGGGACGCAGGCCGTCGCCCAGGGAAAAGCTGACGTCGTAGGCCTTCATGATCTCGCAGATCTCGTCGAAGTGCGTGTACAGGAAGTTTTCCTTGTGATGCGCCAGGCACCACTTGGCCATGATCGACCCGCCGCGACTGACGATGCCGGTGACCCGTTTGGCCGTCAGCGGTACATAGCGCAACAGCACGCCGGCATGAATGGTGAAGTAGTCGACGCCCTGCTCGGCCTGTTCGATCAGGGTGTCGCGGAACAGCTCCCAGGTCAGGTCCTCAGCCGCGCCGCCGACCTTTTCCAGGGCCTGATAGATGGGTACGGTGCCGATCGGCACGGGCGAGTTGCGGATGATCCACTCGCGGGTCTCGTGGATGTGCTTGCCGGTGGACAGGTCCATCACCGTGTCCGAGCCCCAGCGAATGCCCCAGGTGAGCTTGGCCACTTCTTCCTCGATGGAGGAACCCAGCGCGCTGTTGCCGATGTTGCCGTTGATCTTCACCAGGAAGTTGCGGCCGATGATCATCGGCTCGAGTTCGGTGTGGTTGATGTTGGCCGGAATGATGGCGCGGCCGCGGGCGATCTCGTCGCGCACGAATTCGGCGGTGATCTCCCGGGGGATGCTGGCGCCGAAGCTGTGGCCCTTGTGCTGGTCCTTGAGCAGGCCGGCAGCGCGCGCCTCGGCCAGCTTCATGTTCTCGCGGATGGCGACGTATTCCATTTCGGCGGTGATGATGCCCTGGCGGGCATAGTGCATCTGGCTGACGTTGGCGCCGGCCTTGGCGCGGCGCGGGTTGCGCACATGGGCGAAGCGCAGTTTGGTCAGTTCGTCGTCGCTCAGGCGTTGCTGGCCGAAGTTGGAGCTCAGGCCGGCCAGGCGCTCGGTGTCGCCGCGGTCGTCGATCCAGGCCGAACGTATGTCAGCCAGGCCCTTGCGTACGTCGATGACGACGCCGGGGTCGGTGTAGGGGCCCGACGTGTCGTAGACGGTCACCGGCGGGTTGATCTCGCCCGCGCCGTTGCCGGTCGAGAAGTCGGTGGGCGTGACATCCAGGCTGATCTCGCGCATCGGCACGCGGATGTCCGCACGCGAGCCCTGAACGTAGATCTTGCGTGAACGGGTGAAGGGCTGCACGGAGCCGGAATCGACTTGGGCCGATTCGCTCAAATGCACGGTGTTTTTTGCTTTTGTATTCATCACAGGCTCTCCAGACGGCATCCATCACGGGAATGTCGGAGCGAACCTGAAAGGCACGGATGCATCCTGTGAACGGATGCTGTGCTTGTACGCGAGGTGCTGTGCAGAAAATGCGCGAGACCCCGGACGAAGCACAAGAGGACTCGCCGAAAGGACGAGAAATCTTGTTCCCTACGCAGGCGTTAACCTGATCAGGTTCAACGGGATCCGGATTATCCGATCTCAGCCTCATAGCAAGGCACCCCGACAAGAACGTGCACAGCATAGACGGCCCGCACACGGAACGCCAACTCCGCCTGCAGGTCTTGATATTGGCCGTTGCGCCGGATTGTTGTGCGGCGCGCCGCGCTCTACACTCGCCCTGCCCCACGCCTCTTTTCACAGCTGACGCCCAGACCCAGCTTTCAGACCAAGGATTGCCCCATGCTGCGCAGTAGATTTCCCTCGGCAACGGCCCTCGCCCTGGCCGTGTCCGGTGCCATCCCAGGCATGGCCCAAGCGCAGCAGGCACCGCTGGCGAGCATGACCGATCTGGTCAGCGTCTATCAGGAAGCGGTGCTGAACAACGCCGACCTGGCCGCTTCGCGTGCCGACTACGCCGCGCAAAGCGAAATCGTGCCGCAGGCGCGGGCCGGTTTGCTGCCCAACCTGTCGGCGGGCTATGACATCAACGATACCCGCACGGCGCTGGACCAGCCTTCGGCGGTGTACAACCGCAGCGGCAATTCCTACCGGGCGCAGTTGAGCCAGCCGCTGTTCCGCGCCGACCGCTGGTTCCAGCTCAAGGCCGCCAAGGCGGTCGACGAGCAGGCGGCCGTGCAGCTGTCGGCCACCGAGCAGAATCTCATTCTGCAGAGTGCCCAGGCCTATTTCTCGGTGCTGCGCGCGCAGGACAATCTGGCCACCGCGCGTGCCGAAGAGAATGCTTTCCGGCGCCAGCTCGATCAGTCGCAGGAGCGTTTCAACGTCGGTCTTTCCGACAAGACCGACACCCTGCAATCCCAGGCCAGCTACGACACTGCCCGGGCCAATCGAATCATCGCCCAGCGACAGGTCGACGACGCCTTCCAGGCCCTGATCACGCTGACCAACCGCGAATACAATTCGATCCAGGGCATCGTTCACACCTTGCCGGTGCTGGCGCCGATGCCCAACGACGCGAGCGCGTGGGTCGACACCGCTTCCCGGCAGAACCTCGATCTACTGGCCAGCAACTACGCCGTGGAAGCTGCCGAGCAGACCTTGCGCCAGCGCAAGGCCGGGCATGCGCCCACGGTAGATGCGGTGGCGCAATACCAGAAGGGCGACAACGACAATCTGGGTTTCAGCAATCCGTCCAACCTGCCGGGCGTGAGCTATGGCAGCGATGTGTCGCAGCGCAGCATTGGGGTGCAGTTGAACATTCCGATCTACAGCGGCGGCCTGACCAGTTCGCAGGTCCGTGAGGCCTATGCACGGCTTACGCAAAGTGAGCAGCAGCGTGAAAGCCTGCGTCGACAAGTAGTGGAGAACACCCGCAACCTGCACCGTGCGGTGAATACCGATGTCGAGCAGGTGCAGGCGCGCAAGCAGTCGATCATCTCCAACCAGAGCTCGGTGCTGGCCACGGAAATCGGCTATCAGGTGGGAACGCGCAACATCGTCGACGTGCTCGATGCGCAGCGTCAGCTATACAGCTCGGTGCGCGACTACAATAACACCCGCTACGACTACATCCTCGACAACCTGCGCCTCAAGCAGGCCGCGGGCATTCTCAGCCCCGGCGACCTGCAGGACCTGACGCGCTTCCTCAAGGCCGACTACAACCCGGATCGGGATTTCCTCCCGCCGGACCTGGCCAAGGCGGCAGAAGCGCTGCTCAAGCCGCCAGCGAAACCATGACCTGACGCGCCGCTGCTACAGGGCGTGCGAGAGCCGCGTCGGGCGGTGATGCGGGGTGTCAGGTGGATCGCGTCGTTGGTGACGCGGCTCGCGCCGCTGCTACACGGGACGCGAACCTTCACGACTGGCTTGCGCAACCCTGTAGCAGCGGCGCGAGCCGCGTCCGGCCTTGATGCAGTGGGTCAGATGTACCGCGCAGTCGGTGACGCGGCTTGCGCCGCTGCTACAGGGGAAATTATTCGGGATCGGAAAAAAGAAAACCCCGCCGAAGCGGGGTTTTGCAGACTGTTTCCCATGACATCCATTTCCGTCCGCCGTCCTGGCAGAAATCCTACGTGTCCCTGTTATATCTAGGCGCATCCTGCGCAACGTCCTTGGAGTGAAGATTAACTGTGGATCCAATCTACGGATATAGCTCAAAGACACCACGTGATGTAAGCCAAAGCTTACACCGTCAGAATTGCTCCTCACCCAACAGAAACAGCGACGCGCTGCCAGCATCGACGGCAGCCGCCAACGAGTGGATCCGCGGCAGCAACCGGGCGAAATAAAAGCGCGCAGTGCCCAGTTTGCTGGCATAGAACGCCTCGTCCTGCCGGCCCAGCGCAGCAGCGGCCATCCTTGTCCACATGTAGGCATAGGCGGTGTAGCCAAAGGCTTGCAGGTACTCGACCGACGCGGCGCCGATCTCGCGCGGGTCGTTCGCGGCGCGGTCCAGAACCCCGGCAGTCAGCGCATCCAAACGGTCCAGCGCGTGGATCAGCGGCTGGGTGAACTCCTGCAACCCGGCGTCGGCATCGGCGGCGTAGCCACGCACCTCGTCGGAAAAAAGCTGATAGAACGCACCGCCGTTGCCCACCACCTTGCGGCCCATCAGGTCCAGCGCCTGGATGCCGTTGGTGCCCTCGTAGATCTGGGTGATGCGCACATCGCGGACCAACTGCTCCTGGCCCCATTCGCGAATATAGCCGTGGCCACCGAATACCTGCTGGCCATGCACCGTGGTTTCCAGGCCCAGGTCAGTGAGGAACGCCTTGGCCACCGGTGTCAGCAAGGCCACCATGTCTTCGGCGCGCTTGCGCGTGGCCGGCTCCTCGCTGTACTTGGCGGTGTCCAGCTGCAGCGCCACGTAGGTGGAGAACGCCCGTCCGCCTTCGTTGCAGGCTTTCATGGTCAGCAGCATGCGGCGCACGTCCGGGTGGACGATGATCGGGTCGGCCATCTTGTCGGCCTGCATGGCCCCGGTGGGCGAACGGCTCTGCAGCCGGTCACGGGCGTACTCCACAGCGTTCTGATAGGAACGCTCGGCCGACGCCAGGCCCTGAATGCCTACGCCCAGACGCTCGTAGTTCATCATGGTGAACATGGCCGCCAGCCCCTTGTTGGCCTCGCCGACCAGGTAACCGGTGGCGCCATCGAAGTTCATCACGCAGGTGGCCGACGCCTGGATGCCCATCTTGTGTTCGATGGAACCGCAGGACACCGCGTTGCGCGCGCCCAGGTTGCCGTCGGCATCGACCATGAACTTGGGCACCAGCAGCAGCGAGATACCCTTGGGGCCTGGCGGTGCGTCGGGGAGCTTGGCCAACACCAGATGGATGATGTTCTCGGTCAGGTCGTGCTCGCCGCCGGTGATGAAGATCTTCGTCCCGCTGACCTTGTAGCTGCCGTCGGCCTGCGGTTCGGCGCGTGTGCGAATCAGGCCGAGGTCGGTGCCCGCATGGGCTTCGGTCAGGCACATGGAGCCGGCCCAGGTTCCGGCATACATCTTGGGCAGGTACGTGCGTTTCAGCTCTTCACTGGCATGGGCGTTGATGGACAGGCAGGCACCTGCAGTCAGCATCGGGTACAGGCCGAACGCCAGGCTGGCCGAGTTGACCATCTCCTCGACCTGCGCCGAAATCACCTTGGGCATGCCCATGCCACCGTGGGCAGGCTCGCCGCCCACGCCGACCCAGCCACCCTCGGCGTAGGTCTGGTAGGCCTGAATGAACCCGGCCGGGGTGGTCACCGCAGTATCGCGCCAATGGCAGCCCTCTTCGTCGGCCGCTCGGCTCAAGGGCGCGATGGCCTGGGCGGTGACCTTGCCGGCCTCCTCGAGAATGGCCTCCATGGTGTCGACATCGACGCTGTCGGCCAGGCCCGGCAGCTGCGCCCAGTGGCTGGCAACGTCGAATACTTCGTTCAGGACAAAGCGCATATCGCGCAGGGGAGCTTTGTAATCCGCCATGGCTGACTCGCAGAAATTCGAGGGCTGAGGTTCGAAAGCCGGGTGGCGCGCTCGGCAAGACGCGCGCCGCCCGGCTGGTTGGCGTACCTGTCAGTAGGACAGGCCGAAGTGCGCTTCGTCCATGTCCATCAGGTTGGCCGCGCCCGAGAGCATGGCGGCAACGTGAGTGCGGGTGCGCGGCAGAATGCGCTGGAAGTAGAAGCGCGCCGTCTGCAGCTTGGCCGTGTAGAACGCGGCATCGCCCGTGCCTTCAGCCAGCTTTTGCGCTGCCACACGAGCCATGTCGGCCCAGAAATAGGCCAGGCAGGCGTAACCCGAATACATCACGTAATCGACCGAGGCTGCGCCGACTTCTTCGCGATCCTTCATGGCGGCCATGCCGACCTTCATGGTCAGCTCGCCCCACTCCTTGTTCAACTGCGCCAAGGGTGTAACGAACTCGGCAACGGCTTCGTTGCCTTCGTTGGCCTGGCAGAACTTGTGCACGATGCGGGTGAAGCCCTTGAGTGCCTCGCCCTGGGTCATGAGCACCTTGCGCCCCAGCAGGTCGAGTGCCTGGATGCCGGTGGTGCCTTCGTACAGCATGGAAATGCGGCTGTCGCGCACGTTCTGCTCCATGCCCCACTCGGCAATGAAACCGTGCCCGCCGTAGATCTGCACGCCGTGGTTGGCGGCCTCGAAACCGACTTCGGTCATGAATGCCTTGGCGATCGGTGTCATGAAGGCAAGCAGGGCATCGGCGCGCTTGCGCTCTTCCTCGTCCTGGCTGAACTTGAGCACGTCCACCAGCTTGGCAGTGAAATAGACCATGGCCCGCGTGCCTTCGGCGAAGGCCTTGATGGTCAGCAGCATGCGCCGTACGTCCGGGTGCACGATGATCGGGTCGGCAGCCTTTTCGGGCGCCTTGGGACCGGTCAGCGAGCGCATCTGCAGGCGATCGCGGGCATAGCGCAGGCCACCCTGGAACGCGACTTCGGCATGGGCCAGACCCTGCAGGGCGGTGCCCAGGCGTGCCGTGTTCATGAAGGTGAACATGCAGTTCAGGCCCTTGTTGGCGGGGCCGATGAGATAACCGGTGGCGCTGTCGAAGTTCATCACGCAGGTAGCGTTGCCGTGAATGCCCATCTTGTGTTCCAGCGAGCCACAGCTCACCGCATTGCGCGCGCCGATCGCGCCATCGCTGTCGGGCAGGAACTTGGGCACGATGAACAGTGAGATGCCCTTGGTGCCGGCCGGTGCATCGGGCAGACGTGCCAGCACGATGTGCACGATGTTGTCGGCCATGTCGTGTTCGCCGGCGGAAATGAAGATCTTCGTGCCGCTGATCGCATAACTGCCGTCGGCCTTCGGTTCGGCCTTGGTGCGCAGCATGCCCAGGTCGGTGCCGCAGTGCGGTTCGGTCAGGCACATGGTGCCGGTCCACTCGCCGGACACCAGCTTGGTCAGGTAGGCCTCTTGCTGCTCGGGGGTACCGTGGGCGGAAATGGTGTTCATGGCGCCATGGGACAGGCCGGGGTACATGCCCCACGACCAGTTGGCGCTGCCGATCATCTCGCTCACCGCCAGGCCGAGGGATTCGGGCAGGCCCTGGCCACCGTGTTCGACGTCGTGGGCCAGGCTTGGCCAGCCGCCTTCGACGAACTGTTTGTAGGCCTGCTTGAAGCCGGTCGGCGTCTTCACGCCGTCTTCGCTCCAGGTGCAGCCTTCGATGTCGCCCACACGGTTCAGCGGAGCCAGTACCTGTTCGCAGAACTTGGCGCCTTCTTCGAGGATGGCATCGACCATGTCCGGGGTCGCATCCTGGCAGCCGGGCAGGCTTTGATAGTGCGCTTCGTAGCCGAGCAACTCGTCGCGGACGAAGCGAATATCACGCAAGGGGGCCTTGTAATCAGGCATAGCAATGAACCTCTGCTGATGAATTCCGGTGGGTTCGACCTGCGACAGGTTGTCGCTATCAAACGGCTGTTTGAAACATACGTTTACGCCTGGGCAAAGTCAATAGCCGCACGGCGCCAGTCGGTGGCCGTCAGGTGGTGCCGCGGCAGCCGCTGGCTGGCTAGCTGAAAGAGGGGGATCAACGGAATTCGGCGGGGTATGACGCTGGTTAAAGCGGGGTACCGAGCAGCACGTTGGCAGGATCGAGCCATACATTGACCGAGTCGCCCTCACGCATCGAGCAGTGCTCGGACAACGCGCACAGGGTTTGGCCGTTCGCCAGGCCGATACGCATTTCACAAGGCCCCTGAGTGTCCAGCAGGATCTGCTCCATGACGCCCTGCAAACAGTTATGGCCGGGTATGCCGACAGCGTCCAAGGGCAACACGCAGAGCCAACCGGCTTTGACCAGCGCCACCACCACCGCTCCAGGCGCGAGCGTCAACGTCTGCGTGCTGTCGTGAGTGATCTGCGCGCGCAAGCTCAGCCCGGCGCCCAGATCGAGGGTGATCTGGTCGTTGCGGCCCGAGGCGTCGATGGCAGTCACGCGGCCATGCAGTTGATTGCGGGCACTGGTGCGCAGCATGAGCCGGCCCAGCAGGTCGAGGTCGCCGGCGTCCTCGGCGGCTTCGAGCACTTGCGCCTGCAAGGCCTGGAGCTTCTGGTAGAGGCGCAGCATGCGCTGCCCTTCCGCGGACAAGCGCGTGCCACCGCCGCCTTTGCCGCCCACGACTCGCTCGACCAGTGGCGTGTGGGCCAGGTTGTTGAGTTCGTCGATGGCGTCCCAGGCGCCCTTGTAGCTCAGCCCGGCCGCCTTGGCGGCGCGGGTGATCGAACCCTGCTCGGCGATATGACGCAGCAGTTCGATGCGGTGTGGGCGACGTGCGATGTACTGGGCCAGCAAGGGGGGCAAGGTCATGGGCCAAGGCTACTCGGGCTTGGCCGTACGCGCCAGACAGTAGACGTCGACCCGCGCGGCGCCGCCCTCGCGAAGCAGCGTGGCCAGGGCCTGCGCGGTGGCGCCGGTGGTCATCACATCGTCGACCAGAGCCACGTGCAGCCCCTCCAACCGCGCATCGGGCAACAGGGAGAAAGCCTGTTGCAAGTTGTGCAGCCGCGCCCTGGCGCCCAACTCCTGCTGCGCCTGGGTTTCGCGCGGTCGTTGCACGAGGGTCGAATCGCAGTCGATCTGCAGTGCCTTGGACAACCATCGAGCGAGCATTTCAGCCTGGTTGAAACCGCGCCTGCGCAGGCGTTTGCGCCCCATGGGCACCGGGATCAGCAACTGCGGGCGCGGCAATCCTTCGTTGAAGCGGTGGTCGAGCCAGTGGCTGGTCAACTCGGCCAGCAAACGTCCGTAGGGCCACTGGCTGTTGTGCTTGAAACGCGTGATAAGGCTGTCGATGGGGAAACCGTAGTGCCAGGGCGTTTCCACCTTCTCGAAGGCCGGAGGCCGGCGCCGGCAGGGAGCGCAGGTGAACCCGCTCATCGCCAGCGGCAGCGCACACACCGTGCACTGCTCATCCAGCCAGGGCAGCTCGCATTCGCAGGCCTCGCACAGTGCATAGGGATTGCCCGACGCTTCGTCGCATAATACACATACCTGATCGTTTTTTAGCCACTTGTAAACCGAGACAGTTGCAGGAGGTTGACAGTGCATGGAGCTTCCTTAATCATGCCCGCATTCGACTCAATAGCCGCGTTGCGCCCATGGACATTCCTGCGTCCCTGCGCACGCCCAGCATAAACAAGGAATCGCCGATGAGCGCCAGTACAACTGCAACCGTTCGTCACGACTGGACCCTGGCCGAGGTCAAGGCGCTGTTCGTGCAGCCGTTCAACGACCTGCTGTTTCAGGCGCAAAGCGTGCACCGGGCGCATTTCGACCCCAATCGAGTCCAGGTCTCGACCCTGCTGTCGATCAAGACCGGCGCCTGCCCCGAGGACTGCAAGTACTGCCCGCAATCGGGGCACTACAACACCGGGCTGGAAAAAGAAAAGCTGATGGAAGTGCAGAAGGTGCTCGAAGAAGCCGCCCGCGCCAAGGCGATCGGTTCGACGCGATTCTGCATGGGCGCGGCCTGGAAACACCCTTCGGCAAAGGACATGCCGTATGTGTTGCAGATGGTTGCAGGGGTCAAGGCGCTGGGTCTGGAAACCTGCATGACCCTGGGCCGCCTGGACGAGGACCAGACCAAGGCCCTGGCCCAGGCCGGCCTTGACTACTACAACCACAACCTGGACACCTCGCCGGAGTTCTACACCAGCATCATTACCACCCGTACCTACAGCGAACGCCTGCAGACCCTGGCCCATGTGCGCGACGCCGGCATGAAGATCTGTTCTGGTGGCATCCTGGGCATGGGCGAGTCGCTGGACGACCGCGCCGGGCTGCTGATCCAGTTGGCCAACCTGCCCGAGCACCCCGAGTCGGTGCCAATCAACATGCTGGTGAAAGTGGCGGGCACGCCGCTGGAAAACGCCGAGGACATCGACCCGTTCGATTTCATCCGCATGCTGGCCGTGGCGCGCATTCTCATGCCGCAGTCCCATGTGCGTCTCTCCGCCGGGCGTGAAGCGATGAACGAACAGATGCAGGCCCTGGCCTTCCTGGCCGGAGCCAACTCGATCTTCTACGGCGACAAGCTGTTGACCACGGCCAACCCGCAGGCGGACAAGGACATGCAGTTGTTCGCCCGCCTGGGGATCGCCCCAGAAGCGCGCGAAGAACACGCCGACGAGGTTCATCAAGCGGCCATCGAGCAGGCTCTGGTCGAGCAGAAGAGCAGCGACCTGTTCTACGACGCCGCGTCCGCCTGACCCTGCGCCGGCCCCAGCGGCCGGCGTTCACCCCCCTGCCATTCGAGGCCTGCATGCCCTTCGACCTCAGCGCGCGCCTGGCCGAGCGCCGCGCCGCCGACCTCTATCGTCAGCGTCCATTGCTGCAAAGCCCGCAGGGGCCACGCGTGGTGGTCGATGGCCAACCGCTGCTGGCTTTCTGCAGCAATGACTACCTAGGCCTGGCCAACCATCCCGAAGTGATCAAGGCATGGCGCGAGGGCGCCGAGCGCTGGGGCGTGGGTGGCGGTGCATCGCATCTGGTGGTCGGTCACAGCAGCCCTCACCACGCGTTGGAAGAGGCTTTGGCCGAATTCACCGGGCGTCCGCGGGCGCTGCTGTTCTCCACGGGCTACATGGCCAACCTGGGGGCGGTCACCGCCCTGGTGGGACAAGGCGATACCGTGCTGCAGGACCGTCTCAACCACGCCTCGCTGCTGGACGCCGGGTTGCTCAGCGGCGCACGGTTCAGCCGTTACCTGCACAACGATGCCACCAGCCTGGAAACGCGCCTCGACAAAGCCACCGGCAATACGCTGGTGGTGACCGATGGCGTCTTCAGCATGGACGGTGACCTTGCCGAGCTGCCGCAACTGGCCGCTTCGGCCCGCGCCAAGGGTGCCTGGCTGATGGTCGACGATGCCCACGGGTTCGGTGCCCTGGGCGCCACCGGTGGCGGTATCGTCGAACACGTTGGGCTGGGGATGGACGATGTGCAGGTGCTGGTCGGGACCCTGGGCAAGGGCTTCGGCACTGCGGGCGCCTTCGTCGCTGGCAGCGAGGAACTCATCGAGACGCTGGTGCAGTTCGCCCGGCCCTACATCTACACCACCAGCCAGCCACCCGCGCTGGCCTGCGCCACGTTGCGCAGCCTGCAGCTGCTGCGCAGCGAGCACTGGCGACGCGAGCATCTGGCGACCCTGATCGCGCAGTTCAGGCAGGGCGCTGCCCGGTTGGGCTTGACCTTGATGGACAGCTTCACGCCCATTCAGCCCATTCTCATCGGTGACGCCGGGCGGGCGCTGCATCTGTCGCGGCTGTTGCGCGAGCGCGGATTGCTGGTGACAGCCATTCGCCCGCCAACGGTACCCGTCGGCAGTGCGCGATTGCGGGTGACCCTTTCGGCCGCTCACAGCAGTGCCCAGGTGCAGCAACTGCTCGATGCGCTGGCTGAGTGCTACCCGCTGCTGGGGGCCGAGCATGCCTGATCGGCTGATCCTGCTGCCGGGCTGGGGCCTGGGCACAAGCGCGCTGGACCCTTTGATCGCAGCTCTGCAGGGGCTTGCCGAGCCCGTGTACGTGCAGGTCGAACCGTTGCCTGCGCCAGGCTCTGCCCTGCTTGGCCGTTGGCTCGATGCGCTCGACGAGCGCCTGCCGAACGATGTCTGGCTGGGTGGCTGGTCGCTGGGGGGCATGCTTGCTGCCGAACTGGCGGCGCGCCGTGGCGAGCGCTGCCGTGGCTTGCTGACCCTGGCCAGCAACAGCTGTTTCGTTGCCCGCAGCGACTGGCCGGACGCAATGCCCGCTGAGACGTTCGAAGCGTTTCTGGCCGCTTGCGAGGCGGATCCGAAAAACCTGCTGAAGCGCTTCGCGTCGCTCTGTGCGCAAGGCGCTGCTGATCCGCGCGGGCTTTCTCGGCGACTGGCGGTTGCTGAGCCGACTTCGACACAGACGTTGGTGGAGGGCCTGCATGTGCTGGCGAAGCTGGATACCCGGGCCGCATTGCAGGCGTTTGCCGGGCCGCAACTGCACTTGTTTGCCGGGAACGATTCGCTGGTGCCTGTTGGTGCCGTGAGCGCGTTGCGGGAGCTGGTGCCGGAGGCTGAGATCGGCGTGGTCGAGCAGACCAGCCATGCGTTCATGCTGGAGGACTCGCAGAGGGTCGCCGGTGCAATTCAGGCCTTCCTGCGTGAGCGAGGTTTTGATGAATAACGGCAAAGGTTTTGCGTTTGGCGCAGGTTTTGCGGTGGTAGATGACGCGGCTTGCGCCGCTGCTACAGGGGCCGAGGCAGTGTCGGGGTTGCCTGACAAGCGGCGGGTGGCGGCTTCCTTTTCCAAGGCGGCGGCGAGTTACGACAGCGTCGCGCAGTTGCAACGCGACATTGGCCATGCGCTGCTCGCGCGCCTGCCGGCCGATCTGCAACCCTCGCAATGGCTCGACCTGGGCAGCGGTACGGGCTATTTCAGCCGCGCCCTGGCGCAGCGTTTTCCCGAGGTCGCCGGCGTGGCGCTGGACATTGCCGAAGGCATGCTGACCCACGCCCGTGGCCAGGGCGGAGCCACTTGGCATGTGGCCGGCGATGCCGAACAGCTACCCTTGCACGATGGCAGCTGTGGCCTGATCTATTCCAGCCTGGCGGTGCAATGGTGCAGCGACTTCGCCGCCGTGCTCGCCGAGGCTCGCAGAACCTTGCAACCCGGCGGCGTGCTGGCCTTTGCCAGCCTGTGCGCGGGCACACTGCACGAGCTGCGGCAAAGCTGGCGAGCGGTGGATGGCCGAGTGCACGTCAACCGCTTCCGTGAATTCGCCGACTACCAGCGCCTGTGCGCCGACAGCGGCCTGGAGGTGCTGGGCCTGGATAACGTGCCTCAGGTGCTGCACTACGCCGACGTGCGTGGCCTGACCCATGAACTCAAGGCGCTGGGCGCGCATAACCTCAACCCCGGTCGCCCTGACGGCCTGACCGGCCGGGCGCGCATGCTCGGCCTGCTGCAGGCCTATGAAGCCTTTCGTACACCCGTGGGGCTGCCAGCCACCTACCAGGTGGTCTACGCAGTGCTGCGCAAACCCGTCGAGCAAGGACAATTCTGATGAGCGCCTATTTCATCGCCGGTACGGACACGGACATCGGCAAGACCACGGTGGCGGCCGGCCTGCTGCACGCCGCCCGGCTCAAGGGCCTCAGCACGCTGGGTGCCAAACCCGTCGCCTCGGGCTGCGATGTGACGCCCAAGGGCCTGCGCAACAGTGATGCGCTGGCCCTGATGGCGCAAAGCTCGATCCGCCTGGAATACGCGCAGGTCAATCCAGTGGCCTTCGAACCGGCGATCGCCCCACATATTGCCGCTCGCGAGGCCGGCATCGCACTGACAGTCGGCTCACTGCTGGCGCCCATGCGCCACGTGCTGGCCCAGAAGGCCGATTTCACCCTGATCGAAGGGGCCGGCGGCTGGCGCGTGCCGCTGTCCGACCAAGCCAACCTGTCGGATTTGGCCATTGCCCTGAAACTGCCGGTGATTCTGGTGGTAGGCGTGCGCCTGGGCGCCATCAGCCATGCGCTGCTCAGTGCGGAAGCGATTGCCCGTGACGGCCTGCAACTGGCCGGCTGGGTGGCCAATATCATCGAACCGAAAACCTCACGGCTCGAGGAGAACCTCGCCACCCTCGCCGAACGCCTGCCAGCGCCCTGCCTGGGTCGCGTGCCTTACCTGAAGGACGCCACTGCCCAAAGCGTTGCCGAGCACCTGCATCTGGAGCTCATTGGGTAAGAAGATTCAAACGTGCAATGCGGGTGCGCCGTATTGGCTCAACAATGCGTCGGCCGTCAGTAACTGCATGCTCTCGAGGGTAGCCTGGGCGAATAGCAGGCGATCGAACGGATCGCGATGAATGGGCGGCAGTTTTTCCACGGCCATGCCATGGGCTGCAGTGATTGGTAGCTCGCTGTAGCCATTGAGCAATAGCTGCCGGCGCAGACGCGCGGTATCGATGACCGTGGAGCTGCGGCTCAGACCGTTCTTGATGGCCACTTCCCACAGGCTCGCTGCGCTGAAGTACACCTCGTGATCCATATTGCCGATCAACGATCGAGCACTTGCTGAAAGCATCGGGCTGTCCTTGGCAACCCAGATCAGGATATGCGTGTCGAGCAGTAACTTCACACCTTGCCCTCGAAGAGATTGGCGACCTCAATGTCCAGCTCATCAAAGTCTTCGGGTACCTCCAGGTCAAGCATGAAACCGATACGCTTTGCTTCACCCGGTGGTGGCGTGTCATAAGCCACCAGCCGGGCAACCGGCTTGCCGGCTTTGGCAATGACGACCACTTCACCGGCTGCGGCTTGATCCAGCAGCCGGGACAGATTGCTTTTGGCATCGTGGACATTGTGAATGGCCATCGGTGGCGACTCCTTTGTACAGGTGAGTACAGTTTATCTTAGCCCATCTGGTTAGCTAATTCTTTCATGCGCATTCATGCTGGCTTTGCACCGTGCTTCCCCGTATTGCTGCATGCGGAAACTTTTCTGCACGCACCCATCAGCACACCCCCCGCCTGCAACCTGTTCGTCATAATCCCTCCTTAAGGTACTCGCTGACCTGAAGGGAGATGATCATGAGCCTATTAGAAGAACACCAAGCCACCGACCTGGAAAAGATCACCGGCCTGAGCCGTCGCCGCTTCATCGGCGCGGGTGCGCTGTGCGGTGCCGCGATGTTCATGGGCGGTAACCTGCTGACCCGCACGGCCATGGCCAACGCGGTCAGCGCCGGCAACAGCGCATTGCTGGGCTTTACCGGTATTGCCGCTGCCACCAGCGATACCATCAGCCTGCCGCCAGGCTATCGGGCTAGCGTGCTGATCAGCTGGGGGCAACCCCTGCAAGCCGGCGGCCCTGCGTTCGACCCCAGCGGCAACGGCAGCGCCGAAGCCCAGGAAGTGCAGTTCGGCGACAACAACGATGGCATGAGTCTGTTCCCCTTCCCCAACGACGCCAATCGCGCGTTGATGGCCATCAACAACGAATACACCAACTACCGTTATCTCTACGCCCACGGCGGCAGCCCGCAGTCGGCTGAAGAAGTGCGCAAGGCCCTGGCCTGCGAAGGCCTGTCGGTGATCGAGATCCAGCGCAAGGGCGGCCACTGGCATTTCGTCCAGGGCTCGCAGTACAACCGCCGCGTTCACGGCAACACGCCGATCCGTGTCAGCGGCCCGGCGGCCGGTGATGCCCTGCTCAAGACTGCGGCCGACAGCACCGGGCAACTGGTGCATGGCACGTTCCAGAACTGTGCCAACGGCAAGACGCCCTGGGGCACCTACCTGACGTGCGAAGAAAACTTCACCGACTGCTTCGGCAGCACCGACGCTACCCTGGCGTTCACTCCCGCGCAGAAACGCTACGGGGTGGTCGCGGCGAGCAAGGAAATCAACTGGCACCCCCACGATCCGCGCTTCGACATGGCGCACAACCCCAACGAGCTCAACCGTCACGGCTGGGTGGTGGAAGTGGACCCGTTCGACCCGACCGCCATGCCGGTCAAACGTACGGCGCTGGGTCGTTTCAAGCATGAAAACGCAGCCTTGGCCGAAACCCGCGACGGGCACGCCGTGGTGTACATGGGCGATGACGAGCGTGGCGAGTTCATCTACAAGTTCATCAGCCGCGACCGCATCGACCACCACAACCCCAAGGCCAACCGTGACCTGCTCGACCACGGCACACTGTACGTTGCCCGTTTCGACGACGGCGACGGCAACGCTGACCACCCCAAGGGCCGTGGCCAGTGGCTGGAGCTGACCCATGGCAAGCATGGCCTGGATGCCAGCAAGGGCTTTGCCAGCCAGGCCGAGGTTCTCATCCACGCGCGGCTGGCTGCCACCGTCATGCAGGCCACGCGCATGGACCGCCCCGAGTGGATCGTGGTCAGTCCCAAGGACGGTCAGGTCTATTGCACCCTGACCAACAACGTCAAACGCGGTGACGACGGCCAACCGGTCGGCGGCCCCAACCCGCGTGCGAAGAACGTCTACGGTCAGATCCTGCGCTGGCGCGAAAGCGGCGACGAGCACGGCGCCATGGACTTCGAGTGGGACCTGTTCCTGGTGGCCGGCAACCCCAGCGTGCACCCTGGCCAGGCCAAGGGCGGCTCGTCCAACATCAATCCGCAGAACATGTTCAACAGCCCCGATGGCCTGGCGTTCGACGATGCCGGTCGACTGTGGGTACAGACCGATGGCGACACCACCAACATGGGCGACTTCGCCGGCATGGGCAACAACCAGATGCTCTGCGCCGACCCTGCCAGCGGCGAGATCCGTCGCTTCATGGTCGGCCCGGTCGGCTGCGAAGTCACCGGCGTCAGCTTCGCTGCCGATCAACGCACCCTGTTCATCGGCATCCAGCACCCGGGCGAGAACGGCGGTTCGACCTTCCCCGAACACCTGCCCAACGGCAAGCCGCGCTCGTCGGTGATTGCCATCAGCCGCGAGGATGGCGGGGTGATCGGCGCGTAACCCGGCCACCGCTGTTGCCGCGTCTGCGCTACCATGGCGAGCCGGACGCGGCAGCCTGCCGCGCGCAGGAGTTCGCATGGCCCACCCTTTTGAAACACTCACTCCAGACCTGGTGCTCGACGCCGTGGAAAGCATCGGCTTTCTGAGCGATGCACGGGTGCTGGCACTCAACAGCTACGAGAACCGCGTCTATCAGGTGGGCATCGAAGATGGCCAACCACTGATTGCCAAGTTCTATCGCCCCGGCCGCTGGACCAACGCTGCCATTCTGGAAGAACACGCGTTCACGGCCGAGTTGGCCGATTGCGAAGTGCCCGTGGTAGCACCGATGGTGCACGAGGGCGAAACGCTGTTCGAACACGCCGGGTTCCGGTTCACCCTGTTTCCTCGCCGAGGCGGCCGGGCGCCAGAGCCCGGCAATCTCGATCAGCTCTATCGCCTGGGCCAGCTGTTGGGCCGCCTGCATGCCGTGGGCGCCACACGCACGTTCGAGCACCGCGAAGCGTTGGGGGTGCAGAACTTCGGCCACGATTCGCTGCAGACCCTGCTCGAAGGCAACCATGTACCGCGCAGCCTGCTGCCCGCCTACGAGTCGGTCGCCCGAGACCTGCTCAAGCGCGTGGAAGAGGTGTACAAGGCCACACCGCACCAGAACATCCGCATGCACGGCGACTGCCACCCCGGCAACATGATGTGCCGCGACGAAGTGTTTCATATCGTCGACCTCGACGACTGCCGCATGGGCCCGGCGGTTCAGGATCTGTGGATGATGCTCGCCGGCGACCGCCAGGAATGCCTCGGCCAGTTGTCCGAGCTGATGGACGGCTACCGCGAATTCCACGACTTCGATCCGCGCGAGCTGGCGCTGATCGAACCACTGCGAGCGCTGCGCCTGATGCACTACAGCGCCTGGCTGGCCCGGCGCTGGGAAGACCCGGCCTTTCCGCGCAGCTTTCCCTGGTTCGGCACCGAGCGGTATTGGGGTGACCAGGTGCTGGCCTTGCGCGAACAGCTGGCAGCACTCAACGAAGAACCGCTGAAGCTGTTCTAGCCGAGCGCCGGACCTGAAAGCAGCGTTTGCCTTTTTGTTTCCAATGGTTTGATGTGTAACAGTTACCGACCAGCGATTCGATATCGAAACCGTGCCAGCAGGGAGCTCCATGCAAGTCGCCAATCCCCGTCGGGGGTACATCCTGGGCCTGAGCGCCTACATCTGTTGGGGGTTCATCCCTCTCTACTTCAAGACTCTTGCGCACTACCCGGCCGTGGAGATCATCGCCCAGCGCGTGCTCTGGTCGGCGCTGCTCGGCTCGTTGCTGCTGCTGGTGTGGAAGCATCCCGGCTGGCTGCGCGAATTGCGCGACAACCCTGTGCGCCTGGCGATCCTGGTGGGCAGCGGTTGCCTGATCGCCGCCAACTGGCTGGTCTATGTGTGGGCGGTGAACAACGGTCGACTGCTCGAGGCCAGCCTGGGCTACTACATCAACCCGCTGCTCAACGTCGTGCTCGGCTTGCTGATCCTGCGTGAACGGCTGCGCCCGCTGCAATGGATCGCCGTGGCACTGGCGGCAACCGGGGTAGCGCAGCAGGTCTGGCAGGTGGGCAGCCTGCCATGGGTCTCGTTGGCACTGGCCTTGACGTTCAGTTTCTACGGACTGATCCGCAAGCGGGCACCGGTAGCGGCGCTGCCGGGGCTGGTCATCGAAACCTGGTTGCTGGTACCGCTGGCCGCAGGCTGGCTGCTTTGGCACGGCGATGCCGTCAGTATCCAGCCGGCCTTCTGGACTACCAGCGATGCACTCTGGTTGATGGCTGCAGGGCCGATCACACTGGTGCCGCTGCTGTGTTTCAATGCCGCCGCGCGCCACCTGCCTTACACCACACTGGGATTTTTGCAGTACATCGCACCCACGCTGGTGCTGCTGTTGGCCGTTCAGGTATTCGGGGAGCATCTGGCGCCAGCGACATTGGTCACGTTCATCTTCATCTGGGCGGGACTGGTTATCTACAGTGTGGATATCTGGTGGAACCGGCGCCAACGTCACTGATCAAAAACTGATCTACCGCCTGCAGGCCGCGCCGGGCACCGTGTACAGAGATCTACGCCGAGGTTATCCACAGGCTGGTCCCCGTGGATTGTGCACAACATGCCGTAAACTGGCTGTTTTTTGACCGAATACCTGCAAGCCTTGCAGGGCGCGGCCTGCAGAGGGGTCGCCACAGGTTATCCACAGGCAGGCGCAGGATAACCTTGGATAACCTGAGCAGGCGTCAGCTCAGGCCAAGCTCTTCGCGCGCCAGCTTCACCAGCAGGTCCAGATCGATCGGTTTGAGGAGAAAATCCACCACGCTGAGGTGCATGGCGGTAATCGCATCCTTCACGCTGGCATCGCCTGAAATGATGATGATCGGCAGCGCCGCGCGCTCCGACTCGCGCACTTCACGGATAAGGTCCAGGCCCGACTCGGGACCCATGCGCAGGTCGGTGATCAACAACCCGATGCCTCTGTTCGCACGCAGTTGCAGCATCGCGCCCATGGCGCTGTCGGCCTGCAGGCACTCGATGCCATGCAGCGCCAGAATCTGCGCGAGTACGTCCCGCGTGTCGTCGTCATCATCCACCACCAGCGCCAGCTGTGGCGGCAGCGCCTGCACCTGGCCCAGTTCGCTGAGCGCTTCACGCTCGGCATCGCTCAACAACAATTCGTGATCGGACATACACTTCCCGTCATCCAGAACTCATCCATCGGGCCATTGCGCTCGCTCCCGCCTTTTAGACTTACGTCCAATGGGCACCTTCGCCCATGCAGTCGACCATGGCCGAACGATAAAGACAAATCTCCCATAACAACAACTTCCGATTCGACCTATCGAGCGGTAATGGCCATGAGCAAAACCGACGCCTTCACCCAGGCGGGCAAGACCGCGGTGCTGCAGAACATTCACGGCACCGTGCAGTTCCTGCAACGCTTCCCACCGTTCAACCAGATGGAAAACGCCCACCTGGCGTACCTGGTCGAGCAGTGCCAGCTGCGCTTCTATGCCGGCGGTGAAAGCATCATCAAACCGGCCGACGGTGCTGTCGAGCATTTCTACATCGTCAAGCAGGGGCAGGTGGTGGGCGAGCGGCCGCACAGTGCGCGTCGCGGCACCGAAACCACGTTCGAGATCACTGCCGGCGAGTGCTTCCCGCTGGCCGCCCTGCTCGGCGAGCGCGCCACGCGCACCGAGCATCTGGCGGCCGAAGACACCTTCTGCCTGCAATTGAACAAGCCGGCCTTCATCAAGCTGTTCGCACTGTCCACGGTGTTCCGCGACTTCGCCCTGCGCGGGGTGAGCAGCCTGCTCGATCAGGTCAACCAGCAAGTGCAGCGCCAGGCCGTGGAAACCCTGGGCACCCAGTATTCGCTGAACACCCGACTGGGTGACCTTGCCATGCGCCATCCGGTGACCTGCTCAGGCTCTCTGCCGCTGCGCGACGCCGTGCGGCTGATGCACGAGCAGCAAGTGGGCAGCATCGTCATCGTCGATGACATGAAGGCCCCCCAGGGCATTTTCACCCTGCGCGACCTGCGCCAGGCCGTGGCCGACGCGGCCACCGATTTCGGTGCGGGCATCGAGCGCTACATGATCCCGCGGCCCTTCCATCTCAGCCCTGAAGCCAGCGCCTTCGATGCTGCCGTGGCCATGACCGAACGGCACATCGCCCATGTCTGTCTGGTGAAAGACCAGCGTCTGTGCGGCGTGGTGTCCGAGCGCGACCTGTTTTCCCTGCAGCGGGTGGATCTGGTGCACCTGGCACGCACCATTCGCCATGCCTCGCGCCTGGAACAATTGATTGCCTTGCGCGGGGAAATCAGCGCCTTGGTCGAGCGCATGCTGGCCCATGGCGCATCGTCGACGCAGATCACCCAGCTCATCACCCTGCTCAACGATCACACCGTCTGCCGGGTGATCGAACTGGCGCTGGAAGAGCGCGGCGATCCGGGCGTGCCTTTCAGCTGGCTGTGTTTCGGCAGCGAGGGTCGCCGCGAGCAGACCCTGCACACCGATCAGGACAACGGCATCGTTTTCGAAGCCCGTGACGCCGCCCACGCTGCAGAAATCCGCGGCAAGCTGCTGCCACTGGCGCACCAGATCAACCTGGCCCTGGCGCAATGCGGCTTCAGCCTGTGCTCGGGCAACGTCATGGCGAGCAACCCCGAGCTGTGTCTGTCGCGCCTGGAATGGGCGCGGCGCTTCGCCGGTTTCATTCGCGAAGCGAGCCCGGAGAACCTGCTCAATTCGAGCATCTACTTCGACCTGCGCACGGTATGGGGCGATGATTCGGCCTGTGCGCAGCTGCGCCGCAGCGTGCTGGAGCAGGTGGCGGACAACAGCCTGTTTCAACGCATGCTGGCGCAGAACGCCTTGCGCCAGCGGCCTCCGGTCGGGCGCTTTCGCGACTTCGTGCTGACCCGCCAGGGCAGTGACAAGGCGGCCACCCTGGACCTCAAGGTGCAAGGCCTGACGCCCTTCGTCGATGGCGCGCGCCTGTTGGCCCTGGCCAACGGCATCGACACCGGCAATACCCTGGAGCGCCTGCGCCAACTGGTGGCCAAGGAGGTCATCGACGCGCAGGACGGCGCCGCCTATGAAGAGGCGTACCATTTCATCCAGCAGACGCGCATGCAGCAGCATCAGGCCCAAGCCCGGCAGCACTTGCCCTACTCCAATCGCATCGACCCTGCCGAGCTCAATCAACTGGACCGGCGCATCCTGCGCGAGTCGCTGCGCCAGGCCCAGCGTCTGCAGGCCAGCCTGAGCCTGAGGTATCAACTGTGAATCTGTTCCCGTGGCGACGGCCACGCCCCACCCCGCTGGCGTTCGAGCTGCAGCAGCGCCTGCAAGAGTTGCCCGGCCCGCAACCTTTGGCTGACTGCAGCCTGCGCGAACAGCGCTGGGTGGTGCTGGACCTGGAAACCAGTGGCTTGAACCTGAACAAGGATCAGGTGCTGTCGATCGGCGCGGTGGTCATCGAAGACGGCGCGGTGGACTTCTCCCAGCAGTTCGAGCGCACATTGCTGCGCGAGCAACCTCGCCTGGGCGCCAGTGTGTTGATCCATGGCCTGGGGCCGGAAGCGATCGCCGCCGGCCAGGTGCCCGCAGATGCCCTGCTCGATTTCATGACCTTCGTCGGTGACAGCCCGCTGTTGGCGTTCCACGCACCGTTCGACGAGCACATGCTGGGCCGCGCGCTCAAGGACAGTTTGGGTTACACCTTGCAACACCTCTTCATCGATGTCGCCGAGCTGGCGCCGATGCTCTGCCCCGATGCGCTGCTGCGCGCAGCTGGACTGGACGACTGGACCACGCATTTCGGCCTGCAGGTCGGCGAGCGCCATCACGCCAGTGCCGATGCGCTGGTCACCGCAGAGTTGGCCATGCTGCTGTTCAGCCGTGCGCGCCGCCAAGGTCTGGACAGCCCCTGTGCCTTGGCCGAGAAAGTGAGCCAGTGGCGGCGCAGGCAGCAGAACCAGGTGTTCTGACCAGCGCAAAGGCGTGTATGCACCCGATCGCTACCCGACCGCGGTCGCCAGTGTCGACAACAGGTGATAACGTCCCGGCACTTGACGCTCCGTGACCCAGCCATCCCAATGTGGACGGCTGGGTTCTTTTTGCAGGCCCTGAAATGAAAAGCACCACCATCCGCCGCTGGTCCTTTATCCACACCTGGACCAGCCTGATCTGCACCCTGTTCCTGCTGATGCTGGCCATCACGGGCCTGCCCCTGGTGTTCCATCACGAGATCGAACACCTGCTGGGCGATGCGCCACAGTTCCGTGAAATGCCTGCCAACACGCCGCAACTGGATCTGCAACAACTGGTGGAAGCCGCCCAGGCCCATCGTGCGGGTGAAGTGGTGCAGTACTTCGGCTGGGACGAGGACGAGCCCCACGGCGTGCTGGCGATTACCGCTGCCACCGCCGACACCGAGCCCAATTCGTCGCACACCTTCATGCTCGATGCGCGTACCGGCGACGCCGTGGAAACGCCCTCGGCCAATGGCGGCTTCATTATGGTCATGCTGCGCTTGCATGTGGACATGTATGCCGGCCTGGCCGGCAAGCTGTTGCTGGCGTTCATGGGTCTGCTGTTCGTGCTGGCGATCGTTTCCGGAGTGGTGCTGTATGCGCCGTTCATGCGCAAACTCACGTTTGGCACCGTGCGCAATCAGAAATCTACCCGCACCCACTGGCTCGACCTGCACAACCTGATCGGCGTGGTCACCTTGACCTGGGCGCTGGTGGTGGGCGTGACGGGGGTGATCAGCGCCTGCGCCGACCTGCTGATCGGTGCCTGGCGGGCAGAAACCCTCAGCGCCTTGATCGAACCCTACCGCGACGCGCCACCGCTCAAACAACTGGCGCCCGCCACCCGCCTGTTGGACATCGCCCATGGCGCTGCGCCAGGCATGACACCCGACTTCATCGCCTTTCCCGGGACGCGCTTTTCCAGCGAACACCATTACGCGGTGTTCATGAAGGGCGGTACCCACCTGACCTCGCACCTGCTGACGCCGGTGCTGATCGACGCCACCACGCTGGACGTCACTGCCGTGGTCGAACGGCCTTGGTACATGGACGCCATGGGCCTGTCCCAGCCGCTGCACTTCGGCGATTACGGCGGCATGCCGATGCAGATCCTGTGGGCGGCGCTGGATGTATTGACCATCATCGTGCTGGGCAGTGGCGTGTACCTGTGGTGGGTCCGACGCCGCGCCGCCAAGGCCGCTGGCGTGGAGGCCGCGGTGTGACGAAACGGAAGAAGTCGACGTTCTGGCCGGTGTTCCGCATTCCGCTGTTGGTCGGCGTGCTCGGCGCCACCGGATTGTTCGCCGCCCTGCTGGGGGATGGCGGGTGGGATGCCTTGGCGTGGATTGGGTTGGGGGTTCCTGCGGTGCTGGGGGTATGGGGGTTGGTGAGGAAGGGCTGAGCTGGGAGGAAGGAAGTTACTCCTGTTTAACTAGGCGGCAATGTTTTGTTTAACTTCATCATCCGAGCAACCGGAGTTTCCAAAAACCACACATCAAACCGTTCCACATCAAACAATGGAAGATTGTGCCCTACTGCGCAGCTAATTACTCTGACAGCCCAATGTTAAATATCCTACAATTTTTCAAGGCGCAGCACTGTGCGCAAACGTTGTATCGAACCAAACATAATGATATCTCTATCCACCTCGCACTCCCCTCGCTGATTTGCTCGGGCATGACTCTAAATTCAGCTCGTGAACAAATCGACCCTTAGATGAGGCCCCGTCGATATGAGGCATTTCCTGGCGCAGGCGATAACGCAAAGGCCAGCTTTATTCGGGGCAACCTTGATCACTATATTAGTCCTCAAGCTTTCGCTTTTCGCGCCACCTCTATTACTGGGCTTAATCATTGATAATTTGTCATACGACAATAGCGCTCAAAATCTGACCATTGTTTATCTGCTGGCTGGCTATGCATTGATCATACTGGTAACGGCAGCGGTCGCACCCATCCAGACGTATGTGCTTACCCGACTGGTACAGCAGACGGTCAAGGATCGATCCATCAGCTGGATGGCCGAGATATTCCATAAAGAATTCTGCGTCTTCGACAATCTGAGAATCGGCCATTTGATCAAAGCGACGGATCGCGGTATTACCGCTCATGAGCAGATACTGAATTTCTTCATCACCGCTGGGTTGCCCCTGATCATCGAGATCCTCGTCGTTAGTGTTCTGTTTGTGCACTTTGGCGGCGCCCAACTCTTTGCAGCGCTGTTGACGGCGTCATGCATCTATTTATATGTGTGCCACAGAATCATTCAGTGGCGGATTCGACATATCACCGACGTCAACGACAGCGAAGACGAAGTCTCTGAACGTCTGTTCAGCACGCTGCGCGCCGCCCGGTCGATCAAGTTGGAAGGTGCGGCAGAACAAACGCTATCCCCGCTCAACCTGGCATTCGAGCGCTATGCACGTTGCGCTACCACCGTCGCGAGTTCGGCTGCGGCCCTGGGGTCCGCGAAAATGCTCTTCATCGGGCTCGCCACGTGTGGACTTCTGGTGTGGGGCGTTCGAAACCAGGGGATGACAAACCCGACATTGACCATCGGCGAGTTGGTTGCCCTGTGCTCGATTGCGGGTGGATTTCTCACCAACATATCGGGCATTGCCGAAGCCTATCGTTCGGCCCATCAATTCATGGCTGACAGAGTGAAACTGCAGCAGACCCTCAGCCTTCCGCGATTCGATGGACCTGACCGATCACTGGAACCTGGCACACCCCTCTTCTCCTCCTTGGAGTTGGCAGCATGCGAGGTGTCAGGCCGACATTTGACGCTCGATGCTTCCCTGCGATTCAAGTCCGATGAGAGCGTGGCCATCACGGGCCCCAGTGGTGCAGGCAAGTCAACACTGCTCGAGTTGCTGGCGGGTATGGATGCGGCGTATCGACAATATCTCTCTTTGAATGGTATCTGCGTTCAGCGGATCTGCGGCGCCTCACAGCTGCGCGCGCTGCGCTACTGCCCGCAAAGTCCGGTATTTCTGCCGGGCGATCTGGAATCGGGCGTCATGTATGGCCATGCCGCTGAGCCTGAACTGCTGGGGCAAGCCCGAGAGTTGTCATTGGACACACTTCTGAGCCAACTAAATCTCAACGATACCGCGTCCAACCTCTCCGGCGGACAGGCCAAGCGCCTTAGCCTGCTTCGGCTGCTCAACAGACCTGGGCGCTTCAATCTTTTCGACGAGCCAACCGCTTCACTCGATCAGGAGCTGGCCATGGCAACATGGGACACCCTGATGCGGGCGTTCAAAGGTAAAGGGTTGATCTGCGTCACTTACGATATCGAAGCGTTGGCGCGTTTCGACCGGGTTCTGGTTATTCAGCAGGGCAAGATCGTTGCCGATGGGCCATGGCAGCTATTGAGAAAGGAGGCAGGTCTGCTCAAAGGCATAGCGGAAGTGCCAGAACGCTGAGCGATAGCCCTGTATGCAAGTTGAGCTGTGAACCTGCATTCCTGGCCAAAGCAACCAATGTCGGAGAGCGTGGGTCACGATCAAGCTGAGACGACTTGACCCCATCTCACAGCTGATACAGGGTGTTTCCTTATCCAAGGAGAACACCTCATGCCCGCCATGACGCTCTACCACAACCCCGCCTCCCCCTTTGCTCGCAAGGTCATGGTGCTGCTGCATGAGACCGGTCAGTTGGAGCGGGTCGCGCTGAAGATGGTGGCGTTGAGCCCTGTCAGTCCGGATGCGTCAGTGAACCAGGACAACCCGGCCGGGAAGATTCCGGCGTTGGTGCTCGAAGACGGCACTACGCTGCATGACAGCCGGGTGATCCTGGAGTATCTGGATCACCAGCATGTGGGCAACCCGCTGATCCCTCGGGAAGGGGCGTCGCGCTGGCGGCGGTTGACGGTGGCGTCACTGGCGGATGCGATGCTCGACGCGGCCGTGCTGATTCGCTACGAGAAGGCCCTGCGGCCGCCTGAGCTGCACTGGCCGTTGTGGCTGGATAATCAGGCGGAAAAGGTCGAACGGGGACTGGCGTATCTGGAGGCCACGGCGGTTGCGGAGTTGAGCGCAGCGTTCGATATCGCGGCAATCGGCGTGGCCTGTGCGCTGGGGTATGTGGATTTTCGCATGCCGGAGTCTGGCTGGCGGCAGCGCTATCCGGGGTTGGCGGGGTGGTTTGCCGAGGTGAGTGAGCGCGAGTCGCTGCGCTCGACTATGCCGTCGGCCTGACATGGGCGGGTGCTCACGCGACCTCGCACCAGTCCTGTACCTCGAGTCCCTCGACCAAGCGAAACGCCTTGTCACTGGTGACCAGTGTCATCCCGAGCGAAAGGCTATGGGCGGCGATAAGGCCGTCCAATGCGCCCAGACAGTGCCCGCGACGCTCGCCTACGGCTCGGCTCGAGCCGTAGGCCTGGGCCGCCTGGCTGTCCCAGGGAAGGATATCGACGGTTTTCAAGAACGCAGTGACAAGCCCCGCCAATCGCTGCGCCGACGGTCGCTTGGCCAGGCCATAAAGCAACTCTGCCTCGGTGATGGAGGAAATGCACACCAAGGCCATGGGCACAGCGCTCAAGTTCTTGATGACACCCGGATGCCCCTTGAGCAGGTGGCTCACGGTATTGGTGTCCAGCATCAGTTGCTTCATTCAGGGATACCGTCAAGTGGATCACGGTTTTCACCACCCACCTGGGTGCGATCGTCGGCGTTCAGGAAGTCGTCTGGAACACCGCCTTCCGCGACAAGTGCCAGAAACTCATCCCATGAATCCGGCTTTCTGGACAAAATAACATCGCCGGTCTCGGGATCGCGCCGTATGAAGACTTCATCGGTGTCGAATCGGAAAGCGGCAGGCAAGCGCACGGCTTGGCTTCGACCATTTACGAAGACTTTTGCTGTCTGAGACATGTGCATTCCCCAGTGCTGGTATACACCACAATATATACCAGCATCCAAGGGGGGGGGAAAATGAGAGATTTTCCGTTTACCTCGCAGGCGTAACGATGGTGATCATTGCTCGCCGGATACGATGGACGCATTGTCTGCCTGCCACGCCCCCAATCAGCAGTCGGGCTTGTCGGCGACGAAGCGGCGAGCGGGGTTTACCGCGGCCTTGAATTCACGCAGGCCCTTGGCGCCGATCAGCAGGGGGTAGTTGAAGCTGCTGCGGTCTACCAGGTTGACTTCGATGGTGCGCTTGACGTCGCCCAGGCACAGTTCCAGGTCGACCACGGGCCGTTGCGAGACTTCGGTACCTTCACCGTCGTCGTCTTCCTCGGCGCGGTTCTTGATCTTGCTCATGCGCGAGACCTTGTGCTCGTAAACCTTGTTGTCGGCATCCTTGGTGGCCAGGCGAAAGCGAACCCAGTCGTCGCCGTCGCGGGTGAACGTCTGGATGTCCTTGGCCGACAGCGACGCTGTCAGTGCGCCGGTGTCCATCTTGGCCTTGAGCGTCTGCCCGCCGATCTCGGGCAGCTTGATGTATTCATAGCGTCCATACAGGGTCGGCTCGGCTGCCAGCGCGGGCAGGGCCAGTATGGACAACAGGGCGAGTAGGTTCTTCACCTGGGATTCCTTCGGGGCAGTGTGCAATGCGCGCAGCATACCCAGATAAAAGTGAAACATTTGTTGACGAAACGCTCGGGCAGAATTGGTTACAGCCGCGCTTGTGCTTATCATTGCCTGCTTCATGAAGCCAGAGTAGCCCTATGCGCCGCCTTCTCACCGGCTGTCTCGCGACCGCCCTTCTGCTACTCAATACATTGGTGTTGATCGGCCCCCTGTTGGTGCTCGCCTTGTTCAAGCTGGCCATGCACGGGCGCTGGCGCGACCGTGCCTCGGCGGCGGTCATGTGGATTGCCGAGACCTGGTCGGAGATCGACAAGCTGATCTTCAAGGTCTGCACCCGCACCGAGTGGGATATCCGCGGAGCGCGCGACCTGCGCAAGAGCACGTCCTATCTGGTGGTAAGCAATCACCAGTCGTGGATCGACATTGCCGCGCTGATCCAGGCACTCAATGGGCGCGCGCCGTTCTTCAAGTTCTTTCTGAAGAAGGAGCTGATCTGGGTACCGTTCCTGGGGCTGGCCTGGTGGGCGCTGGACTATCCATTCATGAAGCGCTACAGCAAGGCGTTTCTGGACAAGCATCCGCACCTCAAGGGCCAGGACCTGGAAATCACCAAGGCGGCGTGCGAGCTGTACAAGCGTCAGCCGGTGACCATCGTCAACTATCTGGAAGGGACTCGCTTCACCCAGGCCAAGCGCGAGCAGCAGGCCTCGCCCTTTCGCTATCTGCTCAAGCCCAAGGCCGGCGGCGTGGCTTTCGTACTGGCTGCGATGGGGCCGCAACTGGATCGCTTGCTGGACGTCACGGTGGTGTATCCGGATGGGCCTATCCCGGGCTTCTGGAGCCTGCTCTGCGGGGATGTGCGCAAGGTGATCGTGGATATCAAGTCGCGCAGCATCGATCCGGGCCTGATCGATGGCGATTATGAAAACGATGCTGTATTTCGGCTCAAGGTCCAGAACTGGGTCAACCAGCTATGGACCGAGAAAGACCAACTGATCGGCACGTTGCGCACCGAATCGGGACGTTGATCAGCTGCCGGTGGCGCCCCAGATGCTGCCCAGGCTTTGCAGCAACGGGCCGCCGACACCTTGCTGGCCCAGGTACTGAAGAATGACTGGCGCGAACTGACCGACCATGCCGCTGTTCATGCCCAGCGCGCTGAAGGCGCTGTTCATGTCGCTGGTGGTTTTCACGTCGCCAAGGGCGTTGTTCAGCGCGCTGATGTTTTTCTGGTCGGACTTGCCGAGCAGGCCGCTCAGACCACCCAAGCCGCCCAGGGCGTTGTTGCCCGAAAGCTTGTCGATGCCGGGGACGGATTTGCTCAGTTGCGAATAATCGGAGGTACTGAGTTGATTCTTGGCTAGGCCCAGCATGGCACCGGTGCCGCCGATGGCTTGGGTCGGGGTGATGTTCAGGGTCGAACCCAGGGTGTTCAGCAGACCTGCGGCTTCCGGGGCTGCGGCGACGGCGGCGTTGTTGCCTTGCTTGCCGTTCTGCAGGGTGGAGGCGGCATTGACCGCGTCGTTCAGGTTGAAGGCGAAGGCGGGACTGGTGGCAACGGCCATCAGGGAAGCCAGGGCCATGGCGCGAGTGATGTTCATTGTGCAGCAACCTCGGGGACAGATAGACGGACCGTCGTCAAACGGCAGTTCGGTCCCATTATGTTCCTCGGGGGTGAAAATTGTGTAATGGCGAAGATGAAGCCACGTAGGAGCGGTCTGTGGCCGCGAAGGGCGCGCTGCGGGCGTGCAGATACACCGCGGTTGCCTCTTCGCGGCCGATGACCGCTCCTACAGGGGAGTTGTATGCTCGTTGTAGGAGCGGTCCGTGGCCGCGAAGGGCGCGCTGCGGGCGTGCAGATACCCCGCGATTGCCTCTTCGCGGCCGATGACCGCTCCTACAGGGGAGCTGTATGCTCGTTGTAGGAGCGGTCCGTGGCCGCGAAGGGCGCGCTGCGGGCTTGCAGATACACCGCGGTTGCCTCTTCGCGGCCGATGACCGCTCCTACAGGGGAGCTGTATGCTCGTTGTAGGAGCGGGTCTGGTCAGGCGGCGCTGAACAGCTTGTGCGGGTCGATGACGAATTTCTTCGGTACGCCCGCGTCGAATTCGCCGTAGCCGCGCGGGGCGTCGTCCAGCGAGATGACTTCCACGCCGACGATGTCGGCGATCTTGATGCGGTCCCACATGATGGCCTGCATCAGCTGCCGGTTGTATTTCATCACTGGCGTCTGGCCGGTGTGGAAGCTGTGCGACTTGGCCCAGCCCAGTCCGAAGCGAATGCTCAGGCTGCCCATCTTCGCCGCCGCGTCCACCGCGCCCGGATCTTCGGTGACGTACAGGCCGGGGATGCCGATCTTGCCCGCCACACGCACCACGCCCATCAATGAGTTGAGCACGGTGGCCGGTGCTTCTGCCTTGGCCCCGCTGTGACCGTGACCGCGTGCTTCGAAGCCTACCGCATCGACTGCGCAATCCACTTCCGGCTCGCCCAGCAACGCGGCGATCTGCTCGTGCAACGGTGTGTCCTGGGACAGGTCGGCAATCTCGAAGCCCTGGGCCTTGGCATGCGCCAGACGTACCGGGTTGACGTCACCGATGATCACCACTGCAGCACCCAGCAGGCGCGCGGAAGCAGCGGCGGCGAGCCCGACCGGGCCTGCACCGGCCACGTATACCGTGCTGCCGGGGCCAACGCCTGCGGTCACGGCACCGTGATAGCCGGTCGGCAGAATGTCGGAGAGGCACGTCAGGTCGCGGATCTTCTCCATGGCCGCATCGCGGTCCGGCAGTTTGAGCAGGTTGAAATCGGCATACGGCACCAGCACGAACTCGGCCTGGCCGCCGACCCAGTCACCCATGTCGACGTAACCATAGGCGCCGCCGGGGCGTGCCGGGTTGACGGTCAGGCAGACGCCGGTGTTCTGCTCCTTGCAGGAGCGGCAGCGGCCGCAGGCGACGTTGAACGGCACCGAAACCAGATCGCCGACTTTCAAGTGCTCTACGTCGCGGCCGGCTTCGATGACCTCGCCGGTGATCTCATGGCCCAGCACCAGGCCGACCTGAGCGGTGGTACGGCCACGGACCATGTGTTGGTCGGAGCCGCAGATGTTGGTCGAGACCACGCGCAGGATCACGCCATGCTCGATGCGTTTGCCCCTGGGGTCCTGCAATTTGGGGAAATCGATATTCTGCACTTCGACTTTTCCGGAGCCCAGATACACCACTCCACGATTACCAGACATGCTTTCACCTCGCTGTTTGTTGTTTTTGAGCTTGGGTTTTGCGTGCTGCGGTCATGCGTTGATTCGTGTACTGCCCTGACGCGGCTTGCGCCGCTGCTACAACACCACCGTGCGGTTGGCGTTGAGGAACACGCGGCGCTCGATGTGGTAGCCGATGGCGCGGGCCAGGGTCAGGCATTCGATGTCGCGGCCCTTGGCGATGAGGTCCTCGGGGTAGTGACTGTGATCGACCACTTCTACACCTTGGGTGATGATCGGGCCTTCGTCCAGGTCGTTGTTGATGTAGTGCGCGGTGGCCCCGACCAGCTTGACGCCTTTGTTGTAGGCCTGGTGATAGGGTTTGGCGCCCTTGAAACCGGGCAGCAACGAGTGATGGATATTGATCGCCCAACCGTCCAGACGCCGACACAGCTCAGGCGACAACACCTGCATGTAGCGGGCGAGGATCACCAGTTCGGCGCCGGCCTGCTCGATCACCTGCAACACCTTGCGCTCCTGGGAGGGCTTGTCCTTGGGGTCGAGCGGGAAATGGTAGTAGGGAATGTCGTGCCAGCGCGCCAGCGGCTCGAGGTCCGGATGGTTGGAGATCACCGCGACCACGTCCATGGGCAACTGGCCGATGCGCTGGCGGTAGAGCAGATCGTTGAGGCAGTGGTCCGCCTTGGAGACCATGATCACCACCTTGGGACGATACTGCGGTGCGGTCAACTCGAAGATCATGCCGAAGCTGGCACCGCGCTCGGCCAGGCCTGCGCGGAAAGCAACTTCATCGAAGCCGTCGGGCTGACGAAATTCGACTCTGATGAAGAAGCGCGACGACAGCCGGTCGTCGAACGAGTGGTGCTCGGTGACATAGCAGCCCTGCTCGAACAGGTAGCGCGTGACCGCGTCCACCGTGCCCAATACGCTGGGGCAATCGGCGGTGAGAATCCAGGTATCGGGGGCACGGCTCATGGGGTAGTCCTTTGGTGTCGAGGTCGAAACAACTGTAGGAGCGGTCATCGGCCGCGAACGGCGCACGGTGGTGTGTCTGATGCACCGCGGCGCCTGGTTCGCGGCCGATGACCGCTCCCACAGGGCTGTGCAATCCCTGCACTGTCAGGCCTGAATGCTCAGCCCATACTCGGCCGAGGCATCCTGCAACCACAGCCACCAGTAATCGGCGAAGCTGCGGCGGATCAACAGCTCCCAGGTGTCCTCGTCGGTCCGGCGGATCACCAGCTGAGACTTGGCGAACACCGTACCTACCGCCTTGCCTACCGGAAAATTGTTCGGGTGCACATCGTAGCTCGTGGACTTCATCAGCACGTCGCGCACGTTCGGCCCGCTGAGCTCGATCAGCGACTGGCCGCCGCTGACGTTGACCACCGCCACATGCAGCCCGGCCAGTGCTTCGCGCAGCCGTTGCTCGGCGGCCAGTTCCTCGCCACCAGGGACAATCAACAGCCACTCGTCGGGGCCAAGCCACTGCAGGGAGGTGTCGCCGCTGCTGACCAGGCTCAAAGCGCCCGGCAGTTCCAGGCCGGTTGCCTTGTGCACCGCGCCGGCAAAGGTCGCGTCATGGCCGTCGCCGCGCAGGGTCAGGTGACCCAGCAGCTTTTTCTCGCGCAAGGTCACACCGGCACCCTGGCGACCCTTGCCCACCAAGCTGGCGAGATCGGCATGGTGAAGCGGGTCTTCGGCCTTGGCGCCCGACGCAGGGCGTTGCTGGTATACGTTGACTGTGGTCATTTAGCTGCACCTGTCAGTGAATGCTGTTGAAGCCTGGAAGAAGGTGGTGAGCTCCCGTAGGAGCGGTCATCGGCCGCGAAGGGCTTGCTGCGGTAGGCCTGGCACACCGCGGCGTGCCTTTCGCGGCCACTGGCCGCTCCCACAGGCGCCTCGTGCTAGATGTTCTGCCGCTCGCCCTTCGGATCGAAAAACACCGAAGAAACGATTTCGGCTTCGATCACGCTGCCATCGGCCTGCGGCGAAAACACCCGCTCGCCCATGCGCTTGAGACCGCCCTTGACCACACCCATGGCGAACGAGTAACCCAGCGAGTTGCTGGCATAGCTCGACGTCACGTGGCCGACCATGCTCATGGGGATCGCCTGCTTGGGGTCGAACACCAACTGGGCACCCTCGGGCAGCCACTTGTTCGGATCAATCGGCTTGAGGCCGACCAGTTGCTTGCGCTCGTGGCGTACGGTGTCTTCGCGGTTCATGCCGCGCCAGCCGATCCACGAGAAGGGCTTGGTTCGCCCGACACACCAGCCCATGTTCAAGTCGTCGGGGGTCATCGACCCGTCGGTGTCCTGGCCGACGATGATGAAGCCCTTCTCGGCACGCAGCACGTGCATGGTTTCGGTACCGTACGGCGTCAGGTTGTACTGCTTGCCGGCCTCGATGATCTTTTCCAGCACGCCCATGGCGTAGTCGGCCTGGATGTTGACCTCGTATGACAGCTCCCCGGTGAAGGAGATGCGGAACACGCGCGCCGGCACACCCCCCACCTGCCCTTCCTTCCAGGTCATGAAGCCGAAAGCGTCCTTGTCCAGGTCGATGTCGGTCACTTCACTGAGCAGCTTGCGGCTGTTGGGGCCCGACAGGGTCAGGGTCGCCCAATGGTCGGTAACCGAAGTGAAGTAGACCTTCAGGTCTGGCCATTCGGTCTGCTGGTAGATTTCCAGCCATTGCAGGACCCGCGCGGCACCGCCGGTGGTGGTGGTCATCAGGAAGTGGTTGTCGGCCAGACAGGCGGTAACGCCGTCGTCGAAGACCATGCCGTCTTCCTTGCACATCAGGCCGTAGCGCGCCTTGCCCACGTCCAGCTTGGTCCAGGCGTTGGTGTAGATGCGGTTGAGGAATTCGCGCGCGTCCGGGCCCTGGATGTCGATCTTGCCCAGGGTCGAGGCGTCCAGCAGACCGACGCTGTCGCGCACCGCCTTGCATTCGCGGGCGACGGCGGAATGGATGTCCTCGCCACGCTTGGGGAAGTACCAGGGGCGCTTCCATTGGCCGACGTCTTCGAACTCGGCACCGTTCTTCACATGCCAGGCATGCAGCGCGGTGAAACGCACCGGCTCGAACAGGTGACCACAATGGCGGCCAGCTACTGCACCGAAGGTGATCGGCGTGTAGTTGGGGCGGAACATGGTGGTGCCCATTTCCGGAATGGTGACGTTCAGCGAACGGGCGGCGATGGCCAGGCCGTTGACGTTGCCCAGCTTGCCCTGATCGGTGCCGAAGCCCAGCGCGGTGTAGCGCTTGACGTGCTCGACCGACTCGAAGCCCTCACGGGTGGCCAGTTCGATTGCGGCTGCGGTGACGTCGTTCTGCAGGTCGACGAATTGCTTGGGCGCACGCGCCGTGTCCTTGTCGTGGGGGACCTGGAACAACGCCAGGGTCGGCTCCTCTGCACGGTTCAAGACCTTGGGCAGGGTGCCTTCGACGATGCCAAAACCGGTCTCGGACGCTGCCCGGGCACCGCCTTCGAAACCGTCGGCCATGGCGTCGGCCAAGGCATACACGCCGTTCACGCCGCCCACACACACGCGTTTCTGCGGCGCTTCGCCCGGCACGAAACCGAGGATGTCTTCACGCCAGACGGGTTTGCCGCCCAAGTGCGAGGCCAAGTGCACCACCGGGCTGTAACCGCCCGAGCTGCCGATCAGGTCGCAATCGAGCCATTCGCCGGGGCTGACTACCCTGTGCGCCTTGACGTCGATGGCAGCGACGCGGGCAGCGGTGACATGCTTGCTGCCGCGGGCTTCGATCACCGCGCTTGCAGTCAGGATGCGAATACCTTTGGCGCGTGCTTCCTCGACCAGCGCGCCGCGCGGGTTGTGGCGGGCATCGGCCACGGCAACCACCTTGAGGCCGGCGTCGTGCCAGTCCAGGGCCACGCGGTAGGCGTGGTCGTTGTTGGTCGACAGCACCAGTTTCTTGCCTGGCGCCACGCCGTAGCGGCGCACGTAGGTGGAGATCGCACCGGCCAGCATGTTGCCCGGCACGTCGTTGTTGCCGTACACCAGCGGCCGCTCGTGGGTGCCGGTTGCCAGCACCACGCGCCCGGCGCGAACCCGGTGCATGCGCTGGCGGACCTGGCCCATCGGCGCACGGTCGCCGAGGTGGTCGGTCAGGCGCTGGTGAATGGTCAGGAAATTATGGTCGTGGTAGCCGTTGACGGTGGCACGCGGCAACAGCACCACGTCAGGCATGCCTGTCAGCTCGCGGATCACCGCGGCAACCCATTCGCCGGCCGGCTTGCCATCGAGGCTTTCACGGGTGTCGAGCAGCGAGCCGCCGAACTCTTCCTGCTCGTCGGCCAGGATCACCCGGGCGCCACTGCGCGCGGCGGCCAGAGCGGCAGCCAGGCCGGCAGGACCGGCGCCGACCACCAGCACGTCGCAGGTGCGGCTCATGTAGTCGTAGGAATCCGGGTCCACCTCGGTCGGCGAGCGACCCAGGCCGGCAGCCTTGCGGATGTACTTCTCGTAGGTCATCCAGAAGGACTGCGGGTACATGAAGGTCTTGTAGTAGAACCCCGGCGGCATCAGCTTGCCGCCGACCTTGCCGAGGATACCCATCATGTCGGTATTGACGTTGGGCCAGCCGTTGGTGCTGGTGGCGACCAAGCCTTGGTACAACGCCTGCTGGGTCGCCCGCACGTTGGGAATCTGGGTGGCTTCGGTGGCGCCGATCTGCAGCACCGCGTTGGGCTCCTCGGCACCCGCTGCGACGATGCCGCGCGGACGCGAATACTTGAAGCTGCGACCGATCACGTCGACGCCATTGGCCAGCAGGGCCGAGGCCAGGGTGTCGCCTTCATAGCCGATGTAGGTCGTGCCATTGAAGGTGAAGGTCAGCTTCTTGCTGCGCTCCAGACGTCCTCCGGTGGAGAGGCGATTGACCTGGCTCATGGCTTGTCTCCCGAGGCGATCTGCGGCGCCTCATCAAGGATCTTTTCGACGAACTGCGGCTTGCTGCCGATGCGGTAGGTTTCCAGGATCTCGTAGGTCACCGTGTTGCGGGTCGCATTGAAATACTGGCGGCAACCGGCGGCATGGATCCACAGCTCGTGCTGCAGGCCGCGCGGGTTGTTGCGAAAGAACATGTACTCGCCCCATTGCGCGTCGGTGCACGCGCCTGGGTCGAGCGGGCGGGCAATGTGCGCCTGGCCCGAGCAGTGGAATTCTTCTTCGCTGCGCAGCTCGCCACAGTGTGGACAGAAGATGTTGAGCATGGTGGTTTCTCCTGTCAGTGGGCGACGGCGGCGGCGCCGTGTTCGTCGATCAACGCGCCGTTGTGGAAGCGCTCGATGGAAAACGGCTTGGCCAGCGGGTGCATCTCGCCCGTGGCCAGGCTGGCCGCGAACACATGGCCCGAGCCCGGCGTGGCCTTGAAGCCACCGGTGCCCCAGCCGCAGTTGAAGAACATGTTCGGCACCGGGGTCTTGGAGATGATCGGGCAGGCGTCCGGGGTGGTATCGACGATGCCGCCCCACTGGCGGTTCATGCGCACCCGCGAGAGCACCGGGAACATCTCGACGATGGCCTGCAGGGTGTGCTCGATGATCGGGTACGAACCGCGCTGGCCGTAGCCGACCCAGCTGTCGATACCGGCACCGATCACCAGATCGCCCTTGTCCGATTGGCTGATGTAACCGTGGACGGCGTTGGACATGATCACGCTGTCGATGATGGGTTTGATCGGCTCGGACACCAGCGCCTGCAGCGGATGAGATTCGACCGGCAGACGGAAGCCGGCCAACTTGGCCATGTGCCCGGAGTTGCCGGCGGTGACCACACCGACGCGCTTGGCGCCGATGAAACCCTTGTTGGTTTCGACACCGATGCACACACCGTTTTCCTTGCGAAAGCCGGTCACTTCGGTCTGCTGGATCAGGTCCACGCCCAGGGCATCGGCGGCACGGGCATAGCCCCAGGCCACGGCGTCGTGACGGGCGACGCCGCCACGGCGCTGGACGGTGGCGCCGATGATCGGGTACCGAGTGTTCCTGGTGCAGTCCAGGTAGGGGATCTCGTCGGCCACCTGCTTGTTGTTCAACAGCTCGCCGTCCACGCCGTTCAGGCGGTTGGCGCTGACCCGGCGTTCGGAGTCGCGCATGTCCTGCAGGGTGTGGCACAGGTTGTACACGCCGCGCTGGGAGAACATCACGTTGTAGTTGATGTCCTGGGACAGGCCTTCCCACAGTTTCATGGCGTGTTCGTACAAGTGCGCCGATTCATCCCACAGGTAGTTGGAGCGCACGATGGTGGTGTTGCGCGCGGTGTTGCCACCGCCCAGCCAGCCCTTCTCGACCACGGCCACGTTGGTGATGCCGTGGACCTTGGCCAGATAGTAGGCCGTGGCCAGACCGTGCCCGCCGCCGCCGACGATGACCACGTCGTAGACTTTCTTCGGGGTCGGCGTGCGCCACATGCGCTGCCAGTTTTCGTGGTGGCTGAGCGAGTGCTTGAAAAGGCCGAAGCCAGAATAACGTTGCATGGTGTTCACTCCACTCTCAGCGGTAGACCGGGAAGTCGCTGCACAGGGCCGTCACATGACGGGCTACGTTGGCCTCGACGTCGGCATCGCCCAAATTGTCGAGGATGTCGCAGATCCAGCCGGCCAGCTCAAGGCACTGGGCCACTTTGAAACCACGGCTGGTGACCGCAGGGGTGCCGATGCGCAGCCCCGAGGTCACGAACGGCGACTGCGGGTCATTCGGCACCGCGTTCTTGTTCACGGTGATGTGCGCACGGCCCAGGGCGGCGTCGGCATCTTTGCCGGTGAGGCCCTGGCGAATCAGGCTGACCAGGAACAGGTGGTTGTCGGTACCGCCGGAGACCACGTCGTAGCCACGCTCAATGAACACGCCGGCCATGGCCTGGGCGTTGTCGATGACCTGCTGCTGGTAGGTCTTGAATTCGGGCTCCAGCGCTTCCTTGAAGCACACCGCCTTGGCAGCGATCACATGCATCAGCGGGCCGCCCTGGCCACCGGGGAACACAGCGGCGTTGAATTTCTTTTCCAGGGCTTCGTTGGCACGGGCCAGGATCAGCCCGCCACGCGGACCACGCAGGGTCTTGTGAGTGGTGGTGGTGACCACGTCGGCGAACGGGATCGGGTTGGGGTACAGGCCAGCGGCGACCAGTCCGGCGACGTGGGCCATGTCGACGAACAGGTAGGCTCCGACCTTGTCGGCAATTTCACGGAAGCGAGGGAAGTCGAGAGTCTTGGAGTAGGCCGAAAAGCCGGCAATGATCATCTTCGGCTGGTGCTCGACCGCCAGGCGCTCGACTTCGTCGTAGTCGATCAGGCCGGTGTCGGTGTCGATGCCGTACTGCACGGCGTTGTAGAGCTTGCCGGAGAAGCTGACCTTGGCACCGTGGGTCAGGTGACCGCCGTGGGCCAGGCTCATGCCCAGCACGGTGTCGCCGGCCTGCAGCAGCGCCAGGTAGACCGCGGCGTTGGCCTGGGAGCCCGAGTGCGGCTGGACGTTGGCATAGTCGGCACCGAACAGCTGCTTGGCGCGATCAATGGCCAGTTGCTCGACCTTGTCCACGTGCTCGCAGCCACCGTAGTAGCGCTTGCCCGGATAGCCTTCGGCGTACTTGTTGGTGAGGCCGCTGCCCTGGGCTTCCATCACGCGCTTGCTGGTGTAGTTTTCCGAGGCGATCAGCTCGATATGGTCTTCCTGACGCTGGTCTTCGGCGTTCATGGCAGCCAGCAGGACGTCGTCATAACCTTGGATCTGATCTTGTTTGCTGAACATCGCGGTCTCCCCAGCGGCGGCGTGGCGCCTGGCGTGTTGGACGAAGGCGACCGGCAACGGCTGCCTTCTTTGATTGCGATGGTAGGGCCGGCGCGATCCGACCAAATGCCTGCGCGCGCCTTGCAGAGGTTCGTTTACGACATGGCGCGATCAGGCCAGCGTCAGAGTGCGCGCAACAGCAGGCGCAGGCCCAACAGGCCGAGGAAATGCAGGGGGTAGATGGCGTAGGCCCAACGGCGCATGGGGACAACTGCCTGGCGTATCCCGACGCGCAGCAGCAGCAGGCCCAACCCCGGTGCCAGCAGGCAGGCGACGATGCCGCCAATCGCCGGCCAGTAGAAGTGGCGCGCGGATTCGAACAGGTTGACCCAGGCGTTGGCGGCCAGGCACAGCACGCCCAGGGGCAACGCCCAGTACAGCGGGCGCTGCCAGGCCAGGACGAACCCCAATGGCAGCACCACGCCCGCCAGGCCGAACATCAACTGGCGGTCGAAAAACGCCGCCACGGCGACCACCGCGCAGCCAAGTGCGGCCATGGCCGGTTGTCGCCGTTGCTGCCAGGCCTTGGCGACGATCAAGCCCAGGGCCAGGGTGGGCAGCACGTTGAGAGTGTCGGCAGGGTAGACGAACAGGCGGTAGGGGATTTCCGACAAGGCGGCGAAGCTCAGCAACCAGGCCAGGTAGCGTCCGCCCAGGGGAGCCTCCGGGCGGCGTGTCAGGTTGGCGGCAATCGCCAGGCAGAACCAGGGGAAAGCCAGACGGCCCGGCACGTAGAGAAAGTCCAGCGACCAGCCGACATAGCGCAGGTGGTCGAGGACCATGCACAGCATGGCCAGCCATTTGAGCAGGTCCAGTGCGTGGTTTCGGGTCATCCGAGAAAAAGCTCCAGATGTTGGATTGCTCATACCGGCCTCTTCGCGGCCACAGACCGCTCCCACGCAAGCCTCACACAGCACAGGAGCTGTCCGCATAGACGACACCTTTCCTGTAGGAGCGGCCAGTGGCCGCGAAGAGGCCTGCACCGGCGACACACATTTCCAAGTTGGTTTACAGTGCCCCACATACCTAACACCAAGGACCGCCCATGAACGACCAAACCCAACAGTTCGCCAGCGACAACTATTCGGGCATCTGCTCCGAGGCCTGGGCGGCCATGGAGCAGGCCAACCAGGGCCATCAGCGCGCCTATGGCGACGATCAATGGACCGCACGCGCCGCCGATGAATTCCGCCGCCTGTTCGAAACCGATTGCGAAGTGTTTTTCGCCTTCAACGGTACCGCGGCCAACTCCCTGGCCCTGTCGTCACTGTGCCAGAGCTACCACAGCGTCATCTGCTCGGAAACCGCCCACGTCGAAACCGATGAATGCGGTGCCCCCGAGTTCTTTTCCAACGGCTCCAAACTGCTCACCGCGCGCACCGAACAGGGCAAGCTGACCCCTGAGGCCATCCGCGAAGTCGCGCTCAAGCGTCAGGACATTCACTACCCCAAGCCGCGCGTGGTCACCCTGACCCAGGCCACCGAAGTGGGCAGCGTGTACCGCCCCGAAGAACTCAAGGCCATCAGCGACACCTGCAAGGAACTGAACCTGAACCTGCACATGGACGGCGCGCGCTTTGCCAATGCCTGTGCATTTCTGGGCTGCACACCGGCCGAGCTGACCTGGAAAGCGGGCGTGGATGTGTTGTGCTTCGGCGGTACCAAGAACGGCATGGCCGTGGGCGAGGCGATCCTGTTCTTCAACCACCGGCTGGCCGAAGATTTCGACTATCGCTGCAAGCAGGCGGGGCAGCTGGCGTCGAAGATGCGTTTCCTGTCGGCGCCTTGGGTGGGGTTGCTGGAAAACGATGCCTGGCTCAAGCATGCCGGGCATGCCAACCATTGCGCGCAACTGCTCAAGGCGCTGGTCGAGGGTATACCGGGGGTGGAGTTGATGTTTCCGGTGGAGGCCAACGGGGTGTTTCTGCAGATGCCGGAACCGGCCCTGGAAGCCCTGCGCGCCAAGGGCTGGCGCTTCTACACCTTCATCGGCAGCGGTGGCGCCCGTTTCATGTGCTCATGGGACACCGAAGAAGCCCGCGTGCGCGAGCTGGCCCGCGACATTCAAGCTGTCATGAGCACCTGACCCCCGTAGGAGCGGTCATCGGCCGCGAAGGGTGCACCGCGGTATGGCTGAACACCCCGCGGTGCGCTTTTCGCGGCCGATGACCGCTCCCACAGGTCATCACCGCCCAGTCTGACTCAGACTTCCAGGTAATCCAGGATCCCTTCGGCGGCGTTGCGGCCTTCGAAGATGGCAGTCACCACCAGGTCCGAGCCGCGGACCATGTCGCCACCGGCGAAGATCTTCGGGTTGCTGGTCTGGTGCTTGAACTGACCCTGCTCCGGCGCCACCACGCGGCCCTGGCTGTCGGTCTGGATGCTGTGGTCCTGGAACCACGCCGCCGGGCTTGGGCGGAAACCGAAAGCGATGACCACGGCATCGGCCGGGATGATCTCCTCGGAACCCGGGATCGGCTCGGGGCTGCGACGGCCACGGGCATCGGGTTCGCCAAGACGGGTCTCGACCACCTTCACCCCTTCGACCTTGTCTTCACCAACGATGGCGATCGGCTGGCGGTTATAGAGGAATCTGACCCCCTCCTCCTTGGCGTTCTTCACCTCTTTGCGCGAGCCCGGCATGTTCGCCTCGTCACGCCGATAGGCACAGGTCACCGCCTTGGCGCCCTGGCGAATGGACGTGCGGTTGCAGTCCATCGCCGTATCGCCGCCGCCCAGCACCACGACCTTCTTGCCCTTCATGTCGACGAAATCTTCCGGCGACTTTTCAAAGCCCAGGTTGCGGTTGACGTTGGCGATCAGGAAATCCAGGGCATCATGCACACCGGGCAGGTCTTCACCGGGGAAGCCGCCCTTCATGTAGGTGTAGGTGCCCATGCCCATGAACACCGCATCGTATTCTTCCAGCAACTGCTCGACGCTGATGTCCTTGCCCACCTCGGTGTTCAGGCGAAACTCGATGCCCATGCCGGTGAAGACTTCGCGGCGATTGCTCAACACGCTCTTCTCCAGCTTGAACTCGGGAATACCGAAGGTCAGCAGGCCGCCGATCTCCGGGTTCTTGTCGAACACCACCGGTGTCACGCCACCACGCACCAGCACATCGGCGCAGCCCAGACCGGCCGGGCCGGCGCCGATGATGGCGACGCGCTTGCCGGTTGGCTTGACCTTGGACATGTCCGGGCGCCAGCCCATCGCGAACGCGGTGTCGGTGATGTACTTCTCCACCGAACCGATGGTCACCGCGCCGAAGCCGTCATTGAGGGTGCAGGCACCTTCGCACAGACGATCCTGCGGGCACACCCGGCCGCACACTTCGGGCAGGGTGTTGGTCTGGTGCGACAGCTCGGCGGCGGCGAGGATGTTGCCCTCGGCCACCAGTTTCAACCAGTTGGGAATGAAGTTGTGCACCGGGCACTTCCACTCGCAGTACGGGTTGCCACAGCCCAGGCAGCGGTGGGCCTGGTCGGCCGACTGCGCGGGTTTGAAGGGCTCGTAGATCTCCACGAACTCTTTCTTGCGTTGACGCAACAGTTTCTTCTTCGGATCTTTGCGCCCGACCTCGATGAACTGGAAGTCATTACTCAGACGTTCAGCCATTGTTAAAACCTCATCAAACTGTTCAGGCGCATATCACTGCGGGTTGGCACGGGTGCTGGACAGCAGCGACTTCAGGTTGGCGGCCTTGGGCTTGACCAACCAGAAGCGACGCAGGTAGTCGTCCAGGTTTTCCCAAAGGTTGCGACCCCATTCGCTGTCGGTTTCGGCGACGTATTCGGCCAGCACGCGTTCCAGGTGAGTACGATAGGCTTCCATGGCTTCGCCACTGATGCGCTGGATCTCCACCAGCTCGTGGTTGACCCGGTCGACGAAGCTGTTGTCCTGGTCGAGCACGTAGGCGAAACCGCCGGTCATGCCCGAGCCGAAGTTGTAGCCGGTCTTGCCGAGCACGCAGACGAAACCGCCGGTCATGTATTCGCAGCAGTGATCGCCCGTGCCTTCCACGACCGTGTGGGCACCGGAGTTGCGCACCGCGAAACGCTCGCCTGCGGTGCCGGCGGCGAACAGCTTGCCGCCGGTGGCGCCGTACAGACAGGTGTTGCCGATGATGGCGCTGTCCTGGGTCTTGAACGGGCTGCCCTTGGGCGGCACGATCACCAGCTTGCCAGCGGTCATGCCCTTGCCGACGTAGTCGTTGGCATCGCCCTCCAGGTACATGTTCAAGCCACCGGCATTCCAGACGCCGAAGCTCTGGCCCGCAGTGCCCTTGAAACGGAAGGTCAGCGGATTGGCGTTCATGCCCTGGTTGCCATGCAGCTTGGCGATTTCACCGGAGATGCGCGCGCCGATGGAGCGGTCGCAGTTGCAGATGTCCATCGCGTAGTCGCCACCGGTCTTGCCCTGAATCGCCGGCAAGGCCATTTCCACCATCTTCTCGGCCAGCAGGCCCTTGTCGAACGGCGGGTTGCGCTCCACTTCGCAGAACTGCGGCTTGTCGGCTGGAATATGGTCGCTGCCCAACAAGGGGGTCAGGTCCAGATGCTGCTGCTTGGCGGTTTCGCCCGGCAGCATTTCCAGCAGATCGGTGCGCCCGATCAGCTCGCCCAGGCTGCGCACGCCCAGCTTGGCCAGCCACTCGCGGGTTTCCTCGGCCACGTAGGTGAAGAAATTGATCACCATGTCGACCGTGCCGATGTAGTGATCCTTGCGCAGCTTCTCGTTCTGTGTGGCCACGCCGGTGGCGCAGTTGTTCAGGTGGCAGATGCGCAGGTACTTGCAGCCCAGGGCAATCATCGGCGCGGTGCCGAAGCCGAAGCTCTCGGCACCCAGGATCGCCGCCTTGATCACGTCCAGGCCGGTCTTCAGGCCGCCGTCGGTCTGTACCCGCACCTTGCCGCGCAGGTCGTTGCCGCGCAGGGTCTGGTGGGTTTCGGCCAGGCCCAGTTCCCACGGTGCACCGGCATACTTGATCGAGCTCAGCGGCGATGCACCGGTGCCGCCGTCGTAGCCGGAAATGGTGATCAGGTCGGCATAGGCCTTGGCCACGCCGGCGGCGATGGTGCCCACGCCTGCCTCGGCCACCAGTTTGACCGACACCAGCGCCGCCGGGTTGACCTGCTTGAGGTCGAAGATCAGCTGCGACAGGTCCTCGATGGAGTAGATGTCGTGGTGCGGCGGCGGCGAGATCAACGTCACGCCGGGTACGGCATAGCGCAGCTTGGCGATCAGGCCGTTGACCTTGCCGCCGGGCAGCTGGCCGCCCTCCCCGGGCTTGGCGCCCTGGGCCACCTTGATCTGCAGCACTTCGGCGTTGACCAGGTACTCGGGGGTGACCCCGAAGCGGCCGGTCGCGATCTGCTTGATCTTCGAACTGCGCACGGTGCCGTAGCGCGAAGGGTCTTCGCCGCCTTCACCGGAGTTGGAACGCGCACCCAGGCGGTTCATCGCCTCGGCCAGTGCTTCGTGGGCTTCGGGCGACAACGCACCCAGGGAAATCCCCGCCGAGTCGAAACGCTTGAGAATCGCTTCCAGCGGTTCGATCTGGTCCATGCCCAGCGGTTCGTCGAGCGTCTTGACCTTGAGCAGGTCGCGGATCATCGACACCGGACGGTTGTCGACGATCGCGGTGTATTCCTTGAACTTGCTGTAGTCGCCCTGCTGCACAGCCGCCTGCAGGGTGTTGACCACGTCCGGGTTGTAGGCGTGGTACTCGCCGCCATACACGAACTTCAGCAGACCGCCTTGCTGGATCGGCTTGCGCGGGCTCCAGGCCTCGGCGGCAAGGGCTTTCTGCTCGGCTTCGAGGTCGACGAAGCGCGCGCCCTTGATGCGGCTCGGCACACCGCGGAAGCTCAGCTCGCAGACTTCCTCGGACAGACCGATGGCCTCGAACAGCTGGGCGCCGCGGTACGACGCCACGGTGGAGATGCCCATCTTCGAGAGAATCTTGAGCAAACCCTTGGTGATGCCCTTGCGGTAGTTCTTGAACACCTCGTAGAGGTCGCCCAACACTTCACCGGTGCGGATCAGGTCGCCCAGCACTTCATAGGCCAGGAACGGATAGACCGCTGAAGCGCCAAAGCCGATCAGCACGGCAAAGTGATGCGGATCGCGGGCGGTCGCGGTTTCCACGAGAATGTTGCTGTCGCAGCGCAGGCCTTTTTCGGTCAGGCGGTGGTGCACCGCACCGGTGGCCAGCGACGCATGCACCGGCAGCTTGCCCGGAGCGATGTTGCGGTCACTGAGCACCAGCAAGGTACGTCCGGCGCGTACCGCTTCCTCGGCCTGATCGGCGATGTTGCGCACGGCAGCTTCAAGGCCCATGGCTTCATCGTAGTTCAGCTCGATGACCTGGCGATCGAAGCCCGGCCGATCCAGATTCATCAACGAGCGCCACTTGGCGGGCGAGATGACCGGCGAGCTGAGGATCACCCGCGAAGCATGCTCCGGGGACTCCTGGAAGATGTTGCGCTCGGCACCCAGGCAGATTTCCAGGGACATCACGATCGCTTCGCGCAGCGGGTCGATCGGCGGGTTGGTCACCTGCGCGAACTGCTGGCGGAAATAGTCGTAAGGCGTGCGCACGCGACGCGACAGCACGGCCATCGGCGTGTCGTCGCCCATCGAACCCACGGCTTCCTGACCTTGCTCGCCCAGCGGGCGCAACACCTGGTCGCGCTCCTCGAAGGTCACCTGGTACATCTTCATGTACTGCTTGAGCTGGTCGCTGCTGTAGAAAGCCGAACCGTGGTCGTTGTCTTCCATGGTCGACTGGATGCGCAGCGCGCTCTTGCGCAGCCACTGCTTGTAGGGGTGGCGCGACTTCAGGCGGTTGTCGATGTCATCGGTATGCAGCACCTGGCCGGTTTCGGTATCGACCGCCAGGATCTGGCCCGGGCCCACACGCCCCTTGGCGATGACGTCCTCGGGCTGGTAGTTCCACACGCCGATTTCCGAGGCCAGGGTGATGTAGCCATTCTTGGTGGTGACCCAGCGCGCCGGACGCAGGCCGTTGCGGTCGAGCAGGCACACGGCATGGCGGCCGTCGGTCATGACCACGCCGGCCGGCCCATCCCAGGGCTCCATGTGCATCGAGTTGTACTCGTAGAACGCCCGCAGGTCCGGGTCCATGGTCTCGACGTTCTGCCAGGCCGGCGGAATCAGCATGCGCACGCCACGGAACAGATCGATACCACCGGTGACCATCAGTTCGAGCATGTTGTCCATGCTCGAAGAGTCGGATCCCACGCGGTTGACCAGCGGGCCGAGCTCTTCCAGGTCCGGGATCAGATCGTTGGCGAACTTGGCGCGACGGGCCAGCGCCCAGTTGCGGTTGCCGGTGATGGTGTTGATCTCGCCGTTGTGGGCGAGAAAGCGGAATGGCTGAGCCAGCGGCCATTTCGGCAGGGTATTGGTGGAGAAGCGCTGGTGAAACACGCAGATGGCGGTCTGCAGGCGCTCGTCGGACAGGTCTGGATAGAAGGCCGTGAGGTCGGCCGGCATCATCAGGCCTTTGTAGATGATGGTCTTGTGCGAAAAACTGCAGATGTAGTGATCGGTGTCGGCGGCATTGGCCACGGAGGACCGGCGGCGGGCACTGAACAGCTTGATCGCGAACTGCTGATCGCTCAGGCCTTCGCCCCCGACGAACACTTGCTGGATTTTTGGCAGGCGCTCGAGGGCCAGGCGGCCAAGCACGCTGGTGTCGATGGGCACGTCGCGCCAGCCGACCAACTGCAGGCCGGCAGCCTCGATTTCGCGGTTCATGTTTTCGCGGGCCGCTTGAGCGCGTACCGGGTCTTGATTGAAGAAGACCATGCCCACGGCATATTGCTTGGGCAGTTCGTTGCCGAAGTGCTCCTGGGCGATGGCACGCAGAAACAGGTCGGGCTTCTGGATCAGCAAGCCGCACCCGTCGCCGGTCTTGCCGTCGGCGTTGATCCCACCGCGGTGGGTCATGCAGGTCAGGGCCTCGATGGCCGTTTGCAACAGATTATGGCTGGGCTCACCCGACATATGGGCAATCAGGCCAAAACCGCAGTTATCCTTGAATTCATCCGGACGATACAGACCTGTTTTCATAGACACATTCTCACCAGGCTGCCTCTTGTTCGAGGCAATTTCTTTTCGATTCAACTAGTTACCACACGCGCCGAACGTTCGCCGGCTTTGCGGGGGCAAAAGGGAGGTCATTGTACACAGCGCTACGGGTGGTCACAAATTCGGCGACGAAATCAATAACTCAATTGTCGCAAATGTGAACGTTTCCAGCAGGCTATTGTGATAGCGGCTTGAGCTGGATTCTGAATCCCGCAGCCTGACAGTGCAAGCCCGCATGTCTGCAAGGCCCGTGCTTGAGCCTTTCAGAGCAAACCTGGGGACAGGGACGGCGAAGCCTGCCTCGCAGTGCGGGGCAGGCTCGGGATTCAGATGACGCCGGAGGGTGGGGCGGCGGGGATAGGGTGCCGCCCGACAATCAGCGAGCTGTCGCGAGGTCCTGTTGGACGCTGGCGACAGTGCGTGGCCAAGGTTTACCAGCCTGGACCTTGGCTGGCAAGTTCTTGATGGCGGCAACAGCGGCATCGCGGCTGGCGAAGCTGCCGTAGGTGATCACGTAGAGCGGTTTGCCTTGCAGGGTTTTCTTGAAGTAGCGGAACTCGCCGCCTTGCTCCTTGACGTAGGCCTGCGCAGCGCCTTCGTTGCTGGTCCCCAGAATCTGCACCACATAGTTGCTTGGCGACTGCCCGGCATACCAGCTGCCGCCGGCGGCAGGCTTGCCGGCCGCTGCAGGGGCCGCCGGAGCCGGCTTGGCCGCCACGGTGGGCGCAGGCGCAGGCTTGACGGCCGTGGTCGGCGCAGGCTTGGTGGTTGCTGCCGGAGCGCTCGGACGCGCAGGCGCAGGGGTTGGCGCAACTGTCGCAGGCGAACCTGCAGGCACACCGGCCGGCGGCGCAATGGTGGTCACGGTAGGCGGCTGTGGCGAAGTGTTCACCGCATCACCCGTCTCTTCTCCATCGCCCATGCCGGTGGACTCGGCCAGCGGGCCACGCATGACCGGCTGCTGCCCATTCATCGGCAACGACTGGGAGCTGCCATTGAATTCGACCGATGGATTGCCGTTGTTGGATTGAGCAGCAGTGGGCTGCCCCTGTCCCATCGGCAACTGGGCCTGTTCTGTCGTGCTCGGTGCCTTGCCGTCGCGGCTGGGTATCAGCCAGGCGGCGGCCACAGCGACGACGACAACGGCGGAAATCGCCAATACGTGTTTCTTAGGCATCTTAAACCCCATAGCAGGACGCTTCACCGACGAGCGGCTAGCGATCATGGCCTCGATCAGCGCGTCACGAGCAACCTGGTTAATGGCTCCAGGCCAACCATCCGAGTTCTCGTGAATGTCGGCGATCTGATCATTGGTGAGCAACTGGATTCCCTTACCGGCACCCTCCAGACGCAGCGCCAGGTATTCGCGGGTTTCCTCGAGGCTGTACGGTTGCAGCTCGATCACGTGGAACAATTCCTGCCCGGCGCTGAACTGCTCCAGGCCCGCGATCAATGAAGGCTCGCCGAACAGGAACACATGTGGGCGCCCGTCCGCGGTGCCCGCCGCCAACGCCAGCAGGGCTTCGAGTGCGGATTCGTCGAGTTGTTCCGCGTCGTCCACCAGCAGATAGACTTCCTGCCCGGTCAGCCCCAGCTGGACGATCTGCGCCAGCAGGGCCGGCACTTCCAGAGTATTGAGGTTGAGCGACTGGGCGACCTGGGTCAGCACGCTGGCGGCATCGCCGGCCCCGCGCGCCGACACCACGATGCTTTGCACCGACTGCTTGTTGGTACTGGCGACCAGGGCCTGGCGCAGCAGGGTCTTGCCACTGCCATGGGGGCCGGTGACCACCAGCAACAGCTGGCTATAGCGCGCCAGGTGGTGCAATTGACCCAGCACCGGCTTGCGCTGGGCCGGGAAGAATTTGAAGCCAGGCACCCTTGCGGCGAAGGGGTCATGATCCAATTGGTAGTGGCCGAGAAAGGCCTCATCGGCATGCAGACTTGTCATCGAACTCTCGTAGAACAAAGGTGGATCGTTGATGGGTTGCTGGAAACACGTCCTGCTGGAACAGGCTCCACTAGGCTTCCAGCCCGGCGACGATGGCGCGGTAATCCGCTTCCAGGGTCGCCTGAAGCACATCGTGCGGGTAGTCGGCGGTGATCACCGCTTCGCCGATGCTGCGCAGCAGCACCAGGCGCAGACTGCCATCCAGCACTTTCTTGTCGATTGCCATGTGCTCGAGGAAATCGGCCGGCGTCATTTCCGCCGGCGGTACCACCGGCAGGCCGGCACGCTGTAGCAGACGAATGCCGCGATCACGCTCGGCCTGGGTAATCCAGCCCAGACGCATGGACATCTCCAGCGCCATCACCGTACCGGCCCCCACGGCCTCACCGTGAAGCCACACACCATACCCCATATGGGTCTCGATGGCGTGACCGAAAGTATGCCCCAGGTTCAGCGTGGCACGCACACCGGACTCACGTTCGTCCGCGCCGACCACTCGCGCCTTGGCCTCGCAGGAACGGGCAATGGCCACGGTCAGGGCAGCCTGGTCGACGGCCCTGAGGGCATCGACGTTGTCTTCCAGCCAGCCCAGGAACGGCTCGTCGCAGATGAATCCGTACTTGATTACCTCCGCCAGCCCCGCCGACAGCTCGCGCGGCGGCAAGGTGGCCAGGGTGGCGGTGTCGATCACGACCGCCTGCGGCTGATAGAACGCGCCGACCATGTTCTTGCCCAGCGGATGATTGATGCCGGTCTTGCCACCCACCGACGAGTCGACCTGGGACAGCAGCGTGGTCGGCACCTGGATGAAATCGACACCGCGCTGGTAGCAGGCAGCAGCGAACCCCGCCATGTCGCCGATAACACCACCGCCCAGGGCGATCACGGTAACGCGCCGATCCAGCCGTGCGGTGAGCATGGCATCGAAAATGGTCTGCAGGGTTTCCCAGTTCTTGAACGCTTCGCCGTCCGGAAGCACCACGGGCACCACCGAATAGGCCCCCAGGGTCTGGGTCAGGCGGTCCAGGTAGAGCGGCGCCACCGTCGCATTGGAGATGACCGCCACCTTTCGCCCGGCAATGTGCGGGGCCAGCAGCCGGGCCTGGTCGAGCAGCCCTTCGCCGATATAGATCGGATAGCTGCGCTCGCCGAGGTCAACCTTGAGTGTCTGCATGTGTCCCCACTATTGTTCTATGAATCTGAGCTGTGAATCGAATTCCATGTAACAGCGTTCCGCGCTGGTAGCGGATGGCCGCGCACGCGCGCGCACCGCTTTCAGCGCGGCGGCAGGCGTTGCAGCCGTTCGAGGATATCAAGAACCACCATGCGTGGTGGGCGCTCATCGGTCTGCACTACCAGGTCGGCGATTTCACGGTAGAGCGGATCGCGGATTGCCAGCAGGGCCCGAAGCGTGGCCTCCGGATTGGCGGTGCGCAATAGCGGCCGATTGCGATCACGGGCGGTGCGACCGACTTGCTGCTCGACCGAAGCGTGCAGATAGACCACGCGCCCGCCGGCGTGCAGCGCCTGGCGGTTTTCATCACGCATGACCGCGCCACCGCCGGTGGCCAAGACCAGGCCGTCGAATTCGCACAGCTCGGCCAGCATGGCCTGCTCGCGGTCGCGAAAGCCGGCCTCGCCTTCCTGATCGAAGATCCACGGGATATTCGCCCCGGTACGGGTCTCGATTTCCTTGTCGGAATCCTTGAACGGCAACCGAAGCTCTTTGGCCAGCAAACGGCCAATGGTGCTCTTGCCTGCACCCATTGGCCCAACAAGTATCAAATTTCGCACAGAATCAACGACTCACAGCAATCGCCTGGTTATTCATGATACGCGGTGTCAAGAATACCAGCAGCTCGGATTTGGCTTCCGACACGACATCCCGACGGAAAAGGCGCCCAACATACGGCACGTCGCCCAAAAAGGGCACCTTGTCCACGGTTTTACTTTGCGTGTTGGAGAAAACCCCGCCGATGACGATGGTCTCGCCGTCGTTGACCAGCACCTTGGCGTTGACCTCGTTCTTGCTGATGGGCGGCACACCCAGCACCGCGTTCAGGTAGTCGGGTTCATCCTTGGTGACCTTCACTTCCATGATGATGCGGCTGTCCGGCGTGATCTGCGGCGTCACCTCGAGTGACAGCGAAGCCTCCTTGAACGACACCGTGGTGGCGCCACTGGAGCTGGCCTCCTGGTATGGCACCTCGGTGCCCTTGAGGATCTTCGCGGTCTCCTTGTCCGAGGTCACCACCTTGGGCTGGGAAACGATTTCGCCATTGCCGGTGCTTTCCATGGCGCTTAGCTCGAGGTCCAGCAGAACGTTGTTGGTCACGAAGCCCAGGCCGATGCCAGAGGTCGCATCGGCGGCCCCCAGGTCGATGAAGGGCGTGTTGCTGCCGACGTCGGCACCGGTATTGCCGGCTTCATCGCCATTGTTGTCCAGGCCATAGGCCGTCCAGTTGTTCTTGCCCCTCAGGTTGGTCGAACCGCCCCAGCGCACGCCCAGCGCCTTGTTGTAGCCGACGTTGGCTTCGACGATGCGCGCCTCGATCATCACCTGACGCACCGGAATGTCCAGCTGGGTGACGATGCGACGCAGTTCGTCGAGGCGATCCTGGGTCTGATAGGCAATGATATTGTTGGTGCGTTCGTCGACGGTGATCGAGCCACGCTCGGTCTCGACGTTCTCGCCACGGGTCACCGACTGGAACAGCTTGGCGATGTCGGCAGCCTTGGCATAGTTGACCTGCATCAACTCGCGGCGCAGGGGCGCCAGCTCCTGGATCTGCCGCTGCGACTCCAGCTCCTGGCGCTCGCGGGCGGCAATCTCGTCGGCCGGGGCCACCAGCAGCACGTTGCCGACCTTGCGCTTGTCCAGGCCCTTGGTCTTGAGCACCAGGTCCAGCGCCTGATCCCAGGGAACGTTCTGCAGGCGCAGGGTAATGCCACCCTGCACCGTGTCACTCGCCACCAGGTTGAGGTTGGTGAAATCGGCGATCAACTGCAGCACCGAACGCACGTCGATGTCCTGGAAATTCAGCGAGAGTTTCTCGCCGGTATAGACATTGCGCTCGACATTGCGCCGCGCCACGTCCTCGTTGGTCAGCGGTCGCACACTGATGGTCAGGCGGTTTTCGGTCTGGTACGAGGAGTAGTCGAAGCTGCCGCTGGGCTCGATGGTCACGGTGGCGCCAGTGGCGCTGACCGATGAGTTGACGAACTGCACCGGGGTCGCGAAATCCTTCACGTCCAGGCGCACGCGCAGCGGATCGGGCAGTTGGGTCTTGGCGAAATTGAGCAGGATCTTGCCGCCCTGCTCCTGGATATCGGGGCTGATGGTCGGGTCGCTCAGGTCAATGATCACATTGCCTTCGCCCAGTTCGCCGCGCTGGAAATCAACGTTGCGAATGGCTCGGCCGGCGGGCACCGCCGCCCGCGCAGGAGCAGACGCAGCTGCGGGTCGCGGGGCGGGCCGGGCGGCTGTCGGGGCCGGTATCGCCGTACCCTGCAGGGCCGCGGCACCCTCGCCCACCAACACGAACAGGTCGTTGCCCTGCACCCGGGTGCTGTAGGGCGCCAGCTTGGTCAGGTTGACGATGATCCGCGTGCGGTCGGTGGCCTCGACCACCACCACGCTGCGGGCATTGCCCACGCCCAGATCGCGGCTGCGGGCGCCCAGCTGACTGGTCACGCCAGGCAGGTCGAGGGCGATCCGGGCCGGTTGCTCGGTGGTATAGCCGCGTGGCGCCGTGACCGGGCCGTCGAACGAAAGCTTGAGCTCGACGCGATCACCGGGCAGGGAAGCAACGTCGAGCGTCTTCAAGTTCGCGGCCATGACGATCGGTGAAAGCATCGCTATCCCTAGCGAAATACCGAAGGCTGAGAGAATCCTGTTCATTTTCGAGTTCCACTAGACATGCTTGACCCAAGCCCTTTACGAGCGCTCTTTGAGCGGGATGGTGCGAGGCCGCTCCAACCAACCACCATCCCCATCGGGAACGATTTCAACGACATCGACCTGGGCATCGCTGATGGCGATGATCCGCCCGTCGTTGCGACCCAGGTAATCGCCTACCTTCAGGCGGTGCACGCCACCGGCGCCACGCATCAAGGCAAAGCGCCCACCGGCGTTGCCCAGGGTGCCGACCATTTCGAAATCCTCGATGTTGAAACCCTCCAGGAATTGCTTGACCCGCGCCGTGTCGGGCTTGATGAGCCGCGAGCCCTTCTGCCTGTTCACCAGTTCGATCTTGATCGGTGGCTGGAACGGGCTGCGCAACGACGCGGCCTCGTAGCTGAACGCCTGATAGGGCGCAAAGCGCGGTATCGGTTCGATCTTGCCCTTGGGCCGTGCCTTGACCTCGGCCATGAATGCGTCGAGGTCGGCGAAATCGCCGTTGCCACCGCAACCAGCCAGTACCAGCGTGCACACGGCCAGGCCTGCAACGAATACTGCTTTCATTTCGCTTGCCCCCGTGTCGCTACTGCGTCCGCGCCAGGCAGGCCTTGATCATTGTAGCGGTAGGTCTTGGCCAGGATACTCATGCGCAGCTGGCTGTTGCTGGCCTTCGGGTCCACGGGTTTCACTTCGAAGTCGTGCAGGGTGACGATCCGCGGCAGGCTGGCCACGCCACTGACGAAGGTGGCCAGGTCGTGGTAGGTACCGGTCACGCTGATCTGTATCGGCAGCTCGATATAAAACTGCTGGGTCACCTCAGGCAACAATTTTATTTCTTCGAACTCCAACCCCGAACCCAGACCGGTGCGCGTGATGTCCTCGAGCAGGCCCGGCACTTCGGTGTCGCTGGGTAACTGGCGCAGCATGGCGCCGAACGACGTTTCCATTTCCTGCATCTGTTCGGTGTAGGTCTCCAGGTTCGCCGCCTGGAAGGCTTTGGTGGAGAACTGCTCCTTGAGCGTAGCTTCCTGATCGGCCTGCTGCTGCAACTGCGCCTCGAGGTCCGAGATGTGGAAGTTGTAACCAAGGCCCAGGATGAGCGCCATCAGCAACACGCCGGCAATCACCTTGACCGCAGTGGGCCACGAACCGATGTTGTTGAGGTCCAGCTCGCTGAGTTCGACCTTGCGCAGGCTGTCCATCCAGCTCGAAGGGTTCATTTGTCGTCCCCTTCAGCCTGGACCGGGGCGGTCTGGCGCACGGTCAGCTGGAAACTGTTGGCACCGTTGACGTCGGCGCTGGTGTTGGCCTTGACCTCGTTGAGGGCAGGCGCTTCCAGCCAGGGCGAAGCGTCGAGGTTGCGCAGCAGGTCGGACACGCGGTTGTTGGTCTCGGCGGCGCCGGCAATGGCAATGCTCTTGTCGGTCATTTTCACGTCGGTGAAGTACACGCCGTCGGGAAGCGTGCGCGCCATCTGGTCGAAGATGCGCCCGATGATCGGCCGGTTGCCCTGCAGGTCCTGGATGGTTTTCATGCGTTCGAGCAATTGCTTGCGCCGCGCCTTGAGCTCACTGATCGACTTGATGCGCTGATCGAGCAGGACGATCTCGGACTGCAGGTGGGCATTGCGCGCCGTCTGGGTGTCGATGGCATTGCCGATGAATCGGGCCGCCAGAAAAATGACCGCGATGGCGCCGACCAGCACGCCGGCCATGGCAATCAGGAATTGTCGCTTGCGCTCTTCTCGCAGCTGCTCGCGCCACGGCAGCAGGTTGATCCTTGCCATCTAGTCGAAGCTCCTCAAGGCCAGGCCACAGGCGATCATCAAGGCCGGTGCATCGCTGGCCAGCGCACCGGCATTGACCTTGCTGCTCAGGGCCATGTCGGCGAACGGGTTGGCCACCAGGGTCGGGGTGCCCAGGCGTTGCTGGATCAGCCGATCCAGGCCGGAAATCGAAGCGGTACCACCGGCGAGCATGATGTAGTCGACATCGTTGAACTGGCCGGCGGCAAAGAAGAACTGCAGCGAGCGCGACACCTGCTGCACGACGGCATCCTTGAACGGTTGCAGCACTTCGGCCACATAGTCGTCCGGCAACCCGCCCTGCTTTTTGGCCAGGCCGGCTTCCTCGTTGGACAGGCCGTAGCGACGCTGGATTTCCTCGGTCAGCTGGCGCCCGCCGAACAACTGCTCGCGGGTATAGATGATGCGGCCGTTGTGCAGCACGCTGAGGGTGGTCATGGTCGCGCCGATGTCCACCACGGCCACGGTCAGGGCCTGGTTGCCACCAGCCAGTTGCGCGGTGAGCAGGCCGAAGGCGCGTTCCAAGGCATACGCCTCGACATCCACCACCTTGGCGCTCAGCCCGGCCAGGGCCAGGGCGGCCTCGCGGACTTCGACGTTCTCCTTGCGGCAGGCCGCCAGCAGGACTTCGACCCGCTCCGGGTTGCGCGTCGAATAACCCTGTACTTCGAAGTCGATGGCGACCTCTTCCAAAGGGTAGGGAATGTACTGGTCGGCCTCGACCTTGAGTTGGGTCTCGAGCTCGTCGTCCGACAGGCCGGCGTCCATCTCGATGGTCTTGGTGATCACCGCCGAACCCGCCACGGCCACCGCGACGATGCGGGTACCGGTGCGCGCCTTGACCAGCACGCGGCTCAGGGCATGGCCCACGCCTTCGAGTTCGGCAATGTTCTTCTCGACCACGGCATTGGCCGGCAACGGTTCCACGGCATACGACTCGACCCGGAAACGGTTGCCCGTGCGGCTCAGCTCGAGCAGTTTGACCGACGTGGAACTGATATCGATGCCCAATAGCGAATGTGCTTTCTTGCTGAAGAGTCCACGCACAACCGATTCCCTATTACTATCCGCGACTTACGGACCCTTTGTCGTACAAGGCATTTAATAGCAGTCTTGACAGAAGCGCAAATGACGCTCCGGGTCGAAAAATGCTTATAATGCCCAGCGTTTTTTCCACGTACTGCGTGCTGCGCTTAACCCATTCTTTTATCTGGAAATCCAAAAGCCTTGATACGCCTGCTGAAGTTTTTCTGGTGGTCTTTCCTCGCCGTCGTCTGCGGGCTGTTGCTCGTGCTCAGCGGGGCATTTCTGTATCTCAGCCCCAGCTTGCCGTCTGTTGACGCCCTGCGCAGCGTCGAGCTGCAGATCCCCCTGCGGGTCTTCAGCAGCGACGGAAAACTGATCGCCGAGTTCGGCGAGATGCGCCGCTCGCCGATCAAGTTCGCCGAGATTCCGCCACATTTCATCCAAGCCCTGTTGTCCGCAGAAGACGACAATTTCGAAAACCACTACGGCGTCGACCCCAGCAGCCTCATGCGCGCCGCCTCGCAGCTGGTGCGCAGCGGTCATATCCAGACCGGCGGCAGTACCATCACCATGCAGGTCGCCAAGAACTATTTCTTGACGTCCGAACGCAGTTTTTCACGCAAAATCACTGAAATCCTCCTTGCCTTGCAAATCGAGCGCCAACTTACCAAGGATGAGATTCTCGAGCTGTACGTGAACAAGATCTACCTGGGCAACCGCGCCTACGGCATCGAAGCTGCCGCACAGGTGTACTACGGCAAGTCGATCCGCGACGTCAGCCTGGCGCAGATGGCGATGATCGCCGGCCTGCCCAAGGCGCCGTCGCGCTTCAACCCGCTGGCCAACCCGGTACGCAGCAAAGAACGTCGCGACTGGATCCTGGGACGCATGTTCCGCCTGGGCAAAATCGACGAAGCCAGCTACAACGCCGCCATCGGCGAACCACTCAACGCCAGCTATCACGTGCCCACGCCGGAAGTCAGCGCGCCGTGGATCGCCGAAATGGCCCGTGCCGAAATGGTCGGACGATACGGCAGCGAGGCCTATACACAGGGCTTCAACGTCACCACCACGGTGCCGAGCAATCTGCAGGAAGACGCCAACCACGCCATCAGCTCCGGGCTGATCGCCTACGATCAACGTCATGGCTATCGTGGTCCGGAAGCCCGCCTGCCGGGCAAGACGCCGCGCGAGTGGGCTCAGGAACTGACTCGCCAGCGTCCGCTGAACGGGCTGGAGCCTGCCATCGTCACCAAGGTCGACAAGACGGGCATCGTCGTGCTCACCCGCGACGACAAGCAGGAGTCGATTGCCTGGGACAGCATGAAATGGGCCCGCCCCTTCATGAACACCAACAGCGTCGGGCGCACGCCTGTGCAGCCGTCGGACGTGGCACAGGTCGGCGATCTGATCCGCGTGCAGCGTCAAGACGATGACACCTTGAAGTTCAGCCAGGTGCCGACGGTGCAGAGCGCGCTGGTGTCACTGGACCCACGCACCGGCGCCATTCGCGCCCTGGTCGGTGGTTTCTCGTTCGAGCAGAGCAACTACAATCGCGCAATGCAGGCCAAGCGCCAGCCGGGCTCAAGCTTCAAGCCGTTCATCTACAGCGCGGCACTGGACAAGGGCTACACGCCCGCCAGCCTGGTCAACGACGCCCCCATCGTGTTCGTCGACGAGTCGGTGGACAAGGTCTGGCGACCCAAGAACGACACCAATACCTTTCTGGGCCCGATCCGGCTGCGTGAAGCGCTGTACAAGTCGCGCAACCTGGTATCGATCCGCGTGCTGCAGAGCATGGGCGTAGACAGCACCATCGACTACATCAGCAAGTTCGGCTTCAACAAACAGGACCTGCCCCGCAACCTGTCGCTGGCATTGGGCACCGCCACCCTGACACCCATGGAAATCGCCACAGGCTGGAGCGTGTTCGCCAATGGCGGCTACAAGGTTTCGCCCTACCTGATCGAGCGTATCGACAGCCGCAACGGCGAGACCCTGTTCCGCGCCAATCCGCCGACGGTACCGGCCGATGAAATTGCCGCTGCCACACCCCAGGCGGCACCGGCTGGCACGACCACGGTATCGGCGCCCATCGCGGTGGACGCCACCTTGACGCCGGGCGCCGCCCCGGCTCCGGTGATTGCCGAGCGGATCATCGACGGGCGCACCGCGTTCATCCTCACCAGCATGCTCGAGGACGTCATCAAGAAGGGTACCGGACGCCGCGCCATGGCCCTGGGTCGTACCGACCTGGCCGGCAAGACGGGCACTACCAACGACTCGAAGGACGCCTGGTTCTCGGGCTACAACGCCGATTACATGACCACTGTCTGGTCAGGCTTCGACCAGCCTGAAACCCTGGGCCGGCATGAGTTCGGCGGCACCGTTTCGCTGCCGATCTGGATGACCTACATGGCCGCCGCGCTCAAGGACAAGCCGGCTCACGTGCAGCCCGAGCCCGAAGGCATCCTGAGTCTGCGGGTAGACCCAATCAGCGGCCGCGCGGCGGCGCCGGGCACGCCTGGCGCCTACTTCGAGCTGTTCAAGAGCGAAGACACACCGCCTTCCAACAGCGAGTTCGGTGGCGGCAGCGCACCCGGCAGCCCGCTCCCGGCGGACGAGTCGGCGCCGATCGATCTGTTCTGATCCCAGACCGCGTCGAGCCCTTCGCGGCCACTGGCCGCTCCTACATGGATTGAGGGACATCTGTAGGAGCGGCCAGTGGCCGCGAAAGCGTCAGATTGTGCACACCCGTAGGAACGGCCAGTGGCCGCGAAAGCGTCAGATCGTGCGCACCCGTAGGAGCGGCCAGTGGCCGCGAAAGCGTCAGATCGTGCACACCCGTAGGAGCGGTCAGTGGCCGCGAAGGCGCCACACGGACCACAAAAAAAGCCCCGACTCTCGCGAGTCGGGGCTTTTTTTCATGACACATCCAAAGGCTTAGCCGTTGAACACGTCATCCACGCTCTGCAGCGGGTAATGCTTGGGGTACGGCAGGGTGGCCACACCGGTCTCGATCGCAGCCTTGGCCACGGCGTCGGAGATCAGGGTGATCAGGCGTGGGTCCATCGGCTTGGGAATGATGTACTCGCGACCGAATTCCAGCGAGATACCGCCGTAGGCGTCGCAGACTTCCTGAGGCACCGGTAGCTTGGCCAATTCACGCAGGGCGTTGGCAGCGGCGATTTTCATTTCTTCGTTGATGCGCTTGGCGCGAACGTCCAGGGCACCACGGAAGATGAACGGGAAGCCCAGCACGTTGTTGACCTGGTTCGGGTAGTCGGAACGACCGGTGGCCATGATCACGTCGTCGCGGGTGGCGTGCGCCAGTTCCGGCGAGATTTCCGGATCGGGGTTGGAGCAGGCGAACACGATCGGATTGGCGGCCATCGACTTCAGGCCTTCGGCGCTCAGCAGGTTGGGGCCCGACAGACCGACGAATACGTCGGCGCCCTGCAGGGCATCCGCCAGGGTGCGCTTCTCGGTGGTGTGGGCGAAAACCGCCTTGTACTGGTTCAGGTCGTCACGGCCAGCATGGATCACGCCGGTGCGGTCGATCATGAAGATGTTTTCGATGCGAGCGCCCATGCTGACCAGCAGCTTCATGCACGAGATAGCGGCGGCGCCAGCGCCCAGGCAGACGATCTTGGCGTCTTCCAGAGTCTTGCCGGCGATTTCCAGAGCATTGATCATGCCGGCCGCGGTGACGATCGCAGTACCGTGCTGGTCATCGTGGAACACTGGAATGTCGCACTGCTCGATCAGCGCGCGTTCGATTTCAAAGCACTCGGGCGCCTTGATGTCTTCCAGGTTGATGCCACCGAAGGTGATCGAGATACGCTTGACGGTGTCGATGAAGGCCTGCGGGCTTTCCGAGTCGACTTCGATGTCGAAGACGTCGATGCCGGCGAAACGCTTGAACAGAACGCCCTTGCCTTCCATGACCGGCTTGGAAGCCAGCGGGCCGAGGTTGCCCAGGCCCAGGATGGCGGTGCCGTCGGAGATGACCGCTACCAGGTTACCCTTGCCGGTGTACTTGTAGGCCAGCTCGGGATCGCGACCGATTTCGCGAACGGGCTCGGCTACACCGGGGCTGTAGGCCAGCGACAGGTCACGGGCGGTTGCAGTGGGCTTGGTGAGTTCGACGCTCAGTTTGCCTGGGCGTGGATGGGCATGGTACTCGAGAGCGGCAGTTTTCAAATCTGACATTGGGGGCGTTCCGCTTTTACGTTGGTCTGACGAGACCCGCGAGGATACGCAAGATGCCTACACCCGACAAGACTACCCGGTCACATGCGTCAAGGCCCCTGGCCTACGACTTTCGGCGGGTACCGACAGGGCCGTCGAGGGCCTGCGAGACGGCCCATGCACGGCCGTCTGTGGCAGGTTTACGGCTGTGTCTGCACCATCTGCGGGGCGCTCACCGGCAACATCCAGCGCAGCTGCCCGGCGGCCAGGTTGCCGCGCCGACTGCGGTCCAGCACCCAGCCGCGGGCCTCGACCCGGCGACCTTTGAGCGCATCGAGCCAGCCTTCGGGAAACAGCGCGAACACCTTGGGCGCGACGTGCAGGACCACCGAGTCGTCCAGTTCGATCCAGGCCCCGGCGCGGTTGCGTTCGACCTTGCTGACCCGCCCGCCGAGCAGGGCGAAACCGGCACGCTCCACCTGCGCGGCGGCGATGGCCGGCGATTGACGCCACAGCCCGAGTCCAGCCTTTCGGGCGGCACGTTCAGCCTGCTGCTGGCAGGCCACCTGCTCGATATTGGGCGCCACCGCGACCTGCAGGGCCAGCCCCTCGGCCAGCAGCTGCGCCTCGAAGTTCAGCCCATCGCGGCCATAGACGTGGGCCAGCGTGCGCTGGTAGCGATCCTGGCTTTCGCGGCCCAACTGCAGGCCGACCAGGCCGTCGCTGTCATCGACCAGCGCCTGCAACCGGCGCCGCGCGGCGACGGCGTAGGGCTCGTCGCCGCGCCCCTGGCGACCGATCTCCGGCGCATTGATACCGATCAGGCGGACGCTGCGGCCATCCTGCAGGCGCAGGGTATCGCCGTCGATGACCTGGCGGACCTGGGCGGTGCCCAGCCCGCTCGGAGCCGGGCAGAAGGCCTCGGCCTGAGCGGCGCCAAGCCAGAAAACGCCCACAAAAAAGGCGCCCGCAAGGGGCGCCTTCTTCAACAGCGAGAGCAAACCAATCAAGCTTTCTTGGCGCCGAAACCGCCGAAACGCTGCTTGAAACGGTCAACACGACCGCCAACGTCCAGGGTCTTCTGCTTGCCAGTGTAGAACGGGTGGCATTCGGAGCAGACGTCGAGGCTCAGTGGCTTGGCCAGAGTCGAACGGGTCTTGATGACGTTACCGCAGCTGCAGGTAGCGTCGATGGCTTCGTATACTGGATGGATATCGGCTTTCATGATGACTTCCTCAGGCTGCGTGCCGCCACCCAACACCATTGTCGAGTACCGCACGTAATTAGGCCGCGTATATTAACAGAACATTGCAAACACGCAAGGTGTCGCTCGCACCGACCGTCGTCTGCTAGTCTGCGCACCTCGAACCCCGTGCGAGCGGCAACCAGCCGCGACCCGTAAATCACGTAGGAGCGGTCTTCGGCCGCGAAGGCGCACCGCGTTATTTCGGTAATACCGCGGCGCAGCCTTCGCGGCCAATGACCGCTCCTACGACTGCAGTTGCTTCCACCCAAGAGAACTCCCGCGTGCCCGACGTCATTCTGCGCCTCGCCCTGCCCTCGCCGCTGCGACGCCTGTTCGACTACAAGGCGCCCGCCAATACTGCGCACACCGTGTTCACACCCGGCATGCGCTTGCGGGTACCGTTCGGGCGGCGGGAAATGATCGGCATCCTGATCGAAGTAGTCAGCCACAGCGACGTACCAGCCGACAAGCTCAAGCCGGCCATTGCCCTGCTCGATGCGGTCAGCCCGTTGCCGCCTGCGCTGTTCAAACTGTGCCTGTGGACTTCGCAGTACTACCAGCACGGCCTGGGCGACACCCTCAGCTGGGCGTTGCCGGTGCTGCTGCGCCAGGGCGAACCCGCCGAAGCGCGCCAGGAGCGCTTCTGGCACGCCGCCGCCGATGCCCGCCTGGACGACCCGCGCATCGCCCGCGCACCCAAGCAGCGCGATGCCCTCAAGACCCTGGCCCAGCACCCTCATGGCGTGGCTCATCAACTACTCAGCAAGCTGCAACTGAACAAGGACAGCCTCGACCTGCTGCTGGCCAAGCAACTGGTCAGTGTGGAAGTGCGCCGCCATGGTCCCGGCCCGCGTGCCGAACACTGGCTGGCGCAACCGGAACTGCCGCTCAACGAAGAACAACGCGCCGCGTTCGAGGCGATCCGCGCCAGCCTCGGCGGCTTCCATGCGTTTCTTCTGGCGGGCGTGACCGGCAGCGGCAAGACCGAGGTGTACCTGCAACTGATTCACGAATGCCTGGAAGCCGGCAAACAGGCGTTGGTGCTGATCCCCGAGATCAACCTGGGCCCGCAGACCCTGGCGCGCTTCGAGCAACGCTTCAACGCACGCATTGCGCTGGTGCACTCGGCGGTCAACGACCGCGACCGCCTGGACGCCTGGCTGGCGGCACGCGATGGCGAGGCCGACATCATCATCGGCACCCGCTCGGCGCTGTTCACGCCCATGAAGAACCCTGGGCTGATCATCATCGACGAAGAACACGACGGCTCCTATAAACAGCAGGAAGGCCTGCGTTACCACGCCCGCGATCTGGCGCTGGTGCGCGCCAGCCAGGAGAACGTTCCCATCGTCCTGGGTTCGGCCACGCCTTCCCTGGAGAGCCTGCACAATGCCCATACCGGCCGCTACGGCCTGTTGCGCATCGACCATCGCGCCGGTGGCGCCCAGCAACCCAAGTTCATGCGCCTGGATGTGAAGAGCCGGCCGCTGGACAGCGGCATCAGTGGACCGATGCAGCAGGCCATCGGCCAGACCCTGGCCAATGGCCAACAGGTGCTGGTGTTTCTCAATCGGCGCGGCTTCGCGCCCACCCTGCTGTGCCACGACTGCGGCTGGCTGTCGGAGTGTCCGCGCTGCGATGCCCGGACCACGGTTCACCAACGCTCGGGCGAGCTGCGCTGCCATCACTGCGGGCATGTCGAACGCGTGCCGCGCCAGTGCCCCAAGTGCGGCACGGTGGACCTGCGTCCGGTCGGCGCCGGCACCGAGCGCGCCGAGGAACGCCTGGCGATCCTATTTCCCGATTACCCGGTGCTGCGCGTCGACCGCGACAGCACCTCGCGCAAGGACGCGATGAACCAGCTGTTCGCGACCATCCAGAAAGGCCATCCGTGCATCCTGGTCGGCACCCAGATGCTTGCCAAGGGGCACCACTTTCCGCGGGTCACCCTGGTGTCAATTCTGGATGCCGACGGCGGGCTGTTCTCCGGCGACTTCCGCGCCAGCGAGCGCATGGCTCAGTTGATCGTCCAGGTAGCAGGCCGCGCCGGTCGCGCCGAAGAACCGGGCAAGGTGATCATTCAGACGCACCTGGCCGACCATCCGCTGCTGGTGCAACTGACCGAGCAGGGCTACTTCGCTTTCGCCGAGCAGGCCCTGGCAGAGCGACGCGGTGCAGGCCTGCCGCCGTTCGCCCACCTGGCGCTGCTGCGTGCCGAAGCGCACAAGCCTGGCCAGGCCGAAGCCTTTCTGGATGAGGCCTGCGCGGCAGCCGAAGTGCTGGTGGCGCAACTGGCCCTGGGCGGCCTGGAGCTGCTGGGGCCGGTCCCGGCGCCCATGGAACGGCGCGCCGGACGCTATCGCGCACAGCTGCTGGTACAGGCAACGCTGCGTGCGCCGCTGCACCGCCTGCTCAATGCCTGGATGCTGCAACTGGAGCAACTGCCGAGCGGGCGACAGGTGCGTTGGTCGCTGGATGTGGACCCGGTGGATTTGTATTGAGATAGGCGCACCAGGGGCGGGGATCGGCGGCGTCTGCCGACGCGGCTGGCGCCGCTGCTACAGGGGTGGTGGTTTGCAGGGGGGATTTGCGGGTTGGCAACCCCGGCCAACAACCGGATAATGCCCAGTTTTTCCACCCGTGCATCCAGCACCGCCGTACCTGCGGTCGACCGAGAACCCCATGAAAGACACCATTCGCCAGCTGATTCAACAAGCCCTGACCCACCTTGTCGCCGAAGGTGTGCTGCCAGAAGGTCTGACGCCGGCAATCCAGGTGGAAAACTCGCGCGACAAGAAGAACGGCGATTTCGCCAGCAACATCGCCATGATGCTGGCCAAGCCTGCCGGCATGAAGCCGCGCGACCTGGCAGAAAAGCTGATTGCCGCACTGCCGGCCGACGAGCAGGTGAGCAAGGTGGAAATCGCCGGCCCCGGCTTCCTCAATTTCTTCCAGAACAGTGCGGCCCTCGCCGCGCGCCTGGACGCCGCCCTGGCCGATGCCCGCATCGGCGTGCGCAAGGCCGGCCCCGCGCAGCGCGTGGTGGTCGATCTGTCTGCACCCAACCTGGCCAAGGAAATGCACGTAGGCCACCTGCGCTCGACCATCATTGGCGACGGCGTGGCCAATGTGCTGGAGTTTCTCGGCGACACCGTGATCCGCCAGAACCATGTCGGCGACTGGGGCACGCAGTTCGGCATGTTGCTGGCCTATCTCCAGGAAAAGCCCGCCACCAGCGACGAGCTGTCCGACCTCGAGAATTTCTACCGCGCGGCCAAGCAGCGCTTCGATGAATCCGAAGAGTTCGCCGAGCGTGCCCGCGGCCTCGTGGTGAAATTGCAGGCTGGCGATGCCGAATGCCTGGCCTTGTGGAAGCGCTTCAACGAAATTTCCCTGTCGCACTGCCAAAGCACCTACGAGCGCCTGAACGTCAAGCTGACGCCGGCCGACGTGATGGGCGAAAGCGCCTACAACGACGACCTCGCCAACGTGGTCGCGGACCTGCGCGCCAAGGGCCTGCTGGTGGAAAGCAACGGCGCGCAGTGCGTCTTCCTCGAAGAATTCAAGACGGCCGAAGGCACACCCCTGCCGGTGATCGTGCAGAAGGCCGGCGGCGGTTATCTGTACGCCACGACCGACCTGGCAGCGGTGCGCTATCGCAGCAACGTGCTCAAGGCCGACCGCGCGCTGTACTTCGTCGACCAGCGCCAGGCCCTGCACTTTCAGCAAGTGTTCGAGGTCGCGCGCCGTGCCGGCTTCATCACCAATGGCATGCAGCCGGAGCACATGGGTTTCGGCACCATGAACGGTGCCGACGGACGTCCGTTCAAGACCCGTGACGGTGGCACCGTGAAACTGGTCGACCTGCTCGATGAAGCCGAGCAACGCGCCTACACCCTGGTCAAGGAAAAGAACCCCGAAACCGCCGAGGCCGACCTGCGCGTGATCGCCCGAGCCGTGGGCATCGGGGCGGTGAAATATGCCGACCTGTCCAAGCACCGCACCAGCGACTACAGCTTCAACTTCGACCTGATGCTCAATTTCGAAGGCAACACCGCGCCCTACCTGCTCTACGCCTATACCCGCGTGGCCGGTGTGTTCCGCAAGCTGGGCAAGAACTTCGCGGACGTCGAAGGGCAGATCGTGCTGGAAGCCGAGCACGAGAAGGAACTGGCTGCCAAGCTGGCGCAGTTCACCGAAGTACTGAACAACGTCGGCGAGAAAGGCACGCCCCATGTGCTGTGCACTTACCTGTACGATGTGGCCGGGCTGTTCTCCAGCTTCTACGAGAACTGCCCGATTCTGGCGGCCGAACACCCCGCTCAGCAACACAGCCGCCTGCGCCTGGCGGCGCTGACCGGTCGCACCCTCAAGCAAGGATTGGCTCTGTTGGGCCTGGAAACACTGGAGCGTATGTAAGTTGGCTGCCAAGAAAAAACCCGCACCCAAACGTGGCGCCAGCCGCAATTCCGCACCTGCCAAGAAGCCCATACCAGGCTGGCTGTGGCTGGCCATCGGCCTGAGCGTAGGCGCCTTCGTGGTGTTCCTGATGAAGCTCGAGCCAGGCAACAGCGACGTCAAGCGCGTCAAGGCCGAGCAGGCGAAGGCGGAAAAGATCGCAGAAGCGAACAAGACGCCGCCCAGCCCGCAGGCCCCGGTCAAGCCCAAGTACGACTTCTATACGCTGCTGCCGGAATCCGAGGTGATCGTGCCACCCGAAGCGGTGCCCGAGAAAACCCCACCGATTCCGGCCCAGGCGCCGGTAACCCCGGCCGAGGCAGCCAAGATCGATACTGCCCGGGCTCAGGCCGCGCTCAGTGGCGCGACCCCACCACCGGCGCCGCCGGTGATCAAGCCTGCCGCAACCACGCAGTTCTACCTGCAGGCCGGTTCGTTCCGCAAGCAGGCGGACGCCGACCGCGTGCGGGCGCAGATCATTCTGCTGGGGCAGTCGGTGAACGTGGAGTCCGGGACGGTCAAGGAAGACACCTGGTACCGGGTACTGGTAGGTCCGTTCAGCAACCGCGAGCAGCTGACCGTGGCGCAGAAACAGCTGGCAGGCAGTGGCTTTAGTAACCTGCTGTTGCAGCAAAGGCAGATCCGGCAGTAAGCCGCGGTGCGCCCTTCGCGGCCGCTGACCGCTCCCACAGGGCATTTGCGTCCCTTGTGGGAGTGGTCAGCGGCCGCGAACAGCCTCACGCGAACCTACTGACACCGCGCCCGCCTGTTCCCACCACCCCACACAACCGGCAAAGGTTGAAATCTCCTCACCCACCCCCATATTCGTTTCCATCAGGGCATTTTCGCCCCGCTGCGTGGAGACTCTCCCCTTGACCACCATCGTTTCAGTCCGCCGTCATGGCAAAGTCGTCATGGGCGGCGACGGCCAGGTTTCTCTCGGCAATACCGTGATGAAAGGCAACGCCAAGAAAGTCCGTCGCCTGTACCACGGCCAGGTCATCGCCGGCTTTGCCGGTGCCACCGCCGACGCCTTTACGCTCTTTGAGCGTTTCGAAGGCCAGTTGGAGAAACATCAGGGCCATCTGGTCCGTGCCGCCGTGGAACTGGCCAAGGAATGGCGCACCGACCGCTCGCTCAGCCGTCTCGAGGCGATGCTGGCGGTGGCCAACAAGGACGCTTCCTTGATCATCACCGGCAACGGTGATGTGGTCGAGCCCGAAGACGGCCTGATCGCCATGGGCTCCGGCGGCGCGTTCGCGCAGGCCGCAGCCAGTGCGCTGCTGAAGAAGACCGAGCTGGGCGCACGGGAAATCGTCGAGACCGCCCTGGGCATCGCTGGCGACATCTGCGTGTTCACCAATCACAACATGACCATCGAGGAGCAGGATCTCGCCGAGTGATCAGACGGTTGCGAGGCCAGGCCTGCACGCAATGCGTCGCAAGCCTTCACTCCTTCCCTGCCTGAACCTCCGAGTCCGGAACACACCATGTCCATGACCCCCCGCGAAATCGTCCACGAACTCAATCGCCACATCATCGGCCAGGACGATGCCAAGCGCGCTGTCGCCATTGCCCTGCGCAACCGCTGGCGGCGCATGCAGCTGCCCGAAGAACTGCGCGTCGAAGTGACGCCCAAGAACATCCTGATGATCGGCCCTACCGGCGTCGGCAAGACCGAAATCGCGCGTCGTCTGGCCAAGCTCGCCAATGCACCGTTCATCAAGGTCGAAGCGACCAAGTTCACCGAAGTCGGCTATGTCGGCCGCGATGTCGAGTCGATCATCCGCGACCTGGCCGATGCGGCCATCAAGCTGCTGCGCGAGCAGGAAATGGTCAAGGTTCGCCACCGCGCCGAGGATGCGGCCGAAGAGCGCATTCTCGATGCGCTGTTGCCCGCCGCCCGTGCAGGCTTCAACGAAGAGCCGGTGAGCAACGATTCCAATACCCGTCAGCTGTTCCGCAAGCGCCTGCGCGAAGGCCAGCTGGACGACAAGGAAGTCGAGATCGAGGTGGCCGAGCAGATGGGTGGCGTAGACATCTCCGCCCCGCCTGGCATGGAAGAAATGACCAACCAGCTGCAGAGCCTGTTCGCCAACATGGGCAAGGGCAAGAAGAAGAGCCGCAAGCTCAAGGTCAAGGACGCGCTGAAAATGGTCCGCGACGAAGAGGCCGGTCGCCTGGTCAACGAGGAAGAGCTCAAGGCCAAGGCACTGGAAGCGGTCGAGCAGCACGGTATCGTCTTCATCGACGAGATCGACAAGGTCGCCAAGCGCGGCAACGTCGGCGGTGCCGACGTGTCTCGCGAAGGCGTACAGCGCGACCTGCTGCCGCTGATCGAAGGCTGCACGGTCAACACCAAGCTGGGCATGGTCAAGACCGACCATATCCTGTTCATTGCCTCGGGTGCGTTCCACCTGAGCAAGCCGAGCGATCTGGTTCCCGAATTGCAGGGTCGTCTGCCGATCCGCGTTGAACTCAAGGCGTTGAGCCCGCAGGACTTCGAGCGCATCCTCAGCGAGCCACATGCATCGCTGACCGAGCAGTATCGCGAGTTGTTGAAGACCGAAGGCTTGAACATCGAGTTCGTGCCCGAAGGGATCAAGCGTTTGGCCGAGATCGCCTGGCAGGTCAACGAGAAGACCGAGAACATCGGTGCGCGCCGTCTGCACACGCTGCTCGAGCGGTTGCTGGAGGAAGTCTCGTTCAGCGCCGGTGACATGGCTGCTGCGCACAGCGAGGCACCGATTCAGATCGACGCCGAGTACGTGAACAGCCATCTGGGTGAGCTGGCGCAGAACGAAGACCTGTCGCGCTACATCCTGTAAGACGGCCCGTCATGCCGCGGCACGCTGTTCGCGGCCGCTGACCGCTCCCACAGTCGATCGCCTTTCTGGATCCAGACATGTGGGAGCGGTGCGTGGCTGCGAAACGGACACCGCAAGACTTCGAGACCCATCATGACCAGAATCCCCAGCGCCATCAATCTGCACAAGGCCTCCAAGACCTTGAGCCTGACGTATGGCCCCGACGAGGTGTTCCACCTGCCCGCCGAGTTCCTGCGCGTGCACTCGCCGTCCGCCGAGGTCCAAGGCCACGGCAAGCCGATTCTGCAGGTGGGGAAACTAGGGGTCGGTCTGATCAAGGTAGAAGCGGCTGGCCAGTACGCTCTGAAGCTGACTTTCGACGACGGCCATGACAGCGGCCTGTTCACCTGGGACTACCTGTACCAGTTGGCGCTGCGCCAGGAGCAGCTCTGGACCGACTACCTGGAACAGTTGCGTGCCGCCGGCAAATCCCGCGACCCCGCCGAATCCGTGGTGAGGTTGATGCTCTAGGCCGCCAGGGCCTTGTCCAGGGCCTTTTCGATCTCGCTCTGGATGGTGCCGCTCATCATCGCCAGCATCATGCCCAGCTTGAGATCGATTCGAATCGCTTCGTCGTCGATCTGCACGGTGCCCTGTGCACCGCTGCGCTTGACCGCCACCGTGTCGCCTTGCCAGGTAGCCTGCACGTCATAGCGGTCGATCAGTTTCTGTACCACCACTTCAGCTTTCTGCCGCGCCGCGTCGCGGCCCAGATTGTGTTTGCGTTCGACGTTGATCTGGGTCATCGGAGATTCCAACAAGTGAGGGTTCAATGGCGCACAGTTTAACCCGGTTGCCCCGGCAATCCATCGCGCCAAGACAAAGCGCCCTTGTGCGGCTTAGAATGGTGCGTAATTTTTCCTGGTGACAGCGATATGAATGATCAGCGCAAAGGCGGCGATGCCGAACCCACCACTCACTTCGGCTACAAGCACGTACCGGAAAGCCAGAAGGCCGAAAAGGTCGCCGAGGTGTTCCACTCGGTAGCGGCCAAGTACGACTTGATGAACGACGTGCTGTCCGGCGGCATGCATCGGCTGTGGAAGCGCTTCACCATCGAGCTCTCGGGCGTGCGCGTGGGCAACCGGGTGCTCGACATCGCCGGCGGCACGGGCGATCTGGCACGCAAGTTCTCCGATCTGGTAGGGCCTACCGGCCAGGTGGTACTCGCCGACATCAACGCCTCGATGCTCAAGGTCGGTCGCGACCGGCTGCTCGACCGCGGCGTGGCCGGCAACATCGAATTCGTCCAGGCCGATGCGGAAAAGCTGCCGTTCCCCGACAATCACTTCGATTGCGTGACCATCGCCTTCGGCCTGCGCAACGTCACCCACAAGGAAGCGGCCATCGCTTCCATGCTGCGCGTGCTCAAGCCAGGTGGACGCTTGCTGGTGCTGGAGTTTTCCAAGCCTACCAACAAGCTGATGTCCAAGGTCTACGACGCCTATTCATTCGCGTTCATGCCGCTGGCCGGCAAGCTGATCACCAACGATTCGGAAAGCTACCGTTACCTGGCCGAATCGATCCGCATGCACCCCGATCAGGAAACCCTCAAGGCCATGATGGTGCAGGCTGGTTTCGACCGCGTCACGTACCACAACATGACCAGCGGCATCGTCGCGCTGCACCGCGGGATCAAGCCCTGATGCTGCTCGGCGGCCTGATCGCCAGTGTCGAACATGGTCTGAACCGTGTGCTGCGCCTGGACGCCACCGCGTTGCCGCGCCTGGCACACCTGCATGGCAAGGTGATTGCCATCCAGGGCCGCCAGCCTTCGTTTACCGTGTACATGCTGCCCAGTGCCAATGGCCTGATGCTGGCCCAGCAGTGGGCCACGCCGCCCGACTGCACATTGCGCGCGCCGGCTGCCAGCCTGGTGCAACTGGCACTGCGCAAGGACAAGACCGCGGTGCTGCACAGCCCGCAGGTCGATCTGGACGGCGACAGCGCCGCGCTGCTGGACCTGGTCAAGGTGCTTCAGGACCTTGAACTGGACTGGGAATACGAAGTCTCACGCTGGCTGGGTCCGGTGCCCACCGCCTTGTTGGCCGGGCATTTGCGCAGCCGCACGGGCTGGACCCGTCAGAGCCTGGCCACGGCGACGCAGAACCTGGGCGAATACCTGGCCGAGGAAGCGCGTACATTGGTGGGCGAGCAGGAAGCCCAGGCCCGTTTCAGTGAGCTGGATGCTTTGAAAGTCGACGTCGAACGCCTCGAGGCGCGTATTGAGCGCCTTGCCCGATCCCACAATTCCAGCGATAACGCATGAAGCTGCTTGCCGTCCGCCGTCTGTTGCGCATCCAGCGCGTCATCATTCGTTACCGCCTCGATGACCTGATGTTCGCCCTGCCACTGCCGTGGTGGCTGAAAATCACCCGTTTCGCCATGCCATGGCGCTGGCTGCCGCGCAGCCGCCAGGAACTCAACCGTGGCGCGCGCCTGCGCCTGGCCTTGCAGGACCTGGGGCCGATCTTCATCAAGTTCGGGCAGATCCTGTCCACCCGCCGCGACCTGCTGCCCGAGGACATCGCCGATGAGCTGATGCTGCTGCAGGACCGGGTGCCGCCGTTCGACCCCAAGCAGGCCATGGCCCTCATCGAGCAGCAACTGGGGGCGAAGATCACCGATGTGTTCAGTCGCTTCGATGTCGAGCCACTGGCGTCGGCCTCGGTCGCACAGGTCCACGCTGCGCGGCTCAAGACCGGCGAAGAAGTGGTGGTCAAGGTCGTTCGCCCGGGGCTCAAGTCGGTCATCAGCCAGGATCTGGCCTGGCTGTTCCTGCTCGCCCGCCAGGCCGAGCGGCTGTCCGCCGACGCGCGCCTGCTGCACCCGGTCGACGTGGTCGCCGACTACGAACGCACCATCTACGACGAACTCGACCTGCTGCGCGAGGCGGCCAACTCCAGCCAGCTGCGGCGCAATTTCGAGGATTCCGACCTGCTCTACGTGCCCCAGGTCTACTGGGACTGGTGCCGGCCGAAGGTCTTGGTGATGGAGCGCATCTACGGCGTGCAGGTCACCGACATGGCTGCCCTGGCCGACCAGCGTACCGACATGAAGCTGCTGGCCGAGCGCGGCGTCGAGATCTTCTTCACCCAGGTGTTTCGCGACAGTTTCTTCCATGCCGACATGCACCCCGGCAATATCTTCGTCAGCACCGTGGCACCGTGGAGCCCGCGCTATATCGCCATCGACTGCGGCATCGTCGGCAGCCTGACCCCTGAAGACCAGGATTACCTGGCGCGCAACCTGTTTGCCTTCTTCAAACGCGACTACCGCCGTGTGGCGCAACTGCACATCGATTCGGGCTGGGTACCGGCCGAGACCAAGCTCAACGAATTCGAAGCGGCGATCCGCACCGTCTGCGAGCCGATCTTCGAGAAGCCACTCAAGGACATCTCCTTCGGCCAGGTGCTGATGCGCCTGTTCCAGACCGCGCGACGCTTCAACATGGAAGTGCAGCCACAGCTGGTCCTGCTGCAGAAGACCTTGCTCAACATCGAAGGCCTGGGTCGCCAGCTGTACCCGGACCTCGACCTGTGGAGCACCGCCCAGCCGTTCCTCGAACGCTGGATGCGCCAGCGGGTCAGCCCGAAATCTTTGTTTCAGAATGTTCAATCGCAGGTCGAGCAATTGCCTCACCTGGCCAACATGACCCGCGATCTGCTCGAACGAATGTCTCAGCCCCATCGCAAGGATCCACCGCCGCCCTGGGAGCAACGCCACGATCGCTGGGCCCTGCGGCTGCTCGGCGGCGCCTTGCTGGTGGGTGGAACGGTCACCGCCGTCTCCGGCATAGCCCTGGACAGCGTCCAGGCATGGCCTGCCTGGTTGATGCTGGCATCGGGCTTGTACCTGGTCGTGCGCCGATAGCCAGTCGCGCCATCGGCTGGCACACTAGCCCTCTCTGTTGTCGGAGTTGCACATGAAAGACTGGCTGGACGAGATCAAATGGGACCGCGACGGCCTGGTGCCGGCGATTGCCCAGGATCACCACACCGGGCGCATCCTCATGATGGCCTGGATGAACCGCGAGGCACTGGCATTGACCGCTGCCGAAAACCGGGCCATCTACTGGTCCCGGTCGCGTGGCAAGCTGTGGCGCAAGGGCGAGGAATCCGGCCACGTGCAGAAACTGCACGAGCTGCGCTTGGACTGCGATGCCGACGTGGTCGTGCTCAGCGTCGAGCAACTCGGTGACATCGCCTGTCACACTGGCCGCCAAAGCTGCTTCTACCGGGTCTTCGAGAACGGCCAATGGACCGTCGTCGACCCCGTCCTGAAAGATCCCGCTGCCATCTATTCCGCAGGCCATGGCCATGAATGACACTCTGGACCGCGTCGCTGCGGTGCTCGAAGAACGCAAGGGCGCAAGCGCCGACAGCTCGTATGTCGCCAGCCTGTACGCCAAGGGATTGAACAAGATTCTGGAAAAGCTCGGCGAAGAATCGATCGAGACCATCATTGCCGCCAAGGATGCCGCCCACAGCGGCGACTGCAGCGATGTTATCTACGAAACCGCCGATCTGTGGTTCCATAGCCTGGTCATGCTTGCACAACTGGGCCAACACCCACAGGCTGTACTCGATGAACTGGATCGCCGATTCGGCCTGTCCGGTCACGATGAAAAAGCCGCCCGCCTGCCGTCAGCCTGAAATGTCTTTTTGGAGGAGTTGAATCATGGGTCTGTTTGATTGGAAACACTGGATCGTCATCCTGATTGTCGTGGTACTGGTCTTCGGCACCAAGAAACTCAAGAACCTGGGCACCGACGTCGGTGAATCGATCAAGGGCTTTCGCAAGGCCATGAACGACGATGACAAACCCGCTGCCGAGCAGCCGACGCAGCCGGTGCACCCGCAGGCCAGCTCGCCGCTGACTCCGCCGCATACCCTCGACGGCCAGCATCAGAAAGTCGAAGAACCCATCAGGAAAGACTGATCAATGTTCGGTATCAGCTTCAGCGAACTCATGCTCGTGGGCCTCATCGCCCTGTTGGTGCTGGGCCCTGAGCGACTGCCCGGTGCCGCGCGCACCGCAGGGCTGTGGATCGGGCGCCTGAAACGCAGCTTCAACGCGATCAAGACCGAAGTGGAACGCGAGATAGGCGCCGACGAAATCCGTCGTCAACTGCACAACGAGCACGTGCTTTCGCTCGAGGAGCAGGCGCGCAAGATCCTCGATCCGCAGCGCACTGCGCGTCCGAGCGAGCCGCCCGCACCGCTGGCCGATCCGATTCCGCCTGGCGCCCAGGCGCAGCCGGTGCTTGACCGCGATGCGGTCAGCGCTGATGTGTCGCCTGTTACCGTGGCCACTGCAGCGCCAACACCGGCGGTGGTCGATCGTGACACGAGCGGCGCTCAGGCTGTTGCCATACCCGTATCCTCCAATGAACCTACACAGCCACCGCGGGCCCCATGAGCGAAATTCCGGAAAACGACCAGCCCATGCCGCTGGTCTCGCACCTGACCGAATTACGCACGCGCCTGCTGCGTTGCGTTGCCGTGATATTCCTGGTCTTCGCCGGGCTGTTTTCGTTTGCCCAACAGATCTACACCCTGGTGTCGGCGCCGCTGCGCGAGTACCTGCCTGAAGGCGCAACGATGATCGCCACCGACGTGGCCTCGCCGTTTCTCACGCCATTCAAGCTGACCATGATGGTCTCGCTGTTCCTGGCCGTGCCGATCATCCTGCATCAGGTCTGGGGCTTCATCGCGCCGGGCCTGTACAAGCACGAGAAACGCATTGCCATACCGCTGCTGGTGTCGAGCATCTTCCTGTTCTATGCCGGGATGGCCTTTGCCTACTTTCTGGTGTTCCCGCTGGTCTTCAAGTTCTTCGCCAGTGCCACGCCCGTGGGCGTGACCATGGCCACTGACATCGCCAGTTACCTTGATTTCGTCATGACGCTGTTCTTCGCCTTCGGCGTGGCGTTCGAGATTCCGGTGGCCGTGGTACTGCTGGTGTGGATCGGCGTCGTCGACGTCAAGTACCTGCGCAAGATCCGTCCGTACGTGATCATCGGCTGCTTCGTGGTTGGCATGATTCTGACCCCGCCGGATATCTTCTCGCAGACACTGCTGGCCGTGCCGATGTGGTTGCTGTTCGAGATCGGCATCCTGTTCGGTGCCCTGATCCGCAAGCGCGGTGACGAACCCGCCGAAGACGATGACAGCAACGGCCAGCCGCCCGCGACCCAGGCATGAACCTGTTGCTGCTCGAAACGGCCGATTTCATCGCGCCGGACAAGGTGGTGCTGCGTGATCGGCGCTTTACCCACATGCAGGCCGTGCACCGGGTCGAACTGGGCGACAGCCTGCGGGTAGGCAAGGTCGATGGCTTGATGGGACGCGCGCAGGTCACGCGGTTGGAAGACCACGAGGCAGAACTCGCCGTGGTGCTCGACCTGCCCCCGCCGGCCAAACTGCCGCTGACCCTGATCCTCGCACTGCCACGCCCGAAAATGCTGCGCCGGGTGTTCCAGACCATTGCCACCATGGGCGTGGCCAAGGTGGTCCTGGTGAACAGTTATCGGGTCGAGAAGAGTTTCTGGCAAACCCCTTTTCTCGAGCCCGCCGCCATTCGCGAGCAGCTGATCCTGGGCCTGGAACAGGCACGTGATACGCAGCTCCCGGAAGTGCTGATCGAGAAGCGCTTCAAGCCCTTCGTCGAGGATCGCCTGCCTGCTCTGAGCGCCGGCACCCTGGGCCTTGTCGGGCATCCGGGCGACTACCCGCCCTGCCCGCGCCATCCGGAGCAGCCAGTGACCCTGGCCATCGGTCCGGAAGGCGGCTGGATTCCCTACGAGGTGGACCTGCTGAGCCTCGCAGGCTTGCAGCCCGTGCAGCTGGGCGAACGTATCCTGCGGGTGGAAACCGCCGTGGCGGTGCTGCTGGCGCGGCTGTTCTGACCCACCGTCGTCCAGGCTTGAAGATTCCCGGTGGGTTACATCATTTAGCCACTATCGAGTTTCGGCAGCACCCGCCGATGCCCCTGAACTGCCGACAATCATGATGTCGGCCTGTCAGGGAGCTTCATCATGTCCAACACCTTTGCCCGCTACCTGGGCAATCTGAGCGTCAACTTGAAACTGGGGATTGGTTTCGGTGTGGTGCTACTGCTTACTCTTTTGATTGCCGCCACGGGCTGGTCTGGCCTGACCCGCTTGATCGAGCGCGCCGACAAGATCACCAGCATTTCCATACTTGACGACCGCATGCGTGACCTGCGCATCGCCGCTCAGTCGTTCGAACTGCAGAAAGGCAGTTCCGGTGCCGACAATGTCACCCGTCTTCTCGACCAACTCGATACCGATCTTGCGGCCGCCCAGCACACTCTGGTGCAGGCCGAAGACATCGCGCTCGTCGAGCAGGAAATAGCCACGACCCAAGCCTATCGCCGGGAATTCGCCGCATCGCTGGCGTCGATCCAGGGTCGCGAGGCAGCCCGCAGCCAATTGGGCAGCACCGCCGACCGCGCCGTGGCCGAAGTCAATCAGGCGCAGGCAGCGCTGCTGAGCCAGGGCGAGCTGACGGCCTACAGCACCCTGGTGGAAACCAGCCGGCTGATCCAGCAGGCGCGCTTTCAAGTGCGTGGCTACACCTATAGCGCCAAGGACGAAGCACGCCAGCCGGCGCTGGCGGCCATCGACCAGGCCATCGCTTCGGTTGCCGCTGCAGGGGCCAGTGTCTCCGGCGAGTTCACCGGTCGGCTGCAACAGGCCGGCGAGTCCCTGCGGGCCTATCGCGCGGCGGTGGCGCAATTCAGCGAAAACCAGCAGGCCACAATGCAGAGCATCGACAAGATGACGGCATTGGGCACCACCCTGCTCGGGCTCAGCGACCGACTGGGCGACTCGCAGACGGCCAGGCGCGATGCCGACACGGCCCAGGCCAAAGCGTGGCTGGCCATTGCAGCGGCCTTGGCCACATTGCTCGGTATCGCGGCGGCATGGGCGATCACCGCGCAGATCGTCGGCCCGTTGCGGCAGACCCTGGCGAGTGTCGAACGCGTTGCTTCCGGAGACCTGCGGCAGTCGCCTGCCATCACCCGACGTGACGAACTGGGCCAGGTTCAACTGGCCCTGCAGCGCATGACCCTGAACCTGCGTGAACTGGTGGGTGGCATCAGCGAGGGTGTCACGCAGCTGGCCAGTGCCGCCGAGGAGCTTTCTGCGGTCACCGAGCAGACCAGCGCCGGCGTCAACGCGCAGAAAGTCGAAACCGATCAGGTGGCCACGGCCATGAATGAGATGGCGGCGACGGTGCAGGAAGTGGCGCGCAACGCCGAGGAAGCCTCGGAAGCTGCCGTGGCTGCCGATCAGCAGGCCCGTGAAGGTGATCGAGTGGTCAGCCAGGCCGTGGGCCAGATCGAGCGGCTGGCCGCCGAGGTGCTGCATTCCAGCGAAGCCATGAATCACTTGAAGCAGGAAAGCAGCAAGATCGGCGGCGTGCTTGATGTGATCAAGTCGGTGGCGCAGCAGACCAACCTGTTGGCTCTGAACGCGGCAATCGAGGCAGCCCGTGCCGGCGAGGCGGGTCGTGGATTTGCCGTGGTGGCCGATGAAGTGCGCAGCCTGGCCCAACGCACCCAGCAATCGACCGAAGAGATCCAATCGCTGATCGCTTCGCTGCAAACGGGTACCCATCAAGTTTCCAGCGCACTGGACAGTAGCCGCGCGATGACCGACAGCAGTGTGCAACTGGCTCGACGTGCCGGTGAGTCGTTGAGCGATATTACCCGTACCGTGTCGACGATCCAGGCGATGAACCAGCAGATCGCCGCCGCGGCGGAGCAACAGAGTGTAGTGGCCGAAGAGATCAACCGCAGCGTGCTCAACGTGCGCGACGTTTCCGAGCAGACATCGGCGGCGAGCGAGGAAACGGCGGCGTCAAGCATCGAGCTGGCGCGGCTGGGGACACATCTGCAGGGGCTGGTGGGTCAGTTCAAGGTCTGACCCTGGCTGGGTGAGCCTGAGGGCCTCTTCGCGGGCAGAGCCCCGCTCCCACAGGAGCCTGCAGCGATCTTGTGGGAGCGGGGCTCTGCCCGCGAAAGCGGTCTGCGGATCGGCGCAGGAACCTGGGGCTACAACACCTGCCGCAAAAACGCCTGTGCCCTTGGGTCCTTCGGTGCATCGAAGAACTCGGCCGGGGGCGCGTCTTCCAGCAAACGACCATGGTCGAAGAACAGCACGCGGTCCGCCACTTCACGGGCGAAGCCCATTTCATGGGTGACGCACACCATGGTCATGCCCTCTTCGGCCAGGGTCTTCATCACCTCCAGCACCTCACCGACCATCTCCGGGTCGAGTGCCGAAGTCGGTTCGTCGAACAGCATCACCTTGGGGTCCATGCACAGCGCCCGGGCAATGGCCACGCGCTGCTGCTGGCCACCGGAAAGCCGTGAAGGAAACGCATCGGCCTTCTCGCCGATGCCTACCTTGGCCAGCAACGCGCGTGCCTTGGCCTCGCGCTCGGCCTTGCCGCGCTTGCGCACCACTTTCTGCGCCAGGCACAGGTTTTCCAGCACGGTCATGTGCGGAAACAGGTTGAAGTGCTGGAACACCATGCCGACTTCGCGCCGATAGGCATTGATGTTGGTCTTGGGATCGTCGAGGCGCAGGCCATCGATACTCACCGAGCCTTCGTCGAACGCCTCCAGGCCATTGAGGCAACGCAGGAAGGTGGACTTGCCCGAGCCCGAGGGGCCCAGTACCACCAGTACCTCGCCCCTGGCCACCTGCGTGTTCACCTGATCGACCGCGCGCACCACCTGGCCACGGGTATTGAACACCTTCAACAGGTCGCGTACTTCAATCACTTTGCGCAAGCCTCCGCTCGAGCCGGCTGGCGAAATACGACAGCGGCAGATTGATGACCAGGTACAGGGCCGCCACGCAGAACCAGATCTCGAAGGTCGAGAACGACGTGGTGATGGCTTCGCGGCCGCTCTTGGTCAGCTCGGTAATGGCGATCACCGACACCAGCGACGTGTCCTTGACCAGGCTGATGAACTGCCCGGCCAGGGGTGGCAGAACACGTTTGAAAGCCTGCGGCAGGATAACGTGACGCATCGACTGTCCGGCATCCAGGCCAAGCGAGCGGGCGGCCTCGCCTTGCCCCTTGGCGATGGACTGCACGCCCGAGCGCACGATCTCGGCCACGTAGGCACCGGTGAACAGCGCCAGCGCCGCCACCCCGGCGAACTCGCGCGACAGATTGAGCACGGTACCGATGAAGAAATAGAAGATGAAAATCTGCACCAGCAGCGGCGTACCCCGCACCAGCTCGACATACACCGTCGACAGATGGCGCAAGGTGGGGTTGCTCGACAGCCGGCACAGCCCGGTCACCAGGCCCAGCAGCAGGCCGGCCACGCCGGACACCAGCGACAGCCACAGCGTGGTCCACAGCCCCCAGGCGATCGGTCCGGCAGTCCAGTGGCGCGTCACGCCGATCTGGTCGCCTTCGGAGACGTCATCGCCCTCTTCGAGCACGACACTGCCGCTGTCCACCAGCAACACCTGTTCGCCACCGTCTTCGTCGCGCAAGGTGACACGCGTCTGCCCACCCTGCTGAGCGATCCGCTCGACACTGCCATAACCTTCGGCGCGCTGCGGCTGCTCGGCCTGATAGACGAAATACTGCGGCACGCGATTCCAGTGCCACTCATAGGAAATGCGCGAGGTGGCAGCGTACAAGCTGAAAGCCAGGCCGATGAGCACCAGCGCGGTGAGCCCGTGCCAGGGCCATTGAGCTTTGTGGTGTTTGATCACAGGGGGTTCAATCCGCTAGAAGACCGCCGCGCGGGGCAAACCCGCGCGTCAGGGAGAGTCTGGCCAGAGGCGCAGTCATTGCATTTCGTCGAGCCAGTTCTTGCTCACGAACCACTTCTTGTGGATACGATCGTAGCTGCCGTCTTCACGGGCCTGGCGCAGGAAGTTGTTGATGAAGTTGAGGCTGTCGTAATCGCCCTTCTTCAGGCCGAACGCCAGAGGCTCGTAGGTAAAAGGCTCGTCGAGGTAGACCAGCTTGCCATTGCCGACCTTGTCCACCGCCACCACGTTGTAGGGCGAATCGTAGATGAACGCATCAGCCTTGCCGTTGACCACGTCGAGTACCGCTTCAGGCTCGTTGTCGTAGCCGTGGTACTGCGCCTTGGCGATCAACTTGCGCGCCACGAACTCGCCGGTCGTGCCGACCTTGGAGGTGATGCGGTAGTCCGGCGAGTTCAGGTCCTTGTAGGTCTTGACCTTGTCGGCCAATTCCTTGCGGATCAGCAGGGTCTGGCCGACGACGATGAACGGGTCGCTGAAGTTGATGCGCAGGTTGCGTTCCTGGGTGAGGGTCAGGCCGCTGCCGATCATGTCGAACTTGTCGGTCATGAGCGCTGGAATGATGCCATCCAGGCTGGTCGATACCAGCTCCAGCTTGACGCCCATGGACTTGGCCATGGCCTTGAGCAGGTCGACTTCGAAACCGATGATTTCGCCACGCTTGTTGGTCATTTCGAACGGCATGTAGGTCGGGTCCATGCCCACGCGCAAAGTGCCGCGCTTGACCGCTTCGTCGATAGCGCCCGCTTGCGCCGAGCCCACGACCGCCATGGCCATGACGCCGAGCAGCAGCCGCGACAGATACTTGTTCATCACCAATTCCCCTAGCCAACTTCGGGCACGACCAAGCCTGGGCGCACCATTTCGGGGTGCGATCCTAACTCAAACAGGGGGTTGAACAAAGTTTGGCGATGAAATGAGTGCCAGGTGGCACTGTTGGAGGGCATGGCGGATGAACCGTGGTGCGGCGTCCGCGGCCGCTGACCGCTCCTACAAGGGACTGCAGCATGCCTGTGGGTGCCAGGTGGCATTGTTGGGGGGCATAGCGGATGAACCGTGGTGCGGCGTTCGCGGCCGCTGACCGCTCCTACAAGGGACTGCAGCATGCCTGTGGGTGCCAGGTGGCACTGTTGGAGGGCATGGCGGATGAATCGTGGTGCAGCGTTCGCGGCCGCTGACCGCTCCTACAAGGGACTGCAGCATGCCTGTGGGTGCCAGGTGGCACTATTGGAGGGCATGGCGGAAGAACCGTGGTGCGGCGTTCGCGGCCGCTGACCGCTCCTACAAAGAACTGCAGCATGCCTGTGTGTGCCAGGTGGCACTGTTGGGGAGCATGGCAGGAATATCGAGGTGAAGGCTTCGCGGGCAGAGCCCGCTCCCACAAGTAGCAAAAGCACTTCTGTGGGAGCGGGCTCTGCCCGCGAATGAGGCCAACACCGTCAGGCGTTCTGCAAGCCTGCCGCCGAGGCGGTATCCAGCGTTGGCACAGTCGGCGACTGCCGTTCCGCCTGCTTGGACTGACGCCACGCTTCCAGCCACGCGACGTTCTGATCGGCCCAGACATGCTCGTGCAGACGCGAGATCGCTACCGGATCACTGAGCAGCGACATGCGCGTGCTGTTGTCTAGCTTCTGCGGGCCACCCTCCAGTGCCTGATGCACCCACTGCGCGCGCATGCTTTCGATCGGCGCAGCCTTGCCGTGCCGCGCCGTGCCAAGGCCGTAGGCCAAGGCATTCTGGCGCGGATCGACGACGGCGCGCACGAACCCATCCTTGAGCGCGTTATCACGGTTCGCCTGGGTGTAGCGATCGGTGGACAGCAGCTCCTGCGGCGTGTCGTACTCCTCGGGAATCAGGAACAGCTTTTCATCGCGTGCCTGCATGCCCAGATTGGTCCGACTGGAGATCACCGACACCGGGATCGACAGCATCAGCGAACCCACGATCGGCGTCAGCCACCACAGGAAGCTGGGGTTCAGCCAGATCACCAGGGCAGCCCAGGCCGCGCCCAGCAGCGTCTGCGAGCCATGACGCTTGATCGCCTCGCTCCACGGCGTGGAGTCGTCGTCACGCTGCGGCGAGTTCCAGGTCGCGGCCCAGCCCAGAAATGCGGCAAGCACGAAGCGGGTATGGAACAGCATGCGCACCGGCGCCAGCAGCATGGAGAACAGCATCTCCAGCAGCATCGACAGGGTGACCTTGAACCGGCCGCCGTATTCTTTCGCGCCCTTGGCCCAGATCAGGATGATGCTCAGCAGCTTGGGCAGGAACAGCAGCACGATGGTGGTGGAGAACAGCGCCACCGCCTTGTCCGGATGCCATTGCGGCCATAGCGGGTACAGCTGACGCGGCGCCAGGAAGTAGGTCGGTTCCATCAGCGTGTTCACCGCCAGCAGCGCGGTGGACAGCACCAGGAAGAAGAACCACAACGGTGCCGACAGGTACGACATCACGCCGGTCAGGAATACCGCCCGGTGAACCGGGTGCATGCCCTTGACCAGGAACAGGCGGAAGTTCATCAGGTTGCCGTGGCACCAGCGGCGATCGCGCTTGAGCTCGTCGAGCAGGTTGGGCGGCAGTTCTTCATAGCTGCCCGGCAGGTCATAGGCAATCCACACGCCCCAGCCGGCGCGACGCATCAGTGCCGCCTCGACGAAGTCGTGGGAAAGAATCGCACCGGCGAACGCACCTTTGCCCGGCAACGGCGCCAGGGCGCAGTGCTCGATGAAGGGCTTCATGCGAATGATCGCGTTGTGCCCCCAGTAGTGCGATTCGCCCAACTGCCAGAAATGCAGGCCGGCGGTGAACAGCGGACCGTACACGCGGGTAGCGAACTGCTGCATGCGCGCATACAGGGTGTCCATGCCCGAAGCCTTCGGCGCGGTCTGGATGATGCCCGCATCCGGCGTCGCTTCCATCAAGCGAACCAGACTGGTCAGGCATTCGCCACTCATCACGCTGTCGGCGTCGAGTACCACCATGTAGCGGTATTCGCTGCCCCAGCGGCGGCAGAAGTCGTCGAGGTTGCCGCTCTTGCGTTTGACCCGACGGCGACGACGACGGTAGAAGATATGCCCGAAACCACCGGCTTCGCGGCACACTTCCAACCACGCCTGTTGCTCGGCAACCGCGATGTCGGGGTCGTTGGTGTCGCTGAGCACGAAGAAGTCGAAACGATCCAGGTCACCGGTGGCCTTGACCGATTCGAACGTGGCGCGCAGACCGGCGAAGACGCGTGTCACGTCTTCGTTGCAGATCGGCATGACCAGCGCGGTACGCGCGCCTGCCTCGATCGGCTCGTTGCCCGCGCTGGCACCGGAGATGCGGTACTTGTCGCGACCGGTGAGCAGTTCGAGGAAGCCCATCAATGCCGTCCAGAACCCCGCCGATACCCAGCAGAACAGGATCCCGAAGAGGATCAGGATGCTGGTCTGCAGGAAGTACGGCAGAACCTGAGTGGCGGTTTGCATGATCGGCTGGCGAACCACTTCGTCGAGGTCGACCATGCCCCAGCCCTGGTACGGCATGATGCCTTTCATGTACCAACCGGCGACGATGGTCTGGCCCAGCATCAGCACCAGCAGGATGTAGCGACGCATCGAGCCGACCCAGCGCCAACGCGCCTTGGGCAGCACACGCTTGTCGCTGGTGGGCTCGGGTTTGCTGGCCTTGCCGGTCAGCTTGCGCCATACCCGAACCAGCACGTTGGTGCGCCACGGTTCCGGGATCACCAGCGTGCGGTTGATCGGTGGCGTGGCCTTGAGCTGCAGGCGGCCGCTGGCGTCGACGCCAAGCATCTCGGCCTCTTCCAGTTCGGCAGCCGAGCCCAGCCGCAGGCGCTGCTCGACCGAGTTCTGTGCGCCGAGCACGGCATCGTGCGCCGGGCGCCCGGAAAGGCGCTCGTGCAGTTCGGTGAAGGACGTGCAGTCGGCAAGTTCTGCGCGCTGCGCGTCCCCCAGGGGCAAATGAGCCAGATATTCGCCTAGCGATTCTGGCCGAGCTGGAGAATTAGTCATCGGCGGGCAACTGGTAGCTCCAGGTTTCAGTCAGGACCTGTTCGGTCTTGACCGGTTCGGTAGGTGTGACAGGAGCGGCTTCAGGCGCGGCAGGTGCCTGGGCAACCTCGGCAGCCTTGTCGGCCTTGCCGTGTGCCTTGTCATGCTTGTGCGCAGCCTTGTCTTCGACCGGCTCGGCTGCCTTGACAGGCTCCACCGGCAGATCCTTGACCAGCGCCGCCCGCATTTCCACGGCCTTGTTCGGATCCTTGACCTTGACCCGCAGGGTCAAACGCCAGCCTTTGGTTTCCGGGTTGTAGCGAACGTTGTTCTCGACCAGTTCGGCGTTGTCATCGACGCTGACCTGACTGCGAACGGCGGCGTCTTCAGGCAGAGCGGCCAGCACCGGACCTTCGTAGTCGATCAGGAAGGCAATGCTGCCATCGGCCTGACGAATCAGGTTGGACTGCTTCACGTCACCGGTCGAGCGCAGGGTCTGATTGACCCAGGCAACGTCAGGCGAATGAAACTCGTCTTCGTCCGTGGTCCAGTGCAGGCGGTAGTTATGCTCCAGTGCCTGGCCTGGCTCCGGGATCTTTTCCGGGTTCCAGAACGCCACGATGTTGTCGTTGGTTTCGTCGGCGGTCGGAATTTCAACCAGGTCGACGGTACCTTTGCCCCAATCACCCTTCGGCTCGATCCAGGCGCTCGGACGCTTGTCGTAGCGGTCGTCGAGGTCTTCGTAACGGGAGAACTCGCGGCCACGCTGCAGCAGACCGAAACCACGCGGGTTCTCGACGGTGAAGCTGCTCACGGCCAGGTGCTTGGGATTGTTCAGCGGGCGCCACAGCCACTCACCGTTGCCGGCATGGATGGACAGGCCGGTGGAGTCGTGCAACTCATGACGGTAGTTCTGCACACGCGACGGCTGGTTCGAGCCGAACAGGAACATGCTGGTCAGCGGCGCAATGCCCAGGCGGCTGACACGGTCACGCAGGAACACACGCGACTCGACGTCGACAGTGGTGTCCTTGCCCGGACGCAAAGTCAATTTGTAGGCACCGGTGGAACGCGGCGAATCCAGCAGGGCGAAAATCACCAACTGCTTGTCGCCTTCGTTCGGCCGTTCGACCCAGAACTCGCGGAACCGTGGGAACTCTTCACCCGACGGCAGTGCCGTATCCAGGGCCAGGCCGCGGGCCGACAGACCATAGACCTGATTTTTGCCGATGACGCGGAAATAGCTCGCGCCCAGCATGGTCATGATTTCGTCCTGCTTGTCCGCCTTGTTGATCGGGAACAATACGCGGAAACCGGCGTAGCCCAACTGATCGGTGGATTTGGGATCGAACTGCAGGTCGCCGAAATCGAAACGCGCTGGGTCGTACTTGATTTCGTTGACGGTGGTAGCGGTGACTTCGTTGATCTTCACCGGGGTGTCGAAGTGCATGCCCTGATGATAGAAGGACAGCTTGAACGGGGTCTTGGCGTCGGCCCATTCGGCGTTTTCATTGCGGAAACGGATCTTCTGGTAGTCCGCAAACTTCATGTCGCGAAACTCTTTGGGCAGATTGCTGCGCGGAGTTTCGAATTTCTGACCGGCGAGCTCCTTGGCGCGTCCGGCAACATCATCCAGGCTGAAGGCCCAGAGTTGGCTGGCGCTGAACAGGCAGAACAGTGCAGACCCGGCCAGCATCGCATTGCGCAACCGAGTGCGGGGTGTTCTTGAAGCATTTAAAGGACTAACAATCACGAGCAACCCTCGCCGAAAACATATCGAAAAACCAACGGCCAGCAGTCTTGCGCCGGGTTGGCGAGCACTGTTCCGACTCCAAAAGGGCTTAATGATTCCCCAAGCGGAGCCGGACACGCTTCAAACTGGACATACCGGGTAGCGAAACGTGGCCCCCTGGCGCGCGATTATCTAGTACGTCGCGTCACAACGCATCAGGGTAGCTCAAGTATTTATGCTGTGGAGAGCGGTCGACGACCGCAAACTCGCCAGCAATAGGCCACTAAATTTGTAACAAGAAGGTTACAGGCCCGTCGTTGGTCAGGCTTACCTGCATATCGGCACCGAATTGCCCGACCTGAACCTGTGGATGCGCTTTTTTTGCAGCCTCGACGAGGTGCTCGAACAGCGCCTGTGCCAGGGCCGGCACGGCCGCAGTGGAGAAGCCTGCGCGCAGACCGCTGCGGGTGTCCGCCGCCAAGGTGAATTGCGACACCAGCAGCAGGCCGCCGCCAATATCCTTCAGCGACAGGTTCATCTTGCCTTGCTCATCGCTGAACACTCGATAGTTGAGCAGCTTGTGCAAGAGCTTGTCGGCGCTGGCGGCGGTGTCGTCCGGCTCGACCGCGACCAGCACCAGCAGGCCTCGGTCGATCGCCCCGATGGTTTGCCCGGCCACCTCGACGCGGGCCTGGCTGACCCGCTGCAGCAGCCCCTTCACGCCTCTTCCAGTGGCAGGTCCAGCAGACGCCGCGCCATCTGCTCGGCGGCACGCACCAGGGCGTCGGTAATGCCCGGCTCCGAGGCGGCATGGCCGGCGTCGCGAATCACTTGCAGCTCGCTGTTGGGCCAGGCCTGATGCAGCGCCCAGGCGTTGTCCAGCGGGCAGATCACGTCGTAGCGGCCGTGCACGATGACCGCTGGCAGGTGGGCGATGCGTGGCATGTCGCGGATCAACTGGTCCGGCTCGAGGAAGGCATTGTTGACGAAGTAGTGAGTTTCGATGCGTGCGATCGACAGCGCACGCTGCGGCTCGGAGAAGCGATCGACCACCAGTGGGTTGGGCCGCAGGGTCGCGGTACGCCCTTCCCAGGTGGACCACGCCTTGGCCGCATGCATCTGGGCAATCTGGTCATTGCCGGTAAGACGCTTGTGGAAGGCCTGCAACAGGTTGCCGCGCTCATCGAGCGGAATCGGCGCGATGTAGTCCTGCCAATAATCGGGGAACAGGCGGCTGGCGCCGGCCTGGTAGAACCATTCGATTTCCTGTGGGCGGCAGAGGAAGATCCCGCGCAGGATCAGGCCATGCACCCGCTCGGGATGGGTCTGGGCATAGGCCAGGGCCAGCGTGGAGCCCCAGGAACCGCCGAACAGCACCCACTTGTCGATGCCCAGATGTTCGCGAATGCGCTCCATGTCTGCCACCAGCCGCCAGGTGGTGTTGTTCTCGATGCTGGCATGGGGCGTGGAACGGCCGCAGCCGCGCTGGTCGAAGGTCACGATGCGATAGACGTTGGGATCGAAGTAGCAACGGCTCTGCGCGTCGCACCCGGAACCTGGGCCGCCGTGGATGAACAGCACCGGCAAGCCCTTGGGCGAGCCGCTTTCGTCGACATACAGCACGTGCGGCTCTTCCACGGCCAGATCATGCCTGGCGTAGGGTTTGATCTGCGGGTACAGGGTTTGCATCGTGCGCTCCGTTGGATATTGGGTCTCTGCCTTTGGCCATCATAAACCCGAATGACTGCTCGGCGCATTCTCCCTATCCATTGCAGGGTTTCACAAGCGTTCCCCTACCAGATAGGCGCCACCCGGCACGCCCTGGTGCAGGGCCGTGCGGATGTCGCGGTACAGGCCGTCGGCCTGCTGCGCAGTCAGGGATTGGGCGTGGTCGCGCAGCACCACCTGCAGCACCAGGTTGTGCTGGCCGCGAACGATGCCCAGGCGCTTGATGGTCAGCGAAGGCAATTCCTCGAACGGCCAGCAGCCGCGTATGTGCAGCTCCTCGATCCAGCTGGCGCGGTAGCCGGCCACCTGCAGGACCTGCTCGGTGATGTCCTCGATGCCCAACCCCGGTGCCACCGCCAGCGACAGGTCACGGCTGATCGCCGGCTGGCGGTACAGCGGTTGCCAGGCCTTGAGGTCGCCCATCTGCGCCTGCACCTGGGGATGGCCATCGCGCAGCAGGCGGATGTCCGGAACACCTTTGCGCAGCATCGCCAGGCGATCCAACCCCAGGCGCAGGACCAATCCGCCATGGGCCTGGGGATCGACATCCAGACGCTGCAGGAACGCCGGGCAGATGCAGCCGCAGGCGAGGATGTCCACCGGTGCCTGGCGAGTTACCAGACTGACGTTGAGGCCATCGCGGGTAAAACCGCAGGCTCCGCAGCTGTGCCCCCACATTCGCCCCGGCACGGCGATGTCCAGCACATCACCGACCAGCCGCAGCAGCTCCTGACGATTGCCCAGTGCGGCGTCGCCCAGCACCCAGATGTCCATCTGGTGCGGCTCGGCGCAATGCCAGCGATCGCGGATGTCGCGACGAAAGGTGATCCCCGGTGCAGCGAGCATGATGGTTTCGCCTGGTGCCCGACGCGCCGCCGCCGCTTGCAGGCCGGTGATGATCGCGCTGCTGGTCTGGGTGCGCAGCAACAGTTCGTCATCGACCCAGCAGCTGTGGTTACCCACTTCATCCGTCACCTGGGGGTCGTCGCCGCACAGCTGGAAGTTTTCCACGGCAGAGATGATCCGCGGTCCCTTGTGCACCTCGGCCAGGGGCCAGCCTCGTCGCACCAGGCCGGCGAGCAGGTCCCTGACCAGCAGGCGCACGGCATGGGGCGGCTCGCAGGCGTCGGTCAGGTCGGCAATGCGCAGCGCCTTGTGTATCGCTTCATGGCTGAGATAGTGCTTGGTGACGGGCATGCAGGCATTCCTTGTTCGAGGCGAATGCCTGCACGCTAGGCAGGGTATTGCGGGACTACAATCAGAAAAGTCTGAAAGGGATGTTATTCAGAAACGTCTGTCGGACGTTTCCGAAAACACCCCGCGCAGAGCTTCAGATCGCGACACTGCGCCGCTGGACGAACCGGTCGACGTAGTCGTCGGCCGGGTTGTGCAGGATTTCCCTGGCGGTACCGGCCTGAATCAGGCGTCCATCCTTGAGGATGGCAATCCGGTTGCCCAGGCGAAGCGCTTCGTCCAGGTCGTGGGTAATGAATACGATGGTCTTGTGCAGACGTGTCTGCAGTTCCAGCAATTGGTCCTGCATCTCCGCGCGGATCAAGGGGTCCAGGGCACTGAACGCCTCGTCCATGAGAATGATGTCGGTATCCGCCGCCAATGCCCGCGCCAGGCCCACGCGCTGGCGCATGCCGCCGGAGAGCTGCTGCGGGTAGGCACGTTCGTAGCCGTTGAGGCCCACCGCTTCGACCCAGTGCTGCGCGCGCTCCTCACACAGCGCCTTGCTTTCGCCTCGCACCTTGAGGCCATAGGCGACGTTGTCCAGCACGCTTTTGTGCGGCAACAGGCCGAAGCTCTGGAACACCATGCTGATCTTGCGTCGGCGAAATGCGCGCAGCGCCGGCATGTCGTAACGCAGGATATCCTCGCCATCCACCAGTATCTGGCCACTGGAAGGATCTACCAGTCGGTTGAAATGACGCACCAGGGTCGACTTGCCCGACCCGGACAACCCCATGATGACGAAAACCTCGCCTGCAGCGATCGACAACGACAGGTCGTCGACCCCGACCACGCAGCCGGTAGCGGCCAGCACCTGCTCCTTGCTTTGCCCTTGCTGACTCAGCGCGAGCGCTTCTTTCTCGCGCTTGCCGAACACCTTGTAGACATTGCGCACTTCGATCTTCGGCGCGTTCATCGGCCTGCCTCGTGACGGGGGCGACCATAGGCCTGGGTGATGCGGTCGATCACGACCGCTAGAATGACGATTGCCAACCCGGCCTCAAGGCCCTTGCCCACGTTCAGGGTCTGGATGCCCACCAGTACGTCTTCGCCAAGACCACGGGCACCGATCATCGAGGCAATCACTACCATCGACAGCGCCATCATGGTGGTCTGGTTGATACCGGCCATGATGCTCGGCAGGGCCAGTGGCAGTTGCACACCGAACAGTTGCTGCCAGCGGTTGGCACCGAAGGCGTTGATCGCTTCCATGACCTCGCGATCGACCTGGCGAATGCCCAGGTCGGTCAGGCGTATCAGCGGCGGCGCCGCGTAGATCACGGTAGCGAAGATGGCCGGCACCTTGCCCAGGCCAAACAGCATCAGTACCGGGATCAGGTACACGAAGCTGGGCATGGTCTGCATGATATCGAGCAGCGGCATCAGCACTGCACGCAGCCGGTCGCTGCGCGCGGCCAGAATACCCAGGGGAATGGCGATCACCACGGAAATCAGCGTGGCAACCAGCATCAATGCCAAGGTCTGCATGAGCTTGTCCCACAGCCCCACCGCGCCGACCAGAAACAACAGGCCGACGATGACCGCAGTGGTCAGCCACTTGCGCGATGCATGCCAGGCGATACCGCCAACAATCGCCAGCATCAACCACCAGGGCGTCATGCGCAGCAGGCTTTCCAGGTTGACGATGGCCCACAGCAGGGTGTCGGAAATCTGCCGGAAGACATCGCCGTAGCGGGTCACCAGCGCATCGACGCCGTCATTGACCCAGTTGGCGATGGAGAAGGTGAAGCTTTCAGGAAACATGGGGCGCTCTCGATGCTGGGGACTTTCTCGATGCCAAGGACCGCATCAAAGCGCTGCTTCGATCTTGGTGGCGGCCGCTTCGCTGACCCATGGCTTCCAGACGTCCGGATGCTCCTTGAGGAACAGGCGCGCCAGCTTGGGCGACTCGATACGCTCGCGGCTCATGCGCGCCAGGTTCTGGTTGAGCAGATCGATAGGCAGGTTGACCTTTTCGAACACGCCGAGCAATTCCGGCGCACCATCGTGAAAGGCCTTGGACAGGCCGACCTTGATGCTGATGGTCTTGTCCACGCCGGGTTTTTCCGCCAGCTTGACAACGTCGACCTGGCCCAGCAGAGGCGTTGGTGACCAGTAATAGAACAGGATCGGTTCGCCCCGCTTGTAGCTCGACAGTACCGCCGCATCGAGGGCGGGCCCTGTACCCGGACGGAAATTGGTGTAGCTGTCCAGCAGGCCGTAGCTTTTGAGCATCTCGCTGTTTTCCAGCTCGCAGGTCCAGCCGGCGGGGCAATTGTAGAAACGCCCCTTGTTCGGTTCTTCCTGATCCTTGAACACCTGGGCGTATTTACCCAGGTCGGCAATGGCCTTGAGGTCGGGCGCCTTGGCGTCGAGGCCGCGCTTGGTGTCGCCTTCGATCACATAGCGCGGCACGTACCAGCCTTCCACAGCGCCGGTGATCGGTGCGCCGACTCCCACCACCTTGCCCGCCTGTTCGGCCTTGTTCCAGACCTCGCTGCGACCGACCCATTCCTCGGCGAACACCTGGATGTCGTTGCTGCCCAGGGCGCTCTCCATAGTGATGGAGTTGCCTGGCAGGCTGTCGGTCTTGCAGTCGTAGCCGTGTTCCAGCACGAACTGCAGCAGGTCGGTGAGCAGCATGCCGCTCTCCCAGTTCAGGCCGGCGAATTTCACCGGTTTGCCCGATTCGCACCACCCGGCGGCTTGGCTGTTACCGGCAGCGGCCAGCAAGCCCAGGGAAAGGCTCGTTGCCAGGAGGGTCTTGTTCAGTTTCATCGGGTCCTGCTCCACATGGGCCATGGGTCACGGCGGTCTATGGCTGTGACCGCGCGATGAGCCATTGTTCTGCGCGACGTGTGGCAGATTGGCGTATTTGTGCCGCAGGCAGGCCTATTTGGTGAAGCGCCCTTCCAGCCGATGGCGCGAACCGGGGTGGATCAAGCGCGCCGCCGTGACCGGCGTCTTGCCCGACCAGGTGCGCCGCAGGATCAGCAGGCAGGGTTCGCCGCGCTCGATCTGCAGCAGTTCGCACTCGCTGGGGTTGGCCAGCATGGCTTCCACCAAGTGCTCGCCGGCGGTCAGCGGAGCCACGCGGGTCAGGTAGGCATACGGCGTCTCTTCGACGAAGTCCTGTTGCAGGTATTGTGGGGCGATCTGGGCGTTGACGTAGCGGTCCTCGATCTGCACCGGGATGTCGTTTTCGTAGTGGACAATGATCGAATGAAACACCCGCTGGCCTTCGCGCATGCTCAGGATCAGGGCACGTTCCGCACCGGCCGCCTCTTCTTCCAGCAGCACCAGGCGGCTGCTGTGACGATGGCCGCGGGCGGCAATCTCGTCGGCAACGTTGTGCACTTCGAACAGCGCCGACTGGCTTTTCGGCTCGGCCACGAAAGTCCCCACGCCCTGCATGCGCACCAACAGGCCTTCGGCCGTCAACTCGCGCAAGGCGCGGTTGATGGTCATCCGGCTGAAGCCCAACTGGTTGACCAGCTCGCTTTCCGAGGGCACCCGGTAGTGCGGTGGCCAGGTACCGTTGAGGATCTGCACCGCGATCATCTGTTTGACGCGGGCATACAAGGGCGCCGGACTTTCGCCCATCTGGGCAGCCAGCGCAGGGACAACGGGCGGAGTCGGCACGGGAATTCCTTGATTGATTCGTGGGGCACAGCGAGTGACATTGTAACGCGACTCGCGCCTGGGCAGTAACGCGACTCGCGCCCGGACAACTCTGCACGGGCCGGGCGCGAGCCGGGATGCGCCATCACTTGCCGATATCGGCATCCGCCGCGCGCCAGATCAGGCGCGTGGTGTCATAGCCCTGCTGGCGTGCTTTGGCCAGCATCCGCTCGCGCACTGCGGTGGAAACCTGGGGTGTACGCGACAGCAGCCACAGGTACTTGCGGTTCGGGCTGCCGACCAGCGCGTGCTGGTAGCTGTCGTCCACGTCCAGTACCCAGTAGTCGCCCTTGGCCAGGCCAGGGGCCATTCTGGAGAACCAGTTGTCGAACACCACCCACAGCTTGTCGGTCTTGCCCGGGACCTGCGGCGAAGCGGTGCCGTTGGCTTCCTGCCACTTGCCAGCCTCGGTGCGGCAGCGGTTGAGCACGCCGATGTTGCCGTCGGCCTGCAGGGTGTAATGGGCTTCGGATTGGGCGCAGTTGCGCTGGAAGAACATGGGCAGCCTGGCCACTTCGTACCAGGTGCCCTGGTAACGCTGCAGGTCTACGCTGTCGACGGTGCGTGGCGCCATGCTGGCGTCGGGGGAGTTGCTGCAGCCAGCGATCATCAGCGACAGGCATAAAGGCAGCAAGGCGAAGGTGCGCAACGACATGGGGGCTCTCCTTGAACGGCAGACACAGGGGATGTGCTGCTTAGAAGAGCGCAGACCGCGCGGGTTCCAATTGCAAGCAGCCCCTTTGGTAGCGGGGCACGGTATTTAATGTGTGGGAGCGGGCTCTGCCCGCGAAGGCCTCACCGCGATCTGCCTGACACACCGCGCCGCTCTCTTCGCGGGCAGAGCCCGCTCCCACAGAGGGGGGCACGGCCTCTGCTAGAAACTGCTAGCCGTGCGGCGTTTACTCGGTGTGGTAACCGGTGACGCGCTCGACTTCCTGCTTGGAGCCCAGGAACACGGCCACACGCTGGTGCAGGCCCTCAGGCTTGATGTCCATGATGCGCTGGCGGCCATCGGTCGAAGCGCCACCGGCCTGCTCTACCAGGAACGACATCGGGTTGGCTTCGTACATCAGGCGCAGCTTGCCTGGCTTCTCTGGCTCGCGGCTGTCGCGTGGATACATGAACAAGCCACCGCGGGTCAGGATACGGTGCACGTCGGCGACCATGGACGCGATCCAGCGCATGTTGTAGTTCTTCTTCAACGGGCCTTCTTCACCGGCCAGCAGCTCGTCCACGTACTTGGTCACCGGGGCTTCCCAGTGACGCTTGTTGGACATGTTGATGGCGAACTCGGCGGTGGTTTCCGGAATCTGCATGTTCTCGTGGGTCAACACGAAGCTGCCCATTTCACGATCCAGGGTGAAGCCCTTGACGCCGTTGCCCAGGGTCAGAATGAGCATGGTCTGCGGGCCATAGATGGCGTAACCGGCAGCGACCTGCTCGGTGCCTGGCTGCAGGAAGGCTTGTTCCTTCAGGCTGTCGTTCTGGCTCAAGTGCTCGGTAGGGCAGCGCAGTACCGAGAAGATGGTGCCGACCGAAACGTTGACGTCGATGTTGGAGGAGCCGTCGAGGGGGTCGAATACCAGCAGGTAGGCGCCCTTGGGGTACTGGCCGGGAATCTGGTAGGCGTTGTCCATTTCTTCGGACGCCATGCCGGCCAGGTGGCCGCCCCATTCGTTGGCTTCGAGCAGGATGTCGTTGGACAGTACGTCCAGCTTCTTCTGCACTTCACCTTGGACGTTTTCGGTGCCCATGCTGCCAAGCACGCCACCCAGGGCGCCCTTGGACACCGCATGGCTGATCTCTTTGCACGCGCGCGCCACCACTTCGATCAGGAAGCGCAGATCGGCCGGCGTGTTGTTGCTGCGGGTCTGCTCGATCAAGTAGCGACTCAGGGTAACGCGGGACATGGACGACTCCGGAGTAGAAAAGGGGTTGGGGAAAGCCCGCACAGTTTACACGGGTGCGGTCAAACCTAGCGAGCGCTAGCCACGCCGCGGCAGCCATCAGATCGCTATCAGGGAATATAGTTCGCCGCTGAGCATGCGGCGAGCCCTTCGCGGCCGATGACCGCTCCTACGGGAGAGACCCAAAATTCCGTAGGAGCGGTCTGTGGCCGCGAAAAGGCCGACGCGGGTTACCTGATACACCGCGGCGCGTTCTTCGCGGCCGATGACCGCTCCTACGGGAGGAACACAAAATTCCGTAGGAGCGGTCTATGGCCGCGAAAAGGCCGACGCGGGTTACCTGATACACCGCGGCGCGCCCTTCGCGGCCAATGACCGCTCCTACCAGAGGAACACAAAACATCTGTGGGAGCGGTCTATGGCCGCGAAGGGCATGCGCGGTATCGGGCTTTACTCCAGCGCCTGCCAGATATCCTGCGCATACTCGCGGATGGTCCGGTCAGAAGAGAACCAACCCATGCGTGCCGTGTTCAGTACTGCCATGCGCCACCACTTATCGGCGTCGTGCCAGGTATCCTCGACCTTGCGCTGGGCATCCCAGTACGCGTCGAAATCGGCGCACAGCAGGAAGCGGTCGTAATTGGTCAGCGAATCGACCAACCCCACATAGCGCGATGGATCATCCGGCGAGAACACCCCGCCGCGGATGGCCTGCAGCACATCGTTCAACCGATGGGAGGCCGCGACGTCGCCATGAGCGCTGTAGCCCCCGGCATGCTTGCGCTCTTCCACCTGGGCTGCGGTCATGCCAAAGATGAACATGTTTTCCTTGCCGAGGAACTCGCACATCTCGACGTTGGCGCCATCCAGCGTGCCGATGGTCAAGGCCCCATTGAGGCCGAACTTCATGTTGCTGGTGCCCGACGCTTCGTAGCCGGCCGTGGAAATCTGCTCGGACAGATCCGCTGCCGGAATGATGCTTTCCGCCAGGCTGACGTTGTAGTTGGGCAGGAACACCACCTTGAGCAGCCCGCGCACGGTCGGGTCGTTGTTCACCACCCGAGCGATGTCGTTGGCCAGCTTGATGATCAGCTTGGCCTGGTGATAGCTGGCCGCCGCCTTGCCGGCGAAGATCTTCACCCGCGGCACCCAGTTCGTCTCCGGCTCGGCGCGAATGGCCTGGTAGAGCGCCACGGTGTGCATCAGGTTGAGCAATTGCCGCTTGTACTCGTGGATGCGCTTGACCTGAACGTCGAACATGGCCTCGGGATTGACCGCTACCCCCACGCGCTCGTGAATGATGCGCGCGAGTGCTTTCTTGCTGTTCAGCCGTTGCGCAGCGAACGCCTTGCGGAACTCGGGCTGGTCGGCAAACGGTTCGAGGTTCTTCAGCAGCACTTCCGGATTGTCGAGCAATTGCGGCCCGAGCTTGTCGACCAGCATGGCAGTCAGCTCGCTGTTGGACTGGTACAGCCAGCGGCGGAACGTGATGCCGTTGGTCTTGTTGTTGATCCGGTCGGGATAGAGCTTGTGCAGCTCGGAGAACACCGTGCTGCGCATCAACTGGGTGTGCAGGCCCGACACGCCGTTGACGCTGTGCGAGCCGAGGAACGCCAGGTTGCCCATGCGCACGCGACGGCCGTTGTCTTCCTCGATCAGCGATACCGCGCGCAGCACATCGACGTCGTCCTGGCCTTTGGCACGCAGCGAATCGATGTGATAGGCGTTGATCAGGTAGATGATCTGCATGTGCCGCGGCAGCATGCGCTCCATCAAGCCCACGGGCCAGGTTTCCAGCGCTTCGGGCAACAGCGTGTGGTTGGTGTAGGCCAGGGTGTTGACGGTGATTTCCCACGCCGTGTCCCAGGCCAGACCGTGTTCATCCACCAACTGGCGCATCAGCTCTGCCACGGCGATGGAGGGGTGAGTGTCGTTGAGCTGAATGGCGGCCTTGTCGGACAGGTTGAGCAGGCTGTCGTTGCCATTGAGGTGACGACGCAACAGGTCCTGGAGGGAGGCTGCAACGAAGAAATACTCCTGGCGCAGGCGCAACTCCTGGCCCGCCTCGGTGCTGTCGGCGGGGTACAGGACCCGCGAGATGCTTTCGGCCCGTGCCACTTCGGCCACGGCGCCCAGGTGGTCGCCCGCGTTGAAGCGTTCCAGGTGCAACTCTTCCAGTGCCCGCGCGCGCCACAGGCGCAGCGTGTTGACACTCGAACCGCGCCAGCCGACCACTGGCGTGTCATAGGCGACCGCACGAACGGTCTCGCTGGGCCACCACACCTGCTTTTGCTGGCCTTCGCTGTCGGTGACGGTTTCCACATGGCCGCCGAAGCTGATCGGGTAGATCACTTCAGGACGCTCGAACTCCCAGGGGTTGCCGAAATTCAGCCAGTTTTCCGTCTGCTCCTGCTGCCAGCCATCGACGATGGCCTGGCGGAACAGGCCGTGTTCGTAACGGATGCCATAGCCGTGGGCAGCGACGCCCAGGGTCGACATGCTTTCCATGAAACAGGCGGCCAGGCGACCCAGGCCACCATTGCCCAGCGCCGCATCGGGCTCGAGCAGACGGATGCGTTCCAGGTCCACGCCCAGGTCGGTCAACGCTTCACGGGCGATGTCCAGCAACCCGAGGTTGCTCAGGCTGTCGTAGAGCAGCCTGCCGATGAGAAATTCCAGCGAAAGGTAATAGACCCGTTTCTGACCCTTGCGGTAGATCTGCCGGGTGTGATCCATCCAGTGCTCGACCATGTGGTCGCGCGCCGCCAGGGCAATGGCCTCGAACCAGTCATGGTCGAATGCGTGATCGGGGTCCTTGCCCACCGCGTAGGTGAGTTTGGCGAGTACAGCAGCGCGAAAATCGGCCACCTCGGCGTCACGGACAAGCGGTTCCTGAGACATGCAATGCGTCCTCGGGGAAATTGACGATTCTAGATGGAATACCTGAGCCTAGACGCTTCGACACACGCTGAAAGCTCAGGTTCGTAACTTTGCACGATTAGCAGGGTTTCAGGCAGATGGTTGTTCACTTTTTCACCAATGCCGGTATGATCGCGCGCCCTGATCCACGTTGCCTGATGACCTGACGATGAAAAGCTCTTTGATTGCCGCCGCCGAAGTGGACCGCCTGGACACCTGGCAGAAATATTCCGCGCCGATGTGCGGCGCCTGTATCTCGACCTGCTGCACGCTGCCGGTGGAAGTGAAGATCAAGGACCTGATCCGTATCGGTGTGGTGGATGAGTTCGAGAAAGGCGATCCCCCCAAGAACGTTGCCAAGCGCTTGCAGAAGGAAGGCATCGTCGAGCGCTTCAACCAGAAGTCGGGCATTTTCACCCTGACGCGTATGAGCAACAACGATTGCCTGTATCTGGACAAGAAAAGCCGCCTGTGTACCATCTATGAAAAGCGTCCGGACACCTGCCGCAACCACCCGAAGATTGGGCCTCGCCCAGGCTTCTGTGCCTACCAGCCCAAGCCAGTCTCGCGCCAAGGCTGAGTAGTGTTCCTGCTACCCATGTGGGAACGGGCTCTGCCCGCGAAGGCCATACCACGGCCTGCCTGACACGCCGCAGCGCCCTTTCGCGGCCAATGACCGCTCCTACAGAACATCGCCACACGCCGCCCCCTTGTGGGAGCGGTCATCGGCCGCGAAGGGAGCGCCGCCGGATTGCCGCCGGTTACCCCTGTCGGCTCAGCCCTGCCAGGCGGGTCGACAGGGCCTGCATGCCTTGGCTCAACTCGCTCAGGCTCGACGCATCGCGCGCGCCGTCCTCGCTGGCCGCGTGAATGCGCACTGCCAGCTCGTTGATCTCCTGGGTGACATGGCTCTGTTCCTGGGCGGCCACGGCGATCTGCTGTGTGCGCTGGACGATGTCGTCGAAACCGACCACCGTGCTGCCCAGCGACGCGCTCAACACATCGGCTTGCTGCGCCACGGTCCGCGTGCGGTCCTCGCCCGCGACCATGGTATTGACCGCCTTCACCGATGCCTGGCGCAGTTCGCCGATCATCTGCTGGATCTCGTCGGCCGAAGCCTGGGTGCGCCCTGCCAGGGTGCGTACTTCGTCGGCGACCACCGCAAAGCCTCGCCCCTGCTCGCCGGCGCGAGCGGCTTCGATCGCGGCATTGAGCGCCAGCAGGTTGGTCTGCGCGGAAATCGACTTGATCACGTCGAGCACCCCACTGACACTTTCGATGTCCTGACCCAGGCTGGTAATCGCCTGCGCAACGCTGGCGATATCACCGGTCAAGGAATTGATCGTCTGGCTGTTCTGCTGCACATGCTCCTGGCTCTGGCGCGCGGTCGACAACGACAGCTGCGCGGTGTCGGAGCACTCCGTGGTGTTGGAGGCAACCTCCTGGGCACTGGACGACATCTCGGTAATCGCTGTGGCCAGCAAGGTGTTGTCCTGACGCTGGGTCTCGGCACGTTCGGCCATGATCACCGACAGCCGAGCAACGTCATCGGACTGTTTCTGCAGGCGCAGCGCCTCATCGGCGATGGCCTTGAGCATGCTGCGCAGGTTGCCGGCGTAACGGTTGACCGCCCCGCGCAGCAGGCCGATCTCGTCCGCGCGAGCCACGTCCAGCTCGGCGCTGGCGCCACCGCCCTGCTCGCCCAACTTGTCGATCTGCGCCGTGGTTTCGTTGATCTGGCCGAACACCGCACGCCCGGCCAACCAGGCGAGAGCGAACACCAGCGCCAGGATCGGCAGCAAGGTGGTGAGGATATCGACGGTCAATTTGCTGGCAATGCCGGTCATGTGTGCCTGCGGCGTAGCCAGGCCCACCACCCAATCACTGGCCGGAACCCGCGTGAGGCTGATGTAGCCCGCCCCACCCAGTTGCGCGTTCTGATCGACATGAAACGTCTGCGCTTCGCGCTGGCCGCTGCTGCGCCAATCGGCAACGCTCTTGAACCAAGGATAGGCGGCGAGCATCGCCGCCTCGTCGGCAGGTGCCGGCTTGTCGTTGGCGGCCGGGAAATACAGGACCTTGCCTGATGGGTCGATGGCGAATGCATAACCACCGGTGACCTGCCCATTGGACTTGAGGAAGTTGGCCAGGCCCGTGAGTGTCAGGTCGATGGTCGCCACACCGGCGAAACGTCCTTCACGACTGTAGGGCACGGTACAGGTGGTCATCAGGATCTTGCTGACCGGATCCTCGTAGGCATCCGACCACGCGCAGCGGCCAGGCGCGGATGCCTTGCCCTGCACGTACCAGTCGGCGGCGTGATAGTCATCGACGGCGCCGGCATTGTATTCCTCGGAGTAACCCAGGCCCTGCCCACTGCGCGCCCAATAGAAACTGCGCCGCGGCACGCCTGCGCTGAACGCATTGGGCTCGGGCCACAGGCCACCGCCGGCAATTGCGGTATCGCCCTGTGAGTCGATGATCGGTGCCAATGCGCCCTTCACCAGCTCGACGTCGGCCGGCAGCGTCGCGCCCAAACTCGCCAGCGCGGCGACGCGCCCCTCGACCTCGGCCAGCTGGATCGACAGCTGCCGAGCGATGGCCGTGGCCGACTGCTCGGCGCTCTTGGTGTTGGACTGGATCAGCTTGGGCTCGCCGCTGAGTACCATGACCGCGTAGATGGCTACCGTCGTGACCAGAAGGATGAACAGGATGCCCAGGCTGAAGCGGGACATGATCTTGGTAGGTAGCAGGCTCACGGGGCCCCCTTCGGAGGGAATCGATATTGCCTGCGCTATCGGCTCGGGCTGGGGAAACTCGAGAAGTGGGCGATGGAAGGTATGCAGGGTGCCAGGGCCGGCCCTTTCGCGGGCAGAGACCCGCTCCCACAAGGGCGGCGATCATCTATGGGAGCGGGCGGCGAGCCCTCTGCCCGCGAAGGCCGTACCTTGGTCTGTCTGTCACGGCGCAGCTTCATGTGGGAGCGGGTCTCTGCCCGCGAAGAGGCCAGACCTGCCGAAACGCAATCATAAAAAAACCCCCGGACGCTTTCGCGCCGGGGGCTTTTTCAATCAACCGGAACTACGGATCAGTTCTTGGCTTTCTTGGCAGCGCGGGTACGCTCGCCTTCGTCCAGGATCTTCTTGCGCAGACGGATCGACTTCGGCGTGACTTCGCACAGCTCGTCGTCCTGGATGAATTCCAGAGCCTGTTCCAGGGTGAAGCGAACAGGTGGAACCAGGGCGATGGTTTCGTCTTTGCCCGACGCACGCATGTTGTCCAGCTTCTTGCCCTTGGTAGGGTTTACGCCCATGTCGGTGTCGCGGCTGTTCAAGCCGACGATCTGACCGTTGTAGATCTCCTGGCCGTGCTCGACGAACAGCTTGCCGCGCGCCTGCAGGGTTTCCAGCGAGTAGGTCAGTGCCTTGCCGGTTTCGACCGAAACCAGTACGCCGTTCTGACGGCCGGACATGTGGCCGGACTTCATCGGAGCGTAGCGATCGAAGATCGAGGTCAGGATGCCAGCACCGTTGGTCAGGGTCAGGAACTGGTTACGGAAACCGATCAGACCGCGAGCAGGGATGTTGTATTCCAGACGAACACGGCCCTTGCCATCCGGCACCATGTTGGTCAGGTCGCCTTTACGCAGGCCCATCTCTTCCATGACCTTGCCCTGGGATTCCTCAGGGGTGTCGATGGTGACGTTTTCGAACGGTTCCTGCTTCTCGCCGTCGATGACGCGGATGATCACCTCAGGACGACCGACACCCATTTCGAAGCCTTCGCGACGCATGGTTTCGATCAGTACCGAAAGGTGCAGCTCGCCACGGCCGGAGACCTTGAACTTGTCGGCCGAGTCGCCTTCTTCAACGCGCAGGGCAACGTTGTACAGCAGCTCCTTGTCCAGACGTTCCTTGATGTTGCGGGACGTCACGAACTTGCCTTCTTTACCGCAGAATGGCGAGTCGTTGACCTGGAAGGTCATGGAAACGGTTGGCTCGTCGACGGTCAGCGGCTTCATCGCTTCGACGTTGTCCGGCTGGCACAGGGTGTCGGAGATGAACAGCGAGTCCATGCCGCTCACGCAGACGATGTCGCCAGCGAAGGCTTCTTCGACGTCGATGCGGTGCAGGCCGTGGTGACCCATCAGCTTGAGGATGCGACCGTTGCGCTTCTTGCCGTCGGCGCCGATGGCGACCACCGGGGTGTTCGGCTTGACGCTGCCGCGAGCGATACGGCCAACACCGATGACGCCCAGGAAGCTGTTGTAGTCCAGTGCCGAGATCTGCATCTGGAACGGGCCGTCGCGGTCAACTTTCGGAGCCGGTACGTTGTCGACGATCGACTGGTACAGCGGGGTCATGTCTTCGGCCATGTCGGTGTGTTCCAGACCGGCAATGCCGTTCAGAGCCGAGGCGTAGACGACTTTGAAGTCCAGCTGTTCTTCGGTGGCGCCGAGGTTGTCGAACAGGTCGAAGATCTGGTCCAGAACCCAGTCCGGACGTGCGCCTGGACGGTCGACCTTGTTGATGCAGACGATCGGACGCAGGCCGGCTTCGAACGCCTTCTTGGTCACGAAACGGGTTTGCGGCATAGGGCCGTCCTGGGCGTCGACCAGCAGCAGCACGGAGTCGACCATCGACATCACGCGCTCTACTTCACCACCGAAGTCGGCGTGGCCCGGGGTGTCCACGATGTTGATGTGGTAGCCGTTCCAGTTGATGGCGGTGTTCTTGGCCAGAATGGTGATGCCACGCTCTTTTTCCTGGTCGTTGGAGTCCATCACGCGCTCGTCGTTGAGCTCGTTGCGCTCCAGGGTGCCGGACTGACGCAGGAGTTTGTCTACCAGGGTGGTCTTGCCATGGTCAACGTGAGCAATGATGGCGATGTTGCGTAGATTTTCGATCACTTGTGTATCTCGATCAGAGGATTCGGTTGCCGCGCATTCTACGTGGCGAATATTAAACAAAAAGCTATCCGGGCCAGACAGCGTAGGAACGTAGCGAGCAACGGCAAGGCAAGGAAGAAATAGGCGAGGAAGCACAGTTTACTGGTTGTAAATGAGCATTCCGAGCCTGTTTCTGACGCAGCATTGCCTAGCGCAGTAGTTCCTACGCTGTCTGGGGGTCGGGAGGGCGATGGCGGATACTCCCACCATTCAACCCTGGGACTCTATGTCGGACGATAAACGCGCACATTGGCATGTCCCTCACTCAACAGATGGTGAGCATGCAGTCGGCTCATGACGCCCCTGTCGCAATACAGCAAGTACTGGCGAGTGAAGTCCAGTTCCTTGAAGCGGCTGTTCAGGGCATAAAAAGGCATTGCCTTGACCTCGATGCCGGCCAGTGACAGCGGCTGGTCTTCCTGGGCATCGGGGTGGCGGATATCGATGACGACTTGTCCGGACAGCGCCTCGCTGACCTCTTCGACCTCGATATCCCGGCCCAGCTGGTCGATGACTTCATCAATGGACACCAGCTTGGCGCGTTCCAGCGCTCGCTCAAGAACGGCCATGTCGAAAGACTTCTCTTCATGGACGACGCGTGGCAATTTTGCACTGGTGGTCGGGTTGACCGAAATCACGCCGCAATATTCTGGCATGTGTTTGGCAAAATCGGCAGTCCCAATTTCAACTGCTTGATCGATGATGTCTTGTTTGTGGCTCGCCAGCAGCGGGCGCAGTACCAATTTGTCGGTCGCGCTGTCGATCGCCGACAGGTTGGGCAGGGTCTGGCTGGACACCTGCGAGATGGCTTCGCCCGTGACCAGCGCGGGAATCTTCAACTGGTCGGCCAGGCGCGTGGCGGCCCGCAGCATCATGCGCTTGAGGATCACGCCCATGTGGCTGTTGTCGACCTTGCCGAGAATCTCGCCCAGTACTTCCTCGAACGGCACGCTGATGAACAGCACGCGCTGGGAGCTGCCGTACTTCTTCCACAGAAAGTGGGCGACTTCCATCACCCCCAACTCATGGGCGCGACCGCCCAGGTTGAAGAAGCAGAAGTGGGTCATCAGGCCACGGCGCATGATCTGGTAGGCGGCGACGGTGGAGTCGAAACCGCCCGACATCAACACCAGCGTCTGTTCCAGAGCGCCCAAGGGGTAGCCGCCCATGCCGTCGTGCTGGTCATGAATGACGAACAGGCGCTGATCGCGGATTTCCAGGCGCACCACCACGTCGGGCTTTTTCAGGTCGATGCCGGCAGCACCACACTCGCGGCGCAACTGGCTGCCGACGGTGCGTTCCACATCCATCGAGCTGAACGCATGCTTGCCGGCACGCTTGGCGCGCACCGAAAAGATCTTTCCAGGCAGCAGCGGGCCGAAGTGCGTCTTGCACTTGGCCACGATGTCATCCATGTCGCCCAGCGGGTATTCGTCCACTTGCAGGAAATGCGCGATACCTGGCGTGCAGCGCAGGCGTTCGGTCATCTCGCGCAACACCTTGGCGTCCGTCAGCTTGGTCTGGACTTCAAGGTTGTCCCACACGCCAGTGACCATCAGCTGCGGGTCCAGGTCACGGAGCACCATGCGGATGTTCTTGGCGAGCTGGCGGATGAAGCGCTTGCGCACCGGCGGGCTCTTGATGGTGATCTCTGGAAAGACTTTTACGATAAGTTTCATGAAAACAGCGCGCGAAATGCCAGCCTGAAAAGAGGGGCGCGGATTATAGCGGAAATTGCTCAAGGTTTGACCAGTTATCGTACGAACGGGCAAACGCACCAATCTGGACCACCCAAAAAGGCCTCGCACCAAACCAGCGCACCCCTATTCAACCCGACCCTTTGTAGCAGCGGCGCAAGCCGCGTCCCGCCTCCATACCTATTAATGCCGGGGACGAAGCGTGACGCGGCTTGCGCCGCAGCTGCAGGGGAATGGGTTCGAACATCCGGATAGTGAGAATCAGCGTTGCGCCCATCACGGGGCACTGGCATGCAAATTGCTCCCTTGTGAGGCAGGTTGCCTTGGCCGACTATCGGGCCCGGCATCACTCATATTTAGGGGCCCCCTTTCACAATCGGCCCCATTCCACCCCGGAGGACAACATGTCGAAGTCGGTTCAACTCATCAAAGATCATGACGTCAAGTGGATTGATCTGCGCTTCACTGATACCAAAGGCAAGCAGCAGCACGTGACCATGCCAGCGCGCGATGCCCTGGATGACGACTTCTTCGAAGTCGGCAAGATGTTCGACGGTTCCTCCATCGAAGGCTGGAAAGGCATCGAAGCCTCCGACATGATCCTGCTTCCGGACGACAGCACTGCCGTGCTGGACCCGTTCACCGAAGAGCCGACCCTGATCCTGGTCTGCGACATCATCGAACCGTCCACCATGCAGGGCTACGATCGCGATCCACGCGCCATCGCCCATCGCGCCGAGGAATACCTGAAGTCGACCGGTATCGGCGACACCGTGTTCGTCGGTCCGGAACCTGAGTTCTTCATCTTCGACGAAGTGAAGTTCAAGTCCGACATTTCCGGCTCCATGTTCAAGATCTTCTCGGAACAGGCTTCCTGGATGACCGACCAGGACGTCGAAGGCGGCAACAAGGGCCACCGTCCAGGCGTCAAGGGCGGCTACTTCCCAGTGCCACCGGTCGACCATGACCACGAGATCCGTACCGCCATGTGCAACGCACTGGAAGAGATGGGTCAGGTCGTCGAAGTTCACCACCACGAAGTGGCGACTGCCGGCCAGAACGAAATCGGCGTCAAATTCAACACCCTGGTCGCCAAGGCCGACGAAGTGCAGACTCTGAAGTACGTCGTGCACAACGTTGCCGACGCCTACGGCCGCACCGCTACCTTCATGCCCAAGCCACTGTACGGTGACAACGGCTCGGGCATGCACGTGCACATGTCGATCTCCAAGGATGGCAAGAACACCTTCGCTGGCGAAGGCTATGCCGGCCTGTCCGACACCGCGCTGTACTTCATCGGCGGCATCATCAAGCACGGCAAGGCGCTGAACGGCTTCACCAACCCGTCGACCAACTCCTACAAGCGTCTGGTCCCAGGTTTCGAAGCGCCGGTCATGCTCGCCTACTCGGCCCGCAACCGTTCGGCTTCCATCCGTATTCCTTACGTCAACAGCCCGAAAGGCCGTCGTATCGAAGCACGCTTCCCGGACCCGGCAGCCAACCCGTACCTGGCTTTCGCGGCCTTGCTGATGGCTGGCCTGGACGGCATCCAGAACAAGATCCACCCCGGCGATGCCGCCGACAAGAACCTGTACGACCTGCCGCCCGAAGAGGCCAAGGAAATCCCGCAGGTTTGCGGCAGCTTGAAGGAAGCCCTGGAAGAGCTGGACAAGGGCCGTGCGTTCCTGACCAAGGGCGGCGTGTTCAGCGACGACTTCATCGATGCCTTCATCGCCCTGAAAAGCGAAGAAGAAATCAAGGTCCGCACCTTCGTACACCCACTGGAATACGACCTGTACTACAGCGTCTGATCCCTGTGATGTGACAGAAAGGCCACCCTCGGGTGGCCTTTTTTCGTTCTGCGCTGAGCGTGGCAACGCTGCACGCAACCCCTCAATTGCTCTATGCTGGCCCCATGCAAGCGCCACTCAGAGAAGTTTCCATGCGCTCACCCCTAGCCTGCCTGTTGCTGCTGTGCGCGCTGCCCGCTGCGGCGCAGATCTACAAGTACACCGACGCCGAGGGCAATACCGCCTACAGCAACCAGCCGCCCCAGGGGCGTGCCAGCCAGACGGTCGAATTGCCTCCGCTCAACAGCGTCGAGTCGCTGCGCAAACCGGTGCCGACCACCCTGCCGAGCACCACCGTCGAGGTGCAGCAGACTCAATACAGCCAACTGGAACTGACCGGACTGCCGACCGACGAAGCGCTGCGGGCCAACAACGGCACCTTCGATGTCGGCGTGGCGATCGTGCCACGCCTGCGTTCGGGCGATCGCCTGCGCCTGGTACTCGACGGCGAACCCTATGGTCAGCCAAGCAACGTGCCGCGCCTGCAACTGGTGAATGTCGATCGCGGCGAACATGGCCTGGCGGTACAGGTCATCGACGCCCGCGAAGCGGTGATCCAGCAGAGCGCCACCGTCACCTTCACGGTCCAGCGGGTTCACCTGCCGTGATGCGCTGGACGCTGCTCTGGCTGGTAGTGATCGCCGCGTCAGCCCATGCCGCGGTGTACACCTACGTCGACGCCAATGGCAACCGGGTCTTCACCGACCAACCGCGCAAGGGTGCCGAACGGGTGCCGATGCCTGCACGCACCGCGCCCACCGCCCCGGCTACGGTGACGCTGCCGCGCACCAGCAAGGTGCCAGTGCCGAACAAAACCGCGACGATGCGTTATCAGATGCTGCGCATCCTCGGGCCCCTGCCGGACACTGCCGTGCGTGAGGAAGACGGGTCACTGATCGTGACCCTGACCAGTGAGCCGGCCTTGCAGCCGAACCATCGCTACCGCCTGCTGCTCGACGGCGAAGTAGCGCAGGCGCCGGGGCGCAGCCCGGTGTTCGCCTTGAGCAATGTCGACCGCGGAACCCACTCCCTGGCCGCCGAGATCATCGATCAGGACGACCATGTGATCGAGCGCACGCCGGCCCAGCCGGTCCACCTGCAGCGCATCTCGCTGATTCAGAAACGCCGGGTTCACCCCTGCCGAAGTGCTGATTACGGTGTACGCCCGGAATGTCCACTCAAGGACAAGCCCGAGGACGACTGAGCAGCGGCAGCCGAAAACGATATAGACCCGCCCGCACTTTTTTGGTGCGCTATGCTGGTCATTGCCAGGCATGCCGTGCCATTTTGGGTCGCGGCAGCATTTCGTCCGGCGCACATCCCGTGTAGCGCGGCACTAATGGTACCCATTTGCAGGATCCGCGCTTCTTTTCGGAGCCTTGGTTTGGTTCTTGCATTTTCCCTGCACCAGCGAGTTAGTTTCGCGCGCGAACCCGGGCGTTGCCACGGGCGCCCTGTGCCAAAAGAGGTCACCTGTCCCCATGACCATCAGCGATGCCCTGCACCGACTGTTACTCGACAACCTCACCACTGCCACCATTCTGCTCAATGCCGACCTGCGTCTTGAGTACATGAACCCCGCAGCCGAAATGCTGCTGGCGATCAGTGGCCAACGCAGCCATGGTCAGTTCATCAGCGAGCTGTTCACCGAATCCACCGAAGCACTCAACTCGCTGCGCCAGGCCGTCGAACAGGCTCACCCCTTCACCAAGCGCGAAGCGATGCTGACCGCGCTGGCCGGGCAGACGCTGACGGTCGACTATGCGGTCACACCGATCCTGAGCAACGGCGCGACCTGGCTGCTGCTCGAAGTGCATCCGCGTGACCGTCTGCTGCGCATCACCAAGGAAGAGGCTCAGCTGTCCAAGCAGGAGACCACCAAGATGCTGGTGCGCGGCCTGGCCCACGAGATCAAGAATCCGCTGGGTGGCATCCGTGGCGCGGCTCAATTGCTGGCGCGCGAGCTGCCCGAGGAAAGCCTCAAGGACTACACCAACGTCATCATCGAGGAAGCCGACCGGCTGCGAAATCTGGTCGACCGCATGCTGGGTTCGAACAAGCTGCCTCTACTGGCCATGACCAATATCCACGAGGTGCTGGAGCGCGTGGCCAACCTGGTCGAGGCCGAAAGCCAGGGTTGCATCACTCTGGTGCGCGACTACGACCCAAGCATCCCGGATGTGTTGATCGACCGCGAGCAGATGATTCAGGCGGTGCTCAACATCGTGCGCAATGCCATGCAGGCGATCAGCGGCCAGAACGAACTGCGCCTGGGACGCATCAGCCTGCGCACCCGCGCCATGCGCCAGTTCACCATCGGCCATGTGCGCCATCGCCTGGTCAGCAAGATCGAGATTACCGACAACGGCCCGGGCATTCCTGCCCAACTGCAGGAAACCATCTTCTACCCCATGGTCAGTGGCCGTCCCGACGGCACCGGCCTGGGGTTGGCCATTACCCAGAACATCATCAGTCAGCACCAGGGCCTGATCGAGTGTGAAAGCCACCCCGGCCACACCACGTTTTCGATCTTCCTGCCGCTGGAACAAGGAGCCGCTTCGTCATGAGCCGTAGTGAAACTGTCTGGATCGTCGATGACGACCGTTCCATCCGCTGGGTACTGGAAAAGGCCCTGCAGCAAGAAGGCATGACCACCCAGAGCTTCGACAGCGCCGATGGCGTCATGAGCCGACTGGCGCGCCAGCAGCCCGACGTGATCATCTCCGACATCCGCATGCCCGGTGCCAGTGGCCTGGACCTGCTGGCGCGCATTCGCGAACAGCATCCACGCCTGCCGGTGATCATCATGACCGCGCACTCGGACCTGGACAGCGCGGTCGCTTCCTACCAGGGCGGCGCGTTCGAGTACCTGCCCAAGCCGTTCGACGTCGACGAGGCAGTGTCGCTGGTCAAGCGTGCCAACCAGCACGCCCAGGAGCAGCAGGGCCTGACCGAAGTCCCGGCATTGACCCGCACACCCGAGATCATCGGCGAAGCACCGGCCATGCAGGAAGTCTTCCGCGCCATCGGCCGCCTCAGCCATTCCAATATCACCGTACTGATCAATGGCGAGTCGGGCACCGGCAAGGAACTGGTCGCCCATGCCCTGCATCGGCACAGCCCACGGGCCGCGTCGCCGTTCATTGCGCTGAACATGGCGGCGATTCCCAAGGACCTGATGGAGTCGGAGCTGTTCGGCCATGAAAAAGGCGCCTTCACCGGCGCCGCCAACCTGCGCCGAGGCCGCTTCGAACAGGCCGACGGCGGCACGCTGTTCCTCGACGAAATCGGCGACATGCCGGCCGATACCCAGACGCGCCTGCTGCGTGTGCTGGCCGATGGCGAGTTCTACCGCGTCGGTGGGCACATACCGGTCAAGGTCGACGTGCGCATCATTGCCGCCACCCACCAGAATCTGGAAACCCTGGTGCACGCCGGCAAGTTTCGCGAAGACCTGTTCCATCGCCTCAACGTGATCCGTATCCACATCCCACGCCTGTCGGACCGTCGCGAAGACATCCCGACCCTGGCGCGACATTTTCTCAGCCGCGCTGCCCAGGAACTGGCGGTCGAGCCCAAGTTGCTCAAGAGCGAGACCGAGGAATACCTGAAGAACCTGCCGTGGCCTGGCAACGTGCGTCAGCTGGAGAACACCTGCCGCTGGATCACGGTGATGGCCTCGGGTCGCGAAGTGCACACCGGCGACCTGCCGCCGGAGCTGCTGAGCCTGCCGCAGGACGCCGCGCCGGTGACCAACTGGGAGCAGGCGTTGCGCCAATGGGCCGACCAGGCGCTGGCACGCGGGCAATCGAGCCTGCTCGACAGCGCCGTGCCCAGCTTCGAGCGGATCATGATCGAGACTGCCCTGAAGCATACCGCCGGACGACGTCGTGATGCGGCCGTGCTGCTGGGGTGGGGTCGCAACACCCTTACGCGCAAGATCAAGGAGCTGGGCATGAAGGTCGACGGTGCCGACGAGGACGAAGTCGAAGAAGCCTGACGCCCCGCACACCGCCACGGGCATACGCGATCTCTGTAGCAGCGGCGCAAGCCGCGTCCGGCCTCACCGCGGTGGGTCAGATGCACCGCACATACCGCCGACGCGGCTTGCGCCGCTGCTACAGGGGTACGTCAGAGACCCAGCACACACCCCCACGGCATACGCGATCCCTGTAGCAGCGGCGCAAGCCGCGTCCGGCCTCACCGCGGTGGGTCAGATGCACCGCACATACCGCCGACGCGGCTTGCGCCGCTGCTACAGGAGGTTTGAAGAAACTCTCCGCTTTTGTGCATTCGCCTTGTTCGGTGCACCTGCGCGATGCGCTGTCGGACATTGCTGATCGCTCGGATAAAACCTCGTTCGTTTCAATGAGCTAAAAGACCGTTATCGATCAAAATTATTTTTCCTTATATTTCAACAATATAGAAAGTACGACGAAACATTTCGGGTGTTCAGAAAGCTTCTGCAACAAAACTGGCACGCGCGCTGCAATGTACTAACCATTACCCAGTTTCGGGAACCTTGGTACAGGCAGGCCGGGGATTCCCTCTTTACACCGCGACTCCAGCCAAGGCTGGAATACCGCATAACTGTTTTGGGGACCTTGGTACAGGCAGGCCGGGACTCCCCTTCTTTACATCGAGACACCTGGCACTGCGCCAGGTATTTCACTCCCGCTTGGGGGGCTCCGGTACAGGCAGGCCGGGGTCCCCTCTTTTATTGCTCGTGCAACTCGATGGTAGTTTGCCAACGTCCTTCGAGCAGTACCCCGCGCCATTGCATCCGCAGAGGGCGCGCCGCCACCACCGTCAACAACAACCCCTCATCACTGCGCTGAATGCGCCAGGTCACCGGCTTGCCGTCCACCAGCAACCGCCCGCTGGCCGGCGCACCCGTGGCGTCGAACAGCATCGCCACCGTTCCTTCCACCACCTCGCCATGCACCCGCGGCTCATCGTTGAACCACAGCACCAACTGGTCGCGGTGCACTTCGATATTATCCAGGCGAGCAGGCTCGGGGTTGGTCAGGCGGCCGATCATCAGTCCGACCAGCAAGCCAATGATCGCCAGCGAGCCCAAAACCCGTGGCCACAGTTGCGAACGCTCGCTCGGATCAGGAGTAGAATGCTGCCCGTCCTTCAGTTCGGTGCCGCGCATGTTTCACGTGATCCTTTTTCAACCAGAGATACCGCCCAATACAGGCAACATTATCAGGCTGTGCGCCAACAGCGGTTGCGCCTTGCACCTGATAGAGCCGATCGGCTTCGAGCTTGACGACAAGCGCTTGCGTCGGGCCGGCCTGGATTACCACGAATATGCCACTCTGCAGCGCCATGCCGACCTGGCCAGTTGCCTGGAAAGCCTGGGTCAACCACGGGTGTTCGCGTTCACCACGAAGGGCTCGCGACCTTTTCATGATGCCAGCTTCCAGAAGGGCGATGCGTTCCTGTTCGGTCCGGAAAGCCGTGGGCTGCCGGCCGAGGTGCTGGACGCGCTGGACAGCCAGCACAAGTTGCGCCTGCCGATGCGCGAGGGGTGCCGCAGTTTGAATCTGTCCAATACGGTGGCAGTGGCGGTGTATGAGGCTTGGCGGCAGCTGGGGTTTGAGTAAGGCTTGAGAGCCCTCTGCCCACGAAAGGGGCACACGCTCCCACAAAAAAAGCGCCCCGAAAGGCGCTTTTTGTTCACTGCAAGCCAGCGCTTACTGAGGCGTAGGCGCTTCGCCCGATTCCTGCATGCGCTGCAGTTCCTGGGCATAGAGCATGTCGAAGTTCACCGGAGCCAGCATCAGCGCTGGGAACGAGCCACGGGTTACCAGGCTGTCCAGGGTCTCGCGGGCATACGGGAACAGGATGTTGGGGCAGAACGCACCCAGGGTGTGGCTCATCGAGCCCTCGTCCAGACCCTTGATCAGGAAGATACCGGCCTGTTGCACTTCGGCGATGAACGCGACTTCTTCGCCGTTCTTGACCGTGACCGACAGGGTCAGCACGACCTCGTGAAAGTCCCCTTCCAGGCCTTTCTGGCGGGTGTTCAGGTCCAGGGAAACGCTGGGTTCCCACTGCTGGCGGAAGATCGCCGGGCTTTTCGGCGCCTCGAACGACAGGTCACGCACGTAGATACGCTGCAGCGAGAACTGCGGTTCGTTTTCGGCAGCAGCAGCGCCATTGTTCGCTTGGTCGGTCATCGCAGATCCTTGTGATCTTAAGAGGTGTGGGGGTAAGGGGACCGATCAGGCCCCCAGCAACGCGTCCAGCTTGCCGGCACGCTCGAGGGCGAACAGGTCGTCGCAGCCGCCGACGTGCAGCTCGCCGATCCAGATCTGGGGCACCGACGTACGGCCAGCCTTGGCCGCCATCTCGCGGCGCAGCTCGGGCTTGCCGTCGACCTTGATCTCGGTGAACGGCGCCTTCTTGCTTTCCAGCAGGTACTTGGCGCGCGAGCAATACGGGCAATAGTCGCTGGAGTAGACGAGGATCGGCTTCATGTCACTTCACCACAGGCAGGTTGTCGGCACGCCAGCTCGAGACGCCACCGGCCAGCTTGGCGGCGGTGTGGCCTGCCTTGACCAGCTCGGCGCAGGCAGTGCCGGCGTGCTGGCCGATGGCATCGACCACGATCAGGGTCTTGCCCTTGTATTTTTCCAGCTCGCCGACGCGGCTGGCCAGCTTGTCTTGAGGAATGCTCAGCGCGCCGACGATGTGGCCCGCGGCGTAGTCCTTCTTGTTGCGGATATCCACGACCACGCCTTGGTCGCTGTTGACCAGCGCAGTCAGCTCGCGGGGGCTGAGGCTTTTGGCGCCCTTGCTCATTTCCAGCATGATCAGCATGACCAGCAGGACCACGAACGCGGTCACGAGCAGATAGTGATTTGTGGCGAATTCAATCAGGTGAGCGACCATCAGCGGGTTCCAGGGCGTTAAAATGTCGGCCAGTATACACAGCCGCCAAGTCCGGCCAAAGCCCGCCGGACGGAACCGCTCGGCCTGATTGCGGGTCTGTGCTTGTTGTTCTTGCACCCGCGGTGAAATAAACCGCCATGATTCGTCACGCAGGCCCGCAATGCCCTAAAATGCCGGGCTTCTCCTGAATGCTCTTCTGACATAGCGAGTGGGATCCATGACAGCCACGCCCAAACCCTTGGTCCTGATCATCCTCGATGGTTTCGGTCACAGTGAAAACCACGAGTACAACGCGGTCTATTCGGCTCGCAAGCCGGTGCTCGATGCCCTCATGGCACGCCAGCCCAATGGCTTGATCTCGGGGTCGGGCATGGATGTCGGGCTGCCCGACGGGCAAATGGGCAATTCGGAAGTCGGCCACATGAACCTGGGAGCCGGGCGTGTGGTGTACCAGGATTTCACTCGCGTGACCAAGGCCATCCGCGACGGCGAGTTCTTCACCAACCCCACTATCTGTGCAGCCGTGGACAAGGCCGTGGCCGCCGGCAAGGCGGTGCACTTCATGGGCCTGCTGTCGGACGGTGGCGTGCACAGCCACCAGGATCACCTGGTGGCCATGGCCGAACTGGCCGCCGGGCGCGGAGCGCAGAAGATCTACCTGCACGCCTTCCTCGACGGCCGCGACACCCCGCCCAAGAGCGCCCAGGCCTCGCTGGAACTGATGGATGCCACGTTCGCCCGCCTGGGCCGTGGGCGCACCGCCAGCCTGATCGGCCGCTACTTCGCCATGGATCGCGACAACCGCTGGGAGCGCGTCAGCGCGGCCTACAACCTGATCGTCGATGCTGCCTCCGAATTCCACGCGGCCACTGCCGTGCAAGGCCTGCAGGCCGCCTACGAGCGCGGCGAGAGCGACGAATTCGTCAAGGCCACCACGGTCGGCGAGCCGGTTCGCGTCGAAGATGGCGATGCCATGATCTTCATGAATTTCCGCGCCGACCGTGCGCGCGAGCTCAGCCGCGTATTCGTCGAAGACGATTTCCACGATTTCCCGCGCAATCGCCAGCCCAAACTGGCCGGCTACGTGGGCCTGACCCAGTATTCGGCAAAGATCCCCGCACCGGCGGCCTTTGCTGCCACCGGCCTGACCAACGTGCTGGGCGAATACCTGGCCAAGAACGGCAAGACCCAGCTGCGCATCGCCGAAACCGAAAAGTACGCCCACGTGACGTTCTTCTTCTCCGGTGGCCGTGAAGAAGAGTTCCCCGGCGAAGAGCGCATTCTGGTGCCCTCGCCCAAGGTGGCGACCTACGACCTGCAGCCCGAGATGAGCGCGCCGGAAGTGACCGACCGCATCGTCGAAGCCATCGAGCAGCAGCGCTATGACGTCATCGTGGTCAACTACGCCAACGGCGACATGGTCGGCCACAGCGGCATCATGGCCGCAGCCATCAAGGCGGTCGAGTGCCTGGACACGTGCGTGGGTCGCATCGCTGCGGCACTCGACAAGGTCGGCGGCGAAGCGTTGATCACCGCCGACCACGGCAACTGCGAGCAGATGGAAGACGTCTGCACCGGCCAGGCGCATACCGCGCACACCACCGAGCCGGTGCCGTTCATCTACGTCGGCCAGCGTGACGTCAAGGTACGCGCCGGCGGCGTGTTGGCCGACGTGGCGCCCACCATGCTCTGGCTCATGGGCCTGCCCAAGCCCGAAGAGATGACCGGCACCTCGATCCTGGTACAAGGCTGACCCATGCTCCGCGCCCTGATGTTCCTGACCCTGACATGCCTGCTCGGCCCGGCCTTCGCCGACGAGCGCGCGCAAACCCAGCAGCAGATCGACGCCACCCGCAAGGACATCGCCGAGCTGCAGAAAACCCTTGGCAAGTTGCAGGCGGAACGCTCCGGGGTGCAGAAAGAGCTGCGCACCACCGAAACCGAGATGGGCAAGCTGGAAAAGCAGGTGGAGGCCCTGCAGAAAGAACTAAAAAAGACTGAGGGCGAACTGGAGCGTCTGCAAGGCGAGAAAGCCAAGCTCCAGGCCGCCCGGGTCGAACAGCAACGTCTCATTGCCATCCAGGCCCGCGCGGCCTATCAGAGCGGGCGCCAGGAATACCTGAAACTGCTGCTCAATCAGCAGAATCCGGAGAAGTTCGCCCGCACCCTGACTTATTACGATTATCTGAGCCAGGCGCGCCTGGAACAGCTGAAGAACTTCAACCAGACCCTGCACAAGCTGGCGGGTGTGGAAAAGGACATCAATCTGCAGCAGGCGCAGTTGCTGGTGCAGCAAGGCAATCTGGACAGCCAGCGCGAAGACCTCGACAAGGTGCGCAAGGAACGTCAGGTCGCCCTGGCCAAGCTCAACGATCAGTACAAGCAAGGCGACCAGAAGCTGCAGACGCGTCAGCAGGACCAGGAAGACCTGGCCAAGGTGCTCAAGACCATCGAGGAAACCCTGGCACGCCAGGCTCGCGAAGCCGAGGAAGCGCGGCAGAAGGCCCTGCTGGCCGCCCAGGAGGCTGAAAACCGTCGCCAGCGCGAAGCGCAGGCGGCCGCCACCCGAGAAGCGCCAGCACCCGCACCACAGGCCCCTCGCGCACCGAGTGGCCCGCTGGTGTCGAGCAGCGGCGAAAGCTTCGGTGGTGCATTTGCTTCGGCGCGGGGAAAACTTCCATGGCCTGTCGATGGTCGACTGTTGGCACGTTTCGGGGAAACCCGCGGCGACGATGTCCGCACCAAATGGGACGGGGTCATGATCAGCGCATCGGCCGGCAGCCAGGTGCATGCGGTGCACGGTGGCCGCGTGGTGTTCGCCGACTGGTTGCGCGGCGCCGGGCTTCTGGTCATTCTCGACCATGGCAATGGCTACCTCACCCTGTACGGGCACAACCAGACCCTGCTCAAATCGGCCGGTGACGTGGTCAAGCCCGGTGATGCCATCGCCACCGTAGGTACCAGCGGCGGGCAAAGCACGCCAGCGCTGTATTTTGCAATACGCCAGCAAGGCAAGCCGACCGACCCCTCGCAATGGTGTCGAGGTTGACTGGCGCAGTCGTTCAAAAGCAGCCCTCAAAGGCGCGAACCCGTATCAGGAGTCTGTTAGACATGCCGCATCTGTCCCGCCTTACCTCGCTGGCCCTGACGATCGCCGTGGCCTGTGCTGCCCCGGCAGTGGTCGCTGCCGATCTGGCACCCCAGCCCGCCCGGTCGGTCGGCACGGTTCCAGCCGCCGCACCGTTGCCGCTGGACGAGCTGCGGACCTTCGCCGAGGTGATGGACCGCATCAAGGCGGCCTATGTCGAGCCGGTGGATGACAAGACCCTGCTGGAGAATGCCATCAAGGGCATGCTCAGCAACCTCGACCCCCACTCCGCCTACCTGGGCCCCGAGGACTTCCAGGAGCTGCAGGAAAGCACCAGTGGCGAGTTCGGCGGCCTGGGCATCGAGGTGGGCAGCGAGAACGGCATGATCAAGGTGGTTTCGCCTATCGACGACACGCCGGCCTCCAAGGCCGGCATCGAAGCCGGCGATCTGATCGTCAAGATCAACAACCAGCCCACCCAAGGCCTGAGCATGACCGAAGCCGTCGACCTGATGCGCGGCAAGCTCGGCGAGAAGATCACCCTGACCCTGGTACGTGACGGCGGTACGCCGTTCGACGTGACCCTGGCGCGCGCCACCATCCAGGTCAAGAGCGTCAAGGCGCAGTTGCTGGAAAACGGTTATGGCTACCTACGCATCACCCAGTTCCAGGTGAAAACCGGCGAAGAAGTCGGCAAGGCGTTGGCGAAACTGCGCAAGGACAACAACGGCAAGCTCAAGGGCCTGATTCTGGACCTGCGCAACAACCCCGGCGGCGTGCTGCAAAGCGCCGTGGAAGTGGCCGATCACTTCCTGACCAAGGGCCTGATCGTGTACACCAAGGGCCGCATCGCCAACTCGGAACTGCGCTTCTCGGCAGACCCTGCCGATGCCAGCGAACGGGTGCCTCTGGTGGTACTGATCAACGGCGGCAGCGCCTCGGCGGCGGAAATCGTCGCCGGTGCACTGCAGGACCAGAAGCGCGGCATCCTCATGGGCACCGACAGCTTCGGCAAGGGCTCGGTGCAGACCGTGCTGCCGCTCAACAATGATCGCGCCCTGAAAATCACCACGGCCTTGTACTACACGCCCAACGGCCGCTCGATCCAGGCCCAGGGGATCATCCCGGATGTCGAGGTACGTCAGGGCAAGGTCACCCGCGATGCCGACACCGAAAGCTTCAAGGAAGCCGACCTGCAGGGTCACCTGGGCAACGGCAACGGCGGCGCCGATCGACCTTCGGGCAAGCCGGTGATCGGCGCCCGCAAGGCCCGGCCACAGGACGACGACTTCCAGATCAGCCAGGCGCTCAGCCTGCTCAAGGGCCTGAGCGTGACGCGCGGCAACTGACATGCGCCGCATCCTGTTGCTGGCCGTGCTGTTGCTGACTGCCGGGCCGGCCTTCGCCGGGCCGGCGTACCTGAGCCTGATCATCGATGACCTGGGGCAGTCCCCGGCTCGCGACAGTCGCACCCTGGCTCTGCCCGGCCCGGTCACGCTGGCAATCATGCCCGACACCCCATACGCTGCGGACTTCGCCCGTCAGGCGCACAAGGCCGGCAAGACCGTGATGGTGCACATGCCCATGGATCCTGCGACCGGCCCGTTCGCCTGGCGGCCCGACATGCCCGCCAGTGAACTACTCGCCCGCCTGCAGGCCGCTCTGCGCGCCGTACCGTATGCCGCCGGCCTGAACAACCACGAGGGCAGCCGCATGACCTCGCAGCCCGAGGCCATGGCCCTGCTGATGAACGAGCTGCAGCAGCACGGCATGTTCTTCGTCGACAGCCGCACCAGCGCCGCCACCGTGGCCGCTGCCAAAGCTCAGGGCATCGGCCTGGCCAGCCTCTCGCGGGATGTCTTCCTGGATGACACGCGTACCGTCGAGGCCATCGCCGGCCAGCTGGAAAAGGCCATAGCCCTGGCGCACAAGCAGGGCACGGTGGTGATTATCGGCCATCCCTATCCACAGACCCTGGAAGTGCTGGAGCGCGAACTACCGCGCTTGAAAGCCAGGGGGGTGGAGTGGATACCGGTCCGGCAGATGATCGGCGAGCGTGGCAACCGCGCCACGGCTGCCCATGGCAAGGGCGGGATCTACCACTGATTCGCCAGTGCCGTGTCTCGTCGAGTGCCGTGCCTCATAGATAGTCGGCGAATACCCGGTCGACGAAACCGTCGCGGCGCATCTCATCGAGGGCCCGTTGCAAACGGTCGACTACCGCCTGCGGCGTGTCCTTGTTCAGCGCCAGAAACAGCTCGGCACTGTTGAAACGCAGCACGGTCTTGAGCCCATTGACCCCTTCCAGGCGTGCCAGGTAGCGACCAGCCGGGTCGCCCGTGGCCCACAGGTCGATCTGACCGTCGAGCAACTTGCGCGCATTGTCCTGGTCGCGCAGGGCAACGATCGGGCGCATGTCCCGCTCGGCGAGGCTCTGCGCGATGGCATCGCCCTTGTAGGCGCCGATCCGGTAGGGCCGGGCCTGGTCGAGGGTTTCCAGGGTGATCGGGCTGTCCGCACGGGCGAGCATGATCCAGTCATCCGGACCCAATGGGCCGACCCACTTGAAGGCCTGTTCGCGCTCGGGCAGGCGCGCGGTGACGAACACCCCGTAGCCGGCATTGCTCAGGGCCAGCTTGTAGATGCGGTCCCAGGGAAACCGCAGGGTCATGCTGTAGGGGATGTCAGCCCGGCGGAACATTTCACGCACAAGCTCCGCTGCGATGCCGCGGATGTTCTCTTCCTGGGCGAAGTTCTTGTCGTTGCTGGCCATGTTGTAGGGTGGAAAGTTCTCGGTCAGCAAGACCATCGAATAGCCTGCCGGGACCTCGGCGCGCACGGGGCTGCCACTGAGCAGCGCGGCACAGAAGGCGAAGGCGAGAAAGGTGTGGTCGAGCATTACGAGGTCCCTGCAGCAATGGCAACGGCCAGAGTGCCGGTCAGGCCGACGGCTGTAAAGCCCTGCAACGATTACGCGACAATGTGTCTACACCGCGCTGTGCAGCAGGTTTTCCAGGGCTGTGAGGTCGGGCACCCGAGCCACGGTTTCGCCGACCTGCACCGCCGCCATTTCCAGCGGCTTGAGCGGCACGTCAACGTAGCTGAGCTGGCTGTCGACCCGGCACGAGCGAGGCACGTGCTGGATCAATACGGCAATGAAGCGCGTCGAGGTTTCACCCAGTGCATTGAGCACGACGATACGGGCGCGCTCGCCGATCACCGCCTCGCCACCGCTGGCCGCTTCGAAGCTGACCAGCGGCAGGCGCAGGTTGCGCCACTCGATCATCCCCAGGTGCCAGCGCGCGGCGCCCAGCACCGGTTCACCGGGCAGATAGTCGATCAGCTCGGCCACCGCCACGTTGGGCAGCAACAGGCTTCGATCGGCCAGGGGCAGCACCAGCGCGGTGAGGCTGTCGCGGCGGCCGATCGCCCGATCAAGCATGGACCTGGCCCCAGCGTTCGATGCATTCCAGCAACTGGCTCTCCTGATAGGGCTTGCCCAGGTATTCGTTGACGCCGATGGCCATCGCCCGCTCGCGATGCTTTTGCCCGGTACGTGAAGTGATCATGATGATGGGCAGGTCCTTGAGCGTGGGATGCTGACGGATGCGCCGGGCGACCTCGAAACCGTCCATGCGCGGCATCTCGATGTCCAGCAGGAGAATATCGGGGCTGTGTTCCTGCAGCAGGGCCATGGCGTCGACCCCGTCCTTGGCCGTCAGCACCTGCATGCCGTGACGTTCGAGCATGCGACTGGTGACCTTGCGCACGGTCACCGAGTCGTCGACCACCAGTACTTGCAGGCGCCGCACCTGCGCGCCGTGCTGGTAACCGGCGCGGGCCACGGCCACACCCTGACGGGCCCGCAGTTGGGCGAGCAGATCGAGGATCAGCACCACGCTGCCATCGCCCAGGATGGTCGCGCCGCCCAGGCCCGGCACGGCCGCGAACTGGGCTCCCAGGCTCTTCACCACGATTTCGCGGGAGCCGGCCAAGGCATCGACCTGCACCGCCACCTGCTGATCGAACGCGCGCACCAGCAGCACGGGCAACGGTTGGCTCTGCGCCGTCAGCGAGGGGACGGCGAGGCCGTGCAGCAGGGTGCCCAGGTAGCGCAGGTCATACACCCGCCCGGCGTAGCCGTAGCGCGGTGGGGCAGACTGGTAGGCATCGTGCAGCTCGCCGGGCATGACCCGCACGATCCCCTCGATGCTGTTCAGGGGAATCGCATACTGTTCTTCGCCACACTGCACCATCAAGGCACGGTTGACCGACACGGTGAACGGCAGGCGAATCTGGAACCGTGCGCCCTGCCCCGGCCGCGAGTCGATACTCATGGCTCCGCCCAACTGCTTGACCTCTTCGTGGACCACGTCCATGCCCAGGCCACGGCCGGATATCTGCGTGACCTTGGTGGCGGTGGAGAAACCTGGCTGGAGGATGAACTGCAACACGTCGTGGTCGCTGAGGTCGCTGTGCGGATCCAGCAAACCACGCTTTATGGCCTTGGCGCGCACCGCTTCCAGGGGCACTCCGGCACCGTCGTCACTCATCTCGATGACGATGTCGCCGCCTTGGTGCAGCAAGGCCAGACGAATGTGCCCCACCGCCGGCTTGCCCGCAGCCAGGCGCTGCTCGATCGGCTCCAGGCCATGATCGACGGCATTGCGCAGCATGTGTTCGAGCGGCGCGATCATGCGCTCCAGCACGCTGCGGTCCATCTCGCCCTGGGCCTGGCTGACTTCGAACTCGACCTCCTTGCCCAGCGCCTCGGCCACCTGTCGCACTACACGCTGCAGGCGCGGCAGCAGGCGCTCGAACGGCACCATGCGCGTACGCATCAAGCCCTCCTGCAACTGGCTGTCGACGCGCGCCTGTTGCTGCAGCAAGGTCTGCGCTTCCAGGTTGCGGCCGGCCAGGGTTTCCTTCAGATCGAGCAGGTCCGAGGCCGACTCGAACAGGGCCCGCGACAGCTGCTGCAGGTGTGAATGACGGTCCATTTCCAGTGGGTCGAAGTCTTCGTAAGCCTGACCATCGACCTGCTGACGGCTGAGGATACGGCCTTGGGTTTCGGTATCGAGGCGGCGCAGCTGATCGCGCATGCGCTCGATGGTGGTTTCCATTTCCTGCAGCGCCGCCTGGGCGTCATTGACCTGCTGCTCGATGCGTCCGCGAAAGATTGCGGTTTCACCCGCCAGGTTGCCCAATTCATCGAGCAGCTCGGCGCCGACCTTGATCACATCGACGGGACCGCGTTCGGCGGCCACCGGTTCGGCAACGGCGGGCTTGGCCGAAGCAGCTGGCCCGGCGGGCCCGGTTGGCTCACTGCCGGCGGCGAATTCGGCGATCGCGGCAATCAGCTTGCCGGCGGCCGGCAACGCTTGCCGCGAGCGGACCGCGTCGAGCATCTGGGCCAGGCGGTCGTGACCCTTGTGCAGCAAGCCAAACAGTTGGCTGGAGGCCTGCAACTGGCCCTGGGAGATGCGTTCGTACACCGATTCCAGCTCGTGGGCCAGGTCGCCCAGCGGGCCGATCTCCACCATCCGTGCGCCGCCCTTGAGCGTGTGCAGGTCGCGCAGCAGGTTTTCCGCTTCGAGATGGTTGCCCGGTTCGGCCTGCCAGCGCACCAGTGCCGCGCCTGCGCTCTCGACGATGTCCAATCCCTCTTCGATGAAGATACCCAGCAATTCACCGTCGGCGTCGTCCACCTGCTCGATTCCAGGCTCCAGCGGGCCTGGATGCGACGAGTGCTGAGATGCCCCCTCGTAGCCGGGTTCGCTCAGCCAGCGCCGCTGGGTCTGCTCGATGGATTCCTCGGTGAATGACCCTTGATCGTCGGCATCTGCCGCAGCGACGTTGCCAAGCAGGGCAAGATCGATCACCGCGCCGCCTTCGCGCTGTACCACACCCATGGCGTGCGGGGCCAGGGCACCCTGCAGCAGTGCCCGCAGGGCACGCACGTGAGTGGGCTGGGCCTTGACCTCTTGCCCGGCCGCCAATTGATCGAGCATGCCGATCATGGCCTCCTGGGCCTGTTCGGCCTGCTGGAAAAAATCCGCGCTGACACTCAGGCTGCTTTCTTCGACCGCGCCATACAGATCGAGCAGCGCCTCGCACAGCTCGTCGAGCGCCTGCACGTCCGTCAGTTGCGCCTGTTCGCCCAGCAGGGTCAGCTGGTCGAGCAGCCGCGGCAACTCCACGCGGCTGGACGGCGCCTTTTGCCAGCGCTGCAGCAAGCGCTCGGCATCGAGCAGGATATCCATGCCCTCGTCGAGCAACCGCTCGATCAGTTGCGGCGCCTGGACTTGCCGGGCATCGCCCTGCGTCTGCACGCCCTGCAAGCGCTCGGTGGTGTGTTCCTGTACCTGCCGGATCAGCTCGACGGCAGCGGGAATGGGCGTCAGCGGCTGCGCAGGCAATTGCAGCAGCTTCTGCCGCATCAGATAGTGGGCATCGCCCAGCAGGCCCAGCGTTCGGGTCTGGAACGGCAGCCGGTGGGCACGCAGCTCACGGGCCATGACGTCGAAGGCCGTGGCCAGCTCGGCCAGCGGCGTGACACCGGCCACCAGCGCGCTGCCCTTGAGCGTATGCAGGGCACGCTGCAATTCGTCGGTGACGGCGACGTCGTTGCCCTGCTCGTCCAGGGCGAGAAATCGCTCCAGGGCGCTCAGGTGGCCCAAGGCCTCGCTGTGGAAGATCTCCAGCAATTGGGTGTCCACAGGCTCGGGCTCCGGGCCCGTCGCGGCGTGCAGCTCGGCGGGTGGCTCGGCGGGTGGCGCAGCCGCTGCCAAACCAGCCTCTGCCACCGCCAGCAGGTCCTCGTGGGCAAGCAGCGGTGCTTCGCTGGTGCGCTGCAGGTAGTGCTCGACCGCCGCGAGCGCAGCCGTCACCTGCTCCAGGGGCACGTGTACCGATGCCGTCGAGTCGTCCAGCAGGCGCGCTTGAACGGCGTGATTGCAGGCGTGCAGCACGGCTGCAGCCCTGGGCAACGGCAGCATGACCAAGGCACCGCGCAGCTGGTTGAGCAGCGGCGCCAATGTGCGCAGCCGTTGCCGGTCCCAGCGGCCGTCGGTGGAGTCGGCCAGCACGTCCCTGGCCTCTTGCAGACCGAAGCGGATTTCGCGCATCACCAGCTGGCGAATCTGCGCCAGGTCGGTGCTGGACGTCTGCTGCTCATCGCGCCCCGGCGTATCACTGGGTCCTGCCATGCCCGCCAGCGTGGCTTCGACATAGAGCAGTGCCCCGGCGACGTCCATCAATACGGCATCGTTGGGCTCGCGCGTCCCCTGCACCAGGCCCTGGATCACCGCCAACTGGTCGATGATGACCTTGCGCGGCTGGCCGAAACCGAGCACTGCCAAAGCGTCTGCGATCTGTCGCAACGATGCCGTCAGGCCGTTCAACTCCTGGGTGTACTCGCGCCCACCGCGCACGAACAGGTCCAGTTGCTCCTTGACCTTGAGCAACTCCTCGCACAACGCGGGAAGTACGTATTCGTGCCGTTCAGCCATGATCACTCCGCAGTCGCATCGGCACTTGGCGCCGGCAAGGTGAAACCGGACACCGAGCGACGCATCTCGCTGGCCATCTGCGCCAGATTGCCGATGCTTTCAGCCGTCGCACTGGAGCCTGAAGAGGTCTGCTCGGTGATCTGCTGGATCACCGACATGGTGTGCGAGATCTGCCCTGCCGAACTGGTCTGCTGCTGGGCAGCACTGGAAATGACCTGGATCAGCTCGGCCAGATCCTGCGACACGCCCTCGATCTCTTCCAGGGCGATCCCTGCGTCGTGGGCCAGGCGCGCACCGCGCACCACTTCGAACGTGGTCTGTTCCATGGAGATCACCGCCTCGTTGGTGTCGGCCTGGATCGCCCGCACCAGCGTCTCGATCTGCCGGGTCGCCGACGACGAGCGTTCGGCCAGGCGCTGCACTTCGTCCGCGACCACGGCGAAGCCACGCCCGGCCTCGCCGGCCATGGAGGCCTGGATCGCCGCGTTCAGGGCAAGGATACTGGTCTGGTCGGCAATGTCGTCGATCAGGCTGACGATGTGGCCGATTTCCTGGGACGATTCGCCCAGCCGCTTGAGGCGCTTGGCGGTGTCCTGGATCTGCTCGCGAATGTTGTCCATGCCCTGAATGGTGTTGTTCACTACCTCGCTGCCCTTGTTGGCGATGGTCACCGACCGATCCGCAACCTTGGCCGACTCCCAGGCGTTGGTCGACACCCGGTCGATCGACTGGGCCATGTCGCTGATCGCCACCGATGCATCGCTGATCTGCTGCGCCTGATGCCCCGAGGCCCGCGCCAACTGGTGAGCGGTGGCCTGGGTGTCCTGCACGGCCGAGGCCACCTCTTCTGCGGTGAGGTTGATGGTGGCCACCAGATCGCGCAACTGGTCGATGGAATGATTGATCGAGTCGGCAATGGCACCGGTGAATTCCTCGGTCACCGAGGCGGTCACGGTCAGGTCGCCATCGGCCAACCCGCCGATCTCGTCGAGCAGGCGCATGATCGCCGCCTGGTTGCGCTCGCTTTTCTCTGCGGTCTGACGCAGTTGCCGCTTGGTTTCGCGGACCATCACCAGGGCGATCAGAATGATCGAGGCCAGTGCCGCCAGGCCCAGCACATAGCCGCCGACGGTGCCCGCGGAACGCCCGCTGGCGAGGTTCTCGAAACCGCTGGCCAGCCGCGAGGCTTCTTCCAGAAGGGTCTGCGACTGATTGAAGATATTGCTGGCCGAAGCACGCACCTGAAACAGTTCGGGCGAGGTTTCCAGAATCTCGTCGACACTGCCCGAGACGAACTGGAACAACTCGGCGATCTCGCGCAAGCGCGCGCGTGCCTCAGGATCTTGTACCTGGGTCACCCGGATCAGCGCATCGCCGTCGAGCATGCCGCCGAGCACCTGGCCGAAACGGTTGGCGTCGCGGCCGAAGCTTTCCGCAGCCTGGGCTGCGCTTTCGTCGCCGGACAGCACCGTGTTGACGGCGCCCAGAATGCGTTCGGCGAGCAACGACTGGCGCTGCGCCACGGCCACCTGGCTGGCTGGGGCGGCGCCACGCAACAGGGTGTCGACCACCTTGTCGTATTCGACCTGCAGTTGCGGCACCGTTTCGGCCAGGGTCGCGGCCACCTGATGCAGCGACAGCACCGTCTGTTCGCTGGCCAGGATGGCATCGGAATTGTGGCGCAGTTCGTCCCAGTCCCGCTGCACCAGGCGCATCTGTTCACGCATCGCCGCGGGGGCCACAGGCAGCCCGGTGGCGCTGTCGCCCTCCTTGAGAAACCCCCAGCGGCGCTCGAAGTCGTTGCGCGCATCGGCCAGCAACTTGAACGCTGCAGCCTTGCCCGCCGCAGCCTCGGTGGCGTTCTTGGCGATGCGCTGCGACAGCACGCGCAGTTCGCCGGCATGGCCGATGTACTGCTTGTCGTAGGTGGACTGGGTGTTGAGGTAGGTGAAATTGGCGAACAGCAGCACGATGAAGATCACCAACGCCACGAACAGGCCGATGATCTGCGCGCCGGCTCGCGAGCCCAACAAAGAGTTGCCTGGCCAGCGCTTGGTCATCGCGCCGACCTGCGCGTGGCGAGGGTGTTGCAGAATATGGAAGTACGCATAGGCATGCTCAGAGTGCTACATCCAGGAAAGCCGGGGCTTGAACCAGCCGGGCCGGGCTGAACACGCACCAGGGGTGTTCACGCATGAAGTGGCCCTGCAGGAACGGCGCAGCGGCAGCCAGCGCCGCTTCAGGCAATGAGGGCTGGTGGCTGGCCGAGCTGAAATGCTGCAGACCGGCGACCTCGTCCACCAGCAGGCCGACGAAGATGTCCGCACGATCCACCACCAGCACCCGGTGCTGTTTGCGCTGGGGCGACAGGCCATGGCCGAAGAATCCTCCCAGGTCGATGACCGGCAACAGCCGCCCGCGCAGGTTCGACACGCCCACGACCCAGGGCCTGACGCCCGGCAGCCGCGTGCTGCGTGGCTCGGGCAACACTTCGGCGACTTCGCCCATGGGCGCGACGTACCAGTGCCCGGCCAGACGAAAACCGATGCCGCTCCAGGTCTGCAGGCGCAGTTCCTGCGAGGGCAGCTCGGCAGCCAGCAAGCGACACCGCTGATCGATATCGAGCAGCAGGTCGAAGGCGGTGCGTGACTCCAGCATCGGCGTGGGTCAACCGGCCAGGACGGTGTTCAACGTCTGGATCAAGGTGTCCTCGTCGACCGGCTTGGTCAGATAACCCTTGGCCCCCTGGCGCGTGCCCCAGATCTTGTCGGTTTCCTGATCCTTGGTGGTGATCATGATCACCGGAATATGCGCCGTCTCCTCGTCCTTTTGCAGCTGGCGGGTGGCCTGGAAGCCATTCAAACTGGGCATGACGATGTCCATCAGGACGGCGTCGGGCTTCTCCTGGCGGGCCAGGGCCACGCCGTCGGCACCGGTCTGGGCCTTGAGCACTTCATGACCGTGCCTTTCCAGCATGCCGGTGAGTTTGTAGGTTTCCGTCGGCGAATCATCGACGATCAGGATTCGAGCCATGCTGTTCCCCATGCGGTAAAGGCCCTGGCACGCGCCAGGGCTGGACAACGTTCGCTACGCGGCGAAATCCGGCACATGGGTGCGGATCGCGGCGAGCAGTTCTTGCTTGCTGAAGGGCTTGGTCAAAAATTGATCCGAGCCGACACTGCGGCCGCGAGCCTTGTCGAACAGGCCATCGCGCGACGACAACATCACCACCGGAATGGCGCTGAAGGCGCTGTTGCTCTTGAGCAGCGCGCAGGTCTGGTAGCCATCCAGGCGCGGCATCATGACATCAATGAAGATGATATCGGGACGTTCGTCGACGATCTTGGCCAGGGCATCGAAGCCATCGAGTGCGGTGATCACCTGGCAGCCTGCCTGTTCGAGCAACAGTTCGGCGCTGCGACGAATCGTCTTGGAGTCGTCGATCACCATGATCTTGAAGGCTTCGGACGTTTTCATGGAGGCTCTGATGTGCGCTTGCCCCGACGGGCGCCTTCGCGGGCAATAAAGAAGTCCGAGCCTTTTTAGCACACTCTCCAACAGCGTTCCATCGGCCGCTGCCCCTTGACCTGCGGGCCATGCGGCGCCACCCTGACGCCACTTTCCAAGACCCATTCGCAAGCGGCACGTCCCGCGTACAGGAGCTACTCCCATGAGCGTTCGCCTCGGCATTGTCATGGACCCGATCGCCAACATCTCCTACAAGAAGGACAGCTCGCTGGCCATGCTGCTGGCAGCCCAGGCACGCGGTTGGTCGCTGTTCCACATGGAAATCCAGGACCTGTACCAAGGCCAGGGCCAGGCCCGCGCCCGGATGCGCCCACTCAAGGTCTTCGCCGACCCGCAGCACTGGTTCGAATTCGAGTCGGAATTCGACGCGCCGCTGGCCGATCTTGACGTCATCCTGATGCGCAAGGACCCACCCTTCGACCTCGAATTCGTCTACAGCACCTACCTGCTCGAACAGGCCGAGGCCGCAGGCGTACTGGTGGTGAACAAGCCGCAGAGCCTGCGCGACTGCAATGAAAAGATGTTCGCCACGCTGTTCCCGCAACTGACCCCGCCCACGCTGGTCAGCCGCCGTGCCGACATCCTGCGCGAGTTCGCCGCCGAACATGGCGACGTCATTCTCAAGCCGCTGGACGGCATGGGCGGCACCTCGATCTTCCGCCATCGGGTGGGCGATCCGAACCTGTCGGTCATCCTCGAGACGCTGACGGCCATGGGTACCCAGCAGATCATGGCGCAGCGCTACCTGCCGGCGATCAAGGACGGCGACAAGCGCATCCTGATGATCGACGGCGAGCCGGTGCCCTACTGCCTGGCGCGTATTCCCGCCAGTGGCGAGACCCGCGGCAACCTCGCGGCCGGGGGGCGTGGCGAAGCGCGCCCACTGAGCGACAAGGACCGCTGGATCGCCGAACAGGTCGGCCCGTCGCTGCGCGCCAGGGGCCTGTTGTTCGTCGGTCTGGACGTGATCGGCGAGCACCTGACCGAGATCAACGTCACCAGCCCGACCTGCATCCGCGAAATCGACGCGGCGTTCGGCACCGACATCGGGGGCCAATTGATGGACGCCATCGATCGCAAGCTCAAGGCACGCTGACCTTACGCCCCTGCTCCGGGTTATGATGCACGCCCTTTCAGTTGCCGGGCGCGCATCGCCGCCCGGGTTGCACGCCTGCCGGATCTTTCATGACGCTGCCCGCCGACCTCCCTGCTGAACTGACCCGCATCGGCGCCCGCCCTGCGGATCGGCTGGGTTTCACCCTGTTCCTCGCGGCGCTGCTGCACGTTGCCCTGATCGTCGGCGTGGGCTTCGGCACGCAGCCGCCCACCCAGATCAGCAAGACCCTGGAAGTGACCCTGGCACCGCTCAAGAGCCAGACCGCGCCCAAGGATGCGGATTTTCTTGCCCAGGACAACCAGCAAGGCAGCGGCACCCTGGACAAGAAGGCCGTGCCCAAGACCTCCGAAGTCGCGCCCTTCCAGGACGACAAGATCAACAAGGTGACGCCACCGCCCGCGCCCAAGCCGGTCACCCAGCCCGAGCCTGCGCCGGTCAAGAAGGCCATCGCCACCACGGCGCCCAAACCCGTGAAGACCGAGGCGCGTCCGCCGCCGGTCAAGCCCGAGCCCAAGTCCAAGGCCGCCACCCCCGAATTCGACAGCTCGCAGCTGTCCAGTGAGATCGCCAGCCTGGAAGCCGAGCTGTCCCACGAACAGCAGGCCTACGCCAAGCGCCCGCGCATCCACCGCTTGAGCGCCGCCTCGACCATGCGCGACAAGGGTGCCTGGTACAAGGACGACTGGCGCAAGAAAGTCGAACGCATCGGCAATCTCAATTACCCTGACGAGGCACGCCGCCAGCAGATCTACGGCAGCCTGCGACTGATGGTGTCGATCAACAGCGACGGCTCCCTGTATGAGGTATTGGTGCTGGAATCGTCCGGGCAGCCGCTGCTCGATCAGGCGGCCCAGCGCATCGTGCGCCTGGCCGCGCCGTTCGCGCCTTTCACCGGCGATCTGGCCGACGTCGACCGTCTGGAGATCATCCGTACCTGGCGCTTCGCCAAGGGTGATCGCCTGCAGAGCAATTGAGACACATGAAACTGCGCCTGCAAGCTTGTCAGGCCGGCAGGCCGACGCCACACTACAGGTCATGAAAAACGTCGAAACGAGCTACCTCAGGAACCAGTTCCTGATCGCCATGCCACACATGGCGGACCCCAATTTTGCCCATACCTTGACCTACATCGTCGAGCACACGCCCAATGGCGCGATGGGCCTGGTGGTCAACCGCCTGCAGGACCTGAACCTGGCGGACATACTCGAGCAGTTGCGGCCAGACAGCGAGTCCTCTGCGGCCTGCCAGCAGGTACCCATCTACAACGGCGGGCCGGTGCAGACCGACCGCGGCTTCGTCCTGCACCCCAGCGGCCCGGTGTTCCAGGCCACGGTCGAGCTGGGCGAGGTCTCGCTGTCCACCTCCCAGGACATCCTGTTCGCCATCGCCGATGGCACCGGTCCCGAGCAAAGCCTGATCACCCTGGGCTACGCCGGCTGGGAGGCTGGTCAGCTGGAAGCCGAACTGGCCGACAATGCCTGGCTGACCTGCCCTTTCGATGCCGACATCCTGTTCAATACCGACAGCGACCAGCGCCTCGGCGCGGCGGCGGCACGCCTGGGTATCAACCTCAGCCTGCTGACCAGCCAGGCGGGCCACGCCTGATGAGCGCACCCAGACTGCTGCTCGGCGTGGATTACGGCACCAAGCAGATCGGCTTCGCGGTCGGCCAGGTGATCACCGGCCAGGCCCGTGAGCTGTGTACCCTCAAGGCCCAGAACGGCGTGCCCGACTGGACCCGCGTCGAAGCGCTGATCAAGGAATGGCAGCCGGACGCCATCGTCGTCGGTCTGCCGCTGAACATGGACGGCAGCCCCAGCGAAATGAGCGAGCGGGCAGAAAAGTTCGCCCGCCGTCTGCACGGCCGCTTCAACATCCCGGTGCATACCCACGACGAACGCCTGACCACCTTCGAAGCCAAGGGCGAGCGCATGGCCCGTGGCGGGCAGCGCGGCAGCTACCGCGACAACCCGGTCGATGCCATCGCCGCCAAGCTGCTGCTGCAAGGCTGGCTGGAGGCGAATGCGCTGGGTGGCAATGCCTGAAGATGACAGCCGCCGGACTCCACCCCCCTGTAGCAGCGGTGCAAGCCGCGTCCGGCCCCGACGCATTTCTTCAGATACACCGCACGACCGCCGACGCGGCTCGCGCCGCTGCTACAGGTGCGGTGCAAGCCGCGTCCGGCCTCGACGCATTTTTCCAGATACACCGCACGACCGCCGACGCGGCTTGCGCCGCTGCTACAGGTGGGGTGCAAGCCGCGCCACGTTGCACCCCTCTCTTCGGACGAACTCAAACACAGGAGCACACATGAGCCTTCCCAACCCGGCCGAGCTGATCGGCGCGATGGCAGTCGACCTCAAGGCCCATCTGGCCAGGCGCTCCATTGCCGAGCCGCGCTACATCGGCATTCACAGCGGCGGTGTCTGGGTCGCTCAAGCGTTGCTGCAGGCCATGGACAGCAAGGCTGCGCTGGGCACCCTGGACGTGTCCTTCTACCGCGACGACTTCAGCCAGAACGGCCTGCACCCGCAAGTGCGCCCCTCGGCCCTGCCCTTCGAGATCGAGGGCCAGCATCTGGTGCTGATCGACGACGTGCTGATGAGTGGCCGCACCGTCCGCGCTGCCCTCAACGAACTGTTCGACTATGGCCGCCCTGCCAGCGTGACCCTGGTGTGCCTGCTCGACCTGGACGCCGGCGAGCTGCCGATTCGCCCCGACATCGTCGGTGCCACCCTGTCGCTGGCTGCCCATGAACGGGTAAAATTGCTCGGCCCGTCCCCGCTCGCCCTCGAGCGCCAGGACCTCGCTTCCGCCTCCAGCCTTTAAGAGCCCCCGCCATGACGCCTATCGACGCCAAGCGCCCGCTGCAGCTCAATGACCAGGGCCAGCTACGCCATTTTCTTTCCCTCGACGGCTTGTCCCGCGAACTGTTGACCGAAGTGCTCGATACCGCCGACTCGTTCCTTGAAGTCGGCGCCCGCGCGGTCAAGAAAGTCCCGCTGCTGCGTGGCAAGACCGTGTGCAACGTGTTCTTCGAGAACTCCACGCGCACTCGCACCACCTTCGAACTGGCCGCCCAGCGTCTGTCGGCCGACGTGATCACCCTGAACGTGTCGACTTCCTCGACCAGCAAGGGTGAAACCCTGTTCGACACCCTGCGCAACCTCGAAGCCATGGCCGCCGACATGTTCGTCGTGCGCCACGCCGACTCCGGGGCCGCACACTTCATCGCCGAGCACGTCAGCCCGGAAGTGGCCATCATCAACGGAGGCGACGGTCGCCACGCCCATCCGACCCAGGGCATGCTCGACATGCTCACGATTCGTCGGCACAAAGGCGGCTTCGAGAACCTGTCGGTAGCGATCGTCGGCGACATCCTGCATTCGCGCGTAGCGCGCTCGAACATGATCGCACTCAAGACTCTGGGCTGCCCGGACATCCGCGTGATCGGCCCGAAGACGCTGTTGCCCATCGGCGTCGAGCAGTATGGCGTCAAGGTGTTCACCGACCTGGAGCAGGGCCTCAAGGATGTCGATGTAGTGATCATGCTGCGCCTGCAGCGTGAACGCATGAGCGGCGGCCTGCTGCCCAGCGAAGGCGAGTTCTATCGCCTCTACGGTTTGACCACCGCGCGCCTGGCTGGCGCCAAGCCCGATGCCATCGTCATGCACCCAGGGCCGATCAACCGCGGCGTCGAGATCGAATCGGCCGTCGCCGACGGACCCCATTCGGTGATTCTCAACCAGGTCACCTACGGCATCGCGGTCCGCATGGCGGTGTTGTCGATGGCCATGAGCGGGCAGACGGCCCAGCGCCAATTCGAGCAGGAGAACGTCCAGTGAGCCTCAGTATTATCGGTGCGCGGGTGATCGACCCCGCCAGTGGTCTGGACCGGATCAGCGACCTGCACATCAGCCAGGGACGAATCGTGGCCATCGGCGATGCGCCCGCCGACTTCACCGCCAGCCAACACCTGGACGCCAGCGGCCTGGTGGCCGCGCCCGGCCTGGTCGACCTCAGCGTGTCGCTGCGCGAGCCCGGCTACAGCCGCAAGGGCACCATCGCCAGCGAAACCCGTGCCGCTGCTGCCGGTGGCGTTACCAGCCTGTGCTGCCCGCCGCTGACCAAGCCGATCCTCGATACCTCGGCAGTGGCCGAACTGATCCTGGATCGCGCCCGCGAAGCCGGCCATGCCAAGGTGTTTCCGATTGGCGCGCTGAGCAAGGGCCTGGAAGGCGAGCAACTGGCCGAGCTGATCGCCCTGCGCGATGCTGGCTGCATTGCCTTCGGCAACGGCCTGAACAGTTTCGGCAACAACCGGACGCTGTGTCGCGCGCTGGAATATGCCGCCACGTTCGACCTGACCGTGATCTTTCATTCCCAGGACCGTGATCTGTCCATCGGCGGGCTCGCCCACGATGGGCCCACCGCCGCTTTCCTGGGCCTGGCGGGTATTCCAGCCACTGCGGAAACCGTTGCCCTGGCGCGAGACCTGCTGTTGGTCGAGCAGAGCGGCGTGCGTGCGCATTTCAGCCAGTTGACCACGGCCCGCGGCGTCGAGCTGATCGAACAGGCGCAAGGCCGCGGCCTGCCGGTCACGGCGGACGTGGCGTTGTACCAGTTGATTCTGACCGATGAAGCGCTGACCGGGTTTTCCAGCCTGTATCACGTGCAACCGCCGCTGCGCTCGGCGGCGGATCGGGAAGGCTTGCGTGCAGCGGTGAAGAAGGGCGTGGTGCAGGCCATTGCCAGCCATCACCAGCCCCACGACCGTGATGCCAAACTGGCGCCGTTCGGTGCGACCGAGCCGGGTATCAGCAGTGTCGAGCTGCTATTGCCGTTGGCTCTGACCCTGGTGCAGGACGGCTTGCTCGACCTGCCGACCTTGCTCGCGCGCCTGAGTCAGGGCCCGGCCGAGGCCATGCGCTTGCCGGCAGGCCGCTTGCAGGTGGGCGCAGCGGCGGATCTGGTGCTGTTCGATGAAGGAGTCTCGACGGTTGCCGGCGAGCGCTGGCTGTCCAAGGGCGCCAACTGCCCGTTCCTCGGTCACACGTTGCCAGGCGCCGTGCGCTACACCCTGGTGGATGGGCATATCAGCTTCACTGGCTGATACCCCCCGCTCCTACAGACGACGCCATCCCCGTAGGAGCGGTCAGCGGCCGCGAAAGCCTCACTGCGGCCTGCCTGACACAGCGCAGGGGGCTGCAGCCTGACCGAACTACCCGCGCTGCGAGTTCTTCATCGACACCTGATCATTCAGGGTCCAGAAGTCATACAGCACGCCCACCAGAAACAACCCCCCGGTCAGCAGGTAGATCACCCCGGTGATCCACTTGCCCATGTACATGCGATGCACACCGAACAACCCGAGAAACGTCAGCAGCACCCAGGCCACGTTGTAGTTGGTCTGGCCGCTGTGAAAGCGCATGTCGGCATGCCGGTCCATGGCCGGAATCAGGAACAGGTCGATAAGCCAGCCAATGCCGAACAGCCCCAGGGTGAAAAACCAGATCGTCCCGGTTACCGGCTTGCCGTAGTAGAAGCGATGAGCACCGGTAAAGCCCAAAATCCACAACAGGTAGCCCATGACTTTGCTGTGGGTATCGTGGATCCGATAGCTGTTCATTGTTGATGTGCGCCCTCTGATATAAAAATTTTCTGAACGGTTTTGTGACTTTTTTGCCCCGTCCCGACGTATGGCATTTCTGTGACCGACATCGGCTGAACCCTTGCAGCACCTGAGTTGCGTGCCGCACAAGGGACAATTTTGCGCCCGATTGGTGCCATTTGCGACTCCCAAGCCTCGACCAGCGGATTAAAAACCACACAAAAAGCTGTTATAAAGTTGCGCGCCTACCTACATGAGCCCTGCCGAATGCGTCCATTTTTCAAGACATGGCTGACCATCTGCCTATTATTGCCCCTGGCCGCCCACGCCACCAATCGTGAGCAACGACTTCCCGCTGGCTTCAATGGCTACACCGCCCAGTCCGCTACCGAACAATCGCAACGCGCACCACGCATCGTCGTGACCCGCCCCGCCAGCAGCAACCAGGCCCTGGCCAAGGTTACCGCGGTCAAGGTCGGCAACGCCTCGTCCAAGCAGAGCAGCGATGTGCTCAGCCGCGCGGTCAACGTGCTTGGCACCCCTTATCGCTGGGGCGGCAGCAGCCCGAGCAAGGGTTTCGACTGCAGTGGCCTGGTCAAGTATGCCTTCAACGACGTGAAAGCCGTTGATCTGCCGCGTACGTCCAACGCCATGGCTGCGGGCCACGGCGTCAAGGTTGAACGCAAGGACCTCAAGCCGGGTGACTTGGTGTTTTTCAACATCAAAAGCCGCAAGGTGAATCACGTCGCCATCTACCTGGGCAACGACCGCTTCATCCACGCCCCGCGTCGTGGCAAGGCCGTGACTATCGACACCCTGAAGAAACCGTACTGGAACACCCACTACGCCGTCGCCAAGCGCGTCCTGCCCAAAGAGCCGGCACTGCGCATCGTCCAGCGCTGATCCCTCTTTCGGCGGCGCGCCCTTCGCGGCCACTGACCGCTCCTACGGATGACTGCCATTCTCTGTAGGAGCGGTCATCGGCCGCAACCCAGTCACCGCAGGGCATCAGCCCGACCGTGGCGCGCCCTTCGCGGCCACTGGCCGCTCCTACGGATGACTGCCATTCTCTGTAGGAGCGGTCTGTGGCCGCGAAACGTACGCCACGGTGCAGCTGGATATGCACCGATCAGAAGCTGTCCGGCGACTTGGCCTTTTCGCGGGCCGAGTCGCGGCTGATGATGCCCTGGGCGAGCAGGTTCTTCAGGCACATGTCCAAGGTCTGCATACCCAGCGACCCGCCTGTCTGGATCGACGAGTACATCTGCGCGACCTTGTCTTCCCGGATGAGATTGCGAATCGCCGGTGTGCCGATCATGATCTCGTGCGCAGCCACCCGCCCGCCGCCGATCTTCTTCAGCAAGGTCTGGGAAATCACTGCCTGCAGCGATTCGGACAGCATCGAACGCACCATCGACTTTTCCTCTGCCGGAAACACATCGACCACCCGGTCGATGGTCTTCGCCGCCGACGTGGTGTGCAACGTGCCGAACACCAGGTGCCCGGTCTCGGCCGCCGTCAACGCCAGCCGAATGGTTTCCAGGTCGCGCATTTCGCCCACCAGGATCACGTCCGGGTCTTCACGCAACGCCGAGCGCAGAGCGTGGGAGAAGCCCAGGGTATCGCGGTGTACCTCACGCTGGTTGACCAGGCACTTCTTCGACTCGTGGACGAATTCGATCGGATCTTCCACGGTCAGGATGTGATGGTGCTTGTTGCTGTTGAGGTAATCGATCATCGCCGCCAGGGTGGTCGACTTGCCCGAGCCGGTCGGCCCGGTGACCAGCACCAACCCGCGCGGCACTTCGGTAATTTTGCGAAACACATCTCCCATGCCCAGGTCGTCCATGCTCAGCACCTTGGACGGAATGGTTCGAAACACTGCACCGGCACCGCGGTTGTGGTTGAACGCGTTGACCCGAAAGCGCGCCACACCGGGCACTTCGAAGGAAAAGTCGGTTTCCAGAAACTCCTCGAAGTCCTTGCGCTGCTTGTCGTTCATGATGTCGTAGATCAGCGCCTGGACCTGTTTGTCGTCCAGCGCCGGCAGGTTGATACGGCGCACGTCGCCATCCACCCGAATCATCGGCGGCAGGCCTGCGGACAGGTGCAGGTCGGATGCGCCTTGTTTCGCACTGAAGGCCAACAGCTCGGTAATGTCCATGAGACTCCCCAAATACAGACAAGCAGGTAGAATGCCGCAGACCTGAAACCCGCCGGCACGAATTCAATGTCCACGATAGCAGACAACATTTCGCAAGTGAGTGCCCGAATCGCAGCCGCTGCTCGACAGGCGCAACGCGAGCCCGGCCAAGTCGGCCTGCTCGCGGTCAGCAAGACCAAGCCTGCCGCTGCCATGCGCGAGGCATTCGCCGCCGGCATCCATGACTTCGGCGAAAACTACCTGCAGGAAGCCCTGGGCAAACAGCAGGAACTCGCCGACCTGCCCTTGATCTGGCACTTCATCGGCCCCATTCAGTCGAACAAGACGCGCGCAATCGCCGAACACTTCGCCTGGGTACATTCCGTGGACCGCCTCAAGATCGCCCAACGGCTCAGCGAGCAACGCCCGGCCGCGCTTGCCCCCCTGAACATCTGCATCCAGGTCAATGTCAGCGGCGAAGCCAGCAAGTCCGGCTGCGCCCCCGACGACGTACCTGCCCTGGCCAGCGCCATTGCCGTACTGCCCAACCTGCGCCTGCGCGGCCTGATGGCCATACCTGAGCCCACCGATGACCCGGCCGCGCAGGACGCCGCCTTTGCCCGTGTTCGCGCGCTGCAAACGGGCCTGCACATGCCGCTGGACACCTTGTCCATGGGCATGAGCCACGACCTGGAGGCGGCCATCGCCCAGGGCGCTACCTGGGTGCGCATCGGCACGGCGCTGTTCGGCGCGCGCAACTACGGCCAAGACACATCCCCGGCGCACACCGCTGTGGCCTCCTCACCTTCGAGCAAGGATCCTTCATGAGCAACACTCGTATTGCCTTCATCGGCGCCGGCAACATGGCCGCCAGCTTGATCGGCGGCCTGCGCGCGCAGGGTGTCGAAGCCAGCCACATCCGCGCCAGCGACCGCGGCGCCGAACAGCGTGACAAGGTAGCGGCCGAACATGGCATCGAGGTGTTCGCCGACAACGCCGAGGCCATCGCAGGGGTCGACGTGGTGGTGCTGGCCGTCAAGCCGCAAGGCATGAAGGACGTGTGCCAATCGCTGGCACCGAGCCTGGCACCCGGTCAGTTGGTGGTCTCGATCGCCGCGGGCATCAACTGCGCGAGCCTGCAGGCGTGGCTCGGCGAGCAACAGCCGATCGTGCGCTGCATGCCCAACACCCCCGCGCTTTTGCGCCAGGGCACCAGCGGCCTGTACGCCACCGCCGACGTCAATGCCGAACAACGCCAGCAGGCCGAAGACTTGCTGGGCGCGGTCGGCCTGGCCCTGTGGCTGGATGAAGAACAGCAACTGGATGCGGTCACCGCCGTGTCCGGCAGCGGCCCGGCCTACTTCTTTCTGTTGATAGAAGCCATGACCGCCGCCGGGGAAAAACTCGGGCTGCCGCACGAGACGGCTGCCCGGCTGACCCTGCAGACCGCTTTGGGCGCCGCGCACATGGCCGTGGCCAGCGACGTCGACGCTGCCGAATTGCGTCGTCGCGTCACTTCACCCGCCGGTACCACCGAGGCGGCCATCAAGTCATTCCAGTCCGAAGGGTTCGAAACCCTGGTGCAGAACGCCCTGAACGCCGCCGCCCGGCGTTCGGCCGAACTGGCCGAACAGCTGGGTCAATAAGGAGCTTTCATGTACGGTCTCAATACTGCGGCAATCTATGTCGTGCAAACCCTGGGCAGCCTGTATCTGCTGATCATGCTGCTGCGCTTCGTGCTGCAACTGGTGCGTGCCGACTTCTACAATCCGCTGTGCCAGTTCATCGTGCGCGCCACGCAGCCGCTGCTCAAGCCGGTGCGGCGGATCATCCCCAGCCTGTTCGGCCTGGACATGTCTTCGCTGCTGCTGGCCATCGTCATCCAGATGATCATCATGGCGCTGACCTTGCTGCTCGCCTACGGCACCACCGGCAACCCCCTGCAACTGCTGGTGTGGTCGATCATCGGGGTGACGGCGCTGTTCCTGAAGATCTTCTTCTTCGCCATGATCATCAGCGTGATCCTCTCCTGGGTCGCACCGCAGAGCCACAACCCGGGTGCCGAGCTGGTCAACCAGATCTGCGAGCCCGCTCTGGCGCCGTTTCGGCGCATCCTGCCCAACCTGGGCGGCCTGGACATCTCGCCGATCCTGGCCTTCATGGTACTCAAGCTGCTGGACATGCTGGTCATCAACAACCTGGCCATGAGCACCGGCATGCCGCAGATCCTGCGCCTGCTGATCTGACCGCTGCACGCCGCCTGCGTGAAGGTCCTCGCGGGCTTTCACGCAGGCGGCAAACGCTCCTTGCCGGACTGCCTCGAACCCCACCAAGCGCTGCTTGCCCCTGTGCCCCGCGCTCTTTAGACTTACGCCTCATTCAAGCGTGAGCAGGGTCGATGTCCACTGTCTTTCCCGACGATTGCGTCGGTCTGGTCGTTCCACAAATTGCCCACTTCAGCGAACCCCTGGCCTTGGCCTGCGGACGCTCGCTGCCCGCCTACGACCTGATCTACGAGACCTACGGCCAGCTCAACGCCAGTGCCAGCAACGCGGTGCTGATCTGCCACGCACTGTCGGGCCACCACCACGCCGCCGGCTACCATTCCACCGACGACCGCAAGCCGGGTTGGTGGGACAGCTGCATCGGTCCCGGCAAGCCCATCGACACCAATCGCTTCTTCGTGGTCAGCCTGAACAATCTGGGCGGCTGCAACGGCTCCACCGGCCCCAGCAGCATCGATCCCGAGACCGGCAAGCCGTTCGGCGCCGATTTCCCGGTGCTGACCGTCGAAGACTGGGTGCACAGCCAGGCCTGCCTGGCGGATGCCCTGGGAATCACCCAGTGGGCGGCGGTGGTTGGAGGCAGCCTGGGCGGCATGCAGGCGTTGCAGTGGACCATCACCTACCCAGAGCGCGTCCGCCACTGCCTGGCAATCGCTTCTGCGCCCAAGCTCAGCGCACAGAACATCGCCTTCAACGAGGTGGCGCGCCAGGCCATCCTGTCCGACCCCGAGTTCCATGGCGGTGATTTCCAGGCCCGCGGGGTGATTCCCAAACGCGGCCTGATGCTGGCGCGCATGGTCGGGCACATCACGTACCTGTCGGATGACTCGATGGGCGAGAAATTCGGCCGCGGCCTGAAGAGCGAAAAGCTCAACTACGATTTCCACAGCGTGGAATTCCAGGTGGAAAGCTACCTGCGTTATCAAGGCGAGGAATTCTCCGGTCGCTTCGACGCCAACACCTACCTGCTGATGACCAAAGCGCTGGACTACTTCGACCCGGCCGCAGCTCACGACGATGATCTGGCCGCCACCTTCGCCCATGTGCAGGCCAAGTTCTGCGTGATGTCGTTCACCACCGACTGGCGGTTCTCGCCAGCGCGCTCGCGCGAGCTGGTGGATGCGCTGATGGCGGCGAAGAAAGACGTCTGCTACCTGGAAATCGATGCACCGCAGGGGCATGACGCTTTCCTGATCCCCATTCCACGGTATCTGCAGGCGTTCAGCAGCTACATGAACCGCATTGCACTGTGAGGCATCCATGAGAGCTGACCTAGAAATCATCCAGGACTGGATTCCCGCCGGCAGCCGCGTGCTCGACCTGGGCTGCGGCAATGGCGAGTTGCTCGCCTGGCTGCGCGACCACAAGCAGGTCACCGGCTACGGCCTGGAAATCGATGCCGACAACATCACCGAATGCGTGCGCAAGGGCATCAACGTCATCGAGCAGGACCTGGACAAAGGCCTGGGCAACTTCGCCAGCAACAGTTTCGACATCGTGGTCATGACCCAGGCGCTGCAGGCGGTGGAATACCCGGACCGAATTCTCGACGAAATGCTGCGGGTCGGCCGCCAGTGCATCATCACCTTCCCCAATTTCGGCCACTGGCGCTGTCGTTGGTACCTGGCCAGCAAGGGCCACATGCCGGTGTCCGAGTTCCTGCCGTATACGTGGTACAACACGCCGAACATCCACTTCTGCACCTTTGCCGACTTCGAAGCCCTGTGCAGCGAGCGCCGCGCGCAGGTGCTCAATCGTCTGGCGGTGGATCAACAGCACCGCCACGGGTGGGCGAGCAAGATCTGGCCCAATCTTCTGGGCGAGATCGGCATCTACCGGGTCAGCAGTCCCGGGCTGCGCGAGCATCGGGTGGCGGTGTAGACCTCTTATTCGCGGCCACAGACCGCGAAACAGACGACTGGATACGTCAGGCACTCCGCCTGAACTGGCGCTTTGATACCTTCGAGATATATTCACAACCATGATCAACTTCACCCAACTCGTCCTCGCCAGCCATAACGCCGGCAAGCTCAAGGAACTGCAGGCCATGCTCGGCGGGGCGGTGCAACTTCGTTCGGTCGGTGAATTCAGCCAGGTCGAGCCCGAGGAAACCGGACTGTCGTTCGTCGAGAATGCCATCCTCAAGGCACGCAACGCCGCACGCCTGTCCGGCCTGCCGGCATTGGCCGACGATTCCGGCCTGGCCGTGGACTTTCTTGGTGGTGCGCCGGGCATCTATTCGGCGCGCTATGCCGATGGCCAGGGCGATGCCGCCAACAATGCCAAGCTGCTCGACGCCTTGCAGGGCGTGCCCGACGAGCAGCGCGGCGCGCAGTTCGTCTGCGTCCTGGCCCTGGTGCGGCACGCCGACGACCCGCTGCCGATCCTCTGCGAAGGGCTGTGGCACGGTCGCATCCTTCACACCGCCAGCGGCGCCCATGGATTCGGCTACGACCCACTGTTCTGGGTGCCCGAACGCAACTGCTCAAGCGCCGAACTCGACCCTACGCAAAAGAACCAACTGAGCCACCGCGCCCGTGCCATGGCCTTGCTGCGCCAACGCCTGAGCCTTGCATGAACGACCAACTGCTTTATCCGCCGGCACCGCGTCCCGACCAGGCGCTGGCGCAATTGCCACCCCTGGCGCTGTACATCCACATCCCCTGGTGCGTGCGCAAATGCCCGTACTGCGACTTCAATTCCCACACCGCCAGCCCGGTTCTGCCTGAAGAAGAATACGTCGATGCGCTGCTGGCCGACCTGGACCAGGACTTGCCCGCTGTCTACGGACGCCCGCTGAGCTCGATCTTCTTCGGCGGTGGCACCCCCAGCCTGTTCAGCGCGGCTGCCTTGGGCCGACTGCTGGCCGGCGTCGAGCAACGCATCGCCTTCGCGCCCGACATCGAGATCACCCTGGAGGCCAACCCCGGTACCTTCGAACAGGACAAGTTCGTCGCCTACCGCAAGCTGGGGATCAATCGCCTGTCCATCGGTATCCAGAGCTTCCAGGCGCAGAAGCTCGAAGCCCTGGGCCGCATCCACACCGGTGACGAAGCCCTGCGCGCTGCTGAGATGGCGCGCCGCGCCGGTTTCGACAACTTCAACCTGGACCTGATGCACGGCCTGCCCGATCAGTCCCTGGAAGAGGCACTGGACGATCTGCGCCAGGCCATCGCCCTGGCGCCCACGCACCTGTCCTGGTACCAACTGACCCTGGAACCCAACACGGTGTTCTGGAACCAGCCGCCCGTGCTGCCCGAGGACGATACCCTCTGGGACATCCAGGAGGCCGGTCAGGCCCTGCTGGCCGAGCATGGCTTCAGCCAGTACGAAGTGTCGGCCTATGCCAGGCCAGGCAAGGCAGCGCGGCACAACCTCAACTACTGGAGCTTCGGCGACTTCATCGGCATCGGCGCCGGTGCCCATGGCAAGCTGAGCCACCCTGATAGACGCATCGTGCGTACCTGGAAGACCCGCCTGCCCAAGGATTACCTGAACCCCGCCAAGTCATTCAAGGCCGGCGAGAAAGCCTTGGCCACGGACGAGTTGCCTTTCGAGTTCCTGATGAATGCATTGCGCCTCACCGAGGGCGTCGACGCCACTCTGTTCGCGCAACGCACCGGCCTGTCCCTACAGTCACTGGCGACGGCACGCGCCAGCGCCGAACAAAAGGGCCTTTTACAGGTCGAACCGACGCGTCTGGTGGCCACTGCCCGCGGGCAGCTGTTCCTCAACGACCTGCTGCAATACTTCCTGGTATAAGGATTGTCCTGATGGATTTCGTGCTCGATCTGCTCGCCACCGTGTCCCGCTGGGGCCGAGGCAACCTTTCGGAGATCTCCCTGGCCTTGGTGGGCTGTGTGCTGGTGCTGTTCGGCGCCGATGTGAAGGCGTGGGCCGAGGGCCGCCTGGGCTCGCTCTCAGGCATGCTGCGGGTGCCCCTGATCGCCTTGATGTGCGTGATCGGCAGCGGCGCGGCCTTGATCTATGCCACGCCCTGGGTGCTGAAGGGGTTGAGCCAGTTCAACAACTACAGCCTGGCGCCGGTGCTGTTGGTGGTGCTTGTGCTGCTGGGGATCGTCGCTGATCGCAAGTGATGCGTGAGCACTGACGGACTCATCGCGGCCACTGACCGCTCCTACGAGGCCACGCGTAGACCTGTAGGAACAGCCATTGGCTGCGAAGACTTCTAAACCCTCTTCAATCAACTTTCTCGAACTTCAGATCCCACACCCCATGCCCCAGCCGCTCACCGCGGCGCTCGAACTTGGTCACCGGCCGCTCGGCCGGACGCGGTACGCAACCGCCGTCGGCCGCCTGGTTGCGGTAACCGGGCGCGACATTCATGACTTCCAGCATGTACTCGGCATAGGGTTCCCAATCGGTCGCCATGTGCAGCACACCACCGACTTTCAGCTTGCTGCGCACCAGTTCGGCGAACGCCGGCTGGACGATGCGCCGCTTGTGGTGGCGCGCCTTGTGCCAAGGGTCCGGGAAAAACAGCAGCAGGCGATCCAGGCTGTTGTCGGCAACGCACTGCTTGAGCACTTCAATTGCATCGCAGTCGTAGACCCTCAGATTTTTCAAACCCTGGGTCAGCACGCCGTTGAGCAGTGCGCCAACGCCAGGCCGGTGTACTTCAACACCGATGAAATCCAGTTCCGGCGAGGCCGCTGCCATTTCGAGCAGCGAATGGCCCATGCCGAAGCCGATTTCCAGGGTGCGCGGCGCACTGCGACCGAACACCTGGTCAAAATTGGCCGGCTCATCAGTCAGTGGCAGCACGAACAGCGGCTTGCCCTGGTCCAGGCCACGCTGCTGGCCTTCGGTCATGCGCCCGGCGCGCATCACGAAGCTCTTGATAGCGCGGTGCTGGCGCGGTTCGCCTTCGTTGGACGTTGGCGTTTCTTGCGAGTCAGTCATCGGGGGCTCTTACTTGATCAGGCCATCCAGCGGCGAAGAGGCGCTGGCATAGAGTTTTTTCGGCATGCGCCCGGCCAGATAGGCCATGCGCCCGGCAATGATGGCGTGCTTCATGGCCGCGCCCATCATGATCGGATCCTGCGCGTGGGCGATGGCCGAGTTCATCAGCACCGCTTCACAGCCCAGTTCCATGGCAATGGTTGCATCGGACGCGGTACCCACGCCGGCATCGACCAGCACCGGGACCTTGGCTTCTTCCAGAATGATCTGCAGGTTGTACGGATTGCAGATACCCAGGCCAGTGCCGATCAAGCCAGCCAGCGGCATGACTGCGATGCAGCCGATCTCGGCCAACTGGCGAGCGATGATCGGATCATCGCTGGTGTAGACCATCACGTCGAAACCGTCCTTGACCAGCACTTCGGCGGCCTTGAGGGTTTCGATCACATTGGGGAACAGGGTCTTCTGGTCGGCCAGCACTTCCAGCTTGACCAGGTTGTGGCCATCGAGCAGTTCGCGGGCCAGGCGGCAGGTGCGCACCGCTTCCACGGCGTCGTAGCAACCGGCAGTGTTGGGCAGGATGGTGTAGCGATCCGGCGGCAGCACGTCGAGCAGGTTCGGCTCGCCGGGGTTCTGGCCGATATTGGTGCGGCGCACGGCGACCGTGACGATCTGGGCGCCCGAAGCCTCGATGGCCAGGCGCGTCTGCTCGAGGTCGCGGTACTTGCCGGTGCCGACCAGAAGGCGCGACTCGAAGGTGCGACCGGCCAGGGTGAATGGCTTGTCAATGCGAGCATTGCTCATCGGAATTCCTCTGCTGAGGTAAAGATACGAACGTGGAAGGTGCCGGCGACTCGATCAGCCGCCGCCGATGGCGTGAACCACTTCGATCTGGTCACCCTCGCCCAGTACGGTGTCGCCGTGCTGGCTGCGCGGGACGATGTCCTGGTTCAGCTCGACGGCCACGCGGCGGCCGACCAACTCGAGACGGACCAGCAGCCCGGCAACGGTTTCGCCGTCGGGAAGTTCGAAAGGGTCGCCGTTCAATTGAATGCGCATGCGGTCGGCAGCCATCATTTTTTGGGGGTCGCCATTCTAGCCCGATCGCCGAGGATTCCCAAGGCCAAGCCGACCACCCGCGCCATCAGCCCAGGCGCCAGGCGACCATACCCAGGCACAGCCAACCGGCGAGCAATGCCAGGCCGCCGAACGGGGTAACGATACCCAGCTTGCTGACGCCGGTCAGGGTCAACAGATACAGGCTGCCCGAGAACAACACGATACCCAGACAGAACAGCGCGCCCGCCCAGCCCACCAGACGCCCTGGCACATGGACGCTGAGCAGCGCGACCCCGAACAACGCCAGGGTGTGGATAAGTTGGTAGCTGACGCCGGTCTGGAAAATGGCCAGGTACTCGGCGCTCAGGCGGTTCTTCAAACCGTGGGCGGCGAAGGCACCGAGCGCCACACCGGTAAAGCCGAAGAACGCAGCCAGCATCATGAACGTACGCAGCATCCAGGTGTGTCCTCATAAAGCCGTGTTGCACCGCAGGGTCTGTATAATGGCCCGCTCACCCGGCCAGGCCAAGCCCTTCATGCTGCAATCCTTCTTCCGCCGTCTGTGCAAGACCCTGCTCTGGTTCGTCGCCGCAAGCGTGGCCGTGGTGGTGATCTTTCGCTTCATCCCTCCGCCGGGCACCATGCTCATGGCCGAACGCAAGATCGAATCCCTGATCGACGGCCAGCCGATCGACCTGCAACGCGATTGGCAATCCTGGGCGAACATCGCCGACGATCTCAAGGTGGCGGTGATCGCTGGTGAAGATCAACGGTTCGCCGAGCATTGGGGCTTCGACATCGCCGCCATCCGTGCGGCGTTTGCGCACAACGAAGAAGGTGGCTCGCTGCGCGGTGCCAGCACTCTGAGCCAGCAGGTGGCGAAGAACGTATTTCTATGGTCGGGCCGCAGCTGGTTGCGCAAAGGCCTGGAGGCGTGGTTCACCGGTCTGATCGAAATCTTCTGGTCCAAGCAGCGCATTCTCGAGGTCTACCTCAACAGCGCGGAATGGGACGACGGCGTGTTCGGCGCCGAAGCGGCCGCGCGGCATCATTTCGGCGTTGGCGCGGCTCAACTGTCCCGCCAACAAGCCAGCCTGCTGGCCGCCGTGCTGCCCAACCCGCGAAACTGGAGTGCCAGCCGGCCCAGCCCTTACGTAGCTCGCCGCGCGGGCTGGATCCGCCAGCAGATGGGCCAGCTGGGCGGCCATGACTATCTTCTGCGCCTGAACATGCCGCGCCCGGCGCCCTGGGCCGATTAGGCCACGTCTGTGTGGGATTGCGGGCGGACGGCAAGCCCTCTCTCGCGAAGACTTCCTGCCAGGCAACAAAAAGCCCCGAACCAGTCGGGGCTTTTCAATTCAACACATCAGCACATCAAGCCGCGATGGAAACCTTCAGCTTGTTCATCGCACTCTTCTCCAACTGACGAATGCGCTCGGCCGACACGTTGTACTTCTCGGCCAGCTCGTGCAGCGTCGCCTTTTCCTCGGCCAGCCAGCGCTGGTAGAGGATGTCACGGCTGCGATCGTCCAGCACCTGCAGGGCTTCGTGCAGGTTGGTGTTGGAGTTGTCGCTCCAATCGGCGTCTTCCAGTTGGCGCGCCGGGTCGTAGCGATGGTCTTCCAGGTAGTTGGCCGGGGACTGGAACGCACTGTCGTCGTCTGCTTCGGCAGCCGGATCGAAGGCCATGTCATGGCCGGTCAGGCGGCTTTCCATCTCGCGGACTTCACGCGGCTCCACACCCAGGCTTTCGGCCACGCGGTGCACTTCCTCGTTGTTCAGCCAGGCCAGACGCTTTTTCTGGCTGCGCAGGTTGAAGAACAGCTTGCGCTGCGCCTTGGTGGTCGCCACCTTGACGATGCGCCAGTTGCGCAGGATGAACTCGTGAATTTCAGCCTTGATCCAGTGCACGGCGAACGACACCAGGCGCACACCCATTTCCGGGTTGAAACGCTTCACGGCCTTCATTAGGCCGACGTTGCCTTCCTGGATAAGGTCGGCTTGAGCCAGGCCGTAGCCCGAATAGCTGCGCGCAATGTGCACGACGAAACGCAGGTGAGCGAGCACCATCTGCCGAGCCGCTCCAAGATCCTGCTCATAGTAGAGACTCTCGGCCAGTTCACGCTCCTGCTCGGGTGTCAGCAAGGGAATGCTGTTCACCGTGTGCACATAGGCTTCCAGGTTTGCACCCGGCACCAGCGCATAAGCAGGTTGCAAAGAAGTGGTCATACGAAAAAACCTCCGACTCACATGACTCGTGCCCGCAGGCACTGCGAAAAATTGACCGGAAACCAGTAGACAAGTTCCCTATGACGCTTTAATGGCCAATGACAATAAAGTTAACTTTGAATACACGTTCGAACAGCACACATATCTGTTGCAGGCTAACGCGGCGCCAGTTCGCGCAGGTGCCGCCAGACCGCAATCCACGCACCGATATACCCTAACAATACCGCGCCTAGCAAGAGCGACAAGCCGTCGGCGACGGGAACCCCACCCAAGGCGAAGTCACTGCCGTACAAGCCGGAAAGCCCGGTGACCGCATCGTTGAGCCAATCCAGGCCGAACGCCAGTATACCCCAGGCAAAAATGCCTGCGCCGAAGCCATACAGCGCACCCATGTACAGGAAAGGTCGACGCACATAGCTATCCGTGCCCCCTACCAATTTGATGACCTCGATTTCGATGCGTCGGTTCTCGATGTGCAGACGAATGGTGTTGCCGATCACCAGCAGCAACGCCGAAACCAGCAGCAGGGTCAGGCCAAACACGAACCGGTCGCCCAGCTTGAGGATCGCCGCCAGCCGCTCCACCCACACCAGGTCAAGCTGCGCCTGCTGCACCTTGGGCAGTTCGGCGAGTTGCTGGCGCAGGGTTTCCAGGGCGGCCTTGTCGATTTCCAGCGGGGTGACCACCACTACGCCGGGCAGTGGGTTCTCGGGCAGTTCCTTGAGCGCCTCGCCCAGCCCCGACTGCTGCTGAAACTCACCCAGCGCCTGCTCGCGACTGATGAACTCGGCCTGCGCCACGCCCGACAGCCCCTTGATCTGCGTCACCAGGGCCTGGCCCTCGCGCTCGCCGGCATCGAGTTCCAGATACAAGGAGATTTGCGCCGCGCGCTGCCACGAACCGCCCAATCGCTCGACGTTCTTGAGCAGCAAAGACAGGCCCATGGGCAGGCTCAAGGCCACGGCCATGACCAGGCAGGTAAAGAAGCTGCCGATCGGCTGCTTGCCCAGACGGCGCAGGCTGTCTACCCAACTGGCGCGATGGCTTTCGACCCAGGCGCGCAGCAGGCTGCTGAACGGCGGCCCGTCGTCTTCGTCACGCTGGCGTTTCTTCGGCTTCTGCGGTGTGGGCTCGCCGCCCTTGGGCGCTACCCGGTCCGCGACCTTGGGGCTGCGTGTCGCACTCATTGTCCTGCCTCTCCGTCACCGATCAGGCGTCCGCGCTGCAGCGTCAGCATGCGATGACGCATGCGCGCGATCAGCGCCAGATCGTGGCTGGCAATCAGCACGCTGGTGCCTAGCCGGTTGATGTCTTCGAAGACCCCCATGATCTCGGCCGCCAGACGCGGATCGAGGTTGCCGGTGGGTTCATCGGCGAGCAGCAAGGCTGGCTGATGGACGATGGCCCGGGCAATGCCCACGCGCTGTTGCTGGCCCGTCGACAAGTCGCCGGGGTACAGGTCGGCCTTGTCTGCCAATGCCACGCGCTCGAGCGCCGAATCGACCTTCTTGGCGATTTCCGGCTTGCTCAAGCCGAGAATCTGCAGCGGCAAGGCGATGTTGTTGAACACCGTACGGTCGAACAGCAGCTGGTGATTCTGGAACACCACGCCGATCTGGCGGCGCAGGAACGGGATCTGCGCATTGGTGATCTGCCCCAGATCCTGGCCGGCCAGCAGCAGCTTGCCGCTGGTGGGCCGTTCCATCGCCAGCAGCAGGCGCAGCAAGGTACTTTTGCCCGCGCCGGAATGACCGGTAACGAACAGGAATTCGCCACGCCGCACCCGGAAGCTCAGTTCATGCAGACCGACATGGCCGTTGGGGTAGCGCTTGGCAACCTGTTCGAATCGAATCATGAAGGCTCCCGCTCGGCGAACAAGGCCTGGACGAAGGGTTCTGCCTCGAAGCTACGCAGGTCGTCGATGCCCTCGCCCACGCCGATGTAGCGAATGGGCAGGCCGAACTGCTTGGCCAGCGCAAAGATCACCCCGCCCTTGGCGGTGCCGTCGAGCTTGGTCAGCGCCAGGCCGGTCAGGGCCACGGTCTGGTTGAACTGCTTGGCCTGGTTGATCGCGTTCTGCCCGGTACCGGCGTCGAGCACCAGCAGGACTTCGTGCGGCGCCTGCTCGTCGAGCTTGCCCATCACCCGACGGACCTTCTTCAGCTCTTCCATCAGGTTGTCCTTGGTGTGCAGACGCCCGGCAGTGTCGGCGATCAGGACATCGATGCCGCGCGACTTGGCGGCTTGCACGGCATCGAAGATCACCGAGGCGGAATCGGCACCGGTGTGCTGGGCGATAACCGGGATATTGTTGCGCTCGCCCCACACCTGCAACTGCTCGACGGCTGCGGCACGGAACGTGTCACCCGCCGCCAGCATGACCTTCTTGCCTTCGAGCTGCAGCTTCTTGGCCAGCTTGCCGATGGTGGTGGTCTTGCCGGCGCCGTTGACGCCCACCACCAGAATCACGAATGGCTGGTGCTCGGCCTTGATCACCAATGGCTGCTCGACCGGCCGCAGCAGGGCAGTCAGCTCGCTTTGCAAAGCCTTGTACAAGGCGGCGGCGTCGGTCAGCTCCTTGCGCGCGACCCTGCGGGTCAGGCTCTGGATGATCACCGACGTGGCCTCGACGCCGACGTCGGCGGTCAACAGGCGGGTTTCCAGCTCTTCGAGCAGGTCGTCGTCAATGATCTTGTTGCCCAGAAACAGGCTGGCCATGCCTTCGCCAAGGCTGGCGCTGGTCTTGGCCAGGCCCTGCTTGAGGCGCGCAAAGAAGCCGGTCTTGGTCTGCCCTGGAGGTTGCGCGGCAGCGACGGCAGGCGTCGGCGCTTCGACACGGGGCGCAGCCACGGTGGGCACGGGCACTTGCACTGGCGAAGGAGGCGCAGGTACCGGGGCTGGCGCGCTGGGCGCTGCAGGAGCTGGTGGCGAAACAGGAACAGGAACAGGAACAGGCTCGACGGCCACCGGGGCCGGCGCTTCCGGCCGCGGAGCGATGACCGGCGGCGTTTGCGGGGCATCGTCCTCGACCAGCGCCACCGGTTCCTCGGGCACCGGGAGCACCAGGCCGTGCGGGGCAGGCTGTTCGGCAGGTGCGGCAGCGGGCTCGGCCTGCGGCGCCAGAACCGGCTCCGGTGCGAGCGCGACTGCGGCTTCGACGGAAGCCTGCGGGATCGCCTCGGCAGCGGCGTCGGCTTCTGCGGGCAGATTCTGGGCGGCAGGGGTTGGCGGCTGTTCGGCGACAGGTGTCTGCGGCTTCTTGCGCAGCCATCCGAACAGGCCTTTCTTTTCACCGGCCGGGGCCGGGGTCTTTTTGTCGTCGTTGGAACCAAACATGGAAGACGGCTATCTCAAGGTAGCGACGCGCCAGGCGGCGAGTCGGAAAAAATTCGAAGACGCAACACAGACTGCTTTTACGCCGGCTCGTTCACGCGCAACATTTTGTCGAGTTGCCCGGGCAGGTTCATGCCTTCCAGGCATGGCCCCCAGCGAACCGGATCAGTATCCTAGCACCTCCTCGCCCGTAGACGCTAAGGCCACGCGGGCAGCTCTCAAGGTTCTGAATCCCATGAATGTCCTCGCCCGCCGCGCCGCAGGCCTGCTGCTCTGCACGCTCAGCCTGCCTTTGGCAGCTTTTGCCGCCGATACACAGCCCACGCACGAATTCACCCTGGACAACGGCCTCAAGGTCGTCGTGCGCGAGGATCACCGCGCCCCGGTGGTGGTTTCCCAGATCTGGTACAAGGTCGGCTCCAGCTACGAAACCCCCGGCCAGACCGGCCTGTCCCACGCCCTTGAACACATGATGTTCAAAGGCACCGACAAACTGGGCCCCGGCGAAGGCTCGCGCATCCTGCGCGACCTCGGCGCCGAAGAAAACGCCTTCACCAGCGACGACTACACCGCTTATTACGAAGTGCTAGCCAAGGACCGTCTGGCCGTGGCCTTCGACCTCGAAGCCGACCGCATGGCCAGCCTCAGCCTGCCCGCCGAAGAATTCGCCCGGGAAATCGAAGTCATCAAGGAAGAACGCCGCCTGCGCACCGACGACAAGCCCAGTGCCAAGGCGTACGAGATATTCAAGGCCATGGCTTTCCCGGCCAGTGGCTACCACACGCCCACCATCGGCTGGATGGCTGACCTGGAACGCATGAAGGTCGAAGAGCTGCGCCATTGGTACCAGGCCTGGTACGTGCCCAACAACGCCACCCTGGTGGTGGTGGGCGACGTCAAGCCGGACGAGGTCAAGGCCCTGGCGCAACGCTTCTTCGGCAACATCGCCCGGCGCCCCACCCCGCCGGCGAAGATCCCGCTGGAACTGGCCAACCCCGGCCAGCGCCTGGCCACATTGCATGTACGCACCCAACTGCCGAGCCTGCTCTACGGCTTCAACGTCCCAGCGCTGGCCACTGCCGACAAGCCGCGCGACGTCCAGGCCCTGCGGCTGATTTCCGCCCTCCTCGACGGCGGCTACAGCGCGCGGATGGCCACGCGCCTGGAACGCGGACAGGAACTGATCTCCAGCGGTGGTGCCCGGTACGACGCCTTCACCCGCGGCGACAGCCTGTTCTTCATTTCCGCGACGCCCAATGCGCAGAAGAAAAAGACCCTCGCTGATGTCGAGAAAGGGCTTTGGAAACTGCTCGACGAGCTCAAGACCACGCCGCCCTCTGCCGACGAGGTGGAGCGCGTGCGCGCTCAGGTCATCGCCGACCTGGTCTACAGCCGCGACTCCATCAGCAGCCAGGCCACCACCATCGGCATGCTCGAAACCGTGGGGCTGTCGTGGAAACTCATGGACAGCGAACTAGAAGACCTCAAGAGCGTGACGCCGCAGGACATCCAGAGCGCCGCACGCACCTATTTCACCCGCGATCGCTTGAGTATCGCCCACGTTCTGCCAGAGGAAGCCGCTCATGAGTGAGCCCACCACCCCCCGTCGTTTCCTGGTTGGCTCGACTTTCCTGGTGCTTGCCGGTTGCCTGGCCACCTTCGCAGTCCAGGCTGCGGACGCCACCGGCGCTGGCCAACCCGTGCGCGGCCTGCAATCGGTGAGCGAGCTGGGCAACACCGCACCCAGCCATCGCCGCCTCGACATCCAGAGCTGGAAAACCGCCGAAGGCGCCAAGGTCCTGTTCGTCGAGGCCCACGAGCTGCCGATGTTCGACCTGCGGCTTACCTTCGCCGCCGGCAGCAGCCAGGATCAAAACCATCCCGGCATCGCCCTGCTGACCAATGCCATGCTCAACGAAGGCGTGGCCGGCAAGGACGTCAGCGCTATCGCCCAAGGCTTCGAAGGCCTGGGTGCGGACTTTTCCAACGGCGCCTATCGCGACATGGCCGTGGCGTCGCTGCGCAGCCTCAGCGATACCGACAAGCGTACCCCTGCGCTCAAGCTGTTCGCCGATGTCGTCGGCAAACCGACCTTTCCGGCAGACGCCCTGGTACGCATCAAGAACCAACTGCTCGCCAGCTTCGAGTTCCAGAAGCAGAACCCTGCCAAGCTGGCCAGCAACGAGCTGTTCACGCAGCTGTATGGCAGCCATCCGTATGCACACCCCAGCGAAGGCGACGCCAAGAGCCTGCCGGGCCTGAGCATCGAGCAGCTGCGGGCGTTTCATAAGCGTGCCTATGCTGCAGGCAACGCGGTCATCGCCATCGTCGGCGATCTGTCGCGCGGCGAAGCCGAGCAGATCGCCGCCCAGGTATCCAGCGCCCTGCCCAAGGGCCCTGCGCTGGCCAAGCCGGCGCAACCAGCCGCACCCGCAGCCGGCGTGACCCATATCGACTTCCCGTCCAAGCAGACGCAGATGTTCATCGCGCAGCTGGGCATCGACCGCAAGGATCCGGATTTCGCCGCACTGTCCATGGGCAACCAGATCCTGGGCGGCGGTTCCTTCGGTACCCGCCTGATGAGCGAGGTCCGGGAAAAACGCGGGCTGACCTATGGGGTGTACTCGGGCTTCACGCCGATGCAGGTGCGCGGTCCGTTCCTGATCAACCTGCAGACCCGTGCCGAGCTCGGCGACGGTACCTTGAAGCTGGTGCAGGACATCCTGCGCGATTACCTCAAGACCGGTCCCACTCAGGAAGAACTGGACAACGCCAAGCGCGAGCAGGCTGGCAGCTTCCCGCTGTCCAATGCCAGCAACGCGAGCATCGTCGCGCAACTGGGCGCCACCGGTTTCTACGACATGCCGCTGACCTGGATGGAAGACTTCCTGCAGCAGTCCCAGGCACTGACCGTTGAGCAGGTCAAAGCTGCGATGAACAAACATCTGGATGCCGATAAACTGGTGATCGTCACGGCTGGCCCCAAGGTTGCGCAGCAACCGTTGCCGGCCCCCACGGACACACCCAACGAGCAACCGCTCGGCGTACCGGAGCACTGATGGCCAGCGTCAACACCAAGCAACCCCATGGTGGCCAAGGCCACCTGCGCATCATTGGCGGCCAGTGGCGCAGCCGCAAGCTGAGCTTCCCGGAAGCGCCCGGTCTGCGCCCTACCCCGGATCGGGTGCGTGAAACGCTGTTCAACTGGCTGGCCGCGCACATCGAAGGTGCCAAGGTGCTGGACGCCTTCACTGGTAGCGGCGCCCTGTACCTCGAAGCGCTGTCCCGTGGCGCCAGCATGGCATTGGCGCTGGATGCCAATGCCACCGCCATCTCCAGCCTTCGGCACAATCTGGATCTGCTCGGTTGCGCCACGGGCCAGTTGCTGCAAAGCGATGCGTTGAAGTACCTGGAAACCCAGACCCCGAGCACATTCGATCTGGTATTCCTCGACCCACCCTTCCACCAGAACCTGCTGCCGGCGACCTGCACGCTGCTGGAAGAAAAAGGCTGGCTGGCCGAACGTGCCTGGATCTACACCGAGAGCGAAGCACCGCCTTCGGCGTTGCAGTTGCCGGCAACATGGCGCCTGCACCGCGAGAAGAAAGCCGGACAGGTTTACTACTCCCTGTGGCAGCGCGGCTGACACAGGCTTGCCAGGGCAGTCACGTTGAACGCAGCACATCCTCATTTCCGTCCGGCCCTTGGGCTGGGCAACCCACATATACAGACGCTGTGGGGCCCCCTGTGGCGCAAGCAACCGGCACTGGCGCGGGAGCGCGAACGGCTGTGGCTGGAGGATGGCGATTTCGTCGACCTCGACTGGCACGGCCCACACGCCCCCCATGCGCCATTGGTGCTGGTATTGCACGGCCTGACCGGATCATCCAATTCGCCCTACGTCGCCGGCCTGCAATGCCAGTTGGGGCAGCACGGTTGCGCCAGCGTGGCCGTCAACTGGCGCGGCTGCTCCGGCGAGCCCAACCTGTTGGCGCGCAGCTACCACTCCGGCGCCAGCGAAGACTTGCTGCACGTGCTCGAACACCTGGGTAAGCAGCGCCCCCAGGCGCCGCTTTACGCCGTGGGTTACTCACTGGGCGGCAACATCCTGCTCAAGCATCTGGGTGAAAGCGGAGCGGCCAGCCCATTGCAGGCCGCGGTGGCGGTATCGGTGCCGTTTCGCCTGGACCAGTGTGCCGACCGCATGACCCAGGGCTTTTCCAGGGTCTACCAGGCACATTTCATGCGCGCCATGCTCGGCTACCTGACCGACAAACGCAGCCGCTTCCAGCACGAGGGGCAGCACGAGGGGCTGGCTGCGCTCGAAGCGCTGGGCTCGCTGCAGGGCATCAGGACCTTCTGGGATTTCGACGGTCAGGTCACGGCCCCGCTGCACGGCTTCAAGGATGCCCAGGACTACTATCGCAGCTCGTCGAGTCGCTACTACCTGGGCGGCGTCGCCAAACCCACGCTGATCATCCAGGCCAAGGACGATCCGTTCGTGTTTCCCCACAGCCTGCCCACCGCCGAAGAAATGTCGCCCTGCATCGAGTTCGAGCTGCATGCGCGGGGCGGGCACGTCGGCTTCGTCAATGGCAGCCTGCGTCAGCCCGGCTATTACCTGGAACGGCGCATACCGCAGTGGCTGAACCAGTGGATCGAGTTCATGGCCCCTTCTGCACGGGTCGCTGCGGATCGGTGATCCAGTCGCTCCAGGAACCTGCATACAGCGTCGCCAACGGGTATCCCGCCAAGGCCATGGCGAACAGGTTGTGGCAGGCGGTGACGCCCGAGCCACAGTAGGCTACGGCCTGTTGCGCAGGTCGGCCCTTGAGTTGGGCGTCGAAGCGTTCACGCAGCTGCTGCACCGGCAGGAAGCGCCCATCCGGCCCCAGGTTCTCGGTGAAGGCTGCGCACTGTGCGCCGGGAATGTGCCCAGCGACAGGGTCGATGGGTTCGACCTCGCCCAGAAACCTGGGCAGCGCTCGAGCATCGAGCAGCGTCAGCTGCGGATCTTCCAGGCGCGTCTGCACGTGGGCCGCATCGAGCACACGTTCGTGATCCGGGGTACCGACAAAATCGCCCGGCTCCGTGGACGCCGCATCCAGACTCAAGGGCAGCCCGGCGGCGTGCCAGGCTGCCAGCCCGCCGTCGAGAAGAAACACTCCGTCACGCTTGCCCAGCCATGCCAGCAGCCACCATGCACGTGCCGCGTAGGCACCCGGGCCATCGTCATAGAGGACGACCTGGCTGTCTGCCCCGATACCCCAGCGCTGCAACCTCTCTTGCAATTGCCCAGGCTCGGGCAGCGGATGACGCCCGGTCACGCCCTTGATCACAGGCGCACTGAGGTCGCGACCCAGGTCGGCGAAGTGGGCACCGGCAATGTGGCCTTCGGCATAGCTGCGCTGGCCGTAGTCGACGTCTTCCAGGCTGTAGCGGCAGTCCAGCAGGACCCATCCAGGGGAGTCGACATGTTCGGCGAGCGCTTGTGGGCTGATCAGTTGCGCGATGGGCATGGAGGGCTCCGGCAGTTGAGGAATGACAGATCCGCGCGCAGCTGGAAAAGCTCGGGCAGAATCCATCGCGGCATGAATCACTGTAGCAGTCGGCACGCCACGTCACGCGGCTCGCCGCGGCTATCGGCCATCCTACAAGGGACGGCCAGCTACCGCGACAGCGTGCCACAGGCGATCCTGCTTGCATTGCGCCATGGATGCAGGCTTGGCCCACCTCTCCGGCTGCGATACCATCGCACTCCTTAACCGATTCCCGCCAGGACGCCGTGATGAACCGAGTGTTGTACCCAGGTACCTTCGACCCGATCACCAAGGGTCACGGTGATCTGGTCGAACGCGCCTCGCGCCTGTTCGATCACGTGATCATCGCGGTCGCCGCGAGCCCGAAGAAAAACCCCCTGTTCGCCCTCGAGCAACGGGTGGAGTTGGCCCGCGAAGTGACGCGGCACCTGCCGAACGTCGAGGTCGTGGGCTTCTCGACCCTGCTCGCGCACTTTGCCAAGGAACAGAACGCCAATGTGTTGCTGCGCGGCCTGCGGGCGGTGTCCGATTTCGAATACGAGTTCCAGTTGGCCAACATGAACCGGCAACTGGCTCCGGATGTGGAAAGCCTGTTCCTCACCCCTTCGGAACGCTATTCCTTCATTTCGTCGACGCTGGTGCGGGAAATTGCGGCCCTGGGTGGAGACATCACCAAGTTCGTCCATCCGGCCGTGGCCGAGGCGCTCACCCTGCGCTTCAGCAACAAGTAGCCGGCAGTGGTTGCGCCCGCGTGCACTGCGGGCGCTAATGCGGCACAATTGCGGCCATCGGTTTTCACATGCCTGGGCCGTAGTCTCGGGCCGGAGTCTTCATGTCCCTTATCATCACCGACGATTGCATCAATTGCGACGTCTGCGAACCCGAGTGCCCGAACGCTGCCATTTCCCAGGGGGAAGAGATCTACGTGATCGATCCCAACCTGTGTACCCAGTGCGTAGGCCACTACGACGAACCACAATGCCAGCAGGTCTGCCCGGTGGATTGCATACCGCTGGACGAAGCGCATCCTGAATCCCAGGAACAGCTGATGGCCAAGTACAAGCAGATCACCGGCAAGCATTGATTCCAGCGCGCTGGCAGATGCGCCAGCGGCAGGCTCAGTCGCGGTTGCCGTAGCCGCTCTGCGTACAGCCCAGGCAACGCACGAAAGCGGCCCGGCCCGGATCGACCACCAAGGCCTTGCCACTGGCCCCGACGTTGCCGCCGGCGGCGGTGAACGGCAATGCGATCACGAACAGCCCCGCGCCGACGATGGTGGCCGCCACCAGCAGCGGCCGCGCGATCAGCAGATCGCCAATCATGGCGTAGGCCGGCGGATTCTGGATCTGGTAGGTCGGGTCACCGCTGCTCGTGCTCATGCTCGAATCGGCGGCAGTGACCGGCACGATGTGCAGGCCGAAACTGACGATCAGCGCCAGCGACAGGGTTCGAAACAGGTTCATGGCACAATCCTTCTGCTCACGTGGGGCGACTGCGATTTGCGATGGGGTCATCAGGGATAAAAGTAACTATATCAGTTGCCCGCCATTGTGCAGGCCGCGCGCAGTCGGATCATGTCTGGCAGCGCGGGCAATACACACTGGCACGCTGGCCCAGCTTGACCTCGCGCAGGGTGGTACCGCAGACCTTGCACAGCTGCCCACCCCGGCCATAGGCGAACAATTCCTGCTGAAAGTAGCCCGGCTGGCCATCTCCGCCGATGAAGTCGCGCAACGTGGTACCACCGCGTTCGATCGCGTAGGCCAGGATGCGCTTGATCTCGACCGCCAGGCGCAGGTAGCGGCCGCGCGATATGCCCCCCGCCGCGCGGCGCGGGTCGATACCGGCGGCGAACAGCGCTTCGGTCGCGTAGATATTACCCACCCCGACCACCACCGCGTTATCCATGATGAACGGCTTGACCGCCATGCTGCGGCCACGCGACAGCTGAAACAGCCGTTCGCCGTCGAACAGCTCGGTCAACGGTTCGGGCCCCAGCCCCTGGAGCAATGTGTGGTTGAGCGCATCCAGGCTCCAGAGCATGGCGCCGAAACGTCGCGGATCGGTGTAGCGCAAGGCCATGCCCGATTCCAGCTCGATGTCGACATGCTCGTGCTTGAGCGGCGGCAGACCGGCTTCGACCAGGCGCAGGTTGCCCGACATGCCCAGGTGGCTGATCAAGGTGCCGACTTCGGCGTTGATCAACAGGTACTTGGCCCGCCGCTCGACGGCCACGATCCGCTGCCCGGACAGCCGCGCGTCCAGGTCTTCGGGTATCGGCCAGCGCAGGCGCCGGTCGCGGACGATCACGCGGCTCACGCGTTGCCCTTCCAGGTGCGGAGCAATACCCCGGCGAGTGGTTTCTACTTCGGGTAATTCAGGCATGGGGCTCCTGATGCGAAACGCGGATCGATAGGCAATCGTGTCCCAGGCTCGACGCATCGGACACCCCGGGAATTCTAACCGTTAAGGCTCGCAGCGCCCACCGTGCGCACCGGGTCATTTGTCGAATGAGCCCTCGGCGGCTGGGGCGACGGGTTATACTCCCGCTCTTTTTTCCGGAGCGACTTCATGTCCCTGCCCAGCCTTCGCCTCAAAGCCAACGCCGACCGCCGCCTGCGCGCCGGCCACCTGTGGGTCTACAGCAACGAGATCGACGTGGCCGCGACCCCGCTGAACGGTTTCCAGGCGGGCGATCAGGCCATTCTCGAAGCGGCGGGTGGCAAGCCCCTGGGCGTGGTTGCAATGAGTCCGAACAACCTGATCTGCGCTCGCTTGCTGTCGCGCGACGTCAAGCTGAGCCTGGACAAGTCGCTGCTGGTGCACCGCCTCAACGTGTGTCTGTCGCTGCGCGAGCGTCTGTTCGACAAGCCGTTCTATCGCCTGGTATTCGGTGATTCCGACCTGCTGCCGGGCCTCGTGGTGGATCGCTTCGGCGACATCCTGGTGGTGCAGCTGGCTTCGGCCACCATGGAACGCTACAAGGCCGATGTGATGGCCGCATTGATCCAGGTGATCAAACCCAGCGGCATTCTGTTCAAGAATGACTCGGCCGCCCGCGATGCCGAAGGCCTGGAGCGCTACGTGGAGAGCGCCTTTGGTGTGGTGCCGGAGTGGGTCGCCCTGGAAGAGAACGGCGTGAAGTTCGAGGCACCGGTGATGGAAGGCCAGAAGACCGGCTGGTTCTACGACCACCGCATGAACCGCGCGCGCCTGGCGCCGTACGTCAAGGGCAAACGCGTGCTCGACCTGTTCAGCTACATCGGCGGCTGGGGCGTGCAGGCCGGTGCCTTCGGCGCCAGCGAAGTGTTCTGCGTCGACGCCTCGGGCTTCGCCCTCGATGGCGTGGAGCGCAATGCCGCGCTCAATGGCTTCGCCGAAAAAGTCACCTGCGTGGAAGGCGACGTGTTCGAAGCCTTGAAGGAGCTGAAGGCCGCCGAAGAACGCTTCGACGTGATCGTGGCTGACCCGCCCGCGTTCATCAAGCGCAAGAAAGACCTGAAGAACGGCGAAGGCGCGTACCGTCGTCTCAACGAGCAAGCCATGCGCCTGCTCAGCAAGGACGGCATCCTGGTCAGCGCGTCGTGCTCCATGCACCTGCCCGAAGACGACCTGCAGAACATCCTGCTGACCAGCGCCCGCCACCTGGACCGCAACATCCAGCTGCTGGAACGCGGCGGCCAGGGCCCGGACCATCCGGTGCACCCAGCGATTCCGGAAACGCGGTACATCAAGAGCATTACGTGCCGGTTGTTGCCTAATAGCTGACCTACCGCGGCGCCTGGTTCGCGGCCACGGACCGCTCCTACAGAGAATTGTGTCTTCCGTGGGAGCGGTCATCGGCCGCGAAAAGGACGACGCGCACTGGCTGATGCACCGCGGCGCCTGGTTCGCGGCCACGGACCGCTCCTACGGAGAATCAAGAGGGCCTGGCCGCGTCAGGCCTTAGTGCCGATTACTTGCCGCGCCCCACGTTCCATCCTTCCCCCATGGGTGTAGAATCGTCCTACTCATCGCCAATCATCCCCCGGCGGGTTTATGAGCTCGGCCGAACGCGTGGCGATCCCGCAGCGTTACCGGCCTCATCCGCAAGCACGGCAACACACCGCCCGAGCGTGCCGCGGACCAGGAAAAGCTCAATCCCTCATTGCAACCCGATTAGCCGCCCGGAGTCGTTCCATGCCTGACTATCGCTCGAAAACGTCCACCCACGGTCGCAACATGGCCGGTGCCCGCGCGCTGTGGCGTGCCACTGGCATGAAGGACGACGATTTCAAGAAACCGATCATTGCCATCGCCAACTCGTTCACCCAGTTCGTGCCGGGGCATGTGCACCTCAAGGATCTCGGTCAGCTGGTTGCACGCGAAATCGAGCGCGCCGGCGGCGTGGCCAAGGAATTCAACACGATTGCCGTGGACGACGGCATTGCCATGGGCCACGACGGGATGCTGTATTCCCTGCCCAGCCGCGAGATCATCGCCGACTCGGTCGAGTACATGGTCAACGCCCACTGCGCCGATGCCATCGTGTGCATCTCCAACTGCGACAAGATCACCCCTGGCATGCTGATGGCCGCCTTGCGCCTGAACATTCCGGTAATCTTCGTTTCCGGCGGGCCGATGGAAGCTGGCAAGACCAAGCTGGCCAGCCACGGCCTGGACCTGGTCGACGCCATGGTGATCGCCGCCGACGATACCGCTTCGGATGAAAAGGTCGCCGAATACGAGCGCAGCGCCTGCCCGACCTGCGGTTCGTGTTCAGGCATGTTCACCGCCAACTCGATGAACTGCCTGACCGAAGCCCTGGGCCTGGCCTTGCCGGGCAACGGTTCCACCCTAGCGACCCACAGTGACCGCGAGCAGCTGTTCCTGCAGGCGGGCCGCACCATCGTCGAGCTGTGCAAACGCTACTACGGCGAGGACGACGAGTCGGTCCTGCCGCGCAATATCGCCAACTTCAAGGCATTCGAAAACGCCATGATGCTGGATATCGCCATGGGTGGTTCGACCAACACCATCCTGCACCTGCTGGCCGCTGCCCAGGAAGCCGAGATCGAGTTCGACCTGCGCGACATCGATCGCCTGTCGCGTACCGTGCCGCAGCTGTGCAAGGTCGCGCCGAACATCCAGAAGTACCATATGGAAGACGTGCACCGCGCTGGCGGCATCTTCAGCATCCTCGGCTCGTTGGCCCGTGGCGGCCTGCTGCACACCGACCTGCCGACCGTGCACAGCCGCAGCATGGCCGAAGGCATCGCCAAGTGGGACATCACCCAGACCACCGACGAAGCGGTGCACCACTTCTTCAAGGCCGGCCCCGGTGGCATCCCGACGCAAACCGCCTTCAGCCAGTCGACCCGCTGGGACACCCTGGACGACGACCGCGAAAACGGCTGCATCCGCAGCTTCGAACACGCCTACTCCCAGGAAGGTGGCCTTGCCGTGCTCTACGGCAACATCGCAATGGATGGCTGCGTGGTGAAGACCGCCGGCGTGGATGAGTCCATTCATGTGTTCGAGGGCAACGCCAAGATCTTCGAAAGCCAGGACAGCGCGGTGCGTGGCATCCTCGCCGACGAAGTGCAGGCCGGTGACATCGTGATCATCCGCTACGAAGGCCCCAAGGGTGGGCCGGGCATGCAGGAGATGCTGTACCCGACGTCGTACCTCAAGTCCAAGGGCCTGGGCAAAGCCTGCGCGCTGCTCACCGACGGACGTTTCTCGGGCGGCACGTCCGGTCTGTCGATCGGCCACGCCTCGCCTGAGGCGGCGGCGGGTGGTGCCATTGGCCTGGTGCAGGACGGCGACAAGGTGCTGATCGACATTCCCAACCGCTCGATCAACCTGCTGGTGGACGATGCCGAACTGGCTGCCCGTCGTGCCGAACAGGACAAGAAAGGCTGGAAGCCGGTCGAGGTGCGTCCACGCAAGGTGACCACCGCACTCAAGGCCTATGCCCTGCTGGCCACCAGCGCCGACAAGGGTGCGGTACGCAACAAGGCGATGCTCGACGGGCTGTAAGCCGCTGTTCACTAGCCGGACCCCGCAGGCCGGTCTTCACGCAGCTTCAAGTGAAGACCGGCCTTGTGCTGTCGGGGCTCATGCTCTTATTCCAAAAACGCCTAACGATTTTCCAATCCGGTATTAATTGCCTTTCGATTCAGGGTGTTAGCATTCGCGATTGACCAGCGTCCGTAGAGCCGCGGTCGTCAATCTTTCGGAGCTGACATGAACCTGCCCCTGCTGTTGAACCTGCTGATCTTCGCGGCCTTGCTGCTGGGTCTGGCACAAACGCGTCGCACCGACTGGAGCCTGGCCAAGAAGGTCTTGCTGGGCCTTGCCTTGGGCGTTCTGTTCGGTATCGGCCTGCACACCGTCTACGGTGCCGGCCACCCTGTGCTCAAAAGCACCATCAGTTGGCTGGAACTGGTCGGCAACGGTTATGTGCAGTTGCTGCAGATGATCGTCATGCCGCTGATCTTTGCATCCATCCTCAGCGCAGTGGCCCGTCTGCATAACGCCTCTTCGCTGGGCAAGATCAGCTTCCTGACCATTGGCACGCTGCTGTTCACCACCGCAATCGCCGCGCTGATCGGTATCGGCCTGACCAACCTGTTCGGCCTGAGCGCCGAAGGCCTGGTAGCCGGGGCTCAGGAAACGGCACGCCTGGCGACGATCCAGAGCGACTACGCGGGCAAGGTCGCCGATCTCAATGTGCCGCAACTGCTGCTCTCGTTCATTCCGCAGAATCCTTTCGCCGATCTGGCGCGGGCCAAGCCCACGTCGATCATCAGCGTGGTGATCTTTGCCGCGTTCCTGGGCATGGCGGCCTTGCAGCTGTTCAAGGACGATGCCGACAAAGGGGCGAAAGTGCTGGGTGCGATCGACGTGCTGCAGGCCTGGGTGATGCGGCTGGTGCGGCTGGTGATGAAGCTGACGCCCTACGGTGTGCTGGCCCTGATGGCCAAGGTGGTCGCCAGTTCCAACGTGCAGGACATCGTCAAGCTGGGCAGTTTCGTGGTGGTGTCGTACATCGGTCTGGCATTGATGTTCGCGGTGCACGGGCTGCTGTTGAGCCTTGCCGGGGTCAACCCGCTGAGATTCTTCCGCAAGGTCTGGCCGGTGCTGACCTTTGCCTTCACCAGCCGCTCGAGCGCGGCGACCATTCCACTGAGCATCGAGGCGCAGACTCGTCGCTTGGGGGTGCCTCAAGCGATCGCCAGCTTCGCCGCCTCCTTTGGCGCGACGATCGGCCAGAATGGTTGCGCCGGCCTGTATCCAGCCATGCTGGCGGTGATGGTCGCGCCCACGGTTGGGATCAACCCACTGGATCCGCTGTGGATCGCCACGTTGGTGGGCATCGTCACCCTGAGCTCGGCCGGTGTGGCCGGGGTGGGCGGCGGCGCGACCTTCGCTGCATTGATCGTACTGCCAGCCATGGGCTTGCCGGTTACCCTGGTGGCGCTGCTGATTTCGGTCGAACCGTTGATCGATATGGGCCGCACAGCCCTGAACGTGAGCGGATCGATGGCGGCGGGCACCATCACCAGCCAAGTGATGGGTCAGACCGACAAGGCTCTGCTGGCGGCCGATGAGCACAAGGAACTGGCTTCGGCGTAACCGGTGCCGCCTGTTCGTGGACGCCCTCTGGAACAGGCGGCGCGAACAGGCCACCCGATCATCTGCGCTCCCATACCTCGAACGCGTAGGCCGGCTTGTCGTCGACCGCTTCGTTAGGCACGCTCGACACCCTCTGCCATAGGTTCTCGTCGAACTCGGGAAACCAGGCGTCCCCTTCCGGTTGCAAGGCTACCCGCGTCAGGTACAGGCGATCCGCCTGACCAAGGCCCAGCGCGTACAGCTGGGCGCCACCAATGAGCATCACTTCCTCTGCGCCCTGTTCGCGAGCCCAGGCTTCGGCACGCTCGATGGCCGCCTCCAGAGAAATGAACACTTCGGCACCCGGCAGTTGCAGGTCCGGCTGTCGGCTGACCACCAGGTTCAGGCGCCCCGGCAGTGGGCGGCCCAGCGAGTCCCAGGTCTTGCGACCCATGATGATCGGCTTGCCCAGGGTGGTTGCCTTGAAATACTTGAAATCCCCCGGCAGGTGCCAGGGCATGCTGTTGTCGATGCCGATCACGCGGTTCTCGGCGAGCGCGGCGATCAGGCTTAAAGGGAGAGATGTCTTCATGGCCGGCAGAATAGCAGAGCCTCCTTGGGTTATGCTCACGACGAATCGGCCGCCTGGAAAAACGCGTGAGCGCACCCACTGCATTGCATCGACTCTGGCTCAGTGAAGCCATCCGCCTGCGCGAAGAGCAGGCAGGCCCTTTGGAAGACCTGGAAGCCAACCGCCGGGCACGTCAGCAAGGCGGCGACCTGGCCGCGCGCATCGAGCATCGCGCTTTGCTGCTGGCCGAACGCGATGGCCAGCGCCAGGCCCTGGGCCATTGGTTACAGGGGGCGCGACTGGCGATGCTGCTGCTGGCCGTACTGGCCGTGTTCAGCGGCGCAGGCCTGGCATTCGCAGCGCTGGGCAACGGCCTGCAGCCCGTCAACGTGTTCTGGGCGCTGGGCAGCCTGTTGGGGCTCAACCTCATTCTGCTGCTGAGCTGGCTGCTGGGGCTGGTCGCGTCTGGTGGACACGGTGCGGTGCTGGGCCGACTGTGGTTGTGGCTGAGCGAGAAACTGGCGCGTGATGCACAAGCCGTGCATCTGGCGCCGGCGCTGGTACTGCTGCTGCAGCGGCGACGACTCAACCGCTGGGCCTTGGGCACGCTGGTGCATGGGCTGTGGCTGCTGGCCTTGCTCAGCGCACTGGCCGTGCTGCTGTTGCTGCTGGCCACCCGACGTTATGGTTTTGTCTGGGAGACCACCATTCTGGGTGCGGACACCTTCATCGATTTGACTCAGATGTTGGGCGCCGTGCCCGCGCTGCTGGGTTTCAGTGTGCCGGACATCGACATGATCCGCGCCAGTGGCGATCAGGCGACCAACATCGAAGGCGCACGCCAGGCCTGGGCCGGTTGGCTGGTCGGCGTGCTGCTGGTGTTCGGTATCGGCCCGCGCCTGGTGCTGGCCGCGTTCTGCCAATGGCGTTGGCGCCGAGGCCGCGCGGGTTTGACCCTGGATACCAGCCTGCCCGGCTACAGCCAACTGCGCGAACGGCTGATGCCCAGCAGCGAACGCTTGGGCGTGCGCGATGAGGCGCCCGACACGTTGCCGCATGTCACCACTCAAGCAGCCAGCGAGTCGAGCAGCGGCGCTGTGTTGGTAGCACTGGAGCTCGACGGCCAGCATCCGTGGCCACCTGTCCTGGCGCCCGGCATTCAGGATGCCGGCGTGCTCGACAGCCGCGAGTCGCGCCAGCGGCTGCTGGAACAGATGACCCGCTTTCCGCCCGCGCGGCTGGTGATCGCCTGCGATCCGCGGCGCTCGCCGGATCGCGGCAGTCTTGGCCTGATTGCCGAACTGGCCCGGTGCGCCACGGTTACCCGAGTGTGGTTGTTACCCGCGCCGCCTGGCCAGTCCCTCGACCCACAACGCCTCGGCGACTGGCAGACTGGCCTGGATGCTCTGGACCTGGCTGTGGATCAATCGACACCCTTGCACTGGCTGGAGACAGGCCATGAGTAAGCCCCTGACCCTGGCCGTGGTCGGCCATACCAACGTCGGCAAGACGTCCCTTCTGCGTACGCTTACCCGCGACGTGGGTTTTGGCGAAGTGTCACACCGGCCCAGCACCACACGACATGTGGAAGGCGCACGTCTTTCAGTGAATGGCGATGCCTTGTTGGAGCTCTACGACACCCCTGGATTGGAAGATGCCATTGCCTTGCTGGAATTCGTGGAGCGTCTGGATCGCCCCGGCGAGCGTCTCGACGGTCCGGCGCGGGTCGAGCGGTTTCTGCAGGGCAGCGAAGCGCGCCAACGCTTCGAGCAGGAGGCCAAGGTGCTGCGCCAGTTATTGGCTTCCGATGCGGGCCTGTACGTGATCGACGCACGCGAGCCGGTGCTGGCCAAGTACCGGGATGAGCTGGAAGTGCTGGCAAGCTGCGGGAAACCGCTACTGCCAGTGCTCAATTTCGTCAGCAGCAGCCAGCAGCGCGAGGGGGATTGGCGCGAGGCCCTGGCCCGACTCGGTTTGCATGCCTTGGTGCGCTTCGACAGCGTGGCGCCGCCCGAAGACGGTGAACGACGTCTTTATGAAAGCCTGGCCTTGCTGCTGGAGCACTCCCGTCCGGCCCTGCAACGGCTGATCGACGATCAGCAGGCGCAACGGCTGGTGCGTCAGGGCAGCGCGCGGCGGTTGATTGCCGAACTGCTGATCGACTGCGCGGCCTGTCGTCGCAGCGTTACCAGTGATGCAGCGGCGGGCGCCATCGAAGACCTTCGCCAAGCGGTGCGCACACGCGAGCAGCGCTGCGTGGAAGCCTTGCTGAAACTGTATGCCTTCCGCAGCCAGGATGCCTCGGCAGGCGACCTGCCGCTGTCGGACGGGCGCTGGGGAGACGATCTGTTCAACCCCGATACGCTCAAGCAGCTGGGGGTGAAGGTCGGCGGCGGCATTGCGGCCGGCGCAGCGGCGGGCGCTGGCGTCGACCTGCTGGTGGGCGGTTTGACCCTGGGCATGGCGGCCATCGCTGGGGCCATTGCCGGCGGCGCGCTGCAAACCGCACGGGGCTATGGCGCGCGCTTGTTGGGCAAGTTCAAGGGCGAGCGCGAACTGACCGTGGACGACAACGTGCTACGGCTGCTGGCGTTGCGCCAACAACAGCTGGTGAAAGCCCTCGATGCCCGTGGCCATGCCGCCATGGGCACCATCGAAGTGGCGGCGCCACAAGAGCAGACCTGGCGCGAAGGTAAGCTGCCCGAAGCCCTGAACAAGGCGCGCGCCTATCCGCAATGGTCCTCGCTCAACGGCCACAAGCACCTGAGCCAACGCGAGCGCGAAGAGCAGATCGAGGCGCTGGCCCAGCAGCTCTGACAACCCCGTAGGAGCGGCCAGTGGCCGCGAAAAGAGCGCCGCGGTGTGTCAGATGCATCGCGGTGAGCCTTTCGCGGCCGATGACCGCTCCCACAGGAACTCCGCGGTCTCTATAGGAGCGGCCAGTGGCCGCGAAAAGAGCGCCGCGGTGTGTCAGATGCATCGCGGTGAGCCTTTCGCAGCCGATGACCGCTCCCACAGGAACTCCGCGATCTCTGTGGGAGCGGTCATCGGCCGCGAAAAGAGCGCCGCGCAGTCACAGGTACACCGCAGTGCAACGTCACTTGCGCAGCAACCGCAGCCCATTGAACACCACCAGCAGACTCACACCCATGTCGGCAAACACCGCCATCCACAGCGTTGCCATACCGGCCACGGTCATCAGCAAAAACACTGCCTTGATCGCCAGCGCCAGCACAATGTTCTGCAACAACACCGAACGGGTCTGCCTCGACAGCCGGATGAATGCCGGAATCTTGCGCAGATCATCATCCATCAATGCGACATCGGCGGTTTCAATGGCGGTATCGGTGCCCGCCGCCGCCATGGCGAAACCGATCTCGGCCCGCGCCAGCGCCGGCGCATCATTGATGCCGTCACCGACCATGCCAACCCGATGTCCTTGGGCGTACAGCTGTTCCACGGCCTTGAGCTTGTCGGCAGGCAACAGATCGCCAATGGCCTGATCGATACCCACTTGGGCGGCAATCGCCTTGGCGGTGTGCGGGTTGTCCCCGGTCAGCATCACCGTCTTGATGCCCAGGGCATGCAACTGGGCTATGGCCTCGCGACTGGTCTGCTTGACGGTATCGGCCACCGCGAACAGCGCCACCGGACCCTGCGGCCCGAGCAACACCACCACCGACTTGCCTTCACGCTCCAGTCGATCAAGCCGCTCCTCCAGCACAGGCGAGCACTGACCCAGCTCTTCCACCAGCCGGTGATTGCCCAGGTGATAGGTCTGCCCGTCCACCTGGCCCTTGATGCCGCGCCCGAGCAATGCCTGGAAATCATCCAGGATCACGGTGGTATCTGTCCCGTTGTGATCACCGGCAATCGCCCGTGACACCGGATGGTCCGAGCGCGCCGCCAAGGCCTGGGCTATCGCCTGCGCGCGGCCCTCGAAGGCTTGATCGAGCAGTGCATAGTCGGTCTGCACCGGCTTGCCGTGGGTGAGCGTGCCGGTCTTGTCCAGCGCCAGATAATCCAGCTTGTGGCCACCTTCCAGGTACACGCCCCCCTTGACCAGGATGCCTTTGCGCGCAGCAGCGGCCAAGGCACTGACGATGGTGACAGGCGTGGAAATCACCAGCGCACACGGACAGGCGACAACCAGCAGCACCAGCGCGCGGTAGATCCAGTCGAACCACGCGCCCAACCCCACCAGTGGCGGCACGACCGCGATAAGCAGAGCCAGGGCAAACACCACCGGCGTGTAGATCCGTGAAAAGTTATCCACAAAGCGCTGAGTGGGTGCCCGCGCGCCCTGCGCCTGCTCGACTGCATGGATGATCCGCGCCAGTGTCGACTGGCCAGCCGCGGCAGTTACCTGAAACTCCAGCGAACCCGCCTGATTGATGGTGCCGGCGAACACCTTGTCACCGACGCCCTTCTCCACCGGCAAGCTCTCACCGGTAATAGGCGCTTGATCGATGCTCGACTGACCAGCGGTCACCTCGCCATCCAAGCCAATACGCTCACCCGGACGTACACGCACGATGGCCTGCAGTGCGACCGCTTTCACGTCCTGCTCAAGCCACTGACCATCCGCCTGACGGACCGTCGCCGTGTCCGGCGTAAGGCGCATCAGACCGCCAATCGCATTGCGCGCGCGATCCAGGGACTTGGCTTCGATCAGCTCGGCCACGGTGAACAGGAACATCACCATCGCCGCTTCCGGCCACTGGCCGATCAACACGGCACCGGTCACCGCGATGCTCATCAACGCATTGATGTTGAGGTTGCCGTTCTTCAGCGCGATCCAGCCCTTGCTGTAGGTGGTCAGACCGCAACTGGCAATCGATACCAATGCCAGCAATGCCACGACCCAAGTCGGCGCCGCCTGGGTGAAATGGACCACTTCGGCCGCGACCGCCGTCACGCCCGAGAGCGCCAGCGGCCACCAGGGCTTGCGTGGCGCTGGCAGCGCATTGGCGGCAGGTTCGTCCCCGCTGATAGGTTCGGCATGCATGCCCAGCGATTTGATGGCGCTCTCGATCGCCTGGGTATCGGGCAGCGAATGGCGCACGCCGAGCACCCGATTGATCAGGTTGAAATCCAGCTGTTGCACGCCTGCCAGCTTGGCAAGCTTGTTCTGGATCAGCGTCTGCTCGGTCGGACAGTCCATGGCTTCGATGCGGAACTGACTCAGCCGAGCATCCTGGCTATCGCCGGGCGCGAGCTGGACGGTCGTGGGCGCCGTTGCCTTGCCTGCGCAGCAATGACTGGCTGGCGCAGGGCTGTGCTCGTGCTCGTGCTCGTGCTCGTGCTCGTGCTTATGATCGTGGGCATGGCCGGAGGTGGGGTGGCTCATTGGTCGCAATTCCCTGAAGTGCAGGTTGCCAAGTGAACACCCTGTAGCCACTATAGGGTCAAGCACCTTTTTGCAGGTCATAAGCATGAAAATCGGAGAACTGGCGAAAATCACCGACTGTCAGGTCGAAACCATCCGCTACTACGAACGCGAAAAGCTATTGCCCCTGCCCGCCCGCAGCGATGGCAACTACCGCCTCTACACCCAGGCCCATGTCGAGCGGCTCACCTTCATTCGCAATTGCCGCATCCTGGACATGACCTTGGATGAAATCCGCGATCTGCTGACCCTGCGCGACAGCCCCCAGGACCAATGCCAGAGCGTCAACGACCTGATCGACGAGCACATTCATCATGTCAAGGCACGCATAGATGGTCTGGTGGCCTTGCAGGACCAACTCGTTGCCCTGCGCCAGAAATGTCACGGTGGCACTGCCGAAGAACACTGCGCAATCCTTCAGCGCCTGGAAATCAGCGGCGCCGTCACCGTTCCCGATGCAGAACACTCCCATGTAGGCCGCAGCCACGGGCATTGAACGACTGAACACAGCCTGTGGGAGCGGGCTCTGCCCGCGAAAAGAGCACTGCGTTTCGTCAGGCATACCGCAGCGCGGCCTTCGCGGGCAGAGCCCGCTCCCACAGGAGGTCACATAATCCCGTAGGAGCGGTCCGTGGCCGCGAAACAGGCGCCGCGGTTCATCAGATATATCCTGGCATTCGAGCCATCCGGGATGTGAATATTATATGGCTCATACCGTTTAAAATGAGCCATATAAGGCTCATACTTAGCTCATGCTAACCACACTTCTGCAACAGATCCGCAACCGCCGCCAACAACTGGGCCTTCAGATCCAGGACATGCCCTTGCGCACAGGCCTCACCCGCCAGCAATACGGAAAAATCGAGAAAGACGGCAACCCGCGGCTCAACACCCTCGACCTGATTGCCGAAGGTCTGGACGCCAGCATGGTCCTGGTACCCAAGGATCAACTCAAGCTGATCGAAAAGATCCTGGCAGGCGCACCGGTGTACTTCGAAGATGACCGACCTGTGCACAACTATCCGGAAAACCCCTGGGATGACTTGCCATGAGTGTCGAAACCCTAGCGGCCCTGAAACTGACGCTGCACACGCAATTGGTCGGTTACGTGCAAAAAAAGAAGCTGCCATGAATCGCTCCGCGCTTCACTTTCAACTATCCGATCTGCGCACTGAACCTGGCTTTCTTGCAGTCGTAGGCGAGCGGCTGTGGCAAGCCTGGTGGAAGGAAGACGGCTATACCCTGGAGGATGTGCTGACGCTTCTGGATAACAGTCTGCGTTCCGAGCCCATTCCCACCACTTTGGTCGCTCATGCAGGCGAGCGGTTCGTGGGCACGGTATCGCTGATCGCCTCGGACATGGATGAATGGGTTCAGTATTCGCCCTGGCTGGCGGCGCTGTGGGTAGAGGCCGAAAGCCGCACCCAGGGCGTTGGCGCGGCGTTGCTTGCAGCCGGCCTGCAGCGAGCGAAGGCGGCGGGTGTCGAACGAGTGTATCTATGCGCCGTCGAGGAAAAGTCGGCGTACTACCGGCGGCTTGGCTGGGAGCAGATCGAGACTGACGTCGGGGGGATGAATATCTTCACAAGGGCATCAAGGTAGTCGAATCGCGGTGTCTGTTTCGCGGCCGGTGACCGCTCCTACAGGGGATCACACAACCCCGTAGGAGCGGTCAGCGGCCGCGAAAAGGGCGCCGCGCTTTGTCAGGCATACCGCGGCGCGCCCTTCGCGGGCAGAGCCCGCTCCCACAAAGGATCACACAATCCCGTAGGAGCGGTCCGTGGCCGCGAAAAGGGCACCGCGGTGCATCAGGCATACCGCGGCGTGCCCTTCGCGGGCAGAGCCCGCTCCTACAGGAGATCACACAATCTCGTAGGAGCGGTCAGCGGCCGCGAAAAGGACGCCGCGCTTTGTCAGGCATACCGCAGCGCGCCCTTCGCGGGCAGAGCCTGCTCCCACAGGAGATCACACAATTCCGTAGGAGCGGTCCGTGGCCGCGAAAAGGGCACCGCGGTGCATCAGGTATACCGCGGCGCGCCTTTCGCGGGCAGAGCCCGCTCCCACAGGGGATCACACAATGTTTCGCTCCCTCATTAGGGCGTGATCACACTGCCATCGGCGCAGTCAGTGGCGCGTGGTGTTCGTAGCCTTCGAGGGCGAAATCGCTCGGTTCGATCAGCTCCAGCCACTCGGGTTGGTACACCCCGGTCTTGGCAAACTCGGGCACGCGGTCGGAGATCACCAGCCTGGGCGCTGGCAGTGGCTCGCGTTTCATCTGCTCGTTGAGCATGTCCAGATGGTTCTCGTACACATGGGCGTCGCCGATGAAGTAGGTGAACCAGCGTGGCGTGTAGCCCGTCAGGCGACCAATCAGGGACAGCAGCGCGGCGCCTTCGGTGAGATTGAACGGCGTGCCCAGGCCCAGGTCGTTGGAGCGGATGTACAACGTCAGCGAGATCTCGCGGGTTTCCGGATTGGGGTGGAACTGGTACAGCAGATGGCAAGGCGGCAGCGCCATTTCATCGAGCTGAGCGCAGTTCCAGCCGTGGAACAGGATCCGCCGGCTGCCAGGGTCCTTGATGATGGTGTCGACGCACTGGCGAATCTGGTCGATGGCCTTGTACAGCACCACGAAGCTTTCGCCGTTTTCCTCGGCCTGGGCGATCTGCCGATAGCCCTGGCTGGTGGCCAGCTCGATCGCCGCCGGGTTGCTCAGTGCGATGCGCTTGTAGGCCGGCCACTGGCGCCACTGCACACCATAGATCTCGCCCAGGTCGTCTTCGCCCTGGCGGAACGGGTTGGCCAGCCATTGAGCGTTCTCGTTGGCATTCTGGTCCCAGACCTTGCAGCCCAAGGCGCGGAATTCAGCGGCATTGTTGACCCCGCGCAGAAACCCGACCATCTCGCCGATAGCCGACTTGAATGCCAGTCGCCGAGTGGTGATCGCCGGAAAGCCTTCCTGCAGGTCGAACCGCAGCATGGCACCCGGGAAACTGATGGTGCGCACGCCGGTGCGGTTGCTTTGCAAGGTGCCGTTCTTGATGACGTGGGCGACCAGTTCCAGATATTGCTTCATGACTTACCTGCATCGTTCAGGGCGCAACCGCAGTTGCGCCCAGGCAAAAAGAATCAAACGGCCGGACGCGGAGCCGCCGGCGTGCGGTGGTAGGCCCACCAGATCAACCCCAGGCCGCCCAGGATCATCGGCAGACACAGCACTTGTCCCATGGTCAGCCAGCCCCACGCCAGGTAGCCCAGCTGCGCATCGGGCACACGGACGAATTCGACGATAAAACGGAAGATTCCGTAGAACAGCGCGAACATGCCGGACACCGCCATGGTCGGCCGCGGTTTGCGCGAGAACAACCAGAGGATGATGAACAGTGCAACGCCTTCCAACGCAAATTGGTAGAGCTGCGAGGGGTGACGGGGCAGCTGTGCGGGATCGCTGAAGGGCGGGAAGATCATGGCCCATGGCACGTCGGTGGCCTTGCCCCACAGCTCGGCGTTGATGAAGTTGCCGATACGCCCGGCGCCCAGCCCGATCGGGACCAACGGGGCGATGAAATCCATCAGCTGGAAAAACGACTTGTCGTTCTTCTTGCCGAACCACCACGCGGCCAGCATCACGCCCAACAGCCCGCCATGGAACGACATGCCGCCCTTCCACACCTCGAATATCAAAGTCGGGTTGGCGATGTATTGCTCCAGATCGTAGAACAGCACGTAGCCGAGGCGGCCGCCGAGGATCACCCCCATTGCGCACCAGAACACCAGGTCCGAGAGCTTTTCCTTGGTCCAGGTCGGGTCGAAACCGTTGAGCCGGCGCGAGGCCAGCAACCAGGCGCCACCAATGCCCACCAGGTACATCAAGCCGTACCAGTGGATTTTCAGCGGTCCGATGGCCAGTGCCACCGGGTCGATCTGCGGGTAAGGCAGCATTGCGATTCCTCAGCTAAGCAAAAAACTCATGCCGACGCTGAACAGCAGCGCGGCGAACAGGCGTTTGAGCACGCGTGGCGATAACTTGTGCGCCAGGCGGGCACCGTATTTGGCGAAAAACATGCTGGTCACGGCGATACCCGCCAGGGCCGGCAGGTAGACGAATCCGAAACTATGCGCTGGCAGGCCCGGCTCGTGCCAGCCCAGCACCATGAAACTTGTCGCGCTGAACAGGGCGATCGGCAGGCCGACCGCCGAGGACGTCGCGACGGCCTGCTGCATGGGCACGCTGCGCCAGGTCAGGAATGGCACGGTCAACGAGCCGCCGCCGATGCCGAATATGGCCGAAGCCCAACCGATCACCGTGCCGGCCACGCCCAGACCCAGTTTGCCAGGTACCTGGCGCGTGGCCTTGGGCTTGAAGTCCAACGCCATCTGCACGGACACCAGCACGGCGAACACGCCGATGATTTTCTGCAGGTGCGGGCCCTGGATCAACGACGCGGTGAACGCGCCGATGCCTGCGCCCACCACGATGCCCAGGGTCATCCAGCCGACCACAGGCCACTGCACCGCTTTCATCCGGTGATGGGCACGAATGGCATTGATCGAGGTGAACACGATGGTGGCCAGCGAGGTGCCCACCGCCAGGTGCGTCAGTACCGAGGCATCGAAGCCCTGCAAGGTGAAGCTGAACACCAGCACGGGCACGATGATGATACCGCCGCCCACGCCGAACAGGCCGGCCAGTACGCCAGCGCAGGCACCGAGCAGTAGATACAGCGCGAATTCCATGGTTGCCCCCGTAAACAGTTCGGCATGTTACCGGAACCGGTGCCCCACGCTCCACCTTGCAGCGATGGATAGGCGCGCCGGGGATCGGTAGAGTGAAGCCAAACTACAAGGATTTCCACGTATGTGCCTGATCGTTTTCACCTGGCAGCCCGGTGACGCCCACCCGCTGGTGCTGGCGGGCAACCGTGACGAATTCCACGCACGGCCCACGGCGCCCCTGTCCCAGTGGCAGGAACACCCCGGCGTCCATGCCGGGCGGGATCTGGAAGCCGGCGGTACCTGGCTGGGCATCGGGCCCGAGCAACGCATCGCCGCCCTGACCAATATCCGCCGACCTGGCCAGCCGCCCGCCCGGCGCTCCAGAGGTGATCTGGTCGCAGGGTTTCTCACCGGCACAGGGTCGATCGACGATTACCTGCAGCGTGTCATGGACCGCCTGGACGAGTATGCCGGATTCAATCTGCTGCTCGGCGATGGCCAGCGCCTGTGCTACCTGCACTCTGCCGCGGGCACCCCGCAGTATCTGTCGGCGGGCACCTATGGGTTGTCCAATGCCGGGCTCGATACGCCATGGCCCAAGCTGGTGAAGGCCCGTCAGGGGCTAGAGGCATTGGGCAGCCAGCCCCATGCGCTGCTGGACATGCTGGCTGACCCGGCCCAGGCGCCCGAGCATGCATTGCCCGACACCGGCGTGGGCCTGGCCACCGAGCGGTTGCTGTCGAGCGTATTCATTACCGGCGCCAGCTACGGGACCCGGGCCAGCACCGTGGTCATCGTCGATGCCGCAGGTCGCCGGGAAATGATCGAGCGCAGCTTCGGCCCACTGGGCAGCGCACTGGGCGAAGTGCACCTGCAATCGGTCTAGCCGGTTGTCGGCTACACCGAGCGGCCGATGCGTTTGCCCTGGCGCTTGCCGATGTCGCTGGCCTGGCCATCGCGCTGCTTGCCGGTGCGCGCATCGCTGATCAGGCCGGGAATCAACGCCCCTTCGGGCAGGTTCTTCCAGAAGCGGGTGGGCAGGTGGCCCTGCATGACCTTGGGATTCAGGCGCGCAGGATTGAAGATGTGGCTGTAATAGGTCAGCCACAGCTCGCCCTGCGGGTCGTGCGCCTGCTGCGCCAGTTGCTGCCACTCCAATGGGCATTGCCGTTCGTGGATCAACTGAGTGCCGTCGTAATAGACCCCGTCCTGCGGCGTTGCGATCAGCCAGCGACTGCGCCCCATGCGTCCGATGAAATGCTCGCTGGCGAGGGCCAGAATGTCGTGGGCCGGTTCGTGCCAGGCCACGTACTCGGGGCCCGGTGGCCCCTCGGCAGCCACCGGCAGCTCGACGAAACGCAGGAAGGCATGCAGATGATGGCTTTCGCGTCGCACCTGCTTGATACGCCGGTGCAGTTCACTGCCCAAGCGATCACCCGCCAGCATCGCCGTGCGATCGCCGTGACTGACGCGCCAGAGCACTTCGTACAACAGGCTCCAGCGTTGCTCGCCACGGTACTGCGCGGCGCTTTCCAGCAGCTCGATGAGCGCCAGGGGAATACGCGCCTGGAATGGCCCGATTTCCGCCGGGTAGTGCTCGTCCGTGGCGAACAGGTCCGCCACGGTGTTCCAGCCCACATGACTCGGATCGATCTGGTGGCTGAGCAGCCAGCGCGCCTGTTGCCGCCAGGTCGCGAAGAGGTCGTCGCAGTCCAGGCATATCATCCCCACAGCCCCAACTGCTGGGGTTGCGGGCGATCACGCAGTTGGTCGCGCAGCAACAAGGTGGAAATCTCGGCCTGCTGTGGGTGGTAGTCGCTGGTGATGAAGAACGGCTTCGCCTTGGCCAGCACGCAACGCAGGCGGGTCAGGTCTTCATAGCGAATCCGCCGCTGCCGGCGCAGCTCCACCAGGCGCTTGGTGGTACGCAGGCCGATACCGGGTATGCGCGCGATCAGCGCGGGTTCGGCACGGTTCAGGTCCAACGGAAAAACGCTTCGGTTTTCCAGCGCCCAGGCCAGTTTCGGGTCGATGTCCAGCGCCAGGTCGCCCGGACCGGACAGCAATTCGTCCGCCTTGTAGCCATAGCTGCGCAGCAGGAAGTCGGCCTGATAGAGGCGGTGCTCGCGCATCAGCGGCGGTGCTGCGAGCGGCACGCTCTTGGGGCTGTTGGGAATGGGGCTGAACGCCGAATAGTAGACCCGCTTCAGGCCGAAGTTGCCGTACAGCGACTCGGCGCTGTGCAGGATGGTGCTGTCATCGGTCTGGTCGGCACCGACGATCATCTGCGTGCTCTGCCCGGCCGGTGTGAAACGCGGCGCGCGCGGCTCGTTGAGCACGGTCTGCTGACCGGTGTAGATGGTGCTCATGGCTTTCTTGATCGAAGCCACGTCCTTTTCCGGGGCCAGGGTCTGCAGACTGGCATCGGTGGGCAGCTCGATGTTCACGCTCAAGCGATCGGCATAGCGACCGGCTTCGGCGATCAGCGCCGGATCCGCTTCGGGAATGGTCTTGAGGTGGATGTAACCGCGAAACTGATGTTCCTCGCGCAGCAGGCGTGCGACGCGAATCAACTGCTCCATGGTGTAGTCGGCCGAGCGAATGATGCCCGAGCTCAGGAACAGCCCGCTGATGCAGTTGCGGCGATAGAAATCCACCGTCAGCCGCACCACTTCCTCGGGCGTGAAGCGCGCCCGCGGCACGTCACTGGAGCGGCGGTTGACGCAATACTGGCAGTCGAACAGGCAGAAGTTGGTCAACAGGATCTTGAGCAGCGATACACAGCGGCCGTCCGGCGTGTAGCTGTGGCAGATGCCCATGCCATTGGTCGAGCCCAGTCCGCCCTTGCCTTCCGAGCTGCGCTTGGGCGCACCGCTACTGGCGCACGAGGCATCGTACTTGGCGGCGTCGGCGAGGATGCTGAGCTTATCGATCAATTGCATGAAATTTCCCGATACTGTTTTTATGTACAGTACAGAAATACCCGCCCGCCAGCAACGCCACCGGTCGGCCAGAAGCCAGGCAATACGCGGCTTCGGCCCTGACCGTGGGTCATCCCCGTGAACTCAGCCGACGGTGTCGAACTGATCCTTGATGTAGCGAATTTCGCTGCGTCCGTGGGGTGCCGGCAGGCCATCTTCGCCGAGGTTGACGAACACCAGCTTGTCCACCGTCAGGATGCTCTTGCGGGTGATCTTGTTGCGCACTTCGCACGTCAGGGTGATGGAGGTCCGCCCGAATTCGGTCGCCGTGATGCCCAACTCGATGATGTCGCCCTGGCGCGAAGCGCTGACGAAGTTGATCTCGGAGATGTACTTGGTCACCACGCGCTGATTGCCCAACTGGACGATGGCGTAGATGGCCGCTTCCTCGTCGATCCAGCGCAGCAGGCTGCCACCGAACAAGGTGCCGTTGGGGTTGAGGTCTTCGGGTTTTACCCATTTGCGCGTATGAAAATTCATGCTGGCTCCTCTGTTCTTCACCTTAAGTGGCTCGAATCATGGCAGACCGCGGCGCCCGGCTCCATTGAGCTTTGCCTATGAATACCATTATCGATCCGGCGCTGATCGTCAGAAATACTTTGGCAGCTGGGCACATCGCTATATAATCGCCACCGATTCACCCAACGGCCCTTTCCACTCCCGGCCGTTCCCGCCACCCGTCCGAGGGGCGCTGCAGCAGGCTCGACCTGTCAGGCTCGGATGGGGCGTTGTCCTTTCAGGCCTTGCCTGGGGACGCCAAACGCACACAACGGCGCCCATTCGAACCTTACGAATGGAGGCTCTTAATGAGCGCTGTACTTACGCCTGCTGGTTTTTCCGATTTCAAAGTCGCCGACATCTCCCTGGCTGCCTGGGGCCGTCGCGAAACCATCATTGCCGAGTCGGAAATGCCTGCACTGATGGGCCTGCGCCGCAAATACGCCGGCCAGCTGCCGCTCCAGGGCGCGAAAATCCTGGGCTGCATCCACATGACCATCCAGACCGCCGTGCTGATCGAGACCCTGGTCGCCCTGGGCGCCGAAGTGCGCTGGTCCTCGTGCAACATCTTCTCCACCCAGGATCAGGCCGCGGCAGCCATCGCTGCCGCCGGTATCCCGGTGTTCGCCTGGAAAGGTGAAACCGAGGAAGAATACGAGTGGTGCATCGAGCAGACCATCCTCAAGGACGGCCAGCCATGGGATGCCAACATGATCCTGGACGACGGCGGCGACCTGACCGAAATCCTGCACAAGAAATACCCGGCCATGCTGGACAAGGTCCACGGCGTGACCGAAGAAACCACCACCGGCGTGCACCGCCTGCTGGACATGCTGGCCAAGGGCGAACTGAAGATCCCGGCCATCAACGTCAACGACTCGGTGACCAAGAGCAAGAACGACAACAAGTACGGCTGCCGTCACAGCCTCAACGACGCCATCAAGCGCGGCACCGACCACCTGTTGTCGGGCAAGCAGGCGCTGGTGATCGGCTACGGTGACGTGGGCAAGGGCTCGGCCCAGTCGCTGCGTCAGGAAGGCATGATCGTCAAGGTTTCCGAAGTCGACCCGATCTGCGCCATGCAAGCCTGCATGGATGGCTACGAGCTGGTTTCGCCATTCATCGACGGCATCAACGACGGCACCGAAGCGAGCATCGACAAGGCCCTGCTGGGCAAGATCGACCTGATCGTCACCACCACCGGTAACGTCAACGTCTGCGATGCCAACATGCTCAAGGCGCTGAAGAAGCGTGCCGTGGTCTGCAACATCGGTCACTTCGACAACGAAATCGACACCGCTTTCATGCGCAAGAACTGGGCATGGGAAGAGGTGAAGCCGCAGGTGCACAAGATCCACCGCACCGGTGCCGGCAGTTTCGACGCGCAGAACGACGACTACCTGATCCTGCTGGCCGAAGGCCGTCTGGTTAACCTGGGCAACGCCACCGGTCACCCAAGCCGCATCATGGACGGCTCGTTCGCCAACCAGGTGCTGGCGCAGATCTTCCTGTTCGAGCAGAAATTTGCCGACCTGGACGCCAACGGCAAGGCTGCGCGCCTGACCGTCGAAGTGCTGCCGAAGAAACTCGACGAGGAAGTGGCCCTGGAAATGGTCCGCGGCTTCGGCGGCGTGGTCACCCAGCTGACCCAGAAGCAGGCCGACTACATCGGCGTCACCGTCGAAGGTCCGTTCAAGCCAGAAGCCTATCGCTACTAAGCTTCTGCAACGTTGACACGGCGGGCCAGCCAACCCTGGCCCGCTCGATGGGTTTACCGAGAAACTGCCATGTCTCAAGATCGTCCCTTAAGCTTCGAGTTCTTTCCGACCAAGACCGATGCCGGGCATGAAAAGCTGATGGGCGTTGCCCGCCAATTGGCTGCCTACAAACCCGATTTCTTCTCCTGCACCTACGGCGCTGGCGGTTCGACCCGCGACCGCACGTTGAATACCGTTCTGCAGCTGGAAAACGAAGTCAATGTTCCCGCCGCTCCGCACCTGTCGTGCGTGGGCGACAGCAAGCAAGACCTGCGAGGCCTGCTCGACCAGTACAAGGCGGCGGGCATCAAGCGCATCGTTGCCCTGCGCGGCGACCTGCCTTCGGGCATGGGCATGTCCAGCGGCGAGCTGCGCCATGCCAACGACCTGGTCGAGTTCATTCGCGCCGAAACCGGCGACCACTTCCACATCGAAGTGGCGGCCTACCCCGAGATGCACCCGCAGGCGCGCAATTTCGAAGATGACCTGGTCAACTTCGCGCGCAAGGCCAACGCCGGCGCCAGCAGCGCAATCACTCAGTACTTCTTCAACGCCGACAGCTACTTCTACTTCGTCGAGCGTGTGCAGAAGCTGGGCGTGAACATTCCGATCGTGCCCGGCATCATGCCGATCACCAACTACAGCAAGCTGGCGCGTTTCTCCGACGCCTGCGGCGCAGAAATCCCGCGCTGGGTGCGCAAGCAGCTGGAAGCCTACGGCGATGACGTAAAAAGCATCCAGGCGTTCGGCGAGCAAGTGATCACGCAGATGTGTGAGCGTTTATTGCAGGGCGGCGCACCGGGCCTGCATTTCTATACCCTTAACCAGGCAGAACCCAGCCTGGCCGTATGGAACAATCTGAAACTCAGCAGCTGAGTCTTCTCAGGCGGCCTCAGGGCCTCGGCACATTGCCGGGGCCTTTTTTCGTCGTTCATCAGCATCAGAATCAGGTCCATGGTCACTCAAACCCGCTCTTCTCGCCCGCAACTGGTCTACCTCGTGTTCGGTGCCGACACCTATCACCGGGAAGCCATCTTCAGCATCTGCAGCGCCCTGGCGCGTCTACGTGAAACACCCGGTCACAGCATAGATATCCAGGTGTTCACCGACGACCCCGCGCCCTACGGCGACCTGCCGGTGCGCGTGCGCAATTTCGACGCGGCCACCCGCAAGGCGTGGATGCAACCGCACGGTTACCACTTTCGCATCAAGCACATGGCACTGCTCGAAGTGCTGCGCGAATCCGAAGTCGCCCTGCTGATCGACACCGACACCTTCTTCCATCAGTCGCCACTGGCGCTGTTCGAGCGTATCGCGCCGGGGAGCCTGCTGTGCAACGCGATCGGTATCCGCTATGGCGACTGCCGGGAAAGCGTGCTGTACAGCGCATTGAGCGAAGAACTGCAGGCGCGCGGCCTGGCCGATGACCAGATGCCCCTGATCAACTCCGGGGTGATCGGCCTGCATGCCGACGATGCCTGTCTGCTGCAGCGCTCGATCGAGCTGATGGACGACCTGTACCCGCGGGCCCAGGGCGCCTACATCCTGGAGGAGTTCTGCCTGGGCATCGCCGCCTACCGGCATTACGCCCTGCGCGAGTGCCCCGACCTGATCCACCATTACTGGAGCCGCAAGCAGCTGTTTCGGGCCAAGGTCATGGCGTGGCTGCGCAAGCACCAAAACGTGCCGCTCGATCCTGCTGCGCTGGACGATACCCGGCAGGTCACCGCCCAGTTGCCGCGTCCGCCCGCTGCGCAACGCCTGCTGTTCAAGGCCGTGACCCTGCTGCTGCCCGGTCATCAGCGGCAGTTCGTGCGCGAAGTGCTGTATGGCTGCTACCCCCATGCCAACGAATTCGACCAGGCCTGCGCACCCGTCTGGTGGGAAAAGGCCCAGGACAACGTCGAGCGGCGCATGCGCACGCCGCTGCAGCCCAGGCAACTGGAGCAGTGGCTGGGGCATCCCGGCGTTCGTTTACTGCTGGGCCGCCGCCGCAGCTCCATCTATCAGCACCTGACGAGCCGGCAAAAGTCCTGAAAGCCCGGCGCAGACCTTTTCAAGCGGAGCCAGCCGTCGTAATCTCCGGCCCATGGTTGCCATCCTCCGCTCGTTGCCCTCTGCGCTTCTCCTTTGCTGGTGCCTGCAGGCCCACGGCGAAACGCTGCGTATCGTCACCGATTCATGGGCGCCCTACGCCTTCGAGGAACACGGTAAGGCGCAGGGAATCGACTACGACATCACCGCGCTGATCTTCGAGCGCCTGGGCATTCAAGTGCAATGGCAGTTCCTGCCGTGGAAACGCTGCCTGGCCATGCTCGATCAAGGCCAGGCCGACGGCATCCTCGATATTTTCCAGACCAACGAACGCGACGCCAGCCTGTTCTACCCCAGGGAGCCGCTGTCGGAGGTGGAATGGGTGTTCTACCAGGCCAACGATCGCCCTCACTCCGTGCAGAGCATGACCGACCTCAAGGGGCTGACCGTGGGCATCACGGCCGGGTACGACTACGGTGACGAGTTCGCCCAGGCGCCTGGCGTGATCCGCGAGAGCGGGCCCAGCCAGGAAGCCAACTTCGGCAAGCTGGCCAAGGCACGCATCGACCTGCTGATCACCGACCGCCGGGTGGGGGAGTACACCGTCAAGCGTCTGGGCCTGGAGCAGCGGGTCAGTCGCCTGCCCATGGAGATCGGCAGCAACCCGCAGTTTCTGGCGGTACGCCGCGGCGCCGGGATGGACCTGCTGGTGCAGCGCTTCGCCGCGGAACTGCGCCGGTTCAAACTGGAGCCAGCCTACGCGCAGTTGCTGGCACGCTATGCCGATGCGCCAATGAGTGGTAAAACGCTACCTTCCGCTGCGCCGCAGATCCTCCGGCAATCGCCTGCGAACACCGCTGGGCAGCGTGAAAGCAGCGCAATGTGATTGCTCTGTTATACTCGGCCCTTGTGCCAGGCTTACGTCCGGCCGCTCGGCCTTGCCAAGGCCTCCCGAAGCACCTGCCAGCTGGGCTTGCGCCCGCGCACCGCTTCGTGATGCCCCCTTTGCAACCCCAGCAGGACCGGACGCGACAGTGTCATCACACACCCGTCGCGCCAGGCAAGATTATCCCTCGGGCATAAGCCCCTACTAGAACAGGATTACTCATGTCCTTTGCTTCCCTCGGTCTCTCCGAGGCTCTAGTCCGCGCCATCGAGGCAGCGGGCTACACCCAGCCCACCCCGGTGCAACAGCGGGCCATTCCCGCCGTGTTGCAAGGCCGCGACCTGATGGTCGCCGCTCAGACAGGTACAGGTAAGACCGGCGGTTTCGCCCTTCCGATTCTGGAACGGCTGTTCCCAGGTGGTCACCCGGACAAATCCCAACGTCACGGCCCGCGCCAACCGCGCGTGCTGGTCCTGACTCCGACGCGCGAACTCGCCGCCCAGGTTCACGACAGCTTCAAGACCTATGCCCGCGACCTCAAATTCGTCAGCGCCTGCATCTTCGGCGGTGTCGGCATGAACCCGCAGGTTCAGGCCATGTCCCGCGGTGTCGACGTGCTGGTGGCCTGCCCCGGCCGCCTGCTCGACCTGTGTGGCCAGGGCAGTGTCGATCTGTCCCACGTTGAAATCCTCGTGCTCGACGAAGCCGACCGCATGCTCGACATGGGCTTCGTGCACGACGTCAAGAAAGTACTCTCGCGCCTGCCGTCCAAGCGTCAGAACCTGCTGTTCTCTGCGACGTTCTCCAAGGACATCACCGACCTGGCCGGCAAGCTGCTGCACAACCCCGAGCGCATCGAGGTCACGCCGCCCAACACCACGGTCGAGCGCATCGAACAGCGCGTCTATCGCCTGGCCTCTAGCCACAAGCGTTCGCTGCTGGCGCACCTGATCACTCAGGGCGCGTGGGAGCAGGTACTGGTGTTCACCCGTACCAAGCACGGCGCCAACCGCCTGGCCGAGTACCTGGAGAAGCATGGCCTGAGCGCCGTGGCGATCCACGGCAACAAGAGCCAGAACGCACGCACCAAGGCCCTGGCAGACTTCAAGGCCGGTGCCGTACGCATCATGGTTGCCACCGACATTGCTGCCCGTGGCCTGGACATCGACCAGTTGCCGCACGTGGTCAACTTCGAGCTGCCCAACGTTGACGAAGACTACGTGCACCGTATCGGCCGTACCGGCCGTGCCGGCCGCAGTGGCGAGGCGATCTCGCTGGTCGCGCCGGACGAAGAGAAGCTGCTCAAGAGCATCGAGCGCATGACCAGGCAGAAGATCCCGGACGGTGATCTGATGGGCTTCGATGCCAGCACCGTGGAAGCGGAAAAACCCGAGGTGCGTGAACGCCCTCAGGCCAACAATGCTCGCGGCGCTCGCGCGCCACGCGGCGACGGCAGCAGCAATGCCGGTGGTGGACGCAAGGACAAAGGGAAGGACAAAGGCAAGGAAAAGCCCGCCGGGGCGCGTTCTGAACGCCAACCCCGTGACCAGAAGCCCCGTCAGCCCCAAGCTGCGCGCCCGGCCGTAGAACCGACTGTTTCCGCCAACCGTGCGCCGGACGAATTCCTCGATGACGAAGTGGACAACTTCGGCAACCGCGCGGATTACGTCAGCCCCTATCAGGGCAAGAACCAGGGCCGTGGTCGTCGTCCCGGCGCCTCGGCTCCGGCCGGTGCTGCCGCGCCTGCAGCCGCGCCTCGCCAGGGTCGTCCTGCCGGTGGTGCGCCGCGCAGCGGTAGCGCCGCGCGTCCGGCTGGCACGGGTGACAACGCCGGTGCCAAGCGTGGCCCGCGCAGCAACGGAGGTGGCGCGCGTGACGGCCAGCCCCGTCGCGAAAGCAACCCGCGCAACCGCCGCCCGGCACGTGACGAGCAACCACGCCAGGAACCGGTGGTAGCTGACTCGCGCAACCCGAGCCAACCGGTGATCGTGCACAAGGAATCGAAGATCGATCGTTTCCCCACCGCCGAGCAGCTGGAGCAATTGCCAAGCCGGCCACGGGGTGAAAAGCCTGCGCTGCTGACGCGTAATCGCGAAGGCTGATCCAGTATGGCGGCGCGNAAAGGCTGCGGCGTTTTTTTGTGTCAGCGAATAACTTACTTCGCTTTCACGCCTTCAAACGTGAAGTACAGCTCGACGGTGTCCGACTGTGGACCCAGGTCCATCGACTTTGGCGCGAAGTCCTTGCGGTTGATCGACGTGGTGCCTTCGAAACCGGCACGGTAGCCGCCCCACGGATCCTTGCCTTCACCCAGGAAGGTGGCCTTGATCACGACTGGCTTGGTCACGCCGTGCAGGGTCAGGTCGCCGGTCACGTCAGCAGTGGTCTTGCCATCGGCGCTTTTGCCGGTTGGCTTGACGCTGGTGGACTTGAAGGTAGCGGTGGGAAACGCGGCGACGTCCAGGAAGTCCTTGCTGCTGATGTGCTTGTCGCGTTCGGCGTGATTGGTGAACACGCTGGCGGTCTTCAAGGTCACGTCGATCTTCGAGTCTTCAGGCTTGGCTGCATCGAAGCTGAACGAGCCGTCGAAGTCCTTGAAGGTACCGGTGATGAAGCTGTAGCCCAGGTGGCTGATCTTGAAGTCGACGAAAGCGTGCTGGCCTTCCTTGTCGATGGTGTAGTCGGCGGCCATGGCCTGGCCTGCGGTGAACAAGGCAGAACCAATGGCAAGTGCGGCGAGCGTCTTTTTCAACATACAGAATATTCCTCGAATAGATTTATGGGTACTGCAGTCAGGCTTTGCGACCCAGCATGCGAATGAGGGTTGCATCACGATCGATGAAGTGGTGTTTCAATGCGGCCAGGCCATGCAATACGGCGAATATCACCAATACCCAGGCCAGGTAGAAATGCACGGTACCGGCGGTTTCCGCCTGATCGGGCAACCCACTGACCAATGCCGGGATCTCGAACAGTCCGAACACGGGAATGCCCACGCCGTCGGCCGTCGAGATCAGGTAACCGGCACTCATCACCAGAAACAGGTCCACATAGAGAAACAGGTGGCCCAGATGGGCCGCAGTCCGGGTGAGCTTGCCTTGATTGGGCGTAGGTGGCGGCGGCGGGCTGATGAAGCGCCAGACCACGCGCAGCAGCATGAAGAAGAACAGCACCAGACCGATGCTCTTGTGCAGGTCGGGCCCGGCCTTGCGCCATGGGTCGTAGTAGCCCAGGCCAACCATCCACAGCCCGAGGGCGAAAAGCCCGAACACGGTCAGCGCGACGCCCCAGTGCAGAACGATGCTGACCCAGCCATAGCGAGAAGTGGAATTACGTAGTTGCATGTGCCTGGACCCTGTAAGAACTGCGCTCAAGATGACTGACTCACTTATCGAATTAAAGCGGAAAATCTCGCTTTGAAATATCGATAAAGTCGATTAAGTCAGTATTAAGCGCAGGGATGTCAGTGGCAAGGTCGCGACTTCTGCACGTAGAAGGCTCGCCGCCGACCTGCGAAGAAGCCGACGGCGAGGGTGCGAAACCTACGGCTGTACCGCAGGCTTTTTCGCTTCTGTCTTGTTTTTCGGTTCAACCGGCTTCTTGGTTTCGACCGGTTTCTTGACCGCTGGCTTCTTCACCTCGGCCTTCTTGGTCTCCGGCTTCTTGGCGTCGACCTTTTTCACGGGTGCTGCCTTCTTCACCGGCTCGGCCTTGGCCGGCACCGGCGCGGGTACCACAGGCACCGGGGCGGGCGTTGGAACAGGCGCTGGTGCTGGTACTGGCGCAGGTGCCGGTGCAGGTGCAGGTACTGGCTCGACCGGCTTGGCCACGGGCGTCTCGCCCCCACCAAACCATTTGGAGAAGAACCCAGGCTTGCTGTCGACGGCCTTCGCTGGCACAGCCACTGGCGGTGCCACTTTGACCGGCTCGAAAGATTTACCTGCTGCCAGGTCGAGAACCTGGCCAGCGGCGTGCTGGCCGCTGCGCAGCGCACCTTCCAGCGTGCCTGGGTACAGCGAATCAGTGTGCTCACCGGCGAAAGCGATGCGCTGCTGCGGCTTTTCCCAGACCTTCCAGAACTTGCTGATCTGCCCCGGCCCGTACGCCAGGTAGGCGCCGCCATAGGAAGGATCGACACTGTAGCGGCGGATTTCATAGCCGGTGAAGGCACCGCGCGCCTGAGGATAGAACGCGTGCAGGCGGATCAAGACCTGGTCGACCATCTGCTTGTCGCCAAAAGCCTGCAGCAGGCGAGCATTGTCACCGGACAGGTTGATCACCACGTTGGCGCCGCCCTTCAATGCCGGCTCGATCCATAACATGCCCAGCCCGGTGTTGCTGTAGATCTCGCCAGACATGCGCGCCTTGCTGTCCCACACCGGCGTCTTGAACTTGAGCAACAACTGGTCGCGCCAACCGTAGTTGGTGCCTTTGATCGCCGCCAACTGACGGTTGTCCAGCGCCGGCGTGAAAGCGATCTTGCCCAGCGCACGCAAGGGTACGGCCAGCACTACGTAACTGGCCTGGTAACCCACGGCACCGACCTTGACGGTCACGCCGTCCTTGTCCTGACTGATGGCCGAGACTGGTGAATCGGTCTTGATGGTCTTGATCTGTTTGACGAAGGCCTGAGCCAGCACGGGGCTGCCGCCAATCAAGCGCGAAGCGCGCAGATCGCGATCGTCGATGTCCTGGTAGACGCGGCTCTGCTGGGCGAAATACAGCAGCGACAGGCGCGATGGTTCGTCATAGCGCGTACGAATTTTCTGATTGATCAGCTGCCGTGCGGTGGCGGGCAGTTGCAGGCGGTCCAGCCAGTTGGACACATTGATCTGGTCCAGGGCGAACAGGGTGCTGGTGGCACCGGGGTTTTCCGGGTCCTTGACCGAGCGGGCCAGATCATCCAGGGTTTTCTCGTAGCGCTTGAGCGCCTCCGCCGTCGCTGGCTGCTTGGTGGCCAGGTCGGCGGCGCTGAAGTATTCGCCGTCGATCAGGTAGCCAGGGTTGCGGACGAACTCCGGCGCTGGCTGGGTGGCCAGCTTGAAGGTGTTCACATAGCCGTTGAGCACCGGCTGGATCTTGCTGCCGCCGATCCACTCGCTGGTGGCCAGGCCCGAGCGGCCGCCAAGGCTGGGGCGCGCCTCGAGCAAGGTCACCTGCCAGCCCTTGGCCTGCAACTCGTAGGCAGCTGTAAGCCCCGCCAGACCGCCGCCGACGACGATCGCCGTCTGTGCCTTGTCATTGCCCAACGCCTGCGCGCTGAACAGCCCCACCACTATCAGCGCCCAAGCGCGCAACCAACCAGCAGACATGCAGAGAACTCCGGCAGAGCAAGCGAAATGGCCGGATCGTGCCCCGGCAATGGCAAAGTGCCGGGCAGCATACGCCAGCGCCATACTGCCCGCCAGCGCCGCCATCGAGCATGTTTGGGTTGTGAGCCGAGGCCTCATTGCATAGGCTTGCGCGACTGTTTGCCAAGCGTGTTGCCGCGGGAGAAAAAGATGGGACTCAACGATCAGTGGATGAAGCGCGACCTCGAGGTCCTGTGGCACCCCTGCACCCAGATGAAAGACCACGAGCGGCTGCCGCTGATCCCGATCAAGCGCGGTGAAGGCGTATGGCTGGAGGACTTCGAAGGCAAGCGTTACCTGGACGCGGTCAGCTCCTGGTGGGTTAATGTGTTCGGACACGCCAACCCGCGCATCAATCAGCGCATCAAGGACCAGGTCGATCAGCTGGAACACGTGATCCTGGCTGGCTTCAGCCATCAGCCGGTGATCGAGCTGTCCGAGCGGCTGGTCAAGATGACGCCCGAGGGGCTGACCCGCTGTTTCTACGCCGACAACGGCTCCTCGTGCATCGAAGTCGCGCTGAAGATGAGCTTTCACTACTGGGTCAACCGCGGTCAGCCGAACAAGCAGCGCTTCGTCACGCTGACCAACAGCTATCACGGCGAGACCATTGCGGCGATGTCGGTCGGTGACGTGCCGCTATTCACCGAAACCTACAAGCCGCTGCTGCTCGACACCTTGAAAGTGCCGAGCCCGGACTGCTACCTGCGGCCCGAAGGGGTAAGTTGGGAGGAGCATTCGCGCACGCTGTTCCAAGCCATGGAACACACCCTGGCCGAGCACCATGAAAGTATTGCTGCGGTGATCATCGAACCGTTGATCCAGGGTGCTGGCGGCATGCGCATGTATCACCCGGTGTACCTCAAGCTGTTGCGCGAGGCATGCGACCGCTACGGCGTGCACCTGATCCACGACGAGATCGCCGTGGGCTTCGGTCGCACCGGGACGATGTTTGCCTGCGAGCAGGCCGGCATCCGTCCTGATTTCCTGTGCCTGTCCAAGGCGCTGACCGGTGGCTACCTGCCGCTGGCGGCCTGCGTGACTACCGACGACGTCTACAGCGCCTTCTACGACGACTACCCGACCCTGCGCGCCTTCCTGCATTCGCACAGCTACACCGGCAATCCGCTGGCCTGTGCCGCGGCGCTGGCGACACTGGACATCTTCGAGCAGGACAACGTCATCGAGAACAACCGCGCCCTGGCCGAGCGCATGGCCAGCGCCACGGCGCACCTCGTCGATCATGCCCACGTGGCCGAAGTGCGCCAGACCGGCATGGTCCTGGCCATCGAAATGGTCCAGGACAAGGCCAGCAAGACCGCCTACCCCTGGCAGGAGCGGCGCGGATTGAAAGTATTCAACCACGCACTCGAACGTGGCGCGTTGCTGCGGCCGCTGGGCAGCGTGGTGTATTTCCTACCGCCCTACGTAATTACGCCCGAGCAGATCGACTTCCTGGCCGAGGTGGCCAGCGAGGGAATCGATATCGCCACTCGCAGCAGCGTGAGCGTGCAGGTAGCCGAAGATTTCCACCCCGGGTTTCGCGATCCGGGTTGAGCAGGACGTCGCCTGTACCAGCGCTTTCGCGGCCACTGGCCGCTCCTACAGGGGCACACGATGCAACCGTAGGAGCGGCCAGTGGCCGCGAAGAGGCCCGAATAAACACCACAAAATCACCAGAGACACCCCCATGCGACTGTCACGCTTTTTCATCGACGCCCCGCTCGCCCTGGGCGAACACGAACTGCCCGAAGCCCAGGCCCACTACATCGGCCGCGTGCTGCGGATGGCCGCCGGCGACCAGGTGCAATTGTTCGACGGCAGCGGTCAGGAATACCTCGGCACCTTGTTGGAAGTGGGCAAGAAACGCGTCAGCGTTACCCTCGACGAACAGTTTGCCGGCCAGCCCGATTCGCCGCTGGCCATCCATCTGGGTCAGGGCCTGTCCCGTGGCGAACGGATGGACTGGGCGATCCAGAAAGCTACCGAACTGGGCGTGAGTGAAATCACCCCTCTGGTGAGCGAACGCTGCGAGGTGCGCCTCAAGGACGAGCGCGCCGACAAGCGCATGGCCCACTGGCGCCAGGTAGCAGTCAGCGCCTGCGAGCAGTGCGGTCGTTCCAGCGTGCCGGTCATTCATGCGCCGCAGGCGCTGGCCGATTGGATCGCTGCCAGCCACGCCGAGCTCAAGCTGGTGCTGCATCCCGTTGCGGAGCCGCTGCTCAGTCACACCAAGCCTGCCAGCCTGGCGTTCCTGATCGGCCCTGAAGGCGGTTTGAGCGATGCCGAAGTGGAGCAGGCCAAGGCCGCCGGCTTTCACGCAGCTCGCCTGGGCCCGCGCGTATTGCGCACCGAAACCGCGCCGGTGGTCGCCCTGGCGATGGCGCAGCAGCTGTGGGGTGATTTCTAGGGTTCAGATGACGTAGAAAAAGATCGCGATGAAGTGCAGCACGCTGCCGGCGATCACGAACAGGTGCCAGATACCGTGAGCGTGGCGCAGGCGCTTGTCCAGCGCGAAGAAGATGATGCCCACGGTGTACAGCGCGCCGCCTGCGGCCAGCCAGGCGAATCCGGCGGGGCCAAGCAGGCGCAGCAGCGGGTCGATCGCGACCAGCACGATCCAGCCCATCACCGCGTAGATCACGATGGACAGCACGCGGGCCTCGGAGCGCGGCTTGATCTCCTGCAACATGCCCAGCACCGCCAGCCCCCAGACCACGCCGAACAGGCTCCAGCCCCAAGGCCCGCGCAGGGTCACCAGGCAGAACGGCGTGTAGCTGCCGGCGATCAGCAGGTAGATCGACAGGTGATCGAGCTTCTGCATGAGCGCTTTGCCGCGCCCGCGCACGCTGTGGTAGATCGTGGAAACGCTGTAGAGCAGGATCAGCGTGCTGCCATAGATGCACACGCTGACGATCTTCCAGGGGTCACCTTGAAACGCCGCCAAAAACAGCAGCCAGACAGCACCGACTGCCGCCAGCACAGCCCCGACCAAATGGGTCCAGGCGTTCATTCGTTCGCCATGGTACATACAAACTCCTTACCCCTGGAGCAGTGGCGCAAGCCGCGTCAAACGCCGACGCGATTGAGCGTCCCACCGCGGTGTCCGCCGACGCGGCTCGCGCCGCTGCTACAAGGGTCGTGGTGATGCCGGACGCGGTTGCCGAAACAGCGACCATCATTACCCGGACGCCGGACGCGGTTGCCGTGAAGGCGATCGTCATTACCCGGACGCCGGACGCGGTTACCGCAACGGCGATCGTCATTACCCGGACGCCGGACGCGGTTGCCGAAACAGCGACCATCATTGCCCGGACGCCGGACGCGGTTACCGCAACGACAGATTCCTTGTAGCAGCGGCGCAAGCCGCGTCGGCGGGCAGTGCGGTGAACCTGGCGCAACGCGGTGAGGCCTGACGCGGCTTGCGCCGCTGCTGCAGGGTCAGCGGACCACGATGCCTTGCTTGGCCATGAAGGCCTTGGCCTCGGGCACGGTGTACTCGCCGAAGTGAAAGATACTGGCGGCCAGCACCGCGCTCGCGCCGCCCTGGATCACGCCATCGGCCAGGTGCTGCAGGTTGCCCACCCCGCCGGAAGCGATCACCGGGATGCCCAGTGCGTCGCTGATGGCGCGGGTCACGCCCAGGTCGAAGCCGTTCTTCATGCCGTCCTGGTCCATGCTGGTCAACAGGATCTCACCCGCGCCCAGGCCTTCCATCTTCTGTGCCCATTGCACGGCATCCAGGCCGGTAGGCTTGCGCCCACCGTGGGTGAAGATCTCCCAGCGCGGCTCTTCGCCGGGCCCCGAGACCTTCTTCGCATCGATGGCCACCACGATGCACTGCGAGCCGAAGCGCGAAGCTGCCTCGCCGACGAACTCCGGGTTGAACACCGCAGCCGTGTTGATCGAGACCTTGTCCGCACCGGCATTGAGCAGGTTGCGGATATCCGCCACCGTGCGCACGCCGCCGCCCACGGTCAGGGGAATGAACACCTGGCTGGCCATGCGCTCGACGGTGTGCAGGGTGGTGTCACGGCCATCGACACTGGCGGTGATGTCCAGGAAGGTGATCTCGTCGGCACCCTGCTCGTCGTAGCGCCGGGCGATCTCGACCGGGTCGCCGGCGTCGCGGATGTTCTCGAATTTGACGCCCTTGACCACTCGGCCGTTGTCCACGTCCAGGCAGGGGATGATGCGTTTGGCCAGGGCCATGGGGGTTCTCCGCTAAAGTTGGACCAAGGTGCTGGCGGACGCGGCTTGCGCCGCTGCTACAGGGGGCCGCGTCCAGCCGTTACGCGTTGTACGAATCGCAGAATGCCTGGGCTTCGGCGACGTCCAGGGTCCCTTCGTAGATGGCGCGGCCAGTGATGGCGCCGATGATGCCCGGCGCCTTGGCGTCCAGCAGGGCACGGATGTCGCCCAGGTTGTGGATACCGCCGGAGGCGATCACCGGGATCTTGGTCGCGGCCGCCAGAGCAGCGGTGAAGGGCACGTTGCAGCCCTGCATCATGCCGTCCTTGGCGATGTCGGTGTAGACGATCGCCGCCACGCCATCGGCCTCGAACCGCTTGGCCAGGTCGATGACCTGCACCGTGCTCACTTCGGCCCAGCCGTCGGTGGCGACGAAGCCATCTTTCGCGTCCAGACCAACGATGACCTTGCCGGGGAATGCACGGCAGGCCTCGGCGACGAACTCGGGCTGCTTGACCGCCTTGGTGCCGATGATCACGTAGCTCACGCCGGCCTTGACGTAGTGCTCGATGGTTTCCAGCGAGCGGATGCCGCCGCCGATCTGGATCGGCAGGTGCGGGTAGCGCTTGGCAATGGCAGTGACCACATCGCCATTCACTGGCTGGCCTTCGAAGGCGCCGTTGAGGTCGACCAGGTGCAGGCGACGGCAGCCGCCATCGACCCACTTGGCGGCCATGCTCACCGGATCATCCGAGAACACCGTGGAATCTTCCATGCGGCCCTGGCGCAGGCGCACGCAGGCACCGTCTTTAAGATCGATAGCGGGGATAATCAGCATCTGCAAAAACCTTCGAAGTCGGTGAACGGCGATGCTCGGAAGTCAGTTCTTCTCGAGCGCCCACAGGTCGCTCTCGATGCTTTCGAACCTCTCGCTGAGGTGCGCCTGCACATCGAAAATCGCCCTGTTGTAATAGTGTGGAGCCATTTCGCGGGTGAACAGCTCGAGCACCTCGAGGGCCTCGAACGAACCCAGGTCGAGATCGAAGCGGTCACGCATGAACCGCTTGATCTTCTCGGCCGCTTCGCTCTCCTGCTCCGGCGTCAGGCTAAGAATGGGCGGCTTGCTGGCCTTGGCCATTACCAGCGTCCATCCCAGGCTGCGAAATTCTGCAGCAGCTGCAGGCCATGGGTATGGCTCTTCTCGGGGTGGAACTGCACGGCGAAGCGTGACCCTTCGGCCAGTGCCGCGGCGAAATCACAACCGTAATGGCCGCGCCCCACCACCTGGCCCGGCTTGCCGGCCTCGATGTAATAGCTGTGCACGAAGTAGAAACGCGCCAGGTCGGGAATGTCGTGCCACAGCGGGTGATCCACTGCCTGCTGCACTTCGTTCCAGCCCATGTGCGGGACTTTCAGGTGCTCGCCACCTTCGTGCAGGTCCTTGCCGAAAAAGCGCACCTTGCCGGGAAACACGCCGATGCAGTCGACACCGGCGTTCTCTTCGCTGTGCTCCATCAAGGCCTGCATGCCAACACAGATACCCAGGAAGGGCCGGTCCTGACTGACTTCGCGCACCAGCGCATCGAAGCCCAGGCGACGGATTTCAGCCATGCAGTCGCGAATGGCGCCGACACCGGGAAAGACCACGCGGTCGGCTTCACGAATGACATTGGCGTCACTGGTGATCAGCACCTTGCCGGCACCGACATGCTCCAGAGCCTTGGCCACGGAGTGCAGGTTGCCCATGCCGTAGTCGATTACCGCGACGGTCTGCATCAGAGCACGCCCTTGGTCGACGGCATCTGCCCAGCCATGCGTTCGTCAACCGCGACGGCCATGCGCAGCGCGCGGCCGAAAGCCTTGAACACGGTTTCGATCTGGTGATGGGTGTTGTGCCCACGCAGGTTGTCGATGTGCAGGGAGACGTTGGCGTGGTTGACGAAGCCCTGGAAGAACTCCTGGAACAGGTCGACATCGAAGCCGCCAACGGTGGCGCGGGTGTAGGGCACGTGCATCTGCAGGCCGGGGCGGCCGGAGAAGTCGATGACCACGCGCGACAGCGCTTCGTCCAGCGGGACGTAGGCGTGGCCGTAGCGAAAGATGCCTTTCTTGTCGCCGATGGCCTTGGCGAATGCCTGGCCCAAGGTGATGCCGACGTCCTCCACGGTGTGGTGGTCGTCGATGTGCAGGTCGCCCTTGCACTCGATGTCCAGGTCGATCAGCCCGTGCCGGGCGATCTGGTCAAGCATGTGCTCAAGAAAAGGAACGCCGATATCGAATCGGGCCTTTCCGGTGCCATCCAGGTTGATCGAGGCTTTGATCTGGGTTTCCAGAGTGTTGCGCTCGACGAACGCGATACGTTCGGCCATCACCAGCTCCGCAAAATCGTTGGGCGAAAAAGGTGATCATTATAGGCACGCAGGCGGGAAACGGGAACAGAAGAGGGGGGAAAGGATGATCTGCGGTGGCCTTTTCGCGGCCGATGACCGCTCCTACGGGATGCCGTAGGAGCGGTCAGTGGCCGCGAACGGGCCACCGCCGATTCAAGCATCTACATCAGTGAAACAGCACCGCCGTCTTCTGCAGGGTCACCCACACACCCCACGCCAACGGAATGCCCACGGCCAGCCAGGCAGCGATGGCCAGTGGCTTGGAAGCCGGATTGGCCTTCCACTCCAGCACGGTCGTGCCGTCTGCACCTTTGTCATGGCCCAGCGCCTGCTCGGCCTTGAGCTCGGCATCGGTCATGAAGTACTTGTCGGCCACCGGACGCACCAGCGCGTTGCAGATGAAACCTAGCACCAGCAAACCGGAGAGGATGTACAACGTGGTGTCGTACACGGCCGCGCGGGGAACGCCCTGCGCCAGTTGGTAGTCACGCAGGTTGGTCACCAGCACCGGACCCAGCACACCGGCCACGGCCCATGCGGTCAACAGGCGACCGTGGATGGCGCCGACCATCTGCGTGCCGAACAGGTCGGCCAGGTAGGCCGGAACCGTGGCGAAGCCGCCGCCGTACATCGACAGCACGATGCAGAAGGCTGCCACGAACAGCGCGATGCTGCCCGAATGACCCAGGGTCGGTACCGAGGCGTACAGTGCCACGCCCAGGGCGAAGAACACGAAGTAGGTCACCTTGCGGCCGATGTAGTCGGAGAACGAAGCCCAGAAGAAGCGCCCACCGATGTTGAACAGGCTGAGCAAGCCGGTGAAGCCCGCCGCGATGGCAGCGATCTGCGCCAGTTGCGCCGAGTCCAACTGGTTGAACGCCAGGTCCACGCCCAGCAGCTTGCCGCCGAACACTTCCTGCAGCAGCGGCGAAGCCATGCCGAGGATGCCGATACCTGCGGAAACGTTGAGGCACAGTACCAGCCACACCAGGGCGAACTGAGGGGTCTTCCAGGCCACGTTCACGTGTACGTGGCGGTTGGTGATCATGCCCTTGGCCTTCTTCGCCGGAGCGACGTAGCCTTCAGGCTTCCAACCGGTAGGCGGTACGCGGTAGGACAATGCGCCGCCGATCATGAAGACGAAGTAGATCGCCGCCATCACCAGGAAGCTCTGCCACACGCCGACGCCGGTAGGCGAGGCGAAATGGCCCATCAGGACCGCTGCCAGCGGTGCACCCACCATGGCGCCGCCACCGAAGCCCATGATCGCCATGCCGGTAGCCATGCCGCGCTTGTCCGGGAACCACTTGATCAGGGTCGATACCGGGGAAATGTAACCAAGACCCAGGCCGATACCGCCGATCACGCCCGAGCCCAGCCACATCAGCCAGATCTGGTGGGTGTAGATACCCAACGCGGAAATGACCAGACCACCGCACCAGCACAGTGCCGAAACCACCCCGGCCTTGCGCGGCCCGGCGTGCTCCAGCCAGCCACCCCAGATGGCCGCCGAGCAGCCCAGGAAGATGAAGAACAGTGTGTAGATCCAGCTCAGCATCGACACCGACCAATCACAGGACGATGAAAACACCTGGCTGAAGAAGCTCATGTCGGGCGCGCACGCCACTGGCGCGGTGATACCGATCGCCTTGGACAATGGCAGCCAGAAAACCGAAAAACCGTATGCCATGCCGATGCACAAGTGAATGGCCAACGCTGCTGGTGGAACCAGCCAGCGGTTGAAGCCAGGCTTGGCGATGATCCGCTCCTTGGACAGGAATCCTGGCTGGGCACCCACGCCGCCGCCCGAAAGACTACTGCTCATTTTGTAACCCCCGTTGATTTTTGTAGTTCAGCTGTCTGCACACAAATGCGCCCACATTCTTCACGCGCGTTGGCGATCGATTGTTTTATCGGCAGCACTTGGCAAATCGCGACATAAAGTCGCAGCGGACAGTTGAAGGGGCGGAGATTACCACTAGATGTAACCAATGGAAGCAAACTGCTATCCCTTTATTGCGATGAACTGCCGGGTGGTTGGCAAAATCCTCCTGAATGGCTCTGCAGTCGCCTGGCGAACCGGTGAAACCCGCGGCCCAAAGCGCTTGGGCTACCCGGATGAAGCGGCCATCGGTACCCAGTGAAATGGCACCGACGGACCGCCAACATCGCCAGTCGCACAACGTTATACTCTCCCGCTAACTTCCAAAATTCGGACTAAAGGACTCGCCCATGAAAGCGTTCGGCAAAATCCTCGGCCTGTGCATTCTCGGTCTGTTGTTGATTCTGGTGGCCCTGGGCTTCGCCCTCACCCACCTGTTCGACCCCAACGACTACAAGGACGAGATTCGCCAACTGGCACGGGACAAGGCTCACGTCGAGCTGACCCTCAACGGGGACATCGGCTGGAGCCTGTTCCCATGGCTGGGTCTGGAACTGCATGACGCCAGCGTGGCCACCCTCGCCAACCCCAAGGCACCCTTCGCCGACCTGCAGATGCTCGGGCTGTCCGTGCGCGTGCTGCCGCTGCTGCGCAAGGAAGTGCAGATGAGCGACGTACGGGTCGAAGGCCTGAACCTGTCCCTGGAACGTGATGCCAACGGCCACGGCAACTGGGAAGACATCGGCAAGCCGCTGCCCGCCACCACGGCCGACGCCACCGACCCGAACGCACCGGCAGTCACCGAGCCGGGCAAACCGCAGGCACCCTCGCGCCCGGTCAAGCTCGACATCGACAGCCTGACCGTGAACAACGCCCGCGTGCAGTACAACGACGTGCGCACAGGCCGCATGTACACCGCCGAAAGCATCCAGCTGAGCACCGGCGCCGTCCATGAAGGCGCGGACATTCCGCTGAAACTGACCGCTTTCCTGGGCACCAACCAGCCGGTCGTGCGGGCCCGTACCGAGCTTGCCGGCGAGCTTCGCTTCGACCGCGTGCTCAAGCGCTACCAGCTCGAAGACATGCGCCTGAGCGGTGAAGCCTCGGGCGACCCGCTGCAGGGTAAGACCGTGAACTTCAGCGCGCAGGGGCAGTTGCTGCTCGACCAGTCCGCCAACGTCGCCGAATGGACCGGCCTCAAGCTGGCCGCCAATCAGCTGCGCGCGCTGGGCGAACTGCGCGTGCGCAATCTGGACAGCGACCCTCAGCTCACCGGCGGCCTGTCGATTGCCGAGTTCGACCTGCGCGCCTTCTTCGACGGCATCGGCCAACCGCTGCCGGCGATGGCACCGGGCAGCCTGGGCAAGTTCGAGCTGGTCAGCCGCCTGCAGGGCACCCGCGACAGCCTTGGCCTGGAGGACCTGACGCTGAAACTGGACGACAGCACCTTCACCGGCCGCATCGCCGTAGAGGATTTTGCCCGCCAGGCCCTGCGCCTGCAGCTCAAGGGCGACACCTTCAACGCCGACCGCTACCTGCCGGCCAAGACCGAAAAGGCCGCCAATGCCAGCGCGGCGCGTCAGGCCGAAGTGCAGAACAGCGAAGCGGCCGCAGTCGCCTCGGGCGAATCACCGCTGCCGGAGCCCCCGACCCGCGGCGCCTGGAGCGATGACCGCCTGCTGCCCGTGGAGCGTCTGCGCGCCCTGGACGTGCAGGCCGACCTGACCATTGGCCAACTGACCCTGAAGGGCCTGCCTGTGCACAACGCCACCCTCAAGGCTCAGGGCCAGGGCGGCATGCTGACCCTGCAGACTCTGGCAGGCGGCCTCTACAACGGCAGCTTCAACACCCAGGGCACGCTCGACGTGCGCCCGGACATGCCGCTGCTGGCGTTGCAGACACGCATCGACAAGGTGCCCGTTGAAAACTTCATCAAGACGCAGAACGCCAACCCACCGCTGCGCGGCCTGTTGAACCTCAACAGCAACCTCAGCGGTTCAGGCAACAGCCAGAAGGCCCTGGTCGAATCGCTCAACGGTACCGCCAGCTTCGTCCTCAACGACGGCGTGCTGGTCAACGCCAACCTCGAGCAGCAGATCTGCCGCGGCATCTCGGTGCTCAATCGCAAAACGCTCAACGGCGAACCGCGTGGCAAGGACACGCCGTTCAAGGAGCTCAAGGGCAGCCTGGTGTTTCGCAACGGCGTGGCCAGCAACCAGGACCTGCTCGTGCGCATCCCCGGCCTGACCGTGAAGGGCAACGGCGATGTCGATCTGCGCGTGCTGGGCATGGACTACCGCATTGGTGTGGTGGTCGACGGCGAACAAGGCACCAGCGCCGACCCGGCCTGCCAGGTGGGCGAGCGCTTCGTCGGCGTCGAGCTGCCGCTGCGCTGCCGCGGCCCGCTGGAGATGGGCGCCAAGGCCTGCCGTATCGACCGTGACGGCTTGGGCCAGGTCGCCGCCAAGCTGGCCGGCGACCGTATTCGCGACAAGATCGACGAGAAGCTCGAAGAAAAACTGGGCGACAAGGTCGATCCAAAACTCAAAGACGCATTGCGAGGTCTGTTCAACCGATGAGCCCCGAGCAGTTTTCCAGCGCCGTGCTGGAATGGTACGACCGCAATGGCCGGCATGATCTGCCCTGGCAGCAGGGCATCAACCCGTACCGGGTATGGGTGTCGGAAATCATGCTGCAGCAGACCCAGGTCAGCACGGTGCTGAATTACTTCGACCGCTTCATGGCCGCGCTGCCCACGGTGCAGGCGCTGGCCGAGGCGCCGGAAGACGAAGTGCTGCACCTGTGGACCGGGCTGGGCTACTACACCCGCGCGCGCAACCTGCAGAAAACCGCGAAAATCGTGATGAGCGAGCACGGCGGCGAGTTTCCCCGCGACGTGGAGAAGCTGGTCGAGCTGCCCGGTATCGGCCTGTCCACGGCCGGGGCCATCGCCAGCATCAGCATGGGCCTGCGCGCGCCGATCCTCGACGGCAACGTCAAGCGCGTGCTTGCCCGCTACACCGCGCAGGAAGGCTACCCAGGCGAGCCGAAGGTGGCCAAGGCGCTGTGGGCCACCGCCGAGCGCCTGACCCCGCAGACTCGGGTGAACCACTACACCCAGGCAATGATGGATCTGGGCGCCACGCTGTGCACCCGCAGCAAGCCCAGCTGCCTGCTGTGCCCGCTGGAAAAGAGCTGTGAAGCGCACATGCTCGGCCTGGAAATCCGCTACCCGATACCCAAGCCGCGCAAGACCATTCCGCAACGCGCGACAATGATGCCCCTGCTCGCCAACCGCGACGGCGCCATCCTGCTCTACCGCAGGCCCTCGACAGGCCTGTGGGGCGGCCTGTGGAGCCTTCCCCAGCTCGACGACCTGAGTGACCTCGACCACCTTGCCGATCAACACGCACTGCACCTGCTGGGTCGCCGCCAGTTGCCGGCCCTGACGCACACCTTCAGCCACTTCCAGCTGGCCATCGACCCCTGGCTGGTGCAGGTCGAGCAGACCGCCCACCACGTGGCCGAGGCCGACTGGCTCTGGTATAACCTCGCCACACCGCCGCGCCTGGGCCTCGCAGCCCCGGTGAAGAAGCTGCTGCAACACGCAGCCGACGCCTTGAACGCAGGAGATCTGTAATGACCCGCACCGTACTGTGCCGCAAGTACAAAGAAGAACTGCCTGGCCTGGAACGCCCCCCCTACCCCGGCGCCAAGGGCGAAGACATCTACAACCACGTCTCCCAGCAAGCCTGGGGCGACTGGCAGAAACACCAGACGCTGCTGATCAACGAGCGCCGCCTGAACATGATGAACGCCGAAGACCGCAAATTCCTCCAGGGCGAAATGGACAAGTACCTGTCCGGCGAGGAATACGCCAAGGCCGACGGCTACGTACCACCCGCCGAATAACCCAGCAAAATCGTAAGCGACGGTAATGATTAAAATTTTTTTCGACATCACGCTTGACGACCCGTCGAAAAACCAGTTTAATGCGCCCCGTTGCCCAGATAGCTCAGTCGGTAGAGCAGGGGATTGAAAATCCCCGTGTCGGCGGTTCGATTCCGTCTCTGGGCACCACTAATACCGAGAAACCCCTGAATTGAAAGATTCAGGGGTTTTTTATTGGGCGGGATTTGGGGCTGGGTGGCTTCCCTGTACCCCTGCCATGCTCACACATGCTGTTACCTCTCGAACCTATTCACGTCTGCACCCCGGCAGGCTCATCGGCTATCTTTCAGGCTTTGCGCTTATCTCTCGATAAACACCGGGAGCCACCCAACGATCAAAGGACGGATCAAGAGCAAGCACACGGAGTCAGCATGCATGCCGATCAAAAGTCCGAACACCTCTCGCCCGCCGTGGAGTCAATCGGCGAGGAGTCAGCCATGACCTCGAAGAGGCAGGCGTTTCTCAACCACCTTGCCTTATGCCGGCGGAAGGTCGAGCAGTGGCCGGAATGGAAACAGGCGTTCCTCAAACCACCTGCCAAGGCGCGGACAAGCGATTCCGAAGCGAAGGCACTGGATAACTTGAGCGGCTGACACGCCGAGCCAGGCATGCTTGCNCGATCAGCGACCGAGCGCCACGCGCGCGTTACCGGCCTTGCGGCGGCTGGAAACGATCAAGCCCGCAACCACGACCGCGATGGCCAAGCCACCGGTGGCGAGGATTTCCACGCGGTGGTCTTCGCGAAGGGCCATGGTGGTGAGCACCGCGACGATGAACAGGATGACCAGGTAGGTGAGGCCGGGGAACAGCCACATCTTGAAGTCGATCTTCTCACCGGCCAACTCGCGCTTGCGGCGCATGCGCAGTTGCGACACGGCGATCACCAGATACACCAGCAGCGCGATGGCGCCGGAGGTAGCCAGCAGGAAGTCGAACACCGCCGCTGGGGCGACGTAGTTGGCGATCACGGCCACGAACGCGGCTGCGGTAGACATCAGCACGGCCACCGACGGGGTACCGGACTTCGAGGTTTTCTGCGCGGCAGCAGGCGCGTCGCCGCGCTTGCTGAGGGAGAACAGCATGCGCGACGCGGTGTACAGCGCCGAGTTCAGGCAGCTGGTCACGGCAACCAATACCACGATGTCGACGATCAGCTTGGCGTTGGGGATGCCGATCAGCTCGAGAACGGTCTGATACGAGCCCAGCTCGGCCAGACGCGGGTCGTTCCAGGGCACCAGGGCCACCACCAGGAAAATCGAAACCAGATAGAACAGGAAGATCCGCCAGATCACCGAGTTGGTGGCCTTGGAAATCTGCTGACCTGGGTTCTTCGATTCGGCGGCGGCGATGGTGACGATCTCGGTACCCATGAACGAGAACATGGTGGTCAGCATGGCGGCGACGACGGCACCCAGCCCGTTGGGCATGAAGCCCATGGTATCTGTGAGGTGGCTGACACCGCTGACCTGGCTGTTGGGCATGAAGCCGAACACGGCGCCCAGGCCAACGACGATGAAGGCAATGATTGCCAGCACCTTGATCAGCGCGAACCAGAATTCGAATTCACCGTAGTTCTTCACGCTGAACAGGTTGGTCACCGTCAGCACCAGGGTGATCAACAATGCGAACACCCAATGCGACACGCCAGGAATCCAGGCATGCAGGATCGAGGCGGCGGCGTTGGCTTCCAGCGGAATCACCAGCACCCAGAACCACCAGTACAACCAGCCGATGGAAAAACCGGCCCAGTGACCGATGGCACGGTCGGCGTAGGTGGAAAACGATCCGGTATCCGGCGAGGCAACGGCCATTTCACCGAGCATGCGCATGACCAGCACCACCAGGCTGCCGGCAGCAGCATAGGCCAGTAGCACAGCAGGGCCAGCAGCGGCGATGGCGTGCCCGGAACCTACGAACAGGCCGGCACCAATGACACCGGCGATCGACAACATAGTTACATGACGCGGCTTGAGTCCCTGAGCGAGACCTGTGGAATTCTGCGTACTCATAAAACTACCTTTGCGAAGAATAGCGTTCTGTCCGGCGGTGATCGCGAGCCTTGTGCAAAGTCCGCTACACCCCGTTCCTTATCTTTTACGCAAAAATTGCGCCAAATTGTACCAAGGTATATCCTGCCGCCCTGAAACGGACCTCTCGGCCATTCGTGCCAACAGATTGAATCTGTTGAGGTTTGCTTCGCGAGCTGAGACGCATTACCGAACTACTCAGCGTGGGGCGATATGCCGCACCAAAAAACGACGTCGGTAACACCTTCGCACAAAAACAGTGCAACCTAAAGGCGCAACTTTTGCATGGGCACTGCGTGGCTCAGGTGCAACTTCGTGCGACCTCCCTCTTATCGAGTTGCCACATTCAAGCCGCATTCGCGCTTTATTCCTCTGGGCAAAACTGGCAACATCGCGCCTTTTTTATCGCGCCCTGCCCGTCCGACGTCCCTGCTGCGGTGCCTTCGCACATCGCGCCAAGCAGATCGGACACAAGCTGCAAGTCCAGCCTCGCCATCCGCGCTATGCTAGCTTTGCGCTTCGCTGTTCACTTTGGTGACGGCAGGCCGCACCCGCCTATATGAGGACCGCACATGGCTCAGGCCACGCCCGCTCTGGAAATCCGTAACCTGCACAAGCGCTACGGTGCACTGGACGTGCTCAAGGGCATATCGCTGGCCGCCAATGACGGCGCGGTGATTTCCATCCTCGGTTCGTCCGGCTCCGGCAAGTCGACCCTGCTGCGCTGCATCAACCTGCTGGAAAACCCCCATCAGGGCGAGATCCTGGTGGCCGGTGAAGCACTCAAGCTCAAGGCCGCCCGCAACGGCGAGCTCATTGCTGCCGACAGCCGCCAGATCAACCGGCTGCGCAGCCAGATCGGTTTCGTCTTCCAGAATTTCAACCTGTGGCCGCACATGAGCGTGCTCGACAACATCATCGAGGCGCCGCGCCGCGTGCTGGGGCAAAGCCGCGCCGAAGCGATCGAAGTGGCCGAGTCGCTGCTGGCCAAGGTGGGTATCGCCGACAAGCGCCACGCCTATCCGAACGAGCTTTCCGGCGGCCAGCAACAACGTGCAGCGATTGCCCGCACCCTGGCCATGCAGCCCAAGGTTATTCTGTTCGACGAGCCAACCTCGGCGCTGGACCCGGAAATGGTCCAGGAGGTGCTCGCGGTTATTCGCAACCTGGCCGAAGAAGGCCGTACCATGCTGCTGGTGACACACGAGATGGGCTTTGCCCGGCAGGTCTCCAGCGAGGTGGTGTTTCTGCATCAAGGTCTGGTGGAAGAGCAGGGTACGCCCGAGCAAGTATTCGACAACCCCTTGTCGGCGCGCTGCAGGCAGTTCATGTCCAGCAACCGCTAACGGAGCAATAACAATATGAGCATGAAGAAAATCTTCCTGGCGGTTGCCGCCACACTGCTGGTCAACGGCGCCGCCATGGCTGCCGAAAAACTGAAAATGGGCGTGGAAGCGGCCTACCCACCGTTCAACAACAAGGACACCAGCGGCCAGGTCGTGGGCTTCGACGTCGACATCGGCAAGGCCCTGTGCGCCAAGATGGAAGTGGAGTGCGAAATCGTCACCTCCGACTGGGACGGCATCATTCCCGCACTGCAGTCACAGAAGTTCGACTTCCTGGTGTCGTCGATGTCGATCACCCCCGAGCGCTCGGAAGTGGTCGACTTCACCAACCCCTACTACAGCAACAAGCTGCAGTTCATTGCCAAGAAGGGCGATGACTTCAAGACCGACGGCGACAGCCTCAAGGGCAAAGTCATCGGCGCCCAGCGCGCGACCCTGTCCGGCACCTGGCTGGAAGACAAGTACGGCATGGATGTCGACCTCAAGCTGTACGACACCTCTGAAAACGCCTTTCTCGACCTGAGCAGCGGCCGCCTCGACGCCATTTTGGCCGACAAGTACGCCAGCTACGACTGGCTCAAGAGCGATGCCGGCAAGAATTTCGAATTCAAGGGCGACGCGGTCGAGCAAAGCGACAAGATCGGCATCGCCGTGCGCAAGGGCGATGCCCTGCGCGACAAGCTGAATGCCGCGCTGCAGGAAATCATTGCCGACGGTACCTACAAGAAGATCAACGACAAGTACTTCCCTTTCAGCATCCTCTGACAGCCCGGCGGGCGTTGGCCTACATGGCCGATGCCCGCCCCTGAACAAGCCTGCCCATGAACATCGATCTCTATGGCTTCGGCCCTGCGCTTGCCGCAGGCGCGCTGATGACCGTCAAACTGGCCCTCAGCGCTCTGTGCCTGGGGCTGCTGCTGGGCCTCGCCGGTGCCCTGGCGAAAACCTCTGGCAACCGCCCCCTGCAATGGCTCGGCGGTTTCTACTCGACGCTGGTACGCGGCATTCCCGAATTGCTGTGGGTGTTGCTGATCTACTTCGGCACCGTCAACGGCCTGCGCAGCATCGGCCTGACGCTGGGCGTCGGCAGCCTGGAACTCAGCCCCTTCGCCGCCGGCGTCATCGCCTTGGGCCTGTGCTTCGGCGCCTACGCCACTGAAGTGTTCCGCGGCGCCATCCTGGCCATCCCCAAGGGCCACCGCGAAGCCGGCCTGGCCCTGGGCCTGAGCACCTCGCGCATCTTCATCCGCCTGGTGCTGCCGCAGATGTGGCGCATCGCCCTGCCAGGGCTGGGTAATCTGTTTCTGATTCTGATGAAGGACACCGCACTGGTGTCCGTCATCAGCCTGGAAGAGATCATGCGCAACGCGCAGAACGCCGTCACCGTCAGCAAACAGCCGTTCACCTTCTATATGGTTGCCGCACTGATGTACCTGAGCCTCACCGTGGTCGCCATGGTTGCCCTGCACTTCATGGAGAAACGCGCCGCGCGCGGCTTCGCGAGGGCTTCGCAATGAACTGGGAAGTGATCATCAAGTGGCTGCCGCGGCTGATGCAAGGCGCCACCCTGACCCTGGAGCTGGTGGCCATCGCGGTACTCGCCGGGCTCATTCTGGCCATCCCGCTGGGCATCGCCCGCACCTCGAAGAAGTGGTACATCAGCGGCCTGCCGTACGCCTACATCTTCTTCTTTCGCGGCACCCCGCTGCTGGTGCAGCTGTTTCTGGTGTACTACGGGCTGGCGCAGTTCGACGCGGTGCGCGAGAGCAGCCTGTGGCCGTACCTTCGCAGCCCGTTCTGGTGCGCCGCCGGGACCATGACCCTGCACACTGCCGCCTATATCGCAGAAATCCTGCGCGGCGCGCTGCAAGCCATACCCAAGGGCGAGATCGAAGCCGCCCGCGCCCTCGGCATGTCGCGCAGCAAAGCCCTGCTGCACATCATGCTGCCACGCGCCGCGCGCATCGGCCTGCCGGCCTACAGCAATGAAGTGATCCTGATGCTCAAGGCCAGCTCGCTAGCCAGCACCGTCACCCTGCTGGAACTCACCGGCATGGCCCGCACGATCATCGCCCGCACCTACCTGCCGGTGGAAATCTTCTTCGCCGCCGGCATGTTCTACCTGGCCATGTCGTTCGTGCTGGTGCAGGGCTTCAAACTGCTCGAGCGCTGGCTGCGCGTGGACGCGTGCCAGGGCCGCTGACCCTGCAAGGCGACCAGCTGCGTGAACGCTTTCACGCACTGGACGCCTTTCTGGCTGACCACGTCGACCTGTGGCGGCCCAAGCCCTTCACCCAATTGACCTTACCTTGGGAAGCGAAACTTCCCGAGCTCGCCAATTGGCTGCGCGCCCGCACCCTGGCCGAGGCCGAGGCTGTGCATAACTCGCTGCTGGACCTGGACGCCCCAGCGCCCTTTCATGCTTTAGCCCAGCAGGCGCATGCGCTGGCCGTGGTAGGTCCGCTGCCGACCAGTTTTTTGCCCACTGCGCGCCACCGCCTCAACGTCGATGTACCCGGCCGCAAGTGGCAACAGATCGAAGCCTTCGCCGCCGCCCTGCCCTTCGCAAACTCCACCAGCCACTGGCTGGACTGGTGCGCCGGCAAAGGTCACCTCGGTCGACGCCTGCTGCGCGACGGCCAGCAACTCACCTGCCTGGAACACGACCCGGCACTGGTGGCCAGCGGCGCCCAGCTCAGCGCCCATCACGTCTTGCCCGCCCAGCACCAACTGCAAGACGTCATGGCCGACGACCTGCGTCTGCCAGCCTTTAGCACACCCGTCGCCCTGCACGCCTGCGGCGACCTGCACGTCCAGCTCATGCACCGCGCCACCCAGGCAGGTTGCCAACACCTGGCCTTCGCACCCTGCTGCTACAACCGCACCCTCGGCGCCTATCGCCAACTGTGCGCCGAACCCTCGGCGCTCTCCCTGACCCTCGAAGACCTCGGCCTGCCCCTCGAAGCCACCGTCACCGCTGGCGCCCGCGTGCGCCGCCAGCGTGACCACTCCATGGCCCGCCGCCTGGCCTTCGACCTGCTGCAGCGCGAACAACGCGGCATCGACCACTACCTGCCCTGCCCCTCCCTGCCCGCCGCCTGGCTGGACAAACCCTTCGCCGACTACTGCCGCGAGCTGGCAGCGCTGCAGAGCGTGCCTATCGGGCATGGCGTGAATTTCGATGAGCTTGAAGCGCGCGGCTGGCAACGACTTGCCCAAGTCCGCAACCTAGAGCTACTGCGCGGCTTGTTTCGCAAGCCCTTGGAACTGTGGCTGGTGCTCGACCGCGCCCTGTACCTGCAAGAGCGCCGGTACACAGCACAGGTCGGCACCTTCTGCCTGGAAAGCTTGACCCCACGCAATCTGATGATTATCGCTGACCGCCTCTAAAGCGTGCGCAACCTGTGGATAACTCTGTGGGTAGAAATGTCGCACGGCGCGCCGGGTCGGCGTTTGAACGCCAGACTGATGATCAGTCATTTTTCGTTCATGTCCGATTCGCCAGCGAAAACAGTAGCTTGCGAACGATGTCATCAAACCGACCTAAACGCCGAGCGGTTGCCGAGGTTGGCACGCCAAATGTGCATAAGCACTGGAGGGTTAAGAGCTAAAGGCGAAGAAATTATGCCGCAGGGGGGTTTACTCGGCCGATCGAATGGCTATAATCAGCGCCCTCACTTGCCGGTATAGCTCAGATGGTAGAGCAACTGACTTGTAATCAGTAGGTCCCGGGTTCGATTCCTGGTGCCGGCACCATACAAGGTTCCATAGAAGGCTTTCAAAATCTCTGGAACCCCCGAAAAACCCGCCTTCTGGCGGGTTTTTTCGTTTTGGCGGTCCGTCGGATTCCGTCAAAATCTTATGGATACCAGCCGTTTTAAGGATAAAGATAGGGGTAAGGTCATTCGATAAAGGGAGGAGTACCCTTATGTCGCGCACCACCGCCCCACTCTCCGATTCGGCTTGCCGTTCGGCCAAGCCTACCGACCGCGCCTACAAGCTTTTCGACGGCGACGGCCTCTACCTCTTAGTCCAACCCAATGGCCGCAAAGGCTGGCGTTTCAGGTATGTAAAACCTGATAGTCGTGAAGGACTGACCTCGTTCGGCAACTACCCCGTGGTCGGCCTCGCCGATGCGCGCAAGAAACGCCTGGAGGTCAAGCGGATGTTGGCGGAAGGGATCGACCCCATCGAGTCCAAACACCAAGCCAAGACGCAAGCCACAATCCGAGGCCGAACCTTTGAGAGCGCAGCCTTGGACTGGCACAAAGCGATGTCTGCCAAATGGGCTCCGGGCCATGCCAAGACGGTCCTGAGCCGTCTCAAAACCCATGTTTTTCCACTAATCGGTGATCGCGCTATTGTCGACCTAGACACTCACGACTTGATGCAACCTCTGGAAGCGATCCAAAAGCGAGGAACGATCGACGTTGCTTTAAGGGTCCAAAACTACCTGCAGAGCATCATGCGCGAGGCAAAACGTGCTCGACAGATCGCGGCAAACCCTGCCTCCGACCTTGAAGGTTTGATCAAAGCACCAAGGGCAGTCCACCGCCCAGCTTTACCCTTATCGCGTCTGCCTGAATTGCAGGAGCGCATCGACAACTACAAAGGACGAACGCTGACTCGGCTGACAGTCATGCTCTCGCTACATGTGTTTGTCCGCTCCAGCGAACTTCGCTTCGCCCGCTGGAGCGAGTTCGACCTCAAGCGCAGCACCTGGGAGATACCGGACACTCGACCCGCGCTGGACGGAGTACCCTTTTCAACAAGAGGTACGAAGATGGCCGGGGACATCCACCTTGTACCCTTATCGCCGCAAGCCGTGACCCTGCTTGAACAGATCCGCACCCTCACCGGCGAATTCGACCTGGTATTTGCGGGCGATGCCAACCCGTCGAAACCGATGTCTGAGAACACGGTGAACAGCGCGCTTCGAAATATGGGTTACGACACCAAAACCGAAATCTGTGGCCATGGCTTCCGCTCGATGGCATGTAGCGCACTGATTGAGTCAGGACTGTGGTCCGAGACTGCCATTGAAAGGCAGATGAGCCACAAAGAACGCAACAACGTCCGCGCCGCTTACATCCACAAGGCCGAGTTCATCGAGGAGCGTAGGCTGATCATGAACTGGTGGAGCCGGTATCTGGAGGCAAACCGGCAGGAGCATGTCACCCCCCACGAATTCGCGAACCAGATCGGACCGAACGTCACCCGCTTAAAAGCAAAACGTGGCGCAACTGAGTAAGCGCTCGATCTTTATATCTCAGTGATCTGCTTGTCCACGCGGGTCCATCCAAACAGGGCTGCAAAGCCGCCCTGCTTGGATGGACCTGACTTAAAAAATCTAAAGTCCACCAACTGTCTGTGGAAAACCACTGATTTCCACCGGTGGATAATTTCATCCACAGCCCCAGAACTCCCGACATTTCGAGCCTTGACCCGAATTATCCACAGGCGTAGAAAAGATCGGGCAAAGCGCTGCCGTTGACAGCAACCCCAGGTAGCCAGAACCTTTAAGGCTACGCCACACCGTGGTGGTTCTCCCAAAGTGCGATTAGCGTCCGGCGGCTCGCACGGTCACAGCGATGTGATGGATGCCTACTTTACCAGTGTGCCCACTGCGGCAAGTCATCCCCTTTCACAGCTGCCCTGCAGCAATCTAACCGCTTGGCCATTTCCTTGCGCCAACCTGCGCCCGTCTCTTTCTTCCGGAAAGAGACGGGCGCTCCTACCGCTGCTGCAGCCCAACCCGTACAGGGCTTTGCCGCATTCCCCCTCGTGACAATCGGCGTGACAAACACCGAAGTCACCAGCAACAGCGATGCAAATGATGGTACCGCAGCCCACGGAATGGACTGCACCTGACTGACAGTCAGGCACGCCCCGGTCATCGCATCACTGCCTTTACCCGACTCAGGATCTCGCGGCATTGGTCTCGTCAGCCAGCGCAGCCCCCACCCGCCCACGTCTTCGGAAGTGTTCAGGAGGCCAGATCATGAGATGCCCAAGCTCCCGGTCGTAAGGAGCCGTCAGTCCCGCGTTAGTGGACAACCCTCACAGGTCGCAGGGGCCTTGATCCCTGATAACACTCAACATTCTTGGCGGGATGACGTGGGGATAACGCTTCAGTCGATGGGCTCCGAGAGGAACAAGGCTATGCCACTTGTTGGAAGAAGGGGTGGACGGAATTTTGGATGGGGTCGACAGCTGAGTTATGCCGGACGCCAGGCGTTAAAGAATATGTTTGGCAACGGGCACTATTCCACGGTCAAAGCCCACGCAGACCGCTGGGTAGCCTTCGCCGAATGGTGCCGATTCGAATTCGATCCAAGTATCAATGACGCCCGCAAGATCGACCAGTAAACGCTATTCGACTATGCCCAGCACCTGCGCCAACAGGTCGAGCGAAGCGGCCTGAAAATCGCCACCGCACAGAACCGACTTTCCAGCGTGAACCGCACGCTGGAGGCGATTCGTGGTGATCGTTCGGTACGGGTCACCAGCCCCAGCCAAGCCCTCGGCTTGCACAGGTCCACAGTAAGAAGCGAGGCACCCAATGGACAAGATCGCGAGCACCTGAAAACCGTCATCAAAGCGCTCAACGCCCTGCAGCACCAACGTGTCAGCGCCATCCTGCACCTTGCCCGCGAAACCGGCATGCGCCTGCGCGAAGCCATCCTGGCCGACCTGCCACGTTTGCATCGCGAAGCCGAGCGACTCGGCCGCATCAACATCCAAGACGGCACCAAGGGAGGCCGTTCAGGCGCATACGCACCACGATGGATAACAGCGACAAAGAACATACGGGACGCACTGCAAGCCGCCCGTAACGCCTCGCCCATTGGCAGCAACAACCTGCTCGCCCAAGACGAAAGCTACAAGACCTTCCTGCAGCAAACCGTGAAACCGGCACGCGAGACCCTGCACGTATATGGCTTGAAAGGCTTCCAAGAATTGCGCGCCGCCTACGCCTGCGAACGTTACAAACAACTTACTGGCCATGCAGCGCCGATCAACGACGGCACCTGTTTTCAGGAAAACCGTGAGCTCGACCAAACAGCACGCCAGCAGATCAGTCTGGAGCTGGGCCATAACCGCACTGACGTGATCGCAGCCTACATAGGAGGACGGCGATGACTAAGTGCTTCGACATGAGGCTTTTCCTTGATGCCGTACTCACCGGTTCCCATGCCACGCGGCAGCGCCACATTAGGCAGGCCCAAACAATACAAAAGGCCATTCGGAAACGCTTCGGCCGAGACAATCCGTGGAGTTGGCAACTTAAGCATTTCCGGTGGTTTGAGGAGCAATACCTGAAGTCCCGCAGCCCGGCGACGAGGTATTACTACCAGCTAACCGAGTGGTTGATTATAAAGCGGCTTGGTAAACCTGGGCTTGCACAAGAAAGAAGCAAGAAAAACTGAGACCGCCCTGCCGGGTGATTGCAAACGGCGACGAGATGGACCTGAGCGCCTTCACAGCGCTAAGCGACACATTGGTGGCTCGCATCAGGAAGAGGTATAGCGCAGCCCAGCCACCACGACTTCCCCGCTAGTGGAATTGGCTATCTCAAAACGAATCCACTTCTATAGAGCGTCTACTGAGCAAAAAGTGTTTGACACCGCGAGCAAACGGGGAGATATTGCTCTCGCCATCTACTCAGTACGTCTTGTACAGAGAAAAAATGAGGCGCGGCAGGTTGCACCCTGCCGCTATTGCAATAACTGACTCGTTAGGAGAGCTAGAGCTATGAAACTGTACCAAATTACCTATGATCTGCGTAAGAAACGTGATTACCAATCCCTGTATGAGCGCATTAAAGCCTACGGCACTTGGTGCCGGCCGCTGGAGTCCACCTGGATTGTTGCCACGACCCAAACTGCAGCTCAGGTGCGGGATACCCTTAAAGCAGTAATGGATGCTGATGACGGCTTGCTTGTAACCCGTCTTAAGGGCGACGCAGCATGGTATGGGCTGGAGGCCGAGCAAGCCAAATGGCTGCAGAACCAGTACCAACGCTGCGAAGTCTGACCACTCTTGTTGCGCCAAGGATGGCGCTTTTCCACAGAGCAATTTATGCCAACCCAGTTATTCAAGTTGAGCGAACTGGCTGATGTCCGCTCCGGATACACTTTCCGCGGTGCGCTGGAGCATGACCCGTCTGGCGATGTTCGCGTGCTGCAGATCAAAGATCTGCGCCAAAATGCAGCGATTGAGCCCGATACGCTTACTGCCGTTACCTGGGACGCTCGTGCCGCTCCACCTCTGCTTCAGCCAGGCGACATCACCGTGATCGCCCGTGGTGATACCAACAAAGCCGTACTTTATACAAGCGCGCAATCAGTTGTAGCGACTAGCCAGTTTTTTATTGTCACGGCTAAACGGTCAGAGGTCCTGCCGGTATATCTATGTTGGCTAATCAACTTACCGCAGAGCCAACGCAGCCTCGAGCGCAGCGGCAGTGCGATTCAAGCAATCAGCAAAGCATCCTTGATGGACATGCAGATTCCCCTGCCACCGCTCGCGACCCAGCAGAAGCTGATTGCCCTCCAAGCTCTATTGGATGAAGAAGATCAACTGATCGCGCTCCTGCAAACCAACAGAGAGCAAATGCTGCAAGGCATTTACCAGCACCTGATTAAGGATTGAATTATGACCGGAAAAGTTAACCAGGACGACATCAACAAGGCGCTGTGGGCAGCCTGCGACATCTTCCGCGGCACCATTAGTGCAGATACCTACAAAGATTTCATCCTCACCATGCTGTTCCTCAAGTACATCAGCGATGTCTGGCAGGATCACTACGACAACTATAAAACCGAGTACGGCGACGAGCCGGAGCTTATCGAGGAAATGCTCAAGACCGAGCGTTTCGTATTGTCACGTGATGCCAGCTTCTACGCCCTCTACGAGCGTCGCCATGAGCCAGGTAACGGTGAGCGAATTGACCAGGCGTTGCACTCTATCGAGGAAGCCAACGGCACCAAACTTAAGGATGCCGGCAAGAGCGTGTTCCAAGATATCTCCTTCAACACCGACAAGCTCGGCGAAGAAAAGCAGAAGAACACCATCCTGCGCCACCTGCTGGAAAACTTCGCCGGAGCCGAACTCAACCTCAAGCCGTCCCGCGTCGGCAGCCTGGATGTGATTGGCAACGCTTACGAGTACCTGATCAAGAACTTCGCCGCCAGCGGCGGGCAGAAGGCCGGTGAGTTCTACACACCGCCGGAGGTTTCGGAGCTGATCGCCGAGTTGCTGGACCCGCAACCGGGCGACACCATCTGCGACCCGGCCTGCGGCTCGGCCTCGTTGCTAATGAAGTGCGGGCGCAAGGTGCGCGAACACCACAATAGCAAGCAATACGCCCTATATGGCCAGGAAGCCATCGGCTCCACCTGGTCACTGGCCAAGATGAACATGTTTCTCCACGGCGAAGACAACCACAAGATCGAGTGGGGCGACACCCTACGCAACCCCAAGCTACTTGATAAGAATGGCCAACTGCTAAAATTCGATATCGTCACCGCCAACCCACCGTTTTCGCTGGACAAGTGGGGCCATGAAGAAGCCGAGCATGATCAATTTGGTCGCTTTAAGCGCGGCATTCCGCCGAAAAGCAAAGGCGACTATGCCTTTATCCTACACATGATCGAAACGCTAAAGCCGAAGACCGGGCGCATGGCTGTGGTGGTACCCCATGGCGCTCTGTTCCGTGGTGCAGCGGAGGGTAAAATCCGCCAAAAACTGATCGAAGAAAACCTACTTGATACGGTAATCGGCCTTCCGGAAAAACTCTTCTACGGCACCGGCATCCCGGCGGCAATCTTGGTCTTCAATAAAGCGAAGACCGACGAAAACGTGCTGTTTATCGACGCCAGCCGTGACTTCAAAGCCGGTAAGAACCAGAACCTGCTGGGCGAAGAGCAAATCCAGAACATTCTCATCACCTACCGACACCGCATCAACTCGGACAAATATAGCCACCGCGCCAGCCTGCAGGAAATCCGCGACAACGACTACAACCTAAATATCCCGCGCTATGTGGACACCTTCGAAGAAGAGACGGAGATCAACTTGCTGGCGGTACGTGCCGAGCGCGAGCAGCTAAAGGCTAAGTTAACGGAGCTGGAAATGGAGATGGATCGCTACTTGAAGGAGCTAGGTTATGGTGCCTGACGGATGGAAGATTGCTGTACTAGATCAACTATGCAAGAAAATCTATGTAGGACTGGCAACCTCGGTCACGCCGTTCATGAGAGAGCGAGGCGTTAAGTTAATACGAAATCAAAACATTAAAAGAAATGCATTCAACGAAAGCTCTATAGTTTATATATCTCCGGAATTTGCTGCGGAGAATCAGTCAAAAATGGTAAAAGCTGGCGATGTTGTAGCTGTTCGGACCGGATCAAATATTGGTGAAGCATGCGTTATCCCCAGCAGCTTCGAGAACGCCCTAACATTTACAACATTGATTGCTCGACCAGACCCTAGATATCTAGACTCTTTCTATCTGTCTGCGCATATCAACTCAGATATAGGCATATCTGAAGTCAATCGTTTAATGGCCGGGGGCGGCAAGCCAAACCTTAACTCGGGAGAGCTGAAAAAATACGAGATCTTAGTTCCCTCGCTCACAGAGCAAAGGGAGATTGCCAGAGTTCTCTCCACTTGGGACCAGGCCATCGCCACCATCGAGCAACTGATGGAAAAAAGCCATCAGCAGAAAAAGGCGCTGATGCAGCAGTTGATGACCGGCAAAAAGCGCTTCTCTAGTTTCACCGACGCTTGGAAAAAGATCACCCTTGGAGAATTGATCAAAGAGGTTAAGCGCCCCGTTATTTGGGATGACAACACCGAATACAAACTCCTAAGCGTCAAAAGACGCTCTGAAGGCGTTGTATTGCGAGAAACTCTCTTTGGCCACCAAATTCTGACCAAAAAAATGAATGTAACGCATGCTGGAGATTTCCTCATCTCCAAAATGCAGGTAGTGCATGGCGCCATGGGCCTCGTCACGCATCAATACCACTGCCATCACGTATCCGACTCGTACATCTGCCTGACGGCGAAGGACGAAAATAAAATTGACATGGGATTTTTAGCCTGGCACTGCAAACAGAAATCGATATACCACAAAGCTTTCCTGTGCAGCTACGGTGTACACATTGAGAAGATGACCTTCAATTTTAATTCCTTCCTCAAAGAAACAATTAAAATCCCTCCTTGCATTGAAGAGCAAAGAGCTATTGCTGCAGCACTCAACTCCGCTGACCGCGAAATCGAAGCCCAGCAAACCAAGCTCTCCTGCCTTAAGCAGGAGAAAAAGGCCCTAATGCAGCAATTGCTGACTGGCAAGCGCCGTGTGAAGTTAGATGAGTTGGAGGTCGCGTAATGGCCAAGAAGCACGTTCCGTTTGTAATTGCCTATGACTTCGACGGCACCCTGTCGCCGGGCAATATGCAGGAGTACGACTTTGTGCCGGCATTGGGCATCAAGCCGGCTGAGTTCTGGCGTGAAGCCAAAGCCATGGCTCAGGAGCAGCAGGCTGACGAAATCCTGGCCTATATGCGCTTGATGATCGAACGCGCGAACACCGCCAAGGTATCGGTACGAAAGAAGAACTTTGCCGATTTTGGGGCACACATCCTGCTATTTCCGGGGGTGGAGGACTGGTTCAAACGCATCACCGAATATGGCCGTGCCAAGGGTGTAAAGGTTGAGCACTTCATCATCTCATCGGGGCTGCGCGAAATGATCGAAGGAACCCCGATCAACAAGCATTTCGCCCGCGTCTATGCCTCGGGCTTTATGTACGACCATAACGACGTCGCACACTGGCCAGCATTGGCGGTGAACTACACCACCAAAACCCAGTATCTGTTCCGTATTAATAAGGGCAGCCTGGATGTGCATGATAACTCGGTGATCAACAAGTTCGTCGAGCCAGCCGAGCGGCCTGTGCCGTTCAGCAACATGGTGTTTATCGGCGACGGCGAGACCGACATTCCCTCCATGCGTCTAGTCAAGAATCAGGGCGGCCATTCGATTGCAGTCTACGGCAAGGGCAAACGCGGTGCCCGCGACAAGGCACTCAAGCTGGTCAAGGAAGGGCGGACCAACCTGGCCACCACTGCCGATTACACCGATGGTTCAGCCATCGATCGCGCCGTGAAGGCGATGATCGACAAGGTGGTATCTGATCGCACGATCGCAGAGGCTAATGGCTGATATCACAGGTAGCGACCTGATTATCTAAAGCACGGATGATGGTTTGTCGCAGTTCACCCTGCGCGGAATGAGAGGGTCGATGACCCACATAGCAGTCAAATTCATGAGCTGATTGGTTTCCAGCAACAGCTGGCGAGCGGCTTGGAGAGCTACAGCGGATGATATCAACACCTAAATTCCAGGAAGAATACAGCGCAAAACTTCCGGCTCTAGCTCTGCTATGCAACCTCGGCTGGCAGTTCCTCTCCCCCGAGCAGGCACTGACAGCCAGGAGCGGCAAGAGCGACGAGGTGGTTTTGCGTGATGTGCTGCGCGAGCAACTGAGTACGCGACGCTTCTTGTTTGGCGGGAGTGAATACCCACTATCAGCCAAGGCCATCGACAATCTAATCAGTGAAATGTGCAGCCCGGCGCTTAACGAAGGGCTACAGGCTGCCAACGAGCGATTATACAACCATTTGCTGTATGGCATCTCGGTGACAGAGTTCGTGGAAGGTAAAAAAGCCAACCCGACCGTGGCGTTGATCGACTGGAACAATCCCGCGAATAACAGCTTCATCTTCACCGAAGAGTTTCGCGTGCTGCGCAGCAATGGTGTGGAGTCGCGGAGGCCAGACATTGTTTGCTTCGTCAACGGTATTCCGCTGGTAGTGATCGAGGCCAAGCGCCCCGATAGCAATGCACAGAAAGGTCCGACCATCGACGAAGGCGTTTCTCAGAGTTTGCGCAACCAGCGTCACGACGAAATTCCAAGGCTATTCGCCTACAACCAATTGTTGCTGTCGATCAATGGCAGCGATGGGCGCTACGCCACATGCGGCACGCCTGCGAAATTCTGGGCGGCTTGGCGTGAGGAAGATATCGCCACCTCTGAGATGTATGCACTGAAGAATCGCAAGCTGAGTGCCGCGCAAAAGGCCTCTATTTTCAGCCATCGTCCTCCCCGTGACCTGGACTGGTATGACACCCTGATTGCTGGTGGTGAGCTAGCGCTGACCGGCCAGGATCAGTTGCTTATCAGCCTGCTTTCTCCAGCCCGGCTGCTGGAGATGACACGCTACTTCACCCTGTTCGATAAGAAGGCTGGCAAGATCGTTGCTCGCTATCAGCAGGTATTTGGCATCAAACGGCTGATCGAGCGGATTACCCACAAGCGCAAGGACGGTGGCCGCGACGGCGGAGTAATCTGGCATACAACAGGCTCGGGTAAGTCATTCACCATGGTTTTTCTGAGCAAAGCGCTGATCCTGCATGATTCGCTCAAGCAGTGCCGCATTGTGGTAGTCACCGACCGGGTCGATCTAGAAAACCAGTTGAGCAAGACTTTCGCCTCGGGAGGCGAACTGGCAGGCAAGAAGGATCGCGAGGCAGCCATGGCCACTTCCGGGACACGCTTGGCCGAGCAGATCGGCAAGGGTAATGAACGAATCATTTTCTCGCTTATCCAGAAGTTCAACAGCGCCACTAAGCTGCCGCAGTGCGTGAACACTAGTGCAGACATCATCGTGCTGATCGATGAAGGTCACCGCAGCCAAGGCGGTGAAAACCATATCCGCATGAAGCAGGCGCTGCCCAATGCGGCTTTTGTGGCGTTTACCGGCACGCCGCTGCTCAAAGACGACAAGACTACAAATAAGTTTGGTCCCATCGTGCATGCCTACACCATGCAGCGTGCGGTGGAAGATCAGGCGGTGACGCCGTTGCTCTATGAAGAGCGCATCCCCGATCTGGATGTGAATGAACGCGCCATCGACAGCTGGTTCGAGCGTATCACTGAAGGACTGAGTGAGCAGCAGAAGGCCGACCTCAAGCGCAAGTTCGCCAAGAAGGGGCAGATCTACAGCGCCGATGACCGCATTCGTTTGATTGCGCTGGATATCGCTAACCACTTCGTGAAGAACATCGACGAAGGCCTCAAGGGGCAGTTGGCCTGCGACAGCAAGGCGTCGGCAATCAAGTACAAACAGTACCTGGATGAAGCGGGTCTATTTGAAAGCGCCGTAGTGATGAGCCCACCTGATAGCCGCGAGGGCAACACCGAGGTAGACGAAGCTGCTTCACCGGCGGTAGCCCAGTGGTGGAAGAACAACGTTGGAAACACTGATGAGCAGGCTTACACCAAGCAGTTGATCGAACGATTTGACAAAGATGACTCGCTCAAGCTTCTAATCGTAGTAGATAAGCTGCTGACTGGTTTCGATGAGCCGAAGAATACCGTTCTCTACATCGACAAGCCACTCAAGGAGCACAACCTGATTCAGGCCATTGCTCGGGTAAACCGATTGCACCCCCTGAAGAAATTCGGCCTGCTGATCGACTATCGCGGCATTCTCTCAGAGTTGGATACCACGATTCAGAAATATCAGGATCTGGCTTCGCGCACTCAGGGTGGCTATGACATCAATGACATCGCTGGCCTCTATAACCAGATGAGCAGTGAGTATAAACGGCTACCTCAATTGCACAAAAACCTCTGGGCGATTTTTTCCGATGTGAAAAATAAAAGTGATATCGAACAGCTGCGCCAGGTACTAGTGCCCAAAATGCAGGAGCGAGATGGTGAGCTGGTTGATGTGACTCTCAAAGTGCGCGATGACTTCTACGAGGCGCTAACCGAGTTCGCCAGCTGCCTGAAGGTTGCATTGCAATCTGCCTCTTTCTTTGAGGACACCAGCTTCAGCAACGCTGACCGCGCTCACTACAAGGAAACACTCAAGCAGTTCTCCAGCCTACGTCAGCTGGCCAAACAGGACGCTGGTGAAACGGTGAACTATGACCAGTACGCCGAACAAGTACGAAAGTTGATGGATAAACATGTGGTTGGCGTGGAGGTTAAAGAACCATGCGGTGTTTATGAAGTCGGCAAGATGGGGCAGCAAAAGCCTGAGCAGTGGAGTGAAGACAAGACACGTAACGAAACCGACATCATCAAGACCCGCGTAAGCAAGATGATTGAGCAGGAACTGCGTGACGACCCCTATGCCCAGGAAGCGTTTTCCAAACTGCTGCGCCAGGCCATCGAGGAAGCCGCAAAGCTGTTCGATCATCCACTCAAGCAGTACCTGCTATTCCACGAATTTGAGCAGCAGGTGCAGGCACGCAAACTAGATGAACTGCCGGACGTCTTTGCGGGTAACCGCCATGCCCAGGCTTACTTTGGTATTTTCAAGAAAAGCCTTCCGGAAGCCCTGACCTCAACTGATGAACAAATACAGGGGCATTGGGTAAAGCTGGCTTACAGTCTGGATGAAATGGTCATGGCCTCTGTGGCCGAACATTCGATCAACCCACAGAACATCGAAAGTGATATCCGCAAGAAGCTATTACCGCTGCTCTTCAAGGAGTGCAAGGCGGTGGGTGCCGGCATGGATCAGGCAAAGGCCATGGTTGAGTGGGTGGTGCAAATCACGCGGGTAGGCTTGTCCGGTATATGAGTGTGTCCATCGTCACGAATGCTCCCCCTGGTCCTGCCGCGCAAAGCTGGCTGAGTTTTTACTATGCCGATGAGTTGATACAGGTTGAGCGGGCAAAACGGGGACGCGAGGTTTCGCGCATTCTAATCAAGGTCGATCCTGATTGCCGCGTGCGGGTCAGTACACCGGCCGGTGTTAGCGATGAACAGGTATTGGCTGCACTGAAGAGGCGCGGCCGTTGGATTTACCAGCAGCTTCGTGAGTTCCGTGCACAGCTCACGCATGTCCGCCCGCGGCGGTACATCAGTGGAGAAAGCCACTACTACCTAGGCAAGCAATATTTGCTTAAGGTTGTAGAAGCCCCTGATGAGCTGCAAAAGGTCCGTCTATTGCGTGGCAAGCTGGAGGTGACCGTACGGGTGAAAACGGCAGGAAAGGTACGCGAGCTACTGCACGCCTGGTACAAGGCCCACGCCCGCGAGGTTTTTGATCGACGTCTGGAGGCAGTCTTGCAGCAAGCCCTTTGGGTTTCTGGCAAGCCGCCATTACGCCTACTCAGCATGCAAACACAGTGGGGCAGTTGCTCCCCAGCCGGCCGCATTACGCTCAACCCCCATTTGGTTAAAGCATCCCCCGAGTGCATTGACTATGTGATTTTGCATGAGCTTTGCCACATCGCGGAGCATAACCATAGCGAACGCTTTTACCGGCTAATGCAGCAGGTGATGCCGCAGTGGGAAAGTGTGAAAAAGCGGTTAGACGGTATGGCGGCGTCCCTACTCAACGGCGGTTGATTTTGATCATACATGTGGATGCTGATTCTAGATGCCCATTGGGATACAGATTGGGGTACTGAGAAGGCGCCAATTCATAAAAACTGTTTAAATCATAAGCATAACGAATGATTCGACTCCTGGTGCCGCACCATGCAAAACAAGGGCTTGCAGCGATGCAGGCCCTTTGTTTTTGTCCAGCACGTAATAAGCATGCGATGGAGCGTGGGTAGACGCCTGAGCACCATTCCCTCGCAGCCAAGCGTGCAGCCATCAACAAGCCCCCTCCCAGCGTGGCTGATCTGTTTTCATGGTGACCCATGGGAAACAGGTAACCGAGGAATTGTCGGTTCGAATCCTCGGAAAGCCTTGCCACGCAATCGTTCCAGCCCAGCTCTGATTGCACTGGTAATGCGCATGGCGCGAGATGCCCATGATCGGATGAGGTGAAAGCCAGGTTGGCAACGTCTCTGATCGCCGAGCAATACACCGCTCTGCAGCTTCGGTGCCTTGAGCTTCGAGGATGGCCAGAAGCCCTCGAAATTTCCGGAGAGCCCCATAATGTCCATATTGCTGGTTGATCGTGAGGCGTAAAAAAACCCGCCGAGGCGGGTCCGGGTTCACACCCTTCTTACTGCGGCGTCGTAGACTTCGTCATCACGTCGGGCACCTACGCACACGACCAGGATGATTTCAGTACCGTTGATGCGGTAGACGATACGGACATCACCCGTCCGGATCCGGCGATACCCGCCAGTAGTCAGCGCAAAGCCTTGTCGATCTTGTGGTTCTCCCCTCGGCACTACGCTCGCGGATGACCTTCAGGACTCTCTTGGTTTTAGCACTGCCCAGCAGCTTGAGGTCTGTCTGTACCAATGAATGAAGCCGAATAGTCCAGTCCTTCATCTTCATTACCTATTTGAACCGGGCCTCCATGTCTTCGAGGCTCACGGTAACGTAGTTCTCAACGCTAGCCAGGCGCTCGATGGCAAGCAGCTCAGAACGCAGATGTTCGAGCTCGTCCTGCAGGGTTTGGTAGGCGTCAATGCCCATCAGTACAGCGGCTGGCTCGTTGTCCTTGAAGACCACCAAATGCGAGATGTTGCCACTAGTGATGTCATTCAAGTGCGCGCTAAAGCTACGAACCAGAGCCATGGCGGAAACGGCCAGCTCAGCTCGACTTAATAGTGCAGCCATGGGTAGCCCCTTCTTGATCAGAAGATTAAGACGCGCTGATTGGTAGTATTCAAACCGGCTGCATCGGTGGTAGCTCAGGATTGATCGATAAAATACGCATCGCCGAAGTAGTTTACGTGCAAATGGATGGATACGTTGCCACTGCTTACGCAGCATCTACACATGCACAATTCGTCAGCAGCGATGAAATGAGTAAACTTGAGGCTTACTTCAAGTACCCGTCCTCACCCC
>NZ_JACYVB010000003.1:0-936460 GCF_014842095.1 Pseudomonas sp. CFBP 13719 | reverse complement strand
TCGCCGATGGTAGTGTGGGGTTTCCCCATGTGAGAGTAGGTCATCGTCAAGATTAAATTCCGAAACCCCTATCTGCGCGAGCAGGTAGGGGTTTTGTCTTTGTGCTCGAAAAGAACAAGCAAGCCAAAAAAAACCACCCGACCGGGTGGTTTTTTTATCGCGCAGATCAGTCGCCGGTGTACTCGCAGCCACTGGTGCAGGTTTCATGGATGCGGATCTTGGAAAGCTCGGGCAACAGCGGCTTGAGCTCCTGCCAGATCCATTTCGCCAGGACCTCGCTGGTTGGATTTTCGAGGCCCGGGATGTCGTTCAGGTAGTTATGATCAAGGCGCTCGTAAAGCGGCTTGAATATCGACTTGATCTCGGAGAAGTCGCGGATCCAGCCGGTATGGGGATCAATGTCGCCTTTCAAATAGACGGCGACCTTGAAGGAATGGCCATGCAAGCGACCGCATTTATGCCCCTCGGGTACGTGAGGAAGCCGATGGGCAGACTCGAAAGTGAATTCCTTGAAAATTTCCACGTTTGTTCCAATGTGTTGATGGGGCAGTGCCGCAGTTTATCAGGTGTCCAACCTGCGCGGTAAGTGGACTTGGGCAGGTGGGGACGGCATCGATCCAGCAGGCTTGCACCCGGGTGCTTCAGCGCTCAGATCATTGGCAAGCTAGCGTTGTGCCATTAAGTTTGAGTTAAGTCACCTTCGGTATTGTGTCTCTCGTAAAGCCTATATACCCCACACATCCCGAAGGTGAACCAAATGAAAACTCTGACTGCTCTGCTGCTCGCTTCTTCCATGAGTTTCGTGGCCATCAGTGCCCAGGCCAAAGATCTGGGACCCGACGAAGCGCTTCGCCTGCGCGATGCTGGTACCATCCAGTCGTTCGAGAAGCTCAATGCTGCGGCACTGGCCAAGCATCCAGGCGGCACTATCCACGAGACCGAGCTGGAAGAGGAATACGGCAAATATATCTATCAAGTCGAGCTGCGCGACAACAAGGGTGTCGAGTGGGATGTGGAACTTGATGCAACCACCGGCCAAGTGCTCAAAGACCATCAGGACACCTAATGAACATATCGCCAGCGGGTCGCGCAATGATGGTCGGGCTGCTGGCATTCTGCTCATTGGCGGTGGCTCGCGATCTGGACCAGGATGAAGCGCTGCGACTCAGACAGGAAGGTGTAATCCTTCCTCTTGAACAATTGCTCGGTCAGGCCATGGCGCGTTACCCAGGCGCACGCCTGCTGGAGGCCGAGTTGGAAGAGAAGCAACAGAAGCTGGTGTATGAGGTTGAGTTGCTGACCACGGCAGGTGTGGTTCGCGAGATAAAGCTGGATGCGGCCACAGGCGATTTGCTCAAAGACGAGGAAGATGACTGATGCGCTTGCTGTTGGTGGAAGACAACGTCCCCCTGGCCGATGAGCTGAGCGCCAGCCTCAGTCGTCAGGGATACGCTGTGGATTGGCTGGCAGACGGTCGAGATGCGGTGTACCAGGGTCAGACCGAACCGTATGATCTGATCATCCTCGATCTTGGACTGCCCGGCCTGCCTGGGCTGGAGGTGCTGGCTCAATGGCGAGCGGCCAACCTCTCTACCCCCGTGCTGATTTTGACCGCGAGGGGCTCATGGGCGGAGCGGATCGAAGGGTTGAAAGCGGGGGCCGACGATTACCTGACCAAGCCCTTCCATCCTGAGGAGCTGCAGTTGCGCGCCCAGGCACTGGTGCGCCGCGCCCGTGGCTTGTCCAACATGCCGCGCCTGGAAGCGTCCGGTCTGCACCTGGATGAGGGTCGCCAGTGCGTGCAGCAGGCCGGGGTCGATATTCAGCTGACGGCTGCCGAGTTTCGCCTGCTGCGTTACTTCATGCTGCATCCGGAGCAGATTCTTTCCAAAGGCCATCTGGCCGAGCACTTGTATGACGGCGAAACCGAGCGCGATTCCAATGTGCTGGAAGTTCACGTCAACCATCTGCGGCGCAAACTGGGTCGCAGTGTGATCGAAACCCGCCGAGGGCAGGGCTACCGCTTCGCTGGAGTCGTGCAGTGAGATCCATCCAGGCGCGATTGAGCGTCGGGTTGATCAGTGTTCTGGTGATCGTGGGCCTGGTCCTCGCTCAATTGAGCCTGTGGTTGTTCGAGATGGGCCTGCAGCGCTATCTGGAAGCGGGGTTACGCAACGAAAGCGAGAACCTTCTGGTTGCGATGCAGCGTGGGCCACAAGGTCTGCAGTTGGATCAGCACCGTATTTCTCCCGCCTACGAACGGCCGTTCTCGGGGCACTACTTCCGGATAGACTTTCCCGATGGGCATTGGCGGTCGCGTTCGCTATGGGATCTGGAGCTGCCCGTACCGGATCAGTCAGGGCTGTATTCGGGTTTGAAGCTGGGTTCGGAGGGTCAGTTGCTGCTTGTATTGCGTGCCGATTACCGTCGACTCGGGCAGCCGCTGTCGATCATCGTCGCCCAGGACTACACGCCGGTACGTACCAGTTTTCAACGGGTACGGCAGATTGGTCTGGGCATGGGTCTGGCTGCTTTGATTGCAGTGCTCGTGCTGCAGCGCATCACGGTCACACGTTCGCTCAAGCCGCTGGAGCGCACGCGCGAACAGATCGCGCAATTGCAGCTTGGTCAACGCTCGCAGCTGGACAGTGCAGTACCGGTGGAACTCGAGCCGCTGGTAGCGCAGATCAACCATCTGTTGTTGCACACCGAGGACAGCCTCAAGCGATCGCGCAATGCGCTGGGCAATCTGGGGCACGCGCTGAAGACGCCCATGGCTGTGCTATTGAGCCTGGCCAGCAGCGAGCGGTTGCGGGACCAGCCGGAAGTCAGCCGCCTGTTGCGTGAGCAGTTGGAGCACATCCAGCTGCGGCTGAGTCGTGAACTCAACCGCGCGCGTCTGGCCGGCGACGCGCTGCCCGGTGTTCAGTTCGATTGCTCGGGAGAGATTCCAGGTCTGTTTGCCACGCTGGAAATGATCCATGGCGGCCACTTGAGCCTGAGTTACGAGGTGGCCGCGGATGTTCGCCTGCCGTGGGATCGGGAGGACGTGCTGGAGCTGCTCGGCAACCTGCTCGACAACGCCTGCAAGTGGGCTGATGCGCAGGTCTGCCTGACGATCGTCGAGCACGAGCATGGGTACAGCGTCTGGGTGGACGATGACGGTCCGGGTATCCCCGAAGATGCGCGCCAGGCGGTGCTGGATCGCGGCTCTCGGCTTGACGAGCAGGTCGATGGTCACGGCCTGGGGCTGGGGATCGTTCGAGACATCGTCGAAAGCTGGTCTGCTCGCTTGAGCCTGTCGGAAAGCCCTCTGGGTGGGTTGCGCGTCACTGTCGAGTTGGATAAACGCGTCTGACGCGGATTTATCTTGGCGAAGACTAAACTAGCGCGCAGCCCGGAGGACTAACTCACAGAGCCGAATGACGGCTCTGTAGCTCATCGACATGGATCGAACATGAACGAAACCAACCTGCAAAACAAAACGCTGTTGTTACTGTTGATCCTGGTCACCATCGCTTTCATCTGGATTCTTCTGCCTTACTACGGCGCGGTCTTCTGGGCAGTGATTCTGGGTATCGTATTTGCGCCGTTGCAGCGACTGGTCATGAGGAAGTTGAATCGGCGTCGCAATGTCAGTTCGCTGATAACCCTTACCATCACGTTGATCATTGCCATCTTGCCGGTGATCATCATCAGTGCCTTGCTGGTTCAGGAAGGTGCGGTGTTGTACAAGAACATCGAGAACGGCCAGCTCGACGTGGCAGGCTATATCGACCAGTTCAAACAACTGCTTCCGGCATCCGGGCAGCAATTGCTCGATCGCATGGGGATGGGCAACCTGGAGGGCCTGCGCGACAAGGTCGCCAAAGGTGCCATGCAGGGCAGCCAGTATTTCGCGACGCAGGCCTTCAGCTTCGGCCAAGGGACGCTGGATTTCGTGATCAGCTTCGGCATCATGTTGTACCTGCTGTTCTTCTTCCTGCGTGATGGTCCGGAACTGTCACGCAAGATCCGCACGGCGATCCCGTTGGCCGAGCAGCAGAAGCGTCGTCTGCAACTCAAGTTCAACCGTGTGGTTCGTGCCACGGTGAAAGGCAATCTGCTGGTTGCGGTCACCCAGGGTGCCCTGGGTGGGATAATCTTCTGGTTCCTGGACATTCCCAGCGCATTGCTATGGGCCGTGCTCATGGCGTTCCTGTCGCTGTTGCCTGCTGTCGGAGCAGGTATCGTCTGGGCGCCGGTAGCCGCCTATTTCCTGCTGAGCGGTTACATCTGGCAGGGGGTCACGCTGACGCTGTTCGGCATTCTGGTCATCGGTATGGTCGACAATGTGTTGCGCCCACTGCTTGTGGGCAAGGACACCAAGATGCCGGACTATCTGATCCTGGTCTCGACGCTGGGCGGCCTGGCAGTCTTCGGGCTCAACGGCTTCGTGATCGGTCCGCTGATCGCGGCGCTGTTCATGTCCAGCTGGGGTATCTTCGTCAGCACCAAGCGCCAGGTGCGTCTGCCCCAGGATCGCACCTGACGGCAGTACTGTCCGACTCCCTTGGTCAGCCCGGGGGAGCCGGCGCTTGAGGGCAGGGGCCTGCTTGGTTACCATCGGCGCTTTTTCAGAGCGGTCCGCATGCCTCAGCCCATTCCTCTCAAAGACCATGGCAAGGAACAAGGCCTGGTCAACCGTCGGTTGATCGCCTGCGCCTTGCTGGTGCTGGCCTTGAGCATCGCCCTGGTAGGGCGTCTGTACTTCCTGCAGGTCATCGAGTTCACCTACAACTCGACGGTGTCCGAGAACAACCGGGTGCATGTGCTGCCCATCCCGCCCGAGCGCGGTGTGATCTACGACCGCAATGGCGTGGTATTGGCCGACAATCGACCCAGCTTCAACCTGACCCTCACGCGCGAGCGCGCCGGCAATACTGCACAGGTGCTCGATGAGGTGGCCAAAGTGCTGGAACTGGGCGATGAAGCGCGCAGGCAGTTCGACAAGGAATTGAAGCGTGTACGCCATCCCTTCGAACCCGTCACGTTGATGTATGAACTGAACGAGAACCAGATCGCCAAGATTGCGGTGAATCAATTTCTGCTGCCGGGCGTCGATGTTGAACCGCAGTTCGTGCGCGAATACCCGCGCAAGGAGCACTTTGCCCATTCGGTAGGCTACGTCGGACGGATCAACGAGAAAGAGTCCAAGACGCTGGACCAGACGCAGTACCGCGGCACCCAGTCGGTCGGCAAGACCGGTGTCGAACGCTTCTACGAGACCCAGCTGCATGGCCAGGTGGGTTACGAGGAAGTCGAGACCAATGCCCAGGGGCGGGTCATGCGGGTGCTCAACCACCATGACCCGGTGCCGGGCAAGAAGATCGTGCTGAGCCTCGACGTGCATCTGCAGGAAGCCGCCGAGAAGGCTCTGGGTGACCGCCGCGGGGCGGTGGTGTGCATCGACCCGGAGACCGGCGATGTGCTGGCAATGGTCAGCAAGCCAAGCTTCGACCCCAATCTGTTCGTGACCGGTATCAGCTTCAAGGAGTACGCGGCGTTGCGCGATTCCATCGACCGGCCGCTGTTCAATCGAGTGCTCAGAGGCCTGTACGCGCCCGGCTCGACGATCAAGCCGGAAGTGGCAATCGCCGGCCTGGACAGCGGTGCAGTCACGCCGCAGACACGTGTGTTCGATCCTGGCTACTACGAGCTGCCCAACTATGATCACAAGTACCGCAACTGGAACCGCAGTGGTGATGGCTGGGTGGACATGGACGCGGCCATCATGCGTTCCAACGACACCTATTTCTACGACCTCGCACACAAACTGGGCGTGGACCGGATGCATGACTACATGACCCGCTTCGGCCTGGGCCAGAAGGTCTCACTGGACATGTTCGAGGAAGCGCCAGGATTGATGCCGTCCCAGCAGTGGAAGCGTGCCACGCGGCGTCAGGCTTGGTTTCCGGGCGAGACCTTGATCCTGGGCATCGGTCAGGGTTACATGCAGGTCACTCCGTTGCAGTTGGCCCAGGCCACCACGCTGATCGCCAGCAAGGGCGTGTGGCGCCGACCGCACCTGGCCGAGACTGTGGGGGGAGAGGTGCCGGTGGACGACAACCCGATTCCCAATATCGTACTGCGCGACAACCGCGAGTGGGATCAGGTCAACCACGGCATGCAACTGGTCATGCACGATCCGCGCGGCATCGCCCGTCAGGCTGCCGCTGGCGCGCAGTATCGCATCGCCGGCAAGTCGGGTACGGCGCAGGTGGTTGCCATCAAGCAGGGCGAACGCTACAACCGGCTGAAAACGCTGGAGCGCAACCGCGACAACGCCTTGTTCGTCGGATTCGCGCCGGCCGATCGGCCAAAGATCGTGGTGGCAGTGATGATCGAGAACGGTGAAGCAGGCGGGCGGGTAGCAGGACCTGTGGTGCGCGAGATCATGGATGCCTGGCTATTGGACAGCGACGGTCACCTGAAGCCCAAGTACGCGGCGCCGACCAAGACGCCTGCGGACCCCAAGGTCTGACCGCTTCAGCAAAGGAAACCACCGTCAACGTTCAGCGCTGTACCCGTGGTGTAGCTGGCAGCCGCGCTGGCCAGGTACAGCACGGCCCCGGCCATTTCGTCGGGCTGGGCAACACGGTTGAGCGGGATCTGCGCCAGCGCCGTCTTGAGGATGGCCTGGTTCTCGACCAGGGCTGACGCGAAGCGGGTGTCGGTCAGCCCTGGCAGCAGGGCATTGCAGCGGATGTTGAAGCCGGCGCACTCCTTGGCGAAGGCCTTGGTCATGTTGACCACCGCCGCCTTGGTCATGGAATAGACGCCCTGGAATATGCCGGGTGATACGCCGTTGATGGACGCCACGTTGATGATGCTGCCACCACCGTGTTCGCGCATCAATCTGCCAGCCTCCACCGACATGAAGAAATAGCCGCGGATATTGACGTCCACGGTTTTCTGGAACGCGCCCAGGTCGACGTCCAGCACGCTGCCGAACTGGGGGTTGGTGGCGGCGTTGTTGACGAGAATGTCCAGGCGCCCGAACGTTTCGCGGACGGCGGCAAACAGCGCCGCAATCTGCTCCGGTTCGCCGATGTGGCAGGCCATCGCAGTGGCTCGATCGCCGCCGGCGTTGATGCTGTCGGCGACGCGCTGACAGCCTTCCAGTTTGCGGCTGACGACGATGACATGCGCGCCCTGCTGTGCAAGCAAGCGGGCAATCGCCTCGCCGATCCCGCGGCTGGCGCCGGAGACCAGCGCTATCTTGCCGTCCAGGTCGAACATCGTGGTCTTGGGCATATCCGCTCCTGCCGTGGCTGAAGGATCACATGTTCGGGTAGGTAGGTCCGCCCGATCCCTCGGGTGTCACCCAGACGATATTCTGCGAGGGGTCCTTGATGTCGCACGTCTTGCAGTGGACGCAGTTCTGGGCGTTGATCTGGAAGCGTTTGGCGCCGTCCTCCTGGGTGATCACCTCATACACGCCGGCCGGGCAGTAGCGTTGCGCGGGCTCATCGTACAGCGGCAGGTTCTTGCCGATGGGAATGCTCGGGTCCTTGAGCTTGAGGTGGCACGGCTGTTCTTCTTCGTGGTTGGTACCGGAGATGAACACCGAGCTGAGCTTGTCAAAGCTCAGTTTGCCATCAGGCCTGGGGTAGTCGATGCGCTTGCTGTCCGCTGCCAGCTTCATGCAGGCGTAGTCAGGCTTGTTGTCGTGCAGGGTGAAGGGGATCTTGCCCTTGAACAGGTTCTGATCGACGAAGTTGAAGGCGCCACCGACGATGGCTCCCCACTTGTGGATGGCGGCGCCGAAATTGCGGCTGGCGAACAGCTCTTCATACAGCCAGCTGGCCTTGAAACCGGACACGTAGCCGTCGAGCACATCACCGCCCTCGGAGCCCTGGAACAGCGCATCGGCCACCGCCTCGGCGGCGAGCATGCCGGATTTCATGGCGGTGTGGCTGCCCTTGATCTTGGAGAAGTTCATGGTGCCCAGATCACAGCCGATCAGGGCGCCGCCGGCGAAGACCATCTTGGGCAGCGAGTTGAAGCCGCCCTTGCAGATGGCGCGAGCGCCGTAGCTGACGCGCTTGCCGCCTTCCAGGTACTGCTTGAGGACCGGATGGTGCTTGAGTCGCTGGAACTCGTCGAAAGGCGACAGGAAGGGGTTGGCGTAGGACAGGTCGACGATGAGGCCCACCACCACCTGGTTGTTTTCCAAGTGATAGAGGAACGAGCCGCCGGTATTCTCGGTGCCCATGACCTCCAGCGGCCAGCCGGCGGTGTGGACGACCAGGCCAGGCTGATGCCTGGCGGGATCGATGTCCCAGATTTCCTTCAGGCCAATCCCGTAATGCTGTGCGTCGGCTTCGCTGTCGAGTTTGAACCGCTCGATCAGTTGCTTGCCGATGTGGCCGCGGCAGCCTTCGGCGAACAGGGTGTATTTGCCGCGCAGTTCCATGCCGGGGGTATACAGGCCGTCCTTGGGCTTGCCTTCGCGATCCACGCCCAGGTCACCAGTGATGATGCCGCGTACCACGCCTTGCTCGTCGATCAATGCTTCTTGGGCGGCGAACCCCGGATAGATCTCGACACCCAGGTTTTCCGCCTGCTGAGCCAGCCAGCGGCACAGATTGCCCAGGGAAATGATGTAGTTGCCTTCGTTGTGCATGGTCTGGGGCACGAAGGCATTGGGAATTTTGGAACCGCTCTCGGCGTTCTTCAGGATGAAGATATCGTCGCGGGTCACCGGGGTGTTCAGCGGTGCACCCAAGGCTTTCCAGTCCGGGAACAGCTCGGTGAGCGCCCGGGGTTCGAAGACCGCGCCGGAGAGGATATGAGCACCGACTTCGGAGCCTTTTTCAACCACGCAGACGCTGATTTCCTGTCCGGCGTCGGCGGCTTTCTGCTTCAGTCGGCATGCGGCGGACAGGCCGGCAGGGCCTGCGCCGACGACGACGACGTCGAATTCCATGTATTCGCGTTCCACGGGGTCTCTCCTACTCAGGGCTCATCAGGCCTTTCTAATGGGTGAAGCTGCCGGAACGGTCATCCGGTGTGTAGCGGTCATGCGCGACATTGCGGTGCGGTGATCCGTGCGGGCAGTACTGCATCTCGGCAGCTGCAGGCGAGGATATGCTTGTGGGCAGTATATCTACACCACTTGGCAGGTCCAATACAAACGTTTGTTTGAATCCGCTGCAGCCCAGTAAAATCAAGGTGGTCAGGGGGCGTGACCGGTGAGTTCCGCGTATTGACCGGTCAGGGCACAGCGGTCAAGATACGGCCAGCTTCATGTTCGGTGCAGTTGCCGCGCGCAGTACCGGTTGCATCGAATCTCGACCCGATCCCGAGCCGTTTGCATACGCCGGACGCACACGCGGTCGAGTTTACACGTCATACTTGTTGAAGGCTGCCCCGTTTTGCTGGTCAAGGTCTTGAAAAATCAGGTTTTTGCCGGCACTTCGCAACGCTGCAAACGTTTCAATGGTGCCCTTGCGCCCACGTCATCGTCCGGTCTGCCTGGGCGACATTCTTTTCACCGGAGAGTAACGAGGAATCCATGAAGGTTCTTGTAGCTGTCAAACGAGTGGTCGACTATAACGTCAAGGTTCGCGTCAAGGCGGACAACTCTGGCGTCGACCTTGCCAACGTCAAGATGTCGATGAACCCTTTCTGCGAAATCGCTGTTGAAGAAGCCGTGCGCTTGAAAGAGAAGGGCATCGCCAGCGAGATCGTCGTGGTCACCGTTGGCCCGGCCACTGCGCAGGAGCAATTGCGCACCGCGCTCGCCCTGGGCGCCGACCGGGCAATACTGATCGAGCACGCCGAGGAACTGAACGCCCTGGCCGTGGCCAAGCTGCTCAAGGCCGTTGTCGACAAGGAACAGCCGCAGCTGGTGATCCTCGGCAAACAGGCGATCGACAGCGACAACAACCAGACTGGCCAGATGCTGGCTGCGCTGAGCGGATACGCGCAGGGCACCTTCGCCTCCAAGGTGGAAGTGGTTGGCGACAAGCTCAATGTCACTCGTGAAGTCGATGACGGTCTGCAGACCGTCGGCCTGACCCTGCCGGCCATCGTCACCACTGACCTGCGTCTGAACGAGCCGCGCTACGCCTCCCTGCCCAACATCATGAAGGCCAAGAAGAAGCCCCTCGAGTCTTTCACGCCCGAGGCGCTCGGCGTATCCGTGACCTCCACCAACAAGACCCTCAAGGTCGAGGCTCCGGCGACTCGCAGTGCCGGGATCAAGGTCAAGTCGGTTGCCGAACTGGTCGAAAAACTGAAAAACGAAGCGAAGGTAATCTAATGACTATCCTGGTTATCGCCGATTATGTAACCGAAGGTCAGGTGAACACGGGTGTGGCACCTTCGACCCTGAACACCGTGGCCGCTGCGCAGAAGATCGGCGGCGAGATCCACGTACTGGTCGCCGGCGTGCAGGTCGCCAGTGTTGCCGAAGCCGCCGCCAAGATCGCCGGCGTGAGCAAGGTGCTGGTGGCAGACAACGCCGCTTATGCACATCAGTTGCCTGAGAACGTTGCGCCGCTGATCGTCGAGCTGGCCTCCGGCTACAGCCATGTGCTGTCCGCCGCGACCGCCAACGGCAAGAACATTCTGCCGCGGGTGGCTGCCCAGCTGGACGTCGACCAGATTTCCGAGATCGTCTCGGTCGAGTCGCCGGACACCTTCAAGCGTCCGATCTACGCGGGCAACGCCATTGCCACCGTGCAGTCCAGTGCCTCCATCAAGGTCATCACCGTGCGTGCTACCGGTTTCGACGCCGTCGCTGCCGAAGGCGGTTCGGCTACCGTGGAAGCGGTAGGCGCGGCCCACGATGCTGGCAAATCGAGCTTCGTCGGTGAAGAGCTGGCCAAGTCCGATCGTCCCGAGCTGACCGCTGCCAAGATCGTCGTATCCGGCGGTCGCGGCATGCAGAACGGCGACAACTTCAAGCACCTGTACACCTTGGCCGACAAGCTGGGCGCTGCCGTGGGTGCGTCGCGTGCAGCCGTTGACGCCGGCTTCGTGCCCAACGACATGCAGGTCGGGCAGACCGGCAAGATCGTCGCGCCGCAGCTGTACATCGCCGTGGGCATTTCCGGAGCCATCCAGCATCTGGCGGGCATGAAGGATTCCAAGGTGATCGTCGCAATCAACAAGGATGAGGAAGCGCCGATCTTCCAGGTCGCCGATTACGGCCTGGTCGCGGACTTGTTCGAAGCAGTGCCCGAGCTCGAGAAGCTGGTCTGACCCAGCGCTTTCAGCTGCGGTTGATTCAAGCCTGGTCGCGGTCTGTTGCCCATGGGGCAGCGCGCAGTGACCAGGCTTTTTTGTATGTGACAGGGTCGCAAGAGGTTGAGCATGACTGAAAAAGGCGGTCTACGCCGTACGGCGCTGTGCGTGGCTGCCGCGCTATTGCCGCTGGCGGCGCAGGGGGCAGGCAAGTGTGAACGGTTGATTGCCAGCGGCAGTCCCGACGCACCGCCGTATCTGTGGCGGGACCCGGGGGACCCCGAGCGCCTGATCGGCGTCAACGCCGAGCTGCTGCAGCAGGTGGCAGCCCAGATCGGCGTCAAAATCGACATCCTCTATGCAGGCAAACGTTCGCAGGCGCTGGAAGAAGTGCGCAGCGGGCGAATGGACCTGTTGGTGGACGCGCCACTGACCGTGAGCGAACTCGAGTCGCTGGATTACGTGCATCCTGCGCTGGTGCCGAACGATTACCTGGTATGGACGCTGCGTTCGGCGCCGTTGCCGTATCGCAGCCTCGCCGACCTGCACGGTCACGCCGGTGCCATATCGGCTAAAGCACGGCCAACGCAGGCATTCATGACCCTGGCCACCGAACATCTGAAACTCGCCAGTACCGAAAACCTGCCGCAGGCCTTCGGCCGCCTGGTGCGTGGCGAGGTCGAATACGTGATCGCCGGACGCTATTCCGGTGCGGCAATGGCTCAGGCACAGGGTGTGGCCGACAAGTTGCAAAGCAGCGAGTTACCCGTCGACCGGCCGGGGTTGTACCTGGCGTTGTCTCACGACTCAGCATGCAACGATGCCTGGCTGCGCGGACAGCTGGCGAAAAAAATGACAGAATTGACCGCTTCAGGTATCTCGGCCGAGTTGTTCTCGCGCAATGTCGAGCGCTGGAAAGCCCAACAATCGCCCCCGCCTGCAGCCCCTCAACAGTAGGAATTTTTCGTGAACGTTCAAGCTATGACCGCAGGTTCGCTGCTCTTGCTGCTCGCTGGTTGCGCCAGCGATCCGGCGCCCACGCAGCAATTGCGCCTGGCCGACCAGACCGTAGACCAGGCGCGGGCCGTCGGCGCGACAGAAGACAACCCGGCCATGAAGCTGGCGGTCGACAAGCTTGCCCAGGCTCGTGCGCAAATGGCTGACGGCAACTACAAGGGCGCCCGGCTCAACGCCGAACAGGCTGAACTGGACGCACGCCTGGCCGAGGATCAGTTGTTGACCGCCAAGGGGCAGGAGCAGCTCAAGGTTCTGGACGCGCGTATCCAGCGCCTGCGTAAACAATTGGGGGACATGCAGTGAGGCAGTTGATGGCAATGCGCGCGGGGCTGTTGCTGGCCGCCGGCTTGATGACAGTGGGTTGCTCCAGCCAGCGCGCCAACAGCGAGGCGGTGCAGCGGGCCGAGACCGCTTTCCAGGCTGTGCGCGATGATTCCAGTGTTCTGCGCAGCGCACCCAAGGATGTCATCCGTGCAGGCGAATCACTGGCCCGTGCCGAGCGACTTGCCAGCTATTGGGGCACCGGCAGCGACGCCCAGCATTATGCCTACTTGAGCCTGCGCTATAGCGAGATCTCTCGCGAGCGAAGCGAGCAACTGCTTAACCAGCAGCGTCTGACCAAGGCGCAGATGGACCTGCAGCGCCTGCAATTGGCCTTGCGCGACTCCAAGCTGGAAAGCGTGCAGCAGCAGGGTAAATGGCTGGAAGAGCAGATCCTGGCGCTGGCCAACGTCGAGGCGGACCGTGGCCTGGTCATGACCCTGGGCGACGTATTGTTCGATACCGGTGAGGCCCAGCTCAAGCCCCAGGCCAATCGCACGATCCTCAAGCTCGTGCAGTTCCTGCAGCTCAATCCCAAGCGCGTGGTGCGTATCGAAGGCTATACCGATAACACCGGAGAGAAAGCGTTCAACCTGAAGCTCTCGGCCGACCGTGCGCAGTCGGTGGCGGACACGCTGGTCGATCTGGGTATCGACGAGTCGCGCATCCAGGTACAGGGCTATGGCGATGCCTACCCGGTGGACGCCAATGCTTCCGAGCGGGGCAGGGCGCAGAATCGTCGGGTCGAGATCGTCTTTTCCAATTCCAAGGGCGAGTTGGCGCTGCCCCGCGGTTGAACGCAAGGTTGCAAGTGGCCCGTGCAGTTGCAGGATCAGCTCTGCTATCCTGCCAGCTGTCCCCGTACAGTTCGTATCTGTAGGGGTCTTCTGGCACATCGAAGGTCCGGCCATGACCAACCTCTTGCTCTACCAGCGTATCGCCCAGCAGTTGGCTGATGACATCCGTCGCGGCGTATACCAGCCAGGCGAGCGCGTGCCTTCGGTGCGCAAGATGAGCGCCCAGCTCAATGTCAGCCACGCCACGGTATTGCAGGCGTACGCCAACCTCGAGGACCAGGGGTTGATTCGCGCGCGGCCACAGTCCGGCTACTACGTCCACCAGACCCCGGCGCTGACCGCGCCGACACCCGATATTGCTCGAGTAGAGCGTCCCGGCTTGGTCACCCGCAGCAGTATCATCCAGCAGGTACTCGACGAATCCCGTCGCGAAGGTGTATTTCCGCTGGGGGCCGCAGTGCCTCATGTCGAATTTCTACCGGTACGCGCGCTGCATCAGCAGTTGGCCAAAGTCACCCGCTTCCAAAGCCCGCGTGCCTTCAGCTACATGTTCAGCCCAGGCTTCGAGCCGCTGCGCCGGCAGGTGGCGATCCGCATGCGTGATGCGGGTGTGGTGGTCGATCCCTCGGAGATCGTCATCACTCATGGCTGCGTCGATGCTTTGCAGATGAGCCTGCGCGTGCTCACCCGGCCGGGCGACCTGATCGCGGCCGAGTCACCTACCTACTATGGCTTGCTGCAGCTTGCGGATCTGCTCGGGCTCAAGGTCATCGAGATTCCCAGCGATCCGTCCACCGGTATCAGTCTGGAAGCGCTGCAATTGGCGGCCAACCAGTGGTCGATCAAGGCGCTGGTACTGACGCCGCGGTTGAGCAATCCGCTGGGTGGAACCATGCCCGAAGAGCGTATGAAACAACTGCTGCGGCTGTCCTCCGATTTCGATATCCAGATCATCGAAGACGATATCTACGGCGAGTTGATGTTCGAACAGGGCAAGAGCAAGGCGCTCAAGGCGTTCGACCGACTGGGCCATGTCATCTATTGCTCCAGCTTCTCCAAGACCCTGTCGCCCGGCGTGCGCATCGGTTGGATGATTGCCGGCAAATATCAGGCCGAGGTCCAGCGCTTGCAGACGTTCAGCACGCACTCGGCCTGCAGCGTCACGCAAATGGGTGTGGCCAGTTACCTGGAAAATGGTGGCTACGACCGGCACTTGCGCTTCATTCGCCAGGAATACCGCAAGAACCTGAGTGCGTTCCAGCTGGCCGTACAGCAGCACTTTCCCGAAGGTACGCAGATCACGCGGCCTACCGGGGGGTTCATTCTGTGGGTGAGCCTGCCGGGGCGGGTCAACACCCAGGAGCTGCATGTGCGTGCACTTGAACAAGGGATCAGCATTGCGCCTGGGCTGATCTTCAGCAATACAGAGCAGTTCAACCACTGCATTCGCCTTAACTGTGGTGTGCCGTGGAACCGTGAAGCCGAACGGGCACTGGCAACGCTCGGTGTGCTGGCGCGGCAATTGTGCCAGGAGTCTGGAGTTTCCTATTGAAAGCGCTCGAGGGGCTTGTCAGCGCGACGCTGAACAGGGAGCATAGAGGCTCCGTCGTTGTTGTCGTGCCCCTATGAACACCAAGCGCCGTCTCGCATTGCTGGTTTTCTGCTTGAATCTGGGCTGCTTTGCTGTGCCCGGTGTTCACGCGCAAACGCCGGACAGCCCGCCGGCTGCGACACGCTCGGCAGATGCCACAAAGTCGCCCGCTAAGGCTGATTCTGGGGCGAAGAAGCCTGCCGCGAAAAAGCCCGTGGTACGCAAGAAGGCTGCCAAGAGCCGGTCGCGCAAGGAAGCGGATGTCATCGCCACGCCGGTGCCCAAGCCCAACCTGGACCTGAGCCTGCCCAAGGACATCGTCAAGGACCTCAAGCCGCCGACCCAGCCCGTCAACGCTGCCGTACACCCTGCGCCGCTGGCCGAGCCTGCACCCAAGCCGATTCTCCCTGCCTTCTTCAGTGACAAGGGCAGCGAAGACTTCCAGCTCAATGGTCGCTTGCTGAACAACGAGATGCAGTTGCAGCGGCGCAGTGACGGCCGTGAAGTCGAGGGCGCTGCGTTGGACTTCAACTTCAAGCAATGAACGACGTTGGCCTGTTTAGTCTGCCGTAACGTTTTCGACGACCGAATTATCGACTCAGGCATTTTCAAACGCTCGTTGGGTCACTACCATGGGTGTTCTACAACATTTTGTGCCTGTGAGGTCATGACGTCATGAAATGCCGCGAAGGCTGTGGCGCCTGCTGTATCGCCCCCTCCATCAGTTCGCCTATCCCCGGGATGCCTTTGGGTAAACCGGCCGGGCAGCGCTGCGTGCAGCTTTCTCTGGACAATCTGTGTGCCTTGTTCGGCCTGCCCGAGCGGCCGGCCGTGTGCTCGGCATTTCATGCCGATCCCGAGGTGTGTGGCGACAGCGACCAGGACGCCGTGCGCATCCTGGGCTGGTGGGAGCAGATGACCGCGTAGGCAAAGGCTCGATCCTCGACAACAAGGAACAACAACAATGAGAGCGATGCATCGTATAGCGCTGGTGGCCCTGCTGGGCAGTGTCCACCTGTCTGCCCACGCCGAGCAGTGGTCGGTGGCCAAGGACGAGGAGGGGATCAAGGTTTCCTTGAGTGAAGTTGCAGGCTCCAAGTACAAGGCCTATCGGGGCGAGACCACTATCAAGGCCAGCGTGGCGAAGCTGCGAGCCATGCAGGAGGACGTCGCCGGGGCTTGTACCTGGATTCATGAGTGCAAGGCGCAGAAGCTGCTCAAGCATCAAGGCGACCAGACCTGGACCTACACCCAATTCAATACGCCATGGCCGGTCACCCCGCGGGACTCGGTGCTGCATATCACCACGGTCGATGGCAGTGATGGCAGCGTCACCCGCAATCTCGCTGGGGCGGCCGACTACGTGCCGCAGGAGAAGGGCTTCGTGCGTGTGGCTCAGGTGGAGGGCTTCTGGAAGATGGTGCCCCAGGGTGCCAATCAGACCCAGGTGATCTACCAGGTCCACACCGAGCCGGGCGGCAGTGTGCCCTCCTGGCTTGCCAACAAGTTCGTCGTGGATGCCCCATTCAATACGCTCAAGGCATTGCGCGCCAAAGCGGAACAGTAACAACGCAAAAGGCCGCCCGGAGGCGGCCTTTCGTTGTGGCGCGAAGGCTCAGGCGCGATCGTCCAGAGCCGTTACGTCGCGGCTTTTCTCGCCGGTGTACAGCTGGCGCGGGCGGCCGATCTTGTAGGGGCTCGACAGCATTTCCTTCCAGTGCGAGATCCAGCCCACGGTACGCGCCAAGGCGAAGATGACCGTGAACATGCTGGTTGGGATGCCGATGGCCTTGAGGATGATGCCCGAATAGAAATCGACGTTCGGGTAGAGCGAGCGCTCGATGAAGTAGGGGTCGGTCAAGGCGATCTCTTCCAGGCGCATGGCCAGTTCGAGTTGCGGATCGTTCTTGATGCCCAGTTCCTTCAACACTTCGTCGCACGTCTGCTTCATCACCGTGGCCCGCGGGTCGCGGTTCTTGTAGACCCGGTGGCCGAAGCCCATCAGCTTGAACGGATCGTTCTTGTCCTTGGCCTTGGCGATGAAAGTGTCGATGTTGGACACATCGCCGATCTCGTCGAGCATGGTCAGCACGGCTTCGTTGGCACCGCCGTGGGCAGGGCCCCAGAGTGCTGCGATGCCGGCGGCGATGCAGGCGAACGGGTTGGCACCCGACGAGCCTGCCAGGCGCACGGTGGAGGTGGACGCATTCTGTTCGTGATCGGCGTGCAGAATGAAGATGCGGTCCATGGCCTTGGCCAGCACCGGGCTGATCGGCTTGATCTCGCACGGCGTGTTGAACATCATGTGCAGGAAGTTTTCCGCGTATGACAGGTCGTTGCGCGGGTACATCATGGGCTGGCCCATGGAGTACTTGTAGACCATGGCAGCCAGGGTCGGCATCTTGGCCACCAGGCGCACTGCAGAGATCTCGCGGTGCTGCGGGTTATTGATGTCGAGCGAGTCGTGGTAGAACGCGGACAGCGCACCGACTACGCCGCACATGATGGCCATCGGGTGGGCATCGCGGCGGAAGCCGTTGAAGAAGGTCTTCAACTGCTCGTGAACCATGGTGTGGTTCTTGATGTTGCCGACGAACTTCGCTTTCTGCTCGGCCGTAGGCAATTCGCCATTAAGCAGCAGGTAGCAGGTTTCGAGATAGTCGGATTGTTCGGCAAGCTGCTCGATCGGATAGCCGCGGTGCAGCAGGATTCCGGCATCGCCGTCGATGTAGGTGATCTTCGACTCGCACGAGGCGGTCGACATGAAGCCTGGGTCGAAAGTGAAGCGGCCCGTGGCAGTCAAACTCCTGACGTCGATTACATCGGGACCAACGGTGCCGGTTAAAATCGGCAGTTCGACGGGGGCTGCGCCCTCGATGATCAACTGCGCTTTTTTGTCAGCCATGTGGCCTCCTATTAATGCTTGGAATCATCAGACAGACCCCCCACGCAGGGCCCGCACCACTATAGTGAGATAAATTCGAATGTCAATTTGCTTAAAGTAAGGCTCCAGAGCGCCGCGAGCGCGCTTTTTTCGCGAAATTCCGCCCCGTTCAAACCTTTTGCCACGCTTGCGCAATCCGCTGTCCGGGGCCTGTGGTGCGTTGTCATTAGTATCCTAACTGTCTATACTCGGCAGCCGACCGCCGGGGGCTTTTCCGAGCCATTTCGACGGGGTCGTCACTCCCTGGGTGGTGAGTACCTGACCAGTACACTTCCCTACAACTTGCCCTGCTTGCTAGGGGCTCTTCAGTGTGAAAAAAGCCGTGAATAGCCAACGACCTGTAAACCTAGACCTAAGGACCATCAAACTCCCTGTCACTGCTTACACGTCCATTCTCCATCGTATATCCGGTGTCATCCTGTTCCTGGGCATCGCTCTCATGCTGTACGCATTGGGCAAATCCCTGGGTTCGGAGGAAGGCTTCGGCGAGGTGAAGGCGTATATGACCAGCCCGCTGGCCAAGTTCGTGATCTGGGCCCTGCTGTCCGCCTTGCTGTATCACCTGGTGGCCGGTGTGCGCCACCTGATCATGGACATGGGCATCGGCGAGACGCTGGAAGGCGGCAAGCTGGGCTCTAAAATCGTTCTCATCATCTCGGTGGTGCTGATCGTTCTGGCAGGAGTTTGGGTATGGTAACCAACGTTACGAACCTTTCGCGTTCGGGCCTCTATGACTGGATGGCACAGCGTGTGTCTGCGGTCGTTCTCGCGGCTTATTTTCTTTTTCTGATCGGCTACATCGTTGCCAATCCAGGCATCGAATACACCCAATGGCACTCGCTGTTCAGCAGCAACTGGATGCGCATCTTCAGCCTTCTGGCCCTGGTCGCCCTCGGCGCCCACGCCTGGGTCGGCATGTGGACCATTGCCACCGACTACCTGACGCCAATGGCGTTCGGCAAGTCGGCCACGGCTATACGCTTCCTGTTCCAGGCGGTATGCGGCGTCGCGATGTTCGCGTACTTCGTCTGGGGTGTGCAGATTCTTTGGGGTATCTGATTCATGGCTAACATTAGTACGCTTTCCTTCGACGCCATCATCATTGGTGGTGGTGGTGCCGGCATGCGCGCAGCGCTGCAGCTGGCCCAGGGTGGTCACAAGACCGCCGTTGTCACCAAGGTATTCCCGACTCGCTCGCACACCGTGTCGGCGCAGGGCGGGATCACCTGCGCCATCGCCTCGGCCGACCCGAACGATGACTGGCGCTGGCACATGTACGATACCGTCAAGGGTTCCGACTACATCGGCGACCAGGACGCTATCGAGTACATGTGTTCGGTAGGCCCGGAAGCGGTCTTCGAGCTCGAGCACATGGGTCTGCCGTTCTCGCGTACCGAGCAGGGTCGCATCTACCAGCGTCCGTTCGGTGGCCAGTCCAAAGACTTCGGCAAGGGCGGCCAGGCCGCGCGTACCTGCGCCGCTGCCGACCGTACCGGCCATGCGCTGCTGCACACCCTGTACCAGGCCAACCTGAAGGCCGGTACCGTGTTCCTGAACGAGTACTACGCGGTCGATCTGGTAAAGAACCAGGACGGCGCGATCGTTGGCGTCATCGCCATCTGCATCGAAACCGGCGAGACCTCGTACATCCGCGCCAACGCCACCGTGTTGGCCACCGGCGGGGCAGGACGTATCTACTCGTCTACCACCAACGCCCTGATCAACACCGGTGACGGCGTGGGCATGGCCTTGCGCGCCGGTGTGCCGGTGCAGGACATCGAGATGTGGCAGTTCCACCCGACCGGCATTGCCGGGGCAGGTGTACTGGTCACCGAGGGTTGCCGCGGTGAAGGCGGCTACCTGATCAACAAGCATGGCGAGCGTTTCATGGAGCGCTACGCGCCGAACGCGAAGGACCTTGCCGGTCGTGACGTGGTTGCGCGTTCGATGGTCAAGGAAATCATCGCCGGCAACGGCTGTGGTCCGGATGGCGATCACGTGATGCTCAAGCTCGATCACCTGGGCGAGGAAGTACTGCACAGCCGCCTGCCAGGCATCATGGAATTGTCCAAGACCTTTGCCCACGTCGATCCGGCCGTTGCGCCGATTCCTGTCGTGCCAACTTGTCATTACATGATGGGGGGTGTCGCTACCAACATCCACGGTCAGGCAATCACTCAGGACGCCAATGGCAACGACGCCATCATCCCGGGCCTGTTCGCCGTGGGCGAAGTGGCTTGCGTGTCGGTCCATGGCGCCAACCGCCTGGGCGGCAACTCGCTGCTCGACCTGGTGGTGTTCGGTCGTGCCGCAGGCCTGCACCTGGAGCAGGCGCTGAGCGAAGGTATCGAATACCGCCGCGCCAGCGACACCGATCTGGAAGTCGCCCTGGCGCGTCTGGACGGCCTCAATGCGCGCACCACGGGCGAAGATGTCGCCAGCCTGCGCAAAGAGCTGCAGAGCTGCATGCAGAACTACTTCGGTGTGTTCCGCACCGGTGAGTACATGCAGAAAGGTATCGATCAGCTGGCCGGCCTGCGCGAGCGCATCGCCAACGTCAAGATCAACGACAAGAGCCAGGGCTTCAACACCGCCCGGATCGAAGCGCTGGAATTGCAGAACCTGCTGGAAGTGGCGGAAGCCACCGCGATTGCCGCCGAGCATCGCAAAGAGTCCCGCGGCGCTCACGCCCGTGAAGACTTCGAAGATCGCGACGACGAAAATTGGCTGTGCCACACCCTGTACTTCCCGGGTGAAAAACGTGTTGCCAAACGCGCCGTGAACTTCTCGCCGAAAACCGTTCCGACCATGGAACCGAAGATCCGGACTTACTGAGGGTGGCCGCCATGTTGCAAGTCAGTGTTTATCGCTACAACCCGGACCAGGACGCAGCGCCGTCCATGCAGGAATTCCAGGTCGACACCGGTGGCAAGGATGTGATGGTGCTGGACGTGCTGGCCTTGATCAAGGAACAGGACGAAGGCTTCTCCTATCGTCGCTCGTGCCGTGAAGGCGTATGCGGTTCCGATGGCATGAACATCAACGGCAAGAACGGCCTGGCATGCATCACGCCGCTGTCCGCTGTCGTAAAAGGTAACAAGTTGATCGTGCGCCCGCTGCCAGGGTTGCCGGTGATCCGTGACCTGGTCGTGGATATGAGCATCTTCTACAAGCAGTACGAGAAGGTTAAGCCGTTCCTGCAGAACGACACGCCGGCCCCGGCCATCGAGCGTCTGCAGACTCCGGAAGAGCGCGAGAAGCTTGACGGTCTGTACGAGTGCATCCTGTGCGCCTGCTGCTCGACTTCCTGCCCTTCGTTCTGGTGGAACCCCGACAAGTTCCTCGGCCCGGCGGCGCTGCTGCAGGCCTACCGTTTCCTGGCCGACAGCCGTGACACCCGGACCAGCGAGCGCCTGGCGTCGATGGATGATCCGTTCAGCGTATTCCGCTGCCGCGGCATCATGAACTGCGTCAGCGTTTGCCCCAAGGGCCTGAACCCCACAAAAGCCATTGGCCACGTGCGGAACATGCTGTTGTCCAACGGCGTCTGATTCATCTGCTACACCGCAAGCCATCACAGCGCAGGACCGATCCTGCGCTGTGATGAAAACCCGAGCGTGGCTGTGTAAGGCTTCGCTTTTACTTTCGAAGAAACAAGACCAGCAGGGGCTCCGGGCTGGTACCCGGACTACCAGCGTACAACTGAGGTGGCTTGCACGGTCGCTGTACATGGACCGCGTCAATGCGCCCAAGGTGTGAGCGCCGGTGGTGTCCCCTAACCGAGGGTGACCAAGCATGCAAGAAAGCGTGATGCAGCGCATGTGGAACAGCGCCCACCTATCCGGTGGTAACGCTGCCTATGTGGAAGAGCTCTATGAGCTTTACCTGCACGACCCTAACGCTGTGCCAGAAGAATGGCGCACCTACTTTCAGAAGTTGCCTGCCGAAGGCAGCACTGCCACCGACGTTGCACACTCCACCATCCGCGACCATTTCGTCCTGCTGGCCAAAAACCAGCGCCGTGCCCAACCGGTTTCCGCCGGTAGCGTGAGCAGCGAGCACGAGAAGAAGCAGGTGGAAGTGCTGCGATTGATTCAGGCTTACCGGATGCGCGGCCACCAGGCAGCCCAACTGGACCCGTTGGGGCTGTGGCAACGGCCTGCTCCGGCAGACCTGTCAATCAACCATTACGGCATGACCAATGCCGATCTGGATACGACCTTCCGTGCCGGCGACCTGTTCATCGGCAAAGAGGAGGCGAGCCTACGTGAAATTCTCGAGGCTTTGCAGCAGACATATTGCCGCACCATTGGCTCCGAGTTCACCCACATCACCGATTCCGAGCAGCGCAGCTGGTTCCAGCAGCGCCTGGAAAGCGTGCGCGGTCGTCCATCGTTCTCGGCCGAAAGCCGTAGCCACGTGCTTGAGCGTGTCACCGCAGCCGAGGGCCTGGAGAAGTACCTGGGCACCAAGTACCCGGGCACCAAGCGTTTCGGTCTGGAAGGCGGCGAGAGCCTGATTCCGATGCTGGACGAGATGATCCAGCGTTCGGGCTCGTACGGCACCAAGGAAGTCGTGATCGGCATGGCCCACCGTGGCCGTCTCAACGTGCTGGTCAACACCTTCGGCAAGAACCCGCGCGATCTGTTCGACGAATTCGAAGGCAAGAAGAAGGTCGAGTTGGGCTCCGGCGACGTCAAGTATCACCAGGGCTTCTCGTCCAACGTGATGACCGCAGGCGGCGAAGTTCACCTGGCCATGGCGTTCAACCCGTCCCACCTGGAAATCGTATCGCCGGTGGTCGAAGGTTCGGTACGTGCCCGCCAGGACCGTCGCAACGACGCGGTCGGCGACAAGGTGCTGCCGATCTCGCTGCACGGCGATGCTGCATTCGCCGGCCAGGGCGTGGTCATGGAAACCTTCCAGATGTCGCAGACCCGCGGTTTCAAGACCGGCGGCACCGTGCACATCGTGATCAACAACCAGGTCGGTTTCACCATCAGCAACCCGTACGACGCGCGTTCCACCGAATACGCGACCGACGTGGCCAAGATGATCCAGGCGCCGATCCTGCACGTGAACGGCGATGATCCGGAAGCCGTGGTGTTCGTCACCCAGCTGGCGATCGACTACCGTATGCAGTTCAAGCGTGACGTGGTCATCGACCTGGTTTGCTACCGCCGTCGCGGTCACAACGAAGCTGACGAGCCTAGCGGCACCCAGCCACTGATGTACCAGCAGATCGCCAAGCAGCGCACTACGCGCGAGTTGTACGCCGAAAGCCTGATCAAGGCCGGCGTGCTCGACGAAGGCAGCGTGCAGAGTCAGATCGACGAATACCGCAACGCACTGGACAACGGTCTGCACGTGGTCAAGAGCCTGGTCAAGGAGCCGAACAAGGAATTGTTCGTCGACTGGCGTCCGTACCTGGGCCATGCCTGGACGGCGCGTCACGACACCAGCTTCGACCTCAAGACCTTGCAGGAACTGTCCGCCAAGCTGCTGGAGATCCCGGAAGGCTTCGTGGTTCAGCGTCAGGTTGCGAAGATCTACGAAGACCGGCAGAAGATGCAGGCCGGTGGCTTGCCGATCAACTGGGGCTATGCCGAGACCATGGCCTACGCCACCTTGGCGTTCGAAGGCCATCCGATCCGCATGACCGGCCAGGACATCGGCCGCGGCACCTTCTCGCACCGTCACGCGGTGCTGCACAACCAGAAGGATGCGGCGACCTACATCCCGCTGCAGAACCTCTACAGCGGCCAGCCGCGTTTCGACCTGTACGACTCGTTCCTTTCCGAGGAAGCGGTGCTGGCGTTCGAATACGGCTACTCGACCACCTCGCCCAATGCGCTGGTGATCTGGGAAGCCCAGTTCGGCGACTTCGCCAACGGTGCGCAGGTCGTGGTCGACCAGTTCATCACCAGTGGCGAGCACAAGTGGGGCCGTCTGTGCGGCTTGACCATGCTGCTGCCGCACGGCTACGAAGGGCAGGGCCCGGAGCACTCGTCCGCGCGTCTGGAGCGTTACCTGCAGTTGTGCGCCGAGCACAACATCCAGGTATGCGTGCCGACCACCCCGGCGCAGATCTACCATCTGTTGCGTCGCCAGGTGATTCGTCCGTTGCGCAAGCCGCTGATCGTGCTCACGCCCAAGTCGCTGCTGCGGCACAAGCTGGCCGTATCGACCCTTGAAGACCTGGCCGAAGGCTCGTTCCAGACGGTCATTCCGGAAATCGATAACCTGGACGCCGCCAAGGTGACGCGTCTGGTGCTGTGCAGCGGCAAGGTCTACTACGACCTGCTGGAGAAGCGCCGCTCCGAAGGCCGTGAAGACGTGGCCATCGTGCGTATCGAGCAACTGTATCCGTTCCCTGAAGACGACTTGATGGAAGCGATTGCTGCCTACACCAATCTGGAACATGTGGCCTGGTGTCAGGAAGAGCCGATGAACCAGGGTGCCTGGTACAGCAGTCAGCATCACTTGCGCCGCAGCATGAGCAATCACAAGAAGACTCTGGTCCTCGAGTATGCCGGCCGTGACGCATCGGCTGCCCCGGCTTGTGGTTACGCTTCGATGCACGCCGAGCAGCAAGCCAAATTGCTGCAAGATGCCTTCACCGTTTAATGCCAACGCGCACCTGAAACCGAATTTAAGGAAATACTGATAATGGCTATCGAGATCAAAGCCCCTACCTTCCCGGAATCGGTCGCCGACGGCACCGTTGCCACCTGGCACAAGCAGCCGGGCGACGCGGTCAAGCGCGATGACCTGATCGTTGACATCGAGACCGACAAGGTCGTCCTGGAGGTGCTGGCCACCGCTGACGGCGTACTGGGCGCGATCGTCAAGAACGAAGGCGACACCGTTCTGTCGGACGAAGTCCTGGGCTCCATCGAGGCAGGCGGCGCCGCCGCTGCACCTGCTGCCGCACCTCAGGCCGCTGCTGCGCCTCAGGCTGCCGCACCGCAGGCGGCTTCAGCACCTGCCGCTGGCGACGATGACGCCATTGGCGGCCCGGCTGCACGCAAGCTGGCCGAAGAAAACGGCATCAATCTGAACAGCGTCAAGGGCACCGGCAAAGACGGTCGCGTCACCAAGGAAGACCTGGTCGCCGCCATCGAAGCCAAGAAGTCTGCCCCGGCCGCCAAGCCAGCCGTGCCGGCCGCTGCCGCTGCCATCGTGCAGAGCGTCGGCGACCGCACTGAAAAGCGTGTGCCGATGACCCGTCTGCGCGCCAAGGTTGCCGAGCGTCTGGTGGAAGCCCAGTCGAACATGGCCATGCTGACCACGTTCAACGAAGTCGACATGACCGAAGTCATGGCCTTGCGCTCCAAGTACAAGGACTTGTTCGAGAAGTCGCACAATGGCGTGCGCCTGGGCTTCATGTCGTTCTTCGTCAAGGCGGCCACCGAGGCGCTGAAGCGCTTCCCGGCGGTGAACGCCTCGATCGATGGTTCGGACATCGTCTATCACGGCTATGCCGACGTCGGTGTGGCGGTTTCCAGCGACCGCGGTCTGGTGGTTCCGGTCCTGCGCAATGCCGAGGCCATGAGCCTGGCCGAAATCGAGGGCGGCATCGCCACCTTCGGCAAGAAGGCGCGTGACGGCAAGCTGTCGATGGACGAAATGACCGGGGGTACCTTTACCATCACCAACGGTGGTACCTTCGGTTCGATGATGTCGACCCCGATCGTCAACCCGCCGCAGGCGGCTATCCTGGGCATGCACAACATTCTGCAGCGCCCGATGGCTATCAACGGCCAGGTGGTCATCCGCCCGATGATGTACCTGGCGCTGTCGTATGACCATCGCCTGATCGATGGCAAGGAAGCCGTGACGTTCCTGGTGACCATCAAGAACCTGCTGGAAGATCCAGCGCGTCTGTTGCTGGATATCTGATAAGGCAGCCACAGGTCCCGGGATCTGCCATCGAGCCCACGCAGCTTGATACGGAACCCGGCACCTGGGCTTCAAGCATGCCGTTAATAGGAATCGTTTTATGACTCAGAAATTCGACGTGGTAGTGATTGGCGCAGGCCCCGGTGGCTACGTCGCTGCCATCAAGGCCGCACAACTGGGCCTGAAGACTGCCTGTATCGAAAAATATCAAGACGGCGAGGGCAAGCTGGCCCTCGGCGGTACCTGCCTGAACGTGGGTTGCATTCCCTCCAAGGCACTGCTGGACAGCTCGTGGAAATTCCACGAAGCACAGGATGGCTTTGCCATCCATGGCATCAACCACGCCGGCGTGACCATTGACGTACCGGCGATGATTGGTCGCAAGTCCAACATCGTCAAGAACCTGACCGGCGGCGTCGCCGGCCTGTTCAAGTCCAATGGCGTGACCGTGCTGCAAGGCCACGGCAAACTGTTGGCCGGCAAGAAAGTCGAAGTCACCGGCCCCAACGGTGTTGAAATCGTCGAGGCCGACAACGTCATTCTGGCGTCCGGCTCGCGTCCGATCGACATCCCGCCGGCCCCTGTCGACCAGAAGATCATCGTCGACTCCACCGGCGCGCTGGAATTCCAGCAGGTGCCCAAGCGTCTCGGCGTCATAGGCGCCGGTGTGATCGGCCTGGAGCTGGGTTCGGTATGGTCGCGCCTCGGCTCCGAAGTCACCGTCCTCGAAGCGCTGGACACATTCCTCATGGCTGCCGACACTGCGGTGTCCAAGGAAGCCCTGAAGACCTTCACCAAGCAGGGTCTGGACATCAAGCTCGGCGCTCGCGTGACTGGCTCCGAAGTGCAGGGCGAAGAAGTCCTGGTCAAGTACACCGACGCCAACGGCGAACAGACGATCACCTTCGACAAGCTGATCGTTGCCGTGGGCCGTCGCCCGGTGACCACCGACCTGCTGGCTTCGGACAGCGGCGTGGACATCGACGAGCGCGGCTTCATCTATGTCGATGACTATTGCGCCACCAGCGTGCCTGGCGTCTACGCCATCGGCGACGTGGTGCGTGGCCTGATGCTGGCGCACAAGGCGTCCGAGGAAGGCATCATGGTCGTCGAGCGCATTAAGGGCCACAAGGCCGTGATGAACTACGATCTGATCCCTTCGGTCATCTATACCCACCCGGAAATCGCATGGGTCGGCAAGACCGAACAGACGCTGAAGGCCGAAGGCGTTGAAGTCAACGTCGGCAGCTTCCCGTTCGCGGCCAGCGGTCGCGCCATGGCGGCCAACGACACCGGCGGTTTCGTCAAGGTCATCGCCGATGCCAAGACCGACCGCGTACTGGGTGTACACGTGATCGGCCCTAGCGCGGCAGAATTGGTTCAGCAGGGCGCCATCGCCATGGAATTCGGCACCAGTGCCGAAGACCTGGGCATGATGGTCTTCTCGCATCCGACCCTGTCGGAAGCCCTGCACGAAGCGGCCCTGGCCGTGAATGGCGGCGCCATTCACATCGCCAACCGCAAGAAGCGTTAAACAATAAGAAACCACGGCGTCCTGCCCGTCGCATGTCCTGTTCACAGGGCCTGCCGCGGAACGTCCGCCGGACTCACCTCGCCGGTCAACCGGCGAGTAGCAGTCACAGGTGGCGCGGCACTTCAATCATGAAGCGCAGCGCCGAAAAGCGCAGTACCTAACGAAGACGGTAATAAGCATGAATCTTCACGAGTATCAGGGTAAGCAGCTGTTCGCTGAATACGGCCTGCCAGTATCCAAGGGTTACGCGGTAGACACCCCCGAAGACGCCGCAGAAGCCTGCGACAAGATCGGCGGCAGCGAGTGGGTCGTCAAGGCCCAGGTCCACGCTGGTGGTCGCGGCAAGGCTGGTGGTGTGAAACTGGTTCGCAGCAAGGAAGACGCCAAGGCTTTCGCTCAGCAGTGGCTGGGCAAGCGTCTGGTGACCTACCAGACTGACGCCAACGGTCAGCCCGTCACCAAGATCCTGGTCGAGTCCTGCACCGATATCGCCAAAGAGCTGTATCTGGGCGCCGTAGTGGACCGTTCCAGCCGTCGCATCGTGTTCATGGCTTCCACCGAAGGTGGCGTGGACATCGAGAAGATCGCTCACGACACTCCCGAGAAGATCCTCAAGTCCACCATCGATCCGCTGGTCGGCGCACAGCCGTTCCAGGGCCGCGAGCTGGCATTCCAGCTGGGTCTGGAAGGCAAGCAGGTTGCTCAGTTCGCCAAGATCTTCGTTGGCCTGGCCAAGCTGTTCCAGGACCACGATCTGGCCCTGCTGGAAGTCAACCCGTTGGTCATCAAGGCTGATGGCGATCTGCATTGCCTTGATGCCAAGATCAACATCGACGCCAACGCCATGTACCGTCAGCCCAAGCTGAAGGGTTTCCATGACCCATCGCAGGATGACCCGCGTGAGGCGCATGCCGCCAAGTTCGAACTGAACTACGTGGCCCTGGAAGGCAACATTGGCTGCATGGTCAACGGTGCTGGCCTGGCCATGGGTACCATGGACATCGTCAACCTGCATGGCGGCAAGCCAGCCAACTTCCTCGACGTTGGCGGTGGTGCTACCAAGGAACGCGTAACCGAAGCGTTCAAGATCATCCTGTCCGACGCCAACGTCGCGGCCGTACTGGTCAACATCTTCGGCGGCATCGTTCGTTGCGACATGATTGCCGAAGGCATCATTGGCGCAGTGAAGGAAGTCGGCGTGAAAATCCCGGTGGTTGTGCGCCTTGAAGGCAACAACGCTGAACTGGGCGCTAAAGTACTGGCGGAAAGCGGTCTGAACATCATCGCAGCCACCAGCCTGACCGACGCTGCTCAACAAGTTGTCAAAGCTGCGGAGGGCAAGTAATGAGCGTCCTGATCAATAAAGACACCAAGGTCATCTGCCAGGGCTTCACCGGCTCGCAGGGCACTTTCCACTCCGAACAGGCTATCGCCTACGGCACCAAGATGGTCGGCGGCGTGACCCCGGGCAAGGGTGGTACCACTCACCTGAACCTGCCGGTGTTCAACACCGTCCAGGAAGCTGTCGACACCACTGGCGCAACTGCTTCGGTCATCTACGTACCGGCTCCTTTCTGCAAGGATTCCATCCTTGAAGCAGCGTTCGCCGGCATCAAGCTGATCGTGTGCATCACCGAAGGCATTCCTACCCTGGATATGCTGGATGCCAAGGTCAAGTGCGACGAGCTGGGCGTGGTCCTGATCGGCCCGAACTGCCCAGGCGTGATCACTCCGGGCGAATGCAAGATCGGCATCATGCCAGGTCACATTCACCTGCCAGGCAAAGTAGGCATCGTGTCGCGTTCCGGCACCCTGACTTACGAAGCTGTGAAGCAAACCACTGATGCCGGTTTCGGTCAGTCGACTTGCGTTGGTATCGGTGGCGACCCGATCCCGGGCTCGAACTTCATCGACATCCTGAAACTGTTCCAGGAAGACCCGAAGACCGAAGCGATCGTGATGATCGGCGAGATCGGCGGTTCGGCTGAAGAAGAAGCGGCTGCCTACATCAAGGCACACGTAACCAAGCCGGTTGTTTCCTACATCGCTGGTGTAACTGCCCCTGCGGGCAAGCGCATGGGCCATGCGGGTGCAATCATCTCCGGTGGCAAAGGTACTGCAGACGAGAAGTTCGCAGCACTGGAAGACGCCGGTGTGAAAACCGTGCGTTCGCTGGCCGACATCGGCAAGGCTTTGGCCGAGCTGACTGGCTGGGCGGTCAAGTAAGCTTCGCTTACCTGCTCGCGTAGTCGCAAAAGCCACCTTCGGGTGGCTTTTGTGTTTTCAGCGCAGGCTAACCTTGCCGGGCCAGCCACTGCTGGCGCGTCAACTCCCAGACTTCCTCTTCCATGCGGCCACATACGAAGTCCTGTTCTCGCCGAAGAACCACCTGCATGCCCTCGCGCATCGAGATCCGTCGGGACGCCTCGTTAGCCACAGCCTTGGCAACCCTCAAGAGGGGTCTGTCCAAGGTCTGGAACCAGAAACGAGTCACCACTTCGCATGCTTCGCCAACGAGCCCCTGGTTTTGCCAGGGCTTGGCGATCCAGAAGCTTCTGTTGTCGTCGCATTCGTCCATCAGGCTGATCACGCCGATCATCGTCTCAGGCGCAGCGTGCAGCCGGAGTGTCCAGTGCCATTCTTCGGCGTCGGCCATGGCCGGCAGCGCATCGTCGCGGATGTAGCGCAGCCCTTCGCCGGCGGGGTAGGGCCACGGCATGTTGGCAGTGATGTAGCGAACCATGTCCCAGTCTGCGATCAGCTGCTGGTAGCGTGGCGCGTCGGCCAGGGTGAGCGGGAGCAACAGCAGCCTGCGAGTAGTGAGCGTGGGTATGAGTGGGTCCGTACAGTCGGTCATCGTTTAATGCTCATGAAAACCGAGGACTTTACTGAGCTCACGAAGTCTCGCATGTAGGAAATATCATTAAACGATGTAGGGGCTTTCCTTAATTGATATCACCATTTATATCGATTGAGGCAATCGGCCACATTGATCTGGTTGCGGGTAGCCACTCTCATGTAATATGTCGACCCGCCATAATGTCGCAGCCCATGAACGAAAGTTCAGGTTGTGGATTCTGGCCGGCTGCCAGCAGTGACCTTGTGCTGCAAGGCATGCCAAGGTCGATGTCACTGAAGTCGCTGAAGACAATATTCAACAAGAAAGTCAGCACGCTAAGGACATGAATGTGAGGCCGATGCAACGAATTTGGCCTTCTATGCCATTTACACGGTTTGCCGACGACTCGTTTCGCGGCCCGCTCTGGGCAGCTTGAAACGTCAGCGTTGTCGGATCGAGCCAATGGCGTTCAATCCTAGGAATTTCTGTATGTTGAAGAAAGCGAACACAGCGCTGCTGGGTCTGGCTCTGTCCATCGGGATGGTGTCGGCACAAGCGGCCGAAGCGAAGAAAGTCGACGTCCTGCTGATCGGCGGCGGCGTCATGAGCGCCACGCTGGGCGTGCTGCTCAACGAGCTCGAGCCAAGCTGGTCGATGGAAATGGTCGAGCGCCTGGACGCCGTTGCCGAAGAAAGCTCCAACGGCTGGAACAACGCCGGTACCGGTCACTCTGCCTTGGCCGAGTTGAACTACACCCCGGAAGACAAGGACGGCAAGGTCCAGATCGCCAAGGCGATCGAGATCAACGAAGCCTTCCAGATCTCCCGTCAGTTCTGGGCGCACCAGGTTACTGCCGGTGTTCTGAAGAACCCACGTACGTTCATCAACTCCACGCCGCACATGAGCTTCGTGTGGGGCGACAACAACATCGAGTTCCTCAAGAAGCGCTACGAGGCGCTGAAGGCCAGCCCGCTGTTCGCCGGCATGCAGTTCTCCCAGGATCACGAGCAGATCAAGAAGTGGGTGCCGTTGATGATGGAGGGCCGCGACCCTAATCAGAAACTGGCCGTCACCTGGAGTCCGCTGGGTACCGACATGAACTTCGGCGAGATCACTCGCCAGTACGTCGGTCACCTGAAGGGTCAGAACGGCTTCGATCTGAAGCTGTCCAGCGAAGTGCAAGACATCAAGCGCAACGCCGACGGTTCGTGGCGCGTGAGCTACAAGAACCTGAAAGACGGTACCAAGACCGAAACCGACGCCAAGTTCGTGTTCATCGGCGCTGGTGGTGCCGCGCTGCATCTGCTGCAGGATTCGGGCATTCCCGAGGCCAAGGAATACGGCGGTTTCCCGGTGGGTGGCTCGTTCCTGGTGACCGAGAACCCGACCGTCGCCATGCAGCATATGGCCAAGGCCTACGGTATCGCGTCGACTGGCGCGCCGCCCATGTCCGTTCCGCACCTGGACACCCGCGTGCTGGACGGCAAGCGCGTGGTCTTGTTTGGCCCATTCGCAACCTTCTCGACCAAGTTCCTGAAGAACGGTTCGTACCTGGACCTGTTGACCAGCACCAACCTGCATAACGTATGGCCGATGACCAAGGTCGGTATCGAACAGTATCCACTGATCGAATACCTGGCAGGTCAGGTCATGCTGTCCGACGATGATCGCTACCAGGCACTGAAGCAGTACTTCCCCAACGCCAAGAAAGAAGACTGGCGTCTGTGGCAGGCCGGCCAGCGCGTGCAGATCATCAAGCGCGACGAAGAGAAGGGCGGCGTGCTGAAACTGGGTACCGAAATCGTGGTGTCCAAGGACAACAGCATTGCCGGTTTGCTGGGTGCTTCGCCGGGCGCATCGACTGCGGCACCGATCATGATCAACGTGCTGGAAAAAGCGTTCAAGGACAAGGTTGCCACGCCTGAATGGCAAGCCAAGCTGCGTCAGATCGTGCCTAGTTACGGTACCGCCCTGAACAACTCGCCAGAAGCTGTGCAGAAGGAGTGGAATTACACCGCGAAGATCCTGCAGCTGGCTGTTGCACCGCCGGTAATCGACCAGGCGGCCGCTGCTGCCAACCCGATCGAAGGTCAGGCTGCACCGAAGGCTGAAAGCAATCCAGCGGCCGACATGGCCCTGTAATCCCCAAGCCCTCGGTTTCGGGGGTGAAAGGATTGGCTGTACCGTTTCCGCTGAGTCTTGCACCGATGCGACACACAGGTGCACTCAGCGGACACTTCGCACTGCAACAGTGCGATGAGCGCGCATTTTCGCTACTCTACGCGCCGTTTTGCCCGGCTTGCCCACAAGGCTGAAGTCCGTGCACCAGGTCTGGCCTCATCCGGTTGACCGTCTTTCCCTCATCCATGGGGAAAACCTCTCTCAATTCCAATCTATTGACGTGGTTTCCTTCCAATGAAAGTGCTTAAAGGCCAGGATATTCTGGCACTTGGTTTCATGACATTCGCCTTGTTCGTAGGCGCAGGCAATATCATTTTTCCTCCCTTCGTTGGTCTGCAGGCTGGCCCGAACGTATGGATGGCAGCGCTGGGCTTCCTGGTGACTGCAGTGGGTCTGCCGGTAATAACCGTGGTCGCTCTGGCGAGGGTTGGCGGCTCGATGGATGCGTTGAGCAGCCCGATCGGCAAGGTGGCGGGCGGTTTGCTTGCAGCGGTGTGCTATCTGGCCGTCGGTCCACTGTTCGCCACACCGCGCACGGCCACCGTGTCGTTCGCCGTGGGGATGGCGCCGCTGACCGGTGAGACGCCGCTGGCGCTGTTTCTCTACAGTGCGGTGTACTTCCTGCTGGTGTTTTTCGTTTCGCTCTATCCGGGACGCCTGCTCGATACCGTGGGGCGCTTTCTGGCACCGCTGAAAATCATCGCTCTGGCGGTGCTGGGTATTGCAGCGTTTGCCCTGCCAGTGGGCCCCACCGGTGATGCGGTACCCGAGTACGTTGCGGCGCCGTTCTCACTGGGTTTCATCAATGGCTACCTGACCATGGATACGCTGGGCGCTTTGGTGTTCGGCATTGTCATCGTCAATGCCATCCGCTCCAGAGGCGTTGAATCACCCAAGCTGATTACGCGCTATGCGATCATTGCGGGTCTGATCGCCGGGGTAGGGTTGGCGCTGGTGTATGTCAGTCTGTTTCGTCTGGGATCGGGCAGCCACGCTGTAGCTGCCGGTGCTACCAATGGCGCAGCGGTGTTGCATGCTTACGTGCAGCACACATTCGGTGCCCTGGGCAGTGGTTTCCTGGCCGTGCTGATCTCGCTGGCCTGCCTGGTGACTGCAGTGGGTCTGACCTGCGCTTGCGCCGAGTACTTCAGCCGAGTGCTGCCGCTGTCCTATAAGACGCTGGTGCTGTTGCTCGCGCTGTTTTCGCTGCTGGTGTCGAACCTGGGGTTGACCAAGCTGATCGCTTTTTCGATTCCAGTGCTGACGGCCATCTACCCGCCGTGCATTGTGCTGGTGGCGTTGAGCTTCTGCGCAGGGCTGTGGCATTCGCAGTCGCGCATTCTCGGGCCGGTCATGTTCGTGTCGTTGCTGTTCGGCCTGATCGATGCGATCAAGGGGGCGGGGTTCTCGCAATGGCTGCCGACATCTCTGCTCGATCTTCCCCTGAGCGAGCAAGGCCTGGCCTGGCTGGTGCCTTCGGTGGCAACCCTGGTGGTGGCGGTGTTGATCGATCGCCTGATGGGCGCAAGGGTTCAAGCAGCGGCTTGAGCTGTGCTCCACCCACAAAAAAGCCAGCTCTAGAGCTGGCTTTTTTTTGCAGCGGTGTTCATGACGCTTCGGCTGCAGCCTCGACGTCATGGGCGATCAAAGACACCAGCGCATTCTGCTGTCGGTGAGACAACTGACGGAAACGCTGCAGAAGCTCACGCTCGTGCAGCGACAGCTCCGGACTGTCCATCTTCATGCTCAACTCTTCACCCAAGGCACCTTCCTGGATCAGGCTCTGTTCCAGGCGTGCGATGATCTCGGAGTTCATGCTTCGGTGATGGTTACGAGCCACCTCAGCGATCTGCTCACGCATCCCGTCGGGAAGACGTACTACAAATTTGTCAGCCGTGCGGCTGGAGTAAACAGCCTGTTTGAGTGGGCGCATAGTGTTGACCGATAAGTTCAGGGGGAGCGGTTCTCGAAGTAGGCCGCAGGATGTCGGTTAGGACACGCCGATCGGCAAATTGTTCCAGCCTGCCGATGCCACGCTATGATGCCTTATTGCGACATAACCTTGACGCCAAATCTGTGACAAATAATGATCCGAATCGTGGCATTTTGCCAGTCCCCAGCGGCAGGTATTTTACAAGGCCGGTGGAAATTTGCGATCACGCCGTTCGAATAAAGTCGAAGATTCGTTCGAGAGGTGCTCTGACCCGTCTTGTGCACACCGCGCACAGCACGTGCGAGCTACCCTTGGGCTAGCATAGTGACATTTGGGCCATTTGCTAGTATTGATTTTCGCTACGCGGCAATTGGGTTGAAATCAATGCAGGTATGGATCGAATTTGATCCTGCGGCCTTTGACCATTGCCAGCAAAAATGCCACAGCGCTTATGCTTCCCAGCACTTGCAGCGTTGTCCCCAAAGCGACGGCGTTCTGCTCGAGGGTGAGTGCGCCGATCCAGCACACGGCAGCCACTAACATGAACGCCAAGGCGTATCTCGACATCGACAACTCCTTAAAATATGTAGCGTTCAGACCGTTGCTTCGTCGCGGTCTCGTTGACACCCTGTGCAGCCATGACAGGGCGTTCAGGGCCCGAAGCCGCGACGCGGGCAACAGGCGCAGGGATTAGTCGAGCAGCGTCGATGTGGACAAGTGCAGGATCGTCGGCTTGAGTGTGGAACTGAAAGCCAATGAAGGTGACCAATGCCATAACGTTGAGCATGACGAGGACGTTGTTCATTGGGACGCTCCATGGCTGGTGGTGGCAAATCAGTGTTCAGCCAGGAGCATAGCAGGGCGCGTGCCAACTCTTTAGTTAGCGAAATCTCTAGGGAATTCAGAGCCATACCAAGGAAGGCAGGCACATTGATATTGCATTCTGCATACCTGGGTCCCTGCAGGCATTGCAAAATGCATGACTGTCGCGTTCGTCCTTGATCGGCATTTGCCACGGATAAAACTGTCCACGTTGCATGACAAACCACGCGTGGCTGGGTAACATGCACGCCGTTCGTCGTGCCGCCTGGCACGACGCCGTGTGTCTCAGTAGCTCAATTGGATAGAGCATCCCCCTCCTAAGGGGAAGGTTGCAGGTTCGAACCCCGCCTGGGACACCATTCTTGCGCGTCAACTGTTTTAGCTGCGCAAGTGCCTTGAACATGCACTGCGAGGAGGCGAGTGTTCCCGCCTCAGCGACAGGGAGCCCAGACTTCACGTACTGAGCAGTCCGTTAGACGATGTTCTGATGAGGCCCGCCCGTCCGATGCAATGGCGTGAGCCCGCGTCAACTTATCCAATGATCCTTCTGCAGTGAGCGTTCTGGGTTTCAGCCGTGGGCATCCGCCAGGCCTTTCTCGATGAAACGTACCGAACTCTCTATGGCCTGCTGACCCTCTGGCAAGATCGCGGCGTAAAAGTGCCAGGCGTGAAACATCGCAGGCCATACTTCCAGGTTGACGCGAACACGGTTATCGGCAAGGTGAGTTGCAAGACGCATGGCGTCAGTCAACATCAACTCGTTTTCGCCTATCTGCACCAGAATCGGCGGAAGGCCTGTGACGTCCGCGAAGACCGGAGAGGCCAGAGGATGATTGGCCAGCGTGTCGCCCAGAAACGCTCTGGCGAGAATATCCAGCACGGGCTTGGAGTTCAGCGGATCCAGTCCTTCACGATTGCTCATGGCTGCGCCGGTGTGTTCAAGGTTTGCCCACGGAGAAATCGAGGAGCCAACGGCAGGCAATGGCAAGCCTTTGGATTTTGCCGCCACCATTACGCTGACAACCATCGCGCCGCCCGCTGACTCGCCGGAAAAGGCAATCTTGCTGGCCGGAATGTTCTGCTCGAGCAACCACTCGTAGGCGCGCAATGTGTCGTCGATGGGCGCTGGAAATGTATGCTCAGGGGCAAGGCGGTAGTCCGGCATGTATACACGAGCGCCCAGCATTTTCGCGTAATTGCCGCCGATCCCGTGGTAACCGTCTGGACGGCCAACGATGTAAGCCCCGCCGTGTATGTACATCACTACCGCGTCGGTTTTGATCTCCTGCGGAGTCACCAGGATGCCAGGCACTCCACCCATGTCGACTGCTTCGAAGCTGACGCCATCGGGCGCTGGATTATGTCCGAGCATTTTTGCGTAGGCGTCGCGGATGTCGCTTAGCTTTGTGGTCGTATCGATTCCCTTGAGAACGGGTACCAGATCGCTAAGGCTGTTGGCCCAGGTTTGGACGGCTGCTTGGACTTCTATATTCATAATGACCTCAATCGATCTTTGGGTGTGGATAAGCTAATCGAGATACTATGCTTGGTATTGGGGAATAGGGTTCCCCATTAAAGGCGCCAGCCCGCCCTGGCGGTGAGGACAGAGAGGCCCTATGGAACTCCACAACCTAAACGATATCGCCGCTTTTGTAGGCTCGGTCAATGCTGGAAGCTTCACTGCGGCGGCCAAGCAACTTGGCCTCACTCGTTCAGCGGTAGGCAAATCGATAGTCAGGCTCGAGGCGCGTCTGCAGGTACGTCTACTCAATCGCACCACGCGCAGTTTGAGCATGACGGATGACGGCCAGGTTCTTTATGAGCGTTGTGTGGGTGTTTTGCAGGACCTGGACGAGGTAGAGGATGCCCTTGCGTTTCGCCGTTCGACACCCAGTGGACGGCTGCGGATGAGCTTGCCTGTCGCGCTAGGCAGGCTTCATATCCTTGAGCACGTCGAGCGCTGTCTCGAAGAATGGCCTGCGCTGAGCGTCGACATCAGCTTTTCCGACAGGCTGGTCGATCTGATCGATGAGGGATTTGATTTGGCCATGCGCATCGGTCCGCCCAAGGAAGACTCTGGTTTACTGACGCGCACGGTGGCCTACCAACAAATGATCACCTGCGCCTCACCCCAGTATCTGGCTGACCATGCAGAGCCTGAAACCCCTGAGGATTTATCCGAGCACCAGTGCCTGCATTTCGTGAGTGGTGGAAGATTGCTTCCCTGGAATTTTCGAGTGAATGGGCGCTGTGTATCGTTCACTTGTAGTGGAAGGCTGCAAATGGACAGCGCTGAGTCGTTGCACCGGTCTGTTGTCGCGGGGCTGGGCATCGCTACGCTGCCGTCTTACGTGATAAATGAGGATTTGAGAAACGGCAAGCTCGTTCAATTGCTCGCCGTGTATGCAGAGGCCGCAGAGCCCATTCGGGTTATTTACCCCAGCAAGCGACACCTCTCTCCAAAGATTCGACTCTTCATCGATAAGCTTGTAGAGGCTTGGTCACCCTGCCCACCTTGGGAACAACGCGCTGGCGCTGCCCGACCTTGAGTACACAGGCCTTCCGTGGTTCGGCCTGTTTTTCAGGGGTTGGAGGCTCTGCGAGAGGTACCCGGCGCCGCCTAGGTTTGCCGCTGCCCTTCAGCGATATCGGACTCGGGCAGGGTCGGGATCGATGCAGGGGCCTATCCCCCTAGGGAAGGAGCTGCGGCAGGGGTTCATGGGTAGCTTTACCTGAGCCCCCGGCGACTCTATCGCCTCAGGTCGCCTCAGGTCGTTACGGCGCGATTGGCGGCGACGATCTGCTCGTGTGTGAATTGACTGGCCGGTGCCATGAACTTTAGCAGCAACGCGTCGCGGTTCACAGGCGCCCGCGCCTTGTCTGCCGCTTGCAGTGCCAGTCGCAATTGAGGGAGCGTCAGCTCGGTACAGTAAGCCGGCGTCCCCGGTTGCTGACGCCATGAATCTTCAAGGCTGCCGGCGGCAAGCGCCGTAAAGCCGGTGTCTTCGACGAGGTCCTGGGCATCGAGGTGGCAGGCTGACTTGATCTGGCGAGTGACGGCTCGGACGGCCGCTTCCAGGTTTCGTCTGTCGAGTCAGATCGACGACCACACGTCGCTCGTCCACGGCAGGTGATTGCTGTCAACCGGTGCTTTGAAACCCGCGCCAACGCCGGCTCGGCAATGGGTCATTTCTGCGCCAGCAGGGCTTTCCTGGCAGCCTTTTCGTCTTTCATGGCGGCAAGCTCACGCTGACACACCTCGACATCGAATGAGTTGTCCCATTTGGCGATTGCGATGGTGCCGATGCCGTTGCCGATCAGGTTGGTGACCGCCCGAGCCTCGTTGAGGAACCGGTCGATGCCCAGCAACAGGACGAGGCCAACCAGAGGAATGGAATGGATCGTGGTGAGCGTGGCGGCCAGGGTTACGAACCCGGCGCCTGCCACGCCGGCCGAGCCTTTGGAGGTCAGTAGAAACACAGCCAGCAGAATCATCTGGTCCGCGAACGTCAGCGGGGTGTTGGTCGCCTGGGCAATGAAGATCGCGGCCATGGTCAGGTAGATGCAGGTACCGTCTGCGTTGAAGGTGTAGCCAGTAGGTAGCACCATACCTACCACCGATTTCTTGCAACCCAGTTTTTCCAGCTTGACCATCATGCGGGGCAGCACGGCTTCTGTGGAACAGGTGCCCAGGGTGATGAGGATTTCATCCTTGAAGTAGCGTAGGAACTGCATCAACGGCATGCCTGACCACCTGGCGACCGTGCCCAGTATCACGACGATGAAAATCAACGTGGTGATGTATAGCGCCACCAGCAACTGGCCGAGTGAGAGCAGCGTACCGATACCGTATTTACCAATGGTGAACGCCATACCGGCACCGGCGCCAAGCGGAGCCAGACGCATGACCATGGCGACGATCTTGAACAGCCCTTGCAGGAACAGATCGATGGTATTGATCAGAGGCTTGCTGGTTTCGCCCAGCTGAACCAAGGCAATGCCCATCAACACCGAGAGCAGTATCACCTGAAGCATCACGCCGTTGGAAAAGGCGCCGATGAACGTGTGCGGGATGATGTTGAGAAAGAACTCGACGGTGCCGCCTTGCTCGCTGGCGGCCTGGCTGTATTTATTGATGGCGCTGGCATCCAGGGCGCTGACGTTGATGTTCATGCCGACACCAGGCTTGACGATGTTGACCACGATCAACCCGACGACCAGCGCAATCGTCGACAGAATCTCGAAGTAGATCAGGGCTTTCACACCGATTCGCCCGACCTCCTTGATGCTGCCCATCTTGGCGATACCGACCACCACCGTGCCGAAGATGATCGGTGCCAGCAGCATTTTGATCAGCTTGATGAAACCGTCGGCAAACGGTTGCAGCTTGGCGCCTATGTTGGGAGCGAAGTATCCAATGGCGGCACCGATGACGATACCGATCAACACTTGCACATACAGCTGGCCGTACCAGCGGGTTCTGGAGATTTCCACGAGAGCACCTCATTTTATTGTTGTGATGGGCATGTGGCGTGACGTCAGTGCCTGACGCCAGCGTTCGCGGCCTGTTTGGCACAGGCCGCAGAGGGAGGCGATCAGCCTTCGCCAAGCTCGCGCATGACGGCGTAGAGGGCCGACTTGGCTTCGAAACCGACACCGGGAATGTCCGGCAGGCCGACATAGCCGTTTTCGACCTGGATACCGTCAGCGAAGCCACCGAACGGCTGGAACACATCCGGGTAGGATTCGTTGCCACCCAGGTGCAGGCCCGCGGCAATGTTCAACGACATTTGGTGGCCGCCGTGCGGGACCACGCGGCGCGATGACCAGCCCATGTCTTCCATTACTTTCAGGGTGCGCATGTACTCGACCAGGCCGTAGGACAGTGCGCAGTCGAACTGCAAGTAGTCACGGTCGGGGCGCATGCCGCCATGGCGCAGCAGGTTGCGGGCGTCCTGGTGGGAGAACAGGTTTTCGCCGGTGGCCATGGGCAATTCGTAGTGATTGGCGAGCTCGGCCTGCAGGGCGTAGTCCAGCGGATCGCCGACCTCCTCGTACCAGAAGAGGTTGTACTTCTTGATGGCTTCGGCGTAGGCGATACCGGTTTGCAGGTCGAAGCGACCATTGGCATCGACCGCCAGGCGCCGGCCATCGCCGACCACTTCGAGCACTGCTTCGATACGCCGGATGTCTTCATCCAGCGGCACCGCGCCGATCTTCATCTTGACCACGTCGTAGCCACGGTCCAGATAGCTCTGCATTTCAGCCTTGAGCTTGGTCTGGTCCTTGCCGGGGTAGTAGTAGCCACCGGCGGCATACACCCAGACCTTGTCGTCCGCCACGCCGTTGCGATAGCGGTCGGCCAGCAGGCGATACAGCGGCTTGCCTTCGATCTTGGCGACCGCATCCCACACCGCCATGTCGATGGTGCCAACGGCCACCGAGCGCTCGCCGTGGCCTCCAGGCTTTTCGTTGGTCATCAGCGCTTTCCAGATGGCGAACGGGTCGAGGTTGTTGTTTTCGTGATCGACGAGGGTATCGGGGTCGGCGTCGGTGATACGGGCAAGGAAGCGGTCGCGCATCAGCGCACCCTGGCCATAGCGACCGTTGGAGTTGAAGCCGTAGCCGATGACCGGTTTGCCATCGCGGATCACGTCGGTGATGACCGCCACGACCGAGCAGGTCATCTTGGAAAAGTCGATGTAGGCGTTGGCAATGGGGGAGGCGATGGAAACGGTCTTCTCACGAATGTCGACGATGCGCATGGAGGGGTTCCTCTTATGGGTTGTGGCCCCACGTTAGGCTTTGCGAAGTCACCCGCCCAATGCTATTAATGCCGAACCCTATGCACAGAAGGCATGGCCCTTGGAACTCGTCTGGCTTGAAGACCTTTCGGCGCTTGCCGAATACGGCAGCTTCGTGCGCGCGGCCGAAGCCCGGCACATCACCCAGCCGGCCTTCAGCCGCAGGGTTCGCTCGCTTGAAAACTGGATGGGGGTGGAACTGTTCGTGCGCACGCCCCATGGCGCGACCCTGACAGAGGCAGGGAGGCAGATTCTGCCCGGTGCACAGGAGGCGGCGCGCCACTTGTATCGGCTGCGCAACGAGGCGCAGGAAGTGGCGGGCGTGTCGGCACGCTCACTGAAGTTCGCCGCCACTCACTCGCTGTCGTTCACGTTTTTCCCGAGGTGGCTGCGCAGTTCGGAAAGCGGTGCACCCATCGAAGCGGTGCAGCTGCACTCCGACAGCATGGCTGTCTGCGAGCAGATGCTTATACACGGCCAAGTCCAGTTTCTGCTCTGCCATCGCCATCCCGATGTTCCGCCCCTGCTGGCGCCCGATCAGTTCATCAGCAAGAAGGTCGGAGAAGACGTTCTGGTACCGCTTGCCAGTGCCTCCTCGCACTTCGACACCTCGCCCGCCGCACTGCCGTATCTTGCCTATACCCATGAGTCGGGGCTGGGGCGGATCGTCGCCCACAGGCTGCGGGGCAAGGAGGACTACCTGCACCTGCGCCCGCTGTTCAGCAGCCACCTGGCGGCGGTGCTCATGTCCATGGCCCTTGAAAGCAAAGGCGTGGCCTGGTTGCCCAAGAGCCTGACCGAGCAGGAGCTTCACGAGGGACGCTTGGTGAGGGCGCTCGACGAGAGCTGGGACATACCGCTGGAAGTGCATCTGACTCGGCCGAAAGCGGACCTGGGTCAGTCCGCTGAAGCGTTTTGGACGAGAGCAGGTATGGATTTGCGGCCTGTCAGCTGACTCACCGGTCGTGCGATACGCTGATTCTGCGCTTCGCCTACCTGGCGACCGATGCGTCGCGCTGCGTTGTTACCGACGTGCCGCCTGCAGCTGCGCGGGTTGCCGCGCGTCCCGCCAGACAGGCCAGTACCGCTGCCACGCCGAGCAACCCGGCGCTCGTTTCAAAGGTCGCCCGGTAGCCGCTTGCGTCGAATACCAGCCCTCCGACAATGGCCCCGGACGCTATGGCCAGTTGGATGATTGCTACCATCAAGCCTCCGCCTGCCTCTGCATCGTCTGGCAGTGTTCTTGCCAGCCACGTCCACCATCCCACCGGTGCGGCCGTCGCAACCACTCCCCAAAGCCCCAGCAGGACTACGGTGATGGCGGTCGAGCTGCCAAATGAAACCAGCGCCAACGCGATGGCTGCCATCAGGACAGGGATGACAGCCAGCGTTCGGTGCAAGCCATTTTTCAGGAACGCTTCGATCAGGAAGGTGCCTGCCAGCCCGGCCAGGCCCAGCACCAACAGCATCAACGGCAGCATGGAAACGCTGACGTGTGTAACCGTTTCCAGAAACGGACGCAGATAGGTGAACAGCATGAACTGGCCCATGAAAAACACGCTCACCGCAATCATGCCCAAGGCTACCGGGGTGCGTTTCATCAACGTGAGAACGTTGCCGGTGCCCGACCCGCTTTGCGCTTTCATGGTTGGAAGGCTCATCAACAACCATGCACAGGCAATCACGGCCACGGGAAGAAGGGCCATGAACGCGCCGCGCCAGCCGATCATGGCACCGAGAAAGCTGCCCAGGGGCGCTGCCACGACCGTTGCCAAAGCATTGCCGCCGTTGACGATAGCCATGGCCCGGGTAACCTGGCTTTCCGGCACCAAGCGCATGGCGGTTGCTGCAGACAATGACCAGAATCCGCCGATGGCGACGCCGATAAGTGCACGTCCGCCCATGAAAACCCAATAGTTGGGTGCAAACGCAACGACGGTTCCGGAAACGATCATCAGCAGTGTGAGTGACACCAGCAGCGGTTTACGGTCGACCCGAGCGGCCACAGATGAGATCAGAAGACTGGTGAAAAGCGCGAACAGCCCCGATACGGAAATGCCCTGGCCGGCCTGGCCCTCGGTGATGTGCAGGTCCGATGCAATGGGGGTGAGCAGGCTGACGGGCATGAACTCCGAGGCCACCAGCACGAAGGCGGCCAGCGACATGGCGAAGACGGCGCCCCATGATCCCCCGGTCTGAGCGGTGGAGGTCAAAGATCGGTTCATTCGGGTGTTCTCTTCCAAAGACTTGTCGGCCAACATTGTCGTGGTCCGATGGGTCATTGCGTAGCGCATTGCGCTGGATTACTTGCCTGATCCTATGAGTCTGCACTGGATGGCGGGACGAAAGAGCAGAGGCGGGTTAGAGTTCGTGACACGGGAGCAAGGTGAATATGACGAACGAATTCGACACGACTGGCCCAGGCTCAGCGACGCACGAAGCGCTGACGCGGATGATCGCTTCGCACACCAAGGCGCCGGGTGATTACCGAACGGACATTGCAGGTCTCGGTTTTTTTCGACGCGACTGCCCGGCGCCGCCCATGACCTGCATGGTGGAGCCCAGCATCATTCTGGTTGCACAGGGCGAGAAACGGCTGTGGGTGGGGGGCGAAGGTTATCGCTACAGCACCTCGAAGTTTCTCATCACGTCGCTGGATCTGCCTGCCAACTCCGAAGTGCTGGTTGCCAGCCACGAACAGCCATGCCTGGGGCTGACGTTCAAGCTGGATATGCGCATGCTGGCCGAGCTGATAGCGCTGGGTGATCTGCCGCCCACCCGTGATCGCGCCGCGGTGCAGGGTGTAGGTATCGGTTCGGTAACGATGCCGTTGCTGGCCTCGTTCGAACGGCTGCTGGCGTTGTTCGACGAGCCACAGTCCATTCCCGTCCTGGCTCCGCTGATCCAGCGCGAAATCCACTACCGGCTTCTACAAGGTGACCAGGCGGATCGGCTACGACAGATCACCGCGGTCGACGGCCAGGGTTATCGGATAGGCAGGGCGATCGACTGGCTGAAGTTGAATTACACGTCAGCGCTGCGCGTCGATGAACTGGCGGCCAGGGTGCAGATGAGTACCCCGACCTTTCATCATCATTTCCGCCAACTCACCCGGATGAGCCCGCTGCAGTATCAAAAGTGGCTGCGGCTCAATGAAGCGAAACGATTGATGCTCAGCGAACATCAGGACGTATCCAGCGCCGCTTTCAAGGTGGGCTATGAAAGTCCGTCGCAGTTCAGTCGCGAATACCGGCGTCTGTTCGGCGCGCCACCCAAGCGCGACATCGCGGCCCTGCGCGGAAACGGCTAGCCTGGCCGCTTTATCGCCTACCTGGTCGCCTTCACTGAAATAGGCAAGAACGCCACTCGATTGGGCAAGTGGCGTCCCGCAGCCGACTGCATACTGATTCGCCGGATCGGCGAACGCGATGACGCCTCCCCGTAGTGCATCGACGCCCCCGCAGGTTTGAACCCGCTCTGCAAGACACCGGCAAACGCTGCCCTCGCTGCCATGTCGAGCATCGTGTGGGTCCTTAATGGCGTGATCCGCGACACGCTTTGAAACCATAGTGCCCTGTCACCTGACGTACGACCTCAACCAATGGCGTCATCCAGGTGTCTGCACTAGGCGAAGCAATACCGTGATTCGAGACATAAAAAATAGATGAGGACCGCAACATGACCGATCCGACCGAAAAGTGTTCCCCCGATCCAGACGGTTCCAGTGAGCTGTTCAAGGAGCTGACCACGCCCTCGCGGCGCAATTTCCTGCGCACCATGGGCATCTCGGGCATGGCCGCTGCCACCGCCCCGGTGTGGGCCCAGGCCGCCCAGTTGGCGCCTATCGACGACAGTGACAAGCCGCTGGCCAAGGGCGAGCAGCGGATCACGCTCAAAGTCAATGGCCAGCCGCACACGCTCAACGTGCCCGGCAACGCCGTGCTGCTGGACGTGTTGCGCGACCGCCTGATGCTGACCGGCACCAAGAAGGGCTGCGACCACGGCCAGTGCGGGGCCTGCACGTTGCACATCAATGGTCAGCCGGTGAACAGCTGTCTTTCTCTTGCGGCCATGCACCAGGGCGATGACATCACCACCATCGAAGGCCTGGAGCGCAATGGTCAGTTGCACCCCATTCAGGAAGCCTTCTGGGCCCACGACGCTTTCCAGTGCGGTTATTGCACCTCGGGTCAGATGATGACCGCTGCGGCGATCATCAAGGACCCGGACATCGGCGCCGACGACGCCAGCGTGCGCGAGGCCATGAGCGGCAACATCTGCCGATGTGGCGCGTACAAGAACATCCTTGCCGCCGTACAGGATGCCCGTGGCAAAGTACAGGGAGCCAGCTGATGAGAGCCTTGGAATACACCCGCGCAACCAGCCCCGAACAGGCCGTTGCGACCCATGCCCGCAATGAAGCCACGGCGTTTCTCGCCGGCGGTACGACCCTGCTGGACCTGGTCAAGATCGATATCATGCAGCCTGATCGGGTGATCGACGTGCATACCCTGGCGCTGGATCAGGTCGAGACCTTGAGCGATGGCCGGACCCGTATCGGCGCCATGGTCAGCAACACGCGTCTGGCCAACCACCCGCGTATCAAAAGTGATTACGCGGTGCTGTCCCAGGCGCTGCTGTCAGGGGCGACCACCCAGCTGCGCAACAAGGCGACCACTGGCGGCAATGTTATGCAGCGGGTGCGCTGCAATTATTTCCGCGACGGCGTTTCCGCCTGCAACAAGCGCGTGCCGGGCTCGGGCTGTGCTGCCATCGGCGGGCACAACCGTAGCGTGCACGCGGTACTGGGCACCAGCGACCAGTGCATTGCCACCCATCCTTCGGACATGTGCGTGGCCATGGCGGCCATTGGCGCGACCGTCCAGGTGCAAGGCCCCAACGGCAAACGCGAGATCGACTTCCAGGATTTCCACTTGCTGCCGGGCGCCACGCCGTGGAAGGAGCATGCGCTGCAGCCTGACGAACTGATCACCCACGTCACCCTGAATGCACCATTGGCCAACGGCAAATCGGCGTACCTGAAGCTGCGTGATCGCGCGTCGTACCAGTTTGCGCTGGCTTCCAGCGCGGTGATTCTGGTCATGGACGGGCAGGTCATTCGCGAGGCCCGCATCGCGCTGGGCGGCGTCGGCACCAAGCCGTGGCGTGCGCTGGAAGCCGAGCGCGCACTGCGCGGTGCGGCCGCTACCCCGGAAAACTTTGCCAAGGCCGCAGCCATCGCGCTGCAAGGGGCCAAGCCATATGCACACAACGCCTACAAGATTCCCCTTGGGCAGCAGGCCATCGTGCGCAACCTCTCCACCCTGAGCACAGGAGCCATGGCATGAGCGAGTCAATCATGGGGGCGTCCCCACGCCGCATCGACGGTCGCCTGAAAGTCACCGGCAGCGCGCAGTATGCGGCCGACCATCAGCCCAAGGGCATGGTCTTCGCCTATGGCGTCTACAGCACCGTGGCCAGTGGCTCGATCACATCTTTGGACATCGAGGCGGCGCGCCGCTCGCCTGGCGTGCTGGAAATTCTTCACCACGGCAACTTTCCCCAGGCGTTCCATACCTCGCCCGTGCCTTTTTCCCTGGCAGGGGTGCTGACAGGCTCGCGTACCGACGAGAAAAGGCTGCCGTTCGAGGATAACGTCGTGCGTTATGCCGGGCAGTTCGTGGCGCTGGTGGTTGCCGACACGTTCGAGCACGCGCGCGAAGCGGCCTACAAGGTCAAGGTCAGCTACAGCGAAAGCGCCGCTGCAGCCAATCTGGAGCAGGGTCTGAAGCGCAAGGCAGCTGCCGATGGCGGGCAGGGTCACAAGCGCGGCGATCCAGCCAGCGCCTTCGATGGCGGCGCGCAGACGGTAGACGCCACTTACACGACGCCCGTGGAAACCCACAACCCGATGGAAATGCACGCCACGGTTGCGCTGTGGGACAACGGCCGACTGGTGGTGTATGAATCCACCCAATCGGTCGTGGTTCACCGCAACACCCTGGCGCAGATCTTCGGTCTGCCCACCGAGCGCGTGGAAGTCCGCGCGCCGTTCATTGGTTCGGGCTTCGGCGGCAAGCTATGGATCTGGCCGCACTCGGTAGCCGCCTGTGCAGCAGCCAAGATCGTCGGCCGACCCGTGCAACTGGTACTTCCGCGCGCGCAGATGTTCACCACGGTTGGGCATCGTCCGGAGACCCGCCAGCGCATGCGCCTGGCGGCCGATGGCAAGGGCAAGCTGGTTTCCCTGCGTCATGAATCACTCAACACCACCGGGATCGGCGACCAGTATGTCGAGAACTGCGGTGGCATGAGTGCCAGTCTGTACTCGTGTGCCAACGTCGAAGTCACCCATGGCACGGTGCAGGTCAACCGCGGAGCACCGACCTCGATGCGGGCTCCTGGCGCAGCCCCTGGCCTGTTCGCGCTGGAGTCGGCCATCGACGAGCTGGCCGAACGCTGCAAGATGGACCCGCTCGCGTTTCGCCAGTTGAACTGGGCCGAGCAGAACGAGCAGGAGAAATTGCCGTGGTCCGGCAACCATCTGCGCGAAGCGCTGGCGCAAGGCGCCGAGCGTTTCGGTTGGGCCAAGCGTACGCCGGGTATCGGCAGCATGCGCGATGGCCATGAGATCGTCGGCTACGGTATGGCGCAGTGCAACTGGGATGCCTTCCGCACGCCGTGCGAAGCACGGGTTTCGCTGACCTCCGACGGTCGCGCCGTGGTGTACTGCGGTGCCCAGGACATCGGTACCGGCACCTACACGGTGCTTGCCCAGTGCGTCAGTGACATCACCGGTCTGCCGCTGGAGCGGATCACGGTAGAGCTGGGCAACTCGTCCTACCCGCCCGCGCCTGTTTCCGGCGGTTCGTGGATGACCGCCAGTGCCTTGCCGGCCGTGGCAGAGGCCACGCGCGCCGCGCTCACCCAGCTCAAGAGCTTCGCAGCCTCGGAAGAGGGCGGGCTGGCCAATGCCAAGCCAGAAGCGATCACGGTCAGCAACGGGCGTCTGCAGGACGGTTCGACCAGCCTGGAGTTCGCTGAAGTACTCAAGAAGCTGAAGATCGCCAGTGCAGAAGGCGAGGCACACACCGGCATGGCCGATACCAAGAAACACGCGTTCAGCTCGTTCGGCGCGCATTTCGTCGAGGTGCGCTGGGATCCGGGTATCTCCCGCCTGCGCGTGTCGCGCGTGGTCAGCGCTATTGATGTGGGGAAGATCATCAATGCCAAGACCGCGCGCAATCAGGTCGAAGGCGCCATCGTCATGGCCATCGGCATGGCGCTGTTCGAGTCGACCGACTACGACGAGCGCAACGGCATGCCGGTGAACAACAACTACGCGGAGTATATGGTGCCAGTGCACGCCGATCAGCCGGACATCGATGTGATCCTGCTCGATTACCCCGACTACAACCTCAACGAATACGGTGCGCGTGGTGTGGGTGAAATCGGTGTGACCGGGTTGGCGGCTGCAGTGGCCAACGCGGTCTACCATGCCACCGGCAAGCGTGTGCGTGACCTGCCGATCAGCCTGGAAAAACTGATGGATGGGGTACCGACCGTCAGCGTTTAATCGCTCGTCGCCGCGCCGGGGTTCTCTCGGCGCGGTTGAACGACGCAGGTGTCAGCTACTTCAGTGACGCTTCATCCAGCCCCGCATACCACTCTGCGTAGTCGGTGTTGCGCGCCATGCGTCGGTTGACGTCGGCGCTGCCGTCGTCCCACCAGACTTCCCCGCGTTCGCCCAAAGCCTGCTTGGCGGCATCGACTTGCGCGCGCGCCTGCGTGAGAGCCTCGGGATCTTCCGAGCGCTTGGCGGCCTTGACCGCTCGCCGTGCATCCATGAGCACCTTGACCCAATGCTCGCGCACGGCCTCGGGCAGGGCAGGGTTGCTGCATCGCCAGAGCCGGCCGCGTACGACGAAATAGCGTCCATCGGGTGTGGTGGGATACATCGCGGGATCATCGACAAGGACGGTGTGAGGGGAGGGTGATGCAATCCGGCAAGCGGGCCGTATGTCGCTGCTTGCCGGTGGGTGTGGCTTAGCTCAACCAGCTTTCGACAGTGTCGGAACCGTATTCGGCTTTCCATTCCTTCAAGGTCTTGTGGTTGCCGCCTTTGGTTTCGACGACTTCACCCGAGTGGGGGTTCTTGTAGGTTTTCAGCGAGCGCGGCTTGCGCGTGGCTTTTTCAGGCGCTGCGCTGGCCTTGACTGGTTTGCCGCCTTGCTGCGGGTCGAGAATGGAAACGATGTCCCTGAGGCTTTTATTGTATTCGCCCAATAGCGAACGCAACTTGGTCTCGAACTCGATTTCCTGTTCCAGACCCTTGTCGCCTTTCATGGCCTCAAGTGCTGCAAGTTGTTCGGCCAGATGACGTTCGAGTTGACGGTATTCAGCAAGTTTGGACATGAGTATCCCCAGGCATGGATCGTGGATAAAAAAGGTAAAGGTATCGAGGCGTGATTCTGGCGCAGTGTGCGCAGCGATGCCACAACTAAATAACGTTTATTACAATGTGTGACCACCTTCGTATCCGGCCGAGGACAAGGAATGTCGCAGGCTCGATTAAACTTTTCGGCGGCCAGGGGTGTCAGGTCTTAAGTAGGCTGTCGAATCCACGGCAGCAGCCAAGAAATCTGGAGATACGAAATGAGCTTTTTTAGCAGCATCCTCGAGAAACTGGGTATCGGCAAGCACGCTGTTCCGGACGCAGACGCTTCTACACAAACCCCCGTCGCCCCTGCGCCAGGTGCATCGCCCACCACGACCGTCACTAACCAGCCTTCCGCTGCGCCGATCACCCAGGTGGATGTGGCTCAAAAGCTCGAAGCCATGGCCGCCAGCCACGGCGAAACTTTGAACTGGCGTACATCGATCGTCGACTTGCTCAAATTGCTGGGCCTGGACAGCAGCCTGACCGCGCGCAAGGAACTTGCCGAAGAGTTGCACTACACCGGTTCCACCGATGATTCGGCAGCCATGAACACCTGGTTGCATTCTGCCGTGATGAAGAAGCTCGCCGAAAATGGCGGCACCGTGCCTGCGGAATTGCTGAACTGATATATCGCTCAGCGCGCTGCACCGCTTATAAGAAAGCCCGACCCTGGTCGGGCTTTCTTGCATTTCAAAACCTGGTCAGCGTGCAGTGCGCACGCGCCCTTATAGAACCCGTGGGCCAATTCTATAATTTTTGTTAATGAATCGAGCGGAACACCCTCGGCGTGTCGGTACTCAGACCCCTTGAACTTATATTTTCAAAGGAGCGCCACATGCCTACTGCAGCCGATTTCATGGTCAATACCCTCAAGCACGCCGGCGTCAAACGCGTCTATGGTGTAGTGGGGGACTCCTTGAATGGTCTGACCGATTCAATGCGTCGGCTCGGTGGGCTGGACTGGATACATATGCGCAACGAAGAGGCCGGGGCTTTTGCCGCTGGCGGCGAGGCGCATCTGACCGGTGAACTGGCTGTCTGTGCAGGCAGTTGCGGACCGGGCAACCTGCATTTGATCAATGGCTTGTTCGACTGTCATCGCAGCGGTGTGCCGGTGCTGGCGATTGCAGCACACATTCCCAGCAGTGAGATTGGCATAGACTACTTTCAGGCGACCCACCCCGAGTCGCTGTTCAAAGACTGCAGCCACTATGTAGAGCTGGTCTCGCGGCCCGAGCAGTTGCCGCAGATTCTTGAGCGTGCCATGCGCGTTGCCATCAGTCGCCGCGGCGTTGCGGTGGTAGTGATTCCAGGCGATGTGGCGCTGAGTCCGCTCGACGCACCGGTGAGCCAGTGGATTGCACCCCAGGCACCGGTGGTGGTGCCGACCCCGCTGCAGCTCGATGAGCTCGCCCAGTTTCTCAACGGTGGCAAGCGCGTCACCCTGCTGTGCGGGGCCGGGTGCGCAGGGGCACACAGCGAAGTCGTGGCGCTGGCCAAGCAGCTCAAGGCGCCCATCGTCCACGCCTTGCGCGGCAAGGAGCACCTGGAGTACGACAACCCCTACGACGTGGGCATGACTGGCCTGATCGGTTTTGCTTCCGGCTTCAATGCCATGAAGGAATGCGACACCCTGCTGATGCTCGGTACCAACTTTCCGTACCGGCAGTTCTTTCCGGAGCACTCGCGCATTGCCCAGATCGATTTGCAGCCTGAGGCCCTGGGCAACCGCTGCCCACTGGCTATCGGCTTGATCGGCGACATCAAGCACACCGTGCAGCAGCTGCTGCCACGCCTTGAAGAACGCACCGACACCATGCATTTGAACAAGGCGCTGGCGGACTATGACAGCGCGCGCAAGGGCCTCGACGACCTCGCCGAGAGCGGTCCGAACAGCACGATCATCCACCCGCAATACGTCAGTCGACTGGTCAGTGAGCTGGCCGCCGATGATGCAGTGTTCACCTGTGACGTGGGCACGCCCACGGCTTGGGCCGCGCGCTATCTGAAAATGAACGGCAAGCGGCGGCTGATCGGCTCGTTCAACCATGGCTCGATGGCCAACGCCATGCTGCAGGCCATCGGCGCGCAGGCGGCCTACCCTGATCGCCAGGTCGTGTCGATGTCCGGGGACGGCGGCTTCGCCATGATGATGGGTGACTTCCTGACCCTCAGCCAGGCCAACCTGCCGGTCAAGGTCATCGTCCTGAACAACGGCACGCTGGGCTTCGTCGAAATGGAAATGAAGGCCAGCGGTCTGGTGGATGTGGGCTGCGAGCTGAAGAATCCGAACTTCGCGACGTTCGCACAGGGCATGGGCATCAAGGGCATCCGCGTGGAGAAACCGCAGGATCTGCGTGCCGCCCTGATCGAGGCGTTCGAGCACGATGGGCCGGTATTGGTGGATGTGGTCAGCGAGCGTCAGGAATTGATCATGCCGCCGGAAATCACGGCGGCAAACGTCAAAGGTTTCGGCTTGTTCATGATGCGCGCAGTGCTCGACGGACGGGCCAAGGAGCTGGTCAATCTGGCCAAGAACAACCTGCTGCGTTGAACCCGGACGCTGCAAACCGGTGCAAACCGGTGCGCACCGCCCAGCGTCGCACTGGTTTGACGCCCAGTCTCACTGGGCGCGTCTGACTTACCGGCGTAATCTCTGCCGTTGACGGTTTCTGATCAATTGGACAGCTTTTTGCACGGTCCCGGATCAAACCGATCTGAGTGGAGAAGCCATGGAATCCTTGAATATCGTCATCGCCGGTGCCGGCATGGGCGGCCTCAGTGCCGCTGCGGCCCTGCAACAGGCTGGTCACCGGGTTCACGTCTACGAACGTGCGGCCGAACTGGCGCCGGTCGGCGCGGCCATTTCCATCTGGCCCAACGGTGTGCGGGTGCTGGATGCACTGGGCCTGGGTGAGTCCATCGAGCGCGCAGGTGGCCACATGCAGAGCATGAGTTACAGCGACCACCAGGACCGTCTGCTCACGCGTTTCGATCTGCAACCCTTGTACAACCATGCTCGGCGGCGAGCGTTTCCGATTGCGCGCGCACGCCTGCAAGGCATTCTGCTGGAGGCGGTGGGGATGCAGAACGTGACCTTGGGGGTTGCGTGCCTGGATTACGAAGAAAGCCAGACCCATGTGCAAATCATGCTGTCGACGGGTGAAACGGTGACAGCCGACCTGCTGATAGCGGCAAACGGCACCCACTCGGTGCTGCGCGACAAGATTGCCGGCCGACCGATTCCTCGGCGCTATTGCGGCTACGTCAATTGGAATGGTCGGATCCGGTCAGCCGCCGACCTCGCGCCCGCAGACGAATGGGTGCAGTACGTCGGCGAGCACAAGCGGGTGTCACTGATGCCCATGGGTAACGGTGAGCTGTATTATTTCTTCGACGTGCCGCTGCCGGCAGGCACGCCCAACGTTCGTGAAGACTACAGCGCCGAACTCGAGCAGCACTTTGCCGATTGGCCCGAGCCGGTGCAGCGCCTGCTGCAACGGCTGGATCCGGCAGGCGTTGCACGGGTGGAAATCCATGACACCGAGCGAGTCCCTCGTTTGGTCGGCGCGCGGGTTGCGCTGCTTGGCGACGCCGCCCATGCCATGACTCCCAATATAGGACAGGGTGGTTGCCAGGCCATGGAAGATGCGTGGGTGCTGGCCCGCTGCATCGAACGCGAGCAGACCCCGGCAGCCGCGTTGGCGGCCTATGAGACTGCACGCGCAGAGCGCGTCGCCGCTCTGGTGATCAAGGCCCGCGAGCGGGCGGCGATCATCCACGGTGAAGTTCCGGAAGACACCCGCCAATGGTACGCAGCGCTGGCAGGCAGCGACGGCAGCGACATTCTGGGTGGCCTGATCAAGACCGACGAGGGCAGCCCGCTGTAGCGCACAGCTGCACTGTCCAGGGGTGCGGCAAACCAGGAGTGCGGCAAAGCCAGCCTAGGGGTGCGGCAAGGTCAGTGTGACCACGGCGCCCTCTGCGTTGCTGCGGTTGAGCACTGCACCGCAGCGCTTGGCCAGCGCGCCGATCAGGCCCTGGCCGCTGAGCTTGGACCCCGACGCACCTGTATTCGACAACTGAGCCGGGGAGAAGCCTGGTCCGCGATCGCTCACCGTCAACTGCAGCTCACCGCTACCCAGGCGCTTCAAGGCAAAATGGATGTGGGTGGTGCGTTGGTTGCCGTGATGGATGGCGTTGGCCACCAGCTCGTTGACGATCAAGCCCAGGTCCGAGGCCAGCTTGAACGGGGCGTGGACAGTTTCGGTATCGACGGTCAGATGAATGCTGTCGTCGCGCTCTGCCTGGATCGATGCCCGCACCAGGTGGGGGAGGTAATGCGCCAGATCGACGGTGCCGGACGCGTTGCGATACAGCTCGGCCTGAACCGTGCCCACGCCCTGGATGCGCGCGATGGCGGATTCGAGCAGCTGCCGAGCTTCGTCGCCCTGAGCGCGCAGCTTGGACATCTGCAGGAAAGCGATGATCAGTTGCAGGTTGTTCTTGACCCTATGATTCAGCTCGGAAACCAGCACGTCCTGATGCGCCTCGAGCTCTTTCTGTGCGGTGATATCGGTGCAGCTGCCGAAGTAGCCGGCAAACACTCCCTGCCGATAGAACGGCGCGCCGTGGTCGAGGAACCACCGGTAGCTGCCGTCGTGGCGGCGCAGGCGATACGGGGTAGTGAAGGGCTCCCGGGCGTCGAAGGCCTGTTCGTAGTTGCGCGTGCACATCTCCAGATCATCGGGGTGCACGTCATCCCCCCAGCCATAGCCGCAGAGCTGGTCCTGGGTCTTGCCTGTGAAGTCGAGCCAGGGTTTGTTGAACCAGTCGCATTGTTTGTCGGTACCCGCACGCCAGATCAATACCGGCGCGTTGTCAGCCAACTCGCGAAACTCGGTTTCACCAAGTCCTGGTCCCATGCCCGGGAGATCTGTGGGTTCACTCATGCTTCTTTCCATATAGGCCGCGCGATTCTGTGAAAAGCTTCAAGGGCACTGGCAGCGGTCGATTCAAGGGTAGTTCACCTTTGACCAGCGAATGCACGATGTGTGCGCTGCGCGACAGGTCATTGGGGCTGTAGGGCTTGGACAGCAAACCCAACGCGTAGCCGCTGTTGGCCTTGGCCACATCGATCTGGCCACTGACGAACAGCGAGTGGATCTTGAATTGCTCGTAGAGTGTCTGCGCCAGGCCTACGCCTTCGTCGTGACCATCCAGATTGATGTCGACGAATGCCACGTCAATGGCATGGTCGTGCGCCAGCGACAGCGCTCCGGCGACGTCATACGCAGGACCGATGATCTCATGGCCATCTTCCTCCAGAGCTATCTCGGCCAGTAGCGCCAGGATTGGATCGTCTTCTATCAGCAGGATACGCATTGAGTTAACTCATTCTCTTCAAGGGCGCTTGCGCTCTTCTTGCAAAGCTTGTTTTAAGAGCGTCAATAAACCAGTGCGTTCAATCTCGCGTCGCCGGCTTCCAACCAGACCCTCATTCACGGCTGAAAAATATCCTGAACTGTTCGGCTGTGCGCGCTTCTATCAGTAGACCGTTTTGGTCGTCTACCTCAGAGCTCAGGCTCAACCTATTTCCGGAGTGTTTGATCATGTCTGATCAATCAATGAATGACAGTGCGTCAAGCCAGGAACGTCCCGCCAGCCGTGTCAGCGAGGGCTTGCCGTACCCATTGGGCGCGACCTGGGATGGGTCGGGCGTCAATTTTGCAATCTTTTCCGCCAACGCCACCAAGGTTGAGTTGTGCCTGTTCGATGCCGACGGCGTCGAAGAGATCGAACGCATCGCGCTGCCTGAATTCACCAACGAGATCTGGCACGGTTACCTGCCCGATGCGCGCCCGGGCACATTGTACGGTTACCGCGTGCACGGTCCATATGATCCTGCCAACGGCCACCGTTTCAACGCCAACAAACTGTTGATCGACCCCTACGCCAAGCAGATCTCGGGCGAATTGAAGTGGGACGACGCGCTGTTCGGCTACACCGTGGGTCACGAAGACGGCGACCTGTCGTTCGACGAGCGTGACAGTGCACCGTTCATGCCACGCTGCCGTGTGATCGATCCGGCCTTCACCTGGGGCAACACAGCCAAGCCTAACGTGCCGTGGGAAAAGACCATTTTCTACGAGACCCACGTGCGCGGCTTCACCATGCGCCATCCTTCGGTACGTGAGTCGGAGCGCGGTACCTTTGCGGCCTTCCACGAGAATGACGTGGTCGAATACATCCGTTCCCTGGGTGTCACGTCGGTCGAGCTGATGCCGGTTCACTATTTCCTCGATGACAACCATCTGCTGGAAAAGGGCCTGCACAATTTCTGGGGCTACAACACCCTGGGCTTCTTCGCGCCGCACGCCCGTTTCATGGCTGGCTCGTCGATCGCCGAATTCAAGGTCATGGTCTCGCGCTTCCACAAGGCCGGACTGGAAGTGATTCTCGACGTGGTCTACAACCACACTGCCGAAGGCAACGAGATGGGCCCGACCCTGTCGCTCAAGGGTATCGACAACGCCAACTATTACCGCTTGATGCCAGACGATGCGCGTTACTACATCAATGACACCGGCACCGGCAACACCCTGAACATGAGCCACCCCTGCGTCTTGCAGATGGTCACCGACTCCTTGCGCTACTGGAGTTCGGAAATGGGCGTGGACGGCTTCCGCTTCGACCTCGCGACCATTCTGGGTCGTGAAGCCCATGGCTTCAGCGAAGGCGGCGGTTTCCTCGATGCCTGCCGCCAGGATCCGGTCCTGGCCAAGGTCAAGCTGGTTGCCGAGCCGTGGGACTGCGGGCCGGGCGGCTATCAGGTGGGCAACTTCCCGCCGGGCTGGATGGAATGGAACGACAAGTTCCGCGATATCTCCCGTGCGTTCTGGAAGGGCGACGACGAGATGCTTGGCGATTTCGCGAAAATCTTCCTCGGCTCGGGCGATCAGTTCAACCGCCGTGGTCGCAAGCCGGCGTCCTCGGTCAACTTCATCACTGCGCACGATGGCTTCACGCTGAACGACCTGGTGTCGTACAACGAGAAGCACAACGAAGCCAACGGTGAAGACAACCGCGATGGTCACTCCGACAACCGCTCATGGAACTGCGGCGTCGAAGGCCCGACCGATGATCCGGAAATCGTCGCGCTGCGCTACCGGCAGATGCGCAACCTGCTGGCGACGCTGTTCCTTGCCCAGGGTACGCCGATGCTGCTGGCTGGCGATGAGTTCGCTCGCACCCAGGGTGGCAGCAACAATGCCTATTGCCAGGACAGCGAAATCGGCTGGGTTGACTGGAACATCAGCGAGCAGAGCAGTGAGCTGCAGGACTTCGTCAAATACTTGATCGAGTTGCGCAATCGCTATCCGCTGCTGCGCCGCAATCGCTTCTTCACCGGTGCCTATGACGAAAGCCTGGGCATCAAGGATGTCAGCTGGATCCAGCCGAACGGCAGCGAGATGGGCGTCGAGCAATGGCAGGACGGCAGCAACCGCTGCATGGGCATCCTGCTCGATGGCCGTACCCAGTCCAGTGGTATCCGTCGCGCCGGGGTCGACCATTCGTTGTTGATCGTGGTCAACGCGCACCACGACGTGGTTGGCTTCACCTTGCCGGAAGTGCCGGAAGGCAAGCGTTGGATCCTGCAACTGGACACCAACCAGACCGACTTCGAAGCCGGTGAGTCGTTCGACTTCGGCACCGAGTACGCCGTCACCGGACGTTCGGTACTGATGTTCGAACTGGCCAAGCCAGTGAGCAAGAAGCGTCGCTGATACCGCTGCAACCCGATGCCCCACGTTGGCCAGTCCTGGCCACCGTGGGGCATCTGTCCTTCCTCGATAGCGACGAGACGCTGTAGACGCTGAGATGGCAATTTGCTAGCTTGCTCTGCAGGCGCCGGTCAAACCTCTGACTGGCGGCCGTGCGTACCGTCGACATCATCCTTTGCTGCCCTTGCGCAGCCACCCATGACGCCCTTCGACGACCCCGAATCTCACTGCCCGTGCACCCCCGTGCGTTGGATACCGCTACGATGTTGATCAGACGCCGCCCATCGCTCGCAGGTTTTATCGGCCTGGCGCTCGGCTTGATCGTGTTTTCGGCGTTCTCGCTGTTGCGGTCCGAAATCCAGCGGCAGGAGACGCGCTTTTCCGAATATGTGCAGAGCATCGCCGGCACTGTGCGCAATCAGCTCGACACCAATGATGCTGTGCTGGCAGGCTTTGCGGCTTTCCTGCAGGCGGTCAAGCAGAGCGATACCGATGCGGCAGCCCGCTACGGCGCGGCCGTGCTGGCGGCGTACCCGCACATCTACATGCTGGAAGTGGCGCGTAGCGTACCGGTGAACGAGCAATTCGATTTTGCTGCATTGCTGCGACGCACCTGGCTGCCCGATTTCGAATTGAAGAATTTCGCTGCGCAAGGCGTCGAGCTGAATCGGCTCGTGGCGGCCGCGCCAGCAACCGGTGATTCGCGAGCCGCAGCGGAGGCGACCTGGCCCATTCTGTTCATGTCGCCGCAGTTGCCGCAAGCCAGCGTCATCTATGGCGTGCGCCTGGAAACAGTGCCATACCTGGCCAACGCGTTGGCGCGCATTCGTCAGAACTCGCTGCCGGTGGTGTCGCCGGTGTTCGCCCTGCATGAAGGCGGCGACGCCTACATTCTGATGAAGTCGGTGTCGCGTTCCGATGAGGATACCCAGCACACCTTGCCGAATTTCTTCGGCAGCACCATGGTGGCCATGCTGCTGATCAAGACCGATGCACTGCTGGGCGCCATCGTGCGCCACAACAGCGACGCGCGCGTGGCAGTGAGTGCTCAGTTGCACAGCGATGACAACCCCAGTCAGGTGGTTGCCATGGAGCCGGTGGCCGGACGTTGGTGGGACGAACTCGCCTTGCCGCGGCTGACCGACAGTGTGTACGTGGACAGCCCTACGCAACCGGTCTCACTCAGCTTTCAGCGACAACTGCGCCTGATGGATGTGCTGGGGCCTGGGAATCTATTGATTCTGGCCATCCTGATGGCCAGTCTGGTTGTAGTGCCGCTGGTTCTGGTCAGGCACTTCTCGGCCATAGAGGCCGCTGAACTGGAGCATGAACGTTCGGCATTTCTGGCCACCCACGACGTGCTCACCCAGTTGCCCAACCGCTACCTGCTGGCAGATCGCTTCGCTCAGGCACTGCAGCAATGGACCGAGCAAGGGGTGCCGTTCGCGGTCATGCTGATCGACCTCGATCATTTCAAGCAGATCAATGACGAACACGGCCATGCGGTCGGTGATCAGGTTCTGCAGACCTTGGCTAGACGCATGCGCGAGACGGTGCGCCATTACGACACGGTCGCCCGTTACGGGGGTGATGAGTTTGTGGCGCTGGTGTCCGATCTGGCCAATCCGGACAGCGTGATTCTCAAGGCGCAGCAACTGCTGGATGCTATCGAGCTGCCAATCACTACCAGCGTCGGCGCGCTTTCACTGTCGGGCAGTGTCGGGATCTCGCTGTGCCCCGTCCACGGCGAAGACCTGGACACGTTGCTCAAGGCGGCAGATCAGGCGATGTATCAGGTCAAGCTGGAAGGTCGGCAGGGCGTGGCAATGGCAGGCGCCGTTTGACAGGCAGTGACTGGGGCTTGCGGAGGAAGTGCGGGAAATAGCGTGCAGTGCACAGCGGCCCGGGCAGGGCAGGGGCGCTCGATGAGCGCCCCGACAGGGTTCAGAAGACCAGCTTGAACAGGCCGATGACCACGACCAGGCCGATCAGGAAGATGATACCGACGGTACTGCCAAGAAACTTCAACATGGGATGACTCACTTCAATGGGTGTTACTGCTCTAGACAGCCACCTGCAGCGCTCGTTTCATCCAATGTCGATCAGTGTTCCCTGTCCGTTGGCGCGCAGCAGCCAAGGCCAGGCATCACCCAGCCTTGCTGTGCGTTACCTCAAAGCGCCGGAATGACACCTGCGGTCGGCTCGACGACTGGAGCTTCGATGGTCGGCTCGCCCGGCGTGAGAATGACCTTGCGGCAGTCTTCCTGCTTTTTGTCGAAGATCTTGTAGCCTTCGGCAGCCTGTTCCAGCGACATGCGGTGAGTGATGATGGTTTCGGGCGTCAGGCGGCCCGCTTCGATATGCTCGAGCAGCTCCGGCAGATAGCGCTGCACATGGGTCTGGCCCATGCGGAACGTCAGGCCCTTGTCGAATGCATCGCCGAACAGGAAGCCGTGGATGAACCCGGCGTATACACCCGGCACGCTGACCACGCCGCCGCGACGCACGGCTGCGATGCACTGGCGCAGCGCTTTGCCGCTGCTGCCTTCCAGTTTCAGTGCCGCCAACACGGTTTCGGTGGTGCTGCCCTTGGCTTCGAAGCCCACCGCATCCACCACCCCGTCGACACCGCGCGAGCCGGGAGTCTGGCGGATGATAGTGTCGGCCGGATCATCGTCTTCATCGAAATTGATCGGAATCACACCGTAGGCCTGTTGCGCATACGCCAGGCGGTAGGGGTGGTGATCGACCATGAAGATACGCTCGGCACCGAGCATCCGCGCCACGGCAGCGCAAAGCAGTCCGACGGGGCCAGCGCCGTAGATGGCGATGCTCGAGCCCTGGCCGATCTCGGTGTTCTTCACGGCCTGGAAAGCGGTCGGCAGAATGTCGGAAAGAAACAGTACCTTCTCGTCGGCAAGCGTGCCTGGCACCTTGAACGGACCGGTGTTGGCCTTCGGTACGCGCACGTATTCGGCTTGCCCGCCAGGCACACCGCCATAGAGGTGGCTGAAACCGAACAATGCCGCCCCCGGTGGAATCGACTTCTTGTTCATAATCGCCCCGCGACCGGTATTGGTCGTTTCGCATGCGGCGAATTGGTCGAGATTGCAGAAGAAACAGCTGCCACAGGCAATCACGAAGGGGATAACCACCCGGTCGCCGGGGCTGACGGCAGTGACGCCGGTGCCGACTTCCTCGACCACACCCATGAACTCGTGGCCGAAGATGTCGCCGTGTTCGACCGTGGGTATCTTGCCGCGGTACAGGTGCAGGTCCGAGCCGCAGATGGCGGTGGCCGTGACGCGCAGAATGATGTCGTCGGCATCCTGCAGCTGGGGGTCGGGAACGGTGTCGACCTTGACGTCGTGAGCGCCGTGGTAGGTAAGTGCTCTCATGCTCTTCGCAGCCTCTTGTTCAGGGGTGGTTATCAGCAGAGGGATACGAAAACCGGGAAGTTCAAGCGGATGTGCTCAGCGGAATCGCGAATCATTGCGATATTGGATGAATGAACGAGGAGCGGCGAGGGGAATTTCTGATCGAATGCGGAGGGGATTGGCTGCGAAAGGGATTGACTGCGGGGGTTGCGTGGGCGACCCCCGGCACGGTCCTGCAACAACGGATGAAACGAAGGCGGCGCAGCGAAGCGGAGATCAGACGGCTCAATGAGCCGTTTCGATTCCCAGCTCTTCACGCGCCTGCTGGCCGGACGGCCTCCAGCGCACATCGGTAATGCCATATTGCTCGGCCTTGGGCTTGCTGACTTTCTGCACCCGTTCGCGGCCGAACTTGGGTATGACACCGACCCCTGCATCGCAACTCGCCCAATGCCAGGCATCGGCATTGTTCAGGGTCGGTAGACGGATGATGAACGACTTTTCCGCTCCATGGAGCCGGTAGTCAATGATGAACAGTGTTGGGTTCGGCATGGTGATCTCCTGCGTTGACTCATCATTGAGTTGTGATACGCAGGAAAAATTCAGAAAATGTGCAGGACAGCGACGAGTTGTCGCTTGCCTGGCAAGCCCTCTGCAATCAGGTGTGCGAGTCCCATTCCATGGCGGGCATCACTTCCAGTGGCGCATGGGAGCCCTTGCCACGGATTTCGTTGACCGCATACAGCACCAGCAGGCGAAACGTGGTGCTGTCCTTGTACTCATGGGGCGCCAGGCTGCGCATCACTTGCGCGGGGACACTGGGGTCGATCAGGGTCAGGTTGAGCAGCCCTTCCTCCATGTGGGTTTCATGTTTCAGTGGCGGGTCGAGCCCTGCTAGTACCGCTTCGATGGAAGCCATGGAGTCACCCTTGACGGTCGATGTCGAGAAGGCGGGGGGAAGAAGCCGGCAGAAATCGCCCGGGGCTGTACAAGCTATAGCCGATGTTGGCCGAAACCGCCTCCCCGCAGCCATTAGTTTTTCCACGGCTCGGCAGGAGAAGCTACAGCAATGCCGGAGAACGTCCGGGATGCTTTTTCCTGTGCCCTGGTCGATGCTTTTGAGTAAGCTGGCGGCACGTGCAATGGATGCAACGGAGGCTGGGTATCGATGACGGAAGACCAGGCTAACTACAAGCGGTTGCTGACGCTGATAGAGAGCGCTCAATGGCAGGCATTCGGCAGCGAGGACGGTTTCGCCTTGCGCGCTTTGCTGCTGGTCGGTTACGTGGTGACCACGGTCACCCCAGATAGCCGAACGCGGCTGGCCCTCACCGTGCGCGGCACCCGCTATCTCGAGGAACTGCGCAGCGAAGTCTGACCGCTGCGGGGCTTTTCCCCCATCGATGTGCTCATTGGGCCATCACGAGCGTCAATCCTCCCCGATGGGCCCGAGGCTGGGGCCGCGCTGTTTGCCAGACCCGGACTGTCACTCGGGTATACCGTTCTTCAAGGATCTGCTCCATGCCGCAACCCTCTGCGCCCCTTCTTCACGTCCGGGGCCGTTTCCACTGCCTGTCTTCAATTGCCATGCCTTGCGCGCGCCGATGGCCCGCCTTGAGCCTGGCAGCCGTATTCGGCGTACCTTCGTGCGCCCTCGCGGCTCAGGTCATGGAGTTGCCGGCTGTCGAGGTCAGCGAGGCCCGCTTGAGCGAGCTGGACGAGGCGGGGCTGACATTGCACTCGGTACCGGGCGGTACCAACATCATCGACACCGCCACAACCGGACGCGGCCGGCTGGCGGGCAACGAAGACCTGTTCAGAAATCAGGCAGGCATCTATGCCCGCTCTGCCAACAACGAAGGTGCGAAAATCTCCATCCGCGGTTCGGGCATCAACCGAGGTCCCGGCGCGCATTCTTCGGGGCTGTACCAGATGTTCGACGGCCTGCCGCTGACCGGCCCTGGTGGCACGCCCTATGAGTTGCTCGAACCGCTGTGGCTGAGCCGTGTCGAGGTGCTGCGCGGAGCCAATGGCTTCGACCGTGGCGCGCTGGCCCTGGGCGGCGCCATCAACTATGTCACGCGTACCGGCTACGACGCCGCCAGATTGCAGCTGCGCTACGAAGTGGGCAGCCATGGCTACAGCAAGCGTCAGCTCAGTTCCGGCCAGGTGCTGGGGGATGCCGACTATTATTTCAGCGTGACCGACTCCAGCTACGATGGCTTCCAGGACCAGAGCACCGGCGGTAGCCGTGGCGCTGCAGGCAACTTCGGCTATCGCTTCAGCCCGCAGTTGGAGACCCGGTTTTTCTTCCGCTATCGCGAAACCGATAACGACACGCCCGGCAGACTGACCCGTGCGCAGATCGCCCACGACCCTCGCGCGGCCAATGGCTTGAACCTGGCGCGTGACTCCAAGCGCATCCAGCCGGGCAGTACCTGGCTGGCCAACAAGACCACCTGGCACCTGGACGACGATGCCCGCCTGGAAGCCGGGCTGGTCTATCACGACTACCCGATGGACCTGCGCGAAGGCACCAATCGCATGAAGGTGGCCTACACCGATGTCAGCGGCACGTTGAACTATGTGCGCCAGGATGTCCTGCTCGGCCATGCGAGCAAGACCACAGTGGGGTGGCGCAGCACCGAGGCACTGCCCAATTCCGGCGTGTCGGAATTCGTCCGCGTGCCGGTCGGCAACACGGCTGGGTATACACCTGGCACGCGCACCCGCGATTACAGCTACCAGGGTTCCGACCATACGCTGTACTTCAGCAACGAACTGGAGCTGCTGCCGGACCTCTGGCTGACCAGTGGATTGGCCGCCCTGTACACGCGCCGCGAGACGGAAGTCAGCTACCCGGTGACCAATGACCGCGTCAGCCTGCACGCCTGGGACTACGCGCCACGGCTGGGCCTGCGCTACGACTACAGCCCGCAGTTGCAGGTATTCGGCAACCTCAGCCGTTCGGTGGAACCGCCGCACCCGTGGTCGATGATCTGGGGTTCCAACCGCTACTTCGCGCCGGGCAGCGGTGCGGCCACGGGTTTGCAGAGCAACGGCGTCGAACTCGACAACCAGAGTGCGACCACTCTGGAACTGGGCGGGCGAGGGGAGGCCTGGTTCGGCCAATGGGACCTGGCCTGGTATTACTCGCAGGTGCGCCACGAACTGCTCAGCGTCGAGACCCAGGCGGCCACGGCCACGCGCTCGCAGGTGATTGGCGAGGCCAATGCCAGCCCCACGGTGCATCAGGGTGTCGAGCTGGCGTTGGACAGCCTCTTGTGGGACGGCCGCCAGGCCGGTCGCCTGGCACTGCGGCAAACCTATACCTACAGCGACTTCCACTACCGGGACGATGCGCGTTTCGGCGACAACCGCCTGCCGGGTTTGCCCAAGCATTACTACCAGGCCGAACTGCGCTATGACCACCCCAGCGGCGTGTATACCGGTCTCAACGTGCAGCACGCATCGCGCGTCGCCGTGGACTACGCCAATTCCTATTACGCGGCGCCCTACACCCTGCTCGGCGCCAGCCTCGGCTACGCCGCGCCGGACGACACCTGGCAGACCTGGCTGGACGTTCGTAACCTGACCAACAAACGCTATGCCAGCACCGTCACTCCGGGCTACGACGATCAGGGCCGTGACGTGGCGCGCTCGACCCCCGGCGACGGCCTGGGTGTCTACGCCGGCATTTCCTGGAGCTTGCGCTAGCCAGGCGATGAGCAGCCGGCCAGGGTCGCGCCGGTTGCGTTAAGATGGTGGCCTATCCGTCTTGGCAGAGAGCAGCAGTGATCCTCAACAGCCTGGTTTTTTTCATCACTCTGGCGGCCATGGAAGGCGTTGCCTACCTGGCCCACAAGTACCTCATGCATGGCTGGGGCTGGGGCTGGCATCGTTCCCATCACGAGCCGCGCACCGGCTGGTTCGAGAAGAACGACCTGTATGCGGTGGTGTTCGCAGGGCTTGCGATCGTGCTGATTGCCCTGGGGACCCAAGGCCTGCATCCGCTGGAATGGATCGGCGCGGGCATGACTGCCTACGGCGCCTTGTACTTCGTGGTCCACGATGGTCTGGTGCATCGGCGCTGGCCGTTTCACCTGGTGCCGCGACGCGGGTACCTCAAGCGCCTCTACCAGGCGCATTTGATGCACCACGCGGTAGAGGGCAAGGAGCGCTGCGTTTCCTTCGGTTTTCTGTTTGCGCCCTCTACGACGCGTTTGCGTGCGCAGCTTCGCGCGTTGCACCAGGGGCCGCTGCGCAAGGCGGATGAGGCCGACTCCACAGCTGCGCGGGGCGCTGCGGCCACTGCCGCCAGCGAGCGCTGACGGCGCGCCAGCCGCCCTGGCTCACGGCCGCCAGCTTTTCCGCCTTCGAGGTTGAAACGCGGGCATCCCAGGCACGGCTGCCCGCTGCAACCACCTTCACCCCGATCTGTCGGTAAACGGCAGCAGCTGTTGCCACGGCCCAGGCCGAGCGCCAGGGCAGGGCAGCCAGTCCCGCCTGGGCGCTGGCATAGTAGGGTTCGGCCAGGTCGACCAGGCGCCGGGCAAGTACCGCCACCGCCGGGCGATGCTCCGGCGCCGCCAGGTCCTGGAGCGGAATGTTCAACTCATCCAGCCACTGTGCCGGTAGATAGCAGCGGCCGACCCGCGCGTCCTCGACGATGTCGCGGGCAATATTGGTCAGCTGAAACGCCAGCCCCAGGTCACAGGCCCGATCCAAGGTACGTGGATCGTCAGTGCCCATCACCCGCGCCATCATCAGGCCGACCACGCCGGCCACGTGATAGCAGTACTGCAGCGTGTCGTCCTGGGTGTGATAGCGGCGGTCCACCACGTCCATTTCAAACCCGGCCAGGTGTTCCATTGCGTTGTGCTCGGGAATGCCGTGCTCGCGCACGACCTCGGCAAACGCGGCAAACGCCGGCTCGCTCGCAGGCTCCCCGGCATACACCGCACGGGTCTGGGCCTGCAGCAGGGCCAGCCGACGCTGCGCTTGCTCAGGGCTGATCGGTACCGCGTCGTGGCCGGCCTGTTGCCCGTCGATCACGTCGTCGCAATGGCGGCACCAGGCGTACAGCATCACCGCACTGCGCCGCGTGCGTTCGTCGAACAGCTTGGCGGCTGCAGCGAAGCTTTTCGAACCGACGGCGATGCTCTGCTCGGCGTGTTCGCGCAGCGCCGGATCCGGCGCCGACGTGCTCATGGATGCAGGTCCGCGATCATCAGCCCGGCGGTCGCCTTGGCCGAGCCGATCACCCCCGGCACGCCAGCGCCGGGATGGGTGCCAGCGCCCACCAGGTACACGTTGCTCAACTGCGCATCGCGGTTGTGCGGGCGGAACCAGGCACTCTGCTGCAACACCGGCTCAAGCGAAAACGCCGAGCCCAGGTGCGCATTGAGTTCGGTCTGGAAATCATCGGGGGTGAAAATACGACAGGTGACCAGATCTTCACGCAAGCCGGGAATGTAGTGCTCTTCCAGGTACTCGAAGATCCGGTCGCGGTACAGCGGGCCCTGCACCGACCAGTCGATGGCGGCATTGCCCAGATGCGGAACCGGCGACAACACGTAGTGGCTCGAACAGCCCGGTGGCGCCAGGCTGGGGTCGGTGACGCAGGGCGCGTGCAGGTAGAGGGAGAAATCCGTGGCGAGCTCGGCGCCGTTGAAAATCTCGTGGATCAGCGCCTGGTAACGCGCACCGAAGCACACCGTATGGTGTTGCAACTGCGGTTGCGGGCGCTTCAGACCGAAATGGATGACGAACAGCGAATTGCTGAAGCGCTTGCCCTTGAGGCGCTTGCCCTCGCGTCGACCGCGCGGGTGTTCGCCCAGCAGGTCGGCGTAGGTATGCACCACGTCGGCGTTGGAGGCCAGGCAGTCGGCGCGCCAGCTGCGACCGTCGCGCGCATGCACAGCCGTGGCCCGATCGTTTTCGACGTCGATCTTCGCCACTTCGGCATTCAATTCCACGGTGCCGCCCAGGTCCTGGAACAGCTTGACCATGCCCTGCACCAGCGCGCCGGTGCCGCCCTTTGGAAACCACACGCCCCATTCGCGCTCCAGGGCGTGGATCAGGGTATAGATGGACGAGGTAGCGAACGGGTTGCCGCCCACCAGCAGTGAGTGGAACGAGAATGCCTGGCGCAACTGATCGTGCTCGATGAAGCTTGAAACCATCGAGTAGACGCTGCGCCACGCCTGCAACCGGGCCAGTTGCGGACCTGCCTGGAGCATGTCGCGAAACGACAGGAAGGGCACCGCGCCAAGCTTGAGGTAACCTTCCTTGAACACCGCCTGCGAGTAGGCCAGGAAGCGCTGGTAGCCGGCGACGTCCGGGGGATTCAGGGCATGGATCTGTCGATCCAGTTCGGCCTGGTCGTTGGCGTAGTCGAACTTCGTGCCGTCTTCCCAGCACAGCCGGTAGAACGGCTTGACCGGCAGCAGATCGACGTAGTCGGCCATGCGCTTGCCACTGAGGGTGAACAGCTCTTCGATGGCCGAAGGGTCGGTGATCACGGTCGGGCCGGCGTCGAAGGTAAAGCCCTGGTCACGGTAGACATAGGCTCGGCCTCCGGGCTGGTCACGCTTTTCCAGCAAGGTGGTGTGGATGCCTGCAGCCTGCAGACGGATCGCCAGGGCCAGGCCGCCGAAGCCTGCGCCGATGACGATGGCGGTTTTAGCTGGATTCATGGAGGTTCTCGAACTGCCGGGGAGAAAATCTGAGGGCGGCGCGCACGGCCTCGTCGACGGGCACGGGAGGCTTGCCGACGAGAATGCGGGCGCGGTCACGCCAGTGGTTTTGGCCTGCATAGAATCGACTGATCAGCGCAGGCGACAAGCGGTAGAAGCGTTGCATCACCCGCCAGCGATCCTGCGGCCTGCCGGCCAGGAACAACATGCGGTTGAGCAAGCGGTAGAACCCTTGCGCCTGCCATTGCTGGCGTGCGTGTTCGCGGATACCGGTGAACAGTCGATCGGCATCCATGTCGGTCTGCTCCGCCAGCCACTGGGCCAGGCGCACCGCATGGGGCAGCGAGTAGCCGGTGGTGCAGTGAAACAGGCCGGCGCGCAGGCCGGAAAGGGGCTGGCCGGCGGCTTGCTGCCAGAACGCATCGAAATCGCCGGCCAGGGTGATCGGCAACACGCCCTGTTCTTCGCGCAGGCATTCGGCGATTTTCCAGCCCTGCCAGCGCACGTAGTCGGCGATGTGCTCGCGCAACTGCTCGGTGGTCAAGGTGTGGCGATCTACATAGTGAGTGTCTTCGACCAGCACCGTATCAGCCGTGAAAGGCAACACGTAGACGAAGCGATAGCCTTCGCCCTGGCTGACCCGCGCGTCCATGATGATGGGCCCCAGCAGGCCGTGCGGTCGTTGCAGGCGCAGCAGCTGACCGACGAATGCCTGCTGGCCCAGCACCAGGTGGCGACTGGGCTGCACGCCGCGGCCGTCGATCACTGCGTGGGCCTGCAACGTCTCTCCACTGGTCAGGCGCACGTGTCGCGGACTCAGTTCGGCAATGGTTTCGCCCAGGCGCAGGCTCGAGCCCAGTGCCTGGGTAATGACCTCGGCAAAGCGCTCGCTGGTGATGCTGGCGTAGCCGCTGTCGAGCCGCCGCGAAACCTCAGCGAAATGCACCTGGTAGCAAGGCCAGCGTTTGACCACCAGCGGCTCGATCCAGTGATGCTGCTCGGCGCTCAGGTCGCCATCGTGGAACGACCAGGTATGGTTGCCACCCAGGCTCTGCTGCGAATCGATGCACAGTACCTTGAGTTCCGGGCGCACCTGGCGCAGTCGCCAGGCAATCAGGCCATTGGCCAAACCGGCGCCGGCGAGGATCAGGTCGTAGGTCATGACAGGGCTCCGGCCACTACGGGTTGTCGCGTGCGCACTGCGGTTTCGACGATATCCGCAGCCTTGCTGGTGCCGCCCGCGCTGGCCAGTTCTGCCTTCAAGCGGGAAAAGGCCGGTGTCGGCATCTCCAGGACCTCGCGCAGCACCTGAGCGATGCGTGGAGACCGCGCGCGGCGTTGCAACTGGCGACCCAGGCCATGATGGCGCACCCGCGCGGCCACTCCTGGCTGGTCGAAGGCGATGGGCATCACCAGCATGGGCGTCGAGCTGGCGATGGCATCCATGACCGTATTCAACCCGCCGTGGGTGATCACCGCATCGGCCTGCTCGAGGGCCCACTGCTGCGGGGCGAAATCGGTCACCCAGGTTGCGCCCAGGCGGTGCAGGCGTTGCTCCGCAGCAGGTTCGAGCAGGCCGCAGTGAGCAATCAGCAACTGCCCGTCGAGTCGTCGACAGGCTTTGGCGATCTGCTCGAACATGCCCAGGCGCTGGCCTTGCAGGGTGCCCAGGCTGGCGAAGACGAACGGGCGTTGCGGGTCGATTGGCCAGTGCCCTTGGCCCTGAGTGGCAGCGTTGCGCAGCGGGCCGACGGCGTGCAGGTGGGGCGGGGCGTGCTGGCGGGGAAAGTCGAAGCCGGCCAGGGTCTGGCTGATCTGCGCCAGCGGCGAAAGGCACTCGTGCAGCGCACTGCGCGGTGCCAGGCCGAGGGTTTTCGCAGCGCTCTGGATGGCGCGCGCATGGGGCTTCATCAACCAGTCGTAGACCTGAGTGCTGCCGCGGTACATGTGCAGGCTGCGCTCGTCCGTGGCATAGGCGAAGGGCATTACCGGCAACGGCAGGCCCGGCTCACGGTTGACCGGCAGGGCGCAGGCTATCGAGACGAAGGGCAGCCCCAGGCTCTCTGCGACCAGGCCGCCTGCAGCCTCCATCTGATCGCACAGCAGCGCGTCGACACCGTGCTGCGCCAGCGCGGCCGGCAGCTCGTCGCAGAACATGCGGGTGGTCGCTGCCAACTGCTCGATGATCTGCCGCAGGCCCCATGGTGTGCCTGGGTTCGCCGCCAGGCGCAGACTGCGCTGCAAGCTGCCGGGCGGGTGACTGGCCCGGCCCAGCACCGCATAGCCGATGCCGGGGGCAGTGACCCAGCGTGCGGCGTCGGCCTGATGGAAGAAGGTGACCCGATGGCCCCGCTGCGTCAGTTCCTCGGCCAAGGCTTGCAAGGCGTGAAAATGACTGAAATAGGCGGGCGCCACGACACCGAAGTGGCTCATCGGGGCGGGGCCTGCGGACCCAGCAGGCGGGCATGGCGCAGACCCGTCAGATTGGCCGAGCCGGTACAGAAACAGGCCACGCGCAGTTGGCGGATCACCACCTCGAAATGCTCGATGACCGCTTCGGTGGACAGCGTCGCACCCGGCAGCACGGCAGCGGCCTGGCCAACGATGTCCGCGCCCAGGCGAATGGCCTTGGCCGCATCGACGCCATCGCGCACCCCGCCGGAGGCAATCAGGCGGACCTGCGGCAAGGCCTGGCGCACGGTCTGGATGCAGGTCGCCGTGGGAATGCCCCAGCCGGCGAATGCCATGGCCACCGCGCGATCGGCCGCTCGAGTGGCCCGCTCGCCTTCGACTGCAGCCCAACTGGTACCGCCCGCGCCCGCGACGTCAATGACCTGCACGCCGGCCTCGACCAAGGTCTGGGCCACGCCGGCCGAGAGCCCGGCGCCGACTTCCTTGATCACCACCGGCACTTTCAAAACAGTCACTGCACGGGCGATCTGCGCCAGCACGCCGCGCCAGTGCCGGTCGCCTTCGGGCTGCACAGCTTCTTGCAGCGGGTTGAGATGGATGATCAAGCCGTTCGCTTCGAGGGTGTCGACCGCGCGCTGGGCAAGGTCCATGCCGCCGTGCTCGAGCAACTGCGCCGCACCGATGTTGGCCAGCAGCGGAATGTCCGGGGCGATGCGCCGCAGGTCGCGGGTGAGCCCCTGATCGTTACCGGTCTGCAGGCTGACCCGCTGCGAGCCGACACCCATGGCGATGCCCAGGGCTTGCGCCGCTTCGGCCAGGTGACGGTTGATCGCCACTGAGCGGAAGGCGCCGCCGGTCATGGAACTGATCAGCAGCGGCGCGCGCAGGTCGATGCCGAGCAATGAGCTGCTCAGGTCGATGTCTGCCAAGTCCAGTTCGGGCAGCGCGCAGTGTTCGAACTGCACCGCGTCCCAGCCGGCGCCCACGCGTGTACCGGCCCTGAGCGGGTCCAGAACGATGTCCAGATGGTCATCCTTGCGTCGGCTCAACTCGTCGTGCTTCATGTCAGCTCCATTGCTCAGGAATCATTTACGGCCGCCTGCGGTCTGTCCATGGTAGAGAGTTGTACGGCGCGCTCATATTCGCATAACGTATGTCCATCTTCACAGGCTCAGGCACCGTCGCTGCGCAGTCGTTCCTTGTTTGCGAACGCAGCTGTCCGCGCCAGGCCATGCCGACACCTCGTCTCCGGCTGCCGCAGGACTCGAAACAAGAACAGAGGGAACGATGACAGCTGATACGTCTGCGACCAGCGATAGCGGTTTCACCGAGCACATGGCCTTGTTGCGCACGACCATCGAAGCGCGCCTTGATGCCTTGCTGCCCATGGCCAGCAACGAGCGCGACCTGGTGGCCACGGCGATGCGCGACGGTGCCTTGGCGCCGGGCAAGCGCATGCGCCCGATCTTGTTGATCCTGGCGTCGAACGGCTTGGGGGCCAGCGACCGGGCGGCGCTGGACCTGGGCTGTGCGGTGGAGATGGTGCATGCCGCGTCGCTGGTGCTCGACGACATGCCCTGCATGGACGACGCCAGGCTGCGTCGGGGTCGTGTCACCACGCACCTGGCCTTCGGCGAAGACGTTGCCATTCTGGCTGCAGTGGCACTGCTGTCGCGAGCCTTCGCCGTGGTGGCAGGCATCGAGGGGCTGAACCCTTCGATCCGTACCCAGTTGGTGGAAATACTCGCCAACGCTATCGGCGCCCAAGGCCTGGCCCGTGGTCAGTTACAAGACCTGCGCGAAGGCCTGCACCCACGCACCGCAGAGGAAATTGCCGCCACCAACAACCTCAAGACCGGTGTGCTGTTCAGCGCGATCATGGACATGGCCTACCTGATCAGCGATGCACCACCGCCTACACGCGCCGTGCTGCAATGCTTCGCCCTGGAGCTGGGGCAGGCCTTCCAGCTGTATGACGATCTTCACGATCACAGCCCAACCACCGCCAAGGATCAGGGCAAGGATGACGGCAAGTCGACCTTCATGGCGTTGTGCGGTGAGGATGAGGTGAAGCGGCGCCTGCAGGAGCACCTGGACAAGGCCCGCGCCTGCCTGGCCGATGCCTATGCGCAGGATGATCACATCAGCCGCTTCCTGCAGCTGATATTCGTCAAGGCCGTCACCTGCGCGTGACCTTCACCTGTCAGTACTACTTCTTCCCGAATAAAGCCCCTTCACGACAAAGGGCATCGAGTACGCTCGATGCCCTTTGCTGCTCGATCGGTTGAAGATCTGCACTACCTGATGATCAGGCGTGCGGGTTGCTGCCTTTTTCCGCATCGTGTTTCTTCGCGGCGTCGACGCCGGCGCTGCTCAGCTTGATCGGGTATTCGAGTGCAGGTTCGTGGTCTTCGACCGTGACCGGCTTGCCCTGGATCAGGCCTTTTTCCTGCAGCGTCTTGATCATTCCGGCCACTGCCTTCTCGCCGCGGTAATTGTCGAGGATTTCCTTGCCCAGACCGTGGGGATGCGCGTGCAGCAAACGGGTGAGTACTTCGTGCTCAAGTTCGACGTTGCTCATGAATGCCTCTCTGACTGCTGAATGAAAATGCATCGGTTACGCCATTGTGACTCGATCAGGCGCGAGAGATTCCTTGCGTTTGCAATCCCACCTGCACAGGCGCCGCAGAAAAAAACCAAACTTTTCCGCAGGCAGGGAAGTCGACTTTGCACGCGTGTCCATTTAGAGGGACGTTTTCGCAAAGCATCTTTGCGCACCTTTTTCTTTGCCAACCTATGGAGATACTCATGGCCAATTATCCAACTCCGCCGTTCGAGCCGCAGCAGCAATCGGTACCTGGCTCGCAGTCGAAGATGAACCCCGTGCCCGACTGTGGCGAAACCAGCTACAAAGGCTCAGGACGGATGGCCAACAAGATCGCCCTGATTACCGGTGGCGACAGCGGCATTGGCCGCGCTGTGGCAATTGCCTACGCCCGCGAAGGCGCCGACGTGGTGATTTCCTACCTCGATGAGCATGAAGACGCCAAGGACACCGCGCGTTACGTCGAGGAAGCCGGGCGTCAGTGCCTGCTCCTGCCAGGCGATCTGGCCGAGAAAGAGCAGTGCCTGGCCATCGTGGAGAAGACGGTCGAGCGTTTCGGCCGTATTGACGTCCTCGTCAACAACGCCGCGTTCCAGATGAGCCACGAAACCCTGGACGAGATTCCTGACGAGGAGTGGGTGCGTACCTTCGATATCAACATCACGGCGATGTTTCGTATTTGCAAGGCAGCAGTGCCGCACATGCCGTCCGGCGGTTCGATCATCAACACCAGCTCGGTGAACTCGGACATGCCCAAGCCGACCCTGCTGCCCTATGCGACCACCAAAGGGGCGATTGCCAACTTCACCGCAGGCCTGGCGCAACTGCTGGGCAAGAAAAACATCCGTGTGAACAGCGTGGCCCCTGGCCCGATCTGGACGCCATTGATTCCAGCGACCATGCCCCCGGAAGCAGTGAAGACCTTCGGCGAAGAAACCCCGCTGGGTCGTCCGGGCCAGCCGGTTGAGGTGTCGCCTATCTATGTGTTGCTGGGGTCGGATGAGAGCAGCTATATCTCTGGTTCGCGCTATGCGGTGACAGGGGGCAAGCCGATTCTGTAAGGCTGCGCCCGGTTGGCGGTCCTTGTTTTGGCCGCTGGGGCCTCTTCGCGGGCAGAGCCCGCTCCCACAAGGATCCCGTGTGTACTTGGGTCTATGTGGGAGCGGGCTCTGCCCGCGAAGGGGCCTTCAAGCCATACACAGTGATCAAACCACGTGCGCCAACTGCAGCTGCGTCAACGCCTGCACCTTCAACCCCGCCAACACAGAATCTCGCCGATCCCTTGGCCGCGCCAACCCAACCTCGATGTCATTGGCTATACCACTGCCCCGATGCCCCATCACCAACACCCTATCGCTCAGATAAAGCGCTTCATCCACGTCATGGGTCACCAGCAACAACGCGATGCCATGGCGCTCGGCTAAATCGAGCAACAAATCCTGCAGCTTCATCCGGGTGAACGCATCTACCGCGCTGAATGGCTCGTCCAGCAGCAGCACTTTAGGCCTGGAATAAAGCCCGCGGGCAATCGCCACACGTTGCGCCATGCCACCAGACAGCGCCTTTGGCAGCGCCTCGGCGAAGCCGTCCAGGCCGACTTCGGTGATCAATTGCCGCACCCAGGCTGGATCGTAGCGGCCATCATCGTGAAAGCCGATGTTGCGCTCCACGTTCAGCCAAGGCATCAGGCGCGGTTCCTGAAACACGAATGCCACCGACTCGCCGGCGCTGTCGAGCTCGCCGGTGTAGTCCCGATCGAGGCCTGCGGCGATGCGCAGCAGGGTGCTCTTGCCGCAACCACTGGGCCCCAGCAGGCTGACCCGCTCACCGGGTTGCAGCCGTAACTCCAGATCCTTGAGCACCACCGTGTCGCCGAATGCCTTGCGCCGGACGCGGAGGCTCAACAGGGCCTCGTTCATGAGCGGCTCCCCGAGGCTTCACCGGTGAATGCATCGCGCCAGCTGACGCAACGCCGTTCGACGGCCGCGAGCACGCCGTCGCTGAGCTTGCCGAGCACCGCCAGGGCCAGGATTGCCGCCAGCACGATGTCCGGCCGCGAGGTTTCGCGTCCGTCGCTGAGCAGGTAACCCAGGCCTTTGGTCGCGGCAATCAATTCGGCGGCGACCAGAAACATCCAGGCCATGCTCAAACCGCTGCGCAGGCCAGTGAACAATCCCGGCATGGCTGCCGGTAACAGGATGCGCACGGTCAGTCGACGGGCATTGAAGCCGTACATCTGGCCGACCTCGACCAGCTTGCGGTCGATGTTGCGAATGGCGGCAACGCCGTTGACGTACACCGGAAAAAACGCGCCGATGGCGATCAGCACGATCTTGGACGTCTCGTCGATGCCCAGCCACAGCAGCAACAAGGGCACCCAGGCCAGGCTCGGTATGGCGCGCAGACCTGCGAAGGTCGGCTCCAGATAGGCCTCGGCTTCTCGGCTCAGGCCCACCCAGGCGGCAAATACCAAGGCCAGCGAGGCGCCGATGACGAAGCCTGCGAGCACTCGGCCCACGCTGGCCAGCACGTGCTTGCCCAGCGCGCCCTGTGCCAGCTCGACCAGCGTCAATGCCACATCACTGGGCGCCGGCATCTGATAGGGTGGAATCCAGCCGGCCCGCACCACGATTTCCAGCACCGCGACGATCACGCAGGGCAGCAGCCAGCCTTTGGCGCTGCGTCGCCAGGCGGTCGAGACGCGTCGAGGGGACGCTGCGGCAACCCTGGACAGGGTTTCTTCCGAGGTGCTCATGGCTTCATTGCTTCCCGATGACGTCAGCGCTGAAGCGCGGCTCGATCAGGCGATCGACCACCTCGTTGACGTTCACGCCTTTGCGCACCAGGCCTTCGGCGGTCAGGATCGGTGCCGCAGCCTTGAGCGCCTCGACCTGCTTGGGGCCTGGCTGCGCATCGCTGAAATCGGTGCGCGAAAGCTGCAGCTTGGCCACATCCAGCGGCAGTCCGGATTCCTTGGCCAACAGCGCCGCCAGATCATCGGGATGTGCTCGCGCCCAGGTGCGTGCCTGCTCGTAGGCCTTGATCACCTGCTCGACGGTGTCGGCATGTTGCGCGGCGAATTTTTCGGTGACGCTGATCACCCCGTAGCTGTTGAACTCGATGTTGCGATACAGCAACTGCGAGCCGGCCTGCAGCTGGCTGGCCGCCAGCAGCGGGTCGAGCCCGGCCCAGGCGTCGACGTCGCCGCGTTCCAAGGCGATGCGACCGTCGGCGTGCTGCAGGTGGACCAGCTCCACGTCGTCCTTGCTCAGCCCAGCTTGCTGCAGGCTGCGCAAGGTGAACAGGAAAGGGTCGGTGCCTTTGGTGGCGGCGATCTTCTTGCCCTTGAGATCGACCACGCTCTTGATCGGCGAGTCCTTGCGCACGGCCAGGGCCGTCCATTCCGGGCGGCTGGCGATGTACACCGTCTTGATCGGGCTGCCATTGGCGCGGCTGAGCACTGCCGCAAGGCCGGCGGTCGAGGCGAAGTCGATACTGCCACCGTTGAGGTATTCCAGGGAGCGGTTGCTGCCTTGGCTGAGCACCCAGTCGACCTTGGTACCGGGCAGGGCTTTCTCCAGCCAGCCGAAATGCCGCAGGACCAGGCTGGTGGGCGAGTAATAGGCATAGTCCAGGCGAACCTCGGCGGGCGCCGCGGCCTGGGCGGTACTGCCGAAGGCGGCCAGCACCACGGCGGCGGCCAGCAGGGGTTTGGACAGGCGTGAGAGCAGGGTCATGGTGATCATTCCTTGGCAGGGGAGAGCCGGCTGGCACGCCGGATCCCAATCCTAAATGATCTAAAAAACCAACTGTAAATACCTTTTGGGTCTTAGCTTAGACTGCCGATCAATCGTTTGTGAGTCACCCATCCTCAGCGATTGACGGTCTTGGCCGGCAATGCCAGCACCAGCAGGCAACTGAGCAGCAGGCAGGCGGCGAAGATCCACAGGGCGATCTGCGGGCTGTGGAAACGGTCCATCACCACGCCCATCAGCGAGTTGCTGACCAGGCCGGCAATGTTGGCCAGCGAACAGGCCAGGGCAAAACCGGTGGCCGCTGCCGTGCCTTTGAGGAAGGTCGCCGGCAGGCTGAAGAACACCGGCACTGCGCCGATGATGGCCAGCGAAGCCACCGAGAACAGCAGGACGGTGATCGCCACGTTCTGGGTGAAGAAGGTGCTGAGAAACATCGCTGCGGCGCCGACGATGAAAGGCACGATGATGTGCCAGCGCCGCTCGCGGTATCGGTCCGAGCTGGCGCCGATGGCCAGCATGCCGATCAGTCCGGCAAGGCTGGGAATGGCCACCAGCAGGCCGATGTCGCCAGCATTCGCGACGCCGGCATTGCGAATGAAAGTGGGCAGCCAGAACCCCATGGCGTAGGCGCTCAGCAGAATCGAGAAATCGATGCCGCCAAGCATCCACACTTTGATGTCGAAGAAGCCTGCACGAAACGAGTGGCCGCCGCGGTTTTCGCTTTCGTCTTTGGTCAGTACCGCTTGCAACTGCTGTTTCTCGCGCTCGCTCAGCCATTTTGCATCGCCAATTCCATTGGGCAGAATGGCCAGGCAGAGCACGCCCAGCACCACGGTGGGAATGGCTTCGAGGAGGAACAGCCACTGCCAGTTATGCAGGCCGCCGACACCGTCGAAGCTGCCCATGATCCAGCCCGAGAGAGGGCCGCCGATCAGGCTCGACAGCGGCAGGCCGATCATGAACAGGGCGATGATGCGGCTGCGTCGGTACGACGGAAACCATTGGCTCAGGTAGAACAGCACGCCCGGCAGAAACCCGGCCTCGGCGGCGCCGAGCAGAAACCGCAGGAGGTAGAAGTGCCATTGGCTGGTGACGAACATGGTCAGCCCGGAGAGCACGCCCCAACTGATCATGATACGTGCGATCCACAGGCGCGCGCCGACCTTCTGCAGCACCAGGTTGCTCGGCACCTCGAACAGGATGTAGCCGACGAAGAACAGGCCGGCGCCCAGGCCGTAGGCGGTTTCGCTCATGTGCAGGGTGTCGAGCATCTGCAGTTTGGCGAAGCCCACGTTGATGCGGTCGAGGTACGAGGCCAGGTAGCAGAAGCACAGGAACGGGATCAACCGCCAGACGATCTTGCGATACGTTTCAGCGCTTGAGTGCTCGGGCAGGCCGGAGATGGATGACATGCAAGAACTCCTGAAGCATTGGAAGAGGGGTGGATGAACGCGGACCCTCGTAGGAGCGGTCCGTGGCCGCGAACGCCGCACCGCGGTCTGCCTGATACACCGCAGAGTCTGATTCGCGGCCGATGACCGCTCCTACGGACGAACCCGGACCCTCGTAGGAGCGGTCCGTGGCCGCGAACGCCGCGCCGCGGTCTGTCCGATACACCGCAGCGCCCGTTTCGCGGCCGATGACCGCTCCCACGGATGAACGCGGCCCCTGGTAGGAGCGGTTCGTGGCCGCGAACGCCGCACCGCAGTCTGCCTGATACACCGCAGCGTCTGATTCGCGGCCGATGACCGCTCCTACGGATGAACAAAGACCCTGGTAGGAGCGGTCCGTGGCCGCGAACGCCGCGCCGCGGTCTGTCCGATACACCGCAGCGCCCGTTTCGCGGCCGATGACCGCTCCCACGGATGAACGCGGCCCCTGGTAGGAGCGGTCCGTGGCCGCGAACGCGGCACCGCGGTCTGCCTGATACACCGCAGCGCCTGTTTCGCGGCCGATGACCGCTCCCACGGATGAACCCGGACCCTCGTAGGAGCGGTCCGTGGCCGCGAATGTCGCGCCGCTCAGTGCGCGCGATGATAAACGCTGTGCTCGCTGCATGCAGCAGGGGGGCCAGGGTTGGGTGCAAATAATTCAGGCAGCCCGGAGTGCGGTAGACTGCCGGCGTCGGCGAGCGGGTTCGCGCCGCGTCGCTTTCATCCACACGCTCGATTCGGCCAGGCGCCGAACGGCATCGGTCCGGGCAAGGCGGAGCATCTTCATGGCGCAGGGCATTTTTTTCTTCGTAGTCGGCCCTAGCGGAGCGGGGAAGGATTCGCTCATCGAAGGCGCCCGTGCCCGCCTGGGCAGCACCGGTCGGTACCTGTTCGCCCGACGCACCATCACCCGCCCGAACGGCGCGCCCGGCGAAGACCACACAGGCGTGACCGCCGAGCAGTTCCAGGCCAGCGCCGCAGCGGGCGAGTTCCTGCTCAGTTGGCATGCCCACGGCTTGAGCTACGGCTTGTCCGCCGATCTGCTGCAGGTATTGGAGGCGGGCGGCCACGTCATCGCCAATGGTTCGCGCCGGATGATCCGCGAGGCCGCCGCACGTGTCCCGCAGCTGGTGGTGATCGAGGTCACTGCCGCGCCAGAGGTGCTCGCCGCGCGCATTCTGGGGCGCGGGCGGGAGAACGCCGAGCAGGCCAGTGCGCGGGTGCTGCGACAGGTGGACGCGCTACCCACGGACATCCAGACCCAGCGCGTCGACAACGACGGCACGCTGGCCGAAGGCATCGATCGTTTCATCGATGCCGTTCAGGCCGTTGCTCGCCGTCATGCCTGCCCGCCGACCAGCCAGCCGTTGTTGGCACGCAAGCTCCAGGGTCACGCGCTGGACGAGATGCAGTACGAGTGGCTGCTGCGCGACATCATCGAGGGTCGCTATGCGGACAGCGAAATCAGCGCCTTCCTGGTGAGCGCGAGCCAGCACCTGTCGGATGCTGAAGTGGTGGCATTGGCCAAGGTGCGCACGCGGTTTTCACCCGCCATGCGCTGGGACCGCCCCATGGTGGTCGACAAGCACTCGATGGGTGGCGTCCCCGGTAGCCGAATCACCCTGATCGTGGTGCCGATCGTCGCGGCGCATGGGTTGGTCATGCCCAAGACCTCGTCACGGGCGATCACGTCGGCGGCCGGCACGGCCGACGCCATGGAAGTTCTGGCCGAGGTTGAATTGACGCCGGAGCAGGTACGCCGCTGCGTGGCCGAAACCGGCGCCTGCATTGCATGTAACGGTCGCCTCAACCATTCACACCTCGACGAGGTGATGAACACCATCACGCGCCCGCTGCGCATCGACTCCACACGCTGGGCCGTGGCCTCCATTCTGTCCAAAAAACTGGCTGCCGGTTCGACCCATGTCATCGTCGATCTGCCGTTCGGCCCGCGCACCAAGCTTGCGACCCGCGAACAGGCGCAGGCACTGGCCGAGCTGTTCGAGCAGGTCGGTGCGCTGCTGGGCTTGACGGTGGTGGCGCTCGTCACCGATGGATCGCGGCCGGTCGGGCGCGGTATCGGGCCGGCGCTTGAAGTACGCGATGTACGCTGGGTGCTCGAAGGCTCGCTGCAGGCACCCGCCGACCTGCGCGAAAAAGCCCTGTTGTTCGCCGCACGCATTCTGGCCTGGGATCCGCAGGTCGGCAGCATCGAAGCGGGTCGGCGACGCGCCGAGCAACTGTTGGACGATGGCTGCGCCCTCGCTGCGCTCGAGCGCATGATCGACGCCCAGGGCCGCAGGGCGCCTGTCATGCCCAGCGCGTTGACGTGCGCAGTGCGTGCACCCTGCGACGGCCACGTCGGGCAACTCGACGGCTGGCGTCTGGCGGAAATTGCCCGGTGCGCCGGAGCACCCCGGGACAAGGGCGCCGGCATCGATCTGAAGGTAAACAAGGACGCATTAGTGGCGCAGGGTGACGTACTTTACGTCATCCATGGCGCGAGCGCAGATAGCCTGGAATCTGCGGCTCGGCTCGCCCGGGACGGCAGCGCAATCGCACTTGTGGCCCTGCGCTGATCGCCGTTGCAGCAGCCGCGCCGGGGGCGCTGGTTACCGTTCGTCGGCGCAACCTCGACAAATGGAATTCGTAAGCTTTTCCGCTCTCCTAACCTGAGTGTGGGAGTCGCCATCGCGGCGGTTACTTTCCTCAATCAATTCAAGTACACAGAAGGATTTGGCAATGACTGATTCGCCGCGCATCGACGGTGCCTCCAAGGGAGCGAACCTGGTTCTGGTGGTGGAAGACGAAGTGGTGATTCGCGAATTCGTCTGCGAGCTCCTGACCGACGAGGGTTGGAAGGCGGAGGGTGTCGAATCTGCGGATGATGCGCTCGCGTTTCTGAACCAGCATTCCAACGAAGTCGGTTTGTTGCTGACGGACATCTTGATGCCAGGCAGCATGAATGGCGCAGGCCTGGCCAACTATTCGGCGCAGACCTGGCCCAATATTCCGATCATGATCATGTCGGGGCACGAAACTCCGGAAAGCTCTGGCGTTACCATTCCGGTCAGTTTCGTTCGCAAGCCGTGGACCATGGGCCAGCTACTGGCCGGTGTCGAGAAGGCCCTGGCCACTGTGCCGCGCGCTGTCAGCTAGGACAACCGCCGCTTCCCTGCGCCCATTGGCGAGCGGTCGTCGCGATCTGTTTCGCCAATTGATCGATCACCCGCTGGTGTGCCACCACCAGGCTGCTCAATTCCACCCCCGCCGTTTCGCGGATCTGACTCGCACAGGTCAATGTACGGCGCGGTTGCGCACCACCGCGCAAGCCCAGGCTCCACACCACATCGACCAGCGCATATTGCCCCGGTAGCGAGTCGAAGCGCCGCACGTCGGTCTGCAGCGACAGCACTGGGCGCTGCGCGTCCTTGGGTAATCCGGCCAGGTCTCGTGTGCCCAACTGGCGTTCGAGGCGATCGGTCAGGGCATCGTGAAACTCGTCGGCCAACGGCGCGCTCCAGCGATCGTTTTCCAGAATGGCCAGGTTGCCCTGGTTCTGCCGCACCACCAGCTGTGGCTGATCGACCTGTACCGGCATCCGCACACCCAGCATCTCGAACTGAAACGACGGTGCGGCCAGGCGGGCCGGGGCGCTCGGCGCGGTGTCCTGCAGCGTGTAGTAGTGGGTGACCGGCGAGCTGCAGGCACTCAGGCCTATGCTTGCAGCCAGCATCAGGGTGCGTTTGATCATGGTTGAGCTTCCGGTTGGATTTCACGTGAAGTATTGCCCGGGCTGCGGAAGGCGTCCGGCTCGCCCTGCTTGGTGCGGCCACGGATCAGCGCTTCCGGGTTGCGGCTGAGGAAGTCGGTCAGTACGCGCACCGAGCGCGCGGTGCGCTGGACTTCATCCATGGCCTGGCTCAGCTGCTGGCGCTCGGGCGAGTCGTCGGCGAACGTCGAATTGGCGGCGGCGAGGGTCTTTTGGGTCTGTTGCAGGGTGCCGCGCATCTGCGGCAGCACCTCGCCATTGACCTGGCGCAAGGTCTTCTGCATCTCGCTCAGGCTGCCATTGAGGTTATTGGCGATCTCGTCGAGCGGCAGCTTGCTGATCTTGTCGACCACCCCCTGCAGTTGTTCCTGGACCTTGTCCAGGCTGCCGGGCACCGTGGGGATGCGCAGCGGCCGGGCGGCCATGTCGAAGGCCACTGGGGTGGCATTGGGTATGAAGCTGAGCGAGATATACAACTGGCCGGTGATCAGGTTGGCGCTGCGAGCCTGAGCGCGCAGGCCTTGCTTGACGAAGGCCGACATCAGCTGGGCCGAACGTTCGTCGTCCTCGGTGCCCATCTGCTTGAGCAGCTTCTCGTGCGCCTTGCCCAGGCGATCCGGGTAGATCACCGCGCCGACCACGCTGGGAAAGCTCTTGGTCTTGGCGTCATAGTCCAGGTTGACCGACACCACGCGGCCGATATTGACGCCCATGAATTCCACCGGCGCATTGACCGTGAGCCCGCGCAGCGACTGATTGAAGTTCATGCTGATGTAACGTGGATCGCCATCGGGCGGCGCCAGTGCGGTTTCCTGATCACCAAACAGGTCGAAGCGCGAGCGTTCGGTAGCCGGTGTCGCGTTGGGGCTGTACTTGGGCTCGACGAAAGCGACACCGCCGGCAAGGATGGTCGACAGCGATTCGGTGTTCACCTTCAGGCCGCTGGCACCCACGGTCAGGTCGATGCCACTGGCGTTCCAGAAGCGCGTGTCGGTGGTGACGAACTTGTCGTTCGGCGCATGCACGAAGATCTCCACGTCGACACCCTTGCCGTCCTCGGCCAGTTGGTACGACACCACCTGGCCGACTTCGATGCGGCGATAGTAGACCGGCGAGCCGATGTCCAGCGAACCCAGGTCTTCGGTGTGCAGGGTGAAACGCTTGCCTTGCTCGCCATAGGTGATCGGCGGTGGGGTTTCCTTGCCGACGAACTGTTTCTTGCGCTCTTCGGCGCTGCCCGCGTCGGCGCCGATGAAGGCACCGGAGAGCAGGGTGTCGACGCCGGAAATGCCATTGGCGCCGATGCGCGGGCGCACCACCCAGAACACCGAGTCTTCGGCGGTGAAGCCTTCGGCGGACTTGTTCAGGTCAACCTTGGCCACCACATGGCTGCGATCGTCGCTGAGCGCGATCGCGGTCACCTGGCCGATCACTACGTTCTTGTATTTCACCTGGGTCTTGTTGGCTTCCAGGCCCATGGCGGTCTGGAAGCTGATCTCGATCTGCGGCCCGGCATTGAGGCCGTTGCTGATGAGCATCGAGGCGCCCACCACGGCGGCGATGATCGGCACGATCCACACCAGTGAGACATTGAAACGACGCGTCTTGACCGCCGGCGCAGCGGCAGGGGACGCGGGAGTGGAACCTGGACGATCAGACATCTTCAACCTCTACATCCCAGATGAGCCGGGGATCGAAACTCATGGCGGCAAGCATGGTGAGTACCACCACCAGACCGAAAAACACGATACCCAGCAACGGGTCGATGGAACTCAGCGAACGGAACTGCACCAGCGCGGCCACCAGCGCCACCACCAGCACGTCGAGCATCGACCAATAGCCGATCAACTCGATGAAGCGATACAGCCGGGCCCGCTCGCGCATGGCCCAGTGGCTTTTGCGCTGACAGGTTATCAGTAGCGTGCCCAGGATCAGGAACTTCATGCAGGGTACGACCACGCTGGCGAAAAAGATCAGCGCGGCGATGTCCCACGAGCCGCCATGCCAGAACTCGATGATGCCACTCATGATGGTGTTTTCGCTGGCATTGCCGAACATGTTGGTGCGCATCACCGGCAGCAGGTTGGCGGGGATGTAGAGGATCAAGGCGGCGATCAGCAGCGCCCAGGTGCGGGCAATGCTCTTGGGCTTGCGCGCGTGAACTGTGGAATGGCAACGTGGGCAATGGTGTTCGCCTGCCTGGCAGACATGCCCGCAGGTATGGCACAGAACCAGGCCCAGTTGTCGGGCGTAGACCGGCTCGCTCATCGCAGCTGTCCATCCAGGTCATCCCAGAGTCGGCGGATGCCCTTGCCCGAGATCAGGATCAGCAGCACGGTGACCATGGCCAGCGCCCACAGACCGACGCCGGGGTGCACATCGAGCATGCCCGCCAGTTTGATGATGGCGACCAGAATGCCCAGCAGGCAGACTTCGAGCATGCTCCATGGGCGCAGGTATTCGAGGGCTCGCATGCAGGTGCGAAAACCGGGCGCGGCACGCCCTGCCGTGGCGAACCCGAGCAGCCAGCACAACAGGCAGATCTGCAACAGCGGTGCAAGAATGATGGTCAGCCCGGTGACCGCGGCCATGGGCGTGATGCGCCCCTGTGCCAGCGCCTCGACCGAAGCGAGCAGCGTGGCCTGGTTGCTCAGGCCCTCCATGCTGATGCTGATCACTGGAAAGGCATTGGCCAGCAGGAACAGCATGGCTGCGGTCAACGCGAGGGCGAACAACGCCTGGATGCTCAGGCGATGGCCACGCTCGAGCACCGCGCCGCAGCGGGTGCATTCGGATTTTTGACCATGGGCCAGCGTCACCGATTCGAACAGCGAATCACAATGTTCACAGATGATGCGGCGCGAAGACATATTCATTCGACAATGGGCATGAGTGAGGGCCTGCGGACGAGGGCGCGCATTTCCCCAGATTCGACACGACCTGTCTAGTCCAGTGGCGCGGTGCCATGAGTATCTGAGTCATGATAGAGGTGTGCGTTCCGTCTGGCGATAGCCGTGCGCGTCAGACCGGTGATGGGCTGTGTTTTTATCGCGCGGTCGCTGTCAGCACCAAATGGCATGACATCTGGAATTATCCTCGCTTGCGACAGGCATTCGCCCGCCTCGATACTTTCGGCACCTCCGTTGTCGAGCACTGTCATGGCCCTGGACTACCGTTTCACCCCAGCCTTCGAAAACCCTACGGGCTCGGCCATACGCGAGCTGTTCAAGTACCTCTCGCTGCCGGGCATGATTTCCTTCGCCGGCGGCTATCCGGCCTCGACGTTCTTCGACCAGTCCGGCCTGCGTGACGCGGCAGACCAGGCAATGCGCGAGACGCCTCTGGACTGCCTGCAATACGCCGCCACCGAAGGCCTGCCGGCCCTGCTCGAGCAACTGGTGGAGCTGATGGCGCGGCGCGGTGCCGTGGTGAAGGCCGAGGACATGGTGGTGACAACCGGCTCGCAGCAAGGCTTCGACTTGTTGCTCAAAGTGTTGCTGGCACCCGGCGCCACGGTGTTGGTGGAATGCCCGACCTATCCTGCAGCGCTGCAGGCGTTGCGCCTGGCCGGGGCGCAGGTGCTCAGTGCGGCGACCGATGCCAACGGCCTGGACACCGACGCGTTGGCGCAACAGCTGGCCCAGCGTACGCCTGGCGATGTGGCCATGCTCTATTGCGTGCCGACCTTCGCCAACCCTACCGGCGCCTGCCTGCCGTTGGCGCGGCGCATGGCGCTGCTGAAGCTGGCGGTCGCGCACGATTTTCTGCTGGTCGAAGATGATCCCTACGGTGCGTTGCGTTTCGCCGGTGAGGACGTGCCGTCGTTGCTGGCGCTGAGTCGGCAGGTCGAGGGCGCCGAGGGCAGGGTGATCCACCTGTCCAGTCTGTCCAAGGTACTGGCACCGGGGCTGCGGGTGGGCTGGATGGTGGCACCTGCGGCCATCCGCCAGCGCTGCCTGGTGGCCAAGCAGACCGTGGACCTGTGCACCTCGCCCTGGGCACAGCGCATCGCGGCCAATTACCTCGCGGCAGGGGCTTTGGAGCGGGCCTTGCCGGGCCTGGCCGAGGGCTACCGGCAGAAATGCGAGCGGATGCTGGCAGGGTTGCAGCCGCTGACGGAATACCTGGAGGTCAGCGCGCCTGCAGGGGGAATGTTCGTCTGGGGCCGCTGCCGTCACGGGCTGGACGCCAAGGCGCTGCTGCCGCGTGCGATCGAGCAGAAGGTGCTGTTCGTGCCGGGCAGCGCGTTCTATGCACACGACCCTGACCCGAGCAGTATTCGCCTTTCGTTCGCCGCACCGGGGCTTGCCGACATCGACGAAGGCCTCGAACGCCTGCGCCGCGCCTTCCTGTAGCAGCGGCGCAAGCCGCGTCACCGGCGCTGTGGTCTATCTGAAACAACCCGTAGACGCCGGACGCGGCTCGCGCCGCTGCTACAGACATGCCGAGCCCTGCGTGGCAAGAATTACCGTGATGGATCCAGGGACAATAAATCGCGCTCCTCGAAGAAGAACTCGTCGCAGTTATTGCCAGGGCCTTTACGGTCCACCACCAGAAAGTCATCGCCATCGGCCAGGGCCAATATCGGATGGTGCCAGACGCCCTGATGGTAGTTGATGCCCTGATGCCCGTCGCTACGAAAAGCCCGCACCGCTTCACTGTGCGGCACCTCACCGGCCGGGGCGACCACGATGAGAAACGCCTTGCCCTGCAACGGGATGAACGCCTGGCTGCCCAGCGGGTGACGTTCCAGCATGCGCACGGTCAGCGGCATCGGCAGGGTCTGGGCGCGAAAGATGCTGATCACGGCCTGATCCTGCGCAGTGCCAAGCTGCACGTCCGCCAGGCGATCGAAGCGTTGCGTGGAGCCGTTGTTGATCAGGAAGTGCGCGCTGCCCTGGGTTTCGATCACATCGCCGAAGGGGGCAAACGCGGCTTTGCTCAGGGGTTCGATCGTTAATGTACGCATGAAGGGCCTTGTCGTTAATTGACGCTGCCTGGGTGGTCGATCCACCCAGGCAGGCGAACGGATACCGATCCGGCTATCTGGCCAGCGTGCCCAGTACGCGCAGGCGGCTTACACCCCCGTCGGGGAAAACGTTCAGGCGGATATGAGTGATCGGCCCCAGTGCCTTGATCTGTTCGGCGAAGCTGTGTTCCTGGTGCATCTGCAGTTTCTGGCTGGGTAGCAGCTCGCGCCAGAACAGGCTCTGGGTCTCGATCTGGCTGTCGGTGCCGCCTTTGACGAACGCGCCCTGGATCGAGCAACTGTCGGGGTAGTTGCCCTTGAAGTGCAAGGTATCGACCACCACCTGCTGCACCACCCCGGCATGACCCAAGGCCACGATGACCCAGTCATTGCCTGGCGTGCGCCGCCTTGCGGTTTCCCAGCCATCGCCCATGTTGACCCCGCGGCCGGGATTGAGCAGGTTGCTCATGCTGCCATAGTGCTCGTCCGAGCAGGCCAGTGCGCGTCCACCGTTGAGCGCGCTGGCCAGGTCGAGCGGCTCCTCGTCGCTGACGCTCGACCAGCTGCGGAACGGTACGCCATACACGCGCAGGCGCGCCACGCCGCCGTCCGGGTAGATGTTGAAGCGCAGATGGCTGAAGGCGCTGTCGTTGTCGATGCCGTGGTAGTGATGGCTGTTGCCCTGCAGTTCCACCGCGCCGAGGATCTCGACCCACTGCGTCTGCTCGTCGGGTTCGCCTTCGCTGATGAAGCACGCTTCCAGTGACGCCGAAGGAGGGAAGTTGCCGGTGAAGAACGATGTGTCGATATCCACGCCCTTGATCGAGCCCGGCGCGCCCAGGCGGATCACCGCCGTGTCATAGCCTTCGAAGCGCTTGCGCCGCGATTCCCAGCCATCCATCCACTTGCCGTTGTCGTCGAACACGCCTTCCTTCCACACCGCCGGGGTGGGCTGGAACAACCGGTTGACGTCGGCAAACCAATCATCGGTCACCGAAATGGCGCGGGTACCGAGGCGGGCATCCGCCAGGTTGACGTATTTCTGAAACGGTGCGGCGTAGGCTTTCATGAATGCGGGTCTGCCTTGAACGGTGGTGAGATGAAAATCGCGCCGGGCGCGATGGCATGGCTGCAGCGGTTACAGCGCTTGCAGGCGAAACAGCGCAATCTTGTCGATTTCGCGCAATGCACAGCTGAATTCGTCCTCGGGAGAATGGCCGATACGTATCTCGAACGCCGCCAGGATCTGCTGCCGGTCGCTGCCCTTGACCGCCATGATGAACGGAAAGCCAAAACGGAGTCGGTACGCGTCGTTGAGCTCGGTGAAGCGCTGAAACTCCTCGGCGGTGCATTGACTGATGCCGGCACCAGCCTGCTCCTGGGTGCTGGCAGCGGTAAGCTGGCCCTGTACCGCAGCCTTGCCGGCCAGATCGGGGTGCGCATTGATCAATGCCATCAGCCTGGCACGGTCGGCGTCGGCCACCACCTGGCCCATGCAGGCGTGCACCGCCTCGATATCGTCGCGCCGCTCCACTGGCAAGCGGTCGAAGGCCTGCTGGGCGACCCAGGGCGAGTGCTCGTAGATGTCACCGAACGCGGCGATGAAATCGGCGCGGCTCAGCCGTGAGGGTTGCAGGGTACGGAAGTGGCTCATGGGCGAAGGCTGCCTGGGTAGGGATGAACGTTTTGCCAGTGACGGGCGATGTCCACACGCCGCGCGCACCACACCTGCTCATGGGCCTGGACATAGTCAATGAAGCGCTTGAGCGACGCCAGGCGTCCCGGGCGGCCGATCAGGCGACAGTGCAGGCCTATCGAGAGCATCTTCGGCGCGTCCGCGCCTTCGGCGTACAGCACGTCGAAGGCGTCTTTGAGGTAGTCGAAGAAGTCGTCGCCCTTGTTGAAGCCCTGTACCTGGGTGAAGCGCATGTCGTTGGTGTCCAGCGTGTAGGGGATCACCAGATGCCCATGGCGCGCATCGCTGCCCGGTTGCCAGTAGGGCAGGTCGTCGTCGTAGGCGTCGCTGTCGTAGAGAAAACCGCCTTCTTCCATTACCAGGCGCCGGGTATTGGGGCCGGTGCGACCGGTGTACCAGCCCAGCGGTCGCTGGCCAGTGATGTCGGTGAGGATGCGGATGGCTTCGAGCAGGTGTTCGCGCTCCTGCGCTTCATCGACGTTCTGGTAGTCGATCCAGCGATAGCCGTGGCTGCAGATTTCATGGCCATCGGCGACCATGGCCCGAATGGCCTCAGGGTGGCGCTGCGCGGCCATGGCCACGGCAAAGACGGTCAAGGGAATACCGGCCTGGCGAAACAGCTTGAGCACCCGCCATACGCCGGCGCGGCTGCCGTATTCATAGAGCGATTCCATGCTCATGTTGCGCTGGCCCTGCAACGGTTGAGCTGCGACCATTTCCGACAGGAACGCCTCGGACTCGCTGTCGCCATGCAGCACGTTACGTTCGCCGCCTTCTTCATAGTTGAGCACGAACGACACTGCAATGCGGGCGTTGCCCGGCCAATGTGGATGAGGGGGGGTGTCACCGTAGCCGATCAGGTCGCGGGGGTAGTCGGGGCTCACCGCAGGCTTCCTTCTGTACGTGGCAGAACGGGCTCGACGACGTACCCGAGAAGGGGCCGCGTCGCGCTTGAATGGAGTGTATACATCGGCATGGGCAATTTGTAAGCTCGCATCACTGACGGGTAGATGGCTTCATCCTTGCAGAAGCACTTGCCCAGAGTCTTGCAAAAAACCTGCCCGGTCGGTCAGCAATAAGGATCTTTCGGGGTTTTTGGCTCGGCTCCTTTGCAATGTGCTACGCGCCATGCCCCGTTTCGGCGCGAGTCGCACGTTCCCGCTCTACCACGGTGCGCGCTGGAAGCACCCCTTCATCAGGTGAACATCGACCATGGGACGCTTGACCACACATGTATTGGACACCGCACATGGGTGCCCTGGTAACGCCATCCAGGTGCGCCTGTACCGGGTCGAGGGCGAGCAGCTGCAACTGCTGGCAACGGCCGTGACCAATGCCGACGGCCGCTGTGACGTGCCCTTGCTGGAAGGCGAGCATTATCGTTCGGGGGTGTACCAGCTGCACTTTGCTGGCGGCGACTATTACCGTGCCCGTGGCACGCCCATGGCGGCGCCGGCCTTTCTCGACGAGATCGTGCTGCGCTTCGGCATCGACGCCAGCCAGGCGCACTACCATGTGCCGCTGCTGCTTTCACCCTACAGCTACTCCACCTACCGCGGCAGCTGATTAACTCAGTGGCCAGGCCGGTGTGCGCTCATTTGAGCCCGAGCTTCCTGCGCATCGCCACGGTGATGCTCTGGCGGGTGGTGAAAAAATCCGCCCACGGATCTTCATCCATCTCTGCCAGGCGTTCGAGCACACTGTCGATGTTCCAATGGTCGCCTCCCTTGATCTGCGCTACCTCGTCACGGCTGACCGGCACCGAAACCGGCAAGCCGTCACGCGCCCGTGCGGCGTAGGCGCAGGCCGTGGTCGCGCCGAGGCCATTGCGCAGGTAGTCGATGAAGATCTTTCCGACACGATTTTTCGGGCCGGACACGGCGCTGAAGCGCTCCGGCATCAGCCTGGCCATGTGCTCGACCACGGCGCGGCTGAATGCCTTGACCTCGTCCCAACCCAGCTTGCGGGTGATCGGCACCACCACGTGCATGCCTTTGCCGCCGCTGGTCTTGAGAAACGATGCGAGGCCCAGTTCGTCGAGCAGGGTCTGGGTCAATTGGGTGGCTTCGACCATGCTTTTCCAGGGCAGGGCTGGATCGGGGTCCAGGTCGAGCACGAACCGGTCCGGATGTTCGAAATCCTTGGTGGTCGCGTTCCAGGTGTGCAGCTCCAGCGTGCCCATCTGCACCGCGCCGAGCAGTGCCTGGCCGTCGTTGATGACCATGGCGGCCTGGCCTGCCTCTTCCTTGTCGAAGGTGACGATGTGCGGGATCGCCAGATGGCCTGCGTGCTTCTGGAAGAACAGTTCGCCGCCCACCCCGTCGGGCGCTCGTACCAGCGCCACCGGACGCTGCTTGAGGTGCGGCAGCAACCAGGGTGAAATGCGTCCGTAGTATTCGGCCAGTTGCATCTTGGTGGTACCGCTGGTGGCATCGATCACCCGTTCCGGGTGGGTGATGCGCACCTGACCGACCAGGTCCGCGTCGTCTGCTTTGGTAGCCGCCTTGCGAGGTGTCTTCTTCGGCTTCACCGGTTGGGTGGGCGCGCTGATTTTCGCAGCGGGCGCCTCCGACGTGATGTTGCTGGCGGGCTTGTCGCTGCGCAATCCATGAAAAACCGCATGACGGACGGCGCCGTCACGGGTCATTTCGGCATACGCCACTTCAGCCACGAGAGTCGGCTGCAACCAATGCACGCCCCGTGCGTCGGCGCCCTTGGGTGGATTGCTGAGCGCCGGGTCGTCGGTTTCCAGCGGCTGCAACTGCGTCAGCAGGGTTCGCAGCGTGGCTTCACTGAAGCCGGTGCCGACCTTGCCGGCATAGCGCAACTCGCCGCTGTCGGCGTCATGCAGACCCAGCAGCAAGGCGCCGAATGCGCTGCGGCTGCCCTTGGGCTCGGTGTAACCGACGATGATGAACTCCTGGCGGCGCTTGCACTTGAGCTTGATCCAGTCACTGCTGCGCCGCGACACATAGGGGCTGCCGACACGCTTGCCGATCAGTCCTTCCATGTTCATCTGGCATGCGCTGGCGAGCAGCGACTCGGCCGAGTCGGCGAAGTCGTCGGAGAATTTCAGGGCATCGTCCTCGTTGGCTTCCAGTACCTTGGCCAAGGCACTGCGGCGCTGCTCGACAGGGACTTCGCGCAGATCCATGCCGTTGAGGTAGGGCAGGTCGAACAGGTAGAAGACGATGTCACCGCTGTGTTGCTGCTCGAAGGCGTTCTGTAAGGCCTGGAAATCCGGCACGCCTTGTTCGTTGGTCACGACCACTTCACCGTCCAGCCAGGCCGACTGCAAGCCCAGGGCTGCAAGTGCCTTGGCCTGGCGCGGCATCTTGGCGGTCCAGTCGTGCCCGTTGCGCGTGAACAGCCTGACCTCGGCGTCTTCGATGCGCGCAACGATACGGTAACCGTCGAACTTGATCTCGTAGCGCCAGTCACCGTCCGGGGCGGTGTCCACCAAGGTCGCCAGCTCGGGCTTGAGGCTGGCCGGCAACGCAGCGGCGCGTGCGCCTTGCAGCTGCACACCTTTGCCAGTGGCCCTGGGCTTGGCAGTCGGTTTGGCCATGGATTTGCTGGCTGTTCTGGTCGATCCTTTGCTTTTGTGCTTGCGCGGAACCAGAGTGCGCTCGCTGAGGACGCTGTCGGGCTGGGCCTCCAGCACATCGTATTCGGCCGAGGGACGCGCGGCCTCGTCCTTGGACTTTATCAGGAACCACTGCTCACGCTTGCCAGGCATATGGGTCTTGACCAGGTTCCACGCGCCAGCCAATTTCTCGCCCTGCAGCACGAACTTGAGCTTGCCCTTTTCATAGCCCTGGCGAGGGTCGCCCTCGGGGATCCAGGTGCCGCGGTCCCAGACGATCACGTCTCCGGCGCCGTAGTGCCCCTCGGGAATGTTGCCTTCGAAGCTGGCGTAATCCAGCGGGTGGTCTTCGACATGCACGGCCAGGCGTCGAGCGTTTGGGTCCAGCGATGGACCCTTGGGCACCGCCCAGCTTTTCAGGGTGCCATCGAGTTCCAGGCGAAAGTCGTAGTGCAAGTGGCTGGCATCATGCTTCTGGATGCAGAACTGCAAGGCCTGCGCGGCCTTGCCGCGCTTGCCGCTGCTTCTGCCGCCCGAAGGCTCCGGGGTAGCATCGAAATCACGCTTGCGGTTGTACTCCTCCAGTGCCTTGCTCATGGCGTTCCTCACTCATGATGCGCTTGCGCTGCAGGGCTGTCAGCGCAGACAGAACAGCGCCACCTGCGGCGCCTCTCCGATCCATTGATCGCTGACTTCCCAGCCGGCCGCAGCGGCCAGTTCGGTAAAGGATTGCACGGTGAACTTGTGCGAGTTCTCGGTGTGCAGCCGTTCGCCCGCCTTGAAGGCGAACGTGCGTCCCGCCACACGGACCTGTTGCGCCTTGCGGCTGACCAGGTGCATTTCGATCCGTTCGTAGTCGGGGTTCCATAGCGCCAAATGGTCGAAGGCCTGTTCGTCGAAGTCGGCGTCGAGCTCGCGATTCATGCGCGTCAGCAGGTTCTTGTTGAAGCGTGCCGTAACCCCGGCAGCGTCATCGTAGGCAGCCTCCAGCGTAGCGATGTCCTTGACCATGTCGACCCCGATGATGAAACGCGCATCGCGCCCCAGCAGCTCGCGGGCCGAACGCAGAAAGCGTACGGCTTGCGGGCGGGTGAAGTTGCCCAGCGTCGACCCCGGGAAGAAGCCCACGCGCGGATGGCCACGGGTTTCCTCCGGCAGGTGCAGGGCACGCGTGAAATCATCGACCAGCGGGGCGATACGCAGGGCAGGGTAGCGCTGGCGCAACTGGGCGCCGGCGCGCTCCAGCGCGTTGCTGCAGATATCGATCGGTACGTACAGGCCGATCTGCGGCACGGCATCCAGCAACAGCCGTACCTTGTCGCAGGCACCGGCGCCGAATTCGACCAGGGCGGCATCTACGGCGATCAATGCGGCGAGCTGCGGTGCGATTTCGGTGAGCAGGGCCGTTTCCGCACGTGTTGGATAGTACTCGGGCAAGGTGCAGATGGCTTCGAACAGCTGCGAGCCCTGGGTATCGTAGAAATACTTCGGCGAAATCGACTTCTGTGGCGCCGACAGCCCGGTCACTGCATCGCGGGCGAATTCGTCGCTGCCATCGTTTCTTGCGCTGTACGGCGTGACGTCGCGGGCCAGGCGCAGGCCCGAGAACATCCAGCGGCAGGCAGGCCCAAAAAAGTTGCGGTAGGTAGGCCGCGTATGGCCCACCGGAGTGATGCTGGCGCCACCGCGCAGCACCATCTGGTTGATCATGAACTTGCCGTTGTATTCACCCACTGCGCTGACCGCTGGCTGAAAACCGGGGTAGGCGCTGTAGGCACTTTGCGTCCATTGCCAGGCCACATCGTCGAGCTGCTGCAGCTGCCCGGTGCCAGCGGCAATTTCCCATTCCGCTTCGGTGGGCAGGCGCGCGCCGGCCCATTGGGCGAAGGCTGCCGCTTCGTAGTAGCTGATGTGCACCACGGGGGCGTCGAGTTGCAGGGGTTGCAGCCCGCGCAGGCTCATCTCCAGCCAGTTGCCGGCGTTGTCCTGCTGCCAGTAGAACGGCGCATGCCAGCCTTCGCCCTGCACCGTCGCCCAGCCGTCGGCCAGCCACAGCCCTGCCTGGGTGTAGCCGCCGGCTTCGACGAATTCCAGCCACTCACCGTTGGTGACGAGGCGATCGGCGATCTCGAACGTCTGGGCGAATACCTTGTGCCGCGGGCCTTCATTGTCGAAGGCGAAGCCGTCGCCGGCGTGACCGATCTCCACCAATCCGCCGGCATGGCCGATGAACCGACCACGCTGGCCGCTTGCGTCGACGGGCCATGCCGGGTCGTAGGCCGGTTTGAGCGCAGACAGGCTGAACAAGTGCAGGATGTCCATCAGCAACAGTTCCTGGTGCTGTTGCTCGTGGGACAGGCCCAGTTCGATCAACGCCTGCACTTCAGGCGCAAGGTCGCCGCTCAACAGGTCTTGCATATGCTGGTCGACATGGGCGCGGTAGGCGCGTACTCGGTCCAGTCCCGGACGCGTCATCAGGCCACGTTGTGGACGTGGCTGGCGCGGTCCGACGGCTTCGTAATAGGAGTTGAAGAGGTAACAGAAATCGGGGTCGAAGGGCGTGTAGTGCGGCAGTTGTTCGGCCAGCAGAAACGTCTCGAAGAACCAGGTGGTGTGCGCCAGGTGCCACTTGGCCGGGCTCGCATCGGGCATCGATTGCGCGCCCATGTCTTCGGCGCTGAGCGGGCTGGCCAGGTGTTCGCTGTGGCGACGCACCTGGTTGAAGCGTTGCAGCAGGTCGTGCAGGGGAATGACGGGCACGGCGTGCTGGGAAAGACTATTCATCAAGAGGCTGCTCCGACGGCTCCGTCGATGGCGACGATGGGAAACGGGCGCGGGAGCGCTTTTCTATCGCTTTCCGCACGACCGCCGTTGGGCTTCAACGACGGGCTAAAGGGTGTGACTGTGCAACCCCCGGCAGGTTCGCCCGCTCATCGAAAACCCCATCCGCCGTGCCCCTTTCGCGGCCAATGACCGCTGCTACGGGATGCAACCTCCGCTGTAGGAGCGGTCCGTGGCCGCGAACCGGACGCCGCAGTGGACCAGCCAATCCGCGGTGCCCTTTTCGCGGCCGATGACCGCTCCTACGGGATGCAACCTCCGCTGTAGGAGCGGTCCGTGGCCGCGAACCAGGCGCCGCGGTGGATCAGCCAATCCGCGGTGCCCCTTTCGCGGCCGATGACCGCTGCTACGGGATGCAATCTCCGCTGTAGGAGCGGTCCGTGGCCGCGAACCAGACGCCGCGGTGGACCAGCCCATTCGAGGTGCCCCTTTCGCGGCCGATGACCGCCCCTACGGGATGCAACCTCCGCTGTAGGAGCGGTCCGTGGCCGCGAACCAGGCGCCGCGGTGGATCAGCCAATCCGCGGTGCCCCTTTCGCGGCCGATGACCGCTGCTACGGGATGCAATCTCCGCTGTAGGAGCGGTCCGTGGCCGCGAACCAGACGCCGCGGTGGACCAGCCAATCCGCCGTGCCCTTTTCTCGGCCGATGACCGCTGCTACGGGATGCAATCTCCGCTGTAGGAGCGGTCCGTGGCCGCGAACCAGACGCCGCGGTGGACCAGCCAATCCGCGGTGCCCCTTTCGCGGCCGATGACCGTTCCCACGGGATGCAACCTCCGCTGTAGGAGCGGTCCGTGGCCGCGAACCAGACGCCGCGGTGGACCAGCCAATCCGCCGTGCCCTTTTCTCGGCCGATGACCGCTGCTACGGGATGCAATCTCCGCTGTAGGAGCGGTCCGTGGCCGCGAACCAGACGCCGCGGTGGACCAGCCCATTCGAGGTGCCCCTTTCGCGGCCGATGACCGCCCCTACGGGATGCAACCTCCGCTGTAGGAGCGGTCCGTGGCCGCGAACCAGGCGCCGCGGTGGATCAGCCAATCCGCGGTGCCCCTTTCGCGGCCGAGGACCGCTCCCACGGGAGAAAGGTTGCGGCCGGTTGTGAGAGCCGGAAGGCTGTCCCACAATGCATTGTCAACCAAGGAGTGACGATGAACGCTTTCGAAGACATGCGGCTGTTCGTCCAGGTGCTGGAATCGCGCAGCTTCACCGCCGCTGCCGAGCAGTTGGGGATTTCCAAGCAGTACATCAGTCGTCGCTTGATGCAACTCGAAAGCCGTCTCGGCGCGCGCTTGCTCAATCGCTCTACACGGCGCCTCGATGTGACTGCGCTGGGCCAGAGCTATTACGACTCGGCCGTGCGCCTGCTGGCCGAAGTGGAACAGATCGAGCAGGGGATAGCAGGGCAGGCTGCCGAACCGCGTGGCATCTTGCGAGTGAGTGCGCCATTGTCGTTCGCCATGGCGCAACTCAGCGTGCTGATGCCTCGATTCCTCCAACGCTATCCCCAGGTCCAGGTCGAAATGGATCTCAACGACCGCCCGGTCGACCTGCTCGGTGAAGGCTACGATCTGGTCCTGCGTATCGGCGTGCTGGAAGACTCATCGCTGATCGCCCGGCGCATTGCCTCCATCGCTCGTGTCTACTGTGCAAGTCCCGACTACCTGGCCGCACGCGGCATTCCGGACACCCCCCAGGAATTGGCAGCCCACGACTGCCTGCCCTACGGTCATGCGCGGCAGGTACAGTGGCGCTTCCAGGTGGACGGCAAGCCATTGGTGATCGGTGTGGGCGGGCGCCTGCGTGCCAACAACGGCGAACTGCTCTGCGAGGCTGCCGTGGCCGGCATGGGTATCGCCTACCTGCCTCGGTTCATCGTCCAGCAGGCGATCAGCTCGGGACAGTTGCAGACCGTACTCGATGACTTCGTCACCGAGCCGCTGGCCCTTTCGGCGGTGTATCCGCAGCATCGACAGACATCACGGCCAGTGCAGGTATTGATCGAGTTCCTGCGCGAGCATTTGGGCAATCTTTGAGGCCTGCGTCACGCCCGTGCGCAAGATCAGACGTGGCTCAATGCGATACCGAATGAAACGACGATCATGCAGCACAGAGTCAGGTTGATATTCATCGGTACGAAATCCTTGGGGGTAGTCAGGGGCCTATACTGCTGATCCCACGCCCTGAAGAAAAATTCCGTTTTTCGATAGCCATCATCGACTTCCGTGATGCAGGTAACGGTTCACCGCGCGCGCCGCGGCCGCGACACCACCGACTCGATGTTCTTGCGGCCGATCAACCGGGTCGGCGGCGCAGTCTCCTCGGCCAGCCACTTGTACATCACCAGGCAATCCACCAGCCCGTGCTGCGCATGCCGATAAGCCCGCGGCAGGCGCCCGACGGTTTCGAACCCCAGCTTGTGCCACAGGGCCACCGCCACTTCGTTGCTGGCTACCACCGAATTGAACTGCATGGCCAGGAAACCGCTGTCGCGAGCCACTTGCTGCGAGTGCTCGCACATCAGCCGCGCCACGCCACGACCGCGCGCCGCCTCGGTGACCATGTAGCCGCAGTTGCACACATGATTGCCGGGGCCTGCGGCATTGGCCTTGAGGTAGTAGCTGCCCAACAGCTGGCCTTGTTCATCCTCGGCAACGAAGGTATGCAAGGGCAGTTGCAGCCAGGTGTGCTCGGCGGCCTCGCGGGTCATGGCCGGATCGTAGGCGTAGGTCTGCTGACCCTGGACCACCGCATTGAAGGTGGGCCAGAAACGTTCGAAATCGGAGGGAGTCATGGGGCGGATGCTGATCATGGGGCGCTCGCTGCGGATCGGGGTCGGCCCACCGCAGGCCGCCGCCAGGCAGAGATGCCCGACAGCGGCCCCCGAGGTGCCTGGATGGCGCCTATCCTACCATCGGCCGCTGACGTTTTTCCCGCGCGACAGGCGCCTTCCCAGGCTACAGGCGTGCCAGTGTGTCTGGCTGCCAGCCACCGCCCAGTGCCTTGTAGATCGCCACGATGCCGCGGTACAACTCGGTTTCGCCCTGCGCCTGGGCGTCTTCGGCGCTCAAGCGCTCGCGCTCGGCATCGAGCAGCACCAGGTAATCGGCTGTGCCTTCGCGGTACTGGATCGACGCCAGCGACGCCGCAGCGCGGCTGGAGTCGCTCTGGCGCATCAGGGCCTGCAGACGCTGCTGGCGCTTGCCGTAGTCACTGAAGGCGTTTTCCGATTCTTCCAGCGCCAGCAACACATCCTGCTCGTAGCTGGCCAGCGCGCCTTCGGCATCGGCGTCGGCCGCACGAATCTGCGCGCGCACGCTGCCCAGATCGAAAGCTGCCCAGGTGATGCTCGGCCCCAGGCCCCAGGCGTTGGCCGCCGACGAACCGATCTGCGAACCACGGGCCGCGGTGAAACCGAGGAAACCGCTGAGGCTGACCCGTGGGAAGAGGTCGGCCGTGGCCACGCCGATCTGTGCGGTGGCGGCTGCCAGTCGGCGTTCGGCACTGCGAATGTCCGGACGACGGCGCAGCAACTGGGTCGGATCACCGATCGGCAGCGCCTTGGCAATGGCCGGCAGCTGCGCTGGGCTCAGGTCCACGCTGAGTTGATCGGGGCGCTGACCGAGCAAGGTGGCGATGCGGTTGCGTGCCCGCACTTGCTCGGCCTGCAGCTGCGGCACGGTCGCTTCGACCGCGGCCAGGCGTGCATCGGCACGCACCACGTCCAGTTGATTGCCGACGCCGGCTTCCTCCAGGCTGCGGGTGATGCCGCGCGAATCCTGCTGGTTCTTCAGGTTGGCCAGGGCGATCTTCTCGCGCAACTGAGCGCCGCGCAGTTGTCCGTAGGCGTCCACCAGGTCGGCGATCAACGTCACCTGCAACTGCTGCAGGTTGGCCGCGGCTTCACCCTGCTGGGCATCACTGACTTCCAACTGACGCTGGATGCGCCCGAACAGGTCGACTTCCCAGGCCATGTCCATGCCCAGGTCGTAGCGCTCGGTATTGACCCGGTCGTTGGTCTGGCCCGGTATCTGGCTCTTGCCGATCTCGCTGCTGGCGCGGCTGGTCACCACCGGGAAGCGGTCGTTGGCCACGTCGTCGCGGATCGCCCGCGACGCCTTGAGACGGGCGAAGGCCACGCGCAGCTCGCGGTTGCCCTGCAGCGATTCGTTGACCAGGCGATTGAGCGTCGGGTCGTCGAATTGCTGCCACCACACGGCATCGAACTGCTCGGCGCGGTAGTAACGCGCATCCTGGGCGGCCGCCACGGACGCATCCAGCTCCTGCGGCGCGCGGTAGTCAGGGCCCACCGCACACGCGGCCAGGGCCATCACCAGCAGGCTGGGCAGAAGGGGTTTCAAGCGATTCATGGTTGTACCTCAAGCTTGAGCGCGCGGTCTGCCTTGCGGGCCTGGCGACGCTCGACATGGCGACGGATCAGTACGAAGAACACCGGGGTCAGCAGCAGGCCGAAGAAGGTCACCCCCAACATGCCGGAGAACACCGCTACACCCATGGCATGGCGCATCTCGGCACCGGCGCCGGACGACAGCACCAGCGGCACCACGCCCATGATGAAAGCGAACGAGGTCATCAGGATCGGCCGCAGCCGCAAGCGGCACGCCTCCAGCACGGCGGCCAGCGGGTCGAGGCCTTCCTCCTGCTTGTCCTTGGCGAATTCGACGATCAGGATCGCGTTCTTGCACGCCAGTCCGACCAGCACGATGAGGCCGATCTGGGTGAAGATATTGTTGTCGCTGCCCGCGATCATCACCCCGGCAATCGCCGAGAGCAGGGTCATGGGCACGATCAGGATCACTGCCAGTGGCAGGCTCCAGCTTTCGTACTGCGCCGCCAGCACCAGGAAGGCCAGCAGCACGCACAGCGGGAACACGAACAGCGCGGTGTTGCCTGCCAGAATCTGCTGATAGGTCAGCTCGGTCCATTCGTAGGCCATGCCGTTGGGCAGTTCGTCCTTGAGCAGTTTCTCCACGGCTGCCTGGGCCTGACCCGAACTGTAGCCCGGTGCGGCAGCGCCGTTGATTTCCGCCGTGACGAAGCCGTTGTAGTGCATCACGCGATCAGGCCCTGCGGTGTCGCTGACCTTGATGAACGTGGCCAGCGGGATCATCTCGCCGCGGTCGTTGCGCACCTTGAGCTGGCCGATCTGCTCGGCCTCCAGGCGGAACTGCTGCTCGGCCTGGACATTGACCTGATAGGTGCGCCCGAAGCGGTTGAAGTCGTTGGCGTACAGCGAGCCCAGGTACACCTGCAAGGTGTCGAAGATATCGCTGATGGCCACCCCATGGGTCTTGGCCTTTTCCCGATCGATCGAGGCATCCACCTGCGGCACGTTCACCGTGTAGCTGGTGAACAGCCCGGCCAGTTCCGGCACGCTGCGGCTCTTGGCGATGATGTTCTGGGTCTGCTTGTACAACTCGTCATAGCCCAGGTTGCCGCGATCCTGGACCTGCAGGCGGAATCCACCGATGGTGCCCAGGCCCATCACCGGCGGCGGTGGGAAGATCGCCATGTAGGCGTCCTGGATACCGGCGAACTTGCCGTTGAGCTCGGCAGCGATGGCATTGGCCGACAGGCTGGCGTCCTTGCGCTGATCGAAGTCCTTGAGCGCGACGAACACGATGCCGTTGTTCGGGCTGTTGGTGAAACCGTTGATCGACAGGCCCGGGAAAGCAATGGCGTTCTCCACGCCCGGCTGTTTCAAGGCAATGTCCGACATGCGCTTGATCACATCTTCGGTGCGGTCCAGGCTGGCGGCGTCCGGCAACTGCGCGAACGCCACCAGGTACTGCTTGTCCTGGGAGGGTACGAAACCGGTTGGGGTGTTGGCGAAACCGAACCAGGTCAGCACCATGAACCCTGCATACAACAGCATGGCGATACCACTGCTGCGGATCACCCGCGCCACGGTGCCGACATAGCCATGGCTGGCCTTTTCGAAGAAGCGGTTGAATGGTCGGAACAGCCAGCCACCCAGCAGCTTGTCGAGCAATCTGGAGAAACGGTCCTTCGGTGCGTCGTGAGCCTTGAGCAGCACGGCCGCCAGGGCTGGCGACAGGGTCAACGAGTTGAACGCCGAAATGACCGTGGAAATGGCGATGGTCAAGGCGAACTGCTTGTAGAACTGCCCGGTGAGCCCGGAGATGAACGCCGCCGGCACGAACACCGCACACAGCACCAGCGCAGTGGCGATGATCGGCCCGGTCACTTCGCGCATGGCCCGCTCGGTCGCAGCCACCGGTTCCAGCCCCAGCTCGATGTTGCGCTCGACGTTCTCCACCACCACGATGGCGTCGTCCACGACTATACCGATGGCCAGCACCAGTCCGAACAGCGACAACGCGTTAAGTGAAAAGCCGAACATGTGCATGACGGCGAAGGTGCCGATCAGCGACACCGGCACGGCGACCAGCGGAATGATCGAGGCGCGCCAGGTCTGCAGGAACAGGATCACCACCAGCACGACCAGGATCAGCGCTTCGAACAAGGTGTGCACCACCGCCTCGATCGAGCCTCGCACGAAGATGGTCGGGTCGTAGACGATGCTGTAGTCCATGCCTTCAGGGAACGATTGCTTGAGTTCGGCCATTTTCGCCCGAACCTGATTGGACACGTCGATGGCATTGGAACCAGGCCGCTGGAAGATCGGCAGGGCCACCGCCGGTTGATTGTTCAGCAGCGAGCGCAACGCGTACTGACTGGAACCCAGCTCCACGCGGGCAATGTCCTTGAGCCGGGTGATTTCGCCATCGTCGGCGGCGCGCACGACGATGTTTTCGAATTCCTCTTCGGTGACCAGGCGACCCTGGGTGTTGACCGACATCTGGAAACTGGTGGCGTTGGGCGCAGGCGGCGCGCCCAGCTGGCCAGCGGCAACCTGACGGTTCTGCTCGCGAATGGCGGTGACCACGTCGGTAGCGGTCAGGTTGCGGGAAGCGGTCTTGTTAGGATCCAGCCAAACGCGCAATGAATAGTCGCCCATGCCGAACAACTGCACGTCGCCGATGCCATTGAGCCTGGCCAGTTCGTCCTTGATGTTCAAGGTCGCGTAGTTGGACAGGTAGAGCATGTCGTAGCGCTGGTCGGGGGAGGTCAGGTGGACCACCATGGTCAAGTCCGGTGAAGCCTTGTCCACGGTGATGCCGATCCGCGTGACTTCTTCGGGCAGCTTGGGTTGGGTGCGCGTCACTCGGTTCTGCACCTGCACCTGGGCATTGTCCAGGTCGGTGCCCAAAGCGAAGGTCAGGGTCAAGGTCAGCTTGCCGTCGGCGGTAGACTGCGAGGACATGTACAGCATGTTCTCCACACCGGTGATGGCCTGCTCGAGCGGCGCGGCCACGGTTTCACCGATGACCTTGGGGTTGGCGCCGGGGAAGCTGGCACGCACCACCACGGTCGGCGGGACCACTTCGGGGTACTCGCTTATCGGCAGCTGGAACAGCGAGATGGCGCCGGCGATCAGAATGATCAGCGACAGCACGGCGGCGAAGATCGGCCGCTTGATGAAGAATTGAGAGAAGTTCATCGCAGTGATCTCTTAACCGCGTGGAGTCGAAACGCTGGCAACCTTGACCGCAGCAGCGGGCGTGTTGCTGGCTTCCAGGGCATGGCGCTGTTCGGCCAGGGCGGCGAGGGTGGCAGGGCTGGCCATCTGGGCGACTTCGGGATCGACCTGGGAACCGGGGCGAACGCGCTGCAGGCCATTGATGACGATGCGCTCATCCTTGTTCAGGCCACTGCGCACGATGCGCAGGCCCTCCAGCTTGGGCCCCAGTTCGATGCTGCGGTAGGCGGCCTTGTTGTCCTGATCCATCACCAGCACGAATTTCTTGCCCAGGTCGGTGCCCACCGCCTCGTCCTTGATCAGCACTGCCGAATAGGTGGCGCTGCCCACCAGTTTCAGCCGTGCGTACAGGCCGGGGGTGAAGCTGCCGTCCTTGTTGTCGAACACGGCGCGACCACGAATGGTGCCGGTCTTGGGATTGACCTGGTTGTCGACGAAATTCATGTGACCCAGGTGCGGGTTGCCGGCCTCGTTGGACAGCCCCAGGTAGACCGGGGTGGTCTGGCCACGCTGACCCTGGCGGGCGAGCTGGGTGTACTTGAGGTACACGCGCTCGTCGGCATCGAAGTAGGCATACACCTTGTCGGTAGAAACCACGCTGGTCAGCGGCGTCACGTCGGCGGTGACGATGTTGCCTGCGGTTATTTCGGCACGGCTGACGCGTCCGGAGATCGGCGCCGTCACGCGGGTGAAGCTCAGGTTCAGCCGGGCCAGGTCAAGCTGTGCCTGGATGCCGGCGAGCGCCGCGCGCGATTCCTGCGCCGCGGTGGCACGGGTCTCGGCCAGCTCGGCGGAAATCGCGTTGCTCGCCTGCAGGCGCTGGCCGCGTTGCGCTTCGTTGTCGCTACGCGCCGAACTGGCGCGGGCCTGTTGCAGCTGCGCTTCCAGGCGCCGCACTTCGGCCTGGAAGGGCCGCGGATCGATCTGGAACAGCAGGTCGCCCTTGTTCACCAGGGCGCCCTCGGTGAAGGCTACCTGGTCAATCTGGCCCGACACGCGTGGGCGAATCTCAACGGTTTCCGGTGCTTCCAGGCGCCCGGTGAACTCGTCCCATTCATTGACCGGCTGTTCCAGTACCTGGGCCACGGTAACCTTGGGTGCAGCAGGCGCCTGAGCGACATCGGGTGTTTTTCCGCAAGCCGCGATCACCATCAGCGCAAGGGCCGCCAACGGAAAACGCAACGGAGTGAGTGACTGGTGCATGTGCAGATCCGCCAAGTGAAGTAAGGGAGCATCAACGATGGGCGGATCATGCGGCGCAGACGTGACAATCGACGAATCGAATGGTTCGAAGGTAACTATCATCGCGAATGATAAACATCGCTGGAAGTGCTTGATTTTCTGGAAAAATACAAAGCTAGCTAACGATTTATTCATTCCAGCACCTGACGGCAGGGCAGACCCTCAAGGCACAGCCGTACAAGCCTTGAAATACTTTCTCGCTGTAGGAATTAGTACGGCGGGCGGTAGGATCAGATTCCGAAACTACTCAAGACCTCTATGAACCCCGTCACGGAACCTCCCAGTCCCGCGCTTCACGCAATACCCCCCTTCTGCCTGATGAGTACCCTTTCATGGAATGGCTAGCCGACCCCACGGCCTGGCTAGGCCTGGCGACCCTGATCGTCCTGGAACTGGTACTGGGCATCGACAATCTGGTATTCATCGCGATTCTCGCCGACAAGCTGCCGCCGCATCAGCGTGACCGCGCGCGGGTGATCGGCCTGTCGCTGGCGTTGATCATGCGCCTGGGCCTGCTGGCCAGCATTTCCTGGATGGTGACGCTGACCGAGCCGCTGTTCGAGGTGTTCGGCAAGACGTTCTCCGGACGCGACCTGATCATGCTGTTCGGCGGTATCTTCCTGCTGTTCAAGGCCACCATGGAGCTGCATGAAAGGCTCGAAGGCCATGTCGCGCAGCGCGCTGGCGTCAAGACCTACGCCCTGTTCTGGCCAATCGTCGCGCAGATCGTCGTGCTGGACGCCGTGTTCTCCCTGGATGCGGTGATCACCGCCGTGGGCATGGTGGACGAATTGTCGATCATGATGATCGCGGTGATCTTCTCCATCGGCCTGATGATCATCGCCAGCAAGCCGCTGACGCGTTTCGTCAACAGCCACCCGACGGTGATCATGCTGTGCCTGGGCTTTTTGATGATGATCGGCTTCGCCCTGACCGCCGAAGGCCTGGGCTTCCACATTCCCAAGGGTTATCTCTACGCCGCGATCGGTTTCTCGATTCTCATCGAGGTGTTCAACCAGATCGCGCGGGCCCGGCGCAAGCACAAGCACCAGGATCGGCCGATGCGCGAACGTACCGCCCACGCCGTCTTGCGCCTGCTGGGCGGTCGTCGTCCGGCCAGCGAAGCCATGGACGAGGAGATCGAAGACCTGGTGGGCCAGGAGCAGAGCGAAGCGCTGTTCGATCGGCGTGAGCGGGTGATGATCAGCGGGGTGTTGAACCTGGCCGAAAAACCCATCCGCAGCATCATGACCGTGCGTGCCCAAGTGGATTGCCTGGACCTGGGTGCGTCGCGCGAGGTCACCGAGCAGACCTTGATGCAGTCGTCCTACTCACGCCTGCCATTGATCGCACAAGGCCAAGTGGATGAACCGCTGGGTTTCGTGCACAAGAAGGAGTTGCTCAAGCAGCTGCTGGCGGGCGACGCACCGGACCTGGCCAGCCTGGCGCGCCAGCCGATCAACCTGCTCGAGACCTTCAGCATTCTCAACGCCCTGGAGCAGATGCGTGCGCAGTCCACGCACATTGCCTTCGTGGTCAACGAGTTCGGCGGCTTCATCGGCATTCTGACCATGACCGACATTCTCGAGTCGATTGCCGGCGAGCTGCCCGACGCCAGCGAAGTGCAGGCCCCCGATATCGTCGAGCAGGAAGATGGCTATCGCGTGAGTGCAGCGTTGGACCTCAAGCAGCTGCAGACGCGCATCGGCTTCGATGCAGCGCCGACCAATGACTACCAGACCCTGGCGGGCATGGTCATGAGTCTGCTCGACCGTTTGCCCAAGCAAGGCGACACGCTGCAATGGGAACACTGGAGCCTGACCGTGCTGACCGTGGAGGAGCGCCGGGTCAAACAGGTGCTCCTGCGCAAGCAAGCGCTGGAGGTGTAGCGAAACCGCGCGCAATCACACGGCGCGACGCGAGCGCGCCAGGTGCTTGGCGCCTTCGAACATCAGCACCAGCACCGCCAGCCAGATCGGCAAGTAGGTCAGCCACTGGTCTGGCGCGATGCTCTCGCCCAGCAGCAATGCCACCCCCACCAACAGCACCGGCTCGACGTAGCTGAGCAGCCCGAACAGGCTGAATGGCAACAGACGGCTGGCCATCACGTAGCAGATCAACGCCGATGCACTGATGACGCCAAGAATCGGTATCAGAGCGTACAGCAGCGGTCGCGCCTGCATGTCGGCCGGCGACAGCTGCCCTTGCACGATGAACAGCAGCGCGGCCGGCAGCATCAGGCACATGTCCGTCCACAAACCGCCCAGGTGATCATTGCCGCAAGCACGGCGCAGCACGAAGTACACCGGATAACCGGCAGCCACCAGCAGCGTTTCCCAGGCGAACCGACCATGCTGGAACAACTCGTGGCCTACACCGCAGGCTGCGCAGAACACCGCCAGCTTCTGCAGGTGCGAGAGCTGTTCGCCATACACCAGGCGGCCTGTGAGGACCATGGTCAGCGGCAGCAGAAAATAACCCAACGACACTTCCAGGCTGCGCCCGTGCAGCGGCGCCCAGAGGAATAGCCACAGCTGCACACCCATCAGCGCCGAGGTACCTATCGAGCCCAGCAGCAGCACCGGGCGCTGGGCAATGTTGCGCCACACCCTGGCGACCAGATGCAGATCGGCACTGAGCCACATGAACAGGGTCACGCACGGCAGGGTCAGCAGCATGCGCCAGCCGAACATCTCTTCGCCGCTCAGCGGTGTCAGCAGCGAGGTATAGAAATACATCACGGCGAACAGAGTGGACGCTGTGACGGACGTGATGATGCCTTTGGACACGGGAGCCTCGAAGCGCGAAAAACCTGACTGAGCCGACAATGATCTCAGCCAGGCGGGCAGGGTACAACCACTGGTTTCAGAGACTGCGCAAGGCTTGCTCGAAATCCGCCAGTGGCATCGGCTTGGCAAACAGATAGCCCTGCAGGTACTTCACATGGCGAGCGGCGAGGTAAGCGCGTTGTTCGTCGGTTTCCACGCCTTCGGCGACCACCTGCAGTTCGAGTTTGGCCGACAGCTCGATGATGCTGTCCAGCACGTGCCGCGAAAGCGTATTGACGCCGATCATGGCCACGAAGCTCTGGTCGATCTTGAGAAAGTCGACCTTGAACTGCTGCAGGTAGCTCAGGCTTGACTGTCCGGTGCCGAAGTCGTCGATGGCGATGCTCACGCCCAACCCGCGCAACCGTTCGAACAGCGCGTGAATCTGCGCGCAGGGCTGGATCAGCTCGCGTTCGGTCAATTCCAGGGTCAAGGCGATCCGGTCTTTCGGGAACGCATCGAGGAACGCCTTGCAGTCATCGAACAGTGCCGGGTCCAGGCAATGCTGGGCGGTGATATTGATGCCGACATGAAAGCCTTGCGGCAGCCGGTCCAGGCAGGTTCCCAACTGCTGCGCGGTGCGCTTCATCAGCAGGCGGGTCATCGGTACGATCAGCCCGCAGTCCTCGGCGTAGGGAATGAACAGGTCGGGCCGGACCAGGCCTTCGCGGGGATGCTGCCAGCGCATGAGCACTTCGGCACCCGCCCAGCGGCCGTCCTGGCTGAACACCACCGGTTGAAAGAAAGGTACGAACTCTTCGGCATCCAGGGCACGCTGCAACTCCTGATAGCGGGAGCCGGAACGACTCATCACCCACCGGCAGAGCAGGCCGACCACCGCCGAGACAAGCAGCAGCAGGCCGAACATGCCGGCGTACTGCTCGCGTATCAACGTCCAGCGCGCACCTTCCGGGATGCCGCTGACCACGCTGAACGGGTAGCGCGTGGACTGCAGTCGAGTTTGCCCGCCTGCGGCAGGCAGCGGCGTCCCCTGATGAACGTTGCCGCTGGCTTCGATCCAGCTGCGGCCGACGTGCAAGGTGATCGAATGGGTCGAGCCCATCATGCGCAAGGCGTTGGCCAGGTGATAACCATCGACGGTACTGAGCGCGCTGGCCTCGCCACGGACGGCGCGGTAGATCAACAAGCCGCGGTCGGGCGTCACCGGATTGCCGGGCATCAGCCACAGTTGTCCATCGACGTAATCGAGCGGATTCACGTTTTCGCTCACTGCGCCCGACAGGGAGCTGCAGTAAAGTGTGTCGCCCTGGATCAGATTCACCGAGCGCACGAAGGGCCGCCGAGTCACCTGGTCCAGCAGCGCCGGTTGTACCTGCGCGCAGGGTTGTCCAGACAGGGGCAGAACGGCATCCGCAGCCGCCGCCACGTTGTCGAGGATGAGCTCGAACTGCTCCACCGCCAACTGGCTGGTGCGCGCCGCCGCCAGCTGCAGTGAACGACCGGCCTCCCAGTTCAGCATGACTGCACCACAGGCCAGCGGTACTGCGGCCGCCAGCCAGGGCAGCAGCAGGCGCGAAAATTTGCGTTTGGAAGCAGCGAGGGTCAACGGCATGCTGGCGACAGTCCTTGTGCGCAGGAGATGCGAGCGGGAAAGCCGCCATCATTTCATGAAAGCGCCTGCGGGGGCAGGCGCCGGGGCTTATTTATCCTTGGACTGATCGGGCTTCTGCATCTGTACCGAGGAAGGGGTACCGTCATTGTTGCCTTTGGTAGTGCTCTTGTCGGCGCTGTCGAAGCAGCCTTGCAACAGTGCCAGGCACAGCACCAGACCGGCGCAGGGGATGATTTTCATGGTGATCTCCGATGTTCAGAACGTGCAGATTGGACTCGACCCTGCCCGATTGGTTGCCTGCGCCGAGCTCGATCCGGATCGGCGCACGCACACGCAGGTGCATCAAACCTGGGCAGCGCCGCGCAGGCGCTCGGCACCTTGACGCAGCAGTCGCTCGGTGGCGGCCCAGCCCAGGCAGCCGTCGGTGACCGACACGCCGTAGCGCATGTGCCCGCTGATCGGCTGGCTGCCTTCCTGCAGATGGCTTTCCAGCATGACCGCAACCAATGAACGATCTCCGTCCAGGCGCTGCTGCAGCACGTCGTCGAAGACCGCTGGCTGGCGCAGTGGGTCCTTGCCGCTGTTGGCATGGCTGCAGTCGACCATGATTCGCGCCTTCACACCTGCTTTGGCCAGATCGTTGTGCACCTGGGCAATGCTCTGACGGTCATGGTTGGGGCCGCGGTGCCCCCCGCGCAACACCAGGTGGGTGTCGGGATTGCCGGTGGTGTCGATCATGGCCGGGTGCCCCTGCGGATCGATGCCGAAATGGCGATGGGCATGAGCCGCACTGCGCATGGCATCGCACGCGACTGCAACGCCGCCGTCGGTACCGTTCTTGAAGCCGACCGGGATTCCCAGGCCGCTGGCCAGCTCGCGATGGATCTGCGATTCCGTGGTGCGCGCACCGATCGCCACCCAGCTCAACAGGTCGTCGAAGTAGCCTGAGGCCATGGGCTGCAACACCTCACTGGCCAGCGGCAGGCCCAGGCGCAGCATTTCGCGCATGAGGTCGCGGCACAGGGTCAGGCCGCCCGCCATGTCGTCGGTACCATCGAGGTAAGGATCGTAAGCCAGGCCTTTCCAGCCCACCGTGGTGCGTGGTTTTTCCACGTAGGCGCGCATCACCAGCAGCATTTCGCCCTCGAGCTCCTGCGCCAGCCGGCTCAAGTTGCGTGCGTACTCCAGCGCGGACTTCGGATCGTGCAGGGAGCAGGGGCCCACTACGACCAGCAGGCGTGGGTCACGGCCTTCGAGAATGGCGCGGATGGCTTGGCGATGAGCCTGGACCTGGGTACCCAGGTGATCGGCAAGGGGCAGTTGCTGCTTGAGCGCGAAATGCGTGGGCAGGCGGTGAGTCGCCGGCGTGTTGGCGGCGTCTTTTGCCGCGGCGGCAGTTGCGGCTGCGCGAGTCTGGACAGCAGGGGTAGGGTGCAGAGTGGTCAGGCTGTTGTTCATGGTCTGGGTCCTGGACAGCGGCGGGCGCTTGCCCGCATGCGCTGCCCTGTCAAGGTGTTCGACAAAGTGCCGGGGAGTCTGGACTGCGGGTCATGCCACCGATCAACGACCGGTCGGAGGCGGCAGGCTGGCCCGAACGGAGGTTGCTAAATCGCCAGAGGTTGCGGATGTCGAAACGGTAATAAGTGAAGTTGTTCATGAAGCGTTCCTCGATTTCGTGGCGAAAGTGCCGAAAAAAACATGAAGCCCTGAAAAGCAAAAACCCCCAGTCGGGAGGCCGACTGGGGGTTGAGAATTCTCTGTCGGCGACCCCTGTGAAATGGGCGCCGATATGGGTATCAGGCGCGCCAGTGGCTAAACCAATACCCAAAATAAACGTTTGCCGGTGCACGGACAGCCGTCATCGCTGCGCAGGTCGCAGGCAAGGATGCAGGGCTGAAGGTGTTGTGCGACATTGATAGTCTCCGGTGGATGGCTGGAGCTTACTTCAGCCATGGCGAAGGATTCAAGCTCATTCTTGACGTGGGGAGGATGCAATGACTTTGTACCTGCGGGCGGCTACCGATCAGGATCTGCGTTTCGCCCGAGACCTCACTCGGCGAGCGATGCTGCCTTACTACGGCCGTCACGATCTGCTGTGGCTGGACGAGGGTTTCGATCAGGCCTGGCATTGGCGCGACAACCGATTGATCTGTCGCGACGCCGTGCCGCTGGGCTACATCAGTCTGTCCAGGGATGCCCATGCACTGTTCATTCGCGAGGTGCATCTGCTGCCGGTGCATCGTGGCCAGGGCGTAGGCCATTGGGTGCTCGAGCAGGTGGTGAGGCAAGCGCGTAGCGAACGCTTGCCGCGGGTGCGTCTGATGGTGTTCAAGGACAACCCCGCGCAGCGGCTCTATGGCCGCCACGGTTTCGAGGTGGTGGGGGAGCAGGACAGCTTTCTGCGCATGGAGCGCGTTCTGCCCAGCCCCGACCGTTGACTGCGTGCGCTCAGCGCTGGCCGCCCTCCAGCGCAGCGGTGATGGTGCCCAGCTTCATGCCCAGCAGCACGGCGACTCGATGGGCTTCGCCACGCCGCCCCTTCTTGCGTCCCGCCAACACCTGGTAGGTGGTGGCAGGGTCCACGCCATTCTCGCGCGCAAACTCTTGTACCGATTTCCCTTGCTGATCGAGCCAGGCTCTGGCTTGTGCGGCAGTCCGTATACCATGCATAGTTCAAGTCCGTTTTAGAGGGTTCAAAGTGGTTTTATTTCGCACCGTTTCGGGTGTTTCGATAAAGGATTATACATTCAAATGACTGGAATCGGTCCCCGACTAAGGGAAGAGCGTGAGCGTCTGGAGCTTACGCAACGCGAGTTTGGCCAAGTGGGCGGTGTCGAACCCAATGCGCAGGGCAAGTACGAAAACGGTGACAGATCACCCCGAGCCGATTACTTGGCTGCCGTTTCGACGATAGGCGTCGACGTTCTCTATGTGGTGCTCGGTAGCCGGACGCCATTGGCCGAGCAGGCTCTCAGTGGTGGAGAGGAAAAAGTCCTAGAAACATATCGGACTCTTCCTACTTCTGGGCAGGCCGTCTTGAGTAATCTGGCCAACAGCCTTGCAGAGATGGCGGCGAACTATTCCGCGCGCGGTACGGTCCAGAAAAAAATACGGACGAGAAATACCCGGGACTGATTTTCCGCGCCGACGCCCCACGCCATATTCATGACGCTTTCAGCTAGGTCCGAAGCGGCAATGTTTGGTAATGTGGCGCCATTCCCCGAGACCACTATTACGAGGTGTCCGTTTGATTCGGGTTCTAGTAGTCGACGATCACGACCTGGTCCGTACCGGTATCACCCGCATGCTGGCCGATATCGACGACCTTCAGGTCGTGGGGCAGGCCGAGTCGGGCGAGGGGGCGCTGCAATATGCTCGCGACCTCAAGCCGGACGTGGTGCTGATGGACGTCAAGATGCCCGGTATCGGTGGTCTCGAGGCGACGCGCAAACTGCTGCGCAGCCATCCAGATATCAAAGTGGTGGCTGTCACCGTCTGCGAGGAAGACCCGTTTCCCACGCGCCTGCTGCAAGCCGGTGCCGCAGGGTACCTGACCAAGGGTGCGGGGCTTGCCGAAATGGTCCAGGCGATTCGCCTGGTCTTCGCCGGCCAGCGTTATATCAGCCCGCAGATTGCCCAGCAATTGGCCCTCAAGTCGTTCCAGCCACAGACCAGCAACTCACCGTTCGATCTGTTGTCCGAACGGGAAATCCAGATTGCCCTGATGATCGTCGGCTGCCAGAAAGTCCAGATCATCTCAGATAAGCTGTGCCTGTCGCCAAAAACGGTCAACACCTACCGCTACCGGATCTTCGAGAAGCTCTCCGTGACCAGCGATGTGGAATTGACCCTGCTGGCGGTGCGGCATGGCATGGTAGACACCAACCTTTGACCATGACTGCTGCATTCGATCCCAGTGCCTTTCTTGCCACCTGCAGCGGACGTCCGGGCGTGTACCGGATGTTCGACGACGCCATGCGTCTGCTTTACGTGGGCAAGGCGAAAAACCTCAAGAAGCGCCTGGCCAGCTATTTTCGCAAAACCGGCCAGGCGCCCAAGACCGCTGCCCTGGTGGGCAAGATCCAGCAGATCGAAACCACCATCACGGCCAACGAAACCGAGGCGTTGCTGCTTGAGCAGACTCTGATCAAGGAGTGGCGGCCGCCTTACAACATTCTGCTGCGCGACGACAAATCCTACCCGTACGTGTTTCTTTCCGACGGAGAGTTTCCTCGACTGAGCATCCATCGTGGCGCCAAGAAGGCCAAGGGGCGCTACTTTGGTCCTTATCCGAGCGCAGGAGCCATTCGCGAGAGCCTGAGCCTGTTGCAGAAGACCTTCTTCGTTCGCCAGTGCGAGGACAGCTACTTCAGAAACCGCACGCGTCCATGCCTGCAACACCAGATCAAGCGCTGCAAGGCGCCCTGCGTAAGGCTCGTGGAGGCGCCTGAATATGCCGAAGACGTGCGCCATTCGGTGATGTTCCTGGAGGGACGCAGCAACCAGCTGACCAATGAGCTTTCCGCTAGCATGGAGAAAGCCGCGATGGACCTGCAGTTCGAAGAGGCAGCGCAGCTGCGCGACCAGATCGGTCTGCTGCGACGCGTGCAGGACCAGCAAAGCATGGAGGGCGGCAGCGGCGACGTCGACGTCATCGCTGCCTTCGTCAACCCGGGCGGCGCCTGTGTACACCTGATCACCGTGCGCGCCGGCAGGGTGCTGGGCAGCAAGAATTTCTTTCCGCAGGTGGGTATCGAAGAAGAAGTCGCCGAAGTCATGTCGGCGTTTCTTTCGCAGTACTATCTGGGCAGCTCCGAGCGCGACCTGCCGAGCGAGTTGATCGTCAACGTCATTCCCGAAGACCACGAAGCGTTGCTCGATGCCCTCGATACTTTGCGTGGTCGTGAACTGAGCCTTAGCCATCGCGTGCGCGGCACCCGCGCACGCTGGCAGCAACTGGCCGTGACCAACGCCGAGCAGGCGCTGGGCGCACGGCTCGCCAATCGCCAGCACGTGGCCGCGCGGTTCGACGCGCTGGCCGAAGTACTGAACCTGGACGAGCCACCACAGCGGCTGGAATGCTACGACATCAGTCACTCCAGCGGCGAAGCCACCGTGGCGTCGTGCGTGGTGTTCGGCCCCGAAGGGCCGATCAAGTCGGACTACCGCCGCTACAACATCGAGGGCGTGACCGCAGGCGATGACTATGCGGCCATGCACCAGGCCCTGATGCGCCGCTTCAGCAAGATCAAGGCAGGCGAGGGCAAGCTGCCCGACGTGCTGTTGGTGGACGGCGGCAAGGGCCAGTTGAACATGGCCCGGGAAGTGCTGAACGAACTGGCCATCCCCGACCTCATCCTGCTCGGCGTGGCCAAGGGCACGACCCGCAAGGCCGGCTTCGAAACGCTGTACCTGAACGACGTCGCCCATGAATTCACCCTCAAGGGCGACTCGCCGGCGCTGCACCTGATCCAGCAGATTCGTGACGAAGCCCACCGTTTTGCGATCACCGGTCACCGCGCGCGGCGCGGCAAGACACGTCGCACCTCGACCCTGGAAGGGGTTGCAGGCGTGGGCCCCAAGCGTCGCCGCGAGTTGCTCAAGCATTTCGGCGGGCTGCAGGAAATCGCCCGCGCCAGCGTCGAGGAAATCGCCAAGGCACCGGGAATCAGTAAAAAGCTGGCAGAGTCGATTTATGCAAACCTGCACAGCGAGTAGAATGCCATCTCACCTTGCAGCCAGTTGTGCCGATGAATATCCCTAACTTGCTTACCGTACTGCGCGTCCTGCTGATACCGTTCTTCATATTGCTGTTCTATCTGCCCTACCATTGGAGCTATATGGCAGCCAGCACCGTGTTCGCGATAGCGGCGGCAACCGATTGGCTGGACGGCTATCTGGCCCGCCGTTGGGAGCAGAGCACGCCATTCGGTGCGTTCCTCGATCCGGTGGCCGACAAGCTCATGGTTGCGGTGGCCCTGGTGCTGCTGGTGCAGGAACATGCCAACTTCTGGCTGACCCTGCCGGCGGCGATCATCATCGGTCGCGAAATCGTCGTCTCGGCGCTGCGCGAATGGATGGCCGAGATCGGTGCGCGTGCCCAGGTCGCAGTGTCCAACATGGGCAAATGGAAGACCGCCGCGCAGATGCTGGCTTTGGTCATCCTGCTGGCCAATCCCAAGGCCGCAACCTTCTGGGTCATCGTGGGCTACGCCCTTTTGCTGGTCGCCGCCGCACTGACCCTGTGGTCGATGCTGCAATACCTGCGCGCCGCCTGGCCGCACTTGCGCATCACGGCCGAGAAGAAATAAAACTATTTTTGAATCAAAGGCTTGACGGGTGTCGCCGATTAGATAGAATGGCGCCCGTCAACACGATGCGGGAATAGCTCAGTTGGTAGAGCACGACCTTGCCAAGGTCGGGGTCGCGAGTTCGAGTCTCGTTTCCCGCTCCAGTTTGTTTGCGTGCAGCAGTTTCTTGCTTCACGTTTGGGGCCGAGTAGCAAAGTGGTTATGCTGCGGATTGCAAATCCGCCTACGCCGGTTCGATTCCGACCTCGGCCTCCATCATTGAACCCCCGTAGCTATTGGGCTGCGGGGGTTTTTTTGTGCCTGCGGATTTTGTAGGTTGGGATATTGGGGACAATCTTGGGACATTGAGATTGTTTGCCTGTCCCACGGTGTCCCTGCAAAATCCACAACATGGCTGCTATCGAACAGCGCCCCAACGGTACCTGGCGGACAAATATCCGCACCAGCCAGGGAGTAGGTGGAGAAGGTGCCGCGAAGCAACTCCGACCGGCCATGTAGCGCTCAAGGTCGGCCACGTGAATAGCATCCGGGATCAACGCGACCGGCGTAGTGGTGGGCAGCATCTTGCCGGCGGCGGACAATGCCCTCCTAGTTATAGGCAATTGCGCGTTCATGTACACAGCAAAAAAATCGTTTGTAAACAATTCAACATTGTTTGTTTATATTGGTTACTTCCCTACGCTTCGCGCTGAATTCATGTGCACATCACCGGTATGAAAAAGGCCGTTCAGCGACGGGCATATCGGTAGGTACTAGCTAATTGCTACCATTCGGATACAATCGCCGCCGGCCAATGATGGCCATGCCAATGACGGCACGGGGCGTATTGCAATGACAGCTAGGAATGTAGTGGGGATGGCTGCGGTGGCAGTGATGTTGGGCCTTCAGGGTTGCGCGAGCATCTTGGGCGACTCCAGGTATCCTGTATCGGTAACAAGCGCTCCGCCAGGCGCCTCTTTTGAGATCACAGACAAGAGCGGACAGGTCGTGCATTCGGGTAACACGCCCAGCACAGTTACGCTAAAATCAGGCAAGGGCTACTTTTCGGGCCAGACCTACACCTTGCGATTTAAGAAGGATGGTTATCCCGATCGCAGCGTAACGCTCGACTCCAGCGTCAGCGGCTGGTATTGGGGAAATATTGTGTTCGGCGGAGTGATTGGTCTGTTGATCGTCGATCCTGCGACTGGGGCGATGTTCAAGCTGCCTGAGGGGGTTACCGCTGATATGGGCAAACCCGTTGCGGGCGCGCCGAACAACAGCATTACTGTTGCAACAATCGATTCGATCACCGATTCGCAGCGTGCATCGCTGGTCCCGCTTAAGTAACACCTCCATTCGCCCCTATAGCCGGTCGGCACAAGCTGCCTGTCTATAGGAAGCATCTGCTATCCCTACCAGAGAACAGAAGGCCAGAAGACTCGGCCAAGCACGTGGATCTCGCAGTCCACCATGTCTTGGGCTGAATACTCGTCATCAGGATGCTCTTCCCGGTTGTAGCTGCGCATCCTTATCCCGCCACCAGGTAGGCGATAGAGCATCTTCACACGGAGCTCGCCAACGTGCTTCAAGGCACACATCTTGGCATCGACCACAGAGCCATCGGCATGCTTTGCGATCTTTTCTGCGGGCCCAAGCTGGGGTTCAGCAATCGCGCATAGCGCGATTGCAGCTCCGAAACACGTTGCTTACCGACCCAGCGCTGCAAAGTTGCTGAAGACGGCCGTGCCACTTGCCAAGAACACTAGACTGAAAATCCATTTCAGATGCCTTTACAGCTTCAGGTGTCTGGGTGCATCTCAATCGCATAGCCGATGTCCAGTCCTGCTTCATAAGTTGGTGAGGCCATCCTCTCAGGCATCAGCTACACCGTGGCCGCGTACTCAAGCGCGTCCCGTTATGTGCTCTCCGGAGATCCATGATCTAGTCTGGAAGCGCCATGACCATGGCGCATGCTGACCGAGACTCTAATATCAGTTACAATGTCAAGCTCCGTTATCTAGTGATCAAGCGCCTGCGACAGCTCTAAGATCAGCTGGCTGCGCCTCACGCCATCCCGACCAATCTTGCCGACGCCCCTGTGCCTGGCTGTCGGTAAGGCTGAAGAGAATGAGCGCTTGATTGGTGTCATCCGGTTGCAGGCGCCGAAAGTCCTTGATCTGCGACGGTTGGCCAAGACTGCGGGTTTCGTTTCTCTGAATGCTGCCGCGAAGCGCCTGAGCATGGGTTCCTCATTCTGATTGCCGGGTTATATGCCAACCGCTTGATCTACTGGCGCGCGCCCGCTGCCATTTGATCCGCAGATCAGCCTCGCATCATGGGCGGATTGCTGGCACTCAAGAATCTTTATCCGATTCAGAGGTCAGTTACTGCCAATCTATCCTGTGTGTTGCCATGTGCGGCAGACCAACTGATGAAACTAATTGGGAGCTGCTGAGGCATGAGTGAATTAAGTATTTGGCTGGAAGCCATCATTCTGGGGCTGGTCCAGGGACTGACTGAATTCTTACCGGTATCCTCCAGCGCGCACCTGCGCATTATCGGACCATTGTTACCCTCTGGCGGTGACCCAGGCGCTGCATTCACCGCCATCACTCAACTCGGTACCGAGGCTGCAGTGCTGCTGTACTTTCGAAAGGACATCCTGCGCATTGCCATGGCTTGGATCAAGTCGCTTGGCGACGCTTCTTACCGCAGCCATCCGGACGCCAGAATGGGCTGGCTGATCATCATCGGCACCTTGCCTATCTCGATCCTTGGGCTGCTGTTCAAGGACTACATCGAGGGAAGCCTGCGCAATCTTTACCTGACGGCAACCATGCTCATCGTGTTCGCGCTGATCTTGGCCGCAGCGGACAAGATGGGACGCAAGGAGCGCAAACTCGATCAACTGACCTGGACCCATGGCCTGGTTTTCGGCTTTGCCCAAGCGCTCGCCTTGATTCCGGGCGTGTCGCGCTCAGGCGGCACCATCACCGCCGGGCTGATCATGGGCTACACGCGTGAGGCTGCAGCGCGTTATTCATTCCTGCTGGCAGTGCCGGCGGTGATTGCTTCGGGCTTCTACCAGCTGTACCGCAGCTGGGGTGAATCCAGCACTTTCTCCGGCGGCCCAACATTGCTGGCAACGATCATTGCGTTTGTCGTCGGCTACGGGGTGATCGTGGTCTTCCTGAAATTGGTTTCGACCAAGAGCTACATGCCATTTGTGTACTACCGCATCGCGCTTGGCCTGGGCGTCATCGGGCTTCTGAGCGTGGGCGCGCTCAGCGCTGTGTGACTTGTTGCGGCGCGCAGGATGCGCCCTCGCTTCAAGCTGGCAAAGCTATGTGCTTCAATGGAAAGAAATCAGGAGGATCCGTTATGGGCAAGAATGCCGAAAAGCCTTTCTACATCGCCGCTGCCCCATTGATTGTAGTGGGCTGCGTCTTTGCCGCGCTTGGCGCATCGGGTCAGGAAGCGTTCGGATGGACAGCAATCGGGCTGTTTGTGCCCGGCATTGTTTTGCTGATCACAGGTGCTCTGCGCAGGCGTCGAGCTACCTGAGCGGCGGCGGCCTGCTTCGGCGCGAGCAGAGACTTCGCTCGAACGCCCGAAGGCAGGCTGCCAACAGTTCATCGAACAACCCGCGCATTCAAAACGGCGCAGGCACTCGTCAGAAATCCCATCGGGTGGTGATCATCACATTCCTGGGCTCGCCATAGACTGCCGAGTTATAGAACCCGATGTTGGTGTAGTAGTACTTGTCGAACAGGTTGTTGAGATTGACCGTGGTCGATAACGCCGGGCTGATCTGGTACTTGGCCATGAGGTCCACCACCCAGTATTGCTTCTGGGCGAAGGTTTCGTAGGTATCGCGTGGCGAATTCCAGATCTCCTGCCACGCCTTGCTTTGCCAGCGTCCACCGCCGCCTACTGTCCACTGGTTGAGCGCACCGGGCAGGTTGTAGGTAGTGAACAAGGTGAACTGGTTTTCCGGCTCGAATGTCGAGATTTTCACGCCGCTGTCGTCGCGTACGACTTTATGAGTAAAGCCGGCCTGCATTTGCCAGCCTTGCGCAAGTTGGCCGGAGACTTCGAGTTCAAAGCCCTTGGTTTGCGCATCGGTACCCTTGAACGCGTAGTTGGAAGGCGTGGGCGTAAGGTTGTTGTAGTCGTCATCGGGCACTGACCGATTGCTTTCCTTGACTTCAAAGTAGGCCAGGCTGGCGTTCAGCCGGCCTTCGAAGAACTCGCCCTTGATACCCACTTCGTAGTTCTCGCCTTCGTCGGGCTCGAGCAACTTGCGGTTTCGATCCAGGTTGTAGGAATCCTGCGCCATGAAGATGTCGGTGTAGCTGGCATACACCGACAACTGTTCGTTCAGGTCGTAGACCACCCCTGCATAAGGGATCAGTCGGCCGCTTTCGCGATAGGTGTCGGTATTGCCTGTCACGGTGTAGTTGACCAGGCGCCCGCCGAGAATGAAGTGCAGATCGTCGGTCGCGTTCAAGCGCGTGGTCAGGTAGACGCCGGTCTGCCGAACGACATCGTCGCTGATCTGCTGCGCGGTACCCCAGGCCGGTTTGTCGACGTTGCCGTGCCAGTTGAAAAAGTCGAGCTGGTTGCCGTTGGGATAGGTCACGTCCCAGAAGCCCTTGCCATCCCAATGCGCCTTGCTGATCGAACCGCCGAGTACCACCTCGTGTTCGCGGCCCAGGAGCTGGAAGGGACCGCTGACATAGGCATCGGCTGAATCGCTGCTGGTTTCGCCACGGTAGCGCTGGCCATTGAGCCGAGCCGTGCCGTCGGCGGCTGGGGTATCGCCCTGGATCGAGCCCAGTTGTGCGTCATAGCCGTTGATCTTGTGGTCCAGTTGCAACTTGGTTACCCAACCATCGCCGAACTGGTGCTCCAGCATCGCGAATACCGTGCGCGTGTATTGTTTCCAGCTGCTCCAGTCGGCGGCATTGCTGAAGGAGCGCTTGACGTCGTTGCGCTCGCCAGCGGCGTTGAGCAAAGGGAAGCTGCCAGACCAGGTCGAGCCGCGCGGATCGTTGTCCTGGTAGTCGCCGCCCACGGTCAGCAAGGTATCCGGGGAAAGGTCGAACTCGAGAATGCCGTAGTACACCTCGGCCTGGCTGCTGTAGCGGTCCATGAAGGAATTCTTGTCTTGATAGGCCGCCACGGCACGCCCGCGTACGTTGCCGGTCGGCGTCAGCGATCCGCTGACGTCGACTTCGCTGCGGTAGTTGTCCCATGAGCCCGCGCCCAGGCTCAGATGCCCCTGGAAACCGGTGGTGGGCTTCTTGCGGATCAGGTTGATCGTGGCACCCAGCGAGCCTGCACCGACCAGCAGGCCGGGCGACCCCTTGAGCACTTCGATGCGGTCGTAGACCGCCATGTCGCTGAGCGAGTTGCCGGCCGAATAGCCGACATTGCGCACCGCAGATGGAATGCCATCGTACTGAAAGTTGTTGATCGAAAAACCGCGGGCGTAGTAGTTGGAGCGATCGCTGTCATAGGCCGAGACGGTAATGCCTGGGGTGTGCCGCATCACGTCGTCGACATTGTCCAGCGCGAAGTCATCCATGTGCTGGCGGGTGACGACGGTGACCGATTGCGGCGTCTGCCTGGGGCTGAGGACCAGCCGCGTGGCCGTGGCGATCAGGCCGGGGGTGTAGGAGCCGGTGCCTTCGGTGATATTGCCCAGCTGGTTGCCGGTGATCTGGGTGGGCGCCAGGTCGAGCCCGACACCGGCGGTCGTCAAGGCAATCAGGACGAAACCATCGCCCTGTTTGACGGCGCCGATCCCGCTGGCGCCCAGAAGCATCTCGAGGGCTTGGTCAGTACTGAATCGGCCGTGCAGGCCAGCGCTGTGCTTGCTGTCCAGAAGTTGCGGATCGAACACGATGGTCACACCGGTGCTGCGGCTGAGCTCGGTCAGGGCACTGTCCAGGCTGCCCGGCTGGATATCGATCTGCTGCAGGTCGGCTGCCTGCACCGCAGAGGCGGCGATACCGGCAAGGCTCCAGCAGAGCACGGCAGGGAAGACGGTTCGGCCTAACAGGCGAGGGCGGAGGCAAGACGGGAGGCGCTGGGTCACTTTGAGGATCTCGAACGGATTGAGTGAGGCATTCAATGAGCTATGCCGTCCCAGATTCGAAATCCCATCACAGCGCCACGTTGTTTCACGCTGCCTTGCCGACGTGGGACCAATAGCGGGTGATCTTTCGCACGTGCAGACCATGCGCACGGGCAATCAGCGCCACCGACTGATCGGCGTGTGAGGTACTGAAGTTACCGCTGACAGGCAGCGTGGCAATGCGTTGCTCCCAGTTCAGGTAACCGACCCGGTAGCGCGACAGTTCGCCAAGCACTTGGGCCAATGGCCGGTTGCGAACGATCAGCATACCGTCGCGCCAGGCACCGTGGTCGCTATCAGGCCCGGGTGTGCGCCGCGCCGCTGACTGGCTGACCAGCCACTGCTCGCCTGCGTGCATCTCAAGCGCTGGGCGCCCGGCACTCGCCTCCAGGCTGATGGTCCCCTCGGCGACTGTCAGGCACGTGTGGTCGCCGAGCAGCCTGGCCTCGAAGCGTGCATGAAGCGCATTTACCCGGCAGTGCGGCGTGGTCAACTGCAGGGGCGTGCCGCTGCCCCCTGTTGTCGCACTGATCTCGCCGCGCAACAGCGTGAAGCGTTGCGCGCCTTCGACGTCGGTTTTCACCGCGCTGTCGGTGTTGAGTTCGAGCAGGGTGCCACTGGGGAGTGTCCAGCGGCGGTATTCCCCCGTGCGGGTGCTGTAGTTGGCGAGCAGGCGTTGCCACGGCGCGTATCGTTGGGTGCCGCAGCCAATCGCGGCGGTACATGAACCCAGCACGAGCAGCTTGAGCAATTGACGTCGCTGCAGGCGTTCGGTGGGTAGTCGGTTCAGGGCGCTCATGGCGGTACTGGCGGGCAGCCGCGCGAAGGGCTCGTTGAGACCCTGCAGCCGTTGCCAGGCCAGGGCATGCCGGGCGTCGGCCGCCAGCCAGTGCTGGAAGGCGTCGTGGGTTGCCGCGTCGGCTGTGTTGAAGCTGATCTTGAGCGACCAGTCGATGGCCGCATCGAGTATCTGCGGCGACACCAGGGTAGATGGCGTGCTCACCGTGTTTCCTGCGCGAAGGTCGCGGTGTAGCAAGCCCGCAGCGCCTGGGCGATGTAACGCTCCACGCTTGGCACGGACACCCCAAGCTCTTTGGCAATGGCGGGGCACTTCAAGCCCTCGAGCTGCGCAAGCAGGAAAGCACGACGCACGATGGGGCGCAGGCTGTCCAGCAGGCAGTCGATGGCCACCAGCGCCTCGATCACCAGAAGTCCCGTTTCAGGCGAGGGCGCCTGTTCGCAGGGCAGTTCCGCTACCGTCTCCAGCCAGGCTCTTTCAATATCCCGACGCCGCCACAGGTCGATGACCAGACCACGTGCCACGGTTCGTAGATAGGCACGCGGCTGCTCCATGGTTTGCAGGGTGCGGCGCTGCAGCAGGCGCACGAAGGTGTCCTGCGCCAGATCGGCGGCATCGGCGGTGTTGCGCAATCGGCCATACAGCCAGGCTCGGAGCCAGGAATGGTGATCCTGATAGAGTCGTTCCAAGCCTGGGCCGGTGTGCGAAAGGTGCATGCAGGATCTCATGGAGCATCAGATGATAAAGTCTCGCATTATCATCTGATGACCCGCAGTTTGAAACCTGCGATTTGAATCTTCGGTTACTCACCGGCACATCCGGGAAAACTGATCCCTGACCAGAACAGCGGACGCAGTGAACGACCGAACTGGCCCGACCGCTGGTACAACCCGACGACCGTTCACTCCATTGGCGCCAAACTATTGCCCCACAATAATGGCACTAAGATATCATTGGGCAGTCTAGTAAAATTCTGAATCATATTTTCCGGTGCCTCATGCAAGCCGTTCAAGCTCAACCGGCTCATTCCCCCGAACCGCACACCATGGCATTGGTTGAGCAGGCCATCGCAAGTGGCGTGGGTGGTCTGACGTTCGACCGTGAACTGGAGCGCCGCTACGAGGCCGACACCCAACGCCAGCGGTTGCAGTTCCTGACGTCCACAGGCATCTGCGGGGCAGTCATCTACAACCTGTTCCTGATCAGCGACTGGCTGGCCCTCGAAGATGTGTTCGCCTATGTCGCTGTAGGGCGCCTGCTGCTGATCACTCCCATGATCGTTGCCATCCTGCTGTTGGCCCAGCGCCTGACCTCGCGTCGAGCGCTGGAGACGGTCTCGGCGCTGGCCACGGTATTGTCCTCGCTGATGCCGCTGGTGGTGATGATCTACAGCGACAGTCCCTATCGCCTGCACTATCAGTTAGGCATGCTGCTGCTGATGGTGTATTGCACGATGATTCAACAGTTACCGTTTCGCTTCGCCGTCGCTGCCATGGCCAGCATGCTCGGCATTCAGTTGCTGACCACTCACATCGCGGGCTTCATGGACCCGGTGACGTGGCGCGCCAATGCCTTCTTGTACGGCTCCACGGTGGTACTGTTGCTGATGGCTTCGTATTTCCTCGAGCGTGCAAGCCGACTCAGCTATCTGTTTGCCTTGCGCGGGCGCCTGCTGGAAGTGCAACTGACCGAGATGGCTCGCACCGACCCACTGACTCAACTGTTCAACCGGCGGCATCAGGGTGATGTCACGGCCCAACTGTGGCAGGCAGCGGCGACCGAAGCGACCTGTGTGACGGCAATCCTCATCGATATCGATCACTTCAAGCTCTACAACGACAGCTATGGCCACCTGCAGGGGGACAGCTGTCTCAAGCAGGTCAGTGCAACCATCAAGGAGTTGTCCAGGCAGTCCAACGCCGTGTCGTTCCGTTTCGGGGGTGAGGAGATGCTGGTGCTGCTGGTGGGGGCTGACAGCCAGCAGGCCAGGCAGTTGGGGCAGGACCTGTGCACGGCGGTGGCGGACCTGGGGCTTGCCCATCCGGCCCTGGGTGCTGGAGCTCGGGTAACCATCAGCGTGGGCATAGCGATGGGCATCGCGCCCTATGTATCGGCGCACAACCTGATAGGGGCTGCCGACAAGGCCCTGTATGCCGCCAAGAACGCCGGGCGCAACTGCCTGCGTCAGGCCCCTTTCGAAGGCAGCGCTGCGGCTTGAAGGGCCACCTGAAGGCTCAATTCTGCAACGCTTGCAGTCGTGCCTCCTTGGCGTCATCGAAAATCATGTAAAGCGCTTCGATGTCGGCCGGCTTGAGTTTGCGCGACTGTTCGAGTCCCAGAATCAGGGCAATCTCGAGCGCGCCCTCGCGCTCCACATCCGCCTTGGTGCTGGCGGCATTCAACGCGCGGACCAGGCCATTGACCGAGCCTCGGACGTCTTTGGGCAGTTTCAGTAGATCCAGTCGTTCCTGCGGCATGTGACGCTCTCCAGCTAAATAGGGGTGTTCGGTGGTCATTCCACCTGCGCCTAGCGCGTCAATTCGTGGCCGTACGGTACGCGGAAGCCCGACGCATTGCGATGACCGCCACCGCCGAACTGTTTGGCAACTTCCGAGACATCCATGCCTTCATCGGTGCTGCGCAGCGAAAACGAGCGACCTTTGGGGCCGTCCGAGTAGCAGGCGGCAAACGGCTCGCCCTGGGTCATGATGTTGCCGGCATCGCTGGCGAACAGTGAGGGTATGTTGGCCACTGGCACGTCGTGGCCACCGATCGACATTCGACGCGCGGTGGCGCGCAGCAGATCGGCCACGGTTTTCTGCCGCTGCCGCTCGATCGCAATACCGTCCGCCAGCAGCGTCTCCACGGGCGCAGCCAGCAGCGCATCCCACACGGCAAAGTCCTGCGGATAACTGAACAGATTGGACAGAACTTCGCGCGTACCCGGCAGGTTGAACCGCCACAGGTCACGGTCCTCGATGTGATCAATCAGGGCAGGGCGCGGCTGGCCAGCGAAGAAGTAGTCCCAGGCCAGACCTGCGCCCGAGCGGCTCATGTCGAAAAGCGCATGCACATTGCCACCTGCTGCTTGTTCGCCGAAGGCTGGAGCCGGCGGTACTTTGAGCAGGTCGGCCTGGGCAGTCTTGTGGTGATCGAGCACGAGGATCGAAACAGCTTGGACCGCCATCGCCATGAGCGTTTCGTAATCGTAGGCAAAGTCGACGATGAGCACACGCCTGCCGCTGACATCGGGTGGCGGTTGACCGTGTCCGGCGGCATGAAATTCGACGTCAGGCCCAAGTGCCTTGCGCACTACCCAGGCTGCGCCGAAGCCGTCGGCACAGTTTCCGTGGTAGATGCAAAGCGTAGTGGTGGGGGCTGCGGTCATGTAAGGCTCCGGAATCGACGGGTAGTGCAGGTCGAGCATTCTAAGCGATTGCAGGGCCCAGCGCGTGATTCCCAACGCCAGACAATCCGTGCTCGGGCGACCGTCCATCGCCACGGCGAAGTATTTAGTCGACACTGGCAGTCATTGTCATCTCAAGCAGTGCATTTCATATAGGCACTTTATCGTGGAAAGAACCATGTCGATTTCAACGTCCAGCCCGGATCAGCGTCTGCATGCGATCCAGGCATTGCTAGAGGAATTTTCGCTGCGTGGGGTCGACATGCGCGCGGTTGCCGAAGCGGCGAAGCTCAGGCTGCTGGGCAGCCCGCAGCTCTGCCTGCTGCCTGCCGACTATCGCGTCCAGTGTGCCAAGGCAGTCGACGAGCTGATGGACCAGGCCACTGCCGCGCAACCCTGAACCTTCGCTTTTGCATGGCCGTGTGGCCGTCTGCATGCAGACATCGAACCCTGAGATGACGCCAACCCGAGGTACTTGCAGCCATGGTCGAACTCGCCGATGCCCTCTACCAGCAAATGGTGCAGGCGCCTTATCTGGTACTGACCGGAGCAGGCATCAGTACCGCTTCCGGCATTCCCGATTATCGCGATACCGACGGGGTCCGGCGTGGCAGCGCGCCCATCATGCATCAGGACTTCATCGCCAGCGCCGCCACGCGCAAGCGGTACTGGGCGCGCGCGATGGTGGGCTGGCGGGGTGTGCACCAGGCCACGCCAAACCCTGCTCACCAAGCGCTGGCCGCATTGCAGGCGCAAGGCCTGATCAGCGGCGTGATCACCCAGAACGTCGATGGGCTGCACGATGCAGCGGGCAGCCGAAATGTGGTCGAACTGCATGGCAACCTGCATCGGGTGGTCTGTTTGGACTGTGGCATGCGACTGCGGCGCGATGATGTGCAGTCGCTGCTCGAAGAACAGAACCCCTACCTGCAGGATGTGCATGCGGTACTCGCGCCTGACGGCGACGCGCAATTGGCAGCACGCTTTCTGGAAGCCTTCCGTATGCCCCATTGTCCTTGCTGCGGCAGCGACCTGCTCAAGCCCGATGTGGTCTTCTTTGGCGGAGGGGTCGAGCCGGAGCATGCTCAGGCAGCCTGGAAGGCGGTAGAGGCAGCGCCAGGCATGCTGATCGTCGGCTCATCGCTGATGGCCTACTCGAGCTTTCGCCTGTGTCAGGAGATGTCTCGCCAAGGCAAACGCCTCCTGGCGATCAACATGGGCCGCACTCGTGCCGATGGACTGCTCAGCATCAAGGTCACGCAGCCGTGCGAGCAGGTCCTGCCCCAGATAGCGCAAAGGCTGGTCCAGGGCAGTCAGTCGTCAACCTAGTGCGGTGTCCATGAACATCATGACCGCGAACCCCAGCATCAGCCCCAGTGTTGCCGGTGTCTGGTGACCATTGCGGTGGGTCTCCGGAATCACTTCGTGAGACACCACGAAAATCATCGCGCCAGCGGCCAGTCCCATGCTGATCGGGTAAGACAGCGCGAAACCGCTCGACAGCCCAAGTCCCACCATCGCGCCAAGCGGCTCCATCAGACCTGAACCCATCGCCACCAAGGCCGCCTTGCCCGCGCTCAGCCCCGTCGCCCGCAGCGACATGGCCACGGCCAGACCTTCGGGAATGTCCTGCAACAGGATTGCGCTGGTCAGAGGGATGCCGACCGCAAGGTTGCCGTCGGACAGGCTCACGCCGATGGCCATGCCTTCAGGCAGGTTGTGCAAGGTAATGGCTAGAACGAACAACCACACCCGGTGAATTCGTTCGGAGTTCGGGCCGTGTCTGCCCGCGTTTTCATGCTCGTGGGGAATGACCTTGTCCAGCGCCAGCATCAAGCCCACGCCAAGCCCCAGGCCGAGGATCACCACCAAGGCGGCGACGGCTGGGCTGTCTGTGTGGGTATTGGCGGCTGCCAGGCCTGGCAGCAACAGCGAGAAGGTACTGGCCGCCAGCATCATGCCGCCGGCGAAGCCGAGCATCACGTCCTGTACCTTGGAGGATATTTCTCTGAGTGCCAGGGCGATCAATGCGCCCAGGGCCGTGGCTGCAAAGCCGCCGGTACCGCCCAGCAGTGCATACCAGGCATGCTGACGGTCAGCGTGCAGCAGGGCATTGACGATGCTCCATACCACGACCACCGCACTGACGGCCAGAAGCAGGCCGGTGAGGGTCCATAACCAGGGTTTGTCGCGAAAACGCTGTGGCCAGCTGTCGCTGGTGGCGGTGTTGGAAGGCATAGGGCTCTCTGGAAATTGCTGCGGGCTTAAGCATGGACCCGAATAAGCGACAGGGGTTGCGCTGCATGTGAATGGGCGCCGTAGGAAAATTCTTTTTTTTAACTGCATCCAAATGCCCGGCTGATGCGTAGTACCTACAGCAGCTACACAAGGCGCTGCCGGTTCGATCACTCTTATGGAGCTTACGAGATGAACAGCACACACCGTTTCTGCCTGACCAACGTCCTCTTTGCCGCCACCTTCGCACTGGCTACCACTGCCCACGCGCAGATGGATCTGCCAGCTCCGGTTCAGGTTCCCGCAGGCAACAAGGTCGCGATGGAAACCGTCGGCATGGGCGAAATCACTTATGAATGCCGTGACAAAGCCAATGCCGCCGGCCAGACCGAGTGGACGTTCGTCGGCCCCAAGGCCGTTCTCAATGATCGCTCCGGCAAGCAAGTAGGCACTTATTTCGGCCCGCCCGCCACTTGGCAGTCGGCTGACGGCTCCAAGGTGACCGGCACTCAGGTTGCTGTCGCACCGGCCGGCGACGGCAATCTGCCTTACCAGTTGGTCAAAGCCAATCCGGTCGAAGGCAAGGGCGCCATGCAGGGCGTGACCTACATCCAGCGCACCGCACTCAAGGGCGGCGTTGCCCCGACCAGCGCGTGTACCACCGCGCAGAAGGGTCAGAAAGAAATCGTCAAATACCAGGCCGACTACATTTTCTGGTCCGCCAAGTAAAAGTCGCATAGACACGGCGCGCGGAACGGCAAGTCCGCGCGCCTGGTCTACACTGCCGAGCGAGCTTCATTCTCCCACTTGCCATGGCGGTCTTTCTTGTCCTTGCCGGAAAATCCATTCGATTACGAAGTTGCCCTGCAAAACTGTGCCCGTGGCGATCGCCAGGCACTGCACGGCTTGTATCAGCGCGAAGGCGGACGCCTGTTGGCCGTGGCCTTGCGTATCGTCGGCGATCGGGCGCTGGCCGAGGACATAGTCCACGATGCGTTCCTGCGGATCTGGACGCAAGCCGCCAGTTTCGATGCGCAACGCGGTTCGGCACGGGGGTGGATGTTCACCATTACGCGCCATCTTGCGCTCAACCACATTCGCAGCAACGCCCGGTTGCGCGAGCTGAACGAGGACGACCTGCAGTCGCTGTTCACCGACGAGACGGCGGACGTGGCCCTGGGCAGCGCGCGGATCGATGGGTGTCTGGAGCAGCTCGAGCCGCAGCGGCGTCAGTGCCTGTACCACGCCTATCTGGATGGCTATACCCATGCCGAGATCGCCCAGCGGCTGGAAACGCCGCTGGGCACGATCAAGGCGTGGATCAAGCGCAGCCTGGCATCACTGCGCGAGTGCATGGGATGAGCGAACGAAGCGAGACGGTAGAACCCATGAATACTGAAGAATTGGCCAGCGAGTACGTGCTGGGAACGCTCGATGCAGAGCGGCGGGCAGACGTCGAACGGCGACTGCCGACTGACCTGGAACTGCGTGCGGCCGTTGATGCATGGGAAGCGCGCCTGTTGCCACTGGCTGAGCGCATCACGCCTGTGCAGACGTCGGCGATGCTGTGGCCACGCATCCAGCGCAGCCTCGACGGCGCAGGCGCGCAGCCGATCCCGATCTGGTGGAATCGCCTGGGTGTCTGGCGCGGGTTGGCGGGCGCCGGGCTGGCGGCAACGCTGGTGCTGGGGGCCTTGTTGTTCAATGTCCGCGCGCCAGTGCCGGGTCCAGCCTATGTCGTCGTGCTCATCGCGCCGCAGGACAAGGCGCCGGGCTGGGTGGTGCAGGCCAGCGACTCGAGGGAAGTCCAGCTGATTCCATTGAACGATGCGCCAGTGCCGGCCGACCGCGCCTTGCAGTTCTGGACCAAGGCCGACAGCTGGCAAGGCCCCGTTTCGCTGGGTCTGGTGGAACCGGGGCAGAGCGTGCATGTGGCGTTGGACAAGCTTCCGCCGCTGGAGAACAACCAGTTGTTCGAGCTGACCCTGGAGCCCAAGTCAGGCTCTACGACAGGCAGGCCAACCGGCCCCATCCAGTTCATCGGCCGTGCGGTCAAGGTGATCTGACGCGTGATCGGGCTGCCTACGGGCGCATGCGCTCTTCTTGGCAGTCCGGCCCGCCCATGTCGAACTCGCGACAGATCAGCGGGCGATTCAGGTAGATACTGCAGCTCATGGAGCGTCGGTCCAGTGCCGCGCACCATCCGTCGTCCAGGCGCGACATGGTTTCCGAGCCCCATTCATCCACTTCAATGAAGCGCTCCGGTACGCCGGTGTCGGTGATCAGCATGACTTCGAGACGACAGCACTTGGCGGCGCAGCGGTCACAGCTGATGGAAGGGTCGATGTCGCTGGTTACAGCGATGTCATGCAGCGCAATCAAGGGCAGTGCCTGGCAGGAAATGATCGGCGCAGCGTACCGGTAGTTGCGCCGTTTCACAAAGCAAGCCGTGCACCTTCAGGCTTCAGGCGACGGATTGCAGGTCAGGCCGCTTTGGAAGGTTTGCGCTTGCGCTTGTTTTTCCACGGCGTCGCGCCTTTGGGCGCAGGACCGCTGATGACCATGCGCAACCCGGCGCAACGCTCCACCAACTTGCTCATCCACGCCGATTGTTTGGCGACGAAGGTTTCCAGCGACATCTCACCGCTCTGCACCATGTCCAGCGCCTGCTCCCAGATGGCAGTGGTGCCTGGGTCGGCGATGGCTCGAGGTACCGCGTCGATCAAACTGAAGGCGGCGGGTGCCGCGGCCAGAGCCTTGCCCTGTTTGGTCAGGTAGCCGCGGTCCAGCAGGCCCTGGATGATGCCCGCACGGGTGGCCTCGGTGCCGATTCCGGTGGTGTCCTTGAGTTTCTGCTTCAGGCGCGGGTCTTCGACCAGCTTGGCGACGTTTTTCATCGCCTTGATCAGATCACCTTCCGTGAAGGGTTTGGGTGGTTGGGTCCACAGGTCCTTGAGCTTCACGTCGCGTACCACACAGCTCTGGCCCTCGGTCAGCCGCGGCAATGGTTGGGGAGCCGGCGCTTCGCGACCCTTGGCAGCGCCGAGCGCCTGCGGTATGGCGCGTTTCCATCCGGGTTCGACCACCTGCTTGCCGACCGCGCGCAACGCCTGGCCGCTGCAGTCGAAGTCGGCCTGGGTGCGGTCGTATTCGTGGTTGGGAAGAAACTGCGCCAGGTAGCGGGCGCGGATCAGGGTATACACCGCGCGGTACTTGCCCTGCAGCTTGTCGGGCGTTGCGGCGACCGCGGTTGGAATGATGCCGTGGTGGGCGCCGACCTTGGCGTCGTTCCAGGCGCGTGAGCGCCGCTGCGCATCGAGGTGGGGAAGCAACGCTGCCAGCCCCGGGTCGGCGCGGCCCAGGGCTGCGATGATCGCCCCGGCATCACCGTGCTGGCTGACCGGCAGGTAGCCGCAGTCGCTGCGTGGATAGGTAATGACCTTGTGGGTTTCATACAGCGACTGCGCCACATCCAGGGTTTCCTGCGCCCCCAGTCCGAGCTTCTTCGAGCAGACCTCCTGCAGGGTGCCCAGGTCGAAGGGCAGGGGGGCTGCTTCCTTCACGCGCTCGGTACGCAGTTTGCTCAGCGTTGCGTGGGCTGCCTGGCTGATCGCTGCAGCGGCCTGCTGCGCCAGCACTTGGTTGAGGCAGCGACCGTTGTCGTCACAGTTGTCCGCTGGCGGTATCCACTGCGCCGTGAACTCGGTTTGTTCGCCGAGCAGTTGCACATCGATGGCCCAATAGGCGGCAGGGACGAAATCGGCAATGCTGCGGTCACGGTCCACCACCAGGCGCAGGGTTGGGGTTTGTACTCGCCCCACGGGCAACACGCCCTGGTAACCGGCCTGACGCCCGAGCAGGGTGAACAGGCGGCTCATGTTCATGCCGATCAACCAGTCGGCACGCGAACGTCCCAGGGCGCTGTGATAAAGAGAGAATGTCTCGGCGCCCGGCTTGAGGGCCGCCAGCGCCTTGCGAATCGAGGCGTCGTCCAGCGCCGACAGCCACAGGCGCTGCACCGGACCACGGTAGCGACAGTGATCGACGAGCTCGCGGGCGATCATTTCGCCTTCGCGGTCGGCGTCCGTTGCGATCACCAGTGCCTGGGCTTCACCCAACAAGCGCTTGACCGCCTTGAATTGGCTGGCCGTCTTGCGTTTCACCTGCATTTTCCATTGCTGCGGGATGATCGGCAGATCGGCAAGCACCCAACGCTTGTAGCGCGCGTCGTAGGCATCGGGCGGTGCGGTTTCCAGCAGGTGCCCGATGCACCAGGTCACCGTGACGGCATTGCCGATCCAGCAGCCATCACCGCGGCGCGTGGCGCCCAGCACCTTGGCGATGTCTTTTGCCTGGGAAGGTTTTTCGCAGAGAAACAGCCGCATAGGTACCCTGATGAAGAAGCTGTGCAGAGCCGTAGCATGCCAGACGTGTCAAGACAGGCAAGCTTTATGTGTATGGATGTACAGTTTATGATGTTGCCTCATATGAGCTCGGCCTGCAGTCGCCGCTCCTACTTTCTTCGTTAAAGGCCCGCCGCCGTGACCCCACAACAGGGTTTCATCCTGACCCGACATTGGCGCGACACCGCCGAAGGCACTGAGGTTGAGCTGTGGCTGGCGACCGATGCCGGGCCGCGGCTGGTACGCCTGCCGCCCCAGCCCTCGGTCGCCTTCCTGCCTACGGGGCAGCAGGAGCAGGCCCGGCGTCTGCTCGAGGACGAGGCCGGCATACAGCTCAAGCCGCTGACGCTGCGCGATTTCGACCAGCAGCCCGTGTCAGGCCTGTATTGCCGGCAGTACGGCCAGTTGCAACGGCTGGAAACAATGCTCAGGCAAGCTGGCATAACGGTCTACGAGGCCGACATTCGTCCACCGGAGCGCTACCTGATGGAGCGCTTCATCACGGCGGCCGTGGTCTTCGATGGTCAACTGCAAGCCGACGGCCAATACCATGAGGCCAGGCTCAAGCCGGCGTCGGCCTACCGTCCACAGCTACGGCTGGCGTCGCTGGACATAGAAACCACCGCCCAGGGCGAGCTGTACTGCATCGGCATCGAGGGCTGCGGCCAACGTGATGTGTTCATGCTCGGCCCGCCCAATGGCGATGCGCGCACCCTGGATTTTGCCCTGCATTACCGGCAAAGCCGGGTGGAACTGCTGCAAAGCCTCAATGCCTGGTTCGCCGAACACGACCCGGACGTAATCATCGGCTGGAACGTCGTGCAGTTCGACCTGCGCGTCCTGCACGAACACGCCAGGCGCCTCAACGTGCCCTTGCTGTTGGGCCGCGGGGGCGCGGAGATGACCTGGCGCGAACACGGCAGTGGCAACGATCACTATTTCGCCGGCGCGCCAGGTCGGCTGATCATCGACGGAGTCGAGGCGCTGCGTTCGGCGACTTGGAGCTTTCCCTCCTTCAGTCTCGAAAACGTGTCGCGGACGCTGCTGGGCGAGGGCAAGGACATTTCCACGCCGTACCAGCGCATGGACGAAATAAACCGCATGTTTGCCGAGGACAAACCGGCCCTGGCGCGCTACAACATCAAGGATTGCGTCCTGGTCACGCGGATCTTCGCCAAGACCCAACTGCTCACCTTCCTGCTCGAACGCGCCAGCGTCACGGGCCTGCCGGCGGACCGCAGCGGTGGCTCGATTGCGGCCTTCACGCATCTGTATCTGCCGGCGATGCATCGCCAGGGGTTCGTCGCGCCCAATATCGGGCAACGCCCGCCCGAGGCCAGCCCCGGCGGCTTCGTCATGGAATCGCGGCCCGGCCTGTACGAGTCGGTACTGGTGCTGGACTACAAGAGCCTGTATCCGTCGATCATCCGCACGTTCCTGATCGACCCGGTAGGTCTGGCGGAAGGTCTGGCCAACCCCGCCGATCAACACTCGGTCGAAGGTTTTCGCGGCGCGCGCTTTTCACGTACCCGGCATTGCCTGCCGGCCATCGTCGCCAGCGTCTGGGATGGCCGCGAGACGGCCAAGGCGCAGGGCAACGCGCCGTTGTCGCAGGCGCTGAAGATCATCATGAACGCGTTCTACGGCGTGCTGGGGTCCAGTGGCTGTCGCTTTTTCGACACACGCCTGGCGTCGTCGATCACCCTGCGCGGCCACGAGATCATGCGCCGTACCCGCGAGCTCATCGAGGCGCGCGGTTACCAGGTGATCTACGGCGACACCGACTCAACGTTTGTCTGGCTCAACAGCGCCCACGACGAAGCCGAGGCCAGCCGCGTCGGCAAGGAACTGGTGGCCGAGGTCAACCTTTGGTGGAGACAGCATCTTCAGCATGAATATGGATTGAACAGCGCTTTGGAGCTGCAGTTCGAGACCCATTTCCGGCGTTTCCTGATGCCGACCATCCGTGGCGCGGAAGAGGGCAGCAAGAAGCGCTACGCGGGATTGGTCAGGCGTGCCGACGGTCAGGACGAGATGGTCTACAAGGGGCTGGAAAGCGTACGTACCGACTGGTCGCCGCTGGCCCGTGAGTTCCAGAAGGCGCTGTACTCGAGAATCTTCCAGTATCAAGGCTATCAGGCGTATGTCCGCGATTACGTGAAACGAACCCTGGCGGGTGAGTTGGACGACTTGCTGATCTACCGCAAGCGACTGCGCAGGCCGTTGCACGACTATCAACGCAACGTGCCACCGCACGTACGAGCGGCGCGCATCGCCGATGAACTCAACCGCTCGATGGGGCGGCCCCTGCAGTATCAGCGCGGCGGCTGGATCAGCTATGTGATGACGGTGGCGGGCCCCGAGCCCTTGGAAGTGCGACATTCGGCCATCGACTACGACCATTACCTGACCCGACAGCTGCAGCCTGTTGCCGATGCGATCCTGCCGTTCGTCAACGACGATTTCAATACGCTGATCGGCGGCCAGCTTGGTCTGTTCCAGTAGGCTCAAAGGCTTTGGCTGATGAGCTCCATGGCCAGCGCCATGGCCAGGCCAGCTGTCACCCAGCCCCGCAACCCCAGCCCCTGGCGTGCCTTGTGATGCCAGCGGTCGTGGCCCAGCAGCGTCGCGGGGGCGATCAGTTGGCGCCAGTGCAGCTCGGTGGCATGAAAGGCGGCCAGATGTGCGACGTCGCTGTCCAGCCAGCGGCGGAAGTCGATGCGCTCGCTGGCGGTGGTCAATGGGCTCTGCAGCTTGACGTACCAGTGAATGGCCATGCCTTGGCCTGTCAGGGCTGGTTTGCAGCAGGCACGCAGTGCGTCCTGCATTCTGGCTTCGACGTCGGCGAGTGTCGTGTGCAGGCGCTGGGCGATGGCGAGGTAGGGGAGTTCGTCGAGACGGCTGTATAGCAGGACTTGTCGAGTCCGCCTGGGCAGGTTCTGCACCCGTCGATAGAGGCGGTCCGGGTGTGGCTGGCCGTGGATGAGGTCTGACAGATCATGCGAGGGCGTGAGCAGTGGGGTCATCGGTGACACCTCCTTTTGCGCGAAACCTGGTCATCTGTAGAGAGAAAGAGAGTTCGGACTTCCGTTTTCCGATGTTCTTTTGATATCATGCCCGCCATCTTTGCAGTGGCGCCTTCAAGTCGGTGAAGTTCGAAACCGACGGCGTGCAACACTCTTCATTAGCCTGAAGAGCAAAAAAAAGACCCGGCAAAAAGCCGGGTCAAAAACCGTGATTAGCCTGATGAGGAGATAATCTGAAGGTCCGACCTAAGGCCCTTCGGATTATCCAACCGATCTCTCGACCGGTTGAGCTCAATAATAATCGTTATCATTTGCATGTCAAATGATTTGTCTGTGGTTTCTTCTTTTTCTTCTGTGCCCATCCCTCACTCCAGCGGCAGCTCGGTGGTGCGCTTGACTTCGCTCATGGCAATGTTCGAGTAGGCTTCCTGCACATGGGGCTTCTGCAGCAGATGGTCGCGCAGAAACCGCTCGTAGCTGGCAATGTCCTTGGCCACCACCTTGAGCATGAAATCCATGCCGCCTGCCATCGTGTAGCACTCGAGCACCTGCGGGTAGCCGATGATGGCTTCCTCGAATTCGGTCAGGTGCCGCCGGCCGTGCCCGGACAGCTTGATGCTGACGAAGATGGTCATGCTCAGGCCGAGTTTTTTCGGGTTGAGCAGGGCAACCTTGCGCTCGATCAGCCCTTCTTCCTGCATGCGGTGGATGCGTCGCCAGCAGGGTGACTGGGACAGCTCCACACGTTCGGCGACCTGGGCCGCCGAGAGGTCCGCGTCGTGCTGGAGCAGGCGCAGGATGCGCCGATCGATCGGGCTGAGACTGGTTTGCATGAATGAGTCCGGTTCTTGTGGTTATCGGGTCGACTTCATGCAGAGTATGGCTCGTTTCTGACGTTCTGCTCCAGTCACCCTCGCTGATTGGCCCAAGACAACGCGGCACGCTCAGCCTGCGATATGACCGAACTTGCCCGCCTGATAATCGGCAAACGCCTGCTGGATTTCCTCGCGGGTGTTCATCACGAACGGACCGTAGCTGGCCACCGGTTCGCCCAGTGGCGCGCCGTGGCCATAGAGCAGCGTGGCCGGGCCAGTGGCATCGACCGTTACCGTGTCGTGTGTGTCACTGAGTTTGACCAGATGATGGCACTGCAGCGAGGCACCGGCGATCTCGACCTCGCCATCGACCACGTACAGAAAGACGTTTTCGCTCAAGGGTGCCGGCAGCGAGAGTCGGGCGCCGGGTTGCAGGTGTACGGTCATCAGGCACAGGCCGGTCAAGGACTCGATCGGTCCGCGCCTGGCGCCATGCTGGGCGGAAACATAGTCCCCGGAAATCAGCCGGACCTCGGCCAAAGGCTCGGTGATCGTGGGGATGTCCGCGCCTTGCAGGCCGACATAGGCCGGAGGGGTCATCTTCAAACGCCCTGGCAGGTTGACCCACAACTGGAGAATTTCCAGCGGGCCGCCTTCACGCTTGAACGACTGCGGCGACAGCTCGGCATGCACCAGCCCGGAACCCGCCGTCATCCACTGCACGCCACCTGCGCCGATGATGCTTTCATGGCCGCCGCTGTCCAGGTGCGACAGCTCGCCCTGAAGGATGAACGTGACCGTCTCGAAGCCACGATGGGGATGCGGTCCGAACGGCAGGCCCTGGTTGTTGGGTGGGTAGGTCTGCGGACCGTGGTGATTGAGAAACAGGAACGGATCGAGCTGCTCGATGCCGGGGCCCGGCAGCGGGCGACGGGTGATCAGGTCACCGATATCGTCGCGCTGCGCGGGGAACTGCTGGAGGACGGTTCGGGTCATGGGGCCTCGGGGTGCGGATAATCACTGCGGTGCATGACTATGCCGCACAAGCCCGCCGCCTGAACAGCTCAGCGGCGATCGAGCCAGACCGTCTGGGCGTTGCAGAACTCGCGCACCCCGAAGTGCGACAGCTCGCGCCCGAAGCCGCTTTTCTTGATGCCACCGAAGCCCACGCGGGCATCCGAGGCACCATAGCCGTTGATGAAGATCGCACCGGTCTCCAGGCGCTCGGTGAAGTACTCGATCAGTTCGCCATCGGCCGTCCATACCGTCGCTGACAGCCCGAACTCACTGTCATTGGCCAGTGCCAGCGCGTGCTGTGCATCGCGCGCCTCAATGATGGACGCCACGGGGCCGAACAGCTCCTGATCGAAGGCGGTCATGCCGGGCTGCACGTTACCAAGCACCGTCGGTGCGTAGAAATTGCCATCGCCGGGGAGTTTGTGCCCGCCCAGCAGCAGTTCGGCACCTTGCTCGATGGAGGTCTGGACCTGGCCATCCAGCTCGTCGCGCAGATCGTAACGCGCCATCGGGCCGATGTAGGTGTCGTCGAGCTGCGGATCGCCGACCTTCAGCGCACGGGTGGCGGCCAGGAAGCGCTCGGTGAAGGCCGGCAGAATGCTGGATTCGACGATCAGGCGCTTGGCGGCGGCGCAGACTTGACCGGTGTTCTGGAAGCGGCCGAGCAGGGCAGCGTTGACCGCTTCGTCCAGGTCGGCATCGGCCAGGACGATGAACGGGTCGCAGCCGCCCAACTCAAGTACGCACTTCTTCAATGCCGCACCGGCTTGTGCGGCAATCGCCGAGCCTGCACCGACGCTGCCGGTCACGGTCACGGCAGCAACCCGTGGGTCGGCAATGGCGCGCGATACGCCAGCGGGCTCGACATTGAGCACACCGAACAGGCCGTGGGGCAGGCCCGCCTGGTCGAACGCCTCACGCAGCAGCGTGGCGCTGCCCATCACGTTCGGCGCGTGCTTGAGCAAATAGCCATTGCCGGCCAGGATCACCGGTACGGCGCCGCGCAAGACTTGCCAGAGCGGGAAATTCCACGGCATCACCGCCAGCACCGGGCCCAGCGGGCGGTATTCGATGCGCGCTTTCTGGCCTGGCACCTGGGTCGCTTCGGCGGCGAGCATCGCCGGGCCGTGTTCGGCGTACCACTGGCACAGTCCGGCGCACTTCTCGACTTCGGCGCGCGCCTGGGTGATGGGCTTGCCCATTTCCTGGGTGATCATCTGCGCCAGCGGCTCACTCATTTCGCGCAGCACGTCTGCCATGCGTGCGATGGCTGCAGCGCGCTCACCGAGCGCAACGTAGCGCCATTGTTCGAAGGCGGCAAAACTGCCAGCCAGTGTCTGCTCAAGCTGCGCCTCGCTGTCGAAGGGGTAGCGTTGCAGCTCGGCGCCGGTGGCGGGGTTCATGGAGATGGCATGCGTCATGGCGTTCACCTGTCGAAGGAAGATGTCGGCCACGATACGGGCATGGTTAAATCATGAAAACTGAATAATAATAACCGAAACCATCTCTTTTGGAGAATGTATGGACCTGACCCAATTGGAGCTGTTTCGCGCCGTAGCCGAGGAAGGCAGTATTGCCGCCGCCGCCCAGCGCGTGCATAGGGTGCCTTCCAACCTCACGACGCGGATCAAGCAACTGGAAAGCGAACTGGGGGTCGATCTGTTCATCCGCGAAAAGCTGCGCTTGCGCCTGTCGCCCAATGGCTGGAGTTTTCTCGACTACACGCGACGCATCCTCGATCTGGTCGAGGAGGCGCGCCAGGCGGTGTCGGGTACCGAGCCGCAGGGCTCGTTCGCACTGGGCTCGCTGGAAAGCACGGCAGCCGTGCGCATCCCACCGTTGCTGGCGGCGTACCATCATCGTTATCCCAAGGTCGAGCTGGACCTGTCCACCGGACCGTCGGGCGACATGCTCGACAGCGTGCTCGGCGGGCGGCTGGCCGCTGCCTTTGTCGACGGCCCGCTGCGTCATCCGCTGCTCGATGGGCGTGTGGTGTACGACGAAGAAATGGTGCTGGTCAGCGCGCGCAGTCACGCGCCTGTGTCCCGAGCCCAGGACGTCAATGGCGAAACCATTTATGCCTTTCGCGCCAACTGCTCCTACCGTCGGCACTTCGAAAACTGGTTCGTCGCCGACGGCGCGGCGCCCGGCAAGATCTTCGAAATGGAGTCCTATCACGGCATGCTCGCCTGCGTCAGTGCCGGCGCCGGCCTGGCCTTGATGCCGCGCAGCATGCTGGAAAGCATGCCCGGCAGCAGCAACGTCAGTGTCTGGACCCTGGCCGAAGAGTTTCGCTGGTTGCACACCTGGCTGATCTGGCGCCGTGGCGCAGGTTCGCCCAACCTGGCGGCGATGCTCGAACTGCTCGACGACAGCGTCCTGCAGGCCTCGACGACCTCCAAGGCTTCGGCATCTGGCACGGCGCTGACTTAGTCATTCACCGGGGCGGGGATCTTCGACGGTCGCAGGGTGGCGAAATGTCGCAGGCAAACGTTGACGTTGCCGGCCACGGAAAATAGGCTACGCGCCGACCCAGGGTAAATGTTCGCGGTGCCTGCGCTTGCTATAGAATGCACCGCAAGTTTTTCGATGCCCGATGAGGGCACGCCAGCCGTTGGCGCCGTCGTGGCGCCCGGCCAGATTTGAAGGAGTACGCATGGCTGTCTACAACTACGACGTAGTGGTGCTGGGTTCCGGCCCCGCCGGAGAAGGGGCGGCAATGAACGCCGCCAAGGCCGGGCGCAAGGTGGCCATGGTCGACAGTCGGCGCCAGGTCGGCGGCAACTGCACCCACCTGGGTACCATTCCTTCCAAGGCCCTGCGCCATTCGGTCAAGCAGATCATCCAGTTCAACACCAACCCGATGTTTCGTGCCATCGGCGAGCCGCGCTGGTTCTCGTTCCCGGACGTACTCAAGAGCGCCGAGCGGGTGATCGCCAAACAGGTGGCCTCGCGCACCAGTTACTACGCGCGCAACCGCGTCGACGTGTTCTTCGGCACCGGCAGTTTCTCCGACGAGCAGACGGTCGAAGTGATCTGCGCCAATGGTGCGCAAGAGAAGCTCATCGCCAAGAGCGTCATCATTGCCACCGGTTCGCGGCCTTACCGGCCCGCCGACATCGACTTCAGCCATTCGCGCATCTACGACAGCGATACCGTGCTGAGCATCACCCACACCCCACGCAAATTGATCATCTACGGCGCCGGCGTCATCGGTTGCGAGTACGCGTCGATTTTCAGCGGCCTGGGCGTGCTGGTCGAGTTGATCGACAACCGCGAGCAATTGCTCAGTTTCCTTGACGCCGAAATTTCCCAGGGCCTGAGCTATCACTTCAGCAACAACAACGTGATGGTCAGGCACAACGAGGAATACGAGAAAGTCGAAGGCCTCGAGAACGGCGTCGTGCTGCACCTCAAGTCGGGCAAGAAGATCAAGGCCGATGCCTTGCTCTGGTGCAACGGCCGTACCGGCAACACCGACCGCCTGGGTCTGGAGAACATCGGCATCAAGGTCAACGGTCGCGGCCAGATCAGCGTCGACGAGGCCTACCGCACCTCGGTGCCGACGATCTATGGGGCAGGCGATGTGATCGGCTGGCCGAGCCTGGCCAGTGCTGCCCACGACCAGGGCCGCTCGGCAGCCGGCAGCGTGGTCGACAACGGCAGCTGGCGCTTCGTCAACGACGTGCCGACCGGGATCTACACCATTCCCGAGATCAGCTCGATCGGCAAGAACGAGCACGAACTGACCCAGGCCAAGGTGCCATACGAGGTGGGCAAGGCATTCTTCAAGGGCATGGCCCGCGCGCAGATTTCCGGCGAGCCGGTGGGCATGCTGAAGATCCTCTTCCATCGCGAAACCCTGCAGGTGCTGGGCGTGCATTGCTTCGGTGACCAGGCCTCGGAGATCGTGCACATCGGCCAGGCGATCATGAACCAGCCCGGCGAGCTCAATACCCTGAAGTACTTCGTCAACACCACCTTCAACTACCCGACCATGGCCGAAGCCTATCGGGTTGCAGCCTACGACGGCCTCAACCGGCTTTTTTGAGCGGCTCCGGCCGGTGGCCTGAGCCGGCCGGGGAGACCGATTTCAGCGATTCTCGAGGGTGGCGCTGGCCAAACCGGGAAAGTCTGTAATCAGGCTGTCCACGCCGAAGTCGGCGAGTCTGCGCATCAGTGCAGGCTCGTTGACCGTCCATACCGACACATGCAGACCCTGGCCCTGGGCTTTGAGCAAGCGCTCGGGTGTGCACAGCGTCCAGTTCAAGGCGAGCAGCTCGCACCCATAACCTTGCGCCACCTTGATCGGGTCCAGCCAGGCGTATTCGGCCACCAACCCGCGGGCCACGTCCGGGGTCAACTCCAGAGCTGCGCGCAGCACTTCCCGGGAGCTGGAGGTAATGGTGATCTTGTCCAGCAGATTCATGCGTTGTGCCAGCTCGCGGATAGCCAGCACAGTAGTGGCCGCGCGCGTGCGCGATGCGCTCTTCACTTCCAGCTGCCAGTGATCGAAGGCGCAGTGTTCGAACAGTTCCTCGAGGCGTGGAATGGGGCAGGGTGACACCCATCCCGGCCCACCCTTGCGCGCGTCATAGCTGGTCAGCGCCTGTGCATCGTGCTCGACGACCTTGCCGCCACGGCCAGTGGTGCGCTTGAGGGTGGGGTCATGGATGACCATCAGTTCGCCGTCCCTGGACAGATGCAGGTCCAGCTCGCATCGGCGCACGCCGTGTTCCAGGCATTGCTTGAAGCTTGCGAGGGTATTTTCCGGGGCTTCGCCCTTGGCACCGCGATGGCCATAGATAAGCGTCACGTTCGCTCCTTGAATGAGAAGAGTGGGTGTCAGTCAGTGGTCGCGTCTTGCCGCTCGCGCGCCTGACGCCGTTGGACTTGCTGCTTGTGCAGGATGTAACGGGCGAGCAGCTGGCGCTGGGCATCACTGATGTCGACGAATTGGGTACCGATCTCGAACTGGTCGTTGCCCACTGCGATGCAGTTGGTGACGCTTGCCTTGAGTGATAGCCCCAGCGCTTGCGGCATCAGCGCGATCCGCAACGCCAGGCGCGTATGCTCCACCATTGGCTGTTGCTGGAAGAACGCCAGGCCGCCTTCGGACAGCACCACTGGCCGGGCCTCGCCGATACGCTCCACAAGCGTCTGCGCAACCATCTGACTGAGCAGGTCGATACGCTTGTTCTGGGCCTTGAGCACGGCTTCCACCGCGCGGTCGGCTTCGCCGAGTTGGCGCAGCAGATGCTGGGTTTCGAACTCGGCCAGGTGCATTTCGCCAAGCAGGTCGAACAGCGGCGACGCATCCTGCAACATGTCTTCACCCGCCGTCTCGCTGGCCGGGAGTATGGTGATTTCCAGTGCGATGCGGTCATCGATGCGATAGTATTCGCGGCGATCTTCTTCATCTGATGTCGACATGACGAACCCAGGGTAGAGGCGATGGTCCGAGTGTAAAGCTGCTCGTCACGCCCTGCCAGCAGGACGTCTCCTCTTTCACCCGAACAAGCCCCGACATGTTCAGACCTCTTTTCGTTTTCATTGGCGCGCGTTACACCCGTGCCAAGCGGCGCAATCATTTCGTGTCGTTCATCTCCCTCACCTCGATGATCGGCCTCGCCCTGGGCGTGGTCGTGATGATCGTCGTACTGTCGGTCATGAACGGCTTCGATCACGAGATGCGCACCCGCGTGCTGGGCATGGTGCCCCACGCCACCGTCGAATCCGGCCAGCCAATTGCCGACTGGCCGGCGCTGGCGGCTCAGGTCCGGCAGAACCCGCAGGTGGCGGCGGTCGCGCCGTTCACCCAGATGCAGGGTCTGCTGACCCATGCCGGCCAGGTGCAGAAAATCCTGCTCAATGGCATCGACCCTGCGCAGGAACACAACGTCTCGATCATCGACGCCTTCGTCAAACAGGGCAGGGTCGATGACCTCAAGGCTGGCGAGTTCGGCCTGATGATCGGCGACAAGGCGGCGACCAAGCTGGGCGTGGGTATCGGCGACAAGGTCACCTTCGTGGCACCCGAAGTTACGGTGACTCCGGCCGGCATGTTCCCGCGCATGAAACGCTTCACCGTGACCGGCATCTTTCACGTCGGCGCCGGCGAGCTCGACGGCTACCTGGGCCTGGCCAACCTCGAAGACCTGGGCAAGCTGCACCGCTGGAAAGCGGGCGAGGTTCAGGGCCTGCGCTTGAAGTTCGAAGATCTGTTCCAGGCTCCGCGAGTGTCCTGGCAAATCGCCAAGCAGTTGGGTGACCAGACCTACTATGCGCGCGACTGGACCCGTACCCACGGCAATCTCTACCAGGCCATCGGCATGGAGAAAGCCATGATTGGCCTGCTATTGCTGCTGATCGTGGCCGTGGCTGCGTTCAACATCATTTCCACGCTGGTGATGGTGGTAAACGACAAGAAGGGCGATATCGCCATTCTGCGCACCCTGGGCTCGACGCCGGGGCAGATCATGCGCATCTTCATGGTCCAAGGCACGGTGATCGGCGTGGTCGGTACCTTGATCGGCGCCGTGGTCGGTATTCTGGCGGCCTTGAACGTCAGCGCTGCCATTGCCCTGCTGGAAAAAGCCATCGGCCACAAATTTCTCAATGCCGATGTCTACTTCATCGATTACCTGCCTTCGCAGCTCATGGCCAAGGATGTGTTCATGGTCTGCGGCGCGGCATTGGTCCTGAGTTTCCTCGCCACCCTGTATCCGGCCTGGCGTGCTGCGCGTACCCAGCCGGCGGAGGCGTTACGTTATGAGTGAGTCGGGCATGAGTGAACAAGCAGTACTGAGTTGTCGCAACCTGGGTAAATCCTACGAGGAAGGCCCTGAATCCGTGGTCGTGCTGGACAACCTGCAACTGGAGCTGCACGCCGGTGAGCGCGTGGCTATCGTCGGCAGCTCCGGTTCGGGCAAGAGTACCTTGCTCAACATGCTTGGCGGGCTCGATACGCCCAGCCGCGGCAGCGTATGGCTGGCGGGTGAAGAGCTTTCGGCGCTGAACGAGCGTGCTCGCGGGCTGCTGCGCAATCGTGCCTTGGGTTTCGTCTACCAGTTTCACCACCTGTTGCCCGAATTCACTGCGCTGGAAAACGTCTGCATGCCGCTGCTGATCGGCAAGACGGCCATCCCCGAGGCCAAACAGCGCGCCACTGCGCTGCTGGAGCGGGTAGGCCTGGGGCATCGGCTGCAGCACAAGCCGGCGGAGCTGTCTGGCGGCGAACGTCAGCGCGTGGCCATCGCCCGCGCCTTGGTGAACACGCCGGGGCTGGTGATGCTCGACGAGCCCACAGGCAACCTCGACAACCACACCGCGCAAGGCATTCAGGACTTGATGCTCGAACTCAGCGTTTCGCTGCGCACCGCGTTCCTGGTGGTCACCCATGATCTGAGCCTGGCACGACAGATGGACCGCGTACTGCGTCTGGAAGACGGGCGTCTGGTGCCGATCTAGCTTCTTCTTTTCTAACGGGTTACCTCTGCATGTTCAGACCCTTGTCAATTTTCATCGGCTTGCGCTACACCCGCGCCAAGCGGCGCAAGAACTTCATTTCGTTCATCTCCATGACCTCGATGATCGGCCTTGCTCTGGGCGTGTTGGCGATGATCGTGGTGCTCTCGGTGATGAACGGCTTCCAGCGCGAAATGAGCTCGCGCATCCTGGGCATGGTGCCCCACGCCATGATTCAGGGCGTGAAGCCGCTGGACGACTGGCGTCCCGTGGCTGCCGCCGCCATGAAAAACCCCGAGGTGCTGGCGGCCGTGCCGTTCACCGAGCTCGATGGCATGCTCTCGTACAAGGGCATGATGCAGCCGATCCAGATCAGCGGTGTCGATCCGGCCCGCGAGGGCGAGGTGTCGATCGTCGCCGACCATATCGTCCAGGGCCGCCTGGGCGATCTCAGGCCAGGCGAATTCGGCGTCGTCGTCGGTGAAATCACCGCCAGGCGCTTCCGCTTGAATGTGGGCGACAAGATCACCCTCATCGTGCCGGAAGTCAGCACCGCGCCGGGTGGCATCACCCCGCGCATGCAGCGCCTGAACGTGGTCGGCGTGTTCAAGGTCGGCGCCGAACTCGATGGCTCCATGGGCCTGATCAACGCGGCGGATGCAGCCGAAATGCAGCGCTGGCAGCCGGGTCAGGTGCAGAGTGTGCGGCTCAAGCTAAAGGACCTGTACACGGCGCCGGAGGTCAGTGCGGCTATCGTCAAGGACCTCGGTACGGCCTACAAGGCCGACGACTGGACCCACACCCAGGGCAGTCTGTTCAGTGCCATGAAAATGGAAAAGACCATGATTGGCTTGCTGTTGCTGATGATCGTTGCGGTGGCGGCGTTCAACATCATTGCCACCCTGATCATGGTGGTGAACGACAAGGGCGCGGACATCGCCATCCTGCGTACCATCGGCGCCACGCCGAGGCAGATCATGGGGATCTTCATGGTCCAGGGTACGGTCATCGGCGTGGCCGGCACCGTGATCGGAGGCGTGCTGGGCGTGATCGCCGCGATCAACGTCAGCGCCATCGTCGGCTGGGTGGAGCGCGTCAGCGGCCAGCACATCTTTACCTCGGACGTGTATTTCATCAGCAATCTGCCCTCCGAGCTGCAAGGTGGAGATGTCATGCTGATCTGCGGGGCAGGGCTGGTGCTGAGCTTCCTTGCGACCATCTACCCTGCGTATCGAGCCTCACAGATCGAACCGGCGCACGCCTTGCGCTACGAATGATCCATGATGACCACGGTGCGGTCGTGCAGCCGCGCCGTCGTCGCCATGCAGCAACGCGGCAAATTCGCTAAACTGCTGTCGTTCATTCAGTCAGGTTTATTTCATGCATCCCGCAGCCGAACATTCCCCCCTGGGCAAGTCCAGCGAGTACGTTTCCACCTACACCCCTTCGTTGCTTTTTCCCATTCCTCGCGCAGCGAAGTGGGCCGAGCTGGGCTTGAGCGCGGAAACCCTGCCCTATACCGGCGTGGACGTGTGGAACTGCTTCGAGCTTTCCTGGTTGCTGCCTTCGGGCAAGCCGGTCGTGGCCATTGGTGAGTTCAGCATTCCTGCGGATTCACCGAACATCATCGAATCCAAGTCGTTCAAGCTGTACCTGAATTCGCTCAACCAGACCGCGTTCGTCTCGGTGGATGACCTTCAAGCCGTGCTGGTGGAAGATCTTTCCAAGGTGGCCGGCAAGTCGGTGGGCGTCAATGTGCGTCGGTTGGAGGAAGTGCAGGCCGAGGGCGTGGTTCAACTGCCTGGGATGTGCATCGACGAGCTGGACATCACGGTCAGCAGCTACGATCACCCACAGCCTGAGCTGCTGCGTTGCGACCCGAGCTCCATTGTGGAAGAAACCATCCATAGCCATCTGCTGCGGTCCAATTGCCCGGTCACCAGCCAGCCGGACTGGGGCAGCGTGTGTATTGCCTACAGTGGCCCGGCGCTGGACCACGCCAGCGTGCTGGCCTACCTGGTCAGCTTTCGTCAGCACTCCGATTTCCATGAGCAATGTGTCGAGCGGATTTTCACTGATCTGCAGCGACTCCTGCAGCCAGAAAGACTGACCGTGTTCGCGCGCTATGTACGTCGCGGCGGCCTGGACATCAACCCTTACCGCAGCACTGATGCAGTGCCTGCTGCCAATGGCAGGCTGGTTCGCCAGTAAGGATGCATCCAGCAGCCGCTTGGGCAGGCGGCTGCAGTTGTACAGTCTTCAGATACCGATGTTGCCGAGCGTCTGCACGATATTGCGCAGTGCGCCGGCCACGCCAGGGTGATCCACCTCGAAGCGCTCGACGGCCAGGTTCACGCTGTCGGCGACCGACGGGTCCGCCGTGGCATTTTCCAGCTCCATGCGCGCCTTGATCTGCTCCATCAGGACGCGCATGTCTTCGCGCTCTTCGAGCGACAGCGTCTGGTTCTTTTCCAGTTGCTCGCGCAGTTCATCGAGTTGTTCCTGCAATTCGCGGGCTGGCATGACGTTCTCCTTGAGTGATAGGCACTTACATGGACCGCGGCACGTGCGCAAAGGTCCGTGTCAGGTCGCATCATTGGAATTCCATACCGTTGCAACGGGGCTGCGAATGAACTCGAGAGCGAGCGTGTAGTCTGGCATGGGTATGTCGAGGATTGATCGGCAGCGCTGCGTTTGCCAGCGCACTGCCTAATCCGGCCTGGACACTTTATACTGGGCCACATTTTGTTGGCGGTCGCATGCGACCCAATCGTATCTCAAGGAGTAACACGTATGCGTCTGACCGGTTCAGCTGTCATCGACCGAGTGGCTGGAGCCTGTCTGCTCCTGGGACTTGCCGTGGCGCCCGTGGTAGCACAGGCCGCCGAAGAAGATCCGTGGGAGCCGGTCAACCGTGCGATTTTCCGGGTCAACGATACATTGGATACCTACGCGCTGAAGCCCATCGCTCAGGGCTACCAGTGGATCACGCCGCAGTTTCTGGAAGACGGCATTCATAACGTATTCAGCAACATCGGCGACGTCGGCAACCTCGCCAACAACGTCATGCAGCTCAAGCCTGCCGCTGCCGGTACCGACACTGCGCGCCTGATCTTCAACACAACGTTCGGCTTGTTCGGCTTCTTCGATGTGGGCACCAAGATGGGCCTGCAGCGCAGCGATGAAGATTTCGGTCAGACCCTGGGCTACTGGGGCGTGAGCAGCGGGCCTTATGTGGTCCTGCCGCTGATGGGCCCAAGCACCGTGCGCGATGCGTTCGCCAAGTATCCTGACACCTACACCTCGCCGTACCGCTACATCGACCACGTGCCGACCCGCAATACCACGCTGGGTGTGAACCTGGTCGATACACGTGCGAGCCTGCTGTCGGCCGAAAAGCTGATCAACGGTGACAAGTACATTTTCCTGCGTAACGCTTACCTGCAGAACCGCGAATTCCGCGTCAAAGATGGCGAAGTCGAAGACGATTTTTAATTGTTACCAGGCATGAAAAAGGCGACCCGAGGGTCGCCTTTTTCATGCGCGCGGTTTAGTCCATGCTGAGCGTGTGCAGGCCTATGATCTGCAGGCCAGCCTCGTTCGAATCCTCTACGCGTATCACTTCAGCCTGGATGTTCAGATCGCTGAGCGTAGGATGGTTCGAAGGCAGATGCACACCAACCTGATCCCCCACGCTTAATTGAGTCTGGGCTTGCAACTGCATACCGGTGCTCGAAAGATCCTTGCATACGGCGGGAACGACAACGTCACCGACCCTGAGGTCGACCTTTGCATCCACAGTCATGCGGATGAAATCACGTTTCTCACTGTAGTCACGATCACTGTGGCTCATGGTTTGTCCTTCGATCTGGTTGCTATTGTTAACGTTCTTATAACCCAAGGTAATAGGCCAATCGGCCCGCCCTGGCCCGTGTCGCAACACCCTTGAAACGCTTGCCGGATGGGAGTACCGTCTGCGCCTTACAAGGCACCTCTGCATCCGAATGCTCAGGGCACCCAGCGCTTGTATTCGCCTCCGCGAGAGGCTAGAAGTAAAGGTAGGCGATGCATTGCTTTCGTCGCCAGTTTTTACCTTGCTGACCTACTTACGACAACCAATTTCTGGCGCCGTTTGCCCACATGCAGAAAACCAGTGCAACGCTGCTGATCATCGATGACGACGATGTGGTGCGCGCAAGCCTTGCGGCCTACCTCGAAGACAGCAGCTTCAGCGTGCTGCAGGCGAACAATGGCCTGCAGGGCCTTCAGGTATTCGAGCAACAACAGCCCGATCTCGTCATCTGTGACCTGCGCATGCCGCAGGTCGGCGGCCTTGAATTGATTCGCCAGGTGACCGAGCGTTCTCCCGATATTCCAGTGATCGTGCTGTCCGGTGCCGGGGTGATGAACGACGCAGTCGAAGCGTTGCGCCTGGGTGCCGCCGATTACCTGATTAAGCCTCTTGAAGATCTGGCCGTGCTTGAGCACTCGGTTCGCCGGGCCCTGGACCGCTCGCGGCTGCTGCTGGAAAATCGTCGCTACCGCGAGAAGCTGGAAACGGCCAATCGTGAACTGGAAGCCAGCCTGCATCTGCTGCAGGAAGACCAGACTGCCGGTCGGCAAGTGCAGATGAACATGCTGCCTCAGAGCCCCTGGAGCACCGACGGCTTCCGTTTCGAACACCAGATCATCCCGTCGCTGTACCTGTCGGGCGATTTCGTCGACTATTTTCGCGTCGATGAGCACCGCGTGGCGTTCTATCTGGCCGACGTATCCGGCCACGGTGCTTCGTCGGCATTCGTCACGGTGCTGTTGAAATTCATGACCACCCGCCTCATGTTCGAATCAAGGCGCGGTGGGTCGATGCCCGAATTCAAGCCGTCGGACGTGTTGGGCCATATCAACCGGGGTTTGATCAATACCCGTCTGGGCAAGCATGTCACCATGGTCGGCGGAGTGATCGACGAGCACACCGGGCTGTTGACCTACAGCATCGGCGGGCATCTGCCGCTTCCAGTGCTGTACACCCCCGAGCAAACGCAGTACCTGCAGGGACGCGGCCTGCCGGTGGGTCTGTTCAACGAAGCCACGTACACCGATCACGTCATGGCGTTGCCGGAGCAGTTCAGCCTTACCCTGCTTTCCGATGGGATACTGGACTTGCTGCCAGGCGAAACGCTGAAGGAAAAAGAAGCTGCATTGCCTGAGATCGTCAGTGCAGCGGGCGGCAGCCTGGATGGCTTGCGGCAAAAGTTTGGACTGGCCACACTCGGGGAGATGCCGGATGATATCGCCCTGATGGTGCTGAGCAGGAACCTTGCATGAGTACTGGTAGAATCCAGTTTGCGGAACAAAGCGGCACGTTCGTGTTGAAATTCGTGGGTGAGGTGCGCCTCACGCTATGCTCGGCGCTGGATGCGACAATAGAGCGGATCTTCACCGCTCTGGACTTTTCAGCCATCGTGATCGACCTGACCGAAACCCGCAGCATCGACAGCACCACCTTGGGCTTGCTGGCCAAGTTGTCGATCATGTCTCGTCAAAAAGTCGGATTGCTGCCTACGGTGGTGACGACCCACGAGGACATCACGCGCCTGCTGCAGTCCATGGGTTTCGATCAGGTGTTCAACATCGTCGGTCGCCCGATTCCTTGCCCCGATTGCCTGACGGATCTGCCTTCACAGGATCTGTCCGAAGATGTGGTCAGGGCCAAGGTGCTGGAAGCGCACAAGATTCTCATGGGCTTGAACGAGTCCAACCGCGAAGCCTTCCACGATCTGGTCAACGCCCTGGAACGCAGCTGAGTACCTTCGGGCGACTCGCTCGGCTATAAAAAAAGGCGACCTTGCGGTCGCCTTTTTCGTGTGCGGCAGGCTGGAATCAGGAAACCTTGGCGGTCAGCAAGGTTTCGAGTTTCTCTTGGTCGCGAGCGAATTGACGAATGCCTTCAGCCAACTTTTCAGTGGCCATTGCGTCTTCGTTCGATGCCCAGCGGAACTGCGCCTCGGTGAGGATCTGCTTGGGTTCGCCGGCATTGCCTGGCTTGAGTTTCTGCTCCAGCGTGCCTTCATCTTCTGCCAGCTTGTGCAGCAGCTCAGGGCTGATGGTCAGGCGATCACAACCGGCCAGTTGCTCGATCTGGTTGATGTTGCGGAAACTGGCGCCCATGACCACGGTCTTGTAGTCGTTGGCTTTGTAGTAGTTGTAGATGCGCGTCACCGACTGCACGCCTGGATCGTCCGAACCGGTGTATTCCTGGCCGGTGGATTTCTTGTACCAGTCGTAGATGCGACCCACGAACGGTGAAATGAGGAACACACCGGCATCGGCGCACGCTTGCGCTTGGGCGAAGGAGAACAGCAAGGTCAGGTTGCACTGGATGCCTGCCTTTTCCAGCTTCTCGGCGGCGCGGATGCCTTCCCAGGTAGACGCCAGCTTGATCAGCACACGCTCGCGACCGACACCGGCCTTCTCGTACAGGTCGATGATCTGGCTGGCCTTGGCCAGCAGGGCCTGCTCGTCGAAAGAGAGGCGCGCGTCCACTTCGGTGGAGATGCGGCCTGGGATGGCCTTGAGGATCCCGGTACCCACGGCAACCGCGAAGGTATCCGACGCCAAGCCGACATCACCGTTGCTGTCGCTGATGGTCTTGCGCAGCATGTCCTTGTAGGCTTCCAGCGAGGCTGCTTTGAGCAGCAGCGACGGGTTGGTGGTGGCGTCGACCGGCTTGAGCTTTGAGATGGCGTCGAAGTCGCCGGTGTCGGCGACCACGGTGGTCATTTGCTTGAGTTGTTCCAGCTTGGAAGTCATGAGCGTGCTCTGTCCTGTGCGAATGAATGACGTTACCCGAGCGCTGCGTCCGGCTCAAGGGCCAAGGGCGTGCAGCAGGGGGAGGGCGGCGGAAAGACCTACATTCGAGTGTCGCGCCGCGCGACGGTTCAATGGATCGAGTATGCGCTCCGATCCGGCCAATGATGCATCGTTGGGCGATCAGCGCCCTTCGAGCAACGCCCCGGCCTGATCGAGCAGCGCCAGCGGGTCATCGGCCTTGTGGATGTCCACCGACAGCAGCTGGCGGAACTTGCGCGCGCCGGGAAAGCCCGTACCCAAACCGAGCATGTGCCGGGTAACGTGGTGCATGGCACCGCCTGACGCGATATGCGCGGCGATGTACGGCCGCATCTGCCGCAGCGCGTCGAAACGGCTGATCACCGGCGCGTTGCTGCCGAACAACTGCTGGTCGACCTGAGCCAACAGGTATGGGTTGTGATAGGCCTCGCGTCCCAGCATCACACCATCGAAGGTCTGCAGATGCTCGGCGCAGGCTTCCAGCGTCTTGATGCCACCGTTGAGTATCACTTCCAGGTCCGGAAAATCCGCCTTCAAGCGCTCGGCAATGTCATAGCGCAGCGGGGGGATGTCGCGGTTCTCCTTGGGCGACAGGCCCTCAAGGATGGCGATCCGTGCGTGCACGGTAAAACTGCGGCAGCCTGCCTCGCGCACCTGTCCGACGAAATCGCACAGCGCCTCATAGCTGTCGCGGCCATTGATGCCGATGCGGTGCTTGACCGTGACCGGAATCGACACTGCATCGCGCATGGCCTTGACGCAGTCGGCCACCAGCGCAGGGTGCGCCATGAGGCAGGCGCCGATCATGTTGTTCTGCACGCGATCACTGGGACAGCCCACGTTCAGATTGACCTCGTCGTAACCGTGCGCCTGCGCCATGCGCGCGCACGCGGCCAGGTCGGCCGGCGTGCTTCCACCCAACTGCAGCGCGATGGGGTGCTCGGCATCGTCGTAGCGCAGAAAGCGCTCGTGATCGCCATTGAGCAAAGCGCCGGTGGTGACCATTTCGGTGTAGAGCAGGGTGTGCCGCGAGAGCAGGCGCAGGAAGTAGCGACAGTGGCGGTCGGTCCAATCCATCATGGGCGCCACGCTGAAGCGGCGAGTGGGCTCCAGGCTAGGCGTGGCGGGCGTTTCAGCTACATTCTGTACCATTTTACTCTGCGCGTTTTGTACCAGTTTTCGGGCGTTTTCGGACGTTTTTTAGGGGTCACTGGTACAATGTACCAGTCCAAAACAGACGTGTACCAGTTGCCCATGGCTACGATAAGAAAGCGATTCAGAGCCGATGGATCGGCCAGTTATACCGTTCAGATCCGCTTGGCCCGTGAAGGGCAGCAAGTCTATCAAGAGAGCCAGACTTTCGCCCGAAAACAGGCCGCTCAGGTCTGGGCACGTCGACGGGAGGCTGAACTCGATGAGCCTGGCGCTATCGCGCGTCTCTCCCGCACTGGTGTCAGCGTCAAAGACATGATCGATCGCTACCTGGTCGAAGTGGAAAAAGCCCGGCCATTGGGCAAGACCAAGCGGGGCACGCTCACCGCGATCGGCAATTCGCATTTCGGCGGGCTGAGCGACACCGACATCAATACCCAGGCGCTGGTCGACTATGCCCTGTGGCGTATGAGCGTCGAAGGCGGTGGCGTGCAGCCGCAGACTGCCGGCAACGACCTTGCGCATCTTGGGGCTGTGCTTTCGATTGCTAGGGATGCTTGGGGCTACCACGTCGATCCGCTGGCGATGAGTGGCGCCAGGCGCGTGCTGCGCAAGCTGGGCTATAACTTGAAAAGTCGAGAGCGCGACCGCCGGCCGACGTTGGATGAGCTGGAAAGCATTCTGCAGCACTATCAGGACATGCAGGCGCGCCGCCCGAGTGTCATCAATATGCTGAAAGTGGTGGGCTTTGCCTTGTTCTCGACACGTCGGCTCGACGAGATTACGCGCATTCGCTGGGCCGATATCGACGAGGCCGGGCAACGTGTCCTGGTGCGTGACATGAAGAACCCGGGGCAGAAGATCGGCAATGACGTCTGGTGCTATGTGCCTGATGAGGCGTGGCAGATTCTGCAGACGATGCCTAGGGTAGGAGACGACATATTCCCCTACAGCCCAGAGTCGATTTCCACGTCCTGGACGAAAGCCTGCAAGTTTTTGAACATCGCGGATCTGCACTTTCACGACCTTCGACATGAAGGGGTAAGCAGGCTTTTCGAAATGGCGTGGGATATCCCGCGGGTGGCCAGCGTGTCGGGCCACCGGGACTGGAATTCGCTGCGGCGTTATACGCACTTGCGCGGTCAGGGCGATCGCTATGCGCAGTGGGCCTGGCTTGAGAAAATCGTCAGCGCGCCCGTCCAGTTGGGCGCCGCTTCGATTAAATGGCTCAATAGGCGTGTTTTAAGCCGTTGAGCTGGCAGTGTTCTTTTACCGCAGCGGCGCGCTGCAGGTCCAGATAACTAGCCAGGTCACTGAGGTGGATACCTCTGGCCGACTTCTGGCTCGTTTCCATGCGGGTAATCGGCAGTTTGATCTGGCCGCTCATGACCTTGCGCTGGAACATTTCCGGCGTCAGATGAGTGAAGTAATCGCGGCACACCAGTTCGAGAGGGATGATGGCCTGACCGTCATACTGGGCCATCAAGATAAAAGCGGTATTCATGATGGTTGGCTCGTAGTGGGGTAGGTGACCGCATGACCGATCAGCGAACGATCGAGTTGATGACCAGATGTTGGTGCGGCACTGGAAGTCCACCACAGTGTGATAGCCTTCGCGGCGCCGCCTCGGGGTTGCTTCATTTGCATGGTGCTTCTCCTTGAGGTGGTCGGTGGCGGGGGTTGCAGCCCCACGCCACCACTTCTTTTGGCTTTGAGCCGTCCGTTAATCCCTTGCCGCCCAATCTGTCTTCAGTTGCGACCACAACGCGTCGCCATTCTCGAAGTACTCGTGCACCTCTTTCTCTGGGCATCGATCCATGTTCAATAAGGCGATGCAGTCGTCGAACAACGTCGTGTCCACGCTTCGCAGATCTGTGAGGGGGAAGGGGAACGCATGGCCGTTGTAGAGGCTCAGCAGAAACCTGCCGATGATTCGGCTTTGGCCTGTGTTGCGCTGGGCAACCAGGAGCAATCGGTTGAGTGCGGCGACACCTGCAGACCTTATGGCAAGGCGCTCGCGTCCTTCGATTTGAAGCAGTGCCGCGATCTGGCTGGCCGGGCAGTAGTGGTGTGATTGCATGGTGCTTCTCCTTTGAATGGGCCGTTGCGTTGCAGCGCTTGGCCGGGGTGTTTTCTGCGTCTGTCGTTGCGTTGCCTACACGCCCTGGAAGACCCAGCAGCGGATGGTTTTCGGCTTGTCGAATGCGTCCAGCGCTCGCGCGGAATTCACAGGCTTGTTCGATTCCAGAAACTTGGGCGACTTGCTGGTTTTGAGCAGGCGTTTCAGATCACTGAGGACCGGCACCTGTTGTCGCTTGTTGGCGGCTGTCTCGACGAACTCGTTGAGGTTCACGGCAATCAGCCCGTCCTTGCGGGCATGATTGAGGGCGCCTTTCTCGTCCATGCCGTTGAGAAAGTCGTACAGGTCCCAGAATTCACGCACTGTGGGGTGGTCGGCGTTGATTGCTTGTTGACGCTCCACGGCCATTCGTTTGATCTCTGCATGGGCCAAAGCCTTGCGCTGCTCACCCAAAGGGACGATGTCGGCCAAGGCGTCTACGAGGCTGCGCAGTTGAGCGTGGTTCTTGGCGATGCGCACCGTGCGGATGTCGGGCAGTGCCAGCAGCTCCTGCTCGTAGCCCGAGGTGTTGTCTTCCATGATCCGCATCGTGTTGGCCTCGCGCGTCAACGCCTTCACCAGGAAGCCGCTGATTCGGTCCATCGGCATGCGTTCGAGTTGTTCGGCGAATTGTTTGGTTTCCGGGGTGTGGTGCTCGCGGGTCAGGTGAATATGGCAGAGGCGCTGCAGAATGGGTTCAGACGCATTCACCGGGTTGTTCTGCGCGATCAACAGGGCGGCGCGGAACGGCGGTTCGTGGGTGTCGTTGCCGTTGTTCTTCACGCCCGTGGAACGGACGCTGCGGCCGTTGTAGGCGGTTTTCAGTTCGTCCCAGTCGAAGTGCTTGACCGGTTGTCCTTCGCGCTGCTCGCGCTCGGATTCGATGAGCACCACCGGCAGGTTACCCACCTGGGAGAAATTGCGGGCCCGGCTTGCCGGTGTGGCCTTGGAGGGGTCGAAGCCTTCGTAATCGGTGCGGCCGACCAGTTTCCACAGCAGCTCTACCAGTGTGGTCTTACCTGAGCCCGCTTCGCCTACCAATTCCAGGAACATCAGCGATTTGTGGATCTGGCGAATCTGCTCGGCGTGCATAGCGCCCAGCCACCATGCCAGGACGACCACGCCTTGAACTCCAAAACACCGCCAGTAGACCTCGAACCAGCCTTCGTTGTAGTCGTTCAGGTCGGGATTGATCTGCAGCACTGGCGACTGACTCTGCGACTTGATGCTGAGTTTGCCCAGGTCGAAGAAGTCTTCCTTGTTGCGCTTCTGCAGCTTGCCGCCGGCGAATGCCAGGTCGTTGAACACATAGGCTCCGTGCTCGCGGGAGTAGCCGATCCATTCGATGGTGTTGACGGTTTTCAGGCAGTCGAGCTGAGGGCCGAGGATGCGCTTGAGCTGTTGCGCGCTGCCTTCGAACATTGCGCCGTTGGAGACGTTGAGCAAGCGGTTGGTGAACTCGGGTGCCGAGGTCAGTTGCTTGGCCGTGAACGTGCTTTTGATGGCAGGCCCCTGTGGGCGCTCGATGCGGAAGTAGTACCAGGCCTCGTCGGTCAAGTCGTTGCGCATGTAGTACAGCGCCTGGAAGTTGCAGTTGGATATGCGGCTCACCGCTCCGGCTTGGCGCAGGGCTTTGTGCCGGCGCTGGTCATCGGTCAGCAACTGGTCGTCGTGGCGCTCCGAACTGTCGAGGTCGCTGACGGCCCGGTCGTATTGTTCGAGGTCGAGCTGGAACCAGTACAGGCGCTTTTGAAACGAGAAGTGGAACGCCTTGCGCTCATCGCGCTGGTAGATCAGAAAACCTTTTTCCTCGGCAGAGTCCGCAAGCAGCAGGTCGCCCAGATGACGCGCTTCGTCCAGATCTTGTTCGATGCGATCCGTACGTTTGGCCTCGTCCTCGATCGACTGCCAGCGCTGATGCAGATCGTTCCAGTCCAGCTTCCTACCGTTTTGCTGCTGCGGGACCAGGGCCGCCGAGCAGGTGAAGCCTAGCTCGCGAGCTTCCTTGGCCCAGCGCCGCATGTTGGTCTTGGCCACCGGTTCGTTGTCCAGGGCCCACACCAGGTGAGGCAAACGCCGGTCGGCGTCGTGGTGCAGTTTGATCAGGGCTTTCAGAGACTCGGTCGGGCAGGGCGCGCTCGACATCATGGAAACGGCAGGCACGGCGTTGTGCAGCAGGGCGATGGCGTCGAAGATGCCTTCGGTGATCCACAGTTCGTTCTCTACCAGCAGGTCGACGCTGGGCGGGCACCACCAGACGCCTTTGTAGCCTGGAAGGCCATCGCCCGTAGGACGAAAGCGCGCCTTCATTTTTCCAAAACGTTCGGGCTGGTCGATCAGCCGTTCCCAGTAACCACCTTTCTCCAAGGCAAACCGCACTGTGGCGCTGCCGGCGTTCAGACGGTGGTCCCAGTAGTTCTCCTGGGTAAACCATCCGGCGATCAGTTCGTATTTGAAGCCGCGTGCGAATTCCAGATAGGCGCGGGCCGTGGCCAGTGGGTTTTCCGGCGTCGACGGGGCGGTCTTGCTCCAGTCGTTGAACAGGTCGTCGTAGATGTCCTTGACATGCACGCGGTGGCCGCATTTTTCCGGGCGCCCGCAGATCAGCACCCAAGGTGAATCGTGGAAGGTGTACAGCGTTTTCTGGCCGCAGTGAGGTGCTGGGCAGATGCCTTTGCGCATGTACTGGGTGCCAGCCATGTGCCTGAGCTGGTAGTCGCGCTCAAGGCGTTGGATGACGTTGGCTCGCAGCCTGTGTTCCATTTCCATCGGGATCAGTTCGCTGTGTCGAGGCTGTGTTTGAGAGCGCCTATCAGACGTTTTTTTGCCGCCAGCACGGGTAGGCCACCAGCGGCGAGCGGCTCAACAATCAGGTATCAAAGGGCAGATCGAGGGAGTGCGCGACCATCGATCAGGTGCTGAAAAATCAGCGCGACCGGAAGGGTGTACACATTGCCCGTGAGGGGGTCCGTCAGCACGGCAGTCGCTCCGGTGCTGCGGCTGACGTCCAGCATTCGCTCATCGGCGGTGTCGTGAAGTTCGCTGTAGGCCAGCCCGGCCAGCGACTCTGCCAGGTGCTCGGGTACGCCCAGGGCGAGGCGCAAGTGGGTGATCGTGCGGCTGAACAGCTGGTCATCGTGGTCCAGATGTTCTTTCTGGTGGCGCTTGAGATAAGCCAGGGCTGCCCGCTGCATGGTTTCGCGGTATTCCATCGCATCGATCACGCTATTCATGACGCATTCTCCAGGTCGAGTAGATCCATCTGTGTTTCATCGTCCTTGCGCATCGATTCTCGGCGCAGGGATTGCGGGGCCACCGGTAGCTGCACCGTGGGGTTGGGCATGCCTGAGGGGCTCATTTCGTGGGTGATTTCGAACTGGCCGCGGAAGGTGGCGCCGCAGGCCACGGTGCAGCACTGCAGGTAGGCGGTGCGCAGGAAGATGTGCTGCCCCACGCTGGTCCGGATGCGCAGGACGCCGCCGCAATGGGGGCACACCAGCTTGTAGGTACTCATAATTCTCCCCGCCGAACCTTCGTGCCGGCGCCGCTTGCTAAGTCCAGGTTCATTGCCGATGCAGGGTGATCACTGCATTGATCTCTTCATGCCGCGCGGCCACGTGGGCGCGGTGGGCGGTGAGGATCTGTTCGATCTCGCGGGCGTCGATCGCACCGTCCTTGAGCGCCTCGGCGAGCATGGCGTCGACGGCGCCGCGCTTGGCGGCGGTCTTCACCGAGCGGGCGTAGAGGTCCAGGTTGTCCAGCTGTTCCGGGTCGGCCAGGGCCACGAAGACGCCGCGGTACAGGGCGGTGATGTAGTCGGCCAGGTGGTGGGTGCCTGCTTCCTGCTCGAGCAGCAGGATCTGCTCGTCGGTCAGCGGGCGGCTGCCGGCGCTTTCGTAGGCGTGGTTGTCGAATTTCTTCAACGGCAAGCCGAGGCGGGCGGCGGCGCATTCGCGGCCGCCGGGGTAGGCGCAGATAACTGCACTGACCACCTGGCGACGGGTTTCTAGAACCGGCCGGGTGAGGCTCTGGTTGGCTATTCGTTTGGAGGCCATTAGTTTGTGATCTCCCCGTCCTTGATCCCCAGCAATACCGCTGCCTTGTGCGCATCGCCGCGTCGGCCTTTGTTTTGGCCACTCAACACGGCGTACACGGTGCTGGGGTTCAGGCTGTGCAGTTCGGCGAAGGCCATGACGGTTTCCCCGCGTCGCTCCAGGGCCTGACGGGCCTGGAGGCGTGCTTGCTCTGGTGTAGTGGCATTGGGCATAGTGCAGATCCGTGCAATATCATGTGGCGACGAGCGAAGAATGATGCACAAATCTGCACTTGTAAATAGCGGAGATGAAAATAATTGCATCTTTCACAGATGATTGGTGAGCGCCTGCAGGCCGAGCGCAAGCGCTTGGGCATGAATCAGGAACTGTTTGCCGCGCAGCTTGGCGTGTCCAAGCGGACCCAGGCGGCCTATGAAGCGGGCGGCAGCGAGCCTGGTGCGCAGTACTTGATCAAGGCTGGCGAGTTGGGCCTGGACATCACGTTCGTACTCACCGGTCAGCCCACCCCCGGCGCGGTCGAGACCCTCAATGCCACCGAGCAACGTCTGATCGAGCAGCTGCGCAGCCTGAGTGCAGATGATCAGGGCGCGGTGCTGCGCGTGGCTGAAGCCATGGCCGCTGCCAGTAGCAAATAATTGGTATCGATTCACCAGGATCGCGTCGACCCAGTCCGATTGCCACGCCCCTCGCGTTGCTAATTCTCCGGTACTCCAACATGAATGGAGTGACCCGGATGTCTCGCAAAATGGATTGCAGAAAACGACCGCGCCCGCGCACCGCAGGGCGCTTCATCGTCGTACGTGAAGAACTCACCCTGCTCACGCACTTCCGCGAATCGTCTGATGGCGACAAGGCGCACCTGCAGCGTATTGCTGCTGCCTTTGCGCACACACGTCGCAAATGAAGGCTCGCGCGTCATCGAGCGTCATCAATGAGGGACTGCCCGCAGCGGCAGCGGTGGAGAAGACAATATGGACTTTGTAGTTTTTCTGGCGGCATTGATCGTCTGGGGTGTGGTCTGGGTACAGCTGTATCGGATGTATCGCAGGCGGGCCTGGGGTTGGGTGGTGAGTCAGCTGGTGAGCGGTACCTTGGGGACCGTTGCGGCATTTTTCGTGGTGGTGCTGGCGCTGGGCTTGATCAACGCACCGCCAGCTGGGGAAGTGGAGGATGTATCCATGCCACCGGTTGTCGAGGCGATTTCCGAGGGCACGCGATCCGAGCTCCCTCCTGCATCGACGCCACCCGCCAGCAAGACCTTCGGCTTCAATGACGAGCGATACCTGGAGCGGCTCGAGCAGGCGCTGAAGACGGTGGATCACACGCGTCCAGTTGAAGCCCGGCCGGTCAAAGAAGGGGAGGTGAACAACTCGCGGTCCATCGTCCTCAGCCCAGTGGTCAGCATCACGTTGGGCCTCGACAAGCACACCGGTAACGTCAATGCCGTCACGGTCATCGGCGTCGGGAATGGCACCGATGCGTCGGGCATCGAGATCCTCATTCAAGCGAGCGCGGCACTCAGTGCGGCCGTGCCTGATGCGTCTGTGGGGGAGGTGATGAAACACATGCCGTCCCTGCTCGGGGGCAAGCCGGTTCGCTTCGGCAATGTGCGCTTGAGCACGATGAAGATGGAGGCGCTCGGCACCTGGTTCCTGGCTGAACCGGTGTGAGCCCCACCGCGAGGCCGGTCACACGGCCTCGCGTCGTTTCTCGTCAATCCCTTCATCCGCTTAAACGCCCGAACTCCCGCTGCACCGCCCGCACCGCGCTGTCTTTGCTCGCATACAACCGCACCAGCCGCTTCGCCTTCGTCTGGTCGCCTTGGGTCACGGACTTTTGTGCACCGCGTTCATCCCGGTAGTACGCCACGACCCCCGTATACGTGCCCTCATCGGTGGCCAGCTCCGCGATCTCGTCGCCGTCCGGCAGCTTTGATTCCAGCTCCAGCCGTGTGACGAACGCATCGCTGGTGAAGTCATGGGAGACGTTGCCGCCCAGCCAGACGATGGCCCCGATCTCATCCTTTACGCCCAGCAGCGAATAGGTCAGCTCGGGTATCAGTTCCGGGCGGCCCTTGGCCAGGGTGTAGCTGAGCGTGGCCGAGCCGCGTTGCAGGCGTTGCAGTTCTGCGCGGGCGGCGGCCAGGGCGCTGTCGCGGTCGGCGTAGGTGTGGCGCAGGTCCTTGTAGTTGTCGCCCTCGCCGGCGATGGCGTGCTTCTTTTCGGCACTGTTGACGTCGTAGTAGAAGGCACGCACGCCGCTGTAGCTGTCGCGATCGGCCTGCAGGTAGCGGTGCTGGTCGCCATCCAGGCGGGTGAGGGTGATGTGCGGCAGGGCCACGCCGCTGACGCTGGTGGCCGCGCCGATCGGCATGAACAGCAAGCGGTCGGCCTTGACGGTGGCCAGCGCGTCGTAGGCCTGGCCCAGGCGGGTGAGCAGGTTGGCGTCCGACTCGTTGGCCTGGTCCAGGTGAGCGATGGGGTGTGCGCCGAGCACGGGGGCAATGGCCGCTTTCAATCCGTAGGCCGTGGCGATGTCCTGCAGGACCTGATGCAAGGTGCACGCGTGCCAGCTGCGCTCGCGGCGTGCCTTGAAGCCGGCGCGCAGGTCGACACCCCGCGCGCGAATACTCAACACGTCCGGCGCGCCGCTGTGTTCGGTCTCGTCGACCACGTACACACCTTTGTCGATGAGGCCGCTGTCGCTCCAGCCCAGCCACAGCTGCAGCCTGGCGCCGTGAGGCGGGATCACCAAGGCGCCGTCGTGGTCGGACAGGGTCACGTCCAGCTGGTCGGCCTCGAGCCCACGGTTGTCCGTCAGCTGCAGGCTGACCAGGCGCGGCATCAGCGTCGAGGTGATGTCGCGACCGTCCACTAGCAGACGGCAGAGGGGCACCGGGTGGGCCCCCAGATCTGGCCACCTCACAGGGCGCGCCTGAGCACATCACCTGCCGCGCCGAGCAGGCTGCCGATCAGGTCGACGCGGCCGTCGTCGATGCGCTTGAGGGCAATGCTGAACTCGATCCGCCGCGCGGCGCCGTCCTGGAAGAACAACGTGCGGGTTTCGCTGATGCTCTCGATCACCCACAACCCCAGCACGCGGCCGGTGCCTTCGACCAGCGGCCAGGCCTTGCCGCTGTCGGCCATGTAGCGAAGCGTGTCCAGGCTCAGCGGTGTGCCCTTGAGCCCGGGCAGCAGGACCCCGGGGAGGGTGATGGCGTCTTCGCCGCGGCCGAGGAACTGGCGGGCCGGGTTGGTGCCGATGCGTGAGGTGGTGCCGTGGCGCCAGTCGGTCTGACGCTGGAGCTCCTGGTAGACCAGGGTTTCCAGGCTGAAAATAAACATGCCGATGGCCATCATCATGGGGCTTAATCCTGATCGGAAAAGGCGCTGCGCGCCCGGGCTTGCTTGGCGCGGTCGCGGCGGTCCAGCTCGGCGGCCACGGCGCGGGCGATGGCGGCGGGGTCGGCGCCGGGTGCGGGTTGGATCTGGATCGAGATGGTGTCACCGGCAACCTGCACCACAGGCGTTGCCGCAGCCGATATCGGCGGCCGGTTGTCCACCGCGACGGCAGTGCCGGCGCTGGCCAGGCCGACCGACAGCGCGCCGGCCTGGGCCAGCCGTTTGCCGACGCTGGCGACGGCCTGCAGCGGGCCCGATGCGCCCTCGGTCAAGCCGTTGCTCAGGCCCTGCATGGTGTGGCCGCCCAGTTCTGCGAACACGCGCGAGGGGCTGTGGATGCCCAGCTTGTCCTTGAACCAGTCGACGGAAGCCTGGCCCATGTCGCTGATGGCTTCGCGCACCACGCTCAGTTTGCGGGTGATGCCGCTGGCCAGGCCGTCCATCAATTGGCCGCCCATGGCGGTGAAACGGTCGGGCAGCTCCACGCCCAGGTACTGCATCACCTGGGCGAAGGCGCGATAGAGCAGGCCCATCGGGCTGAAGTTGGCCAAGGTCTGCATAAGGCTGGTGATGCCGCCACTGAACCCAGTGCGGATCTCGGCCCAGGTGCTGCTGAAGAAGCCGCTGACCGCATCCCAGTTCTGGTAGACCAGGTAGGCCGCGCCGGCCAGCAACCCCAGCACTAGTGAAACGGGGTTGAGCAGCAAGGCGCGGCCGACCAGCAGCAAGGCCCTGGCCACGAACGGCAAAACGTTGCTGGCCAATTTCCAGAACAGGCCTAGCAGCCCAGGCAGGTGAATGCCGAGCCTGGCCAACATCAGGCGCACCACGATCATCGGCGCCAGCAGCGCCGCCAACGTCAAGGCCACGGTGCCGAACGCCAGGGCCAGGCCGGCGGTGATGGCGGCAGCCTTTACCAGGCCGCTGACCAACACAGGGTTTTCCTGCGCCCAGGCTTTGGTGCTGCGCACCAGCTCGGTGATCGACTGCACCAGGTCACGCAGGGCGTGGTCTTGTTGACCTTCGAGCTCGATGCCCAGGTCTTCCCAGCTGCTCTTGAGGGTGGTGAGGTCGCCCTTGAGGTTGTTGGCCATCACCTGGGCGGTGCGTGCCGACTCGCCTTGGGTCTTGCGCAACGTCGCCACCAACTGTTGCAGCTCGCCGCTGCCGGCCTGGTCCACCAGGTGCGCCATGCCCTTGACCGCTTCTTCGCCGGCGATCGCTTTGAACAAGCCACCGCGCACGGCCGTGCCCATGCCGGCGGTCTTGTCGTGGATCTCCTTGAGGATGTCCGGCAGCTCGCGCAGATTGCCCTGGGCGTCGGCGGTGGTGATGTTGAGTTGCTCGAGCGCCTTGGCGGCCATTTTCGGCGGCGCGGCCAGGCGGTTCATGATGCTGCTCAACGCCGTGCCGCCCATGCTGCCCTGCAGCCCTGCGTCACCCAGCTTGCCGGCCATGGCCGCGGCGGTTTCCAGCTCGATACCGTAGGTCTTGGCCATGGGCGCGGCGTACTTCATGGTTTCGCCAAGCATGCGCAGATCGGTGTTGGAGCGGGTGAACGTGCCCACCAGGACATCGCCCAGCTCGCCCATGCGCGAGGCGTGCAGGCCCATGCCGGACAGAATGTTGGAGGCGATGTCGGCGGTCTCGGCCAGCTCGGTACCGCCCGCAGCGGCAAGGTCCAGCATGCCCGGCATGGCCGCCTGGATCGCCTTGGGATCGAAGCCGGCCATGCCGAGAAAACCTTGCGCCCCGGTGGCCTCGCCCGCCGTGAACTTGGTGCTGCCGCCCAGCTCGCGCGCATGATCGCGCAGCGCCTTGAGGTCAGGCGCATCCTGCTCGAGCCGAGTGATGGCCTGAACCCGGCTGACCCCTGCCTCGAACTCCAGCCCCGGCGTTAGCAGCCGTGCACCGGCGTACAACGGCGCACTCGCACCGGCCACACCTGCCGCGCCAGCACCCGCCATGCTGCCGACGAAGCGCTGCTGGCGATCATGCAGTTGCTCGGCCTTGGTCAAGGCTTGCTGCCGCCGCGTCACCGCCGCCAGCCGCTCCTGTTGCTGCAGCAGCGAGCGGTTGGCCGCGTCCAGCTGCTGCTTGAGCCGGCCCTCATGCTGCCCCAGCTGGCCCACGGCAATGCCGGCTTCGCGCAGACGCGTGGCATGCGGCGCCAGGTTGCGCCGTTGGTTCTGCAGCTTGAGGGTCAGGTCGCGCACCGCTTCGTGCGCCTTGCGGTAGTCGGTGCGAAATTTGCCCGTGGCGGCTTCGCCGGTCTGGCGCAGCGCGGTACGCATCTCTCGCAGCCGAGTTTGGGCGTCGACCAGCTTTTGCGAGGTGCCGGTGATTGCCGCTTGCTGCTTGCGGTACCCGGCCACGTCGGCCTGTTGGGCGTTGAGCGCTTTGACCTGATCGCGCGCAGCCTTGAGCGCCTGCACCGTGACCTGGCTGCCGCCGCGAATCCGCTTGAGCGGGCCGGTGACCTTGTCCACGGCCGAGAGCAGCACCTGCAGCCTGAGCTTATCCATCGTCCTTGGCCCCGCTTCGCACCCGTGCCCGCTCGCGCCAGGCCATCAGCTCGGTGAGCGACAGCGACGCCATGGCCTCGGGGGCCCAGTGAAAGATCACGGCAATGTCGGCCATGGCGTCATCTACGCACCGAGGGAGGCGTCCGTCTTCGCCGATTTCGGCAACAAAAAACCGGTGACCACGCCGCCCAGCTGCACCAGGTCGGCAGGGTCCATCTGGCCCAGCTCCTGGTCAGTGAGGGCGGGGTTGCTGATGCGCGGCAGGACCTTGCGCAGGGCCAGCACGTCCATCTGCAGCAGATCGGCCAAGGTCACGCCGCGCAGCTCGCCGGCCATGGGTTTGCGCAGGGTGACCTCGTTGATCTCGACGCTACCGCGTTTGATGGGCGTGTCCAGGGTGACGACGTTCGGGTTCGGTGTTTGCGAGGCTTCGGTGGTCATTGGCAGGGCTCGTGTATGGGATAGGGGTTACAGGCCGATGGCCTTGCGGTGTTCGGCCAAGCGGTCGTCGCCGTTGACCTTGAAGAGGAAGTTGAGCAGGTCGATTTCGATCTCTTCGTTACCGTCGATGGTCAACTTGTAGTAGGTGCAGGTGGTGGTGAACTTGTGCTCGGTGTCCTCGCCGGACTCGGATTCACCCAGGTCGATCTCTTCGTGCCGGCCGCGCACCACCACCTCGACTGCGGACACCTCGCCGGTGTCGTCGCGCTGTACCGAGCCTGCCCAGCGCAGCAGCACGCCGCTGGCCGAGACGGCGCCGTACTGGCGCAGCGCGGTGAGGTCCCAGCCGCCCAGGGTCCACTCCAGCTGGAGGCCGTCGTCGCTGTGACCCAGGTCGACCTTGACCGGGCCGTCCATGCCACCCCCGCGCCATGCTTCCAGTTTGCGGCCCAGCTTGGGCAGGGTGACGTTCTTGCACTGGCCGACGTAGCTGACGCCGTCGTTGAACAGGTTCATGTTCTTGAGTTTCTTGGGCAAGGCCATGGGCAGGCTCCAATGGCGCGGCCGCAGCCACGCGGGGCGAGGGGTCAGGCGCTGACGCGGCTGGCGAAGTCGATGAGGTGGCGGTCGGTGATGCGCTGACGCAGGGTGAGGTCTTCCAGTGGTGGTACGGGCGTGTAGTCGTAGTCCAGGAACAGCTTGCCGGCTTTGAGGGTGTCCTTGTCGTTGGCGGCTTCGTCGTACCAGCATTCGCCCCCCAGGAGGTACCCGCCGCGTATCAGCTCACGGAACTTGGCGTTGATGCTCTCGATGATGTCGCGGGCCAGGCTGGGGTGCAGCGGCACGTCCACGGCCCAGAAATGCGCTTCGGCCATGGTGTCGGCCAGTACCTGGGCGGAGCGGGTGTAGCTTTCGAAGGCGAACAGCGGATCCGCACTGCAGGTGCGCGAGCCCCAGAAACGGAAGCCCTCGCGGCGGATCAAGGTGGTGACGCCTGCAGCGTTGAGCAGGCCCGCATCGGTGGCCGGGTTCTGCAGATCCCAGTAGACGTCCTTGCTCAGGCCGGTGACGCCGTTCACAGCCACATTGGACAGGGTTTTGTGCCAGCCCACCTGCTGGTCCAGCTTGGCCCGCAGGCCCAGTGCGCGGGCAATGGCCGATGCAGGTGCAGCACCGCCGGTGGCGCCGTCAAAGCCGACGAAGTCTGGCCAGATGGTCATCAGTTCCCGGGCGCCGAAATTCTCCCGATAGGCCATCGCGTCCGATGCTGTTTCGCACTCCCACGCGTTGACGTACGCGAAGCCTCGCAGTTTCTGAGCGATGGCCACCAGCTCTGTGGCGACCGGCAGAGAGTCCAGGTCGGGGACGCCGAGGATGCGCGGGCGCACTCCCAGTTGGGCCTCGGCCGCCAGCAGCGCTTTCAAGCCAGTGTATTGCCCGCTCGCAGTGACGCCGCCAATGACGTTGGCGGCAGTTGCAGCGGCGTCGTTACCGGCCGCCACGCGAACCACAACGGTGAGCGGGCTGGCTTGGCCAGCGATGGCGTCCAGGCTTTTCGCCAATGTGCCCTTCACTCCGGCCTTGCCGCTCGCGGTGAGGACGTCGGTGAGCAGTACGGGCCTGTTCACCGGGAAGACGGCGGGGTCTGCGTCGTCAGCGGTGCAAACCATCCCCACCACAGCGGTAGCCACCGTGCGAATGGGGCGCGAGCCTTCGTTGATTTCGACGACGCGAACGCCGTGGTGGTAGTCGGTGGCCATGTTGGCGAGCCTGTGCTGTTGGAGACAGCACTAGGTTGTCGCTTGGGCCTGACAGGCGCGAGGTATGGCGTGTGTAGAGGCCGACGTTACATCCAGTCATCGGAAGAACGAGTATGTGTATTGTTGTACGTATGATTGTGCGCGATACTGCCGCTGTGGAAGTACTCTACACCAAGCTTCCTGACTACTGACTACTGACTACTGACTACTGACTACTGACTACTAATAAACGACTAAATAACTGACGACGAAGGAATACGGCATGAGTGCACTCCTCAACCGGGCTGAGCAGGCGGTTTCCGCTACGGCCATGGTTCGTGGTTTCAGCGCGCGCTTGAAGGACGTCACCAGCGGCGATATCTCGCACCTGGTGATCTTCAAGGACAACGAGCCGGCCGCTGTGCTGGTGGGCATCGACGCCTACCAAGCCATGCAGGACGAGCTCGAAGATCTGCGTTCTGAACTGCTTGCCATCGAGCGCCTGCCCAGCCTCGACAACGACGTTACCGTGAGCCTCGAAGACATGGAGGCCCGGTTCAAATAGGCAATGACGATGAAGAACTGGACTGTTCGGTTTCATTCACTGGTAGAGACAGACCTCAAGCTGCTGGGCAGTGCTGAAGCCAAGAGAGTCCTGAAGGTCATACGCGAGCGTATTGCCGAGGGAGAACCCGACAAGATCGGCAAGGCCTTGCGCGGGCCACTGGCCGGGTACCGCCGGATCCGGACAGGCGATGTACGTATCGTCTACCGCATCAACGGTACTGAAATCATCCTGGTCGTGTGCGTAGGTGCCCGACGCGATGACGAGGTCTACGACGCAGCAGTGAAAAGGGTGTGAACCAAAACCCCGCTTCGGCGGGGTTTTTTACGCCTCACGATCAGCCAGCCCTGTGGGTATTCAAGAGCGATGCCGGCTCTCCGAAAATTAGCCGTCACACATGCATCAATCGGACGCTTCGAAACCTTGCGCCGTCAGCCAGGCCAGCATGGCTGTTTCATCGGGGGAAACTGGCCATCCCGTGGTGGCGGGTGTGCTCGACGTGGTATCGACACGGCTCAGCTCGACCCTGTAGACCTTCCACGCCTTCAGGGCAGCCAGTTCGCTCTCCTGGGCGATTTTCATCTCGACAGCGTCGAGCAGGGTGTCGATCAGGGCAGTGGCGTACTGGTTGAGCAGTTGTTTCTTCTTGCTGGCGGTGCGTTGCAGCGCAGCTGTGTGGGCGGGCCGGTCCAGCACCCATCGGTCATCCTGCCAGGTATCGAATGCAGATTCGGGCGCTTGCAGCGTAAGCCCGCCTGGCAATTCGCCGAGCGCTTCCCATGTCTGGGGTTCGCCGGTTTCAGTGCAATACACCGTGCTGCCGCGCAGGTCGACGATGTGGCTCCAACCGCTGCCATCCGGCAGGGCCACCGCCGCATACCCCGGGATGAACTCCGGCGGCTGCGTCAGGTAGCTGTGCGCGGGTATCAACCACACGCCTGGCTCAAGTGGACTGGGGTCTGCCACGCTTGAGCTGACGAACTCTCGCGTCACGGGCGATACGTTGCAGACGACGGGCGGGATGATCTCTGCGTGCTCCCACCACTGGACTGGATGAACGGTTTCGTCTTCCACATGAAGCTCCTTTCAATATCTGATGCAGGGCAAAAAGGCGACGTTGTGCGGCCTGGCTTCGGTGCCACCCGAGGCGCCAATGGTGACGGCGTGTGTGTGGGCGCCGGCCGAGGCGGTGCTCAGCGCGCCCTTGCCGTAGTAGTCCTCGTCGCCGAATACGGCATTGCCGTCACCTGCAGGCGACCGGTCGAGGTTGACGCCCAGGGTGTGGGCGTGTGCACCGGCGGATGCCGTCGTCCCGCTATGGGTGTGACGAGCGTTCTGGTCGGTTTGCGTCGAACCGAACACGCGGTTGCTGTCCAGTCCTCGCTGCTCATCCCAGCCCCGATCAAAGCTGCCACGCGAGTCGGGAAGGTTGAAAGTGGTGGAGCCGTCGCCGGCACCGTAGATCGTGCCGATACGGGCGAACAGGGCCGCATAGGTGGTTCGTGAGACCGCCGCGCCGTTGCGCCGCAGATAACCTGCAGGAGGCGAGGCCATGGCAAAATGCACGCACATTCCCGCCTTGTTTGCCTCGGCGGCGTGGACGCTCGAGCGAACGGAAGCCCATACCCACGCCGTGCACGGAATCTGCTCGCTGTCATCGGCAGGCCCTGGCCTTGGTGCTTTGGGAATCCCCGTGAACGTCGGCGAGTGCTTGGGCGCCTTGTTTGCCAACTGGTTGTTGACCGACGCGGCGAAGTTCGGATCGTTACCCAAGGCTGCGGCCAGCTCGCTGAGCGTATCCAGCGCTTCGGGTGAGGACGAAACGAGGGCCGCAACGGCGTCAGCCACCTTCCTGGAGGTCTCGTCCTTGGTGAACACATCTGCCCGGGCATAGGTTTCGCCCTTCGAAAACACCTGCGATTTCGTGTAGACGTCGGTCAGCCCGTACTGAGCCACCGTGGTTGGATTGGTGGCCGACACCACGCGTCCATATTGATCGACCGTCACGCTTCGATAGCTGCCTGGGGCGATGCCCGTGCGACCGAACGCCATGCCGAAGGCCAGGGCGGTGACGCCCAGGGTGATTGCCCCGTCGGTGAGCAGCTGCCAACCGCTATCGCCGTAAAGCACGCCTTGCTCGATGAGCACCAGCATCCCCGGTGTGACCTTGTCATGGGTGTTCGCATCGCTGGTACGCGTCCACGCACCCACAGCAGTGAGGTATAGGCCGTTGTTCCTGGCCTCGGTCTGCGCTCTGACCAGTACTCGCTTGCCCGCCGGTACGGCAGCACCGTCAATCGTCTGCAGACCGGCCAGGTTGATGTTGGCGGTCGTAGCGACCCAGGCCGAGTGCTTGAAGTCTTGCTTGGCCAACTCTTCTGTCACGAACTCCTTGGTGGCCAACACCACGCTGGGGTCGATCTTGAGCTCCACGTTTGCCGCGCTGCTCACGACCATGTTCATGCGCACGACCTGGGTCTTGCCCGAGCCCTGCGAGAGCAGCGGCTTGAACGACGGCGCGCAGTTGGCGACCGCGACCAGGTCGCCGTCCGCATCGTAGAGTCCGATCTCGCGGATCCATCGGCCACCCACGTCGGCCGGAATGACTTGTTCGGCGATGATGATGCTGGGGTTTACAGGATCGACCTTGAGCGCGTTCAGCGGTGCCCGCCGCCACTCGTTGATCAGGGCGCGTTGGCCCGCATCGGGTATCGGATCCGTGAGGTTGGCGTCGCCCACGCCCATCTGCGTGATCTTCCAGGCGATGCCCAGGGCATCGGCGTTCGCCTGCTTGGCGGTGCCCACGTTCGTCAAGATGGCGAAGAACTGCGAGGTATGATCGATCATGAGTAGACATCCACGGTTTCGAGGGTGTGTTCACGTCCGCCACGGCCGATGACGCCAGACACGTCGATGTCTCGCGGTTGCGGTGGGTAGACGTCTATTTCATCGCCTTCCTGAAGGGCGGTGCTTACGTAAAGCCGGCCTACCGTCTCCATGCTGATGGCCAGGCCGGTCAGGTGGCGGGCAACGGGCTTGGCATCGTCGATCAGCCACGTCAGCTCCTGGTACATCTCTTCGGTGATGCCGGTTTCCAGTACCCCCACCTGCAGCGCGAAGGTGCCAGGCACCCCGTGGGGTTCGGTTTCCCACCACTCGACCACCTCGATGAGGTAGCCCAGTGGCTCGACGACGCGGCGCAGGGCGCCAATCGTGCCCTTGCGCGCGTGGATGAAGTAGGAAGACTTGATGACCTGGCGCTTGATGGTTTCTGACCAGGTGCTGTCCCAGCGGTCCACAGACAAGGCCCACGCTAGATACGGCAACAGGTCGACCGGGCAGCGATCCGGATTGACCAGGTCGCGGATCTGCACCGGTACGCGCTGGATCTGCGCGGTGGCCTCGGCCGCGAGGCGTTCCAGGGTGAGTGCGTTGGGGGGCATCAGCGCGGTCACGTCAGCACCCCGCGCGTCAGCGTGTAGTGGGTGCAGTACGCGGCCTGGGCTTGGGTGGGGCTGAGGTCGGTCCAGCCCTGTAGCTGCACCTTGCGCACGCCTTCGACGTGCAGCGCCGCATGCAGGGCTGAAGTCGACACCTCCACGCCCAACCGCCGCCGCTTGGCCAGAAACGCGTTCAAACTGGCCTCGGCCGCGGCCATCACCGGGTCGGCCTCTGGGCCCACCGTCGCCAGATAGAGCACGGCGTTGATCACATAGGGCAGGATCTGAGCGCCTTGCACCACCAGGCGGTCGGCGACCGGGCGCCGATCATCGTCGCTCAGGTACGCGTACACCGCGTCCACTACCGACTGATCCACGCTGCCATCGCCCAGGGCGCCCTGCACCGTGACCACGACCGTCGCCGGCGAGGGGCTCTCGGCCGTGGCATCCGCCACTCGGCCATCGGCGCTGCGCGCGTGCAGGATGTAACTGTTGCGTGGGCCGGCCGTGGACAGGCCTTCCCACGCCAACTGGGCGCGCTCGCGCAGGCTGTCGTCGGCTTCCAGGATCGCCGCCACTGGCGGCACCGCCTTCGGATCAGCGGGCCGCACCACTAGGCGCGCCACGTTCACGTTCGCGGCTACCTGGTCCAAGTCCTTGCCCTGCGCCTTGGCCAGCAGTGTCGCCAACGCCGCCTCGTTGACCCGCTGGCGCCAAAGCATTTCGCGGTAGGCGTTTTCCTGCAGCAGCTTGGTCAGCGGTTCGGACTCAAGCGCCAACGTCGCCGCCACCTCGGCGCGCTGCTCGGCGGGCCACAGGCTCACCGCGTACGCCTTGCGCTCGGCGAGGATCTGCTCGAAGTCGACCTGCTCGACAAAGGTCGGGTCCGGCAACTGGCCCAGGTCGATTGGAGTGAACGCCTTCATACGTGTGCCCCCAGCGCCAGCGGCACGCGCAGGCTGAGCGGTTCATGGGTGTCGACCTTGGTGCCCTCGATGTCCAACTGCGCCTGGCCGCTGAGGCCGTCCATCTGCAGCTGCACACGGCTGAGACGAATCCGCGGCTCCCAGCGCATCAGCGCCATGGCCGTCGCGGCATAGGCCAGCAGGCGAGTGCTGTCGTTCACCGGCCAGTCGATCAGATCGGCCAGCTGACTGCCGTAGTCGCGCCGCATCAACCGCGAACCGATCGGCGTGGTGAGGATGTCGGCAATGGACTGGCGCAGGTGCGCATCGCCGCTCAGCGCGCGGCCGGTGGCGGCGTTCATGCCGATCATGGGACAGGCCCATCGGAGATGCTGGTGCCCCGTTGGATGCCAGCGGTTTTGTGGGTGGTGAGGCTGATCTTCTGCTCGCCGGCAACGACGTCTTTTGTAGCGGTAATCAACCCGTCGACCTCAAGGTCACCGATCAGCCGCATGCCGCCCGGCGCGTTGGCCACGATCTGACCGCCGGCCGGGAGGGTGGCGGTGAGGGTGTGGGTGGCGGTGTCGTAGTCAACGACGGCCCCGTCGCGGTACCGGCGGCGGTGGCGAGTTGGGCTGTCATTCGGCGCGGGGTAGCGATCGCTGTACAGGCCGATGAGGACGAAGCCGCTTTCCGGGTTGCCGGAGGGGGAGAGGATCAGGCATTGCTCGTCGGGGCTGGGCGGGTGCCAGGTGGAGTCCTCGCCGGCGTTGAGGGTGAAGAAGGGGAGCCAGGTGGTAAGCAGGTTACCGGTTTGTACACGGCAACGGGCGGTGGCCGGATCGAGCGCGGCGATGGTGCCGGGGCGGATCAGGTTTTCTAGGCGGCGGAGGAGGGTGGGAAGGGTAGGCATGGGGGGATGGTGCAGGGCGACTGTCCGTGCCGCATCTACAGTCTGGTGTAGCAAAGGAAAATACATTCGTAGGCGCCTGCCTGCTGGCAGACGTTGCTATCGTGGCGCTCGCGGCTTCTCAGCACGTAGCAAACGGGCAAACAAGCTGCAGTGCTTCGGTTTGCGCGAGCGGGCCTGATAGCTTTCGGCAATTCGGGAAAGGTTTCGGAGCGGGTTTCGGAGCTCGTTTCGCCGCTACCAACTGCGAACCTTTCGTCGTAAACCAGGCTGCAACGTGCGTTAACACCCTACGAAACGATGTTTTTCGCTTGTCAGGTTACAAGAAATGATAATAGTATAAGCGTATAAGACGATAAGGCATCGCCTTTACCCTTAGCAGACACACAACCCAGAGACCTAACCTCCGAAAGAAATGGAGGCACCCAAATGAGCCAGAATCTATTCGAGCAGTTCACGGACGATCCCGTGGAATACAACATGAAGCATCTGAAGACCCAGCTCTTCATGACGCTGATCACTCTCATCCGCCAGAAAGGTTGGAGTCAAGCTGCCGCCGCCAGCGAGCTATGCGTCAGCGCTCCGCGTATGAGCAACCTGTTCAAGGGGTACCTGGAGAAATTCTCCATCGATACGCTCTTGGAAATGCTGGTGCGTATAGGCTACAAACTGGATGCAGATTTCGACCCTGAAAATAGCGCCCAGCCCCTCGTAATGAACCTAAAAAAGGCGATGCTGTAAAAGCCATCGCCAATTCACATCCTATTTCTTCCTGCCGACCTTGAGCTCATCCCTCAGGGTCTTTAGGCGTTGCTCCACTACGTTGGCGATCTGACTATCGCGTCCGTTGGTGGTTTTTTCCGTGACGTGCAGTACTACAATCTTGCCGGTGATGCCTGTGTAGTAGATGCAGCGCCAAGCTGGTCTTCCGTTGATTTTGAGCTCGTAAACGTTCTTCCCTAAGCCGCCCAACGGGCTTACTTGGCAAGCAGGTTCTAGGTGCTTCAAAACCATAGAGAGGCTTAGGAGGAACGCGTCCCTGATGCGTTCTGGTACTGTCGCCATCTCCTTGAATGCAGCTTTTTCAGGGTGATACTCTAAAACGCGGGTCTTACTTTCGTTGTCGTTGGTGTCGCTGGTTTTCTTGTTCATTGGTACCTCCAGGCAGTCGGTAAGGGAGTCGGAAATTATTCATTTCAAGGCCTCTATTGAGTTATGGCGTCCTCGATATGAGTGACGCCGGAGTGGCACCTTACGGTAACCTCTCTGCCAAAACATACTTTGGCAAATACAGTGTTACAAGAATTGATAACAAAGTCAATTACCTATACGCTTTTAATTGACTTATGCCTTGTCAGGGCAGTGAGATGGTATAGCTCTGACGCGAGAGAGGCGGTGGGGGGGCATAAGAGCGAACCACAAAGGAGGATGAAGCCATAAGGGTCCAAGCAGACCTGTTAGACCGTAAGCATTTGCAGTATCGAATCCAAAGCAACCTTCCTATCCTCGCCCTCCAGCCCCAACAATCGCCGACGAGGCAAATCACTCCCACCCACCCCCCGCCCCAACTGATGCGCCCGCGCAATCCTCCCCACCCGTCCCATAAACCCCACCGCCACCCCCGCAGCATCCACCTCCGTCCGCATCCACCGCGCCGTCCGCAATTTCACAAACATCTGCGACCTGATCCGTCCCCGCTTCCCCCTCAACCCCCCACGCGCCCGCTTGCGCGGCGCATACGCCGTCCCATCCGGCGCCTTCTGCGCCGCAATCCGCCGCTGCTGATTCCGCCGCAGATCCCGCGCCACCTGCCCCAACAACTTCCGCCGCTCCCCCGGCTCGAGCTTCGCCAACAACGCCCCGGCCCACTCCTCGAGCACCTCCAGCTCATCGCTCATATGCCACCCCACGTCGCCAGCAACTCACCTTTCAAATACAGCTCCAACGACCGCAACGTAAACGGATCCAGGTCCACCACCGGCTCGGCCGGGTGATCCACCGACAGCGACCCATCCTCCCGCGTCTGCACCACCACGCGCTCGGTCAGCGGCAGCTTGATCGACAGGTCGACCTTGCTGTTGTCCAGCACGTCCGCCTCGAAGCCGATCGCCTCCTTGCCGCGCACCAGGTTCTCCATCAGCTCGCGCTGGTTGACCTGGACCCAGGCGAACAGGGGAATGGCCACTGCATCTGGATGGCCCGCGTAGTCAGTGAGGATGATGTTCAGGGTGTAGCTGTATTCGAACGACAGCCCGTGGGCCACGGTGCTGCGCAGGGTGCCGTTGTCGATGAAGATCATCAGCCGGTCGGGGTTGTGTTTGAGTTCGGGGATCAAGCGCAAGAAATGTTCGCGCAGCGAGCCGGGTTTGTTCATGGGGTGGCGGCCTGTTGGTGGCGAAAGATCATGTCGACCTGGGCGGCGCAGTCGGCCCAGGCGGCTTCGAGGCTGTCCTGGTCGCGCAGCAGCTCGCCGTTATGGCGCGGGGCTGTTGCTGGCAGGGTGCAGGGGGTCACGGCCGGACAGCCAGTCACGATAAGCGTCGGCGCCGGTGAGGGCGGGGCGCTGGCGCAGCCGAGCAGCAGCGTCAGGCAAAGGCTGGTCAGCCCAATGGCGAAGTGCGGTGTTTTCACGGGTGAGGGTCTCAAGCTGTCGTTGGCGCGCAGCCAGGGCGGTGCGCAGGTCGTTTTGCATCAGGCGCAGGCCCACTTGGGACGCGCGTTCATTGCGCAGCACATCCCGCAATCCGATCACCTCGGCGGCAGCGCGCTCGGCTTCGGTACGGGCGGAGGCCGCTGCCTGCAGGGCGACTTCCAAGCGGCCCTCCGAAACCGCGATGCGCAGGCTCTGCGTCCACACCAGCAGGGCCAGCGCCGCGAGCAATCCCGCGCCGAACAGCACTTGGCGCAGCAGACTCATGCGGGCACCAGGCACCCAGCCGCGTGCCGTTCATAGGCGCGTTCAAGCTTGGTGTCATACAGATTTCGTTGATACGCCGGGCCGTTGTAGCCCTTGGCGAACACCGCCCATTTGCGCGCCTTGAGCGCCTTGTGCAGGGCAGGATCCGCTTCGATGAAGCGCACGAAGGCTTCGAACTGTTCGTTCTCGTTCAGGGCCATGCGCTGGGTGAAGTCCTGGACGCTGGTATAGCCCAGACGTTCGGCGTGGTAGCCCATGACATGGAAGGCGCCCCAACTGGTGGACGCCAGTGCGCAGTCATCATCGATCAGCCGCGCGTTGGCCAAGCGTTGGTGCTCGGCGCTGCCGCCGGCATAGCCACCCGGTCGCGGGTTGACCAGGTTGGGGTGGCTGACCAGGAGCGCGGCCACCTCATCGTCCGGGCGGCGAGCCATGCTCAGGCGCCGGTGCATGACGTGGCGCTCGAACAGGATCGATGGCTTGCCGTTGGCCAGAAAGTCCTCGCCCTGGCTTTCCACCTCGTTAACGGCCATGACGGTGGCCACGTCCAATCCCAGGCGTTCGGCGGCGGCAACCAGCGAGCGCTGCTGCAACAGGTGGGCACAGTGCCCGCCGCCGAGGGCGGCGAGGGTCTTGGGTCCGGCGATGCCATCGCTGACCAGGCCGACCTTGCCCTGGAACACACGCACGGCGTCCTCGGTGGCATCGCCGAACAGGCCGTCCGCATACAGATCGGCGCCGCGTTGGTTGAGGCGCTGCTGCAGCAACAGCACCGCCTGGCTGCGTTCGCCGTGGCGTAATAGGGTCATGGTTGTTCCGCCTTGCGTTTGAAGAATTGGCCGGCCAGCGCGCGGGTGCCTTCGACGCCCAGCAGGCCGATGACGCCGCCAAAGAAGGGGCCGGTGCTGCTGGGAATTCCCACCAGCGTCAGCCCATGGCTGGCCGCCAGCGCCAGGGCGCCGCACAACGGCGCTTCCAGGGCCACGCGACGCCAGTTGCCGCCGCCGTAGACGACTCGCAAAGCGGCAATGAACGCCGCCAGCGCACCGGCATACAGGCCGGGCCAGTTGTGTTCCAGCCAGGTCGCGAGCCAGGCCAGGTTGTCCGGTTTGTCAGGCATCTTGTTCATTCCGCTGTCCGGTGGTGGGGGTGGAGGCCGCTGGGGTCAGTCCCATAGGTTCACCATTGAACGGTGCTCGGCCTGGGGCGGGGCATCCGGAAGGGTGACCAGGGTGCCGTGGGGCAGCACCGGGCCCTGATCCGCCAGCCCTGGGTTGGCCTGCAGCACGGCTTCGGTCACGCCGGCCGTGCGGCCGTAGAAGCGCCAGCAAATCAGGTCGACCGTGTCGCCCTGCCGAGCGAGCTGGACGGCCATCAGATCAGCTCGATGGTCGAGTGCGCCGCGCCCAGCAGGTTGCGGATGGCAAACCGCGCATCGCGGCGGAACTCGTCCACGGACGGGGTCAGGTCATCGGCTTTTTTGTGACCTTCGCCGGTGCTGTCGAAGCTGCGATAGCGCTCGGCCAACTCGGCGCCGACCGTGCAATACACGGCACGCTTGTACTGCCAGACCCACTGGCTTTGCGCCTGGATCTGTGGCGCGGGCACGGCGGCCAGAGTGCGGTGGCCGTCAGCCAAATGAATGGCCTTCAACGTCTGCAACTCGGCATTGATCTCGATCAGCGCATTGACCGTGGCCACCTCCAGGCGCGCGTCGGTGACGCTGCCGTCCAGGCGGATCGAGGCGCGTAGTAGGGCGCCATCGATGTCCGGCCAGAAACCGTCGTTGGTAATCGGGAAGGGCTGGGTCGGCGTGCCGCCAGCAATGAATCCGCTCATGTCTGATACCTCAGTCGGCGGTGGCCGGAGCGTTGCAGTGCAGCGATCAGGTTACTGGCTGCTCGGCTCCGGGCCGCCGGGCTTGCGGGGTACGCTCGGTCAGCTCCCGGTTGAGGGAGCAATCTTTTTCAGCAGGCGCTCGGCGCCTTCCAGGTCCTTCTTGCCGCCGCAGCTGGTGTTCAGCGCGATGGCGCGTTTGAGCAGCTCGATGGCGGCGCTGACCTGGCCCGGTTGCCCAGGTTGTTCAGGCGTCAGGCCCACCAGCGTGGCGCGGCCGGTGGCCAAATAGAGCTTGGCGCGGGCCTCGTCGGGCATGTCGTGGTCGGTGGTCAGCTCAACCGTGCGGTGCAGGATGGCCAGGTCGAACGAACCACCGGCCTTCTGCGCCAGCAACGCCGCTTCGGCCACTTCTTCAGCGATCAGGCAGCCCGTGGTGCGCTCGAAACGGTCCGGCATCAGCAGGCCGTGTTCCAACACGTAGGCAGCCAGGTCAAGCGCGCCGGCGAACTCGCCGGCATCGACGCGCCAGAGCATGACCGTGGTCAGCACCTCGTCCTGGGCGCCACGGCCGGCCTCGATCACGCCCTGCACGTAGGGTTCATACGCCGGCAGCAACTGGCGCTTGAGCGCGCATTTGCCCTCGGTGGACTGGATCTGCTTGAGGCGCAGGCGGTCCTGCAGCAGCTGGGCCATCTGCAGTTCGTAGGCGTTGGCGCCTTCCATGCTCTGCTCGGGGCCCACGGCTTCGGCGGCGGCCAGTGCCGCAGTGGTGCGCTGGAAGTGGCGACGGCAGGGGTTGCTCATGTCATCGCCTCACTTGCCAACCAGGTCGATGTTCTCGGCCAGCGCGGCGCAGCCCAGGTCTTCGATCACATAGGCTTCGTTGACCGACTCGAAATTCTCCACGCGATCGCGCTTGGCGTTGTCGACCACCGTGCGGCGGCGGGTGCCTTCCTGCCAATACACCGACAGGTTGTCCAGGCGCGTGACCATCAGCCCGTTGGCCGGGAAGTAGGGCACCCGCACGGCGGGCAGGTTGCCGATGCGTTTCTGGCTGGTGACGATGTCGGCGGCCAGCATCTCGGTGGGGTCGAGCTTCTGGTTGATGATCGGGAAGTACTTGTCGGCCAGCAGCTGCCGCCCGCACACCACCACCAGTTCGGGGTCTTCCTGGTACCAGGGCTCGATGAACTCGGCGACCATGCTGAACACCAGGGCGTCAAGGTTGGCGAAATCCTTGCCGTCGCCGATGGCGATCTTGCCGCTGTCGGGCTCGACTTCCTTGAGCACTCGCGCCGCGTTTTCCAGGCGCATCTTCTGCAGCCAGCCGACGTTGACGTCCTGCAGCAGCGGGTTGGTCGCGGCATTGGAGCTGTCGGCACGGCTGGTACCGTTCCAGCCGATCATGATCCGGCTCAGCGCCATCAGCTTGATGATCGCGTCACGGATGCGCGCCTGAAAGTCCGGAAACTTGGCCCAGGCGTCGAGCTTGGCGTAGCGCAGGTGGGTGTCGAAGTTGGTCTGCGTACACAGGTAGCCACGGTCGTCGAGGGTGCTGGGGTCGCGGGTTTCGCGGTCCTTGGCGGTGGTGTCGGTGGTCCCGGCGATGGGGCCGGAAATGCCCAGACCGATCTTCTCGCCCATCTGCTCGTCGACGCCGTAGATGTTGATGCGGCGCAGGAATTCGCTGGACTCCTGAATACGGGTTTCCAGCTTCTGGGTCACGGACGGCGCCGTGGCGAACTTGGTGGTGACGTCGGGCACGCCGTGCAGCTGGGCGAGCTGCTGCAGGTAGGCGTTGTACAGGCGGCGGGTTTCGTTGCGCATGGGTTGCTCCGTGGCGATAGGGGTTTCAGCAGTCGGTGAGCTGCTCGCCGCGGCCACCCGTGGCCGGTGGGCGCTGGGTGTGGTGCGGGTTGGCGGTGGTGCTGAGGGTGTTTTTCAGCGCCTCGAAGTCGGCGCTGAATTGACGCTGCTGGTGGGCCAGCTCGGCGAGCTTGCCTTGCTCGGTCGCAAGGGTTTCGCCTTGCTCCTGGACGTGTTCGGCGAGTGCCGTCACGGCCTCGCCAAACTGCGCAAACTCGGCGTCGACCTGCACATCCTTGCCCTTGATCAGCTCCCTGACCTTGGCGAACAGCGCAGCGCCGGCAGAGGGCTTCTGCTCGTACTCCTCGAACTCCAGCGTGACCTCGATGGCAGCCGTGAACAGATTGTCCGGATGCTGCTTGCGCCCGCTGTACGGGTTGTTCTCCGGGTGCTGAGCGGCGAACGACAGCACCTCGGTGCCCAGGCTGGCCGGGCTGTCGGTGACGCCCAGGCCGATCAGGTAGGCGCGGCCGGTGTCGGCAAATTTCTCCGCAATCTCGACACTGGTGTAGATCTTCTGCTTGGCCTTGGTCATGGAGATCAGGTCGGGCGTCGGCTCGATCTGGGCGAACAGCGCCCAGCGCCGCTCGCCGTCGACCTCGACTTCCTCGGCCTTCACCGCGGTGACATCGCCGTAGGCACGGAACGGGCTGTCGGCCAGGGTGCCGCGAATATGCTCCATCCAGATGCGCGCGCCATACAGCGTGGGGCTGTAGCTGGCGGCCATTTCCTGGATCCAGGTGGGTTCGATCTTGCGGCCGTCGGAGGTCGCGCCGGCCGTGGCGACGCGAAACCACTTGGAGCGGAATTTCTTCATTCGGGATGTCCTCGGTGCAGGGCAGTGCGTTGAGGTGCATCGTCGGCAGTGCGCGGCCGAGCGGCAATGTGCGCCGGTTGTAGTCCGGTTTCCTACACCCGACCCCGCTACGCCCCACGCGCGCGCGGCGTCAGCATCGCCGCCATGACTGCCGCTTTGCCCGCACCCCTCCGCGATAACCGTCGCCAGGCGAAATTCCTTTACTGGACCGGCCTGCGCATCTGCGCGATCGCTGAAATGCTCGAGGAAAACGAGAAGACCGTGCACGCCTGGAAGACCCGCGACGAGTGGGACCGGGCCGACAACGTCGAACGCATCGGCGGCGCCCTGGAAGCGCGCCTGGTGCAGCTGATCCTGAAGGAGGGCAAGACCGGCGGCGACTTCAAGGAGATCGACCTGCTGCACCGCCAGCTCGAGCGCCAGGCGCGCATCGAGCGCTTCAAGGGCGGCGGTACCGAGACGGACCTGAACCCCAAACTGGCGGCGCGCAACGCCGGGCCGAAGAAGAAGGCGGCGCGCAACGAGTTCGACGAAGGGCAGATCGAGCTGCTCACCGAGGCTTTCCGCGATGGCTGTTTCGGTTACCAGCTGGACTGGTACCGGGCGGGCAACCAGCGCACCCGGGCGATCCTCAAAAGCCGCCAGATCGGCGCGACCTACTACTTCGCCCGCGAGGCGTTTCTCGACGCGCTGGTGACCGGGCGCAACCAGATTTTCCTGTCGGCCTCGAAGAACCAGGCGCATATCTTCAAGGCTTACATCCAGGCCTTTTCCCGCGAAGTGTGCGGCGTCGAGCTGACCGGCGACCCGATCATCCTGGCCAACGGCGCAGAGCTCCATTTTCTCGGCACCAACGCCCGAACCGCCCAGGGCTATCACGGCAATTTCTACTTCGACGAATTCTTCTGGACCTTCAAGTTCAACGAACTGAACAAGGTCGCCAGCGGCATGGCGATGCAGAAGCGCTACCGTCGCACTTACTTCTCCACACCCTCGAGTATGGCCCACGAGGCCTTCACGTTCTGGACCGGCGAGCGCTTCAACAAGGGCAAGCCAGCAGCGCAACGGCTCAAGCTGGACGTGTCCCACGAAGCCCTGCAGCAGGGGCGGCTGTGCGAGGACCGGATCTGGCGGCAGATCGTCACCATCCTGGATGCCTCCGAGCGTGGCTGCGAACTGTTCGACCTCGAAGAACTGCGCCTGGAATACAACGCCGAGGCCTTCGCCAACCTGCTGATGTGCCAATTCGTCGACGACGGCGCGAGCATCTTCCCGCTCAACGTCCTGCAGCCGTGCATGGTCGACAGCTGGATCGAATGGGCCGAGGACTACAAACCCTTCGCCGCCCGGCCGTTCGCCGATCGGCAGGTGTGGGTGGGTTACGACCCCGCCGAAACCGGCGACAGCTCCGGGCTGGTCGTCGTCGCGCCACCGCTGGTGCCTGGCGGCAAGTTCCGCGTGCTCGAGCGCCACCAGTTCCGCGGGATGGACTTCGCCGCCCAGGCCGAGGCGATCCGCCAGATCACCCAACGCTATTGGGTCACCTACATCGGCATCGACATCACCGGCATGGGCTCCGGCGTGGCGCAGCTGGTGCGCCAGTTCTTCCCCAACCTGACCACCTTCAGCTACTCGCCCGAAGTGAAAACCCGCCTGGTGCTCAAGGCCTACGACGTCATCCACAAAGGCCGGCTGGAATTCGACGCCGGCTGGATCGACATGGCCCAGTCACTCATGGCCATCCGCAAGACCGTCACCGCCAGCGGCCGCCAGTTCACCTACACCGCCGGCCGCACCGACGAAACCGGTCACGCCGACCTGGCTTGGGCCCTATTCCACGCACTGCACAACGAACCGCTGGAGGGGCAGACCGCCACCAACACCGGGTTCATGGAGATCTACTGATGAACGACAGCCCAGCCCACCTGCCAGCACCCGCCGCCCGCATAGAGGCGTTCACCTTCGGCGACCCCACGCCGGTGCTCGATGACCGCGGCATCCTCGACTACCTGGAGTGCTGGTCCAACGGCCGCTGGTACGAACCGCCCCTCTCGTTCGACGGCCTGGCCAAGTCCTCCCGGGCCAGCGTGTTCCTGCAGTCGGGCCTCAACTTCAAACGCAACATGCTCGCCCGCACCTTCATCCCCCACCGCCTGCTGTCCCGCCAGACGTTCGAGCAATTCGCCCTGGACTGGCTCTGGCTGGGCAACGCCTACCTGGAAAAACAGCGCAACATGCTCGGCCAATCACTGGGCCTGCAGCCGGTCCTGGCCAAGTACATCCGCCGCGGCACAGAGCCCGGCAGCTACTACCAAGTGCGCAACTGGAAAGATGAACATGAGTTTCTGTCTGGCTCCATCTGCCACCTGCGCGAGGCCGACATCAACCAGGAAATCTATGGCCTCCCCGAATGGCTCCCCGCGCTGCAGAGCGCACTGCTCAATGAATCCGCCACGCTGTTCCGCCGCAAGTACTACAACAACGGCAGCCATGCCGGTTTCATCATGTACATGACCGACACCGCCCAGAACGAAACCGACGTGGCCGCGCTGCGCGCCGCCCTCAAGTCCGCCAAAGGCCCGGGCAACTTCCGCAACCTGTTCATGTACGCCCCGGGCGGAAAAAAGGATGGCATCCAACTGATCCCCGTTTCCGAGGTGGCCGCAAAAGACGAATTCAGCTCAATCAAAAACATCAGCCGCGACGACATGCTCGCCGCCCTCCGGATCCCACCGCAGCTGATGGGCATCGTCCCGCAGAACGCTGGTGGGTTTGGGTCGATCAAGGAAGCGGCGGAGATCTGGGCGATGAATGAGCTGGAGCCGATCCAGGCGCGGTTAAGGCAGGTGAATGATTGGGTGGGGGAGGAGGTGGTGCGGTTTGAATTTGCAGGTGAAATTGGCCGGTAATACTGTTAAGTGACAGTGTTTGCGCCATCAAAAGCATTCTTCGTACATAAGAATTAGCTCTTGATGGCTCTTGCTAGCTAATATAAGGTTTAGCTCTGTCTCCGTCTATGAAGAGGCAGCTGGATACCCTGATAAATCGCACCACACATTTTTCCCAACTTTAAGAGCAAGCATTAAGCCAATAGTTACAATTGGAGATACAACGGCAAGTCCAATGTGAAACTTTGTCGCAACTATTAGCGTTATGGCGTGAATAGTTTTATTTAATACGCTTTCCCCACCTTTTCGTTCTTTCGTGTAAGAAGCCGATTCGGTGCAGAAAAAATCAAAAATTTCAGACTTAACTGCTTGCCAAACGCTTGTTGTTGAAGCTGTTCTGCGCGCTGTGACAACCATAAATGTATTGGTGGCGCTATCCCCGCTCAATTGTTGACCTAAAATTTCTAGGTATTGCTCGCTGCTGTCTAATGCGCTAGTAATCAAGGCGCGTTTACTTTGAGGAATGTGCTTCGCGATGACCTCCTCGAATTCGGCTTTATCAAAATCAAACATAGATGCCCTCATCTTTCATCAGATCTACGGCGTAGCTGATGCCAACCGCGTAGGAAATGTTGCTATCCTGCCCAAGCGGAACACCTCCGATAAACGCAACAGGTGTGGGTCCCGACGGACTATATCGGCCGGTAATTATGCCGATAATTTTGCCTGACGCAATGTCGATTAACGGTCCGCCGCTATTACCATCGTTGACGGATGAGTCCAATTGCAACGCTCTGGTCCCGTTTGAAGTCAGGATTTTAGAGCTAATTATAGAAGATGAGATTTTGACAGTCTCTAATCCCTGTGATCCATATGGGTAGCCCAAGTATCCTATGCTTGTTCCGACTTTAATAGCTGTTTCATCACCTAAAAAAGCTGAAGGGGAGGGCATGTTAAAATCAAGTTTTTCATTGGCTTTGAGTAAGGCTACATCGTTGATCGGGTCAAACCCTACAAGGGTAACCGCGAACCCTTCTAAACTTTCGGCTTTGGTTGTTTGGAATGTATTTATTTCACGACTTATCATGATTCCAAGATTGTCATGGGGCTTAATTGTATGGGCGGATGTTAGGAAGTAGCCAGCTGTGCCGCATGCAAATGCCGAAGCGATAAAGTTATAGCTTTTGTTGTGCTTGTCGAGTGTGACAAGCATAGACGTTATATTTCCGTATTGTTGGGCGACTCTTTGAAGCATAAAAAATCTCCTTTGAATGTTAACTTCGATGTTTTGCTTGCGCAATTTAATTTCTAAGGTGTGAATGTTTGCTTTTTTAGTTTATTGACACGTGCTGCAACGCCTTTCCATGTCTCAGGATAGTCTAAGAGGCTAAAATCCGCAAATTTAATTGTTATGAAGTCAGTATGTGTTCCGTGTGTTCGAGCGTCTGCACATTAATGTGCTATCTGAAGTGTTAGGCTTTTAAAAAAAGCTTAAGCACATATATTTAAGATGCGAGGCTAAGGTTGCATAGTTTCTGGATTAGATATTTATTAAAGGAATTTAAAAGTCACACTCTTAATGCCCCTAGCTTCTCATTCGTGTTGACTCGTTTATTATTTTTTTGGCAGAGTTGCCGGTTTCATATCGCTGGCCATTGCGGACAGATGTTCGCGTTCGCTCCAGGTCTGAGCGAGGACCTTTGCTTCGTGCGCCAACTTAGCCGCGTCGCCATATGTTGACCAACAGTCAAACCGATCATAAATTGCCCGTCTAGTATTTACGGCTCCTATTGTTGTTGTTGCGCGACTGCGTTCTCAAAGACCGTGTGGTCGTAAGTTTACTATGTCACCTCTATGGGTAATAAACACACAGTGCCTATTCCCTAAAAATACATCGAACGCAAGAGAACGGCTTCCTGTATGAAGGCCTCAGATGCTGAGTATGTCCTCAGTTGCCTCTCGTATAGATGCTGATGATCCAAGACGGTCGCTTGTTATATCGGTCGCTATAAGTATTGATCGGGTTGAAAGGTGCTCCGCCAAGATTGGCCGATCAACGTCAGCGCGCCGTCGTCCCCCCACCTCGCCTGCGGGCTAAATGGGTCGCTTTGGCTGCGGCCCTGCGGATCCTCTGCCGCCAGTGGCTGTGTGGGTTGGGGTCATAGTTTGAGCGGGTACTGGCCCCCTGCAGAAACCTGCGCCGAGTAGCGTTATCAACCGAGGCCTGTGGCACTCACTTGGATGGCGATGGGGGGTAGGGCTCGAAAATGAGTAATTTCAGTAATCAGCAGCTCTGGAAGACCTGGAAGCCATGCCTTCCGTGGATTCCGGGATTACAGAAAGGAGTAACAAACCTGTAACCTGAAACGTAATATTTTCATAAGTATATGATCTGTATAGATTTTTTATCTAGTGAAAAAACGCTTATGGGGAGTAATCAGATTACTTCAATATCACTCAAATGTTACTCTTTGCATTTTTCGAAAAAGCTATATATTTCAATGATTTAAAGGCTTTTTCATCGGGAGTGTTACCGAAGTTACTCTTTTTCTGCCCCCCCAAACCATGAAGCCATCTCTCGTCCGCGCAATGCAAAGCCGGGTCAACGGCATTGGTTTGGTTCGGTATCAGGCGAAAGAGGGGACCGCTGATGGATTGGAGCGACAGCCACTTGCGATGCGAGCGGAACGATGTGGTGGCCAGGCCAGCAGAGAAGCTTGCGTCGGGCGGTGATGGTACAAAAGTGGTACGGAGAGACAGGAGAAGGCTGTTAGGCCCCGTATTCAGGGGCCTGTAAAATTAGTACGTCCAATCCATCATGGGCGCCACGCTGAAGCGGCGGGAGGGCTCCAGGCCAGGCTTGGCGGGCGTTTCAGCTACATTCTGTACCATTTTACTCTGCGCGTTTTGTACCAGTTTTCGGGCGTTTTCGGACGTTTTCGTGGGGTGAGTAGTAAGTTTTACCACCGTACAATGACCTTAACCACTTTCGCCGGGGCCGTTATTCGAGGACGAAAACGGGCTGGCGAGGTGTTTGCTATGCAGGTCGGCTCCGTAGGAAACGTGACGGGAGACAAGTCTACCAAGACACTCGGTCGTTCGTGCGAAAACAGGTCGCTTATCAAGCGCTGCAGGATGACCTTGAGGATCTGCGTTCTGAACGCCTGGCCATCGAACGTCTGTCTGGCATAGACACTGACTTGACCTTGAGCCTGGAAGAAATCAACGCCCGGTTCAAAGAGGCATGTGTGCCGTACACCTGTGTTCTTCGTTTCCAGTGAGTGACAGATACAAAGCCCAATCTACCAGGCGAACTTGATACCAACCAAAGAGGCTGGTCGACGTGTCACTGATCAGCCCTTACCAGCGATAGTTGACCGAACCGATCAGCGCTCGCTCGTCGCCGTAGCGGCACGAGACGTTGCAGAACAGGTACTTCTCGTTGGCGACGTTTTGCGCCTTCATGGCCACGGTCCAGTTCTTGTCGACTTCATAGGTGACTTTCGCGTCGAACAGGGTGTAGGCGGAGACCTTCTCGTTGGCGTCCGAGCTGGACGTACGGCTGGTGCCCATGTAGCGGGCGCCGCCGCCGACCACGACCTGAGGCAGGCCCAAGGCAGTCAAGCGGTAGTCGGCCCACAGGTTGGCGATGTGATACGGCACGCCGTCGATGCGCGTACCTATGCGGGTGGACACCGCATCGTCGGTGATCTTCGCGTCGGTGTAGGTGTACGACGCAGTGGCGCTCAGGTTCGTGGTGATCTCCGCTTTCGCCTCAAGCTCCACACCGCGTGAGCGGGTTTCACCGAACTGCACGCTGTTGCCGGTGAGGTCGGTGCTCAGGGAGTTTTTCTGCTTGAGGTCGTAGACCGCGGCGCTCAGCAGCGCTGTGGTACCGGGCGGGGTGTAGCGCACACCGATCTCGTACTGCTCGCCCTCGGTCGGATCGAACGAGGTGTTGGCGTTGGCGTTGAAGACGTTGGCCGGCAGGAACGACTGGCTCCAGCTGACATAAGGCGCCAGCCCGTTGTCCGCCTGGTAGACCAGGCCGACACGGCCGGTGGCTTTCTTGTCATCGCGCGGCGTGCGAGCGCCAGTGGCGAAGCTGTAGGTTCGGCTTTCGGCCCAATCCTGACGACCGCCCAGCAGTAGAATCCACTTGTCGTCGAACTTGATCTGGTCTTGCAGGTAGACGCCGGTCTGAGCGCTGTGCAGGTCCGAGCCGGTGTTGGCAGTTGTGACGTTGGTCGCAGCGCCGTACACCGGATTGGCCGGACTGAACATGGAGTTGGCGCCAGCGAAGCGATGAGAGTCGTAGATCTTGTGGTAGTAGTCCACGCCCGCCAGCAGGACGTGCTGCCAGCGGCCGCTGTCGAGGGTCCATTGCACGTTGTTGTCGCTGGTCCAGCCTTCTGAGCGCTCGCGGCGGATGCTAGGTCGGCGCGCCAGCTGGCCTCGGTTGCGCAGGGCGGCGCTGCCGGTATCAGCTATCTGCATGTAGTCCCAGCTCAGGTCCGCCTCGAAGTGGCGTAGCGAATGGCGGATTTTCAAGTCGGGTGTGAAATCGTGTTCGAACAGGTAGCCCAGACTGGTCGAGTAGTTGTTGTAGTGATCGAAGCCGCGCTCGCCGGTGAACAGGTCGCGGTCGACCTTGGGGTAGCGAGTGCTGGACGAGGTAATCAGGTCGAAATCCAGCGGTGGTGCAAAGCCGGTACGGGTTTCCTGATAGTTGGCCAGGACCGTCAGCGAGGTGCTGTCGTTCGGGCGCCAGGTGAAGGCGGGTGCGATGTAGCGGCGGTCGTCGTCGGTATCGGTGGTCTGGGTGCCACTGTCGCGCCAAAGGCCGGTCAGGCGATAGGAGAACTGTCCGGCGTCGTCGATCGGGCCGCCTAGGTCGAAGCTGTACTGTTTGCGCGCATGGCTGCCGTATTCGACATTGACTTCATGCAGGGGCGTGTCGGTCGGGCGCTTGGTGATGGTGTTGAGCAGACCGCCCGGCGACAGTTGGCCGTACAACACAGAAGAAGCACCCTTGACCACTTCCACGCGCTCCAGGCCGTAGGGTTCGATGCCTCCGTCATACACGCTGCCTTGCAGTTTCATCCCGTCGCGCAGAATGCCGCCGGTGCCTGAACCGACGTTGAAGCCACGGATCACGAAGTCGTCGGCTACACGGCTGAACCCGCCTGGCTGCGCGATCACGCCTGGCGTGTAGCTCAAGGCCTCGGCCAAGGTGTCGGTCTTGCGGTTGTCCATCTCGTCGCGGGTGATGACCGAAATCGACTGAGGAATATCCTTGATCGCCGAGTCGGCCTTGCTTGCGCTGGTGCTGCGAGTCGCCACAGGTCCACGGATCCGGCCAGTCGGGTTTTCCAGGGCCTGGGCATCGATGGTGGTTTCCTGCAGCTCCAGGGTGGCGTTGGATATGGCAGCGCTGGCGCTGTCGGCGGCGTAGGCCGTGCTCAGTGGCAGGCCACTGAGTAGCATCGCCAGTGTCAGCGGGTGATAGGCAAAGATTTTTTTTGCCGGCATGGGGACTCCTGTGCGTTAAACGTTGTTTGCCTGAAGGACGAAATCAGGCCGCGCCTCCGTCTCGACGATCAGCACAAGCAGAACTGTAACAAATAGGAATGGTTATTATTCATATTTTGTTGGGAATATCTGTTGGAAAGCTACACCCCTTAGATGCTCGACCCGAGAGCAGGGCGCCTCGCATTGCCCCTCTTGAACTGTCACTACAAGCGCTAGTGGCGATCATGACCGTCAAGTCCGCCACGCAAGAGCGGCCTGACGATCACCGTCTAAGCTTATGTTTATTCAGTATTAATTGGATTGAAAACGGTCGATTACACTCAGCGACCGCAAGCCAGACGCAGGCGCTTTCCGATGTCCGCTTTATCTGTTTCAACACGTCTGGAGGTCAACCGATGACCTTCGACTACGCGTTCGCGTTGTCCACGCTTCCCGCTTTTGCGCGCGCCGTGGGGGTCACTTTGCAAGTCGGCTTGATCGCCATCCTGAGCTCACTCGCCGTCGCGGTGCTCAACGCGGCCATCGCCACGTTCCGGGTCCCGGTGCTGCATCGGCTCGTGCCGCTGTACGTCGAGCTTGCGCGGAATACGCCGCTGCTGATTCAGCTGTTCTTCATCTACTTCGCCTTACCCGCTCTGGGCGTGCGGATTTCCGGTTTCGCGGCGGCGGTCATTGCCATGACGTTCATGGGAGGTGCGTACCTGACCGAAATACTGCGCGCGGGCATCGAAGCGGTGCCCAAGTCGCAGATCGAGTCTGGCCTGTCCATCGGTCTGTCGCGCTGGCAGCTGTTGCGCCATGTAGTGCTGCCCCAGGCAGGCATTCTCAGCTTGCCTGCGCTGTTCGCCAACTTCGTGTTCCTGCTCAAGGAGACCACGGTGGTGTCGGCCGTTGCCGTGCCGGAAATTCTCTACACCACCAAGAGTTACATCGCTCTGTATTACAAGACCTACGAGATGCTGGCAGTGATGACCGGGTTGTGCGTGCTGTTGTTCTTGCCGCTGTCGTTGCTGCTGGGCCTGCTGGAAAGGAGGCTCCAACATGGCCAGTTCGGGTCTTGAGCTGCTCTGGGTATCGGCACCTCAACTGCTGACCGGGGCCGGTCGCACCTTGGGTATTTCCGCGCTTGCGATCCTGTTCAGCAGTGTCGGCGGCCTGTTCTATGGCGTGCTGCGCAGCCTGGGCAAGCGCTGGCTGGACGTGCCGCTGAGGGTCTACCTGGAGCTGTTTCGCGCCATTCCGGTACTGGTCTGGTTGTACCTGTTCTTCTTTGGCCTGCCGATCTTCTTCGGCCTCAGCCTGCCTGCGTTCTGGTGCGCAGTGCTGGTGTTGTCGCTGTGGGGCGCCAGCGAGATTGGCGAAGTCGTGCGTGGCGCGCTGCGCTCCATACCCCGCGGGCAGCGCGAGGCAGGACTGGCCATCGGCCTGGGCCTGGGCCAGTTGTACGGTCGGGTATTGCTGCCCCAGGCGCTCAAGCGCCTCACGCCGCCGGTCATCAACGTCTGCACCCGTTTGCTCAAAACCAGTTCGCTGGCGGTGCTGATCGGCGTTGTCGACATCACCAAGGTGGGCCAGCAGATCATCGAGCGCACCTACGAGTCGGTGCTGATCTACGGCTTTCTGTTTGTCTTCTTTTTTATCGTCTGCTATCCGCTGTCGGCCGCTTCCCGCGTGCTTGAACGGCGCTGGAATCACGCATGAGCGCATTGATCGAACTCGCAAGCTTCAGCAAGAAATTCGCCGATACACCGGTGCTGACTGACATCGATCTGCGGGTGACCGAAGGCGAGGTGGTGGTGATCCTGGGCCCCAGCGGCTGCGGCAAGAGCACCTTGCTGCGCTGCTTGAACGGCCTGGAACTGGGCCACAGCGGTACCTTCACTTTCGATGGGCAGTTGCTGCCTGCCAATGCCGACTGGCGCCGCGTGCGTCAGCAGATCGGCATGGTGTTTCAGAGCTACCACCTGTTTCCTCACATGACCGTGCTGCAGAACGTGCTGCTGGGGCCGCTGCAAGTGCAGAAGCGCGATGCCCGGGAAGCGCGGCAGCAGGCCGAGGCGCTGCTGGCTCGGGTTGGCCTGGCCGAACGCGCCAACGCCTACCCCCGCGAGCTGTCGGGCGGCCAGCAGCAACGGATCGCCATTGTGCGGGCACTGTGCATGAACCCCAAGGTCATGCTGTTCGACGAAGTCACCGCTGCGCTGGATCCGGAAATGGTCAAGGAAGTCCTCGAGGTGATCCTCGACCTGGCGCAGGGCGGCATGACCATGCTCATCGTTACCCACGAAATGGCCTTCGCCCGCGCGGTGGCCGACCGCATTCTGTTCATGGACCGCGGCCGTATCGCGGAACAGAACGATCCCGAAACCTTCTTCAGCGCCCCGCAGACCGCACGCGCGCAGCAGTTCCTGGAAAGGTTTTCCTACGTAGAAAACATGCCGAAAAGGAAAGCATCGTGAACTTCAAAACTGCCCTGGTTCTACCCGTACTCGCCCTTGGATTGCTGGCCGGTTGCGACAAACCGGCCGAACCCAAGGCCTCCACCCCAGCCGCGACGGCGAAACCTGCCACCAGCTACCTGGAAACCATCAAGGCCCGCGACAAGCTGATCGTTGGGGTGTTCAGCGACAAACCGCCCTTTGGTTTCGTCAATGAGCAAGGCGAATACGTCGGGTTCGACACCGACCTGGGCAAGCGCTTCGCCAAGGACCTGCTGGGTGACGAGAAGAAAATCGAGTTCGTCAGCGTCGAGCCGGCCAGCCGCATCCCGTTTCTGCAGAGCGACAAGGTCGACCTGATCCTGGCCAACATGACCGTGACACCCGAGCGTAGCCAGGCGGTGGACTTCACCAACCCGAACCTGCGTGTCGCCGTGCAGGCGTTGGTGGCGGACGGCAGCAGCGTACAGAAGCTCGATGACCTGGCCGACAAGACCACCATCGTCACCACCGGCACCACGGCCGATCTGTGGTTGACCAAGAATCACCCTGATTGGAAGCTGCTCAAGTTCGAAAAGAACTCCGAATCACTGCAAGCCCTGGCCAGCGGCCGCGGCGACGCCTATGCCCAGGACAACCTCGTGCTGTTCAACTGGGCCAAACAGAACCCCGGTTACCGCGTACTCGCCCAGAAGCTGGGCGATGAGGCGCCTATCGCACCGGCCGTGAAGAAAGGCAACACCGAGCTGCGCGATTGGGTGAACGACGAATTGGCCAAGCTGGGTGAAGAGAAAGCCCTGCTCAAGCTCTATGACCAGTACGTGCGCAAGGACTTGCCAGCGGACACCGACCCTAATCTGGTTATCGTGGAGGGGGGTCGCTGGAAGCCGTGAAGGCGGCCGATCTTGCGGATCAGTTCTGCCCAAGCTTGAGATGGAAATTCTTCATGAAATTCCAAGAATAGGAGGGCGGCGGAGAATAGCAGCCAGGTTGATTAGCGGGCGTGGCGTCACAGCGCACCGTGTAGCCCTTGCTGCCGATCTCGCGACCGCCTTCGCCGGTGTCTCGGTCGCTGTAGGAGGCACAGCCGCTCAGTACGCCCAGGATCAATAGTGCAGACAGTGTTTTCATTCCAGACTCCTTCCGTAGAGCGCGCAGCTTAGCTTCGATCCGCCTTCAAAAGCTATCCACCTGCGAACACGCCTTCACCGCCGCGAGCCTGATGTGATCAGGCGCGCGGTAGCTTTCAGGTATCGTCGCGCGCTGCCATCAACTGCTTCATTTCCTCGCCGCGCAGGGGCGGGCTGAGCAGGTAGCCCTGGACGAACGGGCAGCCCAATGCCTGCAGCCGGTCCAACTGGTCCTGGGTTTCCACGCCTTCGGCGACGATGTCGACATCCAGGGCGCTGCCCAGCGACAGGATGCTGGTGACGATGGCGATAGTGCGTCTGTGGGTCATCATGCGCGTGACGAACGAGCGGTCGATCTTGATCGAGTCGATCGGGTAGCGGTCGATGTAGCCCAGCGAGCTGTAGCCGGTGCCGAAGTCGTCCAGCGCAATGTGCACGCCCAGCTCGCGCAAATCGGCGAGGGCGATGGCCACGGTTTCCGGTTCGTTGAGGAAGACCGATTCGGTGATTTCGATCTGCAGGTTGTGGGCGCTGAAGGAGGTGTCTTTCAGTATTTCCGCGACCTTCGCCACGAACCCGACATGGTTGAGCTCGGCACCCGAGACGTTGACGTTGAGCTTCAGTGTGCAAGCCGCGTTGGCGTTCCAGCGCTTGAGCTCGGCACAGGCGGTCTGCATGACCCAGCGGCCCATTTCATGAATGATGCCGATGTCTTCCGCGACTGCGATGAACACGTCGGGCGGCACGTTGCCGAGCACGGGGTGCTGCCAGCGGACCAGCGCTTCGACGCCTTCGATGCGGCGCGAGCGGGCGGCAAAGATTGGCTGGTAGACCAGGTAGAACTCTTCTCGCGCCAAGGCGTGCTTGAGCGCGTTGCGCATCAGCAGCAGGTCGACCGCCGCTTGGCGCATGGACAGGTCGAACAAGGTCCATTTGCCTTGGCCTCGTTTCTTTGCCGCGTACATGGCGACGTCGGCATCGCGGACCAGATCTTCGGCGCTGGTGTGGGCGGCGTCGAGTGTGACGATGCCGACGCTGCAGGAGGTGAAGATCGCCTGGCCCTCGACGTCGACGGCGACTCCAAGCGCCTGGATGACCCGTTGCGCGGTCTCTATCGCAGCGTGCTTGGAGTCATTGCCGGTGTGGAGGATGGCGAACTCGTCGCCGCCGATGCGCGCCAGCACGGCGTTGCCGTTAAGGCAGGACTCCAGCCGCTGCGCCACGATCTGCAGCAGGATGTCACCGGCACGGTGGCCCATGCCGTCGTTGATGTATTTGAAGCGATCCAGGTCCATGTACAGCACAGCCGCTTCGCGCTCGGCATGGTCAAGGTTGAACACTTCCTGAATCTTCGCCATGAAGTAGGCGCGGTTCTTCAGCCGGGTCAGGTCGTCATGGAAGGCGGCGTAGGTCAGCTCTTCCTGAATCCGTTCACGCTCCACCAGGCGTGAGCGCAGCGCTACCTGTTCCTCGCGGTCGATCTGAGCTTGCTTGAGGCTTTCTTCGGCTTCCTTGCGCTCGGTGATATCACGCTGCACGGACACCCAGTGGGTGAACCAGCCTTTTTCGTTGGCAACTGGCACGATGCTCAGTTGCACCCAGAAACGGGTACCGTCACGGCGCGTGTTGATCAGTTCGACTTCGATCGGCTGCCATTTGGACAGGGCGCTGCGGATCTGGTCCAGGGTGCCGCGATCGGTTTCCTCGCACTGCAGAATGCGCGGCGTCTTGCCGACGATTTCTTGTAGGCTGAAACCGGTGGTCGCCAAGAACGCCGGGTTGCAGTAGACGATCCGCGGGCCGGGCTGGTCGATCGGCTCCGCCTCGGTGATCAGGATCGCATCCTTGGCATGCACCACCACCGACTCGAGCAGGCGCAGACGCTCGATCACCCCCGCAGGCCCGGTGCTGGTGGGGACCAGCAGCGACGGTGCAGGGTGGTAAAGGGCAACGGAATGGGTCTTGAGTGCGTAGATCTGCGCGGGGCTAAGCAACTTGAACGGCGGCGTCAGCGCCAACAGAACGATACCGACGAGCGCGTCGCTGTGGTCTTTGACGGCGATGCATACGCGGTACGTGTCAGCCAGCGAGCCGAGGAAATCCGGGATCGAGTGGATGAAAGGCGAACCGTCGCCAATGTCGACCACGTCGCCGTAGGACATCAGCATGCGCAACCAGGACTCGGTGGCGGCGTCGACGGGCACTTCACGCGTGGTGCCAAAGGCGGCAGTCACGCGCCAGGCGCCGGGTGCGCCTTCGATGAGCAGGCCGCCGCAACAGTGGGTGATGGCCGCTGCCGCCTGAACCAGACCTTGAAGAGCAGTGTGCTTTGAATCTTTTTCAGGGACAGCTGCGAGCATGTGAAGGACCCAGACAAGGACGAGAAACGGCGACCTCCTGTCACTCGATGTCATTTTGACATCATTGTGATAGTGATACTACGCCTTCCGGTCGGACTGCCCCGGAGTCCTTAAAGTGCATCTGTGCGTTCAAATATCGGCGCAAGAGAGCAGGGTGGCGATCAACGGTCGTCTACACGGTTCCAGCGGTAACGCGTGCGCGACTCAAGTTCGCTCAGAAATACTTCAGCCAGCTGATGTCGCGGCGCCGCTGCTTGAGTTGCGCGAACCAGCGGGTGGGAAAGTACAGGGCAATGGCCAACAGCGTAGTCCACAGCCAGATCCCGCCCAGGCTGTCGAAGCCGTAGTACTTGCCTTGGTTCAAGCCCCAGATCTGCACGGCGAGCAGGTACATCGCCTTGAGCACCAGCAGGTGCAGCACGTAGAAAAACATCGGTGCGCCACCGTAGCGCGACAGCACCTCGAGCGCTTTGCGACCTTCGAGGCGCTGGAACAACGCAAGCAGCAGCAAGCCTGCGCCCATGGTCGGCATCAGGTACAGCAGCGACGGCGGGTATTTGGTCAGCGACATGAAGCTCATGAAAGTACGCACGTTGTCGTCCAGCACGCTCCAGGGTTTTTCGCCGTAGCCATTGAGATAGCGAATGGCGATGAAGCCCAGGATCAGGCCGATACCCCAATTGAGTAGCAGACGCTGGCGTCGAGCCGGGTCGGCGCCGCGGGCGAACCAAGGGCCGGCGCAATAGCCCAGGGCAATCAGGCCGATCCACGGAAGGATGGGGTAGGTGGTGCGGGCGCGGGTGTATTCGGTGATTTCCAGAAACGCGCGCTGGTGCAGGATCGACCAGATCTCAAAAAATGGCGAGTCGGCGGTCAGGACGATGCCGTCCAGCAGATTGTGCCCGGCGACGATGACTGCGCCCACGATCGCCAGGACGGTGCGCGGCATGTGAATGAGTGCCGCCAGTGCGATCATGCTCAGGCCGATAGCCCAGATCACTTGCAGCCACAGGGTGGTCGGAACCAGTGTCGCGTTCCAGGCAAAGTTGACCAGGGTGAGTTCGAGGAAAACCAGGAACAGGCCGCGTTTCAACAGGAATATCGACACTTCCCGAGGGCTGTGAGACTGCCCGTACAGCCAGGCAGAGAGGCCGGTGAGAAAGACGAACACGGGCGCGCAGACCATGCTGCTGATACGCGTGAAGAACAGCTCGGGGGGCGTGTTCACCGGGTCCATGGGGTCGCTGACCTGAACATGCAGGAAGAAGGTTTCTCGGACATGGTCTACCAGCATGAACAGCATGACCAGGCCGCGCAGTGCGTCGATTGCGAGCATGCGGGTGCGTGAAGCGGCAGTGACCGTGGAGAGAGTTTCCTGGAAGTGGGGGGAAGCGGCGGCATCGGCCATGGGATGGCATCCGTGAATAGATCGGGATGCGTATGTTACGATATAACATGTGGCTTTAGAATAATTATTGCCGCCGTTCACAGTCTGGGAGCTGCACCGGCCGCGAAGGGGCGGCGCGGTGTGTCAGGTTTATCGGTTGAGGCCCTTCGCGGCCGCGGACCGCTCCTACAGGGGGAAGGGCGTACGGTTCGTGGGAGCGCTCATAGGCCGCGAAGGGGGGTAACGCGGTTAGGCGCTTTCTTCCTGTTGCAGGCGCTTGATCAGCGCTTTGGCAGCGGCTTCGGAGGAAGCCGGGTTCTGGCCAGTAATCAGATGGCCGTCCTCGACCACGTAGCTGCCCCAATCCGGCCCTTTGGAATATTCGCCGCCGTTGGCCTTGAGCATATCTTCAACCAGGAACGGCACGACGTCCGTCAAACCGACTGCATCTTCTTCGGAGTTGGTGAAGCCGGTGACCTTCTTGCCCTTGACGATGGAATCGCCATCGGGCGACTTGACGTTCTTGAACACCCCGGGTGCATGACACACAGCCGCAACAGGTTTGTTGGCGGCGTAGAAGGCTTCGATGATCGTCTTCGAATCGTTGTCTTCGGCCAGGTCCCACAGCGGTCCGTGGCCGCCTGGATAGAACACGGCATCGAAGTCGTAAGGGTCGGCCTCGCCAAGGGGAAAGGTATCAGCCAACATTTTTTGAGCCTGTGTATCCTGGGCGAAGCGTCGGGTGGCATCGGTCTGCGCATCCGGCTCGTCGCTCTTGGGGTCCAGCGGTGGCTGGCCACCCTTGGGCGAGACGAGGGTCACTTCGGCGCCGGCATCGACGAAGGCGTAGTAGGGTGCAGCGAATTCTTCCAGCCAGAAGCCGGTTTTCTTGCCGGTATCGCCCAATTGATCGTGGGACGTCAGAACCATCAAGATCTTCATGCAAACTTCTCCTGCAGGTGTGGGGACGCAACGCATCGCATTGCCCGGTTCTGTTTTCAGAAAGCACCTGGCCGCAGACGTTCAAGACAATCCGCGTCGGGTACGCTTGGAGCCGGATGGAACGCTGACGCATCAGTCCAGTCATTTCCTTCAGGACTGACCCTTTGCGGCCTTCCAGAAAGGGCGCGCGCCCACTACCGAGAGGATTTGGCCAATGGCAATCGCAACCGTTCGATACCTGTTCAACGGCGCCCCGCGCAGTTGGACCCCACCGGCCGAGGTCGAGCAGAGCCTTCACAGTATCGTGATGCATCTGTTGCAATTGCATTTCGGCGACGGTGAAAACAGCCTGGTGATGCCGACCGCCGAGGACACCGATGAGCAGGTTCTTGAGCAGGCGGCGCGGATGGGGCTGACCGACATCGAAGTGGTCGAAGGCGCCGTGCCTTAGGCCCTCACGGCCCGGTACAGCGCGCGGATCAGATCGGACTGGGTGATGATGCCGACCAGGTGACGTTCGCTGTCGATGATCGGGATGTGTCGATGGCCATTTTCCGAGAACACCGGCACCAGCTCGGTCAGCAGTCTGTCCGCGCTGGCTACCCGTACCGAACGGGTCATGATCTGCCCGACGATGCTCGTCGTCGGCTGGTTCCGGCGGGGTCGCAGGAGGGCACGCAGGTGCCAGGCGACGCCGTCATGGGCATCCAGATCCAGTTGCTGCATGAAATCGGCCACCGTGACGATGCCCACCAGATGACGCTGTCGGTCGATGACCGGCAGTGCCTTGATCCTGTGCTTGCGCATCAGCGCCCAGGCATCGCGCAGCGGCATTTCCTGGCGAGCGGTGATCGGTTCGCGGCTCATGACTTCGGCGCAGCGCAGCTCACCCATGTTGCGCTGGTACGCCGATGCCTCGGCGTGCTCGAGCAGGGCCTGCAGATCATTTCTGTCAACGTCCAGCACCTGGTTGTAGTGCACCAGTGCGGCGTCGAGGTCGGCATGGCTGAAACGGCTGGGGTTGGACGGCGTGCTGGTGGCGGGTACATGAGGCCATGGCCGACGCGTCAGGTTGTTGTAGATCAGCCCGGCGGCGACCAGCAGCAGCGAATCGATGAGGACTGGATTCACCGCGTAGGTGAACTGCTCGCAGCCCATCACCACCATGAGCAGGGCCGCCGCGCCGCCGGGTGGGTGCAGGCAGCGGGCAGCGAGCATCAGCGCGATCGCCAGGCCCACCGCGAGGGCTGCCGCCAGCGTTGGATCAGGGACCCATTTGACGCAAGCAATGCCCACCAGCGCGCTCAGGGTGTTGCCGCCCGCCACCGACCACGGCTGTGCCAAGGGGCTCGCGGGGAGCGCAAACACCAGCACCGCACTGGCACCGATGGGCGCCACGATGGCCAGCCCCAACGCGCCGTGTTCGGCGGCCCAGTGCCCTTGCAGACCCAGCGCCGCAATGGCGCAGACCACCAGCACGCCCAATGCGGCGCCAATGCAGGCGCGCCATTTTTCTCGAGCGTTGATCGGCTGGCGGCTGGGCCAGAGTGCGCGCAGTCGTGACACTGTCAATGCGGGGCGCGGCGGATGGTCTTCATCAAGTCCTGCGGGCTGATCTGACCGACCACATGGACCCCGCTACCGGGCAACGGCAGGTCGAGGATATGCCCCTTCATCTTGCCGATCACATGCATCTCGCACGGTTTGCAGTCGAACTTGAGCGTCAACACTTCATCGCCGTGAATCAGCTGCATGGGCGCGACCTTGGTTTTCACGCCTGTCACCCCCTTGGCCTGCTTGGGGCACAGGTTGAACGAGAAACGCAGGCAGTGTTTGGTGATCATCACCGGCACTTCGCCCAGTTCTTCATGGGCCTCGTACGCGGCGTCGATCAGCTCGACCCCGTGCCGAAGGTAGAAGTCGCGGGCCTTCTGGTTGTACACGTTGGCCAGGAACGACAGGTGCGATTCCGGATAAACCGGCGGCGGGGTCGTTTCGGCCTTGCGGCTGCCACGTGGATGGGCCTGGACACGCGCGGCAGTCAGCGCCTCGATGGCCTCGCGGCGCAACGCCTTGAGCTGCGAGTTGGGAATGAAAAACGCCTGCGGCGCATCCAGTTCGATGGCCGTCGCATGGTACTGGGTGGTGCCCAGTTGCCCCAGCAGATCATGCAGCTGCTCCAGGGCCTGCTCGGGTTTGTTGGCCGGGCCGAACGGGCCTTCCAGCGCAACGTCCACGCGCACACCTTCCTCGCTGGTAGCGGTCAGTTGCAGGCGCTGCTCGGTCAGCTGAGCGAGCCAGGCCAAACCGACGCGTCGCTCGGCGGACGTCTTCTGCAGCGCCTGCTGCCAGTTGTGGTCCAGGTTGCGGTTGAGCGGGTGGTTGGGCCGTAGCTGGAACAGCCCTGCAGGCATTTCGTTGGGTTCGACGCGATAGCGGTAGCGCTTTTGACCGTCTTCCTCGAACTCACCCTTCAGCTCGGCGATGTTGGCGCGAAAACCCACGACTTCGCGCTTGACCAGCACGTTCAAGCCATCGCCGTTGGACAGTGGCTGCTCGCTGACCACCAGCATGTCGCGCTTGCCGACTTTCTCTACCAGTCCCACCGGCAGACCGGTGAAGGTTGGCGAGTCGAACGCGCCGATGTCGATCTTGCGCTCGCTGACGAAATAATCCGTGCTGCCGCGGTGAAAAGTCTTGTCCGGGTCTGGTATGAAAAAGTGCGCAGTGCGGCCGCTGGAGGCGCGGGCCAGGTCCGGGCGGTCTTCCAATACGTCGTCGAGGCGCTGGCGGTAGTAGGCAGTGATGTTCTTCACATAGCCCATGTCCTTGTAGCGGCCCTCGATCTTGAACGAACGCACGCCGGCTTCGACCAGCGCACGAATGTTGGCGCTCTGGTTGTTGTCTTTCATCGACAGCAGGTGTTTTTCATAAGCCACCACGCGACCCTGGTCATCCTTGAGGGTGTAGGGCAGGCGGCAGGCCTGGGAGCAGTCGCCACGGTTGGCGCTGCGCCCGGTGTGCGCATGGGAGATGTTGCATTGACCGGAGAAGGCCACGCACAGGGCGCCGTGAATGAAGAACTCGATGGCCGCGTCGGTTTCCGCGGCAATCGCGCGGATTTCACTCAGGTCCAGTTCGCGCGCCAGCACCAGTTGAGAGAACCCGGCCTGGTCGAGAAACCTGGCCCGAGCCAGGGTGCGGATGTCGGTCTGGGTGCTCGCGTGTAGCTCGATTGGCGGGATGTCCAGTTCCATCACGCCCAGGTCCTGCACGATCAAGGCGTCCACGCCGGCGTCATACAACTGATGGATCAGCTTGCGGGCCGGCTCCAGTTCGTTGTCGTGCAGGATGGTGTTGAGCGTGGTGAACACCCGCGCATGGTAGCGGCGAGCGAAGGTTACCAACTCGGCGATGTCGCTTAGCTCGTTGCTGGCGTTGTGACGCGCGCCGAAGCTGGGGCCGCCTATGTAGATGGCATCGGCGCCGTGCAGGATGGCCTCGCGGGCGATGGCGACGTCGCGTGCAGGGCTGAGCAGTTCGAGGTGGTGCTTGGGCAGGGACATGTTTTTCTGGTCTGAGTCATCACGGTCAAGGCCGCCATTGTAGCGGCGAATGAGCGGGACGGCACGGTCCGCGCGTCGCAGCCCTGTCCGTCCATGCAGACCAATCGAACCGGCGGCCTGGGCTGGCGTCTACCGGGCAGCGCCCGTGCCGCTGGCAATGGAGGATACTGCCGATGAGCAAGCACATCACCGCCCAGGCTCTGGGCATCGACATTCGCGACGACAACGGCCTGTTCAAATGGCTGCTCGCCAGCTTTATGATGGGCAAGCGCATCCAGGCGGACATTGCCGTAGAAGCCTATCGTGTGCTGGTCGAAAAACATGGCCGCGACACGCCACGCAAGCTGGGTAACTGCACGCACCGCGACTTGGTGGCCATGCTGGGCGAGGCGCATTACGTGCGCTATGACGAGAGTACCGCTACGCGCTTGAGCGCCTTGGCGAAAAAGCTGCAAACCGAGTATGGCGGTACGATCGGTGAGATGCGCGCGGCGAGCACCGATCGTCACGACTTCGAACGCAAGCTGGAAGCGTTCGAGGGTGTAGGGCCCAAAACCGTCGAGATTTTCATGCGTGAGGCGGGCGGGGTACTGTTTTGAACAGTCACTGCATACGGGTAGGCTGCGCCGGCTGGAGTCTGCCACGCGAATATGCCGAGCGCTTCGCGCCTGACGGTACCCATCTGCAGCGCTATGCGTCGAAGTTGAGCTGTGTCGAAATAAACAGCTCGTTCTACCGTCCTCACCGGCCGCAGACCTATGCGCGATGGGCGGCTTCGGTGCCCGATGATTTCCGTTTCTCGGTCAAGGTGCCGAAACAGATCACTCATGTTCAACGGCTTGAAAAGTGCGCCGCGGCCTTGGACGAATTTCTGTCGCAGTGCGAACAGCTTGGCGACAAACTCGGCTGCCTGCTGGTGCAGTTGCCCCCTTCGCTGGTGTTCGACGCTCAGGTTGCCGAGGACTTTTTCACTTGCCTGCGCGAGCGATTTGTCGGGCCGGTGGTGGTCGAGCCTCGTCACCTTTCCTGGGTCGAGGCCGAGCTGCTGCTGCAGGCGCAGCGTATTGCGCAGGCGGCTGTCGATCCTTCGCGTATAGCCACCGACCCCACCCCCGGTGGCTGGCGCGGCTTCCGATATTGGCGGCTGCATGGCTCGCCGCGCATCTACCACGACGCGTACGACGCCGAGTATCTCTCACGCTTGCGCGTGCTTCTGGCGGAGGCCACCGCTGACGCCGAGGTCTGGTGTGTGTTCGACAACACCGCCTCGGGTGCCGCGCTCGCCAATGCGTTGGATACGCGGTATCCGCCTTAACGGTGCTGCGGTGTGTCTGGGTAAACGCGTTGAAGCCGGACGCGGCTTGCGCCGCTGCTACAGGGGGCGGTGGGCTCGGATGCGGCTGCTACAGGGGGCGGTTTTGCAGGCTGCGTTCGATGCGGGCGAGGCCTTCGGTCAGCAGCGAGCGCGGGCAGCCGAAATTGAGCCGTACGAACTGTTCCAGGCCTGCACCGAAATCCGTGCCGGCGCTCAACCCCACGCGTGCCTGCTGAAGGAAAAAGCGCTGCGGGTTGTCCAGGCCCAGGGCCGAGCAGTCCAGCCAGGCCAGGTAGGTACTTTGCGGCGCATGGACGACGATGCCCGGCAGGCGCGCGCGAATCGTTTCCAGCAGATAGTCGCGGTTGTCCTGCAGGTAGGTTTTCAGCTGTTGCAGCCACTCGCCCGGCTGCGCATACGCGGCGTGAGTGGCCTCCATGCCCAGCGGATTGACGCTGTCGACCATGCCCACCCGCGCGGCATCGAAGCGCGCGCGCAATTCAGCATTCTGGATCACCGCGAAGGCCGTCTTCAACCCAGCCACGTTATACGTCTTGCTGGCTGACATGAGGGTGATGGTGCGCTCGGCGATCTCAGGCGACAGCGAGGCAATCGGGACATGACGGCGGCCGTCGAACTGCAGGTCGGCATGGATCTCGTCGCTGATGATCAACACATTCTGCGCTACACAGGTGTCGGCGATGGCCTGGAGTTCGTCGCGCGAATAAGTCTTGCCCAGCGGATTGTGTGGATTGCTGAGGATGAACGCTGCGCTGTCGCCCAGCGCCTGTTGCAGGCGGTGTGGGTCGCAGGACCATTCACCTTGCGCATCGGCGGTCAGCGGGACTTCGATGCTGCGCATCTTCCAGTGCCCGGCCGCTTCGCGCAGCGGTGGGTAGTTTGGCGTGTGCACCACCACGCCGGCGCCTTCGTCTACCAGACCATGCAGGGCCATGTTGACCCCGGGCACGACGCCGGGCAGGACCACGATGTCCTGCGTCTGCACCTGCCAGTCATAGTGATCGCGCAGGTAATCGACCAGCACCTGACGCAGCGCTTCGGACGGCATGCTGTAACCCAGAACAGGGTGCGCCAGGCGCGCCTGCAGCCGTTCGATGACTGCTGGTGGCGCAGCGAAATCCATGTCGGCCACCCACATGGGCAGTACGTCTTCCGGGTAGCGGCTCCATTTGGTGCTGCTGGTGCCGGTGCGGTCGAACAGCGTGTCCAGGTCTGTGCTCATCATGTGCTCGGGGCTGCAATACGTGAAAATTGAAGGGCTTGTGGCGGCATATTACTCAGCGCAAAGGTGGCAGGCTACCGATGGCGGACGATATGGCACATTCGTACGTAAAAAGATATTCAGGGTTTTTTTCAAACTTTTTCACTTGCGCCTGGGTCATTGCAGTAAGCGGGTGCTTGTACCCGCCCTGCCATTGACCCCAAGGAATACCATCATGATCCGCGATGACCGTATCGCTCCAGACGGCTACACCACCCCGGTCTACCATGACCATGCCACGACCGCGCCGTTGCTCAAGCGAATTTCGTGGAGTGCCATTCTGGCCGGTGTCGTACTGGCCATGGTTGTTTCGCTGTTGTTGAATCTGCTGGGCACGGCCATCGGTACGGCCACCATCGATCCGATGCAGGAAGCCAATCCGCTGTCCGGGATTGGCACCGGTGCCGGCATCTGGGTGGTCGTGAGCGCCGTCATTTCGCTGTTCGTAGGTGGTTGGGCTGCAGGTCGTCTGGCACAGCGCGAAGGCGCTTTCCACGGTCTGCTGGTATGGGCAAGTGTTTCGCTGATCACCGTCTACCTGGTGTCCAGTGCAGTCACCGGTGTCGTCCGTGGCGGCCTGAACCTGGCCGGCAGCGGCATGTCGGCGCTGGGTAGCGGTATCGCCCAAGTAGCTCCAGCGCTGGGCGACAAGATCCAGGATCAACTGCGCGCACAGGGCATCGACTTCAACCTGGACGATATCCAGGGTGAAATCGAGTTGGCCATGCGTCAGACCGGCAAAGCCGAACTGAACCCCGACAACGTCAAGCAGGAAGCTCAGGCTACTCAGCAGGATGCTCAGAACACTGCTCAGCGCAGCGCCGAGAATCCTCAGCAAGCCGACAACCAGTTGGGTGGTCTGATGGACCGCATCAAGGCCAAGGGTGACCAGGCTTGGGATGCTGCCGACCGTCAAGCACTGGTCAATCTGATCAAGGCTCGTGGCAACAAGACCGACGCCGAAGCCAACCAGATCGTCGATCAGGCTCAGGCCAGCTACCGTCAGGCTTACGCCAAGTATCAAGAGCTGAAAGCTCAAGCCGAGCAGAAAGCCCGTGAAGCTGCCGAAGTGGCCGCCAAGCGTGTTTCGCAAGGCGCCTGGATCCTGCTGATCACCCTGGTGATCTCGGGTCTGGTATCGGCCGGTGCCGGTGTACTGGGTCGTCGCACTCAGCCACCTGCCAAGGTNGGCTTTTTCATTTCCATATCATTTCAAGCCTGCAATCAGCTGTTCGTCTATCAACATCTGGACGACAAGTTGTATCACTTCACAGCGCCGATGCTGCCTAGATGCCCAGTGTTCGCCTTATTTGGATTGGCACGATAGCTGCTGAAGCCCCCTGCGAGCGCGACTATACGAATAGAGGCTCCTTCTCTTTTCGTAGCGTTCAGGAGCTTCATTCATGGTTTCAACATCGGGCCGCAAGCCCAGTGGTTCATATCGCGCTTTTGTATCGAGCAGCGTTGCATTGTTCACTGCCACCAGTTTGGGCTTGGCCCATGCGGAGGATACTCAGCTGTCCACGGTGGTAGTAACAGGCGCGGCGCGCAGCGAGGCGCAAAAGGCCAAGGTCGAGCTGGACAAAACCCCCGGTACCACCGCAGTCGTCGACATGAAAGAAGTCGAGAAAGGCCGCGCTTCCAACGCCGAAGACGTACTTGCGCTACAACCGGGCGTGTTCGCGCAGGCCACCAGTGGCACCGGTGCCAACAAGATTTCGATTCGCGGTTCAGGTTTGAATACCTTCTATCAAGGCTATGCCCTGGGCATCAAATTCCTCTACGACGGACTGCCGATCACCGGGCCGGGCGGGACTCAGGAAGACCTGCTGAACATGGCCGCAGTCGATCACACCGAAGTGCTGTACGGCGCCAACGCCTTCAAGCACACGGCGCTGTCGCTGGGTGGCGCGATCAACTTCGTCAGCCGTACCGGACGCACGTCCCCAGGCAACTACGCACGGTTCGAAGTCGGCAGTTTCGGCTACCGCAAGCAGCAACTGAGTACCGGTGGCGTGGTCGGCGACAGCGACTACTACGTCAGCGTGCTGCACAACGAACGCGACGGCTATCAAGACAATACGGCCAACAAGGGCCGCGACCTGATCGCCAACTTCGGCCATGTGTTCAGCCCCAAACTGGAAACGCGTTTCTTCCTGCGCTACCGCGAAGAACAGCTCACCAATGGCAACACCCTGACCCGAGCGCAGCTCAAGCACGATCCGCGCAGCAATGACGTCCCCACTGGTCGCAAGAAGGATGGCACGACTTTGCTGGGCAGCAACACCACCTACAGGTTCGACGACGACTCGACCCTGGAAGTGGGCCTGGGTTACAACGACTACCCGTTGCTCAACGGCTGGCGGTATTCGGTCTCGCCTCAGGACTGGCGCTCCAAGGACACCAGCGTAGTGCTGCGTTATCGCCGCGCCCACGATGAACTGTTCGGCCTGCCCAGCGACAGCAGCGTCACTTTCAGCAATACCCTGGCTTACCTGGGCGATGTCAAATCCCACAGCCGCAGCACCGGGCAACTGTTGCAGTACACAAAGTACACCGGCTCGCGCGACAGCGTGCTGGCGCTGGGCAACGAGTTGCAGCTCAACGACAGAACCTGGCTGTCCACGGGGCTTTCGTTCATCAACATCAAGCGCAAGGCCGAGATCGAATACACCACCGGGGTGAACACCAGCGAGTTTCCCGATGGCGTGAACTACTCCGAATGGGACACCGCGCCGCGGCTGGGCCTGCGTTATGAACTGACTCCAGACATCCAGCTGTTCGGCAACGTCAGCCGCTCCATCGACCCGCCCGTGACCTGGCAGCTGGGCAGCACCGGCTCGCCGTTCATACGCGACGTGAAACCCCAGAAGGCCACCACCGCCGAGCTGGGCGTGCGTGCCAGTGCCGGGATTTTCGATGGCAGTCTGACCTTCTATCGCTCGTGGATCGATGACGAGATTCTGTCCGTGGTGGTGCGTCAGGCCTCGGCCAATCAAGACCAACTGGTGGCTTCGTCCAACGCCAGCCCAACCATTCACCAAGGCGTCGAGGCGGGCTTGAATGCACTGCTGTGGGAAGGCGACAACGGCGATACGCTGAACCTGCGCCAAGCCTACACCTTCAACGATTTCTACTATCGCCACGACAACACCTTCGGCGGCAACGAACTGCCCAGCCTGCCACGCCACGTGTACCAGGCCGAGCTTCAGTACCAGCAAGCCGGAGGCTTCTACGCCCAACTCAACCTGCGTTCGGCCTCCAGTTACTTCATCGACTACGCCAACAGTTTCAGCGCGCCGTCCTACACCATCCTCGGCGCCCGCGTAGGCTTCGAAGCTCCGAGCAAACGCTGGGACGTGTTCCTGGACATGCGCAACCTGACCGACGAACGCTACGCCACCGCAGCCAACACCACCTACGACGCCCGCGGGCAGGATTCGGCCAATTTCTACCCGGGGGATGCGTTCAATGTCACGACTGGCGTTGCGTTTCGGTTTTGATAGGGCCCTGCTTTGACGATGCATGAGGGACTCGAATGAAGGCTTGCCCGGTGGTCATCCGCTATAGAGAAGGCTTGGAGGTTCTCGCCTTCGAGCACCCTCTAGCAGGGCTGCAGTTGGTGAAAGGGACCGTAGAGGAGGGTGAGACTTCGGCCGCGGCGGCTTGTCGCGAATTGTTCGAAGAGGCGGGCATTCGAGCAAGGGTGGTGCTTGACTTGGGTACTTGGCAGTACACAGGCACCAGTGAGATATGGATGTTTCATCAATGCGAAGCCATTGGTGAACTTGCGGATCACTGGGTGCATTATTGTCAGGACGACCAAGGACATCGTTTTCGTTTTTTCTGGCACCGGCTTGCCAGCCAGCCCGATGAGCGATGGCATAAGACTTTCAGAGACGCACTGCATTTATTGCGTAGCCGGTTGGCGGTCGAAACCTGTCGCGAATGATTTCTGGGATCTGTAGGCTCAGCACACACCGTCTGCAGGATTTAACGCAGTTACAGCAGAGAGAGAGGATGACATGCGAGAGCGCAAGGCAGCGCGCTGGTTGGTGATAGATCCAGAAGGGAGGGTTCTTCTTTTCAGGTTTCACCATACGGCCGGACCGTTGGCGGGGCAGGACTATTGGGCCACGCCAGGCGGTGGCGTCGAGGAAGGTGAATCCTTCGCGTCGGCGGCAATACGGGAGCTACACGAGGAAACCGGAATTCACGTTGTGACGGCAGGTCCTGTTGTCGCCGAGCGGGATTTTGTGATGCAGATGCCTGATGGAGAATATGTACTTGGCTTGGAGCAGTATTTTGCCGTACGCGTCCTACTGCAGGAGCTGTCTCGTGAAGGGTGGACCCCGCAGGCAGTCGAAGTCGTTGCCGAGTGTCGCTGGTGGTCTGCTGACGAGCTCCAGTCTACGCAAGAAACCGTATGGCCCGAGAACCTGAAAGAGTTGCTTTCGAAGTCCGACAGCGCGGCCTCGCCTGTGGTGATTCGCGTTGCGGCCAGCACGGATGCGCGCGCCTTGGCCAGCGTTCATCTGGCCGCCTGGCAGGCGGCCTACCAAGACCTTCTTTCACCGTCCTACCTGCTGGCGCTCGAAGACAAGCTGGATCAGCGGGCAAAACTGCTGCGCGAGGCGATCGTTCAGCGGACAATGTCGTTGTGGGTGATAGAGCGAAGCGGGCAAGTCCTGGGTTGGGCCTCGTTCGGGCCCAGCAGGGATGCTGAGGCGGGTTCGGCTACGGCCGAACTGCGCGCTATCAATCTGCTGCCCGAGGTCTGGTCGCAAGGTCTGGGTCGCCGGTTGTGGCAGGTCATCGAAGAAAACCTCACGCGCGGCGGCTACACCGACGTGACCGCGTGGGTATTGGCGGGGAACGAGCGGGCCATCGGGTTTTATGAGGCCATTGGGTTCGTCCGCGAACCTGGCAGCGAGCGAACGGTGGTTGAGGATGGGGAATCTCTGTCGCTGGTGCGTTATCGCACCCAGTCGATCCCGCCTCTGGTGCAGACGCCGCTGCTGACGCCACGTCTTGAAATAGTCGCCCCGAATGTTGCCCTCGCACAGCTCTTGGCGGATGCCTTGAACGCGAGTTACGAAACCCATCGTCTGTTTCTGGTTTGGAGCCGGCCACGCTGGGAACTGACCGATACGCTGGACACCCTGCAGCGAGCGCAGAGCGATTTCGTCCGCCACGATGCGGAGAAAAAGTTCTTCCTGCTGACTCGCGAGCACCCGCAGCAACTGGTGGGGTGTATCGGATTCACCCCCAAGCCCGATGGCTCCCACGAGATAGGCTATTGGGCGAACCAATCATTTCAGGGCCGGGGTTTGATGCGCGAAGCATTGACGGCACTGATTGCCCAGTTGTCTGGAACACGTTTGTACCTGACGACGTCTTCGGCCAACACCGCCAGCCGCCAGCTCGCGGAGTCGGTCGGGTTTCGTCTGGTTCGTACCTTGGTCGGCGATCGTCGATCCGATGTCTTCGGGGTGTGTGACACGCTGGTGTTCAACTGGCCCGTAGTGCAGCCTGCAGCATTCGAAGATGCGGCGCAGATCGCTGATGTGCATATCCGCAGTTGGCAGCAGGCGTATCGTGATTTGATGGATCAAGCTTATCTGGACGGACTGGACCAGACCTTGCTGCAGAGACAGGCAAACTGGGAACAGAGCATCACGGGGCACGATTCGCAAGTGCAGGTCGCCTCGTTGGCGGACGCTGTCGTCGGCTGGATATCGTTCGGGCCCAGCCGCGACCACGATGCAGACTCTCAACGAGTGGGCGAAGTGATGGCTGTGTATGTACTGGCCGAACACTGGGGCTCCGGAGTAGGGCGGCGATTATGGCTGGCAGCCCTTGCTCGGCTGGCCGAGCAGGGCTATGAAAAAGTCACGCTGTGGGTACTGGTCGAAAACGTACGGGCGATCAGGTTTTATCAAGCCGCTGGACTTGCCGAGGAGCCGGAAACACGACGGACGCTCGAACGCGGCGGGATGAAATTGCAAGAAGTCCGGTACAGCGGCCGTCTTTGACTGAGCGGGGTAGGTTTCATGCAGTTATATGTCGTCCGTCATGGCGAAACCTGGGCCAATGCCGAGCATCGGTATCTAGGATCACTGGATCCTGCACTTACCGAGCGTGGTCGCCAGCAGGCGGCCACGCTGGGGAGGCAATTGCCTGAAAATCTGCACGTTCTTGTTACTTCACCACGTGTAAGAGCGGTGCAGACGGCGAGCATTCTCAATCAGCGGCTCGGGCTCTTGCCCGAAGTCATGGAGAGCTTTCGAGAGCGTGATGTCGGGGTCTTCGAAGGACTGACACAAGCCGAGGCCATGGAGCGATATACGCAACTCTGGGCATGCAACATTACTCGGCGGTGGGACAGGGCGCCTACCAACGGTGAGTCTATCGTGGAAGTCGTTACCCGCGTGAGGGCAGGCCTGATCGAACTGGAAACTCGATATCCGTCCAAGTCGGTATTGTTGGTCGCGCATGGCTTCGTCGCCAAGGTGATTCGCGGGCTGGCCAAAGCAGATCTCGCCGATTTCTATCAATGGCAGCTGCCGAACGGCAGCCTGTTGACCTTTGAAGATTTCGGTGTCCCGGCCTTCGACAAAGCTGCACTTGAAGCCTCTTTGCCTTCACCCTGAAGTTCACGTCGTCGCAATTTGACGACCAGGAACATCATTAGCTGGAAGCATCCTCCTGAACCCCGTCGATGGTCAGCAGTTGCTCCAGTATCTGCTTGGCCTGCGCGCCTGAAGTGCGTTTGAGTTCGATGGTGATGCTGTCGGTGTCGTCACGGTTACCTTTTTCGACGATGAACTGTCTGACCGCCACCCGTGACGGATGAGTGCGATTGTATTTTTTGTAGGAGCGGTCCGCGGCCGCGAAAGGATCGCTGCGGTGTGTCAGGTAAGTTGCGGTAAAGCCTTCGCGGCCGATGACCGCTCCCACGGATGATCGATATCAGGTGTTTGTTGACAGGGCTGTTGTGAAGTTTCAAGTGTTCGAATCAAGGCAGTTATCCATCAGTAACTGTGTGCTGGCAGCCACTTGGCCGCTCTAATGTACGGTTTTAACGAGTTTCAGTGGCTCAATAGCTGGCACGCTCTCTGCTATCACCCTGTTGCCAATAAATAAGCACCGTCTTTTTTCAGGGCGGTGTTATATGAGTCAAGCAGGAGCAGGGAATGAACGGGGAAGTCATTGCAACAACCACGGCACGCAGTCGCTTGCCGTCGGCGCTGGGCGCTGGGGCGACATTGCTGTTTATCGGCCAACTGCATGCCGCACCAGTCAGCGAATCGGCCGAGCAGAAGTCGACCAGTCAACTGAGTACCGTAGTTGTTCAGGGTGCCAGACTGGACGAGAACCAACGCGCCGAAACGGCTTTGAAGGAAGTGGCAGGCGGGGTCAACTATGTCGATTCCGCGACCGTTGAAAAGGGGCGCGTGTCGACCAGTACCGATATCTTCGCGCTGCAGCCCGGTGTAATCGCCACCCAGGGCGGCGGCAGCAACGACGGCACACGGATTTCCATTCGTGGGTCGGGTATCAACAAGGGCGTGGGTTATTTCCGCGCCGGCATCTTTTACCTGTTCGACGGCCTGCCGGTGTCCGGGCCCGGCGGTACCCCCTACGAACTGTTCGAACCGCTGGGTCTGAGTCATACCGAAGTGCTGCGCGGCGGCAATGCTTTCGATATCGGCTCGTTGTATCTGGGGGGTGCGATCAACTACGTGACCAAGACCGGCTACAACTCCGCGCCGTTGCAAGTGCGCTACGAAGCCGGTAGTTACGGTTATCAAAAACGTCAGATCAGTTCGGGGCAAGTGCTGGGTCCGCTCGACTATTACGTCAGCCTCACCGACTCGGCGTCGGACGGCTTTCAGGATCAGACCCAAGGCAAGAGCGCCGGGTTTGTCGGCAACGTCGGCTATCAGTTTTCGCCGCAGTTGAAATCCCGTCTGTACTATCGCTACCGAACCACCGACAACGAGACGCCGGGTTATATCACCCGCGCGCAACTCAAGGACGATCCCGAGCAGGCCAACCCGGCCAGTGTGAACGTGCGCGCCCATCGCAAACAGCCAGGTTCGACCTGGGTCGCGAGCAAGACCCAGTACACCTTCGATGACGATTCCAACCTGGAAGTAGGATTGGTCTACCACGACTATCCAATCGACGCGCGACAGGGCGTCAACCGCACGACTTGGGGCTTCAGCGATTATTCCGCCAGTTTGAAGTACGACCGTCTGGACACTTTGTTCGGCAAGAACAGCATCACCCGATTCAACGCGCTGCGTACCGAGCATTTGAATGCCTATGCCAAGACCAAGGTGCGGATTCCTTCAGGTATCACCGCCAACCTGCCGTCCGGCGCGTTGGTGCGCAAGGCTGAGTACGAAGGCTCCGATACCGTGTTGAGCGCCAGCAATGAAACCGAGTGGATCGACAACACATTGTGGTTGAGTGCAGGACTTTCCGCCGTGGAGTTCCAGCGCAAGGCCAAGGTGTCGTATCCGGTGGGTGGCGAGGCCGACAACCCCAACAACCCCATCGAAAAGAACGACTGGGAGTTTGCGCCCAGGCTGGGGGTGCGTTATCAGATCAACCCCAACTGGCAGCTGTTCGGTAACCTCAGTCGCACGGTCGAGGCGCAGCAATCGTGGGCTTATGTGTCCGGTGCCCAGGTGTTCACATCCGGGCCGGCCACCGGGCTCAATTCCGGTGGGCAGAAGCTCGAGCCGCAGATCGCCGATACGTTGGAGTTCGGTACCCGTGGGCAGTTGGGCAACAGCACTTGGGACCTGACGTTCTATCGCTCCCATGTGCAGGATGAACTGCTCTCGGTGATCATCAGGGAGGCGACTTCCAGCGCCGATGCACTGACCTCCGAATACAACGCCAGCAAGACCATTCATCAGGGTGTGGAGCTGGGTCTGGATTCGCTGCTGTACCAGAACGACGGCGATTCGTTGCACCTGCGTCAGTCCTATACCTACAGCGACTTCTTCTACCGCGACGACGAGCAGTTCGGCAGCAATCGGTTGCCGGGTATTCCCAAGCACAACTATCAGGCTGAGCTGCGTTATGACTTCAGCAATGGCGTGTATGTGGGGGTGAACACCTACTACGCTTCCAAGACACCGATGGACTTTGCCAATACCAAGGATGCCGGCTCCTACAATCTGTGGGGCGCGATCCTGGGATGGGACTCGCCGAAGAAGGATTGGAATGTCTATCTGGACCTGCGCAACCTGACGGACGAGAAGTACGCCGCGTCCATCAGTCCGGCGTTCAATGCCGGCGGCAATGATGTGCGGGCAATCATCCCAGGGGATGGGTTCGGCGCGTATGCAGGGGTGCAGTACAGTTTCCGGTGATTCGATGCCTGCGTAGGAGCGGTCGTCGGCCCCGAAAGGGCGCTGCGGTGTGTCAGGCATACCGAATCGCGCCCTTCGCGGCCACGGACCGCTCCTACAGGGTCATTTGCCTAGCGTGGTAGGAGGGGTCGTCGGCCGCGAAAAGGGCGCTGCGGTGTATCTGGTGTATTGCGGGACATTCTTCGCGGGCAGAGCCCGCTCCCACAACGATGATAAGTGTTGCTGGAACAGCAGTCATTAAGCAGTTGCGGCCATTTCAAACATCCAGCCGCTATCTGATATCAATGAAGTTCCCTGTTCAGGGCACTTGGCGATTGGCACGAACACTGCAATCTACAACGTTATCGATGGCGTCGCAGACCTCATCACCGAGTCCGACTATACCAATAGAAGCTCGCCTTATATTCATTGGGTGGGAGCAATACTTTTGAAGTTACATGCCTATACGCCATCGTTGAACAGTCGGCGCAGTACCGCCTATCGCTATACCGAATTCGCTTCAGGCCTGAGTGCCTGCCTGTTGTTCACTGTCGCTCCTGCCTTCGCCGATACATCAGAGCAGCGTTTGCAAACGGTCACTGTGCAGGCCGCCAAGGCGACACCGGTCGAGCAATCCCGTGCGCAGCTCAAGGAAGTGCCCGGGGGCACCAGCCTGGTCGAACAGGCCGAGGTCGACAAAGGGCGCTCCGCCAGCCTCGAAGACACTCTGGCGTACCAGCCTGGCGTGTATGCGCAATCGGCCGGTGGCAACGATGCGGTCAAGATTTCCATCCGCGGCTCCGGCGCCAATGCATCACCGGGCTACTTCCGCGAGGGCACCAAGTTCCTCTTCGACGGATTGGCATTGACCGGCGCCGGCGGTACTCCGTACGAGCTGCTGGACGGGCAGGGCTTGCAGTACACCGAGATCCTGCGTGGCGCCAATGCCTTCGAGTACGGCGCCTTGTCTCTGGGTGGCGGTATCAATTTCATCACCCATACCGGCTACAGCGCGCCGGGCAGCCAGATCAAACTGGAAGGCGGCAGTTTCGGTTGGCAGAAACAGACCCTGCGCACCGGCGGTGTGGTCGGTGATGCAGACTATTTCGTCAGCGTCGACAACGCTCGACGCAATGGTTATCAGGATTACACCTTCAGCAAGTCCAAGGGAGTCGTGGGTAACTTCGGCTACCGGTTCAATCCGAAACTTCAGACTCGTCTGATCGTGCGCTACCGCGAGGAATTTCACGAGAACGCCGGGGCCTTGACCCGCGCCCAGCTCAAACACGACAGCACCCAGACCAACGCGGCCACGCGCGCCAGCCGCGGCGACTCGACCAAACGCGGCTCTACCTGGGTAGCCAGCAAGACCACCTACACCTTCGACGACGACGCCACCCTGGAATTCGGCGTTGGGTACCACGACTATCCGCAGATCCTGAACCGTCGCAGCACGGTCAACCCCAACTACTGGGACTGGAGCGACATCAACGTATCGCTCAAATACACCCGCTACGACCAGCTGTTCGGCCTCGACAGCACCACCACTCTTGGCCTCACCAGCACCGAGCACTTGAACGCAGGCGCCAAGACCTATCGCGGCAACAAGGACCTTGGCCTCCTGCAGAAAAACGTCAAATACGACGGTTCCTTCGACCATGTGTTCACCGTCGGCAACGACCTGGGCCTGACCGATCGGTTGTACCTGACCACCGGCGTCTCGGCGATCCAGATCAAGCGCGACATCGACGTGTCTTTCAGCGATCGGCCCAATACCAGCGGCTTTCCCACGCGCTACGACTACGACAACTGGTCCCTGGCACCGCGCGCCGGGCTGCGTTTTGAACTGAGCCCAAACTTGCAAGTGTTCGGCAACGTCAGCCGCTCCATCGATCCGCCCAGTTCATGGTCGATCTCCAACTCCGGGGTAACCAACAACTACATCAAGCCGCTGGTGCCACAAACCGCGAACACCGTGGAATTCGGTATCCGCGGCCAGTCCGAGCGTTTCGACGGCAGCCTGGTGCTGTACCGCTCCTGGGTCAAGAACGAGTTGCTGACGACTCAGATTGCCGCCGCCACCGGCACCAGCGCAGCGATTGTCTCGACATCCAACGCCACCCCGACCATCCATCAAGGTATCGAGGCGGGCTTGACCACAAAGCTCTGGCAGGGCAGCAACGGTGATGTACTCAGCTGGCGCCAGGCCTACACCCTCAACGACTTCTACTACCGCCACGACCCTGCGTTCAGCAAGAACGAACTGCCGGGCTTGCCCAAGCACATCTACCAGGCCGAACTGCAATACCAGTACGCCAGTGGATTCTACGCCGGCGTCAACGTTCGTTCCGCGTCCAGCACCGCGGTGGACTACGCCAACACGTTCAACGCGCCGTCGTACACGATTTTCGGCGCCCGCCTGGGCTACGACGCGCCGAGCAAGAAGTGGCAGGCCTACGTGGACCTGAAAAACCTCGGCGACAAGGATTACGTGACCGCCATCGTACCGGGCTACAACGCTCAGGGGCAGGACACCGCAGCGCTGTATCCGGGGGACGGCTTCGGCGCGTTCACCGGCGTCACCTACAACTTCTGATGGCTGCCCGACACATGACCTCGACCTTCTTCGGCTGCGCCTTGATCGGCGTGCTGTTCACGCTTTCGGCCTGTTCGCCTGCTGCCGATGCGCCAGCCACGCCGGTGGCGCAGGCACCGAGTACCGACGGCATCGTCAATGGCGATCTGATCAGCTACCCCGCGTCCGACTACCACGAAAAGGAGCCGGGCAAGCGCGGCGGAACGCTGCGCGTGACCACGGCCGCCGACACCGGCACCTTCGACGTCCATTCGATTTCCCATGGCAACGTGCAGTGGTTGGGGCGAGTGCTGTACGACTGCCTGGTGTACCAGGACGAGGAGGGCAGGGTCTCGCCCTGGCTGGCGAAATCCTGGGAAGTGTCCGAAGACGGCAGGACCTACACCTTTCACCTGCGCGAGGGCGTAACCTTCAGCGACGGCGAGAAATTCAATGCCCAGGCGGTGAAGATCAACCTGGAACACATGCGCGATCCCGCCACCAAGTCGCCCTTGGCGGCAGCCTATATCGCGCCATACGACCAGGGTCGGGTGATCGACGAGTACACCTTCCAGGCGACTTTGCGCGAACCCTATTCGCCGTTTCTCGACGTGCTGGCGCAGTCCTGGCTGGGGATGATTTCGCCCAAGCAGATCCTCGAAGCACCCAAGTCGATCGCCGAGCGCCCCGTTGGCTCCGGGCCGTTCGTGCTGCAAAGCTATACCCGCGACCAGGGTGCGGTGTTCACCCGGCGTCAAGGCTACGACTGGTCGCCACCGGTGACTCGCCATGGAGGCGAGGCCTACCTTGATCGCATCGAACTCAGCTTCGTGCCCGAGGCGATGATCCGCTTTACCTCACTCCAGGCTGGGCAGTCAGACCTGACGCTGGATGCGCCGCCGCAGAATGCCAAGGCCATTCGCGCCTCCACCGACCTGACCCTGCGCAGCCGCATTCGCAAGGGCAATCCGTTTCGCAGCCTGACGTTCAACGTCGAACAGGCGCCGTTCGATGACGTGCGGGTACGTCGCGCGGTAGCCAAGGGCATCGACCGCGAGGGCCTGGCCTGGATCATCGGGTTCGGCGAATACCGGGTGAAGGCGGATTTCCTCGCCGCCAACACGCGCTACTACGACCCCACGTACAAGGACGTGCTGGCTTACGACGTCGAGGCCGCCAACGCCTCGCTCGACGACGCCGGCTGGACTGCACGCGACGCGCAGGGCTATCGCACCCGCAACGGTGAGCGGCTGGGCGCGACCCTGCTGGCAACCGAAAGCGCGAGCTTCTCCAGCAGTGTTGCGGTGGCGATTCAGGCGGACCTGAAGAAGCTCGGTTTCGAGTTGCGCATCGAACTGCTGCCGCTGGCCCAGGTCACCGACCGCCGTTATGCCGGCAACTTCCAGGTCATGGGCGGTGGATACTGGCACACCAACACCCCGGACGGTCTGTACATCCTGTACCACAGCGATTCCATCACTTCGGAAAAACGCATCGGCCAGAACGGCGGGCGTTTTCGCGATGCCGAACTGGATCGACTGTTGGCCGCAGCCCGACGCAGCCACGACCCGGCTCGTCTCGAACGACTGTACAGCAAGGCCCAGCAGCGCCTGGCCGAGCAGGTGCCGGTGGTGCCGTCGTTCGAGAGCCATGTGCTGGTCGCCTACTCGAATCGTCTTGCCGGGGTGATTTTCGACACCTCGCACAACACGGTATTTCTGCCCAGCCTGTGGCTGCAACCGGAGGCGAAATGAACACTGCTCTGCGCAAGGTGCTCTGGCGCCTGCTGGCCGGTGTCGGCGTGCTGTGGGGAGCCGCGACCCTGACCTTTCTGGCCATCAACCTGAGTGCCGGTGACCCTGCACTGGCCATTCTCGGCGGTCCGGAATCCATGCCGACCCCGGAGATGATTGTGCGGGTGCGCGCCGAATACGGCCTCGATCAGCCGCTGATCGTGCAGTACGGCCACTACATCGCTCGCTTGGCTCAAGGCGATCTGGGCGAGTCCTACCGCCTGCGCATTCCGGTCACCCGGGCTATCGGCGCACAGATCGGCGCCACCGTGCAGCTGTCGATCTGCGCGGCGCTGGTAGCCGTGATCCTGTCGGTCATCAGTGCGATCACCACGGCCAAGCGCAGCCCATGGGTACGCTCCCTCGTGTCGGGCACGGAGCTGGTGCTGTCGTCGGCGCCCTCGTTCGTCATCGGCATCCTGTTGCTGCTGGTGTTCACCTTTCACTGGCACGTGCTGCCGCCTTCCGGCTCGGGCAACTGGCAGTCGCTGATCCTGCCGACCCTGGCGCTGGCCCTGCCGATTGCCGCCGTACTGACCCAGGTGTTGCGCCAGGAGCTGGAAGACATTCTCGACCAGCCTTTCATTGCCATGGCCCGCGCCCGCGGCATGTCCGAAACCGGTGTGCGTCTGCGCCACGCCTTGCGCCATGCACTGGTGCCGCTGGTGACCCTGGCCGGTTTCGTCTTCGCCAGCCTGTTGGGTGGTGCGGTCGTTGTAGAGCTGCTGTTCTCCCGCCAGGGCATCGGCCGGCTGATGCTCGACGCCGCCAACGCCAAGGACGTGCCCATGGTGCTGGGCATCACCCTGTTGGCAGCGGCTATCTATGTGGCGGTGAACCTGGTGGTGGACCTGGTGAACCACTGGATCGACCCGCGAGTGAAGCCCGCATGACCCGAATTTTCACGGCTGCCAGGCAGCCCGATGACGCAAGGAAATGACCATGAGTGTTGAACAGCGCACCGGCGGTTTCTCGCTGGCCCCCGACTATGCCCGCCTGCGGGCCCCCTTTGCGGAGATTTTCACGCGCATCGAAGACACCGCTCTGGCCCGCGAACAGCAACGCGAACTGGCCTTCGACGCTGTGAACTGGCTGCGCGATGCCGGCTTCGGTGCCTTGCGCGTGCCGAGCGAGCAGGGCGGCGCGGGCGCTACCCTGCCGCAGTTGTTCGAGCTGCTGATCGAGCTGGCCGAGGCGGACTCCAACCTGCCGCATATCCTGCGCGCGCATTTCGGCTTCGTCGAAGGCCGCCTGTCCCGCGATGAAGCCGACTCCCAGGCGTACTGGCTGGCCAAGGTGGTGGCCGGTGACCTGTGGGGCGCGGCCATGGCCGAGCGCACCGACACCAGCAAACAGAGCGTGACCCTGACGGCCGAAAGTGAGCAGAGCTGGCGCCTGGACGGCAAGAAGTTCTACTGCACCGGCACCCTGTACGCCGACTGGATCGCCGTGTCGGCGCTGACCGGTGAAGACTTCGTCAGCGTCTCGGTGCCTACCACCGCACCAGGCGTGAGCCGCGACGACGATTGGGACGGCTTCGGCCAGCGCCTGTCGGGCAGCGGCACCACGCGTTTCGACAACGTGCCGGTGCCGTCCGAGTACGTGTTGCGTCGCTATGCGGCCGGCGAGCAGCGTCCCGAGTCCTACATTTCGGCGTTCTATCAACTGTTTCACCTGGCGACATTGGCCGGCATTGCCCGCGCGGTGCTGCGCGACGCCAGCGAGTTCGTCCAGGGCCGCACCCGTGCCTTTGGTGTGCCGGGCCAGTCCAGTCCCAAGGACGATCCATTGGTGCAGCGTGTCGTCGGCCGCCTGTCGAGCCTGGCCTATGCCGCGCAGACCCAGGTACTGGCGGTGGCGCAGGTGCTGCAGAATGTCCACGACGCCGAGCGCGCTGGGCGGGCCAGCGAAGCCCACTACACCGAGGCCGAGGTGCGCGCCTTTCAAGCCCAGCAGATCGTTCTGGAGCAGGTACTGGAAGCCACCACGTTGTTGTTCGAAGTAGGCGGTGCGTCGGCCACCAGCCAGTCGCGCCGTCTGGACCGACACTGGCGCAACGCGCGCACGCTGGCCTCGCACAACCCGGCGATCTACCGCGAACGCGCGCTGGGCAACTACTACCTCAACGGCATCAGTCCGAATGCGGCCTGGCGCGCTTCGCAGGCCGAGCACGCCGCCGCCCAAGCCGAACCGGTCGCTGCTCTGCACGACGAAGCCAGCGCCGTCTGAACCGCCTTCAAGGAACCGCCATGAGCCCCAAACCGCAAATGAGCATCGGCATGAACATCCTCGGCTTCGGCTCGCACTCTGCCGCCTGGCGAATGGGTGAAGTGCCGGCCAATGCCTACCTGGACGCCGAGTACTACTGCAACATCGCGCGCATATCCGAGCGTGGCACGCTGGACGCGATCTTCCTCGCCGACGGTCCGGCATTGGGCGGCGACGTCGCGCAGCACCCGGCCGGGCGCCTCGAACCCACGGTACTGCTGACGGCCGTGGCCTTGGCCACGCAACGCATCGGTGTCATTGCCACGGCATCGAGCACCTATAACGACCCGTTCAACCTGGCCCGGCGTTTCTCATCGCTGGACCACATCAGCGGCGGCCGAGCGGCCTGGAACGTGGTGACCAACGCTGGCGATGCCGCCGCGCAGAACTTTGGCCTGGCCGGTGCGCCGCTGCACGTGGATCGCTACGCACGCGCCGACGAGTTCATCGACATCACCCTCAAGCTGTGGGACAGCTGGGAGGACGACGCCATCATCGGCGATGCCGTCAGCGGCCGTTTCGCCGATCCGGCCAAGGTGCACACGCCCGATTTCGTCGGCAAGCACTTTTCGGTCAAGGGGCCGCTCAACCTGCCGCGCTCGCCCCAGGGCCGGCCGGTGCTGGTGCAGGCCGGCTCGTCCGAAGGTGGCAAGGCACTGGGCTCGCGTTATGCCGATGCGATCTTCACCACCCAGACCACCCTGGAAGACGGTCAGGGCTTCTATCAGGAGATGAAACACCGCGCCCGGCAATGGGGGCGCAACCCGGCGCACCTGAAGATCATGCCGGGATTGTCGACGGTGATCGGCAGCACCGAAGCCGAAGCCCATGCACGTTTCGATCGCCTCAACGATTTCTACGGCGAAGAAGGCCTGCTGTATCAGGTGGCCGCGCGGGTGGGGTTGAGCGTCGCCGAGCTGGACCCCGATGCACCGTTGCCTTGGGACAGGATCGGCCCTGTGGCCTCTTTCGAGCGCGGCTCGCACGGTTTCCTTGAAGCCCAGCTGAACCTGGCGCGCCGGGAGAACCTGAGCATTCGCCAATTGTCGCGGCGCATTCTGGTCGGCCACCGCTTGCTGGTCGGCACCCCGGAGCAGGTCGCCGACACCCTCGAGCACTGGTTCCTGGCCGGCGCCGCCGATGGCTTCAATATCATGCCGGACATGTTTCCGTCCGGCGTCGAAATCTTCGTCGATGAAGTGGTGCCGCTGCTGCGCCAGCGCGGCGTATTCCGCCACGAGTACAGCGGCCACACCCTGCGCGATCACCTGGGCCTGCCGTATCCGGCCAGCCAGTACGCACGCAGCGCCTGAACCTTTCATGCCCGCAACGGACCGATTCGAACCATGAAATATCGCACCCTTGGCAATACCGATCTCAACGTCAGCCTGCTGGGCCTGGGCACCATGACCTGGGGGCATCAGAACAGCGAGCAGGACGCCCACCGGCAACTGGACCTGGCTCTGGCGCACGGCGTCAATCTGATCGACACCGCAGAGATGTACCCCACCCCGACCCATGCCGAAACCTGGGGCAGCACCGAGCGCTTCATCGGCACCTGGCTGCAGCGCAGCGGGCGCCGCGCCGACATCGTGCTGGCCAGCAAGATCATCGGCCCACCGCGCCAGCCGGGCACCGGCGGGCATATCCGCGACGGCTTGACCCGTCACGACCGCGCCAACATCACCGCAGCGCTGGACGGCAGTCTCAAGCGCCTGCAGACCGATTATCTGGACCTCTACCAGCTGCATTGGCCCGACCGCACCACCAATATCTTCGGCCAGCGTGAATACCCTTACGTCGACGACAGTGGCAGCGTCGCCATCGAAGAAACCCTGGAGGTGCTCGGTGAACTGGTCAAGGCCGGCAAGATCCGTCACATCGGTGTGTCGAACGAGACCCCTTGGGGCGTTGCGCGCTTTCTGCAGCAGGCCGAGCAACACGGGCTGCCGCGCATCGCCAGCGTACAGAACCCCTACAGCCTGTTGAACCGGCTGTACGAAGGCGGGCTGTCGGAGTTCAGCCATCGCGAAGGGGTAGGGCTGCTGGCCTATTCGCCGCTGGCGTTCGGCACGCTCACCGGCAAATACCTTAACGGCGCGCGACCACAGGGCTCGCGGCTGACGTCGGTGTATCGCACCTTCAACCGCTACGACAGCGAGTCGGCCAGCCGCGCCATCACTGCCTACGTGCAGTTGGCCAATGACTATGGCTACACCCCCGCGCAATTGGCGCTGGGCTTCGTCGCCCGGCAGCCGTTCGTCAGCAGCGTGCTGACCGGGCAGACCAGCGAAGCGCAGTTGCAGGACAACTTCAGTGCGCTGGACATCGAGTTCACCCCGACCCTGCTGGACAAGATCGCCGAGATCCATCGCGCGACCCCCAACCCGGCGCCTTGATCGGCACTTGTCATACGGAGAATCGCCATGGCAATCAGCTCATCACTCACGGTGCTGGGTCCGGTACCCGCAGGTACCCTGGACGCCGGTATCGGTCATCGTCGCGCTCGCACGCGATTGCGACCCGGCCTGGTGCTGGCCGGTGCCTTCGTCCTGCTGCTGGTGGTGGCGGCGATTGCACCGGGCCTGCTGACCACGGTAGACCCGCTCGACGCCGTGGCACGCCATGCGTACCGAGCGCCCGACGCCGTGCACTGGCTGGGCACCGACGAAAATGGCCGGGACGTGCTCAGTCGCTTGATTTACGGCGTACGTCCGTCGCTGCTGCTGGGGCTGGCGGCCACGGCCATGGGGTTGGCGCTGGGCACCTTGCTGGGCCTGGTCGCAGGCCTGGGACCGCGCTGGCTCGACGCCGCAGTGATGCGCGCGGTGGATGTGCTGCTGGCGTTTCCGGATCTGTTGCTGGCGCTGGTCATCATCACCTTTTTCGGCCAGGGCACCTTGAACCTGATCATCGCCGTCGGCATCGCCAGCGTGCCGCGCTACGCCCGCCTGGTGCGTGCGCAAACCCAGGTGGTGCGTGGCGCTGGCTACGTGGAAGCGGCGACGACGCTGGGCCTGGGTCGTGCGGCGGTGATCTGGCGACACGTGCTGCCCAATGCGATCAAACCGATTCTCATCCTGGCCACCATCGGTATTGGCGGCAACATCACGGCCGGCGCGGCGTTGAGCTTCCTGGGTTTCGGCGCGCCGCCGCCCGCGCCGGAGTGGGGCACCATGCTCGCCATCGGCCGCAACTTTCTCGCCAACGCGTGGTGGCTGGTGGCGTGGCCGGCGCTGGCGATCACCTTTACCGTCATCTCGATCACCGCCATCGGTCGTGAACTGCTGCGTCGCAGCGAAGGAAAACGCTTATGAATGCCATCGTCCATCCGCCGCAGCCGCTGCTCGACGTGCAAGACCTGCACGTGGCGTTCAGCGCCCACGCGCAACCGGTGATCCGCGGCATCAGCTTTCAGCTGGCCGCGGGTGAGTGCCTGGCGCTGGTGGGCGAGTCCGGCTCGGGCAAGAGCGTCACTTCGCGTACGCTGGCCGGACTCACCGGCGCGCATTCCGAAGTCCAGGCCCGGCGCTTGTCGTTCGCCGGACGCGACCTGCGCACGCTCCGCGAAAAGGACTGGCTGCAGCTGCGCGGCGCCCAGTTGGGTTTCGTCATGCAGGATGCGCTGGGCTCGCTGGATCCGCTGCGGCGTGTCGGCCAGGAAATCGCCGAACCGCTACGTCTGCACACCGATTTGAAGCGCCGCCAGCGCGAGTTGCGCGTCATCGAACTGTTGCGTTCGGTCGGCGTTCCCGAGCCCGAACTGCGCGCACGCCAACATCCGGGGCAGTTGTCGGGAGGGCTGCGCCAGCGCGCGTTGATTGCCTCGGCCATCGCCTGCAACCCCCGCTTGCTGATCGCCGACGAACCCACCACGGCATTGGACGCGACCGTTCAGGCGCAGGTCATGAGCCTGCTCGAATCGCTGCGCGGCGAGGACACCGCCATGCTCATCGTCAGCCATGACCTGGCCGTGGTCGCGCGCCTGGCCACGCGCATAGCGGTGATGCAGCACGGGGTGATCGTGGAGCAGGGCAGCGTCGATCAGATTCTGCGCGACCCTCGCCATCCCTATACCCAGAGCCTGCTGGCAGCCGGTACCGCGGTGCATTTCCGCCGCGCCTACGGCGACTCGGCACCGGCCGCTGCAACGCCTGCAGCCGGTGAAGTCCTGCTGCGAGCCGAGCACCTGAGCAAGTCTTTCCAAGGCCCGGACGGGCGTGTGCGCACGGTGGTGGCAGATGTTTCCCTGCGCCTGGAGCGCGGTCGTACGCTGGGTATCGTCGGCGAGTCCGGCTCGGGCAAGACCACCCTGACGCGGATGATCCTGGGGCTGGAGCGTCCCGACAGCGGTGACGTGTGGATCGACGGCCAGCGCTGGTCCGATCTGGACAAGACCCAGCAAGCTCGGGTCCGGCACAGCATTCAGGTGGTGTTCCAGGATCCGCTCAGCTCGTTCGATCCGCGCTATACCGTGCAACGGGTCTTGTTCGAAGCGCTGCAAGTGGCGGGGCATCCACGGGCGACGTGGGACGCGCGGGCCGAGCGCTTGCTGGCGCTGGTAAAGCTGGAGGCTGCGGTACTCGATCGGCGGCCCATCGAACTGTCCGGCGGTCAGCGTCAACGCGTTGCGATCGCCCGCGCACTGGCGGCCGAGCCGCAGATTCTGGTGTGCGACGAGCCGGTGTCGGCGCTGGACGTGTCGGTGCAGGCGCAGATTCTGCAATTGCTCGACGACCTCAAACAGCGGCTGGGGCTGGCGTGCCTGTTCATCTCCCATGATCTGGGCGTGATCAACCACGTCAGCGACCATGTGCTGGTGATGAAGGATGGCGAAGTAGTGGAGGCGGGCGCGGTGCGACAGGTCCTCGACCGCCCGCAACACCCTTACACCCAAGCCCTGCTCAGCGCCGTACCGACCTTGCAGACCGGCGCCCTGCGCGCGCTCACCTATCTGCCCCTGGCGATCTGAGCCGAGCTGCTACAGGGTCCGCTCGCCACACCGGACGCGGTTCGCGCCGCTGCTACAGGGTCCGCTCGTAACACCGGACGCGGCTCGCGCCGCTGCTACACGATTTGCGCGTTCCTCTGTAGCAGCGGTGCAAGCCGCGTCGGCGGCATACGCGGTGCACCAGTAGAAACGCAACACCCCAAACGCGGCTCGCGCCGCTGACACTTGGAGACTACCGTTTGAAACCCTCGTACAAGGATCGTCAACATGCCCTGCGCAGCTGGAACATCCAGTCGCTGCCGGACACGCCTTTTGCCTTCGCCCGCTTTTTCGTCGGCCATTTCCGTGGTTGGTACCTGGCCATTCTCCTTTTGCAGGTCGTGGCGGTCACCTGCACGGTGCTGGTGCCCTGGGTGCTGGGGCAGATCACCCGAGTGGTGAGCAACGCCAACGTCGCCGACCTCGACTGGCAGACCCTGGGTCCGCCGCTGATGCTGTTCGCCGGCCTGCTGGTGCTCGAAGTGCTGTGCACTCGTGGCGCCACCGGCGCGCACATCCGGGTCTTGCCACTCCAACGGCGCACCGTGACCCACGCGGTCTACGCCTACCTGCAGCGGCACTCCCATCGCTTCGTCAGCAGCGAGTTCGCTGGCGCCCTGGCACACAAGATCTCCGAAGTCTCCATGGGCGTAGGCCAGGCGCTGGCGCTGTTGCTGTTCGACCTGATTCCGCTGCTGGTCACCCTGACCCTGGCCGTGGCGGTATTGGCAACCGCGTCGATCTGGCTGGCCCTGTTCATGCTCGGCTGGTCGGTGGCGTTCATCACCGTCTGCTATTTCCTAGCCAGGCGCAGTCATCCGTTGTCCCAGCAATACTCGGCGGCGCGCAGCACCAGCAACGGCAAGGTGGTGGATGCGGTGTCCAACCTGACCAACATCCGCCTGTTCGCCCGGCATTCGTTCGAGCATCGCTACCTGGGCGATTACCTGGACCGTGAACTGAAGGCGGCCGGTCGCTCGTTCGGCTACATGGAGAAGATTCGCTGGTTCCAGTCGATCTGCGGGATGTCGCTCAAGGTCGGCATGCTGCTGATCGCCCTGTACCTGTGGCGTTTGGGCAGTATCGACATCGCGACCTTCGTGATGGCTACCAGCCTGTCGCTGTTGATCATCACCGACGTGGCCAACCTGTCGCGGCGCTTCCTGGACTTCTTCGAGGCCACCGGCAACATCGCCAACGGCGTGCGCACTTTGATCCGCCCCCATGAAGTGGTGGACGAGCCCGATGCGCAACCGCTCGCCGCCGTGCGCGGCGCCATCGAGTTTCGCGACGTGAGTTTCGGCTATTCGCCGCAGAAGCCGGTGTTCGAACACCTGCAGTTGTCGATCCCTGCGGGGCAGCGGGTGGGTTTGGTCGGCACGTCCGGTTCGGGCAAATCGTCGTTGCTCAACCTGTTGTTGCGGCTGTATGACGTCAATCAGGGCCAGGTGCTGATCGACGGGCAGGATGTGCGCAGCGTGACCCAGCATTCGCTGCACCAGCAGATCGGCCTGATTCCTCAGGAACCGGGCCTGTTTCACCGCAGCATTGCCGAAAACATCAACTACGGACGGCTGGATGCCAGCCCGCAGGAACTGGCCCAGGCGATCCATCGCGCCGGTGCCAGCGCGTTCATCGACGGCATGGACCAAGGTGCGGATTCGCTGGTAGGGGAGCGCGGTGTGAAGCTTTCCGGCGGTCAGCGCCAACGTATTGCCATTGCCCGGGTATTGCTCAAGAACGCGCCGATTCTGGTAATGGACGAGGCGACCTCGGCGCTGGACTCGATCACCGAGCGCTTCATCCAGGAGAAACTCGACGAAATCATGCAGGACAAGACCGTGATCGTCGTGGCCCACCGGCTCTCGACCGTCGCCCACCTGGACCGCATCCTGGTGTTCGAGGACGGCCGCATCATCGAAGACGGCTCCCACGATGACCTGCTGGCAAAGCAGGGCCAATACTTCCGCCTATGGAGCCGCCAGGCGCAGAACGCGTACGACGAAGAAGCCGCGTCGGCGTAGCCTGATCGTGATTCGCCGGAGAATAGCGGTGCGTGGGGCGAGCTATGTGCTTGCTTACTGAAGCTATTGCACAGCGAGGGCATTCAGGATTGCCCTCGCTAAGGTCGTGCACATCACCAGTTAGAGCGTGGCCGCTGCCTTGTGTGGAAGATCCCGAGGATCTGCAGGCGATCGCCACAAATCCGGTACGGAATCAGATAGGACCAGTTCGGCCCCCCCACTCGCGTGTGTGTTTGACCCGACCCTCGCGACCCATCGTAGGAAACTGCGCGAGTTTATCGACACTTGCGAAGATTGCTTCTGCGAAATCATCTGCAGCTTTCGGATTTTCCAACGCAATGTAGTTGGCTTCGTCCTCTAGGTTCTTGAGGGCTTTTTCCAGCCATTCAACCCACATTCCGACTCCAACGCCGGGCACGCATGGCTGCGACTCGTTCCTCATCGGCAAATTTGCCGTTGTCGGCTTCCTTTACCGCCTGCTCGATTTGCGTTGTCAATGTTTTTTCATGTTCGATGTAGTCGCGAAGGACGTCCATGGCCAGATAGCTCGCGCTCTGGCCATGGCTCTTGGCAAGGTCCGCAAGAGAGTTGGACAGATCTTCCGGAAGGTTCAGCGATATACCAGTCATGGCAACCTCGGCGTTGAGTGGCGGTGGGTATATTACACCGCAGAACCCATTGAGCATTGGCGGGTTGTCGCGAGGTATGTATGAAGCCGCTCGCGACAGCGGCTTTTTCCGACGCTGGTCAAATCAGATGATCCAGCACTCGAAAGGCTCCTGCGCAGCAACTGTCTGCCAGGCAACAGCATTTCAACAAAATGCCTCGTCATTTCATCTACACAACGCTGGAAAGCCCCGAAACGACGGGGCAGAGCAGTCGGCATGGCTTGTGCAATCACCCCTTGTGAGCTTCAGCATCGACACAAGGCGCAGCCCGACCCATGCCAGACATTCATCCGCGTTCTCCCGCAACACTCCACGCAGGCATCGCGTGGGCCAGCCTGTTGACCGTCAGTTTGCTGCTTGGCGGTTGTGACAACCATCGCGCTGCCGCGGCACGCACCGACACTCCCGTCAGCGGCGGTACGTTGATCTATGCCACTGACCGCGAGCCGACCTGCCTGGACCCGCACGTCGCCGGCGACATGCCGCAAGTGTTTCTCGCCCAGCAAGTCCTCGATTCACTGGTGTCGATGGATGCCGAAGGTCATATCGGGCCATGGCTGGCGAAAAGCTGGGAGATTTCGCCCGACGGCCTGACCTACACTTTCCACCTGCGCGACGACGTGCGCTTCACCGACGGTACGCCGTTCAACGCCGCAGCGGTCAAGGCCAACCTCGACCACATGGCCAACCCCAAGACCCAGTCGAGCACCGCGGGCGGTTACATCCGTCAGTACCAACGCACCGATGTCCTCGACAACTCCACCGCCCAAGTGCACCTGGCCACACCCTACGCAGCATTTCTGGAAGTGCTGGCGCAAGGTTTCCTCGGCATCGAATCCCCCCAGGCGCTGCTGCGCTCGCGTGATGTGAACTGCGAAAGTCCAGTCGGCACCGGCCCGTTCAAGGTGGTGCGCTGGGACCGTCAAAGCCAAGTGGTGCTTGAACGCAATCCGCACTACAACTCGGCGCCACCCACTGCCCGGCATCAGGGGCCAGCCTATCTGGAGCGCATCGTCTGGAAGTTCATCCAGGAGCCCTCCGTGCGTTTCGCTTCACTGCAGGCCGGTGAAGTGGACGTGATCGAGGCGCTGCCACCCGAATCCCACGAAGCGGCGCGGCGCAATCCGGACCTGCAGCTGATCATTGCCCAGCGCCCCGGCAACCCCACCAACGGCACCCTGAATATCCGCCGTGCGCCGTTCAGCGATATCAAGGTGCGCGAAGCCTTTGTGCGCAGCGCCGACATCGAAGGTGCCTTGAAAAGCGTCTACTTCGGCGAGTTTCCCCGCGCCGGTGGTCCGCTGAGCAACGCCACGCGCTTCTACAGCCCCGACTTCGAACACGCCCAGGATTACGATCCGGCGCGCGCGGCACGACTGCTCGAGGAAGCCGGCTGGACCCGTCGCGACGAGGACGGCTATCGCCTCAAGGACGGTAAGCGCCTGCAGGTGAGGGTGATCCTCGGCAACCGCACGCCGCCATCGGAATTCACCCTGTGGGAGCAGGTTCAGGCCACCACGCGGCAGGCCGGCATCGAACTGATCATGGAGCAGATGAGCGATGTGCAGGCGACCAAACGCCAGGCCGACTGGGACTACGACATCCGCGTCGGCTACTGGAATACCAACACCGCCGACGTGCTGCGGATCATCTTCAGCAGCGCGTTCATCCAGCCTGCGGGTGTCGGCGGCTATCACCAGAACACCGCAGGCTTCAGCGATCCGCAGTTCGACGATCTGGTGCAACAGGCCCTGGCCACTCAGGACGCCAGCCAACGCCAGGCGTTGTACCGCCAGGCACAAGCCGTTGCCTCCCGCCAATACCTGCAACTGACCACCTATCCGCAAAGCACCCGGCTGGGCATCTACAAGACGACCCAAGGGGTTCGTCTGGAACCCTCGCTGGCCGTGACCTACCTCTATGACGCCTGGGTGAACAAATGACCACGACACGCCTAACCGTCGCGCCGCCGGACCCGCGCCGCCAGCGTTTGCTCCGCCTGGGCCGCCGCGCCGCCGTGCGCCTGGGCGGTGGACTGCTGGTGTTATGGGCAGTCGCGACGCTGACCTTCTTCGCCCTGCGGCTGATGCCGGGCGATCCGGTGCAGGCCATCCTCGGTGGACCCAGCGGCAACCCGACTCCGGAAACCATCGCCGAGGTCACCCGCGAGTACGGCCTTGACCGGCCCCTGGCGGTTCAGTACGGGCTGTATCTGGTGCGCCTGGTGCAAGGCGACCTGGGCGTTTCCTACTCCCAGCACATGCCGGTCACGCGGGTACTGGCCGAGCAGGCCGGAGCGACCCTGGAACTGACGCTCAGCGCGCTGCTGCTGGCGTGGCTGCTGGTGCTGGCCCTGACCGTGTTCAGCGCAGGCCGCCGCAGCTGGATCGGGCGCCTGGCGTCCCTGGCTGAAACCCTGTGCGCCGCCCTACCGCATTTCTGGCTGGGCATCGTGCTGCTGGCGGTGTTCGCCTTCGGCCTGCGCCTGTTCCCACCGGCAGGCAGCGACGGCTGGCGGACCCTGGTGCTGCCGACGATAGCGCTGGCGGTTCCGCTGGCCGGCTTCATCGGCCAGGTCACCCGCGAATCCCTGGAGCTGACCCTGGAGCAACCCTTCGTGCTGACAGCGCGCACCCGTGGCCTGAGTGACGTGGCGGTGCGCTTCAAGCACGCGCTGCGCCATGCCGTCTTGCCGGGGGTGTCACTGTCGGGCTGGGCGATCGGTGCGCTGATCAGCGGTGCCGTAGTGATTGAAGTGATCTTCTCGCGCAGGGGCTTGGGCCGTCAGTTGTATCAGGCGGTACAGCTTCAGGACTTGCCGTTGACCATCGGCATCAGCCTGGTGGTAGCCGCCGGTTACGTGCTGGCCAACATTCTCGTCGACCTGGTGTACCAGTGGATCGACCCACGGCAGAAGGAAACCCTGGCATGAGCGATCTGATCCTCGAAAGCCCGGCACTGCCGCTGCGCAGCCAACGTCGAGCTCTACGAATCCGCTGGGGCGCAAGTCTAGCCATCGGCTTCCTGGCGCTGGTGATCGTGGCCGCAGTGGTACCGCAGCTGTTCGCTCACGGCGACCCGCTGGCCATTGTCCCGCGCGACGCCTTTCATCCGCCTGGTTGGGCGCATTGGTTCGGTACCGACCAGTCCGGTCGCGACATCTATTCACGGGTGATCCACGGCGCGCGCCTGTCGCTGTTCGTTGGCCTGGCCGCGACGGCCCTGGCGATGAGCATCGCCATTGTCCTCGGGCTGCTGGGCGGCCTGGGCGGGCTGCGCACCGACCGCGGCGTGGGCTGGTTGCTGGAAGTGCTGTTCGCCTTTCCCAGCCTGGTGCTGGCGTTGCTGTTCGTGGCTATTTTCGGCAGTGGTATCGGCCCGCTGATCATCGCCACCGGCCTGGGCGCTGCACCGGGGTATGCGCGGATGGTCCGCGGGCAGGTGCTGGCGGTGCGCAACGCCGGCTACATCGAAGCGGCGCGCGCCCTGGGCCATCCGACTCGACGCATCATCTGGCGACAGCTGCTGCCCAACGCCATGCGCCCGCTGATCGTGACCCTGACCATGGGCGTCGGTCAGGCCATCGTCTGGGCCTCGGCGTTGAGTTTCCTCGGCCTGGGTGCACGGCCGCCGACGCCGGAGTGGGGCACCATGCTGTCCATGGGCCGCGACTTCATTGCCAACGCCTGGTGGCTGACGTTTTTCCCCGGGCTCTTCATCGTTCTAACCACCTTGTCGACCACCGTTGCCGGTCGCTATCTGCAACAACGCCTGGAGGGTCGCCTGACATGAGCCACAAGACGCTGATCGTCGAAGGCCTGAGCGTGGAGTTCGCAGGGCAGAGTGTGGTGCGTAACCTGTCGTTCACCCTGGAACCGGGCAGGACCCTGGCCTTGGTCGGCGAATCCGGATCGGGCAAGAGCGTCACCGCGCGCAGCCTGATCGGTCTGGCCGGAGAGGGCGCGCAGGTGCGGGCACGCCGCCTGCAATACGGTGATCTCGACCTGCTGGCCTTGAGCGACCGCCAGTGGCGTCGAGTGCGCGGCAAGGACATCGGCTTCGTGCTGCAGGATGCCCTGGTTTCGCTCGACCCGCTGCGGCCGGTCGGCAAGGAAATTCTCGAAGTGCTGCAGACCCATGGCTGGGGCGACCGTGCTTCCCGTGCCGGGCGGGTACTGCAACTGCTGGAACGGGTCGGCGTACCGGAACCGGCCTTGCGTGCCCGCCAGCGCTCCGGCGAGTTGTCCGGCGGCCTGCGCCAGCGTGCGTTGATCGCCAGCGCCCTGGCTCTGGATCCAGGGCTGGTGATCGCCGACGAGCCGACCACCGCACTGGACGCCACTGTCCAGGCGCAGATTCTCGGTGTACTGCAGGAGATCAAAGCCCAAGGCAGTTCGTTGTTGATCATCAGCCATGATCTGGCAGTGGTGGCGCAATTGGCTGATGAGGTGCTGGTGCTGCAGCACGGTGAAGTGGTGGAGCAGGGCAGCATGCATCAGGTGCTGACCGCGCCGCGCCATCCCTACACCCGCAGCCTGCTCGATGCGGTGCCGGCCGAGCATGCACGTGGCACCCGGCTCAGCCCTGGTGAGCGTACCGCCGTGATCGCCCGCACGTCGCGCCTCGATCAGCCAGTGCTGTTGAACGCCCGCGGCCTGGGCAAGCGTTATGTAGGGCCTGATCAACAGGTGCGCCAGGTGGTCGACGGCGTCGATTTCGAGCTGCGTGCCGGCCAGACCCTGGGCATTGTCGGCGAATCCGGTTCGGGCAAGACCACCGTGGCGCGCATGGCCCTGGGGCTGCTCGAGACAGACGATGGCCAGGTGCGCTTCCTCGATCAGCCCTGGAACGGCAGCGCCGAGGCACGGGTCGCCGAAAGCCAGCGCCGAGCGCTGCGCCGCGACATCAGCGTGATCTATCAGGACCCGCTCAGTTCGTTCGATCCGCGCTGGAACGTCGGGCAAATTCTTGCCGATGCGTTGGACGTGGCCGGCGTCGTGGCGGCCGAACAAGCGCCGCACATACGCCGCCTGCTACAACAGGTGCGCCTGCCTGCGGAGCTGGCCGCGCGTCGGCCCCTGCAATTGTCCGGTGGGCAGCGCCAGCGAGTAGCGATTGCCCGAGCCATCGCCAGCAACCCCAAGGTGATCGTCTGCGACGAGCCGGTGTCGGCACTGGATGTCTCGGTCCAGGCCCAGGTGCTGGATCTGCTCGCCGACCTGCAAGCCGAACTGGGCCTGGCCTACCTGTTTATTTCCCATGATCTGGGCGTCATCCGCCATGTCAGCGACGAGGTGCTGGTGATGCGCCACGGTCAGGTGGTCGAGCACGCGCCGGTCGAGCAGTTGTTCAAGTCGCCACGGCACCCGTATACCCAACGCTTGCTGGGTGCGGTACCACGGCTGCCCAGCGCTGGCGTGCCGTTGCAGGTGCCCCCGCTGGAGCCGGAAAACGCTGTACTGCTGTTCGATGAATCGCGCTTGTGGAAGATCGCCATTTGAAGGCGTTGCGTTGCTCTTTCTACCTATTTTCAGACAGGAAACTTTCATGACTCAAGCTGCCAAAGTCATCCCTTCCACTGCACCCGAAGCGCCGTTGAGCGTGGCGCAATTGCTGGCACGCGCGGAGCAACTGCTGCCCGCCATCGCTGCCGGCGCCGCGGCGCGCGAACGTGATCGTCAACTGCCTTACGAGGCCGTCGCGCAGATTGCCCAGGCGCTGCTCTACACCCTGCGTATTCCTGCTCGTTACGGCGGCCCTGGCGGCTCGGTCAGGGACGTCATCGGCCTGCTGGTGCGCATCGCGTCGGCAGACTCCAATGTTGCCCAGGCACTGCGCCCCGGCTTCGGTTTCATCGAAGGGCTGCTGGTGTCCCGGGCCGAAGGTGCCGAGCAGGAGCGTCAGCTCTGGTTCGGCCGTTACCTGCAAGGTGTGGTGCTGGGCAACGCCGGCTGGGAGGTCGGCGGTGCCAACGGCGCCATCAGCGCCCGCATCGTGCGCGAAGGCGAGCACTACCGCGCCAACGGCAGCAAGTTCTACAGCACCGGCTCGCTGTACGCCGACTGGATCAGCGCGGTGGCGTTGGACGAGCACGACCAGCCCGTGTCGTTCATCCTGCCCCGTGACCGCGAAGGGCTGGTGCTGCTGGATGACTTCGACGCCATGGGCCAGCGCCTGACGGCGAGCGGCACGACGCGGCTGGACAATGTGCAGGTGTATGCCCACGAGGTCCGCACACGCACGGTGGAAGAGGGCAAGCGCACGCTGGTCACACCGTTCCTGCAACTGTTCCTGGCTTCGGTGCAGGCCGGGATCGCCCGCAATGCGTTGAACGATGCAGTGGCGTTTGCGCGCAATCATGCCCGGCCGATCAAGCACAGCAGTGCCGAGCAGTCGGTGGACGATCCTTATGTGGCGTTGAGCGTGGGCGAGATTTCAGCGCGTGCATACACGGCCGAGGCTGTGGTGCTCAAGGCTGCCGAAGCGATCGATCGCGCGTGGGCGGCCGGGCTCGATCCGGTGGCTGTGGACGAGGCCGCGATTGAGGTGGCGCAGGCGCAATACATCGCCGCCGAATGCGCGCTCAAGGCGGCGGAGCGGGTGTTCGATGTGGGCGGTGCCTCCACCACGGGCCGTGGCCACAACCTCGACCGGCATTGGCGCAACGCCCGCACGGTGGCCAACCACAACCCCCGCGACTGGAAGGCCGCGGCGGTGGGCACCTGGCAGCTCAAGGGCACACCGCCCCCGACGTCGGGATTGTTCTGAAAGACAATCGACCCGACATCTACCGTAGGAGCGGTCAGCGGCCGCGAAGGCTTCACCGCGCAGTGCCTGCTACACCGAGGCGTCCTTTTCGCGGCCAATGACCGCTCCTACGGTTTTCTCCCTCTGCAGGAACGGTCAGCGGCCGCGAGAGGCTGGTTCAGATTGACAGCCTGAGCACCCGAGCATCGGGCTGATCGGAAACAGCACGCCTTTTGTTCACCGCCAGCTCGCCCATCTTGATCAGCCTGGTGCGGGTCACGTTGCGGCTCAGGCCCAGCAGGTTGGCCGTGTGCACCTGGTTGCAATGGCTGAAACGATAGGCCGAGCGCAGCAGGGCCTCTTCGACTTTCTCGTGCAGATCGCCGACCTGTTCGTCGAACAGCCGCTGGAACAGCCGATCCAGTGAAGCCTCCACCGAATCGTCCACCGTCGGGCTGTCATCGGCGCGTTCGATGCGCATGTTCGACAGGCGCAGGTCGTCGCGCTCGATCACGCCGTTGCGGCAGATCAACAAGGTGTGGTGAATGACGTTCTCGAGTTCGCGAATATTGCCCGGCCAGCTGTAGTGCAGCAGCTTGTGTTCTGCCTCGGGCGACAACGTGGCCTGCTTGTAGCCCAGACGCTTGCAGTACACATCGAGGAAGTGTCGGGTCAACGCGATGATATCGCCTGGCCTTTCGCGCAATGGCACCAGCTCCAGGTTGACCACGTCCAGCCGGTAATAAAGATCTTCGCGAAAGTTACCGGCATTGATGGCTTTTTCCAGCAGCACATTGGTGGCCGCCAATACCCGTACATCAATGGGAATGCTCTTGCGTGAACCCAGGCGTACCACTTCGCGCTCTTGCAGTACGCGCAGCAACTTGACCTGGATCGGCATCGGCAGGTCGCCGATTTCATCGAGAAACAAGGTTCCGCCATTGGCCTCCTCGAACCAGCCCGCCTTGGCTGTCAGCGCGCCGGTGAAGGCGCCCTTTTCGTGGCCGAACAGCTCGGCTTCCACCAGCGACTCGGAAAACGCCCCGCAGTTGACGGCCACGAACGGCTTGTTGCGCCGCCCGCTGAGGTTGTGGATATGGCGCGCGACCAGCTCTTTGCCGGTGCCGGTTTCACCGATGATCAGCACGCTCGCTTCGCTGGGCGCCACTTGCTCCAGATGCGCCAGCAAAGCCTTGGACTTCGGGTCTTCGAACACCTGGGCAGTGGCGCGAATGGAGGTGGCGAGGGCGGGCGATGGGGGGAGTGTCAAAAGCTGCATGGCGACGCCTTCAAAGTGCAGAGTAAAAGGAATGAGTCAATCTAAAGCCACATCTGCGCTGCCTGGGCAGCCACTGCGACACTGGAAGGGATACTAAAGGATATAAAAAACGATCGTTAAATACCTTATGAGCATTAGCTTATGTCGTGACGTAAAAAACGTGACGGTCCGTCGATGCACCTGCTCGGCTTGCAAGGTCGTTGTCGGTAGAGCGCAACTGGTTAATTCTGCTGGAGAAATGAATATTTCTCGAATCAACCCGTTGTTGCCTGCGCAACAGCTAAGTTGTTCAGCTGTTCTGCAGTCAACAGTGAATTGCACGCGCTAAATCACAAACTTTCCCTTATGCCAGATAGGCAGTTCGGGATAACAAATAATTACTTTTCGAACCCGTCGAGTTTGAACATCATTCGCCCGCCGAAGAGGCCGATTGGACTTGTCTCTTCACGATCAGCCGTCAACAGGAGTAATTGATGAATAACCTCAAGGCCGCCCTGGAGGTGCGGTGGCATCCGGTGCCCGGCGAAGTGCTCGACCTGGGCCGGGTGTTCCGCGAGCCCTTGGGCGAGCTGCGTCTGCAACGTGCGCCGAAGCGCATCCTCGGTCGCCGCGAAGGTGTGCTGCTGGGGGTGTTCGCGCTGGTGCTGCATGGAGCGGTGATTTACTGGATCAGTCAGACTCCGACGCCTGTACTGCCGACGGTGCCGCCAGAAATTCCACCCATGACGATCGAGTTTTCGCAGCCGGCGCCACCGCCGGTGGTAGAGACGCCACCGCCACCGCCCGAACCGGTCGCGCCCGTTGTCGAACCGCCACCGCCTGTAGAGGATGAACTGGCGGCCAGGCCAGCACCGCCGCCGCCCAAGCCCAAGCCCAAACCCCAGCCCGTGGTCAAGAAAGCGGTGCCAAAGCCTGCGCCCAAACCGGTCGTGCAACCGCCTGCACCGCCGCAACCCGTGGCCGCACCGACGCCGCCCACGCCCCCGGCACCTGCTGCGCCGCAAGCGGTGACACCCGCCTCGGCCAATGCCGGCTACCTGCACAATCCGGCACCCGAGTATCCGGCCCTGGCCATGCGTCGCAACTGGGAAGGGACCGTACTACTGCGCGTTCATGTGCTGGCCAGCGGGAAGCCGAGCGAAATCCAGGTGCAAACCAGCAGCGGTCGCAGTCAGCTCGACGACGCCGCACTGGCGGCAGTGAAGCGCTGGAGTTTCGTTCCGGCCAAACGGGGCGCCGACCCGGTCGACGGCTGGGTCAGCGTACCGATCGATTTCAAACTGCGCTGATCAACTTTTTTGCTGCACCAAGCGGGCTACCTGACCAAAGGCGCATCGCACTACCTATCGCCTTGCTACAGAGAGCCTCACCATGAATCTTCTGACAGAATCGCCTTTCACTTCCGTCGAGCACTCGGTCATCTGGCTGCTCATCCTGTTCTCCGTTGCCACGTGGGGCCTGGCCTTGCTCAAGGGGCTGCAGTTCGCCCGGCTGAAGGGGCAGGATCGCAAGTTTCACAAGCAGTTCTGGGCCGCTTCCAGCCTTGATTCGGCGGCCCATCTGGCGCAGGAACAACCAGGTGCGGCGGCCCGCGTTGCGCAGTCGGGCTATGCGGCCATCCAGGTCAACGAGCAGGCACAGGCCGACCTGAGCCAGGCCATCAATCATCAGGATCGGCTGGAGCGGGCCCTGCGTCAGCAGATCGTGCGTGAGCGGCGTTCGCTGGAGACGGGCCTTGCGGTACTGGCCAGCATCGGCAGTACCTCGCCTTTCATTGGCTTGTTCGGGACGGTATGGGGAATCATGTCCGCGCTCAAGGGTATCAGCGCAGCCGGATCGGCCAGTCTGGAAACCGTGGCCGGACCCATTGGCGCAGCCTTGGTGGCGACCGGAGTGGGGATTGCCGTCGCGGTGCCGGCGGTACTGGTCTACAACTATTTTCTGCGGCGCCTGAAGCTGACTGCTGCAGACCTCGACGATTTCGCCCATGACTTCTACAGCCTGGCGCAGAAGCACTCTTTCCGCGTGCTGCAACATCCGGCGTTGGCTCGCAGTGGTAGTGCGGCTTCCGGCCACAAAGTGAAGGAGGCGTCCTGACATGGCCTTTTCGACCCAGGACACGGACGAAGTGCTCAGCGAGATCAACGTGACGCCGCTGGTGGATGTGATGCTGGTGCTGTTGGTGGTGTTCATCGTCACCGCGCCGTTGCTGACCAATTCGATCCCGATCAACCTGCCCAAGACCGAAGCGGTGGCGCCTGCCGAGCAGAAGGACCCGCTGGTGGTCAGCATCGACGGGCAGGGGAAACTGTTCATCAACAAGGACGAAATCCAGCCGGAGCTGCTTCAAGTCAATCTGCAGAACGCACGGCAGAAGGACCCTGATGTGCGGGTACAGCTGCAGGCCGATGACGGCGTCAACTACGGCGAAGTGGCCCGGGCCATGGCCTCCATCGAAAAGGCGGGCATCACCAAACTGGCGGTGATCACTGCCAAGTAGTGTTATCGCATGCACCTGACACACCGCAGCGTCTGTTCGCGGCCGCTGACCGCTCCTACGGAAGTGTCGGATCCCCCGTAGGAGCGGTCAGCGCCCGCGAAGGGCTCACCGCGCAGTATCGGCAGGATTGCGGTGAAGGTCTTGCGGTCGATGGATTGGGCTTGGGGGAACCTGCCCAGGTAGATCACAGTCCAGATCCCCACGACTCACTCAGGATCTCGACAGTGAAAGTAGGCATCATTTCCGACACCCACGGCCTGTTGCGGCCCGAAGCGGTGGCGGCCTTGCAGGGCTGCGAGCGCATCATTCATGCCGGCGACATCGGCAAGGGCGACATCGTCCAGCAACTTTCCGCGATTGCCCCGGTGCAGGTCGTCTCCGGCAACAACGATGTTGGCATGCCATGGGCCGATTCGGTGGCGGACCTGCTGCATTTCGACCTCGAAGGCTGGCCCACCTTGCTCATCCACGACATGGCCGACGTACCCGCTGCATTGCGCAGCGACACCCGCCTGGTCATCACCGGTCACTCGCACAAACCGCTGATCCAGTGGCGCGGCGACTGCCTTTACATCAACCCCGGCAGTGCCGGCCGTCGCCGTTTCAAAATGCCCGTCACGCTGGTCGTGCTCGACGTACAGCCCGGCGCTGTGCACCCGCAACTGGTCCACCTGCTGCCGTGATGCCTACCGCTCAACGCACCAGCGAATCCGAACCGATCTCGCTGATCGACTTGGCCCCGGTCAGCACCATGGCCACGCGCATCTCCTTCTCGATCAACTCCAGCAGATTGCTCACACCGGCGCCCCCGGCCACCGCCAGGGCGTAGATGAATGCCCGGCCCAGCAGCACCGTGTCGGCCCCCAGCGCGATCATCCGCACCACGTCCAGCCCACTGCGAATCCCCGAATCGGCGAGGATCGCCAGATCGCCCTTCACCGCATCGGCAATCGCCGGCAACGCCCGTGCGCTGGACAACACGCCGTCGAGCTGGCGCCCGCCATGGTTGGACACCACGATGCCGTCGGCCCCGAAGCTCACCGCGTCGCGGGCATCCTCGGGGTCCAGAATGCCCTTGATGATCATCGGCCCGTCCCAGAACTCGCGAATCCATTCCAGGTCCTTCCAGGAAATCGACGGATCGAAATTGCTGCCCAGCCAGCCGATGTAGTCGGCAAGCCCGGTCGGGTTGCCGTGGTAGGTGGAAATGTTGCCCAGATCGTGCGGACGACCGTGCAGACCAACGTCCCAGGCCCACGCTGGGTGCGTCACGGCCTGCCACATGCGCCGCATCGGCCCGTTGGCGCCGCTCATGCCCGAATGCGCATCGCGGTAGCGGGCGCCGGGCACCGGCATGTCCACGGTGAAGATCAGCGTCTTCACCCCGGCGGCGCGGGCCCGCTCCAGGGCATTCTTCATGAAGCCGCGGTCCTTGAGCACGTACAGCTGAAACCACATCGGCCGGGAAATGGCCGGAGCGACCTCTTCGATCGGGCAGACCGACACCGTCGACAGGGTGAACGGAATGCCTTTGGCATCCGCCGCCTTGGCTGCCTGCACCTCGCCACGACGGGCAAACATGCCGCACAGGCCGATGGGCGCAAGCGCCACCGGCATGGCCAGGGTCTCGCCGAACAGCTGGGTTTCCAGGCTCAGCTCGGACATGTTGCGCAGCACCCGCTGACGCAGGGCGATGTCCGCCAGGTCACTGACGTTGCGTCGCAAGGTGTGCTCGGCGTAAGCGCCGCCGTCGATGTAGTGGAACAGGAACGGCGGCAAGCGGCGCTGCGCCGCAGCGCGATAATCGGTAGAGGCAGAAATGATCATGGGCGCGCCATCTCCCTGACGTGAAGAGCGGCGCAGGCTGGACTGTTCGTTGGCATGGGTCGGATTCCCTGATTGTTGTTGGATATCTGCCGGGAGCAAGCTGAATTGGTAATACCAATTTACAATGTGTTGGCTACAGATTAAGAGTGGCGCAGGGCGTCTGTCAATTTGCCCGACGGTGTAGCGGTAAGGAGAGAGGAACGCTGGCTACGGTTGTCTATGACCTACCTACTTGAATGCCAGGCTCTTATTCGAATGAACACTCCCCGCATCGGCTTCGCCTGCCAATACCGACATGCGATTCGCGCCCTGACCCTCGCCGAATTGAAGCTCATCGAGGGCGCCTACAACCCCCGCACCACCACCTTGCGCTGGATGAACAGCGTCGCCACGCAAGTGGCTCATGAAAAGCTTCAGGAGGTCGTCCGCCACAACCTGCAGGCGCAACTGCAATTGCTCGACTATGTGGCGCAACTGCCCGAAGCCATGCGCATGCTGCGTTTGAGCAGCGACCTGCTGCCGTTCTACAGCCACCCGCAGGTTGCGGCGTTCTACCAGCAGCCCGAGCGCCAGGCGTGGCTGGCCGAACGCTTCGCGGCCATGGGCCAGTTGGCGCGCGATTCAGGCATCCGCCTGTCTTTCCATCCCGGCCAGTTCTGCGTGCTGGGCTCGGACAAACCACCGGTGGTGGAAAACAGCCTGGCGGAATTCGAGTACCACGCCGACATGATCCGCATGATGGGCTACGGCGTGCAGTTCCAGGACTTCAAGTGCAACGTGCACATCGCCGGTCGCCTCGGCGCCGAAGGCATCCGCGCGATCTGGCCGCGCTTGTCCAGCGTGGCGCGCCACTGCATCACCTTCGAGAACGAAGAGAAAACCTACGGCGTCGACGACTGCCTGCAGCTCGCCGACCTGGCACCCGTGGTGCTGGATATCCACCACTGCTGGATCAACGAGAACGACTACATCGACCCGAACGATCCCCGCGTGGACCGCATCATCGACAGCTGGCGCGGCGTGCGCCCGGTGATGCATTACTCGCAGCCCCAGGAGCGTCTGCAGGAACTGGGCTTCAGCGCCGAGCAGAAGCTGGAGATGGACGCGCTGCTGCAGGTGGTATCCAAGCGCGATCTGTACGGCCACAGCGAGCTTATGTGGAACAACTGGACCAACCTCTACGCGCTGCAGTTTCTCGAGCGCTTCGACATCATGTTCGAGGCCAAGCACAAGAATCAGGCCACCCTGGAGTTCCACCGGCGTTACATGATGTAACCACTGCGCACCCCCCAAGAGGCCGAACCTAGAGCCTGTGCATGGGTCTGCATTGAGGACTATCGACGCCTGCACACTCGAGGAATTCTTGCATGACGCTTACGCCGGTTACCGCTCTCGCCCCATTGCACGCTCGTGGGCCACGCCCATGAAGGATTGCCCGACCCATTCCCTGGCCTTCGACCATTTCGACCTCGACGACGAACAGCGCCGCGAAGCGCTGTTCACCCTGGCCAACGGGGTTATCTCGTGGCGCGCGTGTTCGCCCGAGGCCTGCGCCGTGCCACGGCCCGACGGGCATTACCCCGGCCTGTACCGGGCGGGCTGGTACGACGATGCCGCACGCCAGGTCAACGGCACCACCACCCATACCGCAGCGTTGGTCAACTTGCCCGACCCTTTCGGGTTGACGCTGTCGCTCAATCACCAGCCGTGGTTCGAGCTTGGCCCGGACACCCTGCAGTCCTATCACCAGCATGTCGACATGCAGCGCGGTGTTCTGACCCGTCGGCTGTCGTTGCTGTTGGCCGACGTTCCGGTGGAACTCGTCGAGACCCGTTTCGTCAGCCTCGCCAATGCACAATTGGCAGTGCTGCGCTGGGAGCTGCATGCCGACAAGCCGCTGACCGGCCTGCGCGTGCGGACGACGCTGGACAACAGCCGCGGCAACTACCTGATCGAGCGCGACCGCGACTACGAAGGGCGCCGTTTGCACAGCCATCGCTGGGAACACCTGGCAGATGGTCGGGCAGGGGTGGTGGCGACCCTTGAAGACGCTTCGCGCAAAGTAGCGGTGGCCGTGCAGACCGTAGCGCCGTGCCAGTGGCAGGGTCAGGTGGTGGATGATCGCCTGGTGCAGGAGGGTACGGTGGAGTGGCCCGAGCGCGGCCCGCTGGTACTGGAAAAGCGTGTCATCGTTCAAGTCGACGACGAGTTTCACGGACTGTCGAGCAGCATGGCGGCACTGCCCGACACCAGCCATGCCCAGTTGCTGGCGGCCCATGAGCAGGCCTGGCAGGACACGTGGGCATATGGGCGCATCCGCGTTGCCGATCCGGCCGTCGATCACCCCCTGCAGTTCGCTGGCTGGCATATCCAGCAAACGGTCTCTGCACTGAGCACAGGCCATGACCTGGGGTTTCCGGCGCGCGGTTGGCAGGAGGGCTACTTCGGCCAGGTGTTCTGGGACGAGCTGTTCGCCTTTCCGTTGTTCGCCACCCACCGTCCCGAGCTGGCCAGCTCGTTGCTCGACTATCGCCATGCGCGTCTGCCAGCAGCACGGCGCCGAGCCGCTCGGCTAGGCTGTTCCGGCGCAATGTTTCCGTGGCGCAGCGCCCACGACGGCGAGGAACAGACCCCGCCGTTCCAGTACTACCCGATTTCCGGCAACTGGGTGCCCGACCCGACGCACCTGCAGCGACACATCGGCTCGGCCGTGGCCTACGACGCCTGGACGCTGTACCTGGCCACTGGCGACGAACAGCAACTGGCCGGAAAGATCGGCGACCTGATCATCGAGGTCGCGCGTTACTGGGCCAGCGTGGCGCGCTTCGACGAGTCCCGGCAGCGCTACGTCATCGAAGGCGTGATCGGCCCCGACGAATACCACAACGCCTACCCCCATGCCGAGCAACCGGGCCTGGACAACAACGCGTACACCAACCTGATGGCGGTGTGGACGCTGTGCCGTGCACTGGACGTCCTGCAGCGACTGCCGACGGCGCTGCGCGAAGACCTCGTCGAACGCCTGGCGCTGCGTCCCGACGAGGCATCGCACTGGGAGCATGTCAGCCGCAACATGTTCTTGCCATTCACCGCCGACGGTGTGCTCGATCAGTTCGAGGGCTTCGAACGATTGCAGCCCGCGCCGGATGAGTGGAAAAGCGAGGACAACCCACGCCTGGACTGGATGCTCGAAGCCCGCGGTGATCATTGCGACCACTATCAGGTCAGCAAGCAGGCCGACACCCTCATGCTGTTCTACCTGTTGTCCAATGAACAGCTACACGCCCTGTTCGCTCGCTTGCGCTACCCGTTCGACGACGACATCGCACGGCGCACCATGGACTATCACCTGGGCCACGTCTTCCACGAATCGAGCCTGTCGAAAACCGTCTGCGCCGGTGCGCTGGCTCATACCGACAGTGATGCCTCGTGGATGTACTACCAGCACTGCCTGCGCACCGACCTGGACGCCAAGCCCGACAGCGGCGTGCGCGAAGGGGTCCACCTGGCAGCCATGTCCGGCGCCCTTGACGTCATGCAACGACATTACCTGGGCGTGTTTCCAGCCGTTGAAGGGCTGCGGGTGTTCCCGGCACCACCGCCGGGTCTGGGCGATGTCAGCCTGGCGATGCAGTTTCATGGGCAGTGGGTAGACGTGACGCGCGTCGATGAAGTGATCACCGTGCACCTGCGTGCGCTGTCGACTCAGCCCATCACCTTGATCCACGCGCTGGGCACGGAACAACTCGAGCCGGGTTCGTCGGTCAACGTCAGCGGCTGAGTTCAGCAGGCGGCGAGGAGGGCGTCAGGACGCTTGGTCAATATGCGCAATCAGGTCGGAGCCTTGATTGCGCACATTGCCGACGGCCTTGCTCACCGTATGCCATCGGAAATCGGCCACTGGCCGTCCCTCATGCTGGGCGATCTCGATGCTGCGCTCGGCACTCAGGTCGGCCTCCAGCCATTCCCGCGCCTGCTCCGGCGCCAGCACCACGGGGCGGCGGTCGTGGATATCGACCATGCCTTCGTTGCTGGCGTCGGTAATGATCACGAAGCCATCGCCTTCACCGGGTTCCAGCCCAGGTGTGACCTGCGCCAGGGCGGCGAAGAACATCGGCGTGTCATCCGCGAGATGAATGAACCACGGCTGCTTCTTCTTCGGATCGTCGGCATCCTTGACCCATTCGTACCAGCCGTTCGCAGGTATCAGTACGCGCCCATTGGGCCACAGTTGCTTGAAGAACTTTCCAGTCGCGACCGTTTCGACCCGGGCGTTGATCGGGGCAGGGCGCTTGCCATGGGCCCAAAAAGGCGCCCAGCCCCATTTCACCGAATCGATCAGCAGGCCTTGCTCAGTGCCCTGCAACACCATGGCCCGCTGCGTCGGCGCAATGTTGTAGCGCGCCTGCGGCTGTGGATCGACGTAGCTGATGACCTGCTGACGCGGGGCCAACTCGCGCAGATAGACCTCCATCGCTTCGTACATCGAGTAGCGACCACACATGGTGTTCTCCGTCAGATTGTCGCGGTCTTTGGTTGACCTCAAGGTTCTTACAAAGTTAACTGTATATTCGTACAGTATCAATACCAGGCAATCCCATGATCACCATTCTTGGCCCGCTCGCCCAGAGCAGCACCGCGCATCCGCTGTATTCGTTCAAGGTCCCGGCCGGTTTTCCCTCGCCTGCGGCCGACCACATGGAACAGCGCATCTCGCTGGACGAGCTGCTGGAAATCCGCGCACCGCACATCTACCTGGTACGCATTCAGGGCGACAGCATGCAGGGCGCCGGGATTTTCTGCGGCGATCTGGTGATCGTGGATCGCTCGATCGAGGCCGAGCATGGCCATGTCGTCATCGCGGCGGTGAACAGCGAACCGGTGTGCAAGCGCCTGCACAAGCGCGGTCGCGAGGTGATTCTCAAGTCGGCCAATCGCGATTACCCGCCGCGCTACATCATGGAAGGCGACGAGTTGCTGATCTGGGGCGTGGTCACCTTCAGCGTACGTGCCCATGAAAAGGAATGAGCCGGTCTTCGCCCTGATCGACTGCAACAGCTTCTACGCCAGCTGCGAGCGGGTGTTTCGCCCGGACCTGGCGAAGACGCCGATCGTGGTCCTGTCCAACAACGATGGCTGCGTGATCGCCCGGTCTGCCGAAGCCAAGGCGCTGGTGAAAATGGCGTCGCCGTATTTCCAGATCAAGGACCTGCTGCGCCAGCATGGCATCGTGGCGTTTTCCTCCAACTATGCGCTGTACGGCGACATCAGCGAACGGGTGATGTGCATCATCGAGTCCATGGTGCCGGCCCTTGAGGTCTACAGCATCGACGAAGCGTTCGCCGACCTCACCGGCATGCACCAGGATCTGGACGCCCTTGGCCGCGACATTCGTGAACAGGTCTACCGGCGCACTGGCATCCCCGTAGGCGTGGGGATTGCCGGCACCAAGACCCTGGCCAAGCTGGCCAACCACGCTGCGAAGAAATGGCATAAACAGCTGGGCGGCGTGCTCGACCTGCGCGAGGCCGGTCGCCGCGATCGCCTGTTGAAGGTCACCCCGGTGAGCGATGTGTGGGGCATCGGGCGCAAGATGAGCGCGCACCTGCAGGGCATGAACATCGCCACCGCCTGGGACCTGAGCTGCGCCGACCCTGCGCTGTTGCGCAGCCGGTTCAGCGTGGTGATCGAAAAGACCGCTCGTGAACTGGGCGGCACGCCCTGCCTGGCGCTCGAAGACCCCGATCCGCCCAAGCAGGAAATCTGCTGCAGCCGGATGTTCGGCAAGCGCCTGACCGAGATCGCCCCGATCCGCGAGGCGGTGGCCAGCTACGTGATGCGCGCTTCGGAAAAACTGCGGGCGCAGCATTCGTTGTGTCGGCAGCTGCGCGTGAGCGTGCGCACCGGCATGCTCAATCCGCTGGAAGCCAAGTACGCCAACGGCGTGGTGGTGCAGCTGCCGTACCCCACCGACGATGTACGCCTGTTGACCAAGGCGGCGGTGCAGGGGCTGGAATTCATCTTTCGCAGCGGCTTCACCTACAGCAAGGCGGAAATCCTCCTGCTGGGCCTGTGCCAGCGCGGCGAGTTCACCGACGACCTGTTCGCCAGCGCGCAACCGGCCGCCGCCGAGCGGCTGATGCAGGTCCTCGACCAGGTCAACGGTCGTTGGGGCAGGGGGACTTTGCGCCCGGCGGCGGTGCCGACCAACCCGGACTGGGGCATGCGTCGGGAGATGATGAGCCAGAGCTATACGACGCAGCTCGAGCAGCTGTGGACGGTCAGGGGGTGATCTTCCCATCGTGCCGGTAGCCAGGCGCTGCAGAAGACGCGGCACCCGGCGCTTCGTTCCTACACGCGCTGAACGCTGACACCAAGCCGTGCCGCAAGCCTTGCCAGATTGGCTCGGTCCAGACCGAGGCTCTTGGCGGCAGCGGTGATATTGCCTTGATGCTGGATCAGTGCGTTTTCCAGAAGCTCTTTCTTGTAGTCATCCACGGCGGCCTTGTAGTCGACAGGCACGGACCGAATTGGATCGGGTGAACCAGAGGGCTCTGCTTTCACTGTTGTCACCGCAACCGGCAGGTCGAAGTCGTCTGCTATCAGAACGAGCATGTCTTTACGGGCTGAACCTGAAACCCGCTTTTTTGCCTTCAATACGGCCCTGGCGATCTGGTGTTCCAGCTCGCGAACATTGCCCGGCCACGTGTATTGCCCAAGCGCCTGTTTGGCCTGGACGGCGAACCGCACCGGAGGCAGTGCCATGCGGTACCGATTTTCCTCGGCGAACGCGCCTGCCAGAAGAAGGATGTCCTCCTTGCGCTCTCGCAGTGGCGGTACGCGCAACGGGTACACGGTCAGACGATGATAGAGGTCGGCGCGAAATCGACCTGTCCGAACTTCTTCGGCCAAGTCGCGGTTGCTCGCGGCCAGCAAACGAATATCCACCACGTGTGAGCGGTCGGAGCCCACGCGCTGCACATCACCGCCTTGCAGCACCCGCAGCAGCTTGGCCTGCACCGACAGCGGCAGCTCGCCGATTTCATCGAGGAACAGCGTGCCCCCACTGGCCATTTCGAATTTGCCGAGGCGGTTCTCGACGGCGCCTGAAAACGCGCCTTTGACGTGACCGAACAGTTCGCTTTCGACAAGGTGTTCCGGCAAGGCGGCGCAGTTGACGCTGATCATCGGCTTGTCGGCACGGTGAGAGTGGCTGTGGAGCCGACGCGCCACCAGTTCTTTGCCAACGCCCGTTTCACCGGTAATGAGTACCGTCAGCTCGCTGGGCGCCACCAGGTCGATTTCCCCCAGCAACTGTTTGAATGCCTCGCTGGTCCCGATCATCCGTTGAGGTCCGCCCTGGTGGGCCAGTCGGTAGGCATCGGCCCGCTTGCGTTCGCCCTCGAGGGTGCGCATCAGCTCGTCGAAATGCCCGGCTGCCACCACCGTGGCGGCAGCCAGGCGAGCGAACGTTTCCACCGTCTGCAGATCGTCCTCGGAAAATTGACCCACCTTCAACGCGTCCAGGGTCAGAACACCCCAGATTTTTTCGTTGATGCGCAGGGCGCAGCCCATGCAGTCGTGCACAGGCAATGCGCTGGCGCCGATCAGGCCGTCATAGGGGTCCGGATAAGGACAGTCGGGTGCAAACAGTATCGCTCCGGGTGCCTCGACGATCGCTTTCAAACGCGGATGGCTGTCCACCGGGTACCGTCGCGCCATGGCATCCACCGCCAGCCCATGGGCGGCTTCGGGTATCAGCACGTGATCTTCAAGGCGCAGGATGGCGACGGCATCGGTGGGTACCAATTCACGCAGTGCATCGAGCACACGCTGGTAACGGTGTTCTGCGCTGATCTGCGCGGTGAGGTCGCTCAGCAGTGGCAGAAGCGCTTGAAGAGCCCGTGATGACTGAGTCGAAATGACCTTGCCTTTCATATTCGAGTCTTTTTAACCGAGTCGGAAAGACTCTTTAAAATAGATGAAGGACTGATTTTATTGGGTTTTTTGTGTGGCATGGCGGTTGCTATGAAGATATCACCCATCTGCATCTGGAGTTTACATGCTCACTCAATCTCAGCGCGACATCATCAAAGCGACCATCCCCCTTCTGGAAACGGGGGGTGAGGCACTGGTTACGCATTTCTATAACATCATGCTGGATGGCCATCCAGAGGTCAGACCGTTGTTCAACCAGGCGCATCAGGCAAACGGCTCGCAGCCTCGGGCGCTGGCCAACGGCGTGCTGATGTATGCCCGCAATATCGACCGCCTGGAAAACCTGGGACCGCTGGCAAGCCAGATCGTCAACAAGCATGTCGCCCTGCAAATCCTTCCGGAGCACTACCCGATCGTGGGTGCCTGCCTGTTGCGCGCGATTCGTGAAGTGCTGGGTGAAGAAATCGCCACCGATGAAGTGATAGCCGCGTGGGCGGCAGCCTATCAGCAGTTGGCCGACATTTTGATCAGTGCTGAAGAACAGGTGTACGAAAGCGTCGCCGCCGCACCCGGTGGTTGGCGCGGTGGGCGCATGTTCCGGGTCGCCTGCAAAGTGCCTGAAAGCAGCGAGATCACATCCTTCTACCTGGAGCCGGTCGATGGCAAACCGGTCATCGCTCACAAGCCGGGGCAATACATCAGCTTGCGCCTGAACATCGATGGGGCCGAGCACCGTCGCAGTTACTCACTGTCGGCGCCATCCTCGGGGGTGGGGCTGCGCATCAGTGTGAAGCGCGAGCCCACTGGTGTGGTATCCAATTATCTGCACGACCAGGTCGTCGCCGGATCGGCGCTCGAGATGTTTCCACCTTCCGGCAACTTCACGCTGGCAGACGGTACCAAGCCATTGGTGCTGATCAGTGGCGGGGTGGGTATCACGCCGACGATCCCTATGGGTGAAACTGCGCTGCAGGCAGGTGATCGTCCTGTGGTATTCATCCACTATGCGAAAAATGCCCAGGCTCAAGCGTTCAGAGACCAGCTCCGTGAGTGGCAGCAACGCTTCCCGCAGTTCAGGGCGTACATCGTTTACAACGAGGCTAGTGCCGATTCAGCAGCACAACCTGACGCCGTCGGCATGCCTTCGATAGAGCAGCTGCAGCAATGGCTGCCCGCTGACCGAAACGTGGAAGCCTATTTTCTGGGCCCCAAGCCGTTCATGGCGTTCATTAAGCGAAGCCTGCATGAAATGGGCGTACCGGACGGCCAGGCGCATTATGAGTTTTTCGGACCTGCAGAAGCGTTGGTCTAGCACCGGTCAGGTCGGATCGCTAACCGGCACGACCAATCGAGAGGAGGGATGAGAAATGCCGAAACCCGACATGCTGTCCGAATGGGGAATCACGCATCCGATCGTTCAAGCGCCCATGGTAGGTGTCTCGACGCCGCAATTGGCAGCGGCTGTTTCCAACGCTGGGGCATTGGGCTCCATCGGTCTGGGGGCCAGTACGCCAGAGCAGGGGCGTGAGTTGATCCGGCAGACCAGGGCGCTCACCCAGGGGCCCTTCAACGTCAACATGTTCTGCCATCGCCCGGCTGCGTTCGACCGCGCCAGAAACGATGCGTGGCTGCAGTATCTTTCAAGTTTCTTTCCAGAGTTCGACGCTGTACCTCCGCCGGTCTTGAGAGAAATCTACAAAAGCTTCGTCGATGATCGAGCCATGCTCGAGATGCTCGTCGAAGAGAAACCGTCTGTCGTCAGCTTTCATTTCGGCGCGCCGCCAGTGCAGTGGATCGACGAGCTCAAGTCGGCGGGTATCTACATCATCGGTTGCGCAACGACGTTGTCCGAAGCACAGCAACTGGAGCGCGCCGGCGTTCAGGCCATCATTGCCCAAGGGTACGAAGCCGGCGGGCACCGTGGGGTGTTCGATGATGGGTTCGGTCAAGACCAGCAGATGGGCCTGTTCGCGCTGTTGCGCATCATCAGTGAAACCGTGGATCTGCCTGTCATCGCCGCAGGAGGGATCATGGATGGTGCCGGGATAAATGCCGCGATGATGCTCGGCGCTAGTGCCTGTCAGTTGGGAACGGCGTTCATCCTGTGTCCGGAGTCGTGTGCAACCCAGGAGCACCGGCAGGCGCTGAAAGGCGCGAAGGCGAGTCAGACACGGGTTACCAGCTATGTATCGGGCCGACCGGCCCGCGGGATTCCGAATCGTCTGTACCTGGAGTCCGGAACCGACAGCGTTCCCCTGCCAGCCGAGTATCCGTTGGCCTACGATGTTGCCAAAGCCCTGCATGCAGCGGCCAGCGCCAAGGGATGCCACGATTTTGCAGCCCAGTGGGCGGGCCAGGGCGCACCGCTGGCCAGGGAGCTGCCTGCGCAAAGGCTTGTCCAGGTTCTTGTCGAAGAAATGCAGGCGGCCTCTCGCTTCAGTCATTCATGAAAAAACCGGGCAAGTGCCCGGTTCTTTCACTGACGCTTCAAGCTTATCGAAACGCCGGCACTACTTCATTGATGAACAGTTCCAGCGACTTTTTCTTCTCTGCATGGGGCAGGCTGTTGTCGCACCAGAAGCTGAACTCGTCGACGCCCAGTTCCTGGTAGTACTTGATGCGCGCGATGATCTGTTCGGGCGTACCGATCATGGTGTTCTTGCGGATGTTCTCCAGTTCGAACTCGGGGCGCTCGGCGAACTTGGATTCCGGGCTGGGCTCGAGGAAGCCGTTGACCGGAGTGGTCTTGTTGCCGAACCAGGCGTCGAAGGTACGGTAGAAGCGCGAGATCGCCGTGGCGCCAACCTTCCAGCCGTCAGGGTCGTCACTGGCGTGAACGTGGGTGTGACGCAGCACCATCAGTTGCGGGCGCGGTACGTCCGGGTTGTTCGCCAACGCCGCTTCGAACTTGTTCTTGAGATCGACCACTTCCTCGTCGCCTTTCATCAACGGCGTGACCATGACGTTGCAGCCGTTGGCGACGGCGAAGTTGTGCGAGTCGGGGTCGCGCGCGGCGATCCACATCGGCGGCGTCTTGATCGGCTTCGGCACGCTGGTGGAGGTGGGAAACTTCCAGATCTCGCCATCATGGGCGTAGTCGCCTTCCCACAGTTTGCGCACCACCGGTACCATTTCGCGCAGGGCATTGCCGCCGCTGCTGGCCGGCATGCCACCGGCCATGCGGTCGAATTCGACTTGGTAGGCGCCGCGAGCCAGGCCGACTTCCATGCGCCCGTTGCTGATCACATCCAGCAGTGCGCATTCGCCAGCGACCCGCAGCGGGTGCCAGAACGGCGCGATGATGGTGCCTGCGCCCAGGTGGATGGTGGTGGTCTTGCCGGCCAGGTAGGCCAGCAACGGCATGGGGCTCGGGGAGATGGTGTACTCCATGGCGTGGTGCTCGCCGATCCACACCGTGCCGAACCCGCCTTTTTCGGCCATCAGGGTCAGTTCGGTCAGGTCTTCGAACAGTTGCCGGTGGCTGGTCTTGTCATCCCAGCGCTCCATGTGCACGAACAGCGAAAATCTCATCTTGCCTACCTCGGATCTGTTGGCGGTGATTCGTCCCGGCTGGGGGCTTGCCGCAGCCCGGGCATGGGAATGTCAGGCGAAAGCGGGAAGGGCGCCCATCTTGCCGCGGCAGTAGACCAACGGGCTTTGCGGGGCGCTGGGTACCAGCAGGTTTTTCACCGCGCCAACCATGATTGCGTGGTCACCGCCCTCGTATTCGCGCCACAGCTCGCACTCGATGACCGCAATGGCATTCTTGAGTACCGGATTACCCAGAGCGCTCATGCTCCACTCGATCCCATCGGCCTTGTTCTTGCCTTTGCTGGCGAAGGCATAGGCTTCAGCCTGCTGGTCGCTGGAAAGCAGATGGATGGCGAAGCGCTTGCTGCGAATCAGGTGGGGGTAGGAGTCGGCTTTGTAGTTGGGGCAGAACAGCACGAGGGCCGGATCGATCGACAGCGAGCTGAAGGCACTGGCGGTCATGCCGACCAGTTGGCCCTCGTCGTCCAGTGTGGTGATCACGGTTACGCCAGAGGGAAACGAGCCCATGACTTGTTTGTAGATTTCGGCATCGATCATCAAAGGCACCTCTCGTTTATTCGAATATTTGTTGGTCTGATGGTATACCAAAGAAATGTTTGTGCAACCCTGAATTTCAGTCCCGAGATACACAACTGGCAACGGCTTGGGGGTGGCGAGGCTGAGCGATCCACTTGCCTTTTCTTGGTATACCGTAATATGGTCTGTCTATCAGAAGCGGGTCGTTGCATCGATCCGGATTCCTACAAGAACAACAACAGACTCGAGTGAAAGACTATGTCCGAGCGTTCATCGCAAGACCCATTGATCGAGAGCTACACCGTCGAGCAGGTCCCCGCCACCGAGCGCCATGGGCGGGCGCGGGATCTGTTCACGCTGTGGTTCAGTACCAACATCGCGCCGCTGCCGATCGTGACCGGCGCCATGGTGGTACAGGTGTTCAACCTCAACCTTGCCTGGGGGCTGCTGGCCATCGTGCTCGGGCACTGCCTGGGTGGGCTGGTCATCGCCTTGTCCTCGGCCCAGGGGCCGCGACTGGGCATACCGCAGATGGTCCAGAGCCGCGGACAGTTCGGCCGCTTCGGTGCGTTGCTGATCGTGTTTTTCGCCGCCTTGATCTATGTCGGTTTCTTCATTTCCAACATCGTGCTGGCGGGCAAGTCGATCCACGCGATGGTCGAGCCGATCTCGTTGCCCGTGGGCAGTGTGATCGGCGCCTTGGCCGCCACCGCCATCGGCGTGCTGGGCTACCGGTTCATTCACACCTTGAACAAGATCGGTACCTGGGTGATGGGCGGCGCACTGCTCGCCGGATTCGCCTTCGTGTTCAGTCAGCCGTTACCAGTCGACTTCCTTACCCGCGGCGGTTTCACCCTGGCGGGGTTCATCGCCACGGTGTCGCTGGGGGTGATCTGGCAGGTCAGCTTCTCGCCCTACGTATCGGATTACTCGCGCTATCTGCCGACCGATATCGGCATCGCCAAACCATTCTGGGCCACCTATGCCGGGGCCACGTTGGGGACCATCCTGTCGTTCAGTTTCGGCGCGGTGGTGGTGCTTGCAACGCCGCCGGGCACCGAAGCGATGACTGCCGTGGCGCAGGCCACCGGGGCGCTGGGCCCGTTGTTGATGCTGTTGTTCCTGCTCAACATCATCAGCCACAACGCCCTGAACCTGTACGGTGCGGTACTGGCCATCGTCACCGCCGTGCAGACCTTCGTGGCCCATTGGACGCCCAGCGTGAAAGTACGCATCGTGCTGTCGGCGCTGGTGTTGAGTGGCTGCTGTCTGGTGGCGGTGGGCGCCTCGGGTGACTTCATCCAGGACTTCATCGGCTTGATCCTGGCACTGCTGCTGGTGTTGGTCCCCTGGGCCTCCATCAACCTGATCGACTTCTACCTGATCAAATACGGCAACTACGACATCGAGTCGATCTTCGCCGCCGACGGCGGGCAGTACGGCCGTTTCAACTGGCACGCGATCATCGCCTACGCCTGTGGCATTGCCGTGCAGTTGCCGTTCGCCAACACGGCCTTGTATGTCGGCCCCTATGCCCACCTGGTCGAAGGTGCCGACCTCTCCTGGCTGGTCGGCATCGTGGTCACCTGCCCACTGTTCTACTGCCTGGCCACGCGCAAGCAACAGCGCGCAGAACGTGTTCGCGCCGGGTACGCCAAGTAGTTCGAACCGACAGAAACAGCACCTGCAAAAAGGCCCCGATCACTCGGGGCCTTTTGCGTTGCGCAGAGGGGTGGCTACGGCGGCGACTCAGTGCGCGCCAGCCGCCTTGTTGAGGTCAGCGTCTTCCCACTGGGTGTACACGCAGGCATCCGCCGCCGCCCAGCGCACCTGGACCCGCTCACCGGCCTGCAAGGGCATGCCGGCTGCAGACAAGGCCTTGACCGTCATCGGCGTGTCACCCTGGGTCACGACGCTGCAGGTCTGGCTCTCGCCGAGAAACAGCGTCTCGGTGACCGTGGCGGCGATCTGGTTCCAGCCCGGCAGCAGCGGTTGCTCTGCAGCGTGCGCGGCGCTCAATGCCTGGGCTTTCTCGGGACGTACCATCAGCAGGACCTGCTGGCCGGCATTGGCGCCGGGTGTCAGGCGCATGCCCAGGCTGGCGCCTTCGAAGCTGCCGGTACCATTGCTGGTGGTGGTCAGCTTGATGAAGTTGGAGTTGCCCAGAAACGAGGCTACGAAGGCATTGGGCGGGTTCTGGTAGAGGTCGTAGCCGCTGCCCAGTCCGACGATCTTGCCGTGGCTGAAAATGGCGATGCGCTGTGACAGGCGCATGGCCTCTTCCTGGTCGTGGGTCACGTAGACGATGGTGATGCCCAGGCGCCGGTGCAGCTGGCGCAGCTCATCCTGCAGGTCTTCGCGCAGCTTCTTGTCCAGCGCGCCCAAGGGCTCGTCCATGAGCAGAATGCGCGGCTCGTAGACCAGCGCGCGAGCGATGGCAACGCGCTGCTGCTGGCCACCGGACAGCTGCGACGGGCGACGGTGTGCGAAGGCCTCGAGCTGCACCAGCTTGAGCATTGCATCGACCTTGCGATCACGCTCGGCGCGGCCCAGTTTGCGGATGTCCAGGGGGAAGGCAATGTTGTCGCGCACCGACAGGTGCGGAAACAGCGAATAGCGCTGGAACACCATGCCGATACCCCGCTTGTGCGGCGGCACGTTGACCAGCGACTGGCCGCTGACCAGGATCTCGCCGGAACTGGGTGTCTCGAAGCCTGCCAGCATCGACAGGGTGGTGCTCTTGCCCGAGCCACTGGAGCCGAGGAAGGTCAGGAACTCGCCGTTCTTGATGTCCAGGTCGATATTGTCGACCGCAGCGAAATCGCCGTAATGACGGTTCAGGCCGCGAAGGCTGACCAAGGTGTCGCCGGCCTGCACGGCCTGTTGTTTGATCACAGCACTCATGTCCAGCTCCTAGGCGTTGACGGGGTTACGGCGACGAATGATTTCGGCAGCCACCATGACCAGCACCGACAGGGCGATCAGCAGCGTCGAGGCGACGGCGATCACCGGCGTCAGGTCCTGGCGCAGGGTGGTCCACATTTTCACGGGAAGGGTCTGCAGGGTGGGGCTGGCCATCATCACGCTGAGGACCACTTCATCCCACGAAACCAGGAACGCGAACAGGCCGCCGGCGACCATGCCCGGACGAATGGCCGGGAACGTCACCTTGAAGATTGCCTGCAGGCGCGACGCACCACAGATCACCGCAGCGTCCTCGATGGACTGGTCGAACAGCTTCAGCGAGTTGATGATCGAAATGATGGTGAAGGGCAGGGCGACGATCACGTGGCTGACCACGAACGAGAACACCGTGCCGGTGTAGCCCAGCTTGAGGAACAGCGCATACACGGCCACCGCGATGATCACCACCGGCACGATCATCGGCAGGGTGAACAAGGCATACAGCAACTCGCGGCCCGGAAACTTGCCGCGCACCAGCGCGAAGGCAGTCGGCAGGCCCAGCAGTACCGCGAACAACGTTGTCAGCGCAGCGACTTTCAAGCTCGACCAGGCCGCCGCCATCCACTCCGGGTTGGCGAAGAACTGCAGGTACCACTTGGTGGTCCAGCCCGGTGGCGGAAACACCAGCCACTGGGACGAGCCGAACGACAGCAGCACGATGAAGACGATCGGCAACAGCAGGAACAGGCCGATCGACCCCGTGGTGAGGTACAGGCCCACGCGCAGGCGTCGACTCATGGCATTGGGGGTAAGAAGCATGATGACTTACCTCGAATTGCTGGAGCCGACCGGGGATTCCGGTTGCAGCTTCAGATAGAAATAGAACAGCACCAGGGTGATCAGCACCAACAGTGCGGCGGCAGCGCTCGCCAGACCCCAGTTGAGGAAGGATTGCACCTGTTGCACGATGAACTCGGGCAGCATCATGTTCTGCGCGCCACCCAACAGCGCCGGAGTGACGTAATAGCCCAGCGACATGACGAACACCATCAAAGCACCGGAGAACAGTCCCGAGCGGCACAGCGGCAGGAATACCCGGAAGAAGTTGGTCCACGGACTGGCGCCGCAGATGGCACCGGCCTGCAGCACCATCGGGTCGATGGCCTGCATGGTGGCCTGCAGCGGCAGAACGATGAACGGAATCATGATGTAGCTCATGCCGATCACCACCCCGGTCAGGTTGTGCACCATCTCCAATGGCTGGTCGATGATGCCCAGGGCCATGAGCAACTTGTTGACCACCCCCGACGCCTGCAGCAGCACCAGCCAGGAGTAGGTGCGCGCCAGCAGGCTGGTCCACATCGACAGCAGCACGATACTGAAGATCCAGCGGCCCCAGCCCCGTGGCACCAAGGTGATCACCCACGCCAGCGGAAAGCCCAGCAACACGCTGAACAGGGTCACCAGCCCGGCCACCGAAAAGGTGTTGAACAACACCCGCGCATAGGCCGAGTTGGCGAACAGTTCGCGGTAGTTGTCCAGCCCCGGTGTCGGCTCCAGCACGCCGCGCAGCAGCAGGCCAATGAGCGGGGCGAAGAAGAACAGGCCGAGGAACACCAACGCCGGGATCAGGTTGCTCGACCCGCGCCAGCGCTGGATCAAGCTCGGGCGCGGCTGGGCGGCGCGCAGCGCACCAGGGCCGCCGGCGGCGCCCCCGGTGCTGCCGAGGGCGGAAGGCGAGGACAGCTTCACTTGACCAGCCATTCGTTCCACCGTGTCGCGATAGAGGGGCCATTCTTGGCCCAGTAGGCGAAGTCCAGAGTGATCTGGTCGTCAACGTGCGCGGTCGACAGGTTGGGCGCCAGAACCGAGTCCAGGCGCTGCACGCTTTCAGTGTTGACCGGGGCGTAGGCCGTCAGATTGGAGAAATCGGCCTGGCCCTTGGCACCGGTGGCGTTGGCCACGAAGCGCATGGCTGCCTCCTTGTTTTTCGAGCCCTTGGGCACGACCAGGAAATCGGCCATCGCCAGGTTCTGCTTCCAGCTCACGCCCACCGGAGCACCGTCCTGTTGCAGGGCGTAGACCCGACCGTTCCAGAACTGACCCATGGTGACTTCGCCCGAGGCCAGCAGCTGCTGGGACTGGGCGCCGCCGCCCCACCAGACGATGTCCTTCTTGATCGAATCGAGCTTCTTGAAAGCGCGGTCCAGGTCCAGTGGATAGAGCTTGTCGGCGGCGACGCCGTCGGCCAGCAGGGCGATCTCCAACACGCCTGGGCTGGGCCACTTGTACAGTGCGCGTTTGCCGGGATAGGCCTTGGTGTCGAACAGTGCAGTCCAATCCTGAGGTTTGCCGGCGCCGACCTTGCCTTCGTTGAAGCCCAGCACGAAGGAGAAGTAGAACGAGCCCACGCCGTAGTCGGAGACGAAGCGCGGGTCCAGCTTGGTGCGGTCGATGACCTTGAAGTCCATGGGTTCAAGCAGGCCTTCGCTGGCCGCACGCAAGGCGAAATCGGCTTCCACGTCGACCACGTCCCACTGCACGTTGCCGCTCTCGACCATGGCCTTGAGCTTGCCGTAGTCGGTGGGTCCATCCATGACCACCGCGGTGCCGCTGCTCTTGCTGAACGGATCGGCCCACGACGACTTCTGCGCGTCCTGGGTGGTGCCGCCCCAGCTAACGAAGCTCAGCGTCTCGGCTGCCACGGCAGTGCCTGCCGTGAACGCCAGCGTCGCTGCGGCCAACACCGCTATCGCACGTTTTTTGAATACCATCTTGTACGCCCTCATTTGTCATTGTTTGAGCGGGCTGTTTCCACACCCGCGTATCGGGAGCAGTCAGGTCGTGGCGACCTGGACGATCGTTTGTTTCAGATGCCGTTGCCGTCCATGGCGGATGCATCCGGTCCGGGTGCCTGGAATGCGATGCTTTCGACCACTTCGAGGTCGTAGCCGGTGAGACCTGCGTACTTGAGCGGCGGGCCCAGGTGACGCAGTTTGCCGACGCCCAGATCCTGGAGGATCTGCGCGCCGGTACCGACTTCCGAATAGATGCGTGTCTGCGTACGCGAATACGGGCGCACCGGCTGGGTCAGGTGCGGTACCCGCTCGAGCAGGGCCTGGGAAGACTCGTGGTTGGCCAGCACCACCACCACGCCCGCACCGTGCTCGGCGACTTTCTGCAGCGCCGCCCACAGCGTCCAGTTGGCGGGACCGGTGTACTCGGCGCCGACCAGGTCGCGGAGCGGGTCGATGACATGGACCCGCACCAAAGTCGGATCTTCACGGCGGATGTCGCCCATGACCATGGCCATGTGCACGCCACCCTGAATGCGGTCTTCGTAGCTGACCAGGCGGAACGTGCCGTGCACCGTGGGCAACTCGCGCTCGCCCATGCGCGTCACCGTGTGCTCGGTGCTCAAGCGGTAGTGGATGAGGTCGGCGATGCTGCCGATCTTGATGCCGTGACGGGCAGCGAACAGTTCGAGGTCCGGACGGCGCGCCATGGTGCCGTCGTCTTTCATCACTTCGACGATCACCGCGGCAGGGCTGAAACCGGCCAGCCGCGCCAGGTCGCAGCCGGCTTCGGTATGTCCGGCGCGGGTCAGCACGCCGCCTTCGCGGGCGCGCAGGGGAAAGATGTGGCCCGGTTGCACCAAGTCGGCGGCAACCGCCTGCGGCGCCACTGCGGCGGCGACGGTGCGCGCCCGGTCGGCGGCGGAGATACCGGTGGTGACCCCGCTGGCGGCTTCGATGGACACGGTGAATGCCGTGCCGAAACCGCTGCCGTTGCTGGGGACCATCTGCTCCAGCCCCAGTCGTTGGCAGCGTTCCTCGGTGAGGGTGAGGCAGATCAATCCGCGTGCTTCGCGGGCCATGAAACTAATGGCCTCGGCGGTGCAGCAGTCGGCGGCAAGCAGCAGGTCACCTTCGTTTTCGCGGTCTTCGTCGTCCACCAGCAAGACCATCTTGCCTTGACGAAAGTCCTCGATGATTTCTTCGATGCTGTTGAACGCCATGCCTGCACTCTCTGGGATGACTGACTGGGATAACCGCCTGAATCGTGGTATACCATAATACGTACATTACCCCCCTGTCGAGGTGAAAATGAAGGCTTATTGGATTGCTCATGTAGACGTTACCGATCCTGCGCAGTACGTGCTTTACACGCAGCGCGCGCCGGCGGTTTTCGCCAGGTTCGGGGGTCGCCTGCTGGCCCGTGGAGGTCGTTCGCAAGCCATGGAAGGCAGGGCCACGCCGCAGCGCAGCGTGGTGATCGAGTTCGATTCGTACGCCCAGGCGCAAGCCTGCTATGAATCCAGCGAGTATCAGGAAGCGGCCGCCCTGCGTGCGGGCGCCGCGAAGGCCGAAGTGATCATCGTCGAAGGTTGCGAGGCGGTCGCCGGCTAGCGCATGAAGTGGATGCGGCCGGTATCGTCGTTGCCCATGTAGATGCCGTAGGTACCGGTCGCGCGCTCCTGGATGTAGCGCTCCAGAATCTGCCGGATGGCGGGGTAGTAGATGCTGTCCCAGGGAATGTCCTGCGGCGCGAAGAACTGCCGTGCGGCAGTTTCCGGGCCGAATTCGTCGGTGATCTCCAGGGCCATTGCGCGAAAGATGATGTACACCTCACTGATCCGCGGGACGCTGAAGATCGAGTACGGCGAGAGGATCTCGGCGCGTACCCCGGCTTCTTCCCACAGCTCGCGCAGGGCGCCTTCCTCGGTGGTTTCGCCGCTTTCCATGAAGCCTGCGGGCAGCGTCCAGGTGCCGGGGCGCGGAGGGATCGCGCGCTGGCACAGCAAGTACTTGCCATCGGTTTCGACGATGCAGCCGGTGATGATCTTCGGATTGACGTAATGGATGTGCCCGCAACCGGAGCAAAAGGTCCGCTCATGGGTATCGCCCGCGGGGATTCCGAGGCTCAGGCCGCAGGCACCGCATTGGGGGCAAAACCGTGGAGTGGCCATGGCGGTCAGCGTCCGATGCGCGGTTCGTTGAGGGCGATGGGCACTGCGATGTCGCGCACCTTGTGGTCGTCGTTGCGCTGCTGACGCAATGACTCCAGGGCCACTTTCGCAGCAGCACGGACGTGGTCGACAGACGCCTGGTGCGCCGCCATCGGATCGCCGCTCTTGATCGCGGTGACGATGCGCTCCATTTCGTCGTTGCTGACGCCGCGGCGGTTTTCCTGCGACACCGAGGTCGCGCGCAGGTAGCTGATGCGAGCCTGCAGCTGGCGCAACTGGGTTGCGGCAACCTGGTTGCCCGAGCCTTCGAACAGCACGTCGTAGAAGCCCTGGACCGAGCTGAGCACGTCGGACAATGCACGCTCTTCGAGCGCCTTGCGATTGACCGCCAAGGCTTTTTCCAGGGCGCGGATGTCCCGGGCCTTGGCATTGAGGGTGAACAGCTGGACGATCAGGCCTTCGAGCACGCAACGCAGTTCATAGATGTCGCGGGCGTCTTCCAGGGTGATGATGGCCACGCGTGGACCCTTGGCGTCGGCGAATTCCACCAGGCCTTCGGATTCCAGGTGTCGCAGCGCCTCGCGCACCGAGGTACGGCTCACGCCCAGGCGCTCGCACAGATCACGCTCGACCAGGCGATCGCCCGGCAGGAGCTGAAAATTCATGATGGCACTGCGCAACTTGTCGAGCACGATTTCGCGCAGGGTGACGGGGTTGCGATTGACCTTGAAGCTGTCGTCGAGGGGCAGGCGTTTCATCGGGTCCGCTCTGTTGAAAAGGCAAAAAAACAGCGGCGAGTCTAGCACGCCACCCGGCGTTGCTGCCCAACGGCGACAGGCCAGGCACGCAGGTGCGGCTGGCCCGTTGGGTCAGCGCAGGTCGATCATCCCAGGGTCGGCAATGCGCCCAGTTTGCCGCGGTGGTAGAGCATGGGCGTCAACGGCTCGCTGGGCAGGATCAGGTTCTTCACGGCACCGACGATGATCGCGTGATCGCCACCGTCGTACTCGCGCCACAGCTCGCACTCGATGATGGCCGTGGCTTTCTCCAGCAGCGGGTTGCCCAGCTCGCTGAGGTGCCAGGCGATGGCCCGCGCCTTGTCTTTGCCCTTGCTGGCAAAGGCGTAGGCCTCTGCCTGCTGGTCTGCGGACAGCAGGTGAATCGCGAAGCGCTTGCTGTCGCGCAGGACCGGGTAGGTGTCCGACTCGTAGTTGGGGCAGAACAGTACCAGCGCCGGGTCGATCGACAGCGCACTGAATGCACTGGCGGTGATGCCGACGATGCCGCCTTCCGGGTCCAGCGTGGTGACGACCGTCACGCCGGATGGGAACGAAGCCATCACTTCTTTGTAGATGCCGGGTTCGATCATTTCAAATTACCTCAACGCATCACGAATGGGTCGGGCATGGGTGCCTGGGACAGGTTGATCCATACCGTCTTGAGTTCTGTGTAGGCCAGTACCGAATCAATGCCGCTCTCGCGGCCATAGCCACTGTTCTTGAAGCCGCCGATCGGCGCCATGGCCGATACCGCGCGGTAGGTGTTGACCCAGATGATACCGGAACGCACGTCACGGGCCAGGCGGTGGGCCCGGCCCAGGTCGCGGGTCCAGATGCCGGCGGCGAGGCCGAACTGGGAATCGTTGGCCATGGCCAGCGCTTCAGCTTCGGTGGAGAAGCGGATGACCGACGCCACCGGACCGAAGACTTCCTCCTGCATGATTTTCATGGAGTGGTTGTTGCATTCGAACAGGGTCGGCTGGTAGTACCAACCGTCGCTGTCGGTCTGTGCGCGCTGACCGCCCATGCGCAGGGTAGCGCCTTCTTCCAGCGCCTGCGCGACCAGGCTTTCGACTACGGCCAATTGCTGGGCGGTGGCCATGGGGCCCATTTCGCTGGATTCGTCCTGGGGGTTGCCGATCTTGATGCGCTTGGCGCGCTCGACCAGACGCTCGACGAACTCGTCGTAGATCTCGTCCTGCACCAGCAGGCGCGAACCGGCCACGCAGCTCTGCCCGGAGGCGGCGTAGATGCCGGCCACTACGCCGTTGATGGCGCTGTCCAGGTCGGCGTCGGCGAAAATGATGTTCGGTGACTTGCCGCCCAGCTCCAGGGACAGCTTGGCAAAGTTTTCAGCGCTGCTGCGTACCACGTGGCGCGCGGTGGCGGCACCGCCGGTGAAGGCGATCTTGCGCACCAACGGGTGGCGGGTGAGGGCGGCGCCGGTGCTCGGGCCATAGCCGGTGACGACGTTGACCACGCCCGGCGGAATGCCGGCTTCCAGAGCCAGGCGCGCCAATTCCAGCAAGGTGGCACTGGCATGCTCGGAGGGCTTGAGAACGATGGTGTTGCCGGCCGCCAGGGCTGGTGCCAGCTTGATCGCCGTCAGGTACAGCGGGCTGTTCCAGGGAATGATCCCGGCAACCACGCCGATCGGTTCGTGCACCGTGTAGGCGAACAGGTCAGGCTTGTCGAGCGGCAGTGTGCCGCCCTCCAGTTTGTCTGCCAGGCCTGCGGTGTAGTGGAAAAACTCGGGCAGATAACCCACCTGGCCACGGGTTTCGCGGATCAGCTTGCCGTTGTCACGGCTTTCGAGCTGAGCCAGCGCTTCCTTGTTCTCGCCGATCAGGTCGCCCAGCCGGCGCAGCAGCTTGCCCCGGGCGGTGGCGGTGAGCCCGCGCCATGCCGGCGCCTCGAACGCCCGCTGCGCGGCTTGCACGGCGCGGTCGACATCGGCCTCGTCGGCGTCGGGCAACAGCGCCCAGGGTTGCGCCAGGGCCGGGTTATGACTCTCGAAGGTCTTGCCGGACAGCGCATCGACCCACTGGCCGTCGATGCACATCTGAAAGCGTGAAAGGGTCATGCGACGATCCCCTGTGCCTGGTTGTCCAGGCGCTGGGCCCGGGTAAGAAAATCCAACAACATCTGGTTGACCAGCCGGGGTGATTCCACGGGCATCATATGCCGTTGCTCGTGGAGTATCGCTACCTCGGCGTGGGGAATGCGCTCGGCCATTTCCCGGGCCATCTGCGGCGTGGAGCCCGGGTCGAGTTCACCCGTGGCGATCAGCGCCGGCGCCGCGATGCTGCCAAGGTCATCGGCGCGGTACATGTCCTGGGTGGCGAACAGTTCATAGGTGGTCAGGTAGCCCTGCGGATCATTGCTGGCCAGGGTCTCGCGCAGCGCGGCGATCTGCGCCGGGTTGGCCGCCTGATACTCGCGGCTGAACCAGCGCGACAACGCCGCCTCGGCGTTCGCGTCCGGGCCATGCTCGGCAGCCTGGCCCGTACGTGCTATTACCCCGGCGCGCTGTTCGGCGCTGCGGTTGAACACGCTGTTGAGCACCACCAGGGCCTGCAGGCGTTCGGGGTAGTGCAGGGCGAACGCCCGTGCCACCAGCCCGCCCATAGAGAAACCGATGACCGTCGCTGCGGGTACCTGCAGGTGGTCCAGCAGTTCGAGCAATTGGTCGGCATAACCGAGCAGCGCCGTGCCAGGCGCAGGCAACGCACTGTCGCCATGTCCGAGCATGTCGTAGGCAATGACCCGATAGTGCGGCATCAGCCCGACGAACTGGCCTCCCCACATTTCCTTGTTCAAGCCCACTCCATGGATGAACACCACGGGCGGGCCGTCACCCGCGGCCAGGTAACTGGTACCGGCCGCAGTGCGTTCAGCGGTAAGCCGAATCATGGAGCGCTCCTGAGTCAAGTGGGTCACTGTGCCTTTTCGGCAGCCAGCTCTTCCAGGTCGATGTAACGGTTGCCGATCCGCGGGTGCAGGCGCCCGCCGTTGGCGCAGCCCAGGACGACGACGATCTCATCGGCGCGCGGCGAATCTTCGATCTGCATTTCCAGGGTGACGTAGTGAGAGCGCAGCCCTTCGTCGTCCTTGTGCATCATCGGGATCTGAATAGAGGTGCCAGGGCCGCCACGCTTGTTGGTGAAGCTCAGGTAGCTCTTGGCTTGCACCGCCTCGCGGTAATGGTTGCCGAAACGCAGGGTATGGATGACCGCCGAGGCGTGTTCGATTTCGCCGTCGGCACCGACCACTGCTGCCTTGCCGTAGGCCTCGATCTTGTCCGCACCACCGATGCTGGCTACCAGGCGCTCGACCATCAGAGCGCCGAGGTCCGAACAGCTGGCCTTGATCTCCGGTTTCAGGTCATCGACGAAGCCGCGGCCCAGCCACGGGTTCTTCATGACCACCGCCAGGCCGACCATGGTCACGGGGCTGTCGGTGGCCTTGCCGCCTTCGATGAGGGTCTCTTCGGAGTAGGTGACGATTTTGCGGATCTCGAAGCTCATGCCTGTTTCCTTCTTGGAGGGTGTGTATCTGGTATTATGGTATACCAAGAACGAGCTTCGGCAAGTGTTTTTTATCAGGGGATTTCACAGTCCTGTAGCAGCGGCGCGAGCCGCGTCCGGAGTCACCGCGACCCTGCAGGCATACTGCATGTGCCGCCGACGCGGCTTGCGCCGCTGCTACAGAGCGGCGCGGTGCTCCAGAGATGACAGCATGCGTAGTTGCAGGATTTGCGCAGATCTATGGGTATCATTGCCCACTCACAGGCGAGGTATCCATGTTCGATTGGGAAGATCTGAGGCACTTTGCGGCCTTCGTGCGGGCGGGCTCGTTGACGGCGGCGGCCAGGGCGCTGGCGGTGGACCATGCCACCGTGGCGCGGCGCATTGCGTCACTGGAAGCCGCGCTCGGCCTGAAGCTGGTCGATCGCCGCTCGCGTGCCTACGTGCTGACCCACCAGGGGCTGCGGATTGCCGAGTTCGCCGAGCAGATGAGCAGCTCTTCGTTCGCCCTCGAGCATTACGCTGGCGCCGACCAGCCGGACGTGCAGGGCGAAGTGGTGCTGTCGGCGCCGCCGGTATTGCTCGGCAGCCTGATCGCGCCCCACGCCGGTAACCTGCTGGTGCAGCATCCGGCATTGTCGCTGCGCCTGGTGGGCACCAAGTCGCGCACCTCGCTGGCGCGCCGGGAGGCAGACGTCGCCGTCAGCCTGGCCCGGCCGCTGGAGTCGACATTGGTGGCGAGTCTGCTCGGGCACCTGGACTATGCGCTGTACGCCAGCCCTGCCTACCTGGCGCAGGCAGCGAAGCCGCGCTTCATTGGCTACGACGCTTCGCAAGCCAAATCCGTCCAGCATCGCTGGCTGGTCGAGCAGGCCGTGGACGGCGAATTCGTGCTGTGCAGCAACGACCTGCGCGTGCAGGCACTGGCTGCTGCAGGCGCAGCGGGTATCGTCTGCCTGCCGGCGTTCATTGCCGCCGAACACGGCCTGCAACGGGTCGACCCGGAAGCGGCCACCTTGAACATCGAGGTCTGGATGGCGTTCCACGAAGACGTACGCGCAACGCCACGCATCCAGGCGGTCAGCGAATTCGTGCGGCACTGCATGGCAGTGCTGCCACGCTTGTGAATTTCTGCATAGCTCAGGTGCGACGCCTGGGGGTTATGTCCGGTCGGAGTAGGCGCTAAGGTAAAGGCATCGGACCGGCATGTCGCGCGGTCCCCCGCAGGAGCCTCTCCATGAACTACGTCAAGCTGGGCAACACTGGCCTGGACATCTCCCGCCTGTGCCTGGGCTGCATGACCTTCGGCGAGCCGGATGCCGGTACCCACCCTTGGACCTTGGGCGAGGATGCCAGTCGGCCGATCATCAAGCATGCGGTGGAGCAGGGCATCAACTTCTTCGACACGGCCAACAGCTACTCGGCCGGCACCTCCGAAGTCATCGTCGGCAAATTGCTCAAGGAGTTCACCCGTCGCGAAGAAACCGTGATCGCCACCAAGGTGTTCTTTCCGGCCAACATGTGGGAAGGCTCGAAAAAGCCCAATGAGCAGGGCCTGTCGCGCAAGGCGATCATGGCCAGCATCGATGCAAGCCTGCAGCGGCTGGGCACCGACTACGTCGACCTCTATCAGATCCATCGCTGGGACTATCACACGCCGATCGAAGAGACCATGGAAGCCCTGCACGACGTGGTGAAAGCAGGCAAGGCGCGCTACATCGGTGCCTCGTCGATGTACGCCTGGCAATTCGCCAAGGCCCAGCAGGTCGCGGCCAGCAACGGTTGGAGCCGGTTCGTCTCGATGCAGAACTACCTCAACCTCATCTATCGCGAAGAAGAGCGCGAAATGATTCCCCTGTGCCTGGATCAGGGCGTCGGCCTGATGCCCTGGAGCCCGATGGCCCGCGGCCGGCTGACCCGCCCGCACGGGATGCAGACCGAACGCACCCGCACCGACATTTCCGGGCAGTCGTTCTATGCGGCCACCGAGGTCGAGGATGGCAAGGTGATCGACGTGGTCGAGCAGATCGCCAAGGAACGCGGCGTGCCCATGGCGCAGGTAGCGCTGGCGTGGGTGTTGAACAAGCGCGGCGTGTCGGCGCCCATCGTCGGTGCTTCCAGGGCCGTGCAGTTGGACGATGCCCTGGCTGCACTGCAACTGTCGTTGAGCGAAGAGGAAACGGCGCGGCTCGAAGGCCCCTACGTGCCACACGTGGTGACCGGTTTTGCCTGACAGAGCTCGGCGCAGGTGGGTCGCCGAAGAATCGCGCGGATGCTATCTTTGCTCGGCGATCCACTGCCTGAGTTGAACATGACCCACCCGTTTCCCTTTTCCCGAGAGGGCATGAGCGAGAAAGTACGCTGCCACGACTGGGCCGCGACGCCGCTGGGGCCGATCCACAGTTGGCCTGCCGTCCTGCGCATCGCCGTCGATATGCTGTTGGCATCGCGTTTTCCCGGCTGCCTGGCCTGGGGAACCGAGCGCATCATGCTCTACAACGATGCGTTCGAACCCCTGCTGGAAGGCAAGCCACACGCCCTGGGCTTGCCGCTCAGCACTGTCTGGAACGAGGTCTGGGACGACATCGAGCCGATCGTGACGCGCGCCTTCGAGGGCGAAGCGACCTACATCGAGGACTTCCCGCTGGTCATCCAGCGCAACGGCAGAGCCGAGCAGGCGTATTTCACGTTCTGCTACAGCCCTGTACGCGACGAACATGGCAGCATCGTGGGCATGCTCGACACGGTCATCGAAACCACTGCAACATTGCACGCCAGGGACAAGGCCGAGCAGGCAGCCGAAGGCTTCGAGCGCGAAGCCATGGCGCGCACGGCCGAACGCAACCGGTTCTGGGACCTTTCATCCGACATCATGCTGGTGGCCAGCCGCAGGCTCGAAATCACTGCCATCAATCCGGCCTGGTCGCGGGTGCTGGGCTGGAGCGCCGAGGACCTGGTTGGCCGGCACGCTATCGACCTGATCCACCCCGACGATCATGAAGCGGTAGCGGTCGCGATGGTGCCGCTGTTTCGCAGCGAGCAACTGCATGACATGACCTGCCGCCTGCGCCACCGCGATGGCAGCTACCGTTGGATCGCCTGGGCAGCGGTGCCTGCCGAAGACTCGTTCCACTCCGTAGGCCGCGACGTGACCGAAGAGCGCGAGCGTGCGCTGATGCTGCAGCAGGTCGAAGAGCAACTGCGCCACAGCCTCAAGATGGAAGCGGTCGGGCAGTTGACTGGCGGGCTTGCCCACGACTTCAACAACCTGCTGACCGGCATCAGTGCCAGCCTGGAACTGCTGCGTCAGCGTGTCGAACAGGGCCGCATCGGCGAGCTCAAGCGGTACATCGACGCCGCCCAAGGGGCCTCGGCCCGGGCCGCGACCCTGACTCATCGGCTGCTGGCGTTCTCGCGTCGTCAAACCCTGGCGCCACGGGCTGTCGAACCCAAGGCCCTGATCGCCGACCTCGAAGACCTGGTACGCCAGACGCTGGGCCCGAGCATCGAGTTCAGTGCCCAGAGCGAGGACGATGTCTGGTGGGTGCGGGTGGACGCCAACCAGTTGGAAAGCGCACTGCTCAACCTCTGCATCAACGCCCGTGATGCAATGCCGGGGGGTGGCAGCCTGTGGTTGCGCGCGCGCAATCACCATCAGTTCGCCCGAGCCCGCACCGAGAACGATCTGCAGCCGGGCCAGTACGTGTGCCTGAGTGTGACCGACAGTGGCACGGGCATGGATCCGCAGACCATCGCACGGGTATTCGATCCGTTCTTCACCACCAAGCCACTGGGTCAGGGCACCGGCCTGGGCCTGTCGATGGTGTACGGCTTCGTACGCCAGTCCGGCGGGCAGATCCGTGTCGATTCCTCACCGGGGCAGGGCACCGCAATGCACCTGTTTCTGCCGCGACACACCGGCGAGATCGGTGCGACGCTGCCGGTAGTGACCGGAGCTCTGCTAGACACCGAAGCCACCGGTGAAACCATCGTGTTGATCGACGACGAAGGAACGTTGCGGCAGATGGTGGGCGAGGCGTTGCGGGAGAAGGGCTACCGAGTGCTGGAAGCGGCCAATGGCGTAGAGGGCCTGTCACTGGTGCAGGGCGGCTTGAAGGCCGACCTGTTGATCACCGACATCGGCCTGCCGGGTGGCCTCGATGGCCGTCAGGTGGCAGATGCCGCTTGGGCGTTGGAGCCCGGCCTGAAAGTGCTGTTCATCACCGGCTATGCGGATCAGACCGCGGCCAGCGACGAGGTACCAGGCGCCATCGCCCATGTGCTCACCAAACCATTCACCCTGGACCACCTGACCCACACCGTGCGCTCGATGTTGGTTAGGCGTTAGGTGATACCGCTATCCGGCGCCGCTGCTGGCGCCCGATTCGCGGTCTTTCTCGATGGTGCGGGTGCGTTTCTCCAGCACCAGGTACACCACGCAGGCAATCGCCAGCGGCAGCAGGAAATACAGCGCACGGTAGGCAATCAACGCGGCCAGCAGCGCACCTTTGGAGTATTGCCCCTGCAGCAGGGTGATGAAGATGGTCTCCAATACACCCAGGCCGGCTGGGATGTGGGTGATCACACCGGCAATGCTGCTGATCAGCAGGATCGCCAGAATGGTCGGATAGCCGACTTTCTCGGGCAGCAGCGACCACACCAGCAAGCCCATCAGACTCCAGTTCAGCGCGCCCAGACAGGCTTGGGTCAGCGCCATCTTGAACGAGGGCAGGAGGATTTCCTGCTTGCGTATCGTCCAGGTGCGTTTCTTCGAGAAGCGGCAGGCCGCCAGGTATGCCAGCCCAAGCAGGATGATCACCACGCCGATGATCTGCAGCCCGGTACTGCCGATCTTGAAACCTTCGGGCAGCGCCGGCAGGCCCATCGCGAACAGCGTACCGGCCACGAACAGGTAACCCAGCCAGTTGGTGATCAGGCACAGGCTGAGAATCTTGGTGATGGCCGGCACATCCAGACCCAGCTTGGAGTACAGGCGATAACGCAGGGCTATCCCACCGACCCACGAGCCCAGGTTGAGGTTGAACGCGTAGCACACGAAGGCCAATGGCAGCACCTGCCGACTGGGCACTTCGTGGCCGATGTAACGCTTGGCCAGCAAGTCATAGCTGGCGAACGTCAGGTAGCTGGCTGCGACGATGCCGGCACCGATCAGCAAGGTGCTCAACTTGTAGGAGCTCAGCGCATGCTTGACCTCCTGCCAGTCGAGGTTTTTCACCAGCATGAACACCAGCACCGGGACCAGAATGAAGCACAGCACGGTCATGATGCGCTTGGCCCATACCCACTTGCTGGATTTCGGTGAGGCCTTCGGCGCGCTCTGCGATGAAGTCGTCATACCGTCTCCTTGTGATCCAGCGACGGCGCCTGGCAATGCTGCGGTTCGACATCGATCAGCGGCACCAGCTTGGGCGAGTGCGCTGGAATGAACCCCACCATGGCCGGAAAGTGGCGCAGGAAGTGGAAGGTCAGAAAGATGATCGGCGCGCGCCACCAGTACCCACGCAGAACCCGTTGCAGGCTGATCGACTTGCAGGTGCTTTCGGCCAGTTCCTGCAGGTGATCGTGCAGCCGCTGGTTGAAACGGCGGTCGTTGATGATCAGGTTGCCTTCCAGGTTGAGCGACAGGCTCAGCGGGTCGAGGTTGCTGGAGCCCACGGTCGACCATTCCCGGTCCACCACCGCGACCTTGCCATGCAGCGGACGCTGGCAGTACTCGCGGATGACCACGCCGTCACGCAGCAGATAGTTGTAGAGCAGGCGCGAGCACAGGCGCACCAGCGGCATGTCGGGCATGCCCTGCAGAATCAGGGTCACGTCGACACCGCGCCGGGCAGCATTGCGCAACTCGCGCAAGAAACGGTAGCCGGGGAAGAAATAGGCGTTGGCGATGATGATCCGTTCACGCGCACCACGAATGGCCTTGAGGTAGTGGTCCTCGATATCGGTGGTGTGTTCGTTGTTGTCGCGAATGGTCAGCAGCAGCCGAGCGCTGGCACTGTCGGCATCGGGCGACGGGCTGCGCGAGCGCCATGGCGCACGGTCACGCACGACCTTGCTGGTGCGGTCGAGCAGTGCCAGGGTGGCTCGGTGCAGGTCGGCCACGATGGGGCCTCGTACACGCACGGCATAGTCCTGCTTGGCCATCGGGTCGCCGGAGTCGGCCAGGTGGTCGGAGCTGTAGTTGATGCCACCGACGAAACCGATTTCGCCGTCGATGACCGCAATCTTGCGGTGCAGCCGACGAAACAAGTTGGTGCGTACGCCCATCACCCGCGGCTGCGGGTCGAAGGCCAACAGTTTCACGCCCGCATCGGACAGTTCGCGCAGGAACTGCGTGCTCAGTTCCGCCGTGCCGTAACCGTCTACCAGCACTTCCACACGCACGCCGCGCTGCGCCGCTTCGATCAGCACGCGCTGCAGATCCTTGCCCACTTCATCTTCGTAGATGATGAAGGTTTCGATCAACACTTCCTCGCGAGCCTGGCCGATAGCCTCGAACACTGCCGGGAAGAACTCCTCACCGTTGATCAGCAGCTGGATTTCATTGTTGTCACGCCATTGCTCGCTCATAGGCGAACCTCCACTGCGAGGGGCACATGATCGGAAAGATGGGACCAGGGTTTGCGCGACAGCACCTTGGGCATATGGGCTGTCGCGTTGCGAATGTAGATACGGTCGAGCCTGAGCAGCGGCAGGCGGGCCGGGAACGTCTTGGCATGCCTGCCGAAGGCTTCGACGAACACCTCGGTCATGTTGCAGTCGGCCAAGGCCTCATCGGCGCGCAGGCGCCAGTCGTTGAAGTCGCCGGCGACGATGACGGCAGCCTTCGGATCCAGGCTGTCGAGCAGCCGACACAGCAACTTCAGTTGCTGCTGACGCTGGCTTTCGCCCAGCCCCAGGTGCACGCAGACGGTGTGCACTTCTCCGTGCCCCGGTACTGCCAGCACCGAATGCAGCAGGCCACGCTCCTCGGTGCCATTGACGCTGACGTCGAGATTTTCGTGGCGCACGATGGGAAACTTGGACAGCAGCGCGTTGCCATGGTCGCCGTCCGGGTACACCGCATTGCGGCCGTAGGCGTACACCGGCCACATGCTGTCAGCGAGGAATTCGTATTGGGGAACGTCCGACCAGTTGTCGTAGCGCTGGCCGTGGGAGCGATGCATCCCGAGCACTTCCTGCAGGAACACCACATCGGCGCCCAGCGTGCGTACAGCCTCGCGCAACTCGGGCAGCACGAAGCGCCGGTTCAGCGGGCTGAAGCCCTTGTGGGTATTGACCGTCAGAACATGCAGGGAAGTTACCGCCACAGCGTCCTGGGGTAACGGCTGAGGATTAGGGGTGGTCATGCTGAAGCTCCTGAGGGGACGACAGGGGCACTTTGGCCCCTATGGTCCGACTCGGAAGCGATTGTGAAGGTTCAACGGTGCCATCATTGGAGACCAGGCCCATGCCGGAGCGACCTGATGCTGTAGAAAATGCGTTTCAAAGACGTGCTCAGGTCCGCTCAGGGTGCTGGTGCGAGGCGAGGTCATGTGGACTGTATGTGACCTGAAAAATCATAAATCCAATAAGCTGTGGCATAAGTCGATAAAATTGACATAACCCACAGTATAAGGGATTTAAATTTTACCTTGGATGCATGCCCATCCTATAATGTGGGTCACTACGCCAGACAGTCCCCGAGGTTTCGCAATGTTGGATTTATATTTCAACAAGCCAGCCGAGATCGCCAAGCGCCTTTGCGGGCGCTTGCGCACCGAGCGGCTGGCATTGAACATGACCCAGGCCGATCTGGCGGCGCGCGCCGGCATAGGCACCAACACCGTTTCCAACCTTGAAGCCGGACGCAATGTCGGGTTCGAGAACCTGGTCAGGGTGGCGATGGCATTGGGTCGAGCCCAGGAGCTCGATGACTTGTTCATGCCCAGGCTGGAAAGCATCGATGACATCCAGCGCTATGAAAACAGTGCCAAACGTCTTCGCTCCAAAAGGAAGACTGGCGATGCCTGAGCAGGTGAACGTTTTTTACGAGGGCTGGGGCGAGCGATGGCAGTGGGGCACGCTATTGTCTACCACTGCCCTGACGGGTCGTCCGCTGATCGTGTTCGAGTACAGCAATGAAGCCAGGGAAAAAGGCTTTGAGCTGTCGTCTTACAGGCTGCCGTTGAAAGGTGCTCGATTGCGGCGGGATTTTCCAGACCACCAATGGCATCTGCCAGGACCCGTCTACGACGCGCTGCCAGACGGCTGGGGCGTGTTGCTGATGGATCGCATGTTCAGGCGTCGTGGGCTCGGCACGGCGCGAATCGGTACGCTGCAACGGCTGGCCTACATCGGTAGCAATGCGATGGGCGCCATGACGTTCGAGCCGGTGGTACCCGAGGGGCAGGAGTCCGATGTTCATATTCCTTTGGAACAACTTGCAACCCAAGTGCAGGAAGTGCTCCAGGGAGACGGCGGTGAGTTCTTGCAGACCCTGCTTCTGGTGGGCGGCTCGCCTCAGGGTGCGAGGCCCAAAGCGCTTGTTCATCGCGACCCGGCAACGGGCGGATTCACCACGGCGGTGATGCCGGGTTTCGAGGCCTGGCTGGTGAAGTTTCCAGCCAAGGACGAACATGCGGAGGTGTGCGCCATTGAAATGGTCTATGCCGAGTGCCTGCGCATGTGCGGGATCGAAACGCCCGAGACCCAGTACTTCAGTCTGCCGGGCGGGTTGGCGGCGTTTGCCAGCAAGCGTTTTGACCGCCGGAATGGCCTGCGCATCCCGATGCAAAGCCTCGCAGCCTTTACCGGGGCCGACTATAGATCACCGGGCGTATTGGACTACGTCAACTTCCTGCGGGCGACGCATATGTGCACCAACGACGTGCGAGCGATGGCAACGGCGTTCGAGCGTGCGGTCTTCAATGTCGCGTTCAACAACCGGGACGATCACCCGAAGAACTTTGCCTACATCATGACGCGCGATGGTCAGTGGCGATTGTCGCCGGCCTACGACGTGACGTTCTGCGAAGGACCAGGCGGATACCACCAGATGGATGTGATGGGTGAGGCGCTGGCGATTTCACGTACGCAAATGCTGCGGCTTGCCGAGGAAGCAGAGCTCGCCCCGGCTGCCGCAAGCAAAATGATCGAGGGTATTTGTGATGTGGCCAGCCGGTTCGCGACTATTGCTCAGGACCTGTATCCGCAGCTCATTACTCAAGACACCTTGCGCATGATCCAGAACCGTATTGATGAGAACGTTGCTCGGCTGCGAGCAACAGTCAGCTGAACCATGGATCACTTGGCAAACAGCTGGCTCATGTCCTTGAAGGCCTTGAACTCCAGCGCATTGCCGCAGGGATCGAACAGGAACATGGTGGCCTGCTCGCCAACCTGGCCCTGGAAACGGATGTAGGGTTCGATCACGAACTCGGTTCCGCGCGCCCTCAAGCGCTCTGCCAGGGCCTCCCACTGCGCCCATTCCAGAATGATGCCGAAGTGCGGGACCGGTACGTTGTGGCCGTCCACCGCGTTGCTGTGCACACTTTCCTGCGAAGCCGTCTTGGGGTGCTCATGGATGACCAGTTGATGGCCGTAGAAATCGAAGTCTACCCACTGTGCGCTCGAGCGGCCTTCGGCAAGGCCGAACACCTCACCGTAGAAGTGACGGGTGGCGGCCAGGTCGTACACGGGGATTGCAAGGTGGAAGGGCGAAAGGCTCACGTTGATTTCCTTTGGACTGGTTTTGATTTTTATCAATTCTTATCCGGAAATACCTCGAGTAAAAGCGCAAATCTTGGGTTCCGAGCTCCAATTATTCTGATGAATCGCGCGTTCGGTAAGCCTCATACCGCCTGCAATACGCAGTCTCGAAACAGAGTGAACAGCGGTGAATGCTTTTGTCGGTACTTGGATACCAACACGATTTCTCTGAAAAACGTGAGGTCGTGCAGCTCCAATATTTTCACGTCTTCCGAATGTTCGAGCCATAGACCCGCCTTGGGTACCAACGAAACGCCCAGCCCACTGCGCACCATCTTTACAATCGCATCCAGCTCATCCAGTTCCAAGGTTTGGCTAACGTGGATCTTTTGCTCCTTGAGAAACTGGGTGACCAGGCGGCCGCCGAACGATCCGCGGTCATACCGCACGAAGGGCTGTTCTGCGAGGAGCTGCAGCGGATCGTCGCCTGCTATGTCCTTGGCGGTGATCAGCACGAACGCCTCGCGCGCGATCACTTCGGCCTGCAGATCCTTGGGTAGCGAGAAGGGCGGTTTGATCATGATGGCCAGGTCCAGCTCACCTGCATCCACCTGACTGAGCAGGTTCAACGAAACGCCTGGCACCAGGTGGGTTTCAATGAACGGCGCCTGTGCTTTCAAGGCCACCAGTGCCTGCGGCAGGATCCCGGTCTGAACCGTGCCGATGGCGCCGATGCGCAACGAGCCCTGGAAACCATTGGCACTGTCGGCCGCGCCCATCTGCTCGAACAGGCGCAGGATGTCTTCTGCCATTGGTATGGCGCGTTGGCCTGCCGAATTGAGGGTGGCGGAGCGGCCTGTGCGGTCGAACAGCTTGACGCCGAGTGTTTCCTCGAGACTTCTGATCTGCGCACTGACGGCTGACTGGGTCAGCCCGACTTGCTGGCCGGCGGCGGCGAAAGTGCCTCGTTGGGCTACGCAGATGAAGGTCTTCAGTTCTCGGATCATGGGGGGCCTTGGTGTGTTGTCGGATGGTTGCGCAATGACGGGATATCCAGAAACTATCCTGGTCCTCGAAAAGCACTTTGGCTGTACTTCTGGGCGGCAATTACAGCCAGAAAAACACCATGTTGCTCCCCGTTTCGCCCCTCGTTTTCACCGGGTGTACCAGCGTTCACGAGCTGCTATTTCTGTTGCTTCCACTACCTGCGTTCGGCTTGCCTCACCTTGCGGCTCAGTCCAGGCGTTTTGCCGGTAATGCGTTTGAATGCGCGACTGAACGCGGCCTGGGAGGTGTATCCCAAGCGCTGCGCCACCTCTTCGATCGGCAGCCTGTCCAAGGTTAGCCACTGGCTTGCAAGGCGCATTCGCAGTTCGGTCACGTAGCGCAACGGCGCCATGCCAACCGTCACTTGGAAGCGCTCCGCGAAGGCTGAACGCGAGGTATTGCAGTACTCGGCCAACTGCGCGACGGTCCAGTCCCGACCCGGTTGTTGATGAAGCGCCAGCAGTGCACCTGCCAGGCGTGGGTCGCGCAAGGCCGCGACGAGCCCAGAGGCATTGCCGCAGGCGCACTCGACCCAGCCTCGAACGACCATGGCAGCTACCACGTCGGCCAACCGCGCAAGGATACCGGCGAAACCGACGCGGGCGGCGCTGACCTCGCGCTCCATGGTGGCCAGAATCGGCACCAGCCCCGGGTAACGCTGGCCACCGGCATCGATCAGCATCAGACCCGGCATCAGCCGGCCAAGGCCATGGAGGCTGCCCAGCTCAAACTCCATGCAACCGCTGAACAAGATTGTGCTTGGCGTGGCGCAGGCATCGGTTCCGGTGTCCACCGCGCTTACGGTATCACCGAGCGGTGCGCCGTCCAGACGGTCGATGTCTTGAACAGGGGCATCCGGATGAGAAAACAGTTGATGGGCTGCGCCATGGGAGATGAACACGGCATTGCCGGCAGACAGCGCGTAGGTGCTGCCATCCTCCATTTGCAGCACCGCAGTGCCGACGGCGATGAAGTGGAACCAGGCGTGCCCGGACTTTTCCGTGAAGCCCAGACCGAAAGTAGGGCCCGCCTGGATACGCCGGTACTCGACGCCACGCAATCGCATGCCGCGTAACAGTTCGTTGATGAGATCCGAGGAAAGAGCAAACTGATCTGCACGCATCGTTCAGGTGTTTCAGTCAAAAACCAGAGACTCAGGATCATAGATCATCCAGATCTCGGCGCCTAGACTTCCGCTCGTAATCAAGATTGGGAGACCTGAGCAATGAATGAAGGTGTATGCAACACCGTATCCGACCGCCATACCGGTATGGACGCAGACGTAGAGCCTGCGACGCCGGCATGGATGGCCGTCTTCTCGTTGGCAATGGGGGTGTTCGGATTGCTGACCGCCGAGTACCTTCCGGCCAGTTTGCTGACGCTGATGGCTACCGACCTGGGCGTATCCGAAGCGCTGGCTGGCCAGGCAGTAACAGTAACTGCAGTGGTGGCACTGTTCGCTGGTTTGCTGGTGCCTGGCCTGACCCGCAGCATCGACCGGCGCTGGGTGTTGCTGGGTTTTTCTACCTTGATGGTCGCCTCCAATCTATTGGTCGCCGTGTCCTCCAGCTTCGCGGTGCTGTTATCGATGCGCATCCTGTTGGGCGTTGCCTTGGGCGGGTTCTGGAGCATGGCAGCGGCGGTAGCGATGCGCCTGGTGCCAACTGCCTTGTTGCCCCGGGCGCTATCGATCATTTTCAGCGGCATCGCTATCGGCACGGTCGTTGCGGTGCCGCTGGGCAGCTATCTGGGCGGGCTGTATGGCTGGCGCAGCGCGTTCTTTGCAGCGGCGGCGGTGGGCATGGTGACCTTGGCTTTCCAGTCGTTCACTTTGCCGCGCCTGGCGCCGCGGCGGCCGGCGAGACTGCGTACCATTTTCGAGGTGTTGCAGCGTCCGGGCATTGCCATGGGGATGTTCGGTTGCGTGCTGGTGCACAGCGGCCACTTCGCGATGTTCACCTATGTTCGGCCGTTCCTTGAAGGGACGACCGGCATCGGCGCTCAAGGGCTGTCACTGATGCTGCTGGGCTTCGGTGCGGCGAATTTCGTCGGCACGCTGTTGGCCGGCAAGCTGCTGGAACGAAACCCGCTGGCCACCCTGGTACTGATGCCCGCACTGGTCGGCGTTGCAGCACTGACATTGGTGTTGTTGCCGGCCTCGGTGCCGGGGCAGGCGGTACTGCTGGCAATCTGGGGCCTGGCCTTCGGTGGGGTGCCGGTAGCGTGGTCGAACTGGGTCGCCAGCGCGGTCCCTGATCAGGCGGAAAGCGCCGGAGGCATGGTCGTGGCTTGCGTGCAATCAGCCATCGCCACCGGCGCCGCCGCTGGTGGTGCAATGTTCAGCCTCGGCGGCAGCTCAGGTGTATTCGTGGCGGCGGCTGTGGTGATGCTGCTGGCTGCGTTGCTGATTGCGCTGCGGGTGCGCGTTCCTTCTCGCCGCGGAGTTGGCCAGCGGGAGCCTGCGCTGCACCTGTGATTCTGATCAGTCGTCCAGCAAGTGCAACCGCACTTCCATGGCGTCATGAAGGAGTCTGACGACCTCGATCACATCGTCGTTTGCCACACGATAGAACACGATATGGCGGGGGCTTTTGACCGTTCCGTGGGTTTGTTTGGCCTGCTGACGCGAATAGATGAGGTGATAGCTGCGAAGGCCTGGAGCAAGCTCATCGCGGTCGTGGCTGCCAATGCGAAAAGGCGTGCCGGCAATAGCTTGCAGCGCCGCAAGGATCAGCGCCTGGTAACGCTGGCGTGCCTGATTGCCGAACTGCGTCTGGGAGAGCCTGAGGATGTCGACAATGTCGGCGCGCGCCGCGTTGGAATTCGATACTGCGACATGCTCAGCGTTTCTCACGCGCGGGGAGGGTGGCCTCCAGGCTCAAGTCCTCGAGGTAGTGATCCAGATCCCCTTCGTTCAACTGAGTGAAGCGCCCGTGCTCAAGGTCCATGATGCCGATCGAGGTCGCCTGACGCAGGGCCTCAATTTTGGCAGTGTCTTCGGCGACGCGCTGTTCCAATAGACGCAAACCTTCTCGCATCACTTCGCTGGCATTCTGATAACGGCCGGACTGCACCAGGTCTTGGATAACCTGTTCCTGGTGAGGGGTGAGCACAACGTTTCGCGTCGCCATCATGAGCTCCAGCTTTCGATAAGAAGTTTCTTCCGCTCATTGGCATATTATGCCATTTTGCTTGCGAACACATGGCTTGAGGTTTGGAACTGACGAGCTGCGGCGTATGGGGTCACCCGTTGCTTCATGCGCACAACCTCAAAAAAGGGTGGCGTAGGGGTGCAGTGAATATTCTGGTCAGTGTGGAGTTGGACCTTCACCACCTGAAACGACTTATGGAATCTTGATACCCAATGCATTCAGCGATGCTGTATCCATCAGGCCGTTTATGGTCAGCCCACTGTCCATCTGAAAGGCCATCAATGCACCACGTGTCGCTTTGCCCATCACCCCATCAATGGGGCCTTGGTAATACTGGCGCACCATGAGCGCAGTCTGCACGCGGGTGACCAAGTCGTTTTTCTGCTCATTGGTCGCGCGGCTTTTTGAAGTGCTCGAAGTTGTACCATTGGTAGTGTCAGACGACTGATAAAGGCTATTGCGGCTTGGGGTGCTGCTCGAAGCACCCGGCGTGCTGTAGCTTCGAGTGCTGGTAGCGGGTGGGCTGTAATAGCGAGGTGCGCTATAGCCACCCGAGCCGCTGTAGTGAGAGCTGTGCGAACTATGGGATCGGTGAGAACTGTGCGAGCGATGTGCCGCATAGATGTTGACGGCGTCTGGCGCATTGAGCGTATCGGCAAACACCGGGGGCTGTAGCTTATCGTTGGGTTGCCAATTCGCATCGGCGAGCGACAGATGGCCCGCCTGTGCAAGGGTGATACCTGTCATTGGCAGTAGGCTGATCCCACTGATCAGTACTTTCCAGCGGTCGAGCAATTTCACTGTGCACTCCTTGCATAGGCGCTGAAGGCCTCGGTCGATAGTGATTGTACGCCGCGGCTTTGCCAACGGTCGGTGTGGGATTTGAAGAAACCAGAGCAATCTTTGACGGCAGCGCATTGCTGGCAGGTATCGATGAACAGGTTCTTCCAATCCGAGATGCTCTGGCGGGCGAATCGCGAGAGGTGGGCCGGGATCAGGCACAAGGGCAAGTTGTAGATTGAAACCGGTACTCCTCTGTTGAACAGGAAATACACGGCCTGGCTCAACGGCTCTTGATAGTCCAGCGGATCAATCCACAATTCTTCGTAGTTCTTCCTGGCCAGGCCGGTACTTTCGATCCCCATCAGCGCAACATGCCGCACGAAGGGCAGGTTCCTGAACACGTAGTGGGCGAGCTCTGGCAAGCGTGACGTGGTCAGCCGATTGAGCACCACGCGTATCTCGATGATCTGGTTAGCGCGCGCGAGGTTGTAAAGACCTTGCAAGGTTTCGCTGAACGCGCCTTGAGCTTGCACCACATGGTCATGGTCTTCGGCATTGTCGGCGTACAGCGGGATGCCCCAGCTCAGCTGAGGGTGGCCGATGGCAGAAAGCGCTGCAATCCAGCTCGGATCTTGGAACAGACGCCCGTTGCTGAGCATGTGAACAGATTTCTGCGGCAGAACGGCTTTGCACTTGGCCAGGATTTCTAGCAGGCCGGCGCGATAAAGCGTTGGTTCTCCGCCGCTGATTCCCAGATTTTCCTCGCCGGGGTCCATCAGGTCGATTAGCCGTAAATTCTCGTCGATATGCCAACGGTCATCGATATCTTTGGGCGGCTGCGAGCACATCAAACAGAGGCTGTTGCAACGATCGGTCATGAACAGCAGGTTGCTGTCTGAACCTCGTCGATAGAGCACTCGCACCAACGCGTTACCTGGTGTGATAGCAATGACATCGCCGGGCTGCACAACATCCGCATCTTTAGGGGTGTGCAGGTGTGGCCGTGCGCTGTCGAAGTCGCCGATCATTGGCTCCGGGATCAGGAAGCCACCCACTGGTAATGAGAGCAGATGGGGGCTCCGTCGCCGCTCTTCGTTTGGCAGCCAAAGCAGCAAGTCACCGAACTCTGCCATTCCGGCACAAACAGCCAGGCCTTGCTCGATAAACTCATCCAGAGTATGACTTTGAACAGTTTCGGCTCATTCAGGTGATGAATTTCGAAGTGGGTATCTTTGCGCAGCATCACTATCAGCCCCCGTAACCGGGGAACCGGACATCGTTGTAAGAGCGCCTGTTCAACCAAGACAGCAGTACTCTCTGTACGTTGTCGTCGCTATCGCCAAGCAGGCCGAAAATATGCTTCAACAGCCCCATGTTCTTCTTGCAGAAGCTGCTGAACACTCGGTGGCCGATCGGGTCAGCTTGGCGGGCATAGTGCTCGATGGGGTCAGCACCACAGTACGGGACAAGTGCGCAGTCGGAGCAGCCCGGCAGCGCTTCTGCTACACCACTGGCGAGCAACGCGTTCATAACAGGCGATGAGAGTAACTCCGACAAGGGTTGCTGCACGGTACCGAGCCTCAACCCGTCTTCACCCATCTCCAGCAACATTCGGGCTTCGTCCGAGGGATAGACGTAACCGTCATAGTTGTAGACGAGCGTTGCAGTGCCTGCGCCAGCAGGGGAACGCAGGTCTACATAGCCGGAGGAGAAGGGTGTCAGGATATTTTTCAGCAACAGGCTCGCATAACTCTCTGACAGGTATACACCCTGTTGGTTGATATCCAGCAAATAGGCCAGTGCCTTCTTGTAGAAAGCCAGGTATCGCTCAATAGGGTAATCAAGTCGATGGGCACTCTTAGTGGCAAACCCATAAGGGCTAAGAGGACGAAGCGAGATGCTGGAGAAGCCTTGGCTTACATACTCATCAATGATCGCTTCAGGTTGTTCGAGGCTTCTTGAAGTCAGCGTGGTCAGTGCGGAAACTGCATCATGGCCAAGGCGCTGACGGACCCATTGGATGCCTTTTACCGTGCGTTCGTAAGAGTCTCGGGATGGGGTAGGGCGGTTGGCATTGTGCAAGAGCGCTGGCCCATCCAGCGAGGTCGAAAACTGGATGCGATTTAGTTCTGCGAAGTCGAGTATTTCCTCTGTCAGGTGGTGCAGCGTGGTGGTAATGACGAACTGGATATCCCGCTGTTCGACCACGTTGCGTTCAACGACCCATTCGACAATCTGGCGGACGCGCTCGAAGGCCAGAAGCGGTTCGCCACCCTGAAACTCCACAGTCAAGGCGGGAGCGTTCGATTCGAACAGTCGATCGACTGCCGCCTGCGCATCCGCTTCTGATAGGTCATGCCCGGATCCTCCCAGAGGCGCGCGCGATACTTGGCAATACTGGCAGGTGTGATTGCAGCGCAATGTAACCACGAATAAGTGCAGTGCAGGGCCCTGGAAGAGGAAGTCCTTGCGGCTGCGATACTGCGCGGCCATTTCCGGGAAGGGGTCGTGGCGGCCCGGTTCGTAAATGAAATGGCGAGCCAGCAGGTCCTTGTAAAAAGGCGTACTTGGTTGCACGTTGAAGTAACTGAGAGCTCGTAACTGCGCGTCATTCACGTGCATATACTCACCGGTATCGGAAGTAAGCAGGATGTCACGGTCATGTCCCGTGTTCATGCGCATGAATCGAAAAGGCAGCAAGCGGTAATGCTTGGCGTCTGTCGCAATCAACGTCATTGGCAATTCCCACATCCAGCGAGCGCGGCTCGGGCCAGGACCTCGCGCAACCCTACTGTTTCGCGGTGGATATGGTCACGTAGGGCGAAGTCGTTTAGATGCTGGAGGATCAGCGAGTGAGCCTGCTCAGGGGAAAACGTTAGCCTTGCCTCAGCGGGGTGGGCAGTGAGGCTTATCTGAGTGGCTTCGATGCCGATCTGGATCGAGACAATGTCGGCCAGGGAATAAGCGGTGCGTTGCACAACACTGAGCGGGTAGGCTGCGCTATCTAGTTGCAGCGTGACTTGCCATGTCATCGGAAGCGGTCCTTCAAATCCGTTGAGAACATGTGGATTCTGCCGGTTGCCAGGGCGTTATGCCATCATCTTTTTTACAATCTCCTGCAGTTGTCGAGCATTGCAGATGGTGCACCCGCTATTTTCAAATCATCTGAACCACGGATCCCAGATGTGCCTCAGGTGGCAATCCACCAGAATTGCAGTGCCATGGTTTGTGGAAAGCAAAATGATCAGCTAAACAGCCGACTCGACAACGCCTAGAGACTATCCGGATCCCCAAAAAACATCTGAATCCGCGACCTCAACCACCGCTCCCCCGGATCATTATCCTGTGACCCCCTCCAAGCCAGGTGCAGCTCGAACGACGGCGTGTCCAGCGGCAGCGGCTCGGCGCGCACGCCGCCGGCAGCGGTGAGCGAATCGGCGGTGTAGTCGGGCACGGTGGCGACGATGTCGGTGCCGGCGAGCAGGGTGCTCAGGCCGTTGAATTGCGGTACCGCCAACACTACGTGCCGTGTGCGGCCGTGCTTCTTCAACTCTTCGTCGATGAAGCCGCTCAGGTCGCCGGCGAACGACACCAGCGCATGGGGGCGGGCGCAGAACTCGTCGAGGGTGAGGTTGCCCGGCTTGGTGTCGGCGCGCAGCAGCATGGGGCGGTTGCGCCGCAGCACCTTGCGCTTGGCGTTGGCTGGCAGGTCATCGGTGTAGCTGACGCCGATGGAGATTTCCCCGGAGGCGAGCAGGGCGGGCATGAGAATGTAGTTGGCGCGACGGATCACCAGCACGATGCCTGGCGCTTCGGCGCGGATGCGCTTGAGCAGCATGGGCAGCAGGGCGAATTCGACGTCGTCGGACAGGCCGATGCGAAAGACCGCGTTGCTGGTGGCCGGGTCGAAGTCGGCGGCGCGGCTGACGGCGGTGGAGATGGAGTCCAGTGCCGGCGACAGCAGGGCGAAGATCTCCATGGCCCGTGCCGACGGTTCCATGCTGCGCCCGGTGCGCACGAACAGCGGGTCGTCGAACAGGCCGCGCAGGCGTGAAAGGGCGGCACTGATGGCCGGCTGGCCGAGAAAGAGCTTCTCGGCGGCGCGGGTGACACTGCGTTCATGCATCAAGGTTTCGAACACGATCAACAGGTTCAGGTCGACGCGACGCAGGTCGTTACGGTTCATCTATAGGCCCGCTGGAACATGAAGAAGAGGTGCAGGCGTGAATCTTAAGGGCAAAGGCTGCTACCCTGCACCGGAAAATTTCGGTTTGAGTCATCCTCGTGCGGCTGCGCAGAGCGGCCGCAGGGTCGAATCAATGGCAAGCATGTCGACTATTAACAGGCGCTGATAGCTTAAGCGCGAATGCCCAGATAAAGTTCATGGCATTAGAGGTTTACAAGGCGAGGTTTGCGATGTCCCGCACGATCCGTTTTCATAAATTTGGTCCGGCGCAGGTCTTGACGTGCGAAGAGCATGCAGTGGCATCGCCCGCTCCGGGCGAAGTTCAGGTACGTGTCGAGGCGATCGGTATCAGCTGGTACGACGTGCTGTGGCGGCAGAACCTGGCGCCCTCGCAAGCACGCCTGCCGGCGGGCCTCGGTCAGGAAATGGCCGGCGTGGTCACGGCGCTGGGCGAAGGGGTCGAAGGTTTCGCGGTGGGCGACAAAGTCGCCAGCTTTCCCGCAGAAAGCCCCAACGAGTACCCGGTCTATGGCGAAATGATTCTGTTGCCGGCCACGGCGCTTACGCGTTATCCCGACATTCTCTCGCCGCTCGAGGCAGCGGTGCATTACACGCCGTTGCTGATCGCCTACTTTGCGTACGCCGAACTGGCCCGTGCCAAGCCAGGGCAGACTGCATTGGTAACCGACGCCAGCCACTGCGCCGGACCTTCGTTCGTGCAGTTGGGCAAGGCTCTTGGCCTGAAGGTAGTCGCCGCCACGCGCAATCCGGCCGAGCGCGATTACCTGCTGTCGCTGGGCGCCGAGAAAGTCGTGGTGACCGAGGAACAGGACCTGCTCATGCAGATCGACAAGTTCACCGGCAATCGCGGCGTCGACATGGTTCTGGATGGTTTGGGCGGGCCGCAGATGTCGGTACTCGGCGACGTCCTGGCACCGCGTGGCAGCTTGATCCTGTATGGCTTGCAGGGCGGCAACCAGACGCCGTTTCCCGCGTGTGCCGCGTTCCAGAAGAACATCCAGTTCCATGTACATTGCCTGGGCAACTTTCTCGGCAAGCCGGAACTGGGGATCGTCCAGGATGCCGAGGCCCTGCAACGCGCGCTGCGTGATATCAACCAGATGACGGCAGACCGCGTGCTGGTGCCGCAAATCGCGAAGGTGTATCCCTTCGACCAGTTCGTCGAGGCGCACAAGGCCATGGACGAATGCCCCTGTGGGGGGCGCATCGCGCTGCAGCTGTAACCGGCCGACACGGCAACCAAGGCGTTCCTGCGCGGGACGCCTGTTTTCTGAAGCGTCAGTAGCCCGGATTCACGCAGTTTTGTAGGACCTTTCCACTTCTCTTTCAGACTCATCCGATTGCGCCTGGCGCCGGCGTGAGCGCCTCATGGTGCTCGTGCGGATTTGCCGTGCGCCCGCCAATCTGCATTGTCCGTTGCCCGCTTTCTGTATCTTTTAATTGGGAAACGGCTCTTCATAATGCGCGCTTCATGCCCGTCTCCGGGGCTGTGCGAGCACGTTTCGAAGTGTGGCAGTCGTCCGGCGGGTTCTCGGCCAGTACTCGGAAAGCAGCCATGAGCGCAATGCACCAGCAAGCCATGAATCGCGTCTACCAGCAGGTGCTGTCGCGTTTGCTCGGTTCCTTTTCGCCAGCGCGGCGAGTGGCGGTACAGCCACTGATCCAGCGCTTGATGACGGCCGCCGGTGGCGCCCAGCGACTGGGCGGCTATCGAGTCGTTTACAGGCTCTGCGGGAGCACGGCCGGCCATGGCGGTCTGGCGTTGCTGCGGGCAGCGCAACTGACCTTGGCTGCCCGTCATCAACCGACGTTCTTCATCCGTGCGGCGGTGAGCAGCCAGGCCCTGCTCGACGATGTCCGCAACGGCAACATCCAGCGGGCCTGCAATGCGCTGTTTGTGCACGACGATCCGCGCATCGAACTGCTGGCGTTCGCCGACGATGCCCTGCGGCCGTACGAGTATCGCCTTGCAGGCGGCAACTCCCGGCAATCGAGTTGCCGCAGCGAATTGTTGAGCGCCGCCCACGAATTCGCTTCCTTGAGCGCTGCCAACCTGCAGAATCAGGGCTATCGAGCGATTGCACGGGTCTATCAGCGATTGGTGGGCTACTCGGCCGCGGCCGATGCCATCGTGCTCGACCAGCCGGTGTTGCAGCGGCGACGTTTCGTTGCCTGGGCAATGCGTGAGCGGCGCCGGGCGAGCGCATCGCCCGTGCCTCGCGAACACTGGCAGGGCAGTGGCTGCCTGCAGGGCCTGGGTGCTGGCGTCGTGGGCATGCCCCGCGGCCAGCGCGGCGATCTTCCTGCCAACGCGCGATTGCTGGGTATGCATGATCTGCTCGGTGAACCGTCGGCGTCTGATGAGGCCCTGTGGCAGTTTCTGGGCTGCCAGCCGGTGCTCCCACTGTTTGACCGACACGAGATCCAGCATCCGCAACTGGCCTGGTTCGCTTACCTGTATGGACTGCGCAGCCAGTGGCTGCACGGGGGCAGCTTCGAGCAGGGGCTGGAGGCCTTCTGCACCAGTTTCGGCCGCGCGGGTACGAACCCGACCCGGGCGGCACCCCACCTGCCCAGGGCACAGGTGGAGGGGGCTGCCGAACAGATGCAGACCCGCCTGTCCACGTGGTACGGGATGGACCCGGCGCAGCTGAGTTGTGCGGTGTACGCCCCGTTCAGCGATCGCGGGGCACGCCTGGAGGCGTTTCTGCAGGCGTGCCATCCGGGTATGCAAGTAGCGCTTCCACATCTGCACAGCGGGCTGCGGGGTTCAAGAGTTTCAGCGCAGGTCTCGCAGTGGCTGGAATCGGTCAGCGGGCTGTCCTTGCCGACCCTGCAAGGGCTCTACCAGCGACCCAGGTTGCCATGAGCGGCGCTGCCAGGGACAAGGCCGGCGCATTCGCCTATCAGGGTGTTTACCGTTACCTGCTGCGTCTGATCGACGGGATCGAACCAGGGCTGCGCGTCAAGCTGCCATCCCTGCGGGCGCTGGGGCGAACCCTGGATGTTTCGGTCTCCACCGTACAGGCCGCCTACGGGCTACTCGAAGCCGAAGGCCGAATCGAGCCGATCGCCAAGTCGGGTTACTACGCACGGGGCTCCACAGCCTTCGGGCCCGCGTTGGTTAGCCCCGATCTGCTCCAACAGGTACTTGCCGGCGCCTGCCAGTCCAGTGTGGACGTATTCAGTGGTGCAGCACCACCGCCCCGGGCCGATGCCTTGAAAACCCTGCTCAGGTTCGAAGTCGAGCTGGCCCGGCGTTATCCGGCAGGGCTGGGGAGCATCGTCCAGCCGTGTGGTGAACTGGAGCTGCGCCATGCGCTGGCGGCGCGCTACACCCGTTGCCTGGACCACCACTGGTGCGCCGACCATGTTTACCTGGGCGGTGACCTGTCGAGCGTGCTGCACATGACCTGGACCGCCATGCAACTGCAAGGCGCAGTGGTGGTGGTATTGGTGCCGTGCGGCTGGCGCATCTTGCGCACCCTGCAGCAGGCTGGGGCGCGAGTGATCGAGCTGGTGCTCGATGAGCGCGGCCGGGTGCCGATGCAGCGCCTGCGCGAAGTGCTTGCCAGGCGCCAGGTACGCCTGATGGTGCTCGGCGCGTCTTTCCATGGCCCCCACGGCACCTGCATCGGTGACGCCGACAAGCGCACGATTGCCAGCCTGCTGGAGCGGCACGGGGTGTGGGTGGCCGAAGACGACACCGAAGGCGACCTGTGCTTTGAGGCGGTACCGCGCTTTCGCGAACTGGTGGCACCGCAACGCTTGCTGATCTTCGGCTCGCTGCAACCTGTCATGGGCGCCGAGGCGCCTTTCGCCTACCTGCTGTCGCGGCATTGGCCGAGCCGACTGCAGCAGTACTGCCTGCAACGCGTGACCACTGCACCACCCTTGCGCCACAAGGCGCTCGCTCGGTTGATCAGCGCAGGCACCTACGACGATTACCTGAACCTGCAACGACAAGCGCTGCAGCAACAGGTAACGGCCTTCGCCACACTCCTGCACACGCGGCTGGACGAGCGATTGCAACTGATCCGTACCGCCGGTGGCGCCTGTGTATGGGCGCGGGCGCGGTACCCGGTGGACATGCGCGGTGTCCACGAGGACCTGCGCAGGCAACGTCTGCTGATCGCCCCGGGTGACATCTTCAGCCTGCAGGGCCATTGCCATCAACACCTGCGCCTCAATGGCTGCGGGCACTCCGCGGCGCAGTGGGAGCGCTGCGCCGCTGCGTTGGCGGCGGCCCTGGAAGAGCATGAGGTGTAGTCCACCATCGGTCCATTTCCGATTGCCTTGGCTTTTTTCTGTATGTATAAACAGTGGCTTTCACGACACTGGTTTGGCGAAAACGTGGCATTTGCAGCGCTCGAAGACCCCTTCTACTACCTGGCCAATTTCCGTCGCGTACTGGCGTGGCTGGAGCAACGCTACCTGGACGTGCTGGATGCCGAGGAGCTGAGCTTCATTCAGCGTTTCGACGCACTGCCGCAGCCGTCCCAGGCACTGTTGGTGCGCATGATCATGCGCAAGGGCGAGATGTTCCGCGCCAGTCGCCTCGAGTACGCCGAGATCGGCTGTCCAGACGCGGCGGCGCGACCGTTGCTGGCCAGCGGTTATCTAACCGATCAAGCCCCGCTGACGCTGCAGCAGGTGGGTGAAGTGTTGCTCAAGCCGGAAATCGTCAGCTGTTTCGCGACCCACCTCGCCAAGCCATCGTTGCCCAAGCCACAACTGCTACTGGCCCTTGCCGAACACGACTGGCCCGTGCAGCCGTTTCGGAGCTGGTGTCCAGCGTTGGTCGACACGCTCTACTGCCTGACGGTGCAAGCGCTCTGTGACCGCCTGCGGTTGCTGTTCTTCGGCAATCTGCATCAAGGCTGGACCGAGTTCGTGCTGGCCGACCTGGGGGTGTATCGCTACGAGGCAGTGCAGCTGGCGCCCGAGTCAAGGGGGCTGACCCACCGCGACGACGTGGCGGCCGGGCTGGCGCTGCATGCGTGCAGCGAAGCGATCGAAGCCGGGCTGCCGTGCGAAGACATTCACCGTCAACTGCTGGCGGTGACCACGGACAAATCCTGGTTGCAGAGCCGTCGGCAGAAGCTGCTGTTCCGCCTGGGCTATGCCTGCGAGCGTCAGCAGGATCTGCAGCAGGCCCTGGTGGTGTACCGCAGTTGCGCGTTCGCCCAGGCCCGTGCGCGGATCATTCGCGTGCTCGAGCTGCGCGGTGAATACAGCCAGGCGCTGGAATTGGCCGAGCAGGCCAGCCTGGCCCCGCTCAATCCGGCCGAGGCGCAGCAACTGCCGCGTATGCTGCCGCGCCTGCGTCGGCATTTGGGTTTGCCTGCCCAGCCCAAGCGCCACGCTGCAAAAGTCGCGCGCCTGGATCTGACACTGGTGCTCTGCGAACAGCGCTTGAGCGTCGAGCGGCGGGTGGCCGCGTCGCTGCACAGTGAAGATGCGCCGGTGCACTATGTCGAGAACACCTTGTTCAACGCCTTGTTCGGCCTGCTGTGCTGGAAGGCGATTTTCGCACCGTTGCCAGGGGCGTTTTTTCACCCGTTCCAGAACGGCCCGGCCGACTTGCATCAGCCCGACTTCCGCCAGCGTCGCAGTGCGCTGTTCGACGCGTGTCTGGGCGAGCTCGACGATGGGCGCTACAAGCACACCATCCGCCAGACCTGGCGGGACAAGCAGGGCCTGCAATCGCCTTTCGTGCACTGGGGCATGCTCGACGAAACCCTGCTCGAACTCGCATTGGGCTGTATTCCCGCGCAGCACCTCAAACACTGTTTCGACCGCGTGCTGGAAGACGTCAAGGCCAACCGTACCGGCATGCCTGACCTCATTCAGTTCTGGCCCGCCGAAGGCCGCTACCTGATGATCGAGGTCAAGGGGCCCGGCGACCGCCTGCAGGACAATCAACTGCGCTGGCTGGAATTCTGTGCCCGCCATTCCCTGCCGGTGCAGGTCTGCTACGTGGAGTGGGCAGGACAGCCCGCGTGAGCTACACCGTGGCCGTACGGGCCTTGTGCGAGTTCACGGCGAAGGCGGGTGACCTCGACCTGCGCTTCACACCCTCGCCGTCGGCCCAGGAGGGCATGCTCGGCCATCGCCGGGTGACTCAGGGCCGCGAAGCCGGCTACCAGAGCGAAGTCACCCTCAGCGGCCAATACCATGAGTTGCAGGTGCGCGGCCGTGCCGATGGCTATGACCCGGCGCTGAACCGCCTGGAAGAGATCAAGACCCACCGCGGTGACCTCGACCTGCAGCCCGACAATCATCGCCAATTGCATTGGGCCCAGGCCAAGGTCTATGCCTGGCTGATGTGTCAGCAGTTGCAGCTGACGCGCATGGACGTTGCCCTGGTGTATTTCGATGTCGATTACGACAAGCAGACCGTATTCAGCCAGCAGTGCCAGGCGCAGGAGCTGGAGGCACATTTCGAACGGCTGTGTTCGCGCTTCCTGCAATGGGCGCGTCAGGAGCTGGCCCGTAGCGCCGAGCGCGATGCGGCGCTGCGGGCACTGACTTTCCCCCATGCGGCCTTTCGCGTCGGTCAGCGCGAATTGGCGGAAACCGTCTACAAGGCGGTCAGCACCGGGCGCTGCCTGATGGCCCAGGCCACCACCGGTATCGGCAAGACCCTGGCCACGCTGTTTCCGTTGCTCAAGGCGATGGTCCCGCAGCAACTGGACAAGATTTTCTTTCTCAGCGCCAAAAGCCCCGGTCGTGCCCTGGCGCTGGAGGCCGTGGCGCAATTGCATCGCCAGCCAGGCCTGCCACTTCGCACGTTGGAAATGGTCGCGCGGGACAAGGCCTGTGAGCATCCGGACAAGGCCTGTCACGGTGAATCCTGCCCATTGGCCAAGGGCTTCTACGACCGGCTGCCGGCGGCTCGCGAAGACGCCGTGCGCTTGCAGATCCTGGATCAGGCACAGGTGCGCCAGACCGCCCTGGCGCACCGCATCTGCCCGTATTACCTGAGCCAGGAACTGGCCCGTTGGGCGGACGTGGTCATCGGCGACTACAACTATTATTTCGACCTCAATGCCCTGCTGTTCGGTCTGGCTCAAGAGCGCCAGTGGCGTGTGGCAGTGCTGGTCGACGAGTCGCATAATCTGGTCGAGCGGGCGCGCGGCATGTACAGCGCCACCCTCGACCAGCGCACGCTGCAGGCCGTGCGCGCAGCGCCGCCAAGCAAGCTCAAGAGTCCGCTGCAACGTGTGAATCGGGAGTGGAACGCGCTGCACGCCGAGCAATCGGGGCCATACCAGGCGCACGCGCGTCTGCCGGACAAGTTGATCCTGGCGCTGCTGCACTGCATCAGTCTGATTGGCGACGAAATGAATGCGCAGCCCCAAGGCATCGACCCGCAACTGCTGGACTTCTATTTCCAGGCGTTGCAGTTCACCCGTGTCGCCGAGCTGTTCGATGAGCACTATGTATTCGACGTGACTCGCCGCGACGGTTCGGGCAAGCGTGTGCAGTCGCAGCTGTGCCTGCGCAATATCGTCCCGGCGCCCTTGCTGGGGCCGCGCATCGCCGCAGCACGCAGTGCCATTCTGTTTTCCGCGACGCTCAGCCCGCGACGCTACTATGCCGACCTGCTCGGGCTACCCAAGGACCATGCGTGGATCGACGTGCAGTCGCCGTTCAGTGCCGAGCAGTTGGAAGTGCGCATCGTCGACGACATCTCCACGCGCTTCAACCATCGACTAGCGTCGCTGGGGCCCATTGTGGAACTGATTGCCAAGCAGTATCTGGCGCAGCCGGGCAACTACCTGGCGTTCTTCAGCAGTTTCGATTACCTGCAGCAGGTCGAGGCACTGTTGGCCGAGCGCTACCCGAACATCGAGCAGTGGGCCCAGGCACGCAAGATGGATGAAGGGGCACGGCGTGACTTTCTTGCCCGCTTCACCTCGACCAGTCAGGGCGTCGGTTTTGCGGTGCTTGGCGGTGCGTTTGGCGAGGGCATCGATTTGCCCGGCAAGCGCTTGATCGGCGCCTTTATCGCTACCCTTGGATTGGCCCAGTTCAACCCGGTCAACGAGCAGATCAAGGGGCGCATGAATACCCTGTTTGGTTCGGGGTATGACTACACCTACCTGTATCCCGGTTTGTGCAAGGTGGTGCAGGCGGCAGGACGGGTGATCCGTGGTCAGGACGACAGGGGGGTGGTAGTGCTTATCGACGACCGCTTTGCCGAGGCGCGGGTCAAGAGCCTGTTTCCGCGGTGGTGGGCGGTTTAGTTTTCGGCTATGTGGGAGCGGGCTCTGCCCGCGAAGAGGCCGCCACGGATACACAAAGAAACCCGCCGAAGCGGGTTTTTTCATGCAGCCGATCTTCAGCCTTTCACAACCACCGAACCCAACTGGAACCCGGCATGCTGCACCAGCTCCAGCAGCGGTTGCGGGTACACGCCCAGGAGAAAGGCGAGGGCGGCGATGGCCAGCAGCATCACACCACCGGTGCGCTGTTCCCACTTCAGCGGGGCATCGGTGCGACGCAGGTTCTTTTCCATCAGGAACAAGGTCACCATCACGCGCAGGTAGTAGAAGACGCCGATGGCGCTACCGATCACCAGCGCACCGGTCAGCCACCACAGTTGCGATTCCACGCCTGTGGCGATGATGTAGAACTTGCCAATGAAACCAGCGGTCAGCGGAATGCCCGCCAGCGACAGCATCATTACGGTCAGTACCGCCGTCAGGTACGGACGGCGCCAGAACAGGCCACGGTACTCGTACAGTGCATCGGCGTCGCGGCCGTTGTACGGCGAGGACATCAGGGTGATCACGCCAAACGCACCCAGGCTGGTGATCACGTAGGTCACCAGGTAGACGCCGATGGCTTCCAGGGCCAGGCCCTTGCTAGCTACCAGCGCGATCAGCAGGTAACCGAAGTGGGCAATGGACGAATAACCCAGCAGGCGCTTGAGGTTGCTCTGGGTCACCGCGAGCAGGTTGCCGATCAGGATCGATGCCACCGCAATCACCGCCAGCACATCGCTGAGCACACCGCTGCTGGCTGCCGGCGACAGCTGGAACAAGCGCACCACCACGGCGAACACCGCGACCTTGCTGGCAGTGGCCAGGAACGCAGCGACAGGCGCCGGAGCGCCTTCGTACACGTCGGGTGTCCACAAGTGGAAGGGCACCAGCGACAGCTTGAACGCCAGGCCCACCAGCATCATCGCCAGGCCCAGTTGCGCCAGCGCACTCGGCACGCCGGTGGCGGCCAGGGCCAGGCCGATACCGGAAAAGCTCAGGCTGCCGGCATCGGCGTACAACAGCGCCATGCCGAACAGAAGGAACGCCGAGCCTGCGGCCGACAGCACCATGTACTTGATGCCGCCTTCCAGCGAGCGCTTGTTGAAGAAGGCGTAGGCAATCAGTCCGTACGTGGGTACCGAGAGCAGTTCCAGGCCGATGAACAGGCCGGCCAGGTGCTGCGCGCAGACCAGTACCAAGCCACCCAGCGCGGCCATCAGGATCAGCAGGTAAAGCTCTTCACGGTTGCCGGGATAGCCGGTAGCGCCATCACCCAGGTAGGCGTGTGCCAGGGTCACGCAGGCCAGTGTGGCAACCAGGATCAGCGCCATGTACAGCGCGGCGAAGTTGTCCACTTGCAACAACGGCGTCACGGTCATGGGCGTCAGCTTGAGCACCGGCAGGATCGACAGCAGCGCCAGGTTCAAGCCCGCACACGAGAGCAGGAAGGTTTGCGAATGGTTGCGCCGCCAGGCGATCGCCAGCATCACCGCAACGACGGTGACGGTGGTGATCAGCAGCGGCGCAAGCGCAATAAAGTGTTGAATCGTCAGGTCCATAGCGCTCTTACCGGGCCGAAGCGAGTTGAGTGAAGGCGGTGCCGAACCACTGCTGCACACCGGTCATGGTGGCAGCGGAGGTGTCGAGGAAAGGCTGCGGGTAGACGCCAAGCAGAATCAGCAGGCCCGCAAGGCCCAGCACCATGATCAGTTCGCGGTTGTCCATGCCGGCCAGTACCGCGTCCGACTTGGAGGGGCCGAAGTAGGCTCGGTGAATCATGATCAGCGAGTACACCGAACCGAATACCAGCCCGGAGGTGGCGATGGCAGTGATCCACGGGGCGACGGTGAAGCTGCCCAGCAGGATCAGGAACTCACCGACAAAGTTGCCCGTGCCCGGCAGGCCCAGCGAGGCAGCGGCAAAGAACAGGCTGATGGCCGGCAGGTAGGCAATGCGCGACCATAGCCCGCCCATTTCACGCATGTCGCGGGTGTGCAGACGCTCGTACAACTGGCCGCTGAGGATGAACAGCGCCGCTGCCGACAAGCCGTGGGCGAGCATCTGGATCACCGCGCCCTGCAGGGCCTGCTGGGTGCCGGAGTAGATACCGATCAGCACGAAGCCCATGTGCGAGACGCTGGAGAAGGCGATCAGGCGCTTGATGTCGCTCTGCGCGAACGCCAGGAAGGCGCCGTAGAAGATGCCCACCAGACCTAGGGTCATGGCGATCGGCGCGAACTCTGCCGAGGCATTGGGGAACAGCGGCAGGGCGAAGCGCAGGATGCCGTAGGCGGCGGTTTTCAGCAGGATACCGGCCAGGTCCACGGAGCCCGCGGTAGGCGCCTGGGCGTGAGCATCGGGCAACCAGGAGTGGAACGGCACCACCGGCAGCTTCACCGCGAAGGCGATGAAGAAGCCGAGCATCAGCAGGTATTCGACATGCTCCGGCAACTGCGCCTTGAGCAGGTCGCTGTAGTTGAACGTCATCACGCCAGTGTTGCTGTAGTTGAACAGCACCAGGCCGAGGATCGCCACCAGCATGATCAGGCCGCTGGCCTGAGTGAAGATGAAGAACTTGGTGGCGGCGTAGATCCGGGTCTTCTTGCCATCCGAGGAGCTGTGACCCCAGAGCGCGATGAGGAAATACATCGGCACCAGCATCATTTCCCAGAAGAAGAAGAACAGGAACAGGTCCAGCGCCAGGAACACACCGACCACGCCGCCCAGGATCCACATCAGGTTGAGGTGGAAGAAGCCGACGTGGCGCTGGATCTCTTTCCACGAGCACAGGACCGAGAGGATACCCAGCAGGCCGGTGAGCAGGATCATCAGCAGCGACAGGCCGTCCAGCGCCAGGTGTACGCTGATGCCGAAGCGCTGGATCCAGTTGAGCTTGAATTCGTAGGCCCAGACAGGTTCCGTGCCGGGCGCAGGCGCCAGGGTGTAGTCGCCGTTGCCCCACAGCCAGAGGCCGAGCGCAAGTTCCAGGAACATGGTCAGCAATGCGATCCAGCGGGGCAGGGTAGCGCTGCTGCGCTCCGCTACCCAGCACAGAAGGCCGCCGATGAAGGGGATCAGGATCAGCCAGGGCAAAATCATGACGGGCTCGTTTCCTTTCGCAAAGTCACAGGATTCATATCAGACCGCCGCCAGCACGACGGCGCCGAGCACTAGCACGGCGCCAGCGGCCATCGAAGCGGCATACCAGCGCAACTGACCGGTCTCGGTACGGCTCATGGCGTTGTTGCCGCCCTTGGCCGTACGCGGGATCAAGCCAATCACCTGGTCAACCGGGTCCTTGCGCAACAGGTGGCTGATCAGCAGGTAGGGTTTGACGAACAGCTTGTCGTAGATCCAGTCGAAGCCCCAGGCGGCGAACCACCAGGCCGACAGCATCCGGCCGATGCCGCTGTTGGCCACGGCCGTGGCAACGCGGCGCTTGCCGAGGAACAGCATGGCTGCCAGCAGGATACCGGCCAGGGCAATGGCGCCCGAGGCGATCTCCAGGCTGTGCTTGGCCTCGCCGCCGGCATGACCGACGCTCTGCGGCAGCACGCCCGCCAATGGCGGATGGATCCAGGCACCGATGAAGGTCGACAGCACGATCAGCACGCCCAGCGGCAGCCAGTGGGCAACGCCGTGGCCGGCGTGTGCTTCGGTCTTGGCTTCGCCATGGAAGGTGATGAAGATCAGGCGGAAGGTGTACAGCGAGGTCATGAACGCACCGACCAGGCCGGCGTACAGCAAGCCGTTGTTGCCGCTGGCGAAGGCTTCCCAGAGGATCTCGTCCTTGGAATAGAAGCCGGCCGTCAGCAACGGCAATGCCGCGAGGGCAGAGCCGCCGACGATGAAACTGGCGTAGGCCAACGGCAGTTTCTTCCACAGGCCACCCATCTTGAAGATGTTCTGCTCGTGGTGGCAGGCGACGATCACCGCACCCGAGGCGAGGAACAGCAGCGCCTTGAAGAAGGCGTGGGTCATCAGGTGGAAGATAGCGCCGTCCCAGGCACCGACGCCCAGGGCGAGAAACATGTAGCCGATCTGGCTCATGGTCGAGTAGGCCAGGATACGCTTGATGTCGGTCTGCACCAGCGCAGCGAAGCCGGCCAGGACCAGCGTGACACCACCGACCACACCGACCAGATGCAGGATGTCCGGGGCCAGGGCGAACAGCCCGTGGGTCCGGGCGATCAGGTAGACACCAGCGGTTACCATGGTGGCGGCGTGGATCAGTGCCGACACCGGGGTAGGACCGGCCATGGCGTCTGCCAGCCAGGTCTGCAGGGGCAGTTGCGCGGACTTGCCGACGGCACCGCCGAGCAGCATCAACGTGGCCAGCACGATCCAGAAGTCACCGACCTTGAAATGTTCCGGCGCCCGTACCAGCAGTTCCTGGATATTCAGCGTACCCAGTTGCTGGAACAGGATGAACAGGCCGATGGCCATGAACACGTCGCCGATACGGGTCACGATGAACGCCTTGAGCGCTGCGTTGCCGTTGTTGCGGTTGCCATAGTAGAAACCGATCAACAGGTACGAGCACAGGCCCACGCCTTCCCAACCGAAGTAGATGAACAGCAGGTTGTCGCCCAGGATCAGGAACAGCATGCTGGCGATGAACAGGTTGGTGTAGGCGAAGAAGCGCGAGTAGCCCTCTTCACCACGCATGTACCAGGAGGCGAACAGGTGGATCAGGAAGCCTACGCCCACCACCACACCGAGCATGGTGATCGACAGGCCGTCCAGGTACAGGGTGAAGTTGGGTTCGAACCCGTCCACCGCCATCCAGCGCCACAGCAGTTGGGTGTACACGCCACCCTCGGGCGGGGCAACGTTAAACTGCCAGATGACGTAAGCGGCAACCACCGCCGACAGGCCGATGGAGCCGACGCCGATCAGCGCCGAGAGGTTTTCCGAGAAGCGCCCGCGCGAGAACGACAGCAGCAGGAAGCCGATCAGCGGGAATACGAAGGTCAGGAAGATCAGGTTCATCCGCGCATCTCACTGGCAGCGTCGATGTCGAGCGTGTGGAAGCGGCGATACAGTTGCATCAGGATCGCCAGGCCAATGGAGGCCTCGGCCGCTGCCAGGGTGATCACCAGGATGAACATGATCTGTCCATCGGGCTGACCCCAGCGTGCGCCCGCCACGATGAACGCCAGGGCAGAGGCGTTCATCATGATTTCCAGACTCATCAACACGAAAAGAATGTTACGGCGGACCATCAGGCCGACCAGACCAAGGGTGAACAGGATGCCGGCGACAGCCAGGCCATGCTCGAGAGGGATAGCGGGCATCTGTTTACTCCTTTTCCGTACGGCCGAGGTGGAACGCCGTCACGGCTGCAGCCAGCAGCAGCATCGACGCCAGTTCAACCACCAGCAGGTAGGGGCCGAACAGACTGATGCCGACTGCCTTGGCATCGACCGTGGTCTGGCCGATACCGGCAGCGCTGGGGTTGGCGAACAGCACGTACAGCAGTTCGAGCAGCAACAAGGCACCGAGGAACACCGGGCCAGCCCAGATACCCGGCTTGAGCCACACGCGTTCCTGCTGCACCGAGGCCGGGCCCAGGTTGAGCATCATCACCACGAAGACGAACAGCACCATGATGGCGCCGGCGTAGGCGATCACTTCAAGCACGCCGGCGAACGGCGCACCGAGGGCGAAGAAGGTCATCGCCACGGCGATCAACGAGATGATCAGATAGAGCAGGGCGTGTACGGGGTTGGTATTGGTGATCACCCTGAGGGTGGACACCACCGCGATACCCGACGCGAAATAGAAAGCGAATTCCATCTTTCTTCCTTAAGGGAGCAAGCTCTTCACGTTGATCGGCTGGGCTTCGTTCTGCGCGGCGCCCTTGGGCTTGCCGGCTACGGCCATGCCGGCTACGCGGTAGAAGTTGTAGTCAGGGTTCTTGCCGGGTCCGGAGATCAGCAGATCTTCCTTTTCGTAGACCAGATCCTGACGCTTGAACTCGGCCATCTCGAAGTCCGGTGTGAGCTGGATCGCGGTCGTCGGGCAGGCTTCCTCGCACAGGCCACAGAAAATGCAGCGCGAGAAGTTGATCCGGAAGAAGTCCGGGTACCAGCGACCGTCCTCGGTTTCTGCCTTCTGCAACGAGATGCAACCCACCGGGCAGGCCACGGCGCACAGGTTGCAGGCCACGCAGCGTTCCTCGCCGTCGGGGTCGCGGGTCAAGACGATACGGCCGCGATAGCGCGGCGGCAGGTACACCGCCTCCTCGGGGTATTGCAGGGTGTCGCGCTTACGGAAACCGTGGCCGAACACCATGATCAGGCTGCGCAGCTGCGTACCCGTTCCTTTTACGATGTCACCGATATATTTGAACATGGGTCAATTCCTCACTGAACCGTGCCGGCGGGCGTGTTCAACAACACGATCGCGGCGGTCACCAGCATGTTGATCAGGGTCAGTGGCAGGCAGAACTTCCAGCTGAAATCCATTACCTGGTCGTAGCGAGGGCGCGGGATGGACGCGCGCAGCAGTACGAACAGCATGATGAAGAACGCGGTTTTCAGTGCGAACCAGACGAACGACAGTTGCGGCAGAATTCCGAACGGCCCGTGCCAGCCGCCGAAGAACAGCGTTACCAGCAAGGCCGAGATCAGGATGATGCCGATGTATTCACCGACGAAGAACATGCCCCATTTCATGCCGGCGTATTCGATGTGGTAGCCGTCTGCCAATTCCTGTTCTGCTTCCGGCTGGTCGAACGGATGACGGTGAGTCACCGCCACGCCGGCGACGAAGAAGGTACAGAAGCCGAAGAACTGCGGAATGATGAACCACAGGTTCTGCGCCTGATACTCGACGATGTCGCGCATGTTGAACGAGCCGGCCTGGATCACGATACCCATCAGCGACAGGCCCATGAACACTTCGTACGACACGGTCTGCGCGGAGGCCCGCAAGCTGCCCAGCAGGGCGTACTTGTTGTTGCTGGCCCAACCGGCGAACAAAACGGCATACACCGACAAACCGGCCATGGCGAAGAAGAACAGCAGCCCGATGTTCAGGTCGGCCACGCCCCAGGTGGGGGTGATCGGGATGATCGCGAAGGCGATCAGCAAGGCACTCATGGCCACCACCGGCGCCAGGGTGAAGATCACCTTGTCGACGAAGGGCGGGTTCCAGTCTTCCTTGAAGAACATCTTCAGCATGTCGGCGGCAATCTGGAACATGCCGAACGGACCGACCCGGTTCGGCCCGTAGCGATCCTGCCACCAACCCAGCAGGCGGCGCTCGACGAAGCTGAGCAATGCGCCGCAAACGACCACCGCCAGCATGATGACCAGGGCCTTGACCACACCGATGATGATGTCGATCACTTCAGGGGTGAACCAGGTCATTGTGCTGCCTCCTGCAGGCCTTCGACGGATGCGCCGGCAAACGCCGGCGGGATGCCCGCCAGGCCAGCGGGCAGACCCACCAGGCCTGCGCCCAGTTCTTCACTGATGCGCAGCGGCAGGCGCAAGGCCTGGCCGGCGACGGTGAGGCTCAGCAGCGCGCCATCGTTGACGCCCAGACGATCCGCCTCGGATTTGGCCAACGCGATATAGGGGGCCGGAATCCGCTCCTGCACCGGTGCGGAGCGGGAAGAGTTTTCTTCGCTGCCGAACAGGTGATAGAACGGCACTGCCTGCCAGGTGCCGCGAGCGGGCGAGAAGGCCGCCGGTACGCTGGCGAACCAGCCCAGGCCATCGCCCTGGCTTTCGATCAGGCGTGTGCCAGGGTCACCGGCACGCAGGTGGCCACCCACTTCGTCCTGGAACTTGTTCCAGGCCTGCGGCGAGTTCCAGCCTGGCGACCAGGCGAACGGCACCTGCTGGCGCGGCTCGACCGAGCCCGAGTAGCCTTCCATGGAGAACGAGAAGGCGGTGTCGGTATCCTGCGATGTCCGTGGCTCGTGCACGCTGATGTTGGCGCGCATGGCGGTACGACCGCTGTAGCGCAACGGTTCGCGGGCCAGCTTCAGACCCTTGATGCGGAACGAGGCCGACGGCGCGGCGTCGACGATGCGGGCCAGTTGCGCGGTGCTGTTGGCCACTGCAGCGGTCACATGGTCGAGTTGGGTCCAGTCCACCGGCTGGTTCAGCAGCGTGCTGCGCAATGCATGCAGCCAGCGCCAGCCTTCGTGGATCAGAATGCTGGAATCCAGGTAGACCGGATCGAACACCTGGAAGAACCGCTGGGCGCGGCCTTCCTGGCTGACCAGGGTGCCATCGCCTTCGGCGAAGCTGGCGGCCGGCAAGACCAGATGGGCGCGCTCGACGGTGCGGGTGTGCTGGTGATCGGCAACAATGACTACCTTGGCGGCGTTCAGCGCGGCGTCAACCTTGGCGGCATCGACACGGGTGTACAAATCGTTTTCCAGGATCACCAGTGCGTCGGCGTGACCGTCGATCACGGCTTGCAGCGCGTCGTCCACCGACTCGCCGCCCAGCATCGCCAGGCCCATGCTGTTGGCTTCCGGCACGATCAGGCTCAGCGAGCCGGCCTTGTCGCGGCCCTTCAAGGCCTTGGCGATGTTGCCTGCCGCTTCGATCAGGGCGTTGCAGCCCAGCGAAGTGCCGCTGATGACCAGCGGACGCTTGGCAGCCACCAGCGCATCGGCAATGCGCTGGGCCAGCTCGAGGGCCTCGCTGTCCAGGCCGCTGACGGCCGGAGCACTGGGGTCGATCGCATGGGCGACGGCGAAGCCGATGCGCGCCAGGTCTTCGGGCGCGGCGTGCACGCATTCTTCGGCGACATCGTCGAGCTTGGTGTCGGTCAGGCTGGCGATGAACAATGGATGCAGCTCATGCTGACCAATGTTCTTCACGGCAGCGTCGAGCCAAGGTTGAACGCGCATGGCCTCGGCCATCGCCTCCGCCTTGCCCTTCACCGATTGACGCAGTGCCAGCGCCATGCGCGCGGCGGTCTGGGTCAAGTCTTCGCCCAACACGAACACCGCGTCGTGGTCTTCGACCTCGCGCAGGCTCGGGATCGGCAACGGGCTGTTCTGCAGCACCTGCAAGGCCAGGCGGATGCGCGACAGCTCGCCGGCTTCGATGCCGCTGTAGAAGTGCTTGGCACCGACCAGTTCCAGCAGCGCGTAGTTGCTTTCCAGGCTGGCCCGTGGCGAGCCGATGCCGACGATGTTGCGGCCGCGCAACAGCTCGGCAGCCTTGTCCAGCGCCTCGTCGAGGCTCAGCTTGCGGTTGCCTTCGGCCAGCAGCGGTTGCCGTGGGCGATCGGTGCGGTTGACGTAGCCGTAGCCGAAACGGCCGCGGTCGCACAGGAAATAGTGGTTCACCGAACCGTTGTAGCGGTTCTCGATGCGGCGCAGCTCACCGTAGCGCTCGCCCGGGCTGATGTTGCAACCGCTCGAGCAGCCATGGCAGATGCTCGGGGCGAACTGCATGTCCCACTTGCGGTTGTAGCGCTCGGAGTGCGTCTTGTCGGTGAACACACCGGTCGGGCAGACCTCGGTGAGGTTGCCGGAAAACTCGCTTTCCAGGGTACCGTCTTCGACCCGTCCGAAGTAGACATTGTCGTGGGCGCCGAACACGCCCAGGTCGGTGCCGCCGGCGTAGTCCTTGTAGAAGCGCACGCAGCGATAGCAGGCGATGCAGCGGTTCATCTCATGCGCGATGAACGGACCCAGCTCCTGATTCTGGTGGGTGCGCTTGCTGAAACGATAGCGACGCTCGTTGTGACCGGTCATCACGGTCATGTCCTGCAGGTGGCAGTGACCGCCTTCCTCGCACACAGGGCAGTCGTGCGGGTGGTTGGTCATCAGCCATTCGACGACACTGGCGCGGAACGCCTTGGATTCGTCGTCTTCGATGGAGATCCAGGTGTTGTCGGTGGCGGGTGTCATGCACGACATGACGATGCGACCACGGGTGTCGTTCTCGTCGGTGTATTGCTTGACTGCGCACTGGCGGCAGGCGCCGACGCTGCCCAGCGCCGGATGCCAGCAGAAATACGGGATGTCGAGGCCCAGCGACAGACAGGCCTGCAACAGGTTGTCTGCGCCATCGACCTCGAGCGCTTTGCCGTCTACGTGGATAGTGGCCATGGTTCAAGTTCTTCGTTGGCCCGTTGTCAGCGGGCGTGGCTAATGGAAATCTTGTCGTTCGCCCGGCGCAGCCGGAAAGGGCGCGTCAACGGGCGATACCGGCGGCACGGGCCGCCGGGCGTGCCGTGAGTCAGGCGCCGGCCATGGTGGGTGTGGCCACCTGGGTCAGGCTGCCCGGCGTGACGGGCTTGATGCCCGCCTCGAACTCGGCACGGAAATATTTGATAGCGCTGCCCAAGGGCTCCACGGCGCCGGGCGCGTGTGCACAGAACGTCTTGCCGGGGCCGAGGAAACCGACCAGGCCCAGCAGGGTTTCGATATCCCCCGGCTGGCCGTTGCCGGTCTCGATGGCGCGCAGCAGCTTGACGCTCCACGGCAGGCCGTCGCGGCAAGGGGTACAGAAGCCACAGGACTCGCGGGAGAAGAACTCTTCCATGTTGCGCAGCAGCGAGACCATGTTGACGCTGTCGTCCACGGCCATGGCCAGGCCAGTACCCATCCGAGTGCCGACCTTGCCGATGCCGCCGGCGTACATCTGCGCGTCGAGGTGTTCGGGCAGCAGGAAACCGGTACCGGCACCGCCTGGCTGCCAGCACTTGAGCGTGAAGCCGTCGCGCATGCCGCCGGCATAGTCTTCGAACAGCTCGCGGGCGCTGATGCCGAACGGCAGTTCCCACAGGCCGGGGTTCTTGACCTTGCCGGAGAAGCCCATCAGCTTGGTGCCGTGGTCTTCACTGCCGGGCATGGCCAGCGCCTTGTACCAGTCGATGCCGTTGCCGACGATGGCCGGCACGTTGCACAGGGTTTCGACGTTGTTCACGCACGTCGGCTTACCCCACACACCCACGGCAGCGGGGAAGGGCGGCTTGGAACGCGGGTTGGCGCGGCGACCTTCCAGCGAGTTGATCAGCGCGGTTTCTTCACCGCAGATGTAGCGGCCGGCACCGGTGTGCACGAACAGTTCGAAGTCGAAGCCCGACCCCAGGATGTTCTTGCCCAGCAGTCCGGCGGCTTTCGCTTCCTGTACGGCACGATTCAGGTGCTTGGCCGCGGTGGTGTATTCGCCGCGCAGGAAGATGTAGCCGCGATAGGCCTTCAGCGCGCGCGCGGAAATCAGCATGCCTTCGATCAGCAGATGAGGCTGCTGCTCCATCAGCATGCGGTCTTTCCAGGTGTTGGGCTCCATTTCATCCGCATTGCACAGCAGGTAGCGGATGTCCATGGATTCGTCTTTGGGCATCAGGCCCCATTTGACGCCGGTAGGGAAACCCGCACCGCCGCGGCCCTTGAGGCCGGAATCCTTCACCGTCTGCACGATGTCGTCCTGCGACATGTCGGCAAAGGCCTTGCGCGCGGCGCTGTAGCCGTCCTTGGCCTGGTACTCGTCGAGCCAGATCGGCTCGCCGTCGTCACGCAGGCGCCAGGTCAGCGGATGGGTTTCAGCGGCGCGGGCAATGGTGTTGGCCGGGCCGAACGAGGTGAGCTTCATACGTAGCCCTCCAGCAGTTGGGCCACGCCAGCGGGCTGGACATCGCCAAAGGTATCGTCGTCGATCATCAGCGCCGGGGCCTTGTCGCAGTTGCCCAGGCAGCACACCGGCAGCAGGGTGAAGCGGCCGTCGGCGGTGGTCTGGCCCAGGCCTATGCCCAGCTTGCTCTGGATTTCGCTGACCACCGACTCGTGGCCGCCGATGTAGCAGACCATCGAGTCGCAGACGCGAATGATGTGGCGGCCCACCGGCTGACGGAAAATCTGGCTATAAAAGGTGGCCACGCCTTCGACGTCACTGGCCGGAATGCCGAGCAGTTCGCCAATCGCGTAAAGCGCGCCATCAGGTACCCAGCCACGTTCCTTCTGGACGATCTTGAGGGCTTCGATGGACGCCGCGCGCGGGTCCTCGTAGTGGTGCAGCTCGTGCTCGATGGCCGAGCGCTCGGTTTCGCTCAGGGCGAAACGGTCTGTCTGGATGAGCGTGCTGTTCATGCTTAACGGTCCACGTCGGCCATAACGAAATCGATGCTACCCAAGTACGCGATCAAGTCCGCGACCATGCTGCCCTTGATCACCGAAGGGATCTGCTGCAGGTGCGGGTAGCTCGGGGTGCGTATGCGGGTACGGTAGCTCATGGTGCCGCCGTCGCTCGTCAGGTAGTAGCTGTTGATGCCCTTGGTCGCTTCGATCATCTGGAAGGATTCGTTGGCCGGCATCACCGGGCCCCACGAAACCTGCAGGAAGTGCGTGATCAAGGTTTCGATGTGCTGCAGCGTGCGCTCCTTGGGCGGCGGCGTGGTCAGCGGGTGATCCGCCTTGTACGGGCCTTCGGGCATGTTGCGCATACACTGGTCGATGATGCGGATGCTCTGGCGCATCTCTTCGACGCGAACCATGCAGCGGTCATAGGCATCGCCGTTGTGCGCAAGCGGCACTTCGAACTCGAAGTTCTCGTAGCCCGAATACGGACGCGCCTTGCGCAGGTCGAAATCGCAACCGGTGGAGCGCAGCCCGGCACCGGTGACGCCCCACTCCAGGGCTTCCTTGGTGTTGTAGGCGGCGACGCCGATGGTACGGCCCTTGAGAATGCTGTTCTGCAGCGCAGCCTTGGTGTATTCGTCGAGGCGCTTGGGCAGCCATTCGACGAAGTCCTTGACCAGCTTCTCCCAGCCGCGCGGCAGGTCGTGCGCCACACCACCAATGCGGTACCAGGCCGGGTGCAGGCGGAAACCGGTAATGGCTTCGATCACCGTGTAGGCTTTCTGGCGGTCGGTGAAGGTGAAGAACACCGGGGTCATGGCGCCGACGTCCTGGATATAGGTACCCAGGAACAGCAGGTGGCTGGTGATGCGGAAGAACTCGGCCATCATGATGCGGATGGTGTCGACCTTCTGCGGCACCTTGATGCCGGCCAGCTTCTCGACGGCTAGCACGTAGGGCAGGTTGTTCATCACCCCGCCCAGGTAGTCGATGCGGTCGGTGTAGGGGATGAAGCTGTGCCACGACTGGCGCTCGGCCATTTTCTCGGCGCCACGGTGGTGATAGCCGATGTCGGGCACGCAGTCGACGATCTCTTCGCCGTCCAGCTGCAGAATGATGCGGAACGCACCGTGCGCCGAAGGGTGGTTGGGCCCCAGGTTGAGGAACATGTAGTCCTCGTTGGTGCCGGAGCGCTTCATGCCCCAGTCCTCGGGCTTGAAGCGCGCGGCTTCCTCCTCGAGCTGCTGCTTGGCCAGGGTCAGGCTGTAGGGGTCGAACTCGGTCGCGCGCGCCGGGTAGTCCTTGCGCAGCGGGTGGCCTTCCCAGGTCGGCGGCATCATGATGCGCGACAGGTGAGGGTGGCCGGCGAAGTCGATGCCGAACATGTCCCAGACTTCACGCTCGTACCAGTTGGCGTTGGGCCAGATACCGGTGATGGTCGGCAGGTTCAGGTCGCCTTCGTTCAGGGCCACCTTGAGCATGACGTCGCTGTTACGCTCGACCGACAGCAGGTGGTAGAACACCGTGAAGTCGCCGGCGCTCGGAATGGCTCGGCGGTGGGTGCGCAGGCGCTCGTCCACGCCGTGCAGGTCGTAGAGCATGCTGTACGGCTTGGGCACGTTGCGCAGGAACGTGAGGATCTCGACCAGCTTGGCGCGGGCCACCCACAGTACCGGCATGCCGGTACGGGTTTCCTGGGCGAGGAACGCCTCGGGGCCAAAGCGCTGGTTCAGTTCGACGACCACATCTTGGTCGTCAGCCTTGTAGGGCGGGATATACAGAGCGGTGTCCGCTGTTGTCATGGTCTCGGTCGCTATCGGTCAACTACGGTTTGAAGCCAGAGGTTCTCGGCCTGCATGGGCAGGCGTGACAAACGCTGGATCAGACTTCGTCGGGGCTGCGCAGGTGGGTTACCGCAATACGCTGTTCGCGGCGCTGTTCCTTCTGCGAAGGCATCTCGGCGCGGTATACGCCTTGATCACCGACGACCCAGGACAGCGGGCGACGCTCTTGGCCAATCGACTCCTGCAACAGCATCAAGCCTTGCAGGAAAGCTTCAGGGCGCGGCGGGCAGCCAGGCACGTAGACGTCCACGGGGAGGAATTTGTCGACCCCCTGGACCACCGAGTAGATGTCGTACATGCCACCGGAGTTGGCGCACGAACCCATGGAGATGACCCACTTGGGCTCTAGCATCTGCTCGTAGAGGCGCTGGATGATCGGCGCCATCTTGATGAAGCAGGTGCCGGCGATGACCATGAAGTCGGCCTGACGCGGCGAGGCCCGGATGACTTCGGCGCCGAAGCGGGCGATGTCGTGGGGCGCCGTGAAGGCCGTGGTCATTTCCACGTAGCAGCACGAGAGACCGAAGTTGTACGGCCACAGGGAGTTCTTGCGACCCCAGTTGACCGCGCCGCTGAGGACGTCTTCGAGTTTGCCCATGAAGATGTTCTTGTGAACCTGATCTTCTAGGGGGTCGGAAACAGTTTCCCTGGTGCCGATGGGATACTGCTCGTTGGGAGCATCGGGGTCGATCCGGGTGAGATTGTATTGCATTGCCAAAGCCTCATTGTTTCAGCTTCGCCTGCCGCTTGCGACGAGCTTCCGGTGCCCAGTCAAGGGCGCCCACTCGGAACAGGTAGACAAGACCTGCCAACAGAATTGCTATGAAAACGAGAGCTTCGACGAATCCGGTCCAGCCGCTTTCGCGGACGGACACAGACCAGGCAAAGAGAAAAAGGGCTTCGATATCGAAGATCACGAACAGCATCGCGACCAGATAGAATTTGGCGGAAAGGCGCAGACGGGCGCTGCCGACCGGCAGCATGCCGGATTCGAAAGGTTCGTTCTTGCTGCGTCCGAAGGCTTTGCTGCCCAGCAGGCTGGAGAGCCCGAGCATGAACGCACACAGACCGGCAACACCGAGAAGGAAGATGGCAAAGCCCCAGTTGTGGGCGATGAGTCCTGTCGAATCGGGCATGCTGGTTTCCTTGGCAAAGGCCGGGGCCTCTGGGTTGAATGAAGTGTCGCAGTGACGATATGTCGCAGCAGAATCAATCGCGATGATTTTATGGGTAAAAGCCGGGCAAGTAAATTTCGGATCGCAAATTAATTCGTATCATTACGCACATAGGCTTATTCAATGTAGCTCACTGGCAGGATTTAGGTGGGTGAAAGAAGAAAATATCAAGCAGGGCAAGCTTTTACCGTGAGTACGTGAATATCTTAATGATAACTAATATCATTTAGCGCGCTGGCTCGACTGTTCGAGTTGGGCTAATTAACCGTGCGGAGTGTTGTACTGGGTTATTCGGTTGCCGGCATTGCGCTGGATCAATCGAACGCATAAAAAAGCCCCCGGCAACTGCATGCGGCGGCTCTGAATTCAACACCCATCCCTGCAGGAGCGATGTCGACCCTGTGGGAGCGGGTTCTACCCGCGAATGCCACGCTGCGGTCTGGCAGGTACAACGCGCCGAATTCTTCGCGGGCAGAGCTCGCTCCCACAGTTACCTCGCTGAACAGGCACCTCGACCCACAGACGCTGCTCCCCTCGCGAGAGCAGCTTGCCTGAGGGATCAGTGGAACTGCTCTTCTTCGGTCGAGCCGGTCAGGGCGGTGACCGACGAGGCGCCGCCCTGGATCACGGTGGTCATGTCGTCGAAGTAACCGGTACCCACTTCCTGCTGGTGAGCGACAAAGGTATAGCCCTTTTCGGCATCGGCGAATTCCTGCTCCTGCAGCTTCACGTAGGCCGTCATGTCGTTGCGCGCGTAATCGTGCGCAAGGCTGAACATGCCGTGCCACATGTTGTGGATCCCGGCCAGGGTGATGAACTGATGCTTGTAGCCCATCGCCGACAGCTCGCGCTGGAATTTGGCGATGGTCGCGTCATCCAGGTTCTTCTTCCAGTTGAAGGAAGGGGAGCAGTTGTAGGAAAGCAGCTGGTCCGGGTACTCGCGCTTGATGGCCTCGGCGAAGCGACGCGCCTCATCCAGGTCCGGCTTGGCGGTCTCGCACCAGATAAGGTCGGCATAGGGCGCGTAAGCCAGGCCGCGGGCGATCGCCTGATCGAGGCCGGCACGTACTTTGTAGAAGCCTTCAGGTGTGCGGGTGCCGGTCACGAACGGCTGGTCGTAGGGGTCGCAGTCCGACGTCAGCAGGTCCGCGGCGTTCGCATCGGTGCGCGCCAGGATGATCGTCGGCACACCAGCGACATCGGCGGCCAGGCGCGCCGCAGTGAGTTTCTGCACGGCTTCCTGGGTCGGCACCAGTACTTTGCCGCCCATGTGCCCGCATTTCTTCACCGAGGCCAGCTGGTCTTCGAAGTGCACGCCGGCAGCGCCCGCTTCGATCATATTCTTCATCAATTCATAGGCATTGAGCACGCCGCCGAAGCCGGCTTCGGCGTCAGCCACGATTGGCGCGAAGTAGTCGATGTAGCCTTGGTCGCCCGGATTCTTGCCAGCCTTCCATTGGATCTGGTCGGCACGTCGGAACGAGTTGTTGATGCGCTTGACCACGGTCGGCACCGAGTCCACCGGGTACAGCGACTGGTCGGGGTACATCGATTCGGCGGAGTTGTTGTCGGCCGCGACCTGCCAGCCCGACAGATAGATGGCCTGGATGCCGGCCTTGACCTGCTGCACCGCCTGGCCGCCGGTAAGCGCGCCCATGCAGTTGACGAAATCCTTGTCGGGGCGGAATGAAGGCTTGGCGCCCTGGGTCACCAGGTTCCAGAGTTTCTCTGCGCCCAGGCGGGCCAGCGTGTGTTCGGGTTGGACCGAGCCACGCAGGCGCACCACGTCGGCGGGTGAGTAGTTGCGCGTCACACCTTTCCAGCGCGGGTTTTCGGACCAGTCTTTCGCAAGGGCCGCTTCTTGTTGTTCGCGTGTCAGTGCCATGGAGATAAACCTCGTGCATAGGTTCGATGATGGGGTTGCTGCGCCAGGCGCTGCTTGTGCCGAACTGCCGGTCGGCCCTGACCGTGCGCCGCGCTTGCCTGGTTGGCAAAGACACGGACCGGTGAGGGCGAGGCCATCATGCCCCATGGATTTTCTGCACGTCAAACGTTTTGTAGTGAAAATTATAAAGCACTACATATTTGCCGATTCCGCGACTGTAGAGTCAGTTTTCGAGGCTGCGGTCGCCGATTCGCGACAGGGGCAGCGCTGTCGTGACTTAGGCTCAATCAAGAGTGTCGACCTTTACTCGAACGGTCGTGTCGTTACGCCCTTGGGTGCTGTATTGCCGGGCGATGCCCTGTTGGTTGATGCTCGAATGCTCGTTCATGCCCGCCACTGTAATCCATTCGCCGAGCCGGCCGCTGAGGGTCGATTGCGTACTTTGCACGTTGACCACGTCGGCCCGTTCCTGGCTCAATCGGTCGTTGTTTGTAGCGATATTCAGGTGTACTACATCGCCAGTCAGGCTGGCGGTGACGTAGAAGCCCTGGGTGACATCGCGATACTCGGTCTGCGCTTGCAGGCGGCCGTAGGCGTCGGTGCCAGCGGTGGTCAAGGGTACGCTTTGGCCGATCTGGATGAGTGCCGGGCTGCCTTCGCTGGCTTGTACCTGTTGCACACCGCCGCTGCGGTTGTCGGTGCCGTACTGGATGATGCGCGTAGTGCCTGCGCCGTTGACGCGATAACCGCGCTGGTTGGCGGTGTTGCTGTCGCTGGTGTCGACGCTGATCAGCAGGCGTCGCGCCGGCTTGTCCAATTGCTCGAGCAATGCAGTGAGCTCGTCCAGCTTGTCGGGCTCGGCGTTGACCACCAGTTGGTTGCCATAGGCCGCGACGGTGCCTTCACGGCCCACCAGTTGTTGGGCGATGGGGAGGATATCGGCACTGGTGCGATAGTGAAGGGGCATGACCTGGGTAGCCGCTTGGGCACTGGGCATCAGGCATAACAGCAGGCTGGCGAGCAGAAGGTGCAGCGGCATGTCCGTGATCTCCGCATTGGATGTGCGGACAAGTATGGCATGCGCGCTGAGAGTACAGGATGCAGTGTATCAGCCGAACCGCGTCGCCCATTTCGCGGCCGCTGACCACCCAAAGACGGATGCGAGCCTCCGTAGGAGCGGTCAGTGGCCGCGAAAGGGTCGCTGCGGTTTCGCAGGCGCACCACAATGCGCCGTTCGGCTCCCACAGAAAGTCAGCCTGGACTGCGAACCATGTCCACATGGGGCAAACCAGCTTCGAGAAACTCACCGCTGACGATGCGAAAGCCATGGTGTTCGTAGAACGCCGTGGCGTGCACCTGGGCGCTGAGCTTCTGCTCGTGCAGGCCCAGCGCATTGGCATGGGCGATGACCGCTTGCAGCAACTTGTCGCCCACCCTCAGCCCGCGCCAATCCTTGAGCACGGACACCCGACCGATCTCACCGTCGGCGAGCAGGCGGGCAGTGCCCACTGCGTAGTCGCCTTCGACGGCCAGGAAGTGCACGGCGCTCAGATCGTCCTCGTCCCATTCCAGCTCGGCCGGAATCGCCTGCTCGGCGATGAACACCGCCTCGCGAATGCGCCGGATATCTCGATTGTCCTTGTGCCAGTCCGCCACGCGTACTTCGACGCTATTCATCGATGGCGAACCCCAGGCTCCCTTGCTTCACCAGTTCACACAGCAGCGCGCGGCCTTGTTCGTCGTTCATCCAGGGGCCCAGGTTGTCGATGTGCAAGGCGTCGGCCGCGCAGATCAACTTCAACAGATCGCGCAGTTCGCCGGGCAGCAAGCGGCTCTGGCCACTGGCGAACAACAGCAGGTCTTCGTCGACTTCCGACCAGGCCAGGCGGGCGCTCGGGTTACGCACCAGCAGCGCGCCCTGTTCCAGTTCGGCAAGCAGATCGGCCTCGGCCATGTCTTCGCCAGCGACCAGCTCCGGATAGCGCGGCTCGGTCATGAATTGGCCAAACCAGGTCAGCAGCAGACGCTCGTCACTCATGTGCTCGGCCAGCAGGCGCTTGAGGCGATCCAGCGCGTCGTGCTGAATCTGGTGAGGGTCGGCCGCAGGCACGGCATCGGCGTCGCTGTAGCGCTCTTCGTCCGGCAGGAACTGGCTGAGGAAGTCGGTGAAGTGGGTCAGCACTTCGGCAGCGCTTGGGGCACGGAAGCCGACCGAATAGGTCATGCAATCGTCCACGGCAACGCCGCAATGGGCCAGGCGCGGCGGCAGATAGAGCATGTCGCCGGGCTCCAGGGTCCACTCTTCGCTCTGCTGGAAGTCGGCCAGGATGCGCAGATCCGCGTGATCGAGCAGCGGGCTCTGCGAATCGCACATCTGTCCGACTTTCCAGTTGCGCTTGCCCAGCCCCTGCAGCAGGAACACATCGTAGTTGTCGAAGTGCGGACCGACGCCGCCGCCTGGTGCGGCAAAGCTGATCATGACGTCATCGATGCGCCAGCTGGGCAGGAAGCGGAAGTGCTCGAGCAGCTCGGCGACTTCCGGAACGAACTGGTCAACAGCCTGGACCAGCAGGGTCCACTCGGTTTCAGGCAGCTTGCTGAATTCATCCTCGGCAAAGGGCCCACGGCGCATTTCCCACGGCTGGGCGCCGTGTTCGATGACGATCCGCGACTCGACTTCTTCCTCGAGCGCCAGGCCGGCGAGTTCATCGGCGCTCAGCGGATTTTCGAAATCGGTGAAGGCCTGGCGTACCAGCAGGGGTTTCTTCTGCCAGTAGTCGCGGAGAAATTCAGCGGCAGTCAGGCCGCCCAGTATTTGAAGTGGGGTATTAGCTTTCATGTGTAACCTGCTGAATTATATTGCTTTTATAACCGGAATAAAAACGCCCGGCGAAGCCGGGCGTCGAAGCGTCGTTGGCGACTGTCAGACGCGCTTGGCCTGTGCAGCCGCATTGCCTATGTAATTGGCCGGCGTCAGTTGCTTGAGCTCGGCTTTGGCCTGGTCAGGCATGTCCAGCCCGTCGATGAAGGTCTGCAGAGCTTGTGGGCCGATGCCCTTGCCGCGGGTCAGCTCCTTGAGCTTCTCGTACGGATTCTCGATGTCGTAGCGGCGCATGACCGTCTGAATCGGCTCGGCGAGCACTTCCCAACAGGCATCCAGATCTTCAGCTATTTTCTGAGTATTGATCTCTAGCTTGCTGATTCCCTTGAGACTTGCTTCGTACGCGATGACGCTGTGGGCGAAGCCCACGCCCAGGTTGCGCAGTACGGTGGAGTCGGTCAGGTCGCGCTGCCAGCGCGAGATCGGCAGCTTGCTCGCCAGGTGCTGGAACAGCGCGTTGGCGATACCCAGGTTACCTTCGGAGTTCTCGAAGTCGATCGGATTGACCTTGTGCGGCATCGTCGAGGAGCCGATTTCGCCAGCGATGGTGCGCTGCTTGAAATAGCCCAGGGAGATGTAGCCCCAGATGTCGCGATCAAAGTCGATGAGGATGGTGTTGAAGCGCGCGATGGCGTCGAACAGCTCGGCGATGTAGTCGTGCGGCTCGATCTGCGTGGTGTAGGGATTGAAGCCCAGCCCCAGTTCGTCTTCGATGAAGGCGCGGGCATTGGCTTCCCAGTCGATCTGCGGGTAGGCCGACAGGTGCGCGTTGTAGTTGCCCACCGCGCCGTTGATCTTGCCCAGCAAAGGCACGGCGGCCACCTGGGCGATCTGCCGCTCCAGGCGGTACACCACGTTCGCCAGTTCCTTGCCCAGGGTCGTCGGCGAAGCCGGCTGGCCATGGGTGCGCGACAGCATCGGCACGTCGGCGAAGCGATGAGCCAGCTCGCGGATCGACTCGGCGATCTGGCGCATCAGCGGCAGCATCACGTCGTCGCGGCCTTCGCGCAGCATCAGGGCGTGGGACAGGTTGTTGATGTCCTCGCTGGTGCAGGCGAAATGGATAAACTCGCTGACCTTGGCCAGTTCCGGCAGCTTGGCCGCCTGTTCTTTGAGCAGGTACTCGATGGCCTTGACGTCGTGGTTGGTGGTGCGCTCGATTTCCTTGACGCGCTCGGCATGCTCCAGGGCGAAATCACTGGCAAGCACATCCAGTACGGCGTTGGCCTCTGCCGAGAAAGCCGGTACTTCGGCGATTTGCGGGTGCGCGGCCAGGCGCTGCAACCAGCGCACTTCGACCAGGGCGCGGAAGCGGATCAGGCCGTACTCGCTGAAAATGGTGCGAAGGGCCTGGGTTTTGCCGGCGTAGCGGCCGTCTACAGGGGAAACCGCAGTGAGCGAAGAAAGCTGCATGGGTATTCTCGGACAGTCGGGCTTTGAAAAGGGCGCGAATTATACATGAAAAAAGCCGGTTGGGCGGCGCGGGCCAACCCTCCGGTCATTCATCCGCGCATCAGGGGGTACAGCTCGCGCAACAACTTGCGGCGGCTGATCACCAGCTGCCAGCGATGACCACCCAACTGTCGCCACAGGCGCGCGGCGCGGATACCGGCCAACAGCAGGGCACGAATCTTCGAAGCATTGTTGGGTTGCTGCAGGTGGCGAGTGTCGCCGTGCACCTGGATGCGCTGGCGCAGTGTGCTCAGGGTGTCCTGGTACAGCGCACCCGTAGCGGCGATGACGTTCTCATGGCCCTGGCCGAAGTGCTCGACCTGGTTCTGGATCTGCGGAATGCGTTTGCCGATGATCTCCAGCATCTCGCCGCGCTTGGCCAGCTGCCGCTCCAGGCCCAGCATCGACAATGCGTAGCGCAGCGGCTCGCGCTGCAGGCTGCCGGGGTCTCGCTCAAGCGCGCTGGACAGCGCGCCATAACCTTCGCGCAGGTGGCTGTCGTCGCCGCCGAACACTTCGAGAGTGTTCTGCGGATCGACCACCAGCAGGCTGCCCAGCAGGCAGGCGACGTCGGCCTCGGCGGCGGAACCGGTCTTGGCGATCCGGTCGACCAGCACCGCAGCCTGGAACACCGCACCCAGTGCTACCAATTGTTCCTGCAGGTTGTTCATGGCTGGCTCCACGGCTCGGCGACTTCGATGACGCCGCCGCCCAGGCAGATTTCGCCGTCGTAGAATACAACGGACTGGCCAGGGGTGACCGCTCGCTGAGCTTCGTCGAACACCGCGCGATAGCCCTCGGCGGTCTGTTCCAGGGTGCACGCCTGGTCGGCTTGCCGGTAGCGCACCTTGGCCGTCAGGCGTCGCGGCTCGGCCAGGTCCACCGGGTTCACCCAGTAGATTTCCGAAGCGAGCAGGGCGCGGGAAAACAGCATCGGGTGTTCATTGCCCTGGCCCACGATCAATTCGTTGTTGACCAGGTCCTTGGCCAGCACATACCACGGGTCGTCACCGGCGTCCTTGAGGCCGCCGATACCCAGCCCCTGGCGCTGGCCGATGGTGTGGTACATCAAGCCGTGGTGACGGCCGATGACCTCGCCGCTGGTGGTCTTGATCTCGCCTGGCTGTGCCGGCAGGTACTGCTTGAGAAAGTCGCTGAAGCGTCGTTCGCCGATGAAGCAGATACCGGTGGAATCCTTTTTCTTCGCGGTCGCCAGACCGTGCATCTCAGCGATCGCGCGCACTTCGGGCTTTTCCAGTTCGCCCACGGGGAACAGCGTACGGGCGATCTGCTCACCGCCGACGGCGTGCAGGAAGTAGCTCTGGTCCTTGTTCGGGTCCAGGCCCTTGAGCAGTTGCGTCTGCCCGTCGATGTCGCGGCGACGCACGTAGTGACCGGTGGCGATCAGGTCGGCGCCGAGCATCAGCGCGTAGTCCAGGAACGCCTTGAACTTGATCTCGCGGTTGCACAGGATGTCCGGGTTCGGCGTGCGGCCGGCCTTGTATTCCTCGAGGAAGTGCTCGAAGACGTTGTCCCAGTATTCCGCCGCGAAGTTGGCAGTGTGCAGCTTGATGCCCAGCTTGTCGCAAACGGCCTGGGCATCCGCCAGGTCCTCGCGCGCCGTGCAGTATTCGGTTCCGTCGTCTTCTTCCCAGTTCTTCATGAACAGGCCTTCCACGTGGTAACCCTGCTCCATCAGCAGAAGGGCGGACACGGACGAGTCGACGCCGCCGGACATGCCGACGATGACGCGCTGCTTTGCACAGTGGCGGGGAGCTGGCTCACGCATAGGAATTCGATGGGGCCTCTGAAAAGGACGCGATTCTAACAGGGTGCGTTGGAAAACGCTCAGGTGCGAATCAGCTCCAGGCTGTGCAGGGGGCGTGTCAGGTAGTCGTCCAGGCACTGCATGACCAGCTCACTGCGCAGTCGATGCCCTTGGGCGGCGAGCTCGTCGCGGTTCAGCCAGGTGGTACCGCTGATGTCTGGGTCCAGCTCGCGCTCGGGGTTCAGGTGCAAGGGCCGGGCGCTGAAGCAGATGCGCTGGTAGGTCACGCCATTGCTGGGTGCGGTATACAGGTAGATGCCCACCACGCCGGTCAGCTCGACGTCCCAGGCGGTTTCCTCAAGGGTTTCACGCAAAGCGGCCTGCATGAGGTTTTCGTCAGGATCCAGATGGCCGGCAGGCTGGTTGAGCACCAACCGTCCACCTTTCATTTCCTCGACGAACAGAAAGCGTCCGCGGTCCTCGATGATGGTGGCGACAGTGATATGAGGTTGCCAGGTCATGATGGAATCTCCCATTGATGGACCCCTCGTAGGAGCGGTCCGTGGCCGCGAACCAGGCGCCGCGGTGCATCAGACAATACGCGTTGCTCCTTTCGCGGCCGATGACCGCTCCTACGGGTGCATGCGATCTTCCGTAGGAGCGGTCCGTGGCCGCGAACCAGGCGCCGCGGTGCATCAGACAATACGCGTTGCTCCTTTCGCGGCCGATGACCGCTCCTACGGGTGCATGCGATCTTCCGTAGGAGCGGTCCGTGGCTGCGAACCAGGCACCGCGGTGCATCTGTCGATTCGCGCTGCCCTTTTCGCAGCCGATGACCGCTCCTACGGGTGCATGCGATCTTCCGTAGGAGCGGTCCGTGGCTGCGAACCAGGCACCGCGGTGCATCGGTTGATTCGCGTTGCCCTCTTCGCGGCCGATGACCGCTCCTACGGGTGCATGCGATCTTCCGTAGGAGCGGTCCGTGGCCGCGAACCAGGCGCCGCGGTGCATCAGACAATACGCGTTGCTCCTTTCGCGGCCGATGACCGCTCCTACGGGTGCATGCGATCTTCCGTAGGAGCGGTCCGTGGCCGCGAACCAGGCGCCGCGGTGCATCAGACAATACGCGTTGCTCCTTTCGCGGCCGATGACCGCTCCTACGGGTGCATGCGATCTTCCGTAGGAGCGGCCCGTGGCCGCGAACCAGGCGCCGCGGTGCATCAGACAATACGCGTTGCTCCTTTCGCGGCCGATGACCGCTCCTACGAGAGATCGCGGATGCCAGAAAAAGTCAGCCCCGGCACTGGGCCAGGGCTGGGGGTGTTACCGATTCAAACCTTACACCAGCGAAGCGATCGCGGCGTTCAGGGTTTCGCTCGGACGCATGGCCTTGCGGGTCAGTTCCGCATCGGCATGGTAGTAGCCGCCGATGTCCACTGGCTTGCCTTGCACGGCGTTGAGCTCGGCGACGATCTTCGCCTCGTTCTCGGCCAGGGTCTTGGCCAGCGGCGCGAACTGCGCCTGCAGGGCGACGTCGTCGTTCTGCTCGGCCAGAGCCTGGGCCCAGTACAGTGCCAGGTAGAAGTGGCTGCCGCGGTTGTCGATGTTGCCGACCTTGCGCGATGGCGACTTGTTGTTGTCGAGGAATTGGCCAGTGGCCTTGTCCAGGGTTGCGGCCAGTACCAGCGCCTTGGGGTTGTCGTAGGTGCTGCCCAGGTGCTCCAGCGAAGCGGCCAGAGCGAGGAACTCACCCAAAGAATCCCAGCGCAGGAAGTTTTCTTCGACCAGTTGCTGAACGTGCTTGGGAGCCGAACCACCTGCGCCGGTTTCGAACAGGCCGCCGCCATTCATCAGTGGCACGATCGAAAGCATCTTGGCACTGGTGCCCAGTTCCATGATCGGGAACAGGTCGGTCAGGTAGTCGCGCAGCACGTTGCCGGTCACGGAAATCGTGTCTTGCCCGGCACGAATGCGCTTGAGCGAGAAGGCCATCGCATCGACCGGCGACATGATCTGGATGTCCAGGCCATTGGTGTCGTGGTCCTTCAGGTATTTCTGCACCTTGTCGATCATCACTGCGTCATGGGCGCGTGCAGGGTCGAGCCAGAACACGGCAGGGGTGCTACTGGCGCGAGCGCGATTGACGGCGAGCTTGACCCAGTCCTGGATCGGCGCGTCCTTGGTCTGGCACATGCGGAACACGTCGCCAGCCTCGACCTTCTGCTCCATGAGCACGCGGCCGTTGCTGTCGCTGACGCGGACCACGCCGTCGGCGGCAATCTGGAAGGTCTTGTCGTGCGAGCCGTACTCTTCGGCTTTCTGCGCCATCAGGCCAACGTTGGGCACGCTGCCCATGGTGGTCGGATCGAATGCACCGTGCTTCTTGCAGTCTTCGATGGCCGCCTGGTAAATGCTGGCGTAGCAGCGATCCGGGATCAGTGCCTTGGTGTCCTGCAGCACACCTTCGGTGTTCCACATCTTGCCCGAGTCGCGGATCATGGCAGGCATCGAGGCGTCGACGATGACGTCGCTGGGCACGTGCAGGTTGGTGATGCCCTTGTCGGAGTTGACCATGGCCAGGGCAGGGCGAGTGGCGTAGACGGCCTGCACGTCGGCTTCGATCTGCGCCTGCTGTTCGGCGGGCAGCGACTTGATGCGCGCGTACAGGTCGCCGATGCCATTGTTCAGGTTGAAACCGACCTGCTCCAGCACGTCAGCGTGCTTGTCCAGCGCTTCTTGATAGAACTCGGCGACGATCTGGCCGAACATGATCGGATCGGAGACCTTCATCATGGTGGCTTTCAGGTGAACGGAGAACAGCACGCCCTGTTTCTTGGCGTCCTCGATCTCGGCGGCCACGAAGGCGCGCAGGGCATTTTTGCTCAGCGCGGCGCAGTCGATGATCTCGCCGGCCAGGACTTTGGTCTTTTCCTTCAGTACGGTGGTGCTGCCGTCGCTGCCGACCAGTTCGATCTTGACGCTGCCGTCAGCTTCGATCAGGGCACTTTTCTCGCTGCCGTAGAAATCGCCGCTGCTCATGTGCGCAACGTGGGACTTCGAGTCGGCGGCCCAGGCGCCCATCTTGTGCGGGTGCTTGCGCGCGTAGTTCTTGACCGACAGTGGTGCACGGCGGTCGGAGTTGCCTTCACGCAGTACCGGGTTCACGGCGCTGCCCTTGACCTTGTCGTAGCGGGCGCGGGTGTCCTTGTCGGCATCCGACTCGGCGCTGTCGGGGTAGTCGGGCAGGTCGAAGCCCTGATCCTGCAGCTCTTTGATCGCCGCCTTCAGTTGCGGTACCGAAGCACTGATGTTCGGCAGCTTGATGATGTTGGCTTCAGGCGTGGTGGCCAGGGTGCCCAGCTCGGCGAGATCGTCCGGCACGGGTTTGCCGGCCTGCAGACGCTCGGGGAAGCTTGAAAGGAGGCGTGCCGCCAGGGATATGTCGCGGGTCTCGACGGCGATGTCCGAAGAAGCGGTGAAGGCTTCGATGATCGGCAGCAGCGAATAGGTGGCCAGGGCTGGCGCTTCGTCGGTGAAGGTATAGATGATCTTTGAGCGGGTGGGCATAATCGAATTAACTCTCTTCTTTGCTGAGCGTGCACAGAATCTCGAGATGCGCAGGATAGGCGCTTTCGCTCGTTGTCATCAATGAGGCGAAAAATCGAGCATTGGTCGCGGTGATGTGGGATGCATCAGTAGAGCGTCAAGCGGTCGACCGGCGACAGCGACCCTCTCGCGGCTTGCATGGGCAGCGCACGCGGGCGGACCGGTCCGACCAGAGTGACCCTGCGGTCACTGCGGCAGTATACCACTGGTCGCGGCGATGAATACTGTGTAGGGGGCACAAACCTGGGCGGGTCGGCAGCTGCCGGAAACGAAACAGGCCATCCGTGTGGATGGCCTGTGCGGGTGCAAGTTCGCAGCAATGACGGCGAGCAAGCGCTCACGTTGCCCGGCATGCGCCCGAGGAACGCTTGCTCGCGATCACTGTTCCTGCGCCGCGATCATGCGTTCGCGGACTCTCGGGTCTCGTCACTGGTCGTCGCAACGCTGGCTTGCGTGACTTCCGCCTGCGTGATTGCGGTCTCCGCTGCCTGGATCTTTACGGCGTGCAGGCCCTTGGGGCCCTGGATAATCTCGAAAGCGACGGCCTGGCCGGCCTTCAGCGTCTTGTAACCCTCCATGGTAATGGCGGAAAAATGGGCGAAAAGATCCTCGGTCTGACCGTCTTCGATAATGAAGCCGTAGCCCTTGGCATTGTTGAACCACTTGACTTTACCACTGCGCATACCCATATCCCTCTGCAAAGGACTCCAGCTCTGGAGTATCATCCACTTCATGCGCAACACAACCGATTGAAAAAATTTGGTTGACTGCGCGGACCTTTCTTCCCCAATGTGGGTTCTACTGTTTGTAACACCGTTTTGCCGATAGTCAAGGTCATGCGGCGACCGAGTCAAAATTCGGTCACAAGGTCAACCCACCACTTCTATTCGCTCAACGATGAATCTTCTTTCCATGCATGCATTCAGTCAGATTCGACTAACCTTCAATCAAGACCGCCCGCAGTCGCACGAGGACGATTCGGCAGGCATTGCCGTCCAGGAATCCAAGCCTGCGTTGCAGGCACCACCGATGTACAAGGTGGTTTTGTTCAATGACGACTACACCCCGATGGATTTCGTCGTCGAGATCCTCGAGGTTTTTTTCAATCTGAATCGTGAGCTGGCGACCAAGGTCATGCTGGCCGTCCATACAGAAGGACGGGCAGTATGCGGATTGTTTACCCGTGACATCGCCGAAACCAAGGCCATGCAGGTCAACCAGTACGCCAGGGAAAGCCAGCATCCGCTACTCTGTGAAATCGAGAAGGACGGTTAACGCCGACCACTTGGGTATGAGGTGAAGCTATGTTAAACCGCGAGCTCGAAGTCACGCTCAATCTTGCCTTCAAGGAAGCGCGCTCCAAGCGTCATGAGTTCATGACCGTGGAGCACCTTCTTCTGGCGCTATTGGACAACGAGGCAGCCGCCACCGTATTGCGCGCGTGCGGCGCCAATCTTGAAAAGCTCAAACACGACCTGCAGGAGTTCATCGACTCCACCACGCCGTTGATCCCCGTGCATGACGAGGACCGTGAGACCCAGCCAACCCTGGGCTTCCAGCGGGTACTGCAGCGCGCCGTGTTCCATGTACAAAGTTCGGGCAAGCGAGAAGTCACCGGGGCCAATGTGCTGGTGGCGATCTTCAGCGAGCAGGAAAGCCAGGCCGTGTTCCTGCTCAAGCAGCAGAGCGTGGCGCGAATCGATGTGGTCAACTACATCGCCCATGGCATTTCCAAGGTCCCTGGCCACGGTGACAGTTCCGAAGGCGAGCAGGAGATGCAGGACGAAGAAGGGGGTGATACGTCTTCCTCAAGCAACCCGCTGGACGCCTATGCCAGCAATCTCAACGAGCTTGCCCGCCAAGGCCGCATCGATCCATTGGTCGGTCGCGAGAGCGAAGTCGAGCGCGTCGCGCAGATTCTTGCCCGTCGCCGCAAGAACAACCCGTTGCTGGTGGGCGAGGCAGGCGTGGGCAAGACAGCCATCGCCGAAGGTCTGGCCAAGCGCATCGTCGACAGCCAGGTACCCGATCTGCTCGCCAACAGTGTCGTGTATTCGCTCGACCTGGGCGCATTGCTTGCCGGTACCAAGTATCGCGGCGATTTCGAGAAGCGCTTCAAGGCGCTGCTCGGCGAGTTGAAGAAACGACCGCAAGCGATCCTGTTCATCGACGAGATCCACACCATCATCGGTGCAGGTGCCGCTTCGGGCGGGGTAATGGATGCGTCCAACCTGCTCAAACCGCTGCTGTCCTCCGGCGACATCCGCTGCATCGGTTCGACCACTTTCCAGGAATTCCGCGGCATCTTCGAGAAAGACCGCGCCCTGGCACGCCGCTTCCAGAAAGTCGACGTGTCCGAGCCTTCGGTGGAAGACACCATCGGTATCCTGCGTGGCCTCAAGGGGCGGTTCGAGCAGCATCACAACATCGAATACAGTGATGAAGCACTGCGTGCGGCCGCCGAGTTGGCGTCTCGTTACATCAATGACCGCCACATGCCCGACAAGGCCATCGACGTCATCGACGAGGCCGGTGCCTACCAGCGCCTGCAGCCTGAAGCCAATCGAGTCAAGCGTATCGAAGTGCCTCAGGTCGAAGACATCGTGGCCAAGATCGCGCGGATTCCGCCTAAGCATGTCACCAGTTCCGACAAGGAGCTGCTGCGTAACCTGGAGCGTGATCTCAAGCTCACTGTATTTGGCCAGGACGCTGCCATCGATTCGCTGGCCACGGCCATCAAGCTGTCGCGTGCCGGGTTGAAGGCGCCGGACAAGCCGGTGGGTTCGTTCCTGTTCGCCGGCCCTACCGGTGTCGGCAAGACCGAGGCTGCGCGCCAGCTGGCCAAGGCCCTCGGCGTGGAGCTGGTGCGTTTCGACATGTCCGAGTACATGGAGCGTCACACCGTATCGCGTCTGATCGGTGCGCCGCCGGGTTATGTCGGGTTCGACCAGGGCGGTCTGTTGACCGAAGCGATCACCAAGCAGCCGCATTGCGTTCTGCTGCTCGATGAAATCGAAAAGGCTCACCCCGAGGTCTTCAACCTGCTGCTGCAGGTCATGGATCACGGCACCCTGACCGACAACAACGGACGCAAGGCGGATTTCCGCAACGTGATTCTCATCATGACCACCAACGCCGGTGCCGAAACCGCTGCGCGGGCCTCGATCGGGTTTACCCATCAGGACCACTCGTCCGACGCCATGGAAGTGATCAAGAAGAGCTTCACGCCGGAATTCCGCAACCGCCTGGACACCATCATCCAGTTCGGTCGCCTGAGCCACGAAGTCATCAAGAGCGTGGTCGACAAGTTCCTCACCGAACTGCAGGCGCAACTGGAAGACAAGCGTGTGCAGCTTGAAGTCACCGATGCCGCACGCGGCTGGCTGGCGGCAAGCGGCTACGACGTGCAGATGGGTGCACGTCCCATGGCGCGCCTGATCCAGGACAAGATCAAGCGGCCGTTGGCGGAAGAGATCCTGTTCGGCGAGTTGGCCGAGCATGGCGGGGTGGTCCACATCGACATCAAGGACGGCGAGCTGACCTTCGATTTCGAAACCACGGCTGAGATGGCGTAACGGCTCGACGCGGCTTGCGCCGCTGCTACAGAGGTTTGTGTAACCCCTGTAGCAGCGGCGCAAGCCGCGTCAGCTTTTCGTGTCCAAATCCCACGCACACAAAAACGCCCGGCAATGCCGGGCGTTTTCATGTGTCTCGGTTCAGCGAGCGCGGTAAGTGATGCGCCCTTTGCTCAAATCATAGGGCGTCAGTTCCACACGCACCTTGTCACCGGTCAGAATACGAATGTAGTTCTTGCGCATCTTGCCGGAGATATGCGCGGTTACGACGTGCCCGTTTTCCAACTCCACGCGAAACATGGTGTTGGGCAGGGTGTCGACGACAGTGCCTTCCATTTCGAAGCTGTCTTCTTTCGACATGCAGTAAAACCCTCGGTATCCAGTTGATGGCCCGGTGCAACTGCGCCAGGCAAAAGCGGCGTGCATTGTGCCCGAAAAAGGGGGCTCAAGCCAAGGGGTTCAGTTAAGTGTTACCCATCTCTGGTTGATAAGCAGCTCGATCGGTCGATATTGGGTCTTGTAATTCATCTTTTGGCAGTTCTTGATCCAGTAACCCAGATAGACCGCATCCAGATTCAATCGCCGCGCTTCCTCGATCTGCCAGAGGATAGCCAAACGCCCCAGGCTGCGACGCTCTTCGGTCGGCTCGTAGAAGGTATACACGGCAGACAGCCCGTTGGGCAGCAGGTCTGTCACGGCCACCGCGAGCAGCCTGCCTTCCAGGCGGAATTCGTAGAAGCGCGAAAACGGCAGGTCTCGGACCAGAAACGTCGAAAACTGATCACGGCTGGGCGGGAACATGTCGCCATCGGCGTGACGCTGTTCGATGTAGCGCTGGTACAGGTCGAAATACTCCTCGCTGAAGCGGGGGGTTGCGCTCGTCACCTGAACGTCGTGATTGCGCTTGACGATGCGTTTCTGCTGGCGCGAGGGAGTGAAGCCTGCCGTGGGAATGCGTGCCGGCACACAGGCGTTGCAACGCTGGCAGTGCGGTCGGTAAAGGTGGTCACCGCTGCGTCGGAACCCCATCTCCGAAAGGTCGGCGTAGACGTTGACGTCCATCGGCTGGCTCGGGTCGAGAAACAAGGTCGTGGCTTGCTCGTCGGGCAGGTAGCTGCACGAATGGGGTTGAGTGGCATAGAACTTCAAGCGCGCCAACTCAGTCATGATGAACCCTCGGAATGAAACCATTGCATCAAGTGTAAGCCAGTGCCGGATAACTCGCCTAGCGCTGCCATGTCGCGCTGTTGGGCTGGTCGAGGTATTGGCTCAGGTAACCGGCGAACTGGTCTCGGGGGATGCTTCTCGCGCCCAGGCTGTGCAAGTGCTCGGTGGGCATCTGGCAGTCGATCAGCACGAAGCCGGCCTGCTGCAGATGCTCGACCAGGGTCACGAAGCCAACCTTGGAGGCATTGTCGGCACGGCTGAACATGGATTCGCCGAAAAACAGTTTGCCCATGGCCAGGCCGTAGAGGCCACCCACCAGTGTCTCGCCGTCCCACACCTCGACCGAGTGCGCGTGGCCTTGCTCGTGCAGGGTGAGGTAGGCGCGTTGCATGTCGCCGGTTATCCAGGTGCCGTCGGTGTAGTCGCGCGGCCCGGCGCAGGCAGAGATGACAGCCGCAAAATCCTGATCGAAGGTCACCCTGAAGCGTTGCTGGCGCAGCACCTTGCGCAGGCTGCGTGACACATGCAGTTCGGCGGGCATCAGCACGGTACGTGGATCCGGCGACCACCAGAGAATCGGCTGACCGTTTTCAAACCAGGGGAAGCAGCCGTGTCGGTAGGCCTGCACCAGGCGCTCGGGACTCAGATCGCCACCGGCAGCCAACAGGCCATTGGGCTCGCGCATCGCCTTGCTCAGCGGAGGAAAGACCAGTTCGTTTCGTTTGAGCCAAGTCAGCATGATTGTTCGCTACGGCAGGGGAGGGTGGTATCGGCGGCGATGAGCTCATCCTGCCACGAACCTGTTGGCACGCCAATGCGCGTCGGCGTGCTGCGGGCCGCCTGCAGTCGAGCTTTCATGTAACTTTTCCGGACAACTGGAGTCTCATGGCACTGTTCTTCAAGATCCGCTCGTAAGGTCTTGTCGGATAAGGCAATGCACTGCGGAACTGGTATTCGTGCGTCCTCCGGTTCGGTACTGAACGGCACAAGGCGGCAGACGCTTATATTGCAGATGCGCGAATTGCCGACAAACCCGTACAATGCGATCTTTGCAGGGCCCGTTGTCCACCGATAGTGGCCATTTGCTGTATTTTTGTCATTCATCAGTTGCGCGCTCGGACAGGCGCAGGAAATCAAGCGTTTTGAAGAAATCCACTGCCTCATCCGCTCCCGTATCGGTGCCTGTCTGGCGCCAGCAGATGCATTATCGCCTCAAGGAAGGCGCACTGATCGCCATGGGCGCGCTGTGCCTTTACCTGTGGATGGCGTTGTTGACCTACGACCAGACCGATCCTGGCTGGAGCCACACCAGCAGCAACATGGACCAGGTGCAGAACGCTGCCGGTCGTGCCGGTGCGTTCGCCGCCGACATTCTGTTCATGGTGCTGGGCTATTTCGCCTACATCTTCCCCCTGCTGCTGGCAGTCAAGACCTGGCAGATCTTCCGTCAGCGCCACGAACCCTGGCAGTGGAGTGGCTGGCTGTTTTCCTGGCGCCTGATCGGGCTGGTGTTCCTGATTCTCTCCGGCGCGGCCCTGGCTCATATCCATTTCCATTCCGCCGGCAGCCTGCCGGCGTCCGCCGGCGGCGCGCTGGGCCAGAGCCTGGGCAACCTGGCGCTCAACGCCTTGAACATCCAGGGCAGCACCCTGTTGTTCATCGCACTGTTTCTGTTCGGCCTGACCGTGTTCACTGACCTGTCCTGGTTCAAGGTCATGGACATGACCGGCAAGATCACCCTCGATCTGCTCGAGCTGATGCAGGGCTCGGCCAGCCGCTGGTGGGCGGCGCGTGCCGAACGCAAGCAACTGGTTGCCCAGCTGCGTGAAGTGGACGAACCGGCCTACGCTGCGCCCAGGGTCAGCGAGCCGCGCGATATCGCCAAGCCCAGGCCGGTGCGGCCGGCGCCGGTGGAGCCGACCCTGCAGAGCCGTCCAGTAGCACCCATCGCGCCGGCTGCAATGGCGGCGCCGGTCGCGGCCATTCAGCCCCTGCGGCCTGCGGTACCGATCAAGCCGTTGAGTGAGGAAAGCACACAGGGTGCGCCGAGCGGCAAGCCGCCTGAGCAAAGCGCGCGGGTGCAGAAGGAGAAGCAGGCGGCGTTGTTCGTCGACAGCGCCGTGCAGGGCACCTTGCCGCCGATTTCCATTCTCGATCCCGCCGAAGAGAAGAAGGTCAACTATTCGCCAGAGTCGCTGGCGGCGGTGGGCCAGTTGCTGGAGGTGAAACTCAAGGAGTTCGGCGTGGAAGTGACCGTCGATTCCATTCATCCCGGCCCGGTGATCACCCGTTACGAGATCCAGCCGGCGGCCGGCGTCAAGGTCAGCCGCATCTCCAACCTGGCCAAGGACCTGGCGCGTTCGCTGGCGGTGCTCAGTGTCCGTGTGGTCGAAGTCATTCCCGGCAAGACCACCGTCGGTATCGAGATTCCCAACGAAGACCGGCAGATCGTGCGCTTCTCCGAAGTGCTGTCCTCGCCCCAGTACGACGAGGCCAAGTCGCCCGTTACAATGGCGCTGGGCCACGACATCGGCGGCAAGCCGGTGATCACCGACCTGGCCAAGATGCCTCACCTGCTGGTGGCCGGTACCACCGGTTCCGGCAAGTCGGTGGGGGTCAACGCGATGATCCTGTCGATCCTGTTCAAGTCGGGCCCGGAAGACGCCAAGCTGATCATGATCGACCCGAAGATGCTCGAATTGTCGATCTACGAGGGCATTCCGCACCTGCTTTGCCCTGTGGTCACCGACATGAAGGATGCGGCCAACGCGCTGCGCTGGAGCGTTGCCGAGATGGAGCGTCGCTACAAGCTGATGGCGGCCATGGGCGTGCGTAACCTGGCGGGCTTCAACCGCAAGATCAAGGACGCCGAGGAGGCCGGAACGCCACTGGGCGACCCGCTGTACAAGCGCGAGAGCATTCACGACGAGGCGCCACTGCTCAAGACCCTGCCGACCATCGTGGTGGTCGTGGACGAATTCGCCGACATGATGATGATCGTCGGCAAGAAGGTCGAAGAGCTCATTGCACGTATCGCGCAGAAGGCTCGTGCCGCCGGTATCCACCTGATCCTCGCCACCCAGCGACCTTCGGTGGACGTCATCACCGGTTTGATCAAGGCCAACATCCCCACGCGCATGGCATTCCAGGTATCGAGCAAGATCGACTCGCGCACGATCATCGACCAGGGCGGCGCCGAACAGTTGCTGGGTCACGGTGACATGCTCTACATGCCGCCTGGCACCAGCCTGCCGATTCGTGTGCACGGCGCCTTCGTGTCCGACGAAGAGGTGCATCGCGTGGTCGAGGCGTGGAAGCAGCGTGGCGTGCCCGACTACAACGAAGACATTCTGGCGGGCGTCGAGGAAGCCGGCAGTGGCTTCGAGGGCAGCAGTGGCGGTGGCGATGGCGACGATAGCGAAAGCGATGCACTCTACGACGAGGCAGTCAACTTCGTGCTGGAAAGCCGTCGTGCATCCATCTCTGCGGTACAGCGCAAGCTCAAGATCGGCTACAACCGCGCGGCGCGCATGATCGAGTCCATGGAAATGGCCGGTGTGGTTACGCCCATGAACACCAATGGCTCGCGCGAAGTGATCGCGCCGGGCCCGATGCGCGACTGATGCAACGCTCGCGCCTTACCCTAGAACGAGGATTCCCATGCGCCTGATTCGCATGCTGTTGGTTTCTGCCCTGGCCTTGTCCAGCCTGTCGGTTCACGCCGACGACAAGGACGTGGCGCGCCTGACGCAACTGCTGGAGAAATCCCAGACGCTGACCGCGCGTTTTTCCCAGCTGACCCTGGACGGCAGCGGTACCCAGTTGCAGGAAACCGCCGGGCAGATGGCCCTGCAGCGCCCTGGCCTGTTCAATTGGCACACCGACGCGCCGCAGGAGCAACTGATGGTTTCCGACGGCAAGAAGGTTTCGCTGTGGGACCCGGACCTGGAGCAGGTCACCATCAAGACCCTCGACCAGCGCTTGACCCAGACCCCGGCGCTGCTGTTGTCCGGTGACGTGTCGAAGATCAGCCAGAGCTTCGACATCAGTGCCAAGGAAGCCGGCGACGTGATCGATTTCGTGCTCAAGCCCAAGACCCGCGACACCTTGTTCGATTCGTTGCGCCTATCGTTCCGCAAGGGTGTGATCAACGACATGCAGCTGATCGACAGCGTTGGCCAACGCACCAATATCCTGTTCATGAACGTCAAGGCCAACGAGCCGATCGCCGCGAACAAGTTCAAGTTCGACATCCCCAAAGGGGCGGACGTGATCCAGGAATAACTCGAGGTCGATTGCCACCCCATGGACCTGTTTCGCAGTGATCCCATTGCCCAGCCGCTGGCCGCGCGCCTGCGGGCCAGCAACCTGGACGAATACGTCGGCCAGGAGCATCTGCTTGCCCGCGGCAAGCCGCTGCGCGAGGCATTGGAGCAGGGCGCCCTGCACTCGATGATCTTCTGGGGGCCACCGGGCGTGGGCAAGACCACCCTGGCACGGCTGCTGGCGAAGGTGTCCGATGCTCACTTCGAAACCGTTTCGGCGGTGCTGGCCGGGGTCAAGGAGATTCGCCAGGCGGTCGAGGTGGCCAAGCAGCAGGCGGGCCAGTATGGCCGTCGCACGATTCTGTTCGTCGATGAAGTGCACCGTTTCAACAAGTCTCAGCAGGACGCGTTCCTGCCCTACGTGGAAGACGGCACGCTGATTTTCATCGGCGCCACCACCGAAAACCCTTCGTTCGAACTCAACAACGCCTTGCTTTCGCGGGCCCGGGTGTACGTGCTCAAAAGCCTCGACGAAGCAGCGCTGCGGCGTCTGGTCGACCGCGCGCTGAACGAGGAGCGCGGCCTGGGCAAGCGCCGCCTGCGCCTGGGCGATGAAGCCTTCGCCATGCTCATGGCCGCCGCCGACGGTGACGGACGCAGGATTCTCAACCTGCTGGAGAATGCCTCCGACCTTGCCGAAGACGGCGATGAAATAGGCACTGAGCTGTTGCAGAGCCTGCTGGGCGATACCCGTCGACGCTTCGACAAGGGCGGCGAGGCGTTCTACGACCAGATATCGGCCTTGCACAAATCGGTGCGCGGCTCCGATCCGGATGCGTCGCTGTACTGGTTCGCACGGATGCTCGACGGCGGTTGCGACCCGCTCTATCTGGCCCGGCGGGTGGTGCGCATGGCCAGCGAGGACATCGGCAACGCCGACCCCCGCGCGCTGCCGCTGTGCCTGTCGGCGTGGGATGTGCAGGAGCGTCTGGGCAGCCCCGAAGGTGAACTGGCGGTGGCCCAGGCCATCGTTTACCTGGCGTGCGCACCCAAGAGCAATGCCGTGTACATGGGCTTCAAGGCGGCGATGCGCGAGGCGGCCGAGCATGGCTCGCTGGAAGTGCCGCTGCATTTGCGCAACGCCCCGACCAAACTGATGAAGCAGCTGGGCTATGGCGACGAGTACCGCTATGCCCACGATGAACCCGACGCCTATGCGGCCGGTGAAGACTACTTCCCCGAGCAACTGAGCCCACGTCACTACTATCGTCCTGTGCCGCGCGGCCTGGAACTGAAAATAGGCGAAAAACTCAAGCACCTCGCCAGTCTGGACGACAGCAGTCCATGGCGGCGGAGAAAGGCGTGATCCCGACCATCGTCGCGGTATCCCTGGGTGGGGTGATCGGCACACTGCTGCGCCTGTTCACTGCGACCTACATCAATGCGAACTGGCCACGTCTGTTCTATACCGGTACGCTGGCCGTCAATATCATCGGGTGCCTGATCATTGGCTACCTGTATGGGCTATTCATGATTCGCCCGGACATTCCGGTCGAGATCCGTTCGGGATTGATGGTGGGATTCGTGGGTGGCCTGACCACCTTCTCGTCATTTTCGCTGGACACCGTTCGCTTGCTCGAAAGCGGCCAGGGACTGGTTGCCATGGGCTACTGCGCCGTGAGCGTATTCGGCGGCCTGTTGGCCACCTGGGCCGGCCTGGCACTGACTAAAATCTGACCAATACTGATAAACGAGAGACCGACATGCTCGATTCCAAACTGTTACGTAGCCAGCTTCAGGACGTAGCGGATCGCCTTGCCAGCCGTGGCTATGTCCTGGATGTGGCACGCCTCGAGGCGCTGGAGGCCCAGCGCAAGACCGTGCAGACCCGCACCGAACAACTGCAGGCCGAGCGCAATGCGCTGTCCAAGTCGATTGGCCAGGTGATGAAAAGTGGCGGCGATGTCGACGCGCTGAAAGCGCAGGTCGAGTCCATTGCCGAGGAACTGGGTCGTGGCAAGTCGGAGCTGGAACAGCTACAGGGCGAGCTCGACGGTATTGCGCTGGGCATTCCCAACCTGCCCCACGAATCGGTGCCGGTCGGCGAGGACGAAGACGGCAACGTCGAGGTCCGCCGCTGGGGAACGCCCACCACGTTCGACTTTCCGGTGCAGGATCATGTTGCCTTGGGTGGCAAGTCGGGCGGCCTGGATTTCGAGACGGCCGCCAAGCTGTCCGGCGCACGCTTTGCCATCATGCGTGGGCCGATTGCCCGCCTGCATCGCGCACTGGCGCAGTTCATGATCAACCTGCACGTCAGCGAACATGGCTACGAAGAAGCCTACACCCCGTACCTGGTACAGGCGCCAGCCTTGCAGGGCACCGGTCAGTTGCCCAAGTTCGAAGAAGACCTGTTCAAGATCAGCCGTGAAGGTGAAGCCGATCTGTATCTGATCCCCACGGCCGAAGTCTCGCTGACCAACATCGTGGCCGGGGAAATCCTCGATGCCAAGCTGCTGCCCCTCAAGTTCGTTGCCCACACGCCGTGCTTCCGCAGCGAAGCCGGTGCGTCCGGGCGCGATACGCGTGGCATGATCCGCCAGCACCAGTTCGACAAGGTCGAGATGGTCCAGGTGGTCGAACCTTCCAAGTCCATGGAGGCTCTGGAAAGCCTGACTGCCAACGCCGAGCGCATCCTGCAGGCGCTGGAGCTGCCGTACCGCGTACTGGCCTTGTGCACCGGCGACATGGGCTTCAGCGCGGTGAAAACCTACGACCTGGAAGTCTGGGTGCCGAGCCAGGACAAGTACCGCGAGATTTCCTCGTGTTCCAACACCGGGGATTTCCAGGCGCGGCGCATGCAGGCCCGCTTCCGTAACCCAGAGACAGGCAAACCCGAACTGGTGCATACCTTGAACGGCTCGGGCCTGGCCGTCGGTCGCACCTTGGTGGCCGTGCTGGAGAACTACCAGCAGGCCGACGGCAGCATCCGCGTGCCCGAAGTACTCAAGCCCTATATGGGCGGCCTCGAGGTCATCGGCTAAATGGAGTTTCTGCCGCTGTTCCACAAATTGCGCGACAGCCAGGTGCTGGTGGTAGGCGGGGGCGAGATCGCCCTGCGCAAATCGCGCCTGCTGGCCGAGGCTGGCGCGGTGTTGCGCGTGGTCGCTCCGAGCATCGACCCGCAGCTTGCCGATCTGGTGCGCGGCAGCGGCGGGCAGATGCTCGACCGGGGTTACCTGAGCAGCGATCTGGACGGCTGCGTGCTGGTGATCGCCGCGACCGATGACGAACCGCTCAACGCCCAGGTGTCGGCCGATGCCCGCGCGCGCTGTGTGCCGGTCAACGTGGTGGATGCGCCAGCACTGTGTACGGTGATCTTTCCGGCCATCGTCGACCGCTCACCCTTGGTGGTGGCGGTGTCCAGTGGCGGCGACGCCCCGGTCCTGGCACGGCTGATCCGCGCCAAGCTGGAAACCTGGATTCCATCCACCTACGGCGAGCTGGCCGGTCTGGCGGCGCGCTTTCGGCAGAAGGTGAAAGCGCTGTACCCGGATGTCACTCAGCGCCGCGCGTTCTGGGAAGAAGTGTTTCAGGGCCCGATCGCCGATCGCCAGTTGGCCGGGCAGGGCGCCGAGGCCGAGCGCATGCTTCAGGCCAAGGTGGACGGCGCGCCGCCCCATGCCCCTGGTGAAGTCTACCTGGTGGGTGCCGGCCCCGGTGACCCGGACCTGCTGACCTTCCGCGCCCTGCGCTTGATGCAGCAGGCCGATGTGGTGCTGTACGACCGTTTGGTCGCACCGGCCATCCTCGACCTGTGCCGCCGGGACGCCGAACGGGTGTATGTCGGCAAGCGTCGCGCCGAGCATGCCTTGCCGCAAGACCAGATCAACCAGCAATTGGTGGCCTTGGCCAAGCAGGGCAAGCGCGTGCTGCGTCTCAAGGGCGGCGATCCGTTCATCTTCGGCCGGGGCGGCGAAGAGATCGAGGAATTGGCGGCCCATGGCATCCCGTTCCAGGTGGTACCGGGCATCACTGCAGCCAGCGGCTGTGCGGCGTATGCCGGCATTCCACTGACCCACCGCGACTACGCGCAGTCGGTGCGTTTCGTTACCGGGCACTTGAAGAACAACACCAGTGATCTGCCGTGGCACGATCTGGTGTCTCCAGGGCAGACCCTGGTGTTCTACATGGGCCTGATCGGCCTGCCGATCATCTGTGAAGAGTTGATTCGCCACGGGCGCGCCGCGGATACACCGGCGGCGTTGATCCAGCAGGGCACCACGGTGAACCAGCGGGTGTTCACCGGCACCCTGGCGGACTTGCCGCGGATGGTCGCCGAGCATGAAGTACATGCACCTACGCTGGTCATCGTTGGCGAAGTGGTGGTGCTGCGCGAGAAACTGGCCTGGTTCGACGGCGCGCAGTATCGCTGACGAGCACAGGCCGGCGCCGGGTGTCGCTGACAGGCGACAGCCGTTACTTGGGAATGGGCTGGATGTCCTGAATCACCGCGTTGCTGCGTCGGACCAGTACGAAGTTGTCGCCGATCTGCACCCACTGGCTGTCCGGGTCGGGTTGCTTGAGCCCGGAGGATTTCCACCCGGTGAAAGCTGAATCGGGTTGGGCATAGGCTGCCGGAACGCGGTCGCCCTTGCCCAGGGACACCAGTTCGGTGCCGTTGCCGGGCGGGCGGAATACTTCGATGGCGAACGTGGCGGGCGATGCGGCCGACAGTAGCGCGCCGGTGACGCACAGCGAAGCGAACAGCATGCGGCTCATGGGTAACTCCTGAACAATACCGTGGGCTGAGCCTACCATTCTCCATCCATTCACTACACGCTGGCCAGTGCGCGTTGCCTGCTGCCGGGTCAGTCTCGCGCCAGAGCCAGGGCTACACCTTGCCCACCGCCGATGCACAGGGTGGCCAAACCCTTGCTGGCATCTCGACGCAGCATTTCGTGCAGCAACGTGACCAGTACCCGGCAGCCGGAAGCGCCGATGGGGTGGCCCAAGGCAATGGCGCCGCCGTTGACGTTGACCTTGTCGGCGTCCCAGCCCAGCACTTGGCCAACCGACAGCGCTTGTGCTGCGAAGGCCTCGTTGGCTTCGATCAGGTCCAGTTGCTCCAGGCTCCAGCCGGCCTTCTCCAAGCAGCGACGGGTCGCCGACACCGGCGCGATGCCCATCACCGCCGGATCCACACCGGCATTGGCATAGGCTGCAATGCGCGCCAGCACCGGCAGGCCCAACGCCTGGGCCTTGCTCGCACTCATGAGCAGCACGGCCGCAGCGCCATCGTTGAGCGACGACGCATTGCCAGCAGTAACGCTGCCCTCGGCTTTGAAGGCCGGCTTGAGCTTGCCCAGGCTTTGCGCCGTGGTGTCGGCACGGGGCTGCTCGTCTACCGCGAACTGCACGGGTTCGCCTTTGCGCTGGGGCACGGCAATGGGGGTGATTTCATCGACGAAACGACCCGCTTCGATGGCTGCCACGGCTTTTTGCTGAGACTGCGCGGCGAACGCATCCTGCGCCTCGCGGCTGATGCCGTACTGTTCGGCCAGGTTTTCTGCGGTAATGCCCATGTGATAGTCGTTGAAGACATCCCACAGGCCATCCTTGATCATGCTGTCGACCAGCGCGGCATTGCCCATGCGCAGACCGGTACGTGCGCCCGGCAGTAGATAGGGCGCCAGGCTCATGTTTTCCATGCCGCCGGCGATGATCACCTCGGCGTCGCCGCAGCGGATGGCCTGGGCGGCCAGGTGCACGGCCTTGAGCCCCGAACCGCAGACCTTGTTCAAGGTCATGGCCGGCACGGCGCTGGGCAGGCCGGCAAACATCGCCGCCTGGCGCGCAGGGTTTTGCCCCGCGCCTGCGGTAAGTACCTGCCCGAGAATGACTTCGTCGATCTGTGCGGGATCAAGACTGGTCTGTGCGATCAGTCGGCGAATCACCGCAGCGCCCAGCTCGACGGCGGGTACGCTCGCCAGTGAACCCTGGAAACTGCCGACGGCAGTGCGTGTGGCGGCAACGATAACGACGTCTTGCATGAAGGAGTCCTCGGTAGGGCGGCCGGTGGCCTTGTTCTTGTAGGAAGCGGATGGCACCGCTTGACGTACCGGAGACACAGCGACGGCACAGAGTGATTGTCAGCCCTGTGCACTGATTTGATAAATTGCATTTTCAAACGGGTTCATAAAAAAAGCAGAACAATGCAGAACACCGGCGCCCGCGATCAGCCGCCGGTCATGTTCATGAAACGCACCACCTGCACGTCGTCGTCGAGACGGAAGTTGTGGCTCCACGGCTTGAGCTGCATGGCTTGGATGATGGCCTGTTCGAGCACTTCCGGCTGGCCGGGATGATCACGCAGGACTTGCTTGAGGTCCGCCGAATGCTCGTTGCCCAGGCACAGCAGAAGGCGCCCTTCGACGGTGAGGCGCACGCGGTTGCAGGTCGCACAGAAGTTGTGGCTATGGGGGGAAATGAAACCGATGCGCGTGCCCGGGGCCTGGGGGATGCGCCAGTAGCGCGATGGGCCCTGGGTGGAGTCGGTAGAGGGCAACAGCTCGTAACGCTCGGCGATGCGCGCGCGCACCTGATCACTCGAGTAGAACGCTTCGGCGCGGCTGTGCTCGCTGATGGCCCCCAGGGGCATCTCCTCGATGAAGGAAATGTCCAGGCCGCGGTCGATGGCAAAGGTCACCAGGTCGACGACTTCGTCATCATTGCGACCCTGCATGACCACGCAGTTGAGCTTGGTATGGTGAAATCCGGCCGCGTTCGCGGCGTCGATGCCGGCAATCACCTTGTTCAGGTCGCCGGTGCGGGTGAGCTCGCGAAAGCGCGCTGGATCGAGGCTGTCCAGGCTGATGTTCAGGCGCTTGACGCCGGCGTCGAACAACGGCTGGGCCAAGGTTTCCAGTCGCGAGCCATTGGTGGTCATGCACAGTTCCTGCAGGCCGGGCAGGGCGGCGATGCGGCGGCACAGGTCAACGATGCCCGAGCGCACCAGGGGTTCACCGCCGGTCAGGCGGATCTTGCGCGTCCCCAGGGCGACGAAGCTTGCGGCCACCTGCTCGAGTTCCTCGAGGCTGAGGATCTGCTGGCGCGGCAGAAACGTCATGTCTTCGGCCATGCAATACACGCAGCGGAAATCGCAGCGATCGGTAACCGACAACCTCAGGTAATCGACTTTGCGGGCGTAGCCATCGTGCAGGGTGCGCTCAGGGGTGTGCATCGGGGGTACCAGTAAAGGGCATGACCATTTCGACTGCCAACGCCATGCAGGCGTTGCAAAAAAAATGCAGACCTTGAAGGTACGCGCCACACCGGGGTCAAGCCAATCGCTTTTTTCAATGCAGTCATCGACAGGATTGATCGGTCCCCGGTGCATAGCCGGGTCAAGGCATCTGTGGCAACTCGTTGGGACGCAAGTCGAACACCAACACCTCAGCATCCACTCCGTTGGCCAACTGCAACACGGTTTCCTCGCGCAGGCGCACGCCATCCCCTTCATTCAGACGCTGGCCGTTGAGTTCGACGCTGCCCGTGGCGACGTGCACATAGGCGTAACGGTTGTCCGCCAGCGTCAGCGTGGCCTGTTCCGCGCCGTCGAACAGTCCGGCGTAGACCCGCGCATCCTGGCGCACTTCAAGCGAACCTTGCGCGCCATCGGGCGAGATGATCAGTTGCAGGCGGCCGCGTTTCTGCTCGGCCGAGAAATGCTCCTGCTGGTAGCGAGGCTCGGCGCCTGCTTGCGCGGGCACGATCCAGATCTGCAGGAAGTGCACGGAATCGACATCGCTGTGGTTGAACTCGCTGTGGGCCACCCCGTGGCCTGCGCTCATCAGCTGCACGTCGCCCGGGCGAATGACCGAGCCGGTGCCCAGGGTGTCCTTGTGCGCCAGTGCGCCTTGCAGCACGTAGGAGAAGATCTCCATGTCGCGGTGCGGATGCTGACCGAAACCCTTGCCGGCGCTGACGCGGTCGTCGTTGATCACCAACAGATCGGAGAAGCCCTGCTCCTGCGGATCACGGTAATGGCCGAAGGAAAAGGTATGGAAGGATTGCAGCCAGCCATGGTTGGCGAGACCGCGGTCCGAAGCTTTGCGAAGTGCGAGCATGGTGTTCTCCCGATTCTGGTGGGGCGCAGCGTTGGAGATGCTGTGCGATGGGTAAAGATTATGCGTTCGCAGCGCCGGGATAAATCGCCCCGAGAGCGCAGGACTGTCGCTCTCAGGTTGACAATCTTGGGGTGTCGCGTTTGCTCCGTATGATCATGTGATGGTTATAAGCTAATGCTGCATAGTTATAATTGGCTATATCAGAAATTGTTATCCTGCCGCCCGGCTACCGCTCCCGCGATGCTGAATCTGATGTGTAGGACGTAAGAATGGACGTAGGTACCTGGGGTTTCACCGTGGCCGGGCTGGTGGTCGGTTTCATCGTCGGCATGACGGGTGTAGGCGGCGGCTCGCTGATGACGCCTATCCTGCTCTGGTTCGGGATCAATCCGGCCACTGCCGTTGGCACCGACCTGCTGTACGCCGCCATTACCAAGGCCAGTGGCGTCTGGGTGCATGGCCGCAACAAGAACATCGACTGGAAGATTACCGGCTGGCTGGCGCTGGGCAGCGTGCCCGCGGCGGCGCTGGTGCTCTGGTATCTGAAAAGCCTGGATGCCGAACCGCAGGCCATGGGCGCGGTAATCAAGCAGGCATTGGCTGCGGTGCTGTTCCTGACCGCGTTCGCCATCCTCTTCAAGAAGCGCCTGCAGGCCTTTGCCAGCCGCCATGCCGGCGACCGCTACAACCTCAGCGCCAGCACCCTCAACGGCTTGACGGTGATCACTGGCGTAGTCCTTGGTGTGATGGTTTCGCTCACGTCCATCGGCGCCGGTGCACTGGGCACCGTGGCCCTGTTCCTGCTGTACCCGTTCCTGGCGACGCGGCGCCTGGTCGGCACCGAGATCGCCCACGCCGTGCCCCTGACCCTGGTGGCGGGCATGGGCCACGCCAGTATGGGCAACATGGACTGGTCGCTGCTCGGCCACTTGCTGCTTGGCTCGTTGCCAGGCATCTGGCTGGGCAGTCATCTGTCCGGGCGAGTGTCGGACGACATCCTGCGGCCTTGCCTGGCGGTGATGCTGCTGCTGATCGGTTTCAAGCTTGCTTTCTGAGCCCCTCATACCGGCGCGGGTTATCTCATGTGCGGAGCAGATTCCATGAACGCAGTTGACATTCGCCCCGTGCAATCGAATCAGGTCGCTACGACCCTCGATTACGTCATGGCTGCGCGGGCCTCGATCTTTCCGCAACTGGATGCCACGCAGATGCCGGATGACCTGGCGCGTTTTACCGAGGTTTACCTGGGCCCCGCCCAAGGCTGTTTCCTGCTGGCCTGGCAGGCGGGCCAGATCGTTGGCAGCATCGGTTACCTGCCCTACGACCAGCGCTTCAATCAGCTGCAGCTGCCGCGCGAGGCCACCGTCGAGGTCGTCCGATTGTTCGTTTCGCCCAGCTGCCGTGGCGCCGGCGTGGCCAAGGCGCTGTATGCAGCGCTGCTTGCGCAGGCGCGTGCGGCGGGTGTGCGAACCCTGTACCTGCATACTCACCCGTTCCTTCCCGGAGCCATCGCGTTCTGGCAGAAACAGGGGTTCGAGGTGCTCGACGTCGAGTCCGATCCCGTGTGGCAGACGACCCACATGCGCTGCGCCGCTTCAGGCTGAACCAACGGCCAAGGGCGCCGGTCGGTGATAGACATACCGAAAGCCTTGGAGCGCCCAATGAAGCCCTACGTGATCTGCCACATGATGTCCTCCGTCGATGGTCATGCCCTCACCGACGGCTGGGCGCGGCCGTTCAAGAACGCCGCAGGTGAGCTGTACGAGCGGCTGGCCAAGCAGTTCGAGTTCGATGCCTGGGCCTGTGGCCGGGTGACCATGCAGGAGATCGCCCACGACGAGGGTTATCCGTCCGGCCTGGCCACCGGGCCGATTGCGCGTACCCCGTACTTTGCCGATCGCGCGGCGAGCGCCTATGCCATTTCCATCGATCCGAAGGGCAAGGTCGGTTGGAAATCCAACACGGCGCTGGACTCGCACATCGTCGAAGTGCTGACCGAAGGCGTCAGCGACGACTACCTGGCTTACCTGCAATCGATCCAGGTGTCCTACATTTTTGGCGGCCAGGACACCCTCGACCTGCATCGAGTGCTGGACATTCTCGGCCGTGAATTGGGGATCAAACGCCTGATCGTCGAAGGCGGGCCGCACGTCAGTGGCTCGTTCGTGAATGCAGGGCTGGTCGATGAAATCAGTGTCCTGCTGCTGCCCTTGGTAGACGGCCGCGGCGAGCATCCGGCGTCGTTCGAGATCGACGCCGAGCAGTGGCAACAGCCAACCTACCTGTCCCTGGACAGTGCCGAAGTGCAGGAGGGCGGTGCGGTGTGGCTGCGCTACCGGCAGCAAGCACTGCCGGGCTGAAGGCCAGACGCGCGAAGCTAAGCCAGGGTCTGCTCGGGCACGCGTACCCAGCCTTCCATCAGGACTCGCGCGCTGCGGCTCATGATCGCCTTGGTCACTTGCCACTGGCCCGCGACTTCGTCCGACTGGGCGCCGACACGCAAGGTGCCCGAGGGATGGCCGAAACACACCGTACTGCGCACGCCGCCCCCGGCCGCGCGGTTGACCACGGTGCCGGGGATGGCCGCGGCGGTACCGATGGCCACCGCCGCGGTGCCCATCATGGCGTGGTGCAGCTTGCCCATCGACATGGCGCGCACGCTCAGGTCAATATCAGCGGCCGCTACGGGTTTGCCGCTGGACGCGAGGTAATCGGCCGGTGGCGCGACGAAAGCGACCTTGGGCGTGTGCTGGCGCGTCTGCGCGTCTTCCAGGCGGCTGATCAGACCCATGCGCAACGCGCCGTGGGCGCGGATGGTTTCGAAGCGGGCCAGCGCCTGCGAGTCCCCGTTGATCGCCTCCTGCAATTCGCAGCCGCTGTAACCCAGCGCGGCAGCATCGATGAAGATGGTCGGAATACCCGCGTTGATCAGGGTCGCCTCGAAACGACCTACGCCGGGCACGTCCAGCGTGTCGACAAGGTTGCCGGTGGGGAACATCGCACCTGCCGCGCCCTCGGCTTCGGCAGCCGGATCGAGAAACTCCAGTTGCACTTCGGCGGCCGGAAACGTCACGCCGTCGAGTTCGAAGTCACCGGTTTCCTGCACCACACCGCCGCTCATGGGCACATGGGCGATGATCGTCTTGCCGATGTTGGCCTGCCACACGCGAACCACGGCGATGCCGTCGTGGGGAACGCGGGAAGGATCGAGCAGGCCATTGCTGATGGCAAAGGGGCCGACCGCCGCGGACAGGTTGCCGCAGTTGCCGCTCCAGTCGACAAACGCGCTGTCGATGGATACCTGGCCGAACAGATAGTCGACGTCATGCCCCGGCTGGCTGCTTGGGCTGACGATCACCGTCTTGCTGGTGCTCGAAGTGGCGCCACCCATGCCGTCGATCTGCTTGCCGTACGGGTCCGGGCTGCCGATCACCCGCAGCAGCAGGGCGTCACGCAGCGGCCCTGGCTGGCGCGCCGGCTCGGGCAGGTCGGCGAGGTTGAAGAACACGCCCTTGCTGGTGCCGCCGCGCATGTAGGTGGCGGGAATGCGAATCTGCGTCATGGAGCTGTCCTCAGTGAGCGCCGGCGGCATGGGGAGCGGGCGTGGTGGCCTGCAGGAAATCCTGGGCGAAGCGCTGCAGCACACCACCGGCTTCGTAGATCGAGACCTCTTCGGCAGTGTCCAGTCGGCAGGTCACCGGCACCTCCAGGCGCTCGCCATTGCGCCGCTCGATGATCAGCGTCAGCTGCGCCTGGGGCGTCAGTCGGCCAATGACATCGAACACTTCGGTGCCGTCGATACCCAGGGTCTTGCGGTCGGTACCGGCGGCGAACTGCAGCGGCAGCACGCCCATGCCCACCAGATTGGTCCGGTGGATGCGCTCGAAGCCCTCCGCTGCAATCGCCTCGACCCCGGCCAGGCGTACGCCTTTGGCCGCCCAGTCGCGCGAGGAACCCTGGCCGTAGTCGGCCCCGGCAATGATGATCAGCGGCTGCTTGCGCAGCATGTAGGTTTCGATCGCTTCCCACATGCGCATCACCTGGCCTTCGGGTTCCAGGCGGGTCAGCGAGCCTTGGCGGACCTTGCCGTTTTCCATCACCATTTCATTGAACAGCTTGGGGTTGGCGAACGTCGCGCGTTGGGCGGTCAGGTGATCGCCGCGGTGGGTGGCGTAGGAATTGAAGTCTTCTTCGGGCAGGCCCATTTTGGCCAGGTATTCGCCCGCAGCGCTGTCGAGCATGATCGCGTTGGACGGCGACAAGTGATCGGTGGTGATGTTGTCCGGCAGCACGGCCAGGGGGCGCATGCCCTTGAGCGTGCGCTCGCCGGCCAGGGCGCCTTCCCAGTAGGGTGGACGGCGGATGTAGGTGCTCGCCGGGCGCCAGTCGTAGAGCGGCGCGACTTTCGGTCCGGTGTCTTCGTGAATGGCGAACATGGGGATGTACACCTGGCGGAACTGCTCCGGTTTCACCGACGACTTGACCACGGCATTGACTTCTTCGTCACTGGGCCAGATGTCCTTGAGCCGAATGGGTTGGCCCTGCTGATCGTAGCCGAGCACGTCTTTCTCGATGTCGAAGCGGATGGTGCCGGCGATGGCATAGGCGACTACCAAAGGCGGTGAGGCGAGGAACGCCTGACGGGCATACGGGTGGATGCGCCCGTCGAAGTTGCGGTTGCCCGAGAGCACCGCCGTGGCATACAGGTCGCGTTCGACGATCTCTTGCTGGATCACCGGGTCTAGCGCGCCGGACATGCCGTTGCAAGTGGTGCAGGCGAACGCGACGATGCCGAAGCCCAGGGTTTCCAGTTCCTTGGTCAGCCCGGCTTCGTCCAGGTACAGCGCCACGGTTTTCGAGCCCGGTGCCAGGGATGACTTCACCCAGGGCTTGCGGATCAGGCCCAGGCGGCTGGCGTTGCGCGCCAAGAGGCCGGCGGCGATCACGTTGCGTGGGTTGCTGGTGTTGGTGCAACTGGTGATGGCGGCGATGATCACCGCGCCGTCCGGCATCTGCCCTGGCACGTCGGTCCAGGGGCCGGCGATGCCTTGGGCGGCCAGGTCGCTGGTCGCCACCCGCGCGTGGGGGTTGCTCGGGCCGGCCATGTTGCGCACCACGCCCGACAGATCGAAGCTCAGGTCGCGTTCATAGACGGCGGCTCCCAGGCTGTCGGCCCACAGGCCGGTGAGACGCGCGTAGTCCTCGACCAGCTGCACTTGCTGCTCTTCGCGACCGGTGAGGCGCAGGTAGTCGATGGTCTGCTGGTCGATGGCGAACATCGCCGCCGTGGCACCGTATTCCGGGGCCATGTTGGAGATGGTGGCGCGGTCGCCCAGCGTCAGTTCGCGTGCGCCTTCGCCGAAGAATTCCAAATAGGCTCCGACGACCTTCTGCTGGCGCAGGTATTGGGTCAGGGCCAGCACCATGTCGGTGGCAGTGATGCCGGGTTGCAATTGCCCGGTCAGTTCGACCCCGACGATCTCGGGCAGGCGCATCCACGAGGCGCGACCGAGCATGACGCTTTCGGCTTCGAGGCCGCCGACGCCGATGGCAACCACCCCCAGCGCGTCGACGTGGGGCGTGTGGCTGTCGGTACCGACACAGGTGTCAGGGAAGGCCACGCCTTCGCGAACCTGAATGACCGGCGACATCTTCTCCAGGTTGATCTGGTGCATGATGCCGTTGCCCGGTGGAATGACGTCGACGTTCTTGAAGGCCTTGCGCGTCCAGTCGATGAAATGGAAGCGGTCTTCGTTGCGACGGTCTTCGATGGCGCGGTTCTTTTCGAACGCCTGGGGGTCGAAGCCGGCGCTTTCCACCGCCAGCGAGTGATCGACGATCAATTGGGTCGGCACTACCGGGTTGACCAGCGCCGGGTCGCCGCCCTGGGAGGCAATGGCGTCGCGCAGGCCGGCGAGGTCGACCAGCGCGGTCTGGCCGAGGATGTCATGGCACACCACTCGCGCCGGGTACCAGGGAAAGTCCAGATCGCGCTTGCGCTCGATCAGCTGGCGCAGCGAGGCGTCCAGGGTGATCGGGTCGCAGCGTCGCACCAGGTTTTCGGCGAGTACGCGGGAGGTGTAGGGCAGGGTGGCGTAAGCGCCTGGCTGGAGGGCTTCGACGGCTTCTCGGGCGTCGTAATAGTCCAGTGGCGAGTTCGGCAGGGACTTGCGGTATTGTGTGTTCATCAGGTCGGCTCACGGTGCACGGCATGGTCAGGCATGGCAAAAGTTCGGCTGGGCGGCCTTCGCGGGTAGAACCCGCTCCCACATAAAACCCAGCTCCAGATTCGGAGGATTGTGGGAGCGGGGCGGACGGCCAGCCATCTACCCGCGAAGAGGCCCGCCAGGTCAGCGACGATCCAGGGGCACGAATGCGCGCTGTTCCACGCCGACATACTCCGCGCTGGGCCGGATGATCCGGTTGTTGGCCCGCTGTTCGAACACATGCGCCGCCCAGCCCGTCACTCGCGAGCAAACGAAGATGGGCGTGAACAGTTCGGTGGCGATGCCCATGAAGTGGTACGCCGAGGCATGGTAGAAGTCGGCGTTGGGAAACAGCTTCTTCTGCTCCCACATGGTCTTGTCGATGGCCTCGGACACCGGGTAGAGCACCTTGTCGCCGGCTTCTTCGCTCAGCTTCTTGGCCCAGCCCTTGATCACCTCGTTGCGCGGATCGTTGTCCTTGTACACGGCATGGCCGAAACCCATGATCTTGTCCTTGCGTTCCAGCATGGCCAAAGTGCCGCGCATCGCTTCTTCGGGCGAGGCGAACTTCTGGATCATCGCCATGGCGGCTTCGTTGGCACCGCCGTGCAGGGGGCCGCGCAAGGAGCCGATGGCAGCGGTCACGCATGAATACATGTCCGACAAGGTCGATGCGCAGACGCGGGCGGTGAAGGTCGAGGCGTTGAATTCGTGCTCGGCGTAGAGAATCAACGAAACGTCCATCACCTTGCTGTGCAATTCACTCGGCGACTTGCCATGCAGCAGGTACAGGAAGTGCCCGGCGAACGTCTGCTCGTCGCTGCTGCAACTGATGCGCACGCCATGGTGGCTGTAGCGGTACCAGTAGCACATCATCGCCGGGAACGCCGCCAGCAGACGGTCGCTTACGTGTTCCTGCTGGTCGAAGTTGCGCTCCGGCTCCAGGGTGCCAAGGAACGAGCAACCGGTGCGCATTACGTCCATCGGATGAGTGCTCGACGGAATGCGTTCGAGCACTTCCTTCAGCGGCTGCGGCAGGTCGCGCAGGCTGCGCAGCTTGCCTTGGTAGGCAGCCAATTCGGCAGGCGTGGGCAGCTCGCCGTGGAGAAGCAGGTAGGCGACTTCTTCGAACAGGGCGTGTTCGGCCAGTTCGCGCACATCATAGCCACGATAGGTCAGCCCGGCACCGGGCATGCCGACGGTCGACAGGGCGGTCTGTCCGGCCACCTGGCCACGCAGGCCAGCGCCACTGAGTACTTTTGCTTCGGCCATGGGTTTTCTCCGATCTTGGATTTTTTATTGGAATGCAGTAGTCACTTTTTCTGCGCAAACAGTGCGTCCAGTTTGCGCTCGAAGTCGTGGTAGTCGATTGCCTCGTACAGCTCCATGCGAGTCTGCATGGTGTCGATGACATTCTGCTGAGTGCCGTCGCGGCGTATCGCGGTGTAGACGTTCTCGGCCGCCTTGTTCATGGCGCGGAATGCCGACAGTGGGTAAAGCACCAGGCCGACGCCAACGCCACCCAACTGCTCGGTGGTGAACAGCGGTGTGGCGCCGAACTCGGTGATGTTGGCCAGAATCGGCGCTTTCACTCGGCTGGCGAACAGCTGGTACATCTGCAATTCGGTGATGGCTTCGGGAAAGATCATGTCCGCACCCGCCTCGATGCAGGCGGCGGCGCGATCCAGGGCAGACTCCAGGCCTTCCACCGCCAAGGCGTCGGTGCGCGCCATGATCACGAAGCTGTCGTCGGTGCGGGCGTCCACGGCCGCCTTGATGCGATCGACCATCTCCTGCTGCGAAACGATTTCCTTGTTCGGCCGATGGCCGCAGCGCTTGGCGCCCACCTGGTCCTCGATGTGCATGGCCGCCGCGCCAAACTTGATCATCGACTTGACGGTGCGCGCGACGTTGAACGCCGACGAGCCGAAACCGGTGTCGACATCGACCAGCAACGGCAGTTCGCAGACGTCGGTGATGCGGCGCACATCCGTCAGTACATCGTCCAGTCCGGTGATGCCTAGGTCGGGCAGGCCCAGTGAGCCCGCCGCGACGCCGCCTCCGGACAGGTAGATGGCCTTGAAGCCAGCCCGCTGCGCGAGCAGTGCGTGATTGGCGTTGATGGTGCCGACTACCTGCAGGGGTGACTCTTCGGCGAGTGCCTGGCGGAAGCGTTGGCCGGGGCGGGACGGCTGATTCATGGTTGGGCTCCTGGGGTGTTGTTGTGGTTGGGTTCCAGGTAATGGCGCTCGATGTTGCGCTTGGACGCAGCAATGTGCCTACGCATGAGCAACTCGGCCAGTTCGCCATCACGCTCGGCGATGGCGTCGAGGATACGGTGGTGTTCGGCAAAGGCCTGATGGGGGCGGTTGGGCGTGGCCGAGAACTGGATCCGGTACATGCGCACCAACTGGTAGAGGTCGTCACACAGCATCTGCACCAGCGTGCTGTTGCCGCTGCCCTGGATGATCCGGTAGTGGAAGTCGAAATCGCCCTCCTGCTGGTAGTAGCCGACGCCGGCCTGGAAGGCGGCATCGCGCTCATGGGTGGCCAGCACCTCGCGCAGTTCGTCGATCTGTACCTGGCTCATGCGCGTGGCCGCGAGCCGGCAGGCCATGCCTTCGAGCGATTCGCGGATTTCGTAGAGTTCGATGAGTTCGGCGTGATTGAGCGACACCACCCGTGCGCCCACGTGTGGGATGCGCACCAGCAGGCGCTGGCCTTCCAGCCGATGGATGGCTTCACGCAGGGGACCGCGACTGATGCCGTAGGTGCGTGCCAGTTCGGGCTCGGAAATCTTGCTGCCAGGGGCAATTTCGCCATTGACGATGGCCGCCTGGATACGACGGAAGACGTTTTCCGACAGCGTCTCGGTTTCACCCGGAACACTGGAAACGAGCGAGGCGTCATCGTTGGGCAGGACGTGCAATGAAACGGGAGCGGAAGACATATTGTCGACACCTGGGCAGGTAGTGACCAAAAAATAGCCCTGTTAAAGCAGCTAGTCAATACGCGCTAGGTCAAGTGTCGACAATCTGTTGAAGTGATCGGGGGCGCTGGCCCCCGATACCGTGCTGCTATCACTCGGCTGTGGGGTAGTCCACATAGCCTTCGGGCCCCTGGCTGTACCAGGTTTCCATTACATCCTTGTTCAGCGGCAAGCCTTCGGCGAACCGATGGGGTAGATCGGGGTTGGCCAGGAACGGGCGCCCGAAGGCAATGGCGTCAGCTTCACCTGCGTCCAGCGCGGCCTGCGCTTTCTCATGGGTGTAATCGGAGTTGAGCACCAACGTGCGGCTGAAGGCCTTGCGGATGACCGGATGCACGGGCGGGCGGTCGGCCTTGCCGAAGGTACCGTCGAACGGTGGCTCACGCAGTTCAAGGTAGGCAATGCCGATCTTGTCCAACGCCGCGGCCGCAGCCGAGAACAGGGTTTCCGGATCGCTGTCGTTGACCCCCTGCGAATCGCCGTTGGGCGACAGGCGCACGCCGGTGCGCTCGGCACCAATGGTGTCGACAACCCGCTGTGTGACCTCGGTCAACAGACGGATGCGGTTTTCCACCGAGCCGCCGTAGGCGTCCTCGCGGAAATTGCTGTTGTCGCGCAGGAACTGATCGATCAGGTAACCGTTGGCCGCGTGGATCTGCACGCCATCGAAACCGGCACGCATGGCGTTTTTCGCGGCATGCTCGTAATCGTCCAGCAACCGTGGAATCTCGTGGATCCCCAACGGACGCGCTTGCACATAGGGCTGCTTGCCATCGTAGGTGTGGGTCTGACCTGGCGCAGTGGTCGCCGACGAGGAAACCGGCTGCGCGCCGCCGAGGAAGCTTGGGTGAACGATCCGGCCCATGTGCCACAGTTGCAGGTCGATGCGGCCACCGGCCTCATGCACCGCAGCGGTGATCTTCTTCCAGCCCTCGACCTGCTCGTCGCTCCAGATGCCGGGCGCGTAGGGCCAGCCCAGGCCTTCCTGAGTGATGCCGGTGGCTTCGGTGATGATCAACCCGGCGCTCGCGCGCTGGGTGTAGTACTCGATCATCAGATCGGTGGGTACATGGTTGCGCGTGGCACGGCCGCGGGTCAGCGGCGCCATCAGGATGCGATGGGGCAGCTTCTGCGCGCCAACCTGGATCGGGTCGAATAAAGAAGGCATCTGGTCTCCCTGGTCTGTGGGTTGAAAGGCGGCTCAGGCAGTGCCGAGGGCCTTGATGATGGCGTCATTGAAGGCCGGGATGTCCTTTGGGTTGCGCGAGGTAATCAAGGTCCAGCCGTTGGCTCCGCACTGCTTGACCTCTTGGTCGACCCAACCAGCGGCACCGGCGTTGGTCAAATCGAGACTCACGCTGGGGTACGAGGTCAGGGTTTTGCCGGGGATCACGCCGGCATTGATCAGCAGCCATGGACCATGGCAGATGGCGGCCACGACCTTGCCGGCATCGGCGAATGCCTTGACCAATTGCTGGGCATCGGTGTCCTGGCGCAGGGTGTCGGCATTCACGGTGCCGCCGGGAATCACCAGTGCGTCGAAGTCGCTGGCGTTCAGGCCCTGGATCTTGCCGTCGGATTCAACGGTACGGTCTTTCTCGGTGTCCTGCTGGAAGGTCTGCACGGTGCCGCCTTCGCTCGAAGCGTGGGTCACGGTGGCGCCTGCTTCGCGCAGCGCTTCGAGGGGTTTGAGCAGTTCATCGCGTTCGATGCCGGTGTTGGCAGTGATGAACAGGACTTTCTTGCCTTGCAGTTGGGTACTCATGAAGGTCTTCCTCAGCTCAGTAGGTGCCTGGCATGCCAGGCGATCAGAAAATCTGAGCACGGAGGAAAATGGAAAGTTCAGGCGGATTCGTCTTCGGTGCGGCGGGCGGACAGGCCCGATTGCAGGCCTGCCCTTGCGTTTGCCGGGTCAGTAGCCTGCGGCCAGGCCGGTGTTACGGCGTGGATCGTTGGCACCGTAGAAACGGTTGTTGGCCACCGGTTTGGCGCCCAGCGCCGGAGCGCCTACCAGAATCGCAGCCAAGTGGTTGGCATCCTGCGGCTCACCGAACTTGTGCCCCCAGCTTTCGAGAATCTTGCGGGTGTCGGGGCTGATGGCGAAGTTTTCCAGGTTGGTGACGTCGGGCATCCACTGCTGGTGGAAGCGCGGTGCATTGACCGCCTGCTGGATGTCCATGCCGTAGTCGATGACATTGAGCATGGTCAGCAGGGTGGCAGTGATGATCCTGCTGCCGCCGGGCGTGCCGAGCACCATGACTGGCTTGCCGTCCTTGGTGACGATGGTCGGGCTCATGGAGGACAGCGGCGTCTTGTACGGCGCGATGGCGTTGGCCTCGCCTTGGACCAGCCCATACATGTTGGCCACGCCGACCTTGGAGGTGAAGTCGTCCATTTCGTCGTTGAGCAGGATGCCGGTACCGCTGGCCATCACTCGCGCGCCGAACCAGCCGTTGAGGGTGTAGGTCACCGACACCGCGTTGCCCCATTTGTCGACAATGGAGTAATGGGTGGTATTGCTGCCCTCATGAGGCGCCACACCCGGCTTGATCTCGGCGGAAACGCCGGCCTTGTTCGGTGCGATGCTGTCGCGCAGCTTGGTCGCGTAGTTGGCGTCGAGCAGGTGCGCGATCGGGTTCTTGACGAAATCCGGGTCGCCCAGGTAGCTGTTGCGGTCCACGTAGGCGTGGCGCATGGCTTCGATCTGATAGTGCATGCCCTGCGCCGAGCCATAGCCCAACTCGGCCATCGGATAGCCCTGGAGGATGTTCATGATCTGGCAGATGACCACGCCGCCGGAGCTGGGCGGTGGCGCGGAAACCACATGGTAGCCGCGGTAGTCGCACTCGATCGGGTCCAGTTCGCGGGTCTTGTACTTGTCGAGGTCGGCCTGAGTGATGATGCCTTTGCCTGCCTGACTCGAATCGACGATGGCCTTGGCCACCCAGCCTTGGTAGAACCCGGCGTTACCCTTGTCGGAGATCTCCCGCAGGGTGCGCGCCAAGTCCTTCTGCACCAGCTTCTCGCCGGCCTTGAACGGCTGGCCCTGCTTGAGAAAGATCTTTGCCGAATCCTGGCTGTCCTTGCGGAAGTCCTCGGTGGCGGTTTCCAGTAGATCGACGTCGCCCTGGGCCAGGGTGAAACCTTCGTCCGCCAGTTTGATGGCCGGTGCCAGCAGATCGGCGCGTTTGAAGGTGCCGTACTTCTGCAAGGCCAGCTCCATGCCCGAGACCGTGCCGGGTATGCCTACCGATAAATGGCCATCGGTGCTCAGGCCCTCAATGACGTTGCCGGCCTTGTCCAGGTACATGTCGGCGGTGGCGGCCAGCGGCGCCTTCTCGCGGAAGTCGAGGAAGGTCTTGCGGCCGTCGGCCATCTGCAGGGTCATGAAGCCACCGCCGCCGATATTGCCTGCAGCCGGGTAGACCACGGCCAGGGCATAGCCTACGGCCACGGCGGCATCGACGGCATTGCCGCCGTCCTTGAGCACATCCACGCCAATGTGGGTGGCCAGTTGCTGCGCGGTGACCACCATGCCGTTCTCGGCAGCGACGGGGGCGGGAGAGGCGGCGAATGTACAGGCGGGTACCAGCGCGAACGCAAGGGCGATCAGCGACTTGGGCAAGGGTTCGAGTTTCAAGAGGTGGCTCTCTTCTTCTGCGGATGGGGAGCAAAAAAGCGAATCGCTTCGCCAATCGCAAGAATAGCCGTGTTTCTCAATGTTGCTGGCGACCGGCGGTCAACGCCGTCAGCTGCTGGCCGGCAGCATCGAAGTTATCCGCTGCCAGCCACCGCTCGAAGTCTGCGCGCAGCGCCGGCCATTCGCTGTCGATGATGGAAAACCAGGCGGTATCGCGGTTGCGGCCCTTGTACACCAGCGCCTGGCGGAAGACGCCTTCGAAGCTGAAGCCCAGCCGCGCTGCGGCCTTGCGCGAGGGCTCGTTGAGGGCGTCGCACTTCCATTCGTAGCGGCGGTAACCCAGTTCGTCGAACACCCGGCGCATCAACAGGTACTGCGCTTCGGTCGACAGCGGTGTGCGTTTCATCAGCGGCGAGAACGTCACATGGCCGACCTCGATGACGCCGTTGGCCGGGTCCATGCGCATCAAGGCCAGGGTGCCCACCGCGCGCTGGGTGCGCAGGTCGATCACTGCCCAGTGTTGCGGATCCTGGCTGGCTGCCGCGTGCTGCAAATGCGTGCGATAGCTGTCCAGGTCGGCAAACGGTCCGACCGGCAGGTAGGTCCAGTCGCTGCCATCGGTCTGTTGGCAATAGCCACTGAACAGGTCTTCGGCATGGGCCGCGGCGTCCAGCGGTTCGAGCCGGCAATAGCGCCCCTCGATGACGTCGTGGGCCGGGCGAGGGCGGGCGCTCCACTCGGGGAGGGCGTGACCGACTGGCTGGTGGTGCTCGTTGTGGCTGTTCTGGTTGCTGGGCATGACGACTCCTGATGAAGTAAGCAGGGTGAGGCAAGAAGGTTGCACCGACCTCAGCGCGGATCCAGCACGATGCCGAAGCCGCTCTTGGCTTCGCTGACGATACGCAGGTGCTGGCGCTCGCCGGGCTGTGCCTGCAGGCGCAGTTCGCGATTCAGGCGGCCCTTGCTGCACAGCAGGCCACCTTGTTTGTCGGTGGTGATGCCGACGATGTGTTCGCCGGGCGGCAGGTGGAAGGTCGCCACTTCACCCACGGCCAGCAGCGCGGCGGGTTCGCGGTCGATCAGCAGCGCCACGTAACAGCCGCCCCCCAGCATGCCGATGTCGCGGTCCACCACCAGTTCGCTCGAGGGCGAAAGTGTCTGTTGCCAGGCCGACAGGCGTTCGGCCGGTACGGCTTTCAAATGCTCCGAATCAGCGCGAAACGAGGTACAACCCGACAGGCTTGCCGCGGCCAGCATTATCCAGAACACACGCATCGTTCGATTCCTCAGAGGGCACTGTGCTCCCACTCTAGCTCAAGGGTGACGGGCTGCTGAACACTCGCGAGGCGACCAGCTTCAGAAAAGTTTTGAAACAGGTTCACGCCAAGGTCCGCGATGGGCAAGAATGGGCAGGCTTATCCGTACGGACTGACCTGAACCTGTGGAGGTACCGTGGCACCTAGAGACCTGATGTTGGCCCTGGTCGTGATCGTTGTCTGGGGTTTGAATTTCGTGGTGATCCGCTACGGTCTCGATGGCCTGCCGCCGATGCTGCTGGGCGGCCTGCGCTTCACTTTGGTGGCGATTCCCGCGGTGTTCTTCATCCGCCGGCCGAACCTGCCGCTGCGCTGGCTGATCGCCTATGGTGCGACCATTTCCCTGGGCCAGTTCGCGTTCCTGTTCGAGGCCATGGCCAATGGCATGCCCGCCGGCCTGGCCTCGCTGGTGCTGCAATCGCAGGCCTTCTTCACCTTGTTCTTCGCTGCGCTGTTCATCGGCGAGCGGCTGCGCGCCGCCAGCGTGGTGGGCTTGCTGGTAGCGGCTGGAGGTCTGGCGATGATCGGCCTGGAAAGCGATCAGGCCACGCCGCTGATGGCGGTCTTGCTGACCCTGTGCGCAGCGTCGATGTGGGCAATGGGCAATGTCATCACCCGCCGCTTCGGCAACATCGACCTGGTCGCGCTGGTGATCTGGGGCGCATTGATTCCGCCCTTGCCGTTCTTCGCCTTGTCACTGTGGCTGGAAGGTCCGGCACTGATCCAGCAGTCGCTGTTGGGCATCGGCTGGAAATCCATCGGTAGCCTGGTCTATCTGGCAGCCGTGGCTACGGTGCTCGGCTACAGCCTCTGGAGCAAGCTGTTGTCGCGTTATCCGGCAGGCAAGGTCGCGCCGTTTTCGTTGCTGGTGCCGGTGGTGGGCTTGAGTTCTTCGGCGTGGATCCTGGGCGAGCGCCTGGGTGCATTGCAGTGGTGGGGCGGGGCGCTGGTCATGGTCGGGCTGTTGATCAACGTGTTCGGCAGCACTCTGTTCAGCCGGCTGGGCACGGGTCGCACCGAGGCGAAATCTCTGCAATGATGAGGCCATCGATACGTCAAGGAGATGCAGCATGATGATCCGGTCGCTGACCCTCGCCACCCTGTTCGCGTTCGCCGCGCCCTTGCTGGCCGCCGATGGTGACAGCCCCCTGGCCCAGGACCGCGGGAGGGCCCGGCCGCTGGTGGTGATTGCTCCAAGCTCCGTGGATCCCAATCTGCTGAAGCTGCGCAAGGCGCTGGAAGAACCCGCCAATCGCGACGGCTTCAAGCAGCGCGGCATGGTCCTTTACACCGTGATCAATACCATTGGCCAGCGTGACGGCAAGGATCTCGACCCGCAAGCCACCATGTCGCTGATCCGCGACTTGAAACTGGGTGCCGGGTCCAGCCAGAAGTTCGTGCTGTTGGGCAAGGATGGCGAGAAGAAGCTCGAACAGGCGGGTTACGTCGAGCCTTCACAGCTGTTCAGCACCATTGACCAGTTGCCGGCAACGGAAAAGGACGCCAGTGCGCCCGCAGCCGTGGCGCCTGCTGCCCAGGAGCCTGCCAGCAAACCGGGCAAGGCGGCCAAGCCGAGCAAGGCGCCGCAGCCGCTCGACGATTGATCGGTCAGCGGTCCGCGCCGCGTTGCAGGTTCAAACGCCTGCGTTCAAACCATGTTGAGGCGCTGCTTGCGCAGGGGCGGTGGGTAAACAGCATCCAGCGAGGCTAGATCTGCTTCGTCGAGCTTCACCTGCAAGGCCCCGGCATTCAGCCTGACATGCTCGGGCGTGGAAGCCTTGGGGATCGCGATCACGTTGTCGTGGCGTAGGACCCAGGCCAGGCATGCCTGCGCCGGCGTGATGCCGTGGCGCTCGGCCACCTTGCGCAATGCCGGCTGGTCGAGCAGCCGACCGCCCTGGGCAATCGGACAATACGCCATCAGCGGCATCGCCTGCTTCGCGCACCACGAAAACAAGTCGAACTCGATGCCACGCTCTTCCAGGTTGTACAGCACCTGGTTGGTCGCGCATCCAGCGTCGTCCAGCTCGGTCATGTCATCGACATCGAAATTCGACACGCCCCAACGGCCGATCTTGCCCTGGGCCTGCAGGCGCTCGAACGCCTCTACGGTTTCGCTCAAGGGATACTGGCCGCGCCAGTGCAGCAGATACAGGTCGATGCGCTCGGTGTTCAGGCGCTGCAGGCTGCGCTCGCAGGCCTTGATCACACCTTGGCTGCTGGCGTTGTGCGGGTAGACCTTGCTGACCAGCATGACGTCGTCACGACGGCCCTGAATGGCTTGCCCGACGATCTTCTCGGCGCCGCCTTCGCCGTACATTTCGGCGGTGTCGAGCAGGGTCAGGCCCAGGTCGATACCCTGCTGCAGCGCGGCGATTTCCTGCCGTGCGCGGGCCGGATCCTCGCCCATGCGCCAAGTCCCCTGGCCAATGCGTGGTACCGACCTGCCGGCCAGATCAATGCTGTTCATCACAATGCTCCTTGATGGAAAAGGAATTAAGCGCCTCTGTAGCAGCGGCGCAAGCCGCGTCCGGCCTCGACGCGGCGGGTCAGAATACCGCGGGGCCCGCTGACGCGGCTTACGCCGCTGCTACACGGAGCGTGTGGGTTGGGCAGTGTCATCGGGCTGCGGTTCAAACCGTCGGGTGGCAGGATCACTGGCGACGGTGGGCCGTGTGCTCCAGCAGCACTTCCATCAGCGCATGCGCGGCGGCCGAAAGCTTGTGGTCCGGCAAGCGCATCAGACCGATTCGGCGCTCGACGCTGGGCGACTCCAACGGCACGCAGCGTGCACCCAGCTCGTGCATCTGTTCGATGCACAATGCCGGCACCGCGCTCACCCCCAGGCCGTGGGCAACCATGCGGCCGATGGTGCTCAACTGATGGCTCTCGAATGCCACCGCAAGCTTGCCATGCTGCTCGCTGATGGCACTTTCCAGCAGCAGGCGAACCGCGGAAGGGCGCTGCAGGGCAATGAAATCGTGGGCGAGCAGAGTCTCCCAAGTGAGCATTGCCTGCTCGGCCAACGGCGAATCGGCTGCTACCACCGCCACGAACCGATCGGTGTAGAAGGGCGTGAACACCAGGGACGAGGTGCTTTCCGGTTCGAAGCCTATGCCCAGCTCGACCCGGCGATGGCGGACCATCTCCACCACGTGCTCGTTGATCACGTCATGCACGGCGACATTGACCCGTGGGTGCCGGTCACGAAAGATGCGCAGCGCCGCTGGCAGCAGGTTGCCGGCGAATGACGGCATGGCCGCGATGGACACTTTGCCCAACTGCAGGGTGAAGTGCTGGCGCAGCAGCTCTTCGGTATTGTCCCAATCCGCCAGCAAGCGGCGCGCCAGTGGCACCAACACCTCACCTTCCGGCGTCAGGCTGACGCTGCGCGTAGTGCGGATCAGCAGCGCGCCGCCCAGGTCTTCTTCCAGGCCCTTGATGGTCAGGCTCAAGGCGGGTTGCGAAAGGTGCAGTTTTTCGCCGGCCTGGGCGAAGCTCAGCGCTTGGGCTACAGCGAGAAAGGCGCGCAATTGTTTGACGTTCATTTATTTGCAAAACCAATCAATCCCCAAGAAAAACAAATTTAACAAATTACCACCGTGGGGAGAAGATACCGTCACGCTTGCCGTTGCCGAAGTGACGGCGCCATAACAAACAAAACAAGGCGAACAATCATGGCTGGACTCGATAAACGAGTGGCAACCTATGCCCAGGCACTCGAAGGCCTGCGCGATGGCATGACCGTACTGGCCGGCGGGTTCGGCCTGTGCGGCATCCCCGAAAATCTCATTGCCGAAATCAAGCGGCTGGGTGTGCGTGACCTCACGGTGGTGTCGAACAACTGCGGAGTTGATGGCTTTGGCCTGGGCGTGCTGCTCGAAGACCGGCAGATCCGCAAGATGATCGCCTCGTACGTGGGCGAAAATGCCCTGTTCGAGCGTCAGCTGCTGGACGGTGAACTGGAAGTCGAACTGACCCCTCAAGGCACCCTGGCGGAAAAGATGCGCGCCGGCGGCGCCGGCATCCCCGCGTTCTTCACCGCCACCGGCTACGGCACGCCGATAGCGCAAGGCAAGGAAGTACGTGAATTCAATGGCCGCCAGTACATTCTGGAGCAGGCCATCACCGGTGACTTCGCCATCGTCAAGGGCTGGAAGGCCGACCATTTCGGCAATGTCATCTATCGCCATACCGCACAGAACTTCAACCCGCTGGCGGCAAGCGCCGGGCGCATCACTGTGGTCGAGGTCGAGGAAATCGTCGAGCCCGGCGTGCTCCTGCCCGAGCACATTCACACGCCCGGTATCTACGTCGACCGGGTGATCCAGGGCACCTTCGAGAAGCGTATCGAAAAACGCACGCTCAAGGCCTGAGTCTTCCCATCTGCTCTGTTTCACATGAGGTTTCCCAAATGGCACTTACCCGCGAACAGATGGCCCAGCGCGTGGCGCGCGAACTGCAAGACGGCTTCTACGTGAACCTGGGGATCGGCATACCCACCCTGGTGGCCAACTACGTGCCGACAGGCATCGACGTCATGCTGCAATCGGAAAACGGCCTGTTGGGCATGGGCGAATTCCCCACCGAGGCCACCGTCGACGCCGACATGATCAATGCCGGCAAACAGACCGTGACGGCCCGTGCGGGCGCGTCCATCTTCGACTCGGCGCAGTCGTTCGCGATGATCCGCGGCGGCCATGTCGACCTCACTGTGCTGGGTGCGTTCGAGGTGGACGTGCAGGGCAACATTGCCTCGTGGATGATCCCCGGCAAACTGGTCAAGGGCATGGGCGGGGCGATGGACCTGGTGGCGGGCGCAGAGAACATCATCGTCACCATGACCCATGCCTCCAAGGATGGCGAGTCGAAGTTGCTGCCGCTGTGCACGCTGCCGCTGACCGGTGCCGGGTGCATTCGCAAGGTGCTCACCGACCTGGCTTACCTGGAGATCGAAGACGGCGCGTTCATCCTCAAGGAGCGTGCGCCCGGCGTCAGTATCGATGAAATCAAGGCGAAGACGGCCGGCAAGCTGATCATTGCCGATGACGTCATTGAAATGAGCTTCTGAGCACCTGCTGCACTACCCATAGCCGATCTCATACTTATAAGAACAAGGGAAACACGACCATGTCTGCACAACTTGAAGAGAGCCGCTACGCTCGCTTCGCCCTGCGCTGTTCGAGCTGGGCCGAGCGCTGGTTCCCTGATTCCTACGTGTTCGCCGCCGTCGCGGTATTGCTGGTGGCACTGGGAGCGCTGGCCATTGGCGGCACCCCGACCGCAACGGCAACAGCCTTTGGCGACGGATTCTGGAGCTTGATTCCGTTCACCATGCAGATGGCTTTCGTGGTGATCGGCGGTTACGTGGTCGCCAGTTCGCCACCTGCGGTCAAGCTGATCGATCGCCTCGCGCGCATTCCGCGCAATGGTCGCTCGGCCGTGGCCTGGGTGGCGTTGATATCGATGGTCGCTTCGTTGCTCAACTGGGGGCTGTCGCTGGTATTCGGCGGGCTGCTGGTGCGGGCATTGGCACGACGGACCGACCTGCGCATGGACTACCGTGCAGCCGGTGCCGCGGCCTATCTGGGGTTGGGCGCGGTATGGGCGCTCGGGCTGTCGTCGTCGGCGGCTCAGTTACAGGCCAACCCTGCCAGCCTGCCACCGTCGATCCTGTCGATCACGGGCGTGATTCCCTTCACCCAGACGATCTTTCTGTGGCAGTCGGGGGTACTGCTGCTGGCTTTGGTGCTGGTCTCGCTGGTGGTGGCCTACGCCACGGCGCCGGGCCCCAACTCTGCCCGCGACGCCCAGGCCTGCGGCATCGACCCGGCCTTCAGTCTGCCGCCACTGAGCAAGCGCAGTCGGCCTGGCGAATGGTTGGAATACAGCCCGGTGATCACCATTTTTCTGGTGTTGCTGGCCGCAGGATGGCTGTTCCACGAGTTTTCTACCAAACCGGCGATCACCGCCATCTCCGGGCTCAATACCTACAACTTTCTGTTCATCATGCTGGGCCTGCTGCTGCACTGGCGTCCGCGCAGCTTCCTCGACGCCGTCGCGCGCGCGGTGCCGACCACGACCGGCGTGCTGATCCAGTTTCCCCTGTACGGCTCGATCGCCGCGATCATGACCACGGTCAAGGGTGGCGATGCGCAGACCCTGGCCCACCACATTTCCACCTTCTTCGTACAGATCGCCTCGCACGATACCTATGCGCTGTTGATGGGGGTCTATTCGGCAGTGCTCGGATTTTTCATTCCGTCGGGCGGTGGCAAGTGGATCATCGAGGCGCCCTATGTCATGCAGGTGGCCAACGAGCTGCAATACCATCTGGGTTGGGCCGTACAGATCTACAACGCCGCCGAGGCCTTGCCGAACCTGATCAACCCGTTCTACATGCTGCCTCTGCTCGGCGTGCTGGGCCTGAAGGCTCGGGATCTGATCGGCTTCTCGTTCGTGCAGCTGCTGGTGCATGCGCCGCTGGTGCTGTTTCTGCTGTGGGCGCTGGGAACGACGTTGGCCTACGTGCCTCCCGTTGCACCCTGACGCCAGCTCGATCCGCGCGCTACGTTGATCGGGAATATGCTCCCGCCGGGCGATTGATTGCATAGTGGCTATTGCGAAGTAGCCAGCGCTCGCGGTAAACATCTAGGTTGAACGGGATATGGGCTGGACGCCCACCCATCGTGAACCGATGAAGGGAGATCTTGAAATGCTTGATAACGGCGCGGGCGGAGGTCCGGACCAGGGTGAACAGGTCGATAAGATCATTTCCCAGGAAATACGCAACCTGCATACCGCAGCATCCAGGGACCTGGATCAGGCAGCAGTGCAGATCATAGGCAAGGTCGAGGGCTTCAGGGAGCAGGGTTTGATCAGTTCGGAGGTCGCTCGGCAACTGATCTTCGATGTGCGCAACGAGCGCAGTCGCATCAGCCGCTGAGCGAGCGCTCAGCAAGCGTTGAAGCGCTGATCAGCCGCCTGCAGTGTCGATGTCGGCGTCGGTTTCTTCAGTGCCCACGCTACCAGGATCGACTTCGGGCTCCGATTTGAAATCGGGACTGAAGCGATTCCCCTCCGGGGTGGTTGGATCCCCGGAATCTTCGGGCTTGGGGTCAAGCGCTGGATCGTTGGGCAAGCTGCTCTGTGCTTCGTCCGTATCACGCTCGACCGGGTTCGGTGCAGGTGTGTGTTCGCTCATGGTGTTCTCCCGCTGTGACTGGATGCGTGGCCGATCAGCGCTTGCCGCCTTCGGAACCGGTACCGTCGCCATTGTCCATCGCACCGGACTCAGGCTTGGTCACTGCACCGCCCATGGAGCTCCCTTCAGGGTTGCCGGTGTTCTGCGGCTTGATCTGGGTACTGGTGCCGTCACGCGGGGCTGCCGACCCGTCGGTGTTGCCATTGGGCATGTTGGTACCGGTACCGGAAGGCACACCTACCGCTGAAGGCACTGTGCCCTTGGCGGCTGGGTTGGTCGGCCCGGTGCTGTTGTCGGCCATGGCCGGTAGGGCTGCAGCCGCCAACAGGCCTGCGAGTAATGCTGTAGTGATGTATTTCTGGCTTTTCATGGAGCTCTCCTTGTTCGTGAATGCTTCATGCATTGGGCTATGAGGTACGGTTATAGGTGCCCACATGCCGACGAACGGCAAGTTCTGGAAACCTCGTAGGAGCGGTCATTGGCCGCGAAAGGAGCGATGCGGGCTCCCGGAGGCACCGCGGTGACTGCTTCGCGGCCACTGACCGCTCCTACAAGTACCGCTCCCACCAGTACCGCTTTCACATGTCATGTACAAAAAGTGGGAGCGGCCATTGACCGCTCCCACAGGGGATGTACAGGGCGTGGGCGCGACCGCTGCCGCCCACGTAGGGGAGGGGCTATCAGGCCAGCAATTGCATGCCCAGTTGGAACGCGACCCATACGGCCAGGATGGTGGCGAAGCCCAGCGCGATGTTTTCGAACCAGTTGTTGCGGTATTTGCCGAGCAACTTCTTCTGGTTGGACATGATCAGCAGGCCAAGGGAAATCACCGGCAAACCAATGATGTTCAGCGCGTTCACGCCAATGGTCAGGGTCACGAAGTCGGGCATGCCTGGCAGCGACCACACCAGCGGCGTGACCAGAATGAACAGCATGAACCATTTGTGCATCGGGTCATGGTGGAATTCCTTGCCGTACTTCTCGCGACGCTCGGGACGGATGTGCTGGAAGGCATCGGTGATCAGCATCGGGAAGGCTGTGGTCTTGCCGGCGATGCTGGCGAACAGGGTGGCGAACACACCGACGAAGAAGATCAACCAGCCGCCGGTGCCGAAGAACATCTGCAGTGCCGAACCCAGGTCGTCCAGGGTTTTCACTTCGATGCCGTTGGGACGCAGGATTTCCGCACCCACTACCCAGATGGCCAGGTTGATGATGATGCCGACGAACACCGCGAACAGCAGGTCGTTACGCTGGATGCGTTTGTGTTCCGGGCCGACCCAGCCTTTCTGCCGCATCACGTAGGGGTGTACGAAGTTGGCGATGGAACCGGCAACCGCACCGATGACCGATACCGCGACCAGCAGCGCGCCATGCACGCCTTCATCCGGTGGAATGCTGAAGCCGATAGTCCCGGCCAGGATGCCGCCCACGTCCGGTTTGGACATGATCGCCAGCGCCATGAACGCCAGGGTCATCAGGGCCAGCAGACCTTTCATGACGCCTTCGATCAGCGAATAGATGTTGCGCCCCACCAGCAGCCACACACCCAGTACCACGGCAAAGGACGCCAGCAGTGGCTGATTGATGTGGAGCAGGGTGGCCAATGCTTCGCCGGCGCCCTTGATCATGTAGGCGTTGGTCAAGTGGCCCATGATCAATGCGTAGCCCAGCATGAACCAGGCAAAGAACGGGTGCAGTTGTGCATAACCCTGCAGGATGGTCATGCCTTGGTTGTTGCACAGCTGGAAGCGGGCAATGATGTTGACGATGAGGAATCTGAGCAGCAGCGACACCGCCAGCACCCACATCATGGCATAGCCGTAGTTGGCGCCTGCCACGGAGGAGGTGATCAGGTCACCGGCGCCCAGCCATGACAGCACGGCAATGATGCCCGGTCCGATGATCTTGGCGAGGCGGCCCATGCGGGTCGTGGGGGCAGCCGCCTTTTTTTCGAGCGAGTGGGTACTCGTCATTGGGTGAATTCCCTTTGTTGTTTTTGTGGATGGATCAGGGGGTCATTCAATCATGAGTTAGGATGTCATATGACCTGACAAGTTGCAAAAAGGTGTAAGAGGATATTTCACATTCCGCCTGCCTCGCCGTCCACAGCATCCGCCTATCGACTGCGCTGAACCAATCATGCCGCAGGCTTTCCGATGAGCCTTACCGCAAAAGGAATGCAGCCATGTCGCAGATCATCGTCGATGACACTCAGACGCCTGCCAGAGCCGACGCGGCAGCCGATGTGCTGATGTTCGGCAGCCCCAAGGACCGCCTGGATTTCTACCGCAAGGAGATCCAGTACGAAACATCCATTCTTTCCAACCGCACCGACGCCTATCTGTCCGCACAGTCGTTCCTGGTCATTGCCTACGCCTCGTCCATGGCCAACCTTAATCCGGAGTGGGGCAAGCTGTTTACCTTGGTCGTGCCGCCGCTGCTGGCGCTGTTCGGCCTGGTCAGTTCGCTGCATGCCTGGCCGGGTATCCGTTCGGCCTACGACATCATCGACCATTGGCATTTCAAGCAGAGCCAACTGTTGGACAGCGAACCGGCAATGGGCGCCGCCTATGACGAGTCGCCGTTGTTCAGCGAGCGCGAGTCGAACGAGAAGCGCTGGCGTGGGGCGCTGCTGTTCTCGATGAGATCGCCGTTTCTGTTCAGCGTGTTGTGGGTATTGCTGGGTGTGTTCGCGGTGTACGCGCAATACACCAATCCAGGCGGTTGAAACGAAAAAGGCCTCTGCATGTGCAGGGGCCTTCGGGTCATGCGGGGGTAGCTCAGCGCACCGAACTGAAAGCCTCCTGGCGACTGCGCTCATACGCCTGCGGGTCCACTGCAGCGGCGCCTGGCTTGCCCAACTCGTTCAACGGGATGCGATAGGTCTCCTTGGCACAGAACGCTGCCAACGCTGCGATGCAGCACACACCCAAGGCCAGTGAACCCACTACCATGGGGATGTTGGCGGAGCCCGGTGGGGCCATCGCGGCGAACAGCACCGGAAGCATAGCGGTGATCAGCGTGCCGACGTTCTGCGAAATGGCCATGGCCGAGACGCGGTAGCGGGTTTCGAACAGTTCAGGGTAGAAACTCGGAAATACCGCGTTGTAGCCCTGGTAGAACACGCCCCACATCAGGATCGACATGCCGATGGCCAGCGGTACGTTATGCACGCTGATCGCATACAGGTAGAAGAACGACAGGATGCCGGAGCTTAGTGCGCCACCGATGATCATCGGACGGCGGCCGATCCGGTCCGACAGATTGCCCACGAACGGGATCACGCATACCGCCACGATGTTGCCGATTACCGGGATCCACAGGTACACGCTCTTTGCGAAACCGATGCCGTAGGCCGGTTGCACCGCGTACGCGGCGCCGAAGATGGTCGCGACCACGGGGATCACGTTCATCAGCGCCATGCACATGACCAGACCCATGTTCCGCCAGCTGTGCTTGAAAGCCTCCAGGACCGGCGACTTGGTGATGGTGGCGCGCGCTTCCTGAGTTTCGAAGGCCGGGGTTTCATTGACCTCGCGGCGAATGATGTAGCCGGCGATCAGCACCACGGCACTGAGCAGGAACGGAATACGCCAGCCCCACGAGTTGAACGCTTCGTCGGGCATGAAATAGGCCAACGGCAGGAAAATCGCTGCGGCGAAGATTTGCCCGGCCTGCACGCCCTGCAAGGTGAAACTGGCGTAGAAACCTCGCCGTCCGAACGGCGCGTGTTCCAGGACCATGGAACTGGCTCCGGATATCTCCCCTGCGACCGCGAAGCCCTGGATCAAGCGCAGTACCACCAGCATGGCTGGTGCCCACAGGCCGACCTGGCTATAGGTCGGCAGCAGGCCGACGGCCATGGTGGCGAAGCCCATCAGGAACATGCACAACAGCAGTACGTTCTTGCGGCCGCGGGTATCGCCCCAGTGGCCGAGGAAGAACGCGCCGATGGGGCGTGCAACGTAGCCTACGCCGTAGGTGGCCAGGGAGGCGACGATGGCGACCTTGGGGTCGGTATTGGGGAAGAATATCTGCGGAAAGATCAACGCCGCGGCCTGGGCATAGATGAAGAAGTCGTAGTATTCCAGAGCGGAACCGACCCAACCGCTGGCGGTGGCCTTCTTGGTTTGCTGCGAGCCGTGCGATTCTGACTGAGCATGCGCCATGCTGTGTCTCCTTTGTTTTTATTATGAAGCATTGGAACCGTTGGCTTCGTTTCCACCCTTGGGCAGGCAAGATTGCGTGCGCTGGAGTGGGGCAAAACTAACTGGGTAGTTAATGTTTAGCAGTGGTGCCGAAGAGGTGTCAATACAGCCGCATGCCGGGGTTGAGGAGGTCCGTCGCCCGGGCTGCGTGCAAGACTGCCCCAAGTGGGGTCGGGTTTCAACCGACAGTGCCGGAATAGAGCGTTGCGCAGGCGCACGAAGCAGGTCGCTCGCGGCCGCGATCGGTGCCTAGCTTGCTTGCTATTGTAGCCGCTGATCGCACACATTTGGTTTTGATTCAGCCCGATTTGCGGCGCTCCCGGACGCGGCTTGCGCCGCTGCTACAGGATCCTGGTTCCCCCGCATCCCTCGTCGAGCCAAGATCCCAAATCCCCCGTAGGAGCGGTCAACGGCCGCGAAGAGAGCGCCACGGTGCGTCTGTCAATGCACGGTGTGTCATTCGCTGCCGCTGATTGCGCCCCCGGCTCAGGCCAACTCGCGGACCAGATTGCCCAGCGTCTGCATCGCCGCCAACTGTACCTTGCCCATCGGTGTGCCGTAATTCAAACGAATGCAGTTGCCGAACCGGCCGCTGGCGGAAAAGATCGGCCCCGGCGCGATGCTGATGCCCTGCGCCAGCGCCAGACGAAACAACTGCAGCGAATCCACCTTCGCCGGCAACTCGAGCCACAGGAAATACCCACCTTCGGGACGACTCACTCGGGTGTCCTCGGGAAAATAGCGTGCGATGGCCGCCATCATTGCATGCTGCTGACCCTGCAGGGCGTCGCGCAACCGATGCAGGTGTCGATCATAGCCGCCGTGCTGAAGGTAGTCGGCAATCGCCGCCTGGCCCGGCACCGAAGCGCAGATCGAGGTCATGATCTTCAGGCGCTCGACCTTCTGCGCGAAGCGTCCGGCAGCGACCCAGCCGATTCTGTATCCGGGTGCCAGGCTCTTGGCGAACGATCCGCAGTGCAGCACCCAGCCTTCGCTGTCATAGGCCTTGGCCGGGCGCGGCGCATGCTGCCCGAAGTACAACTCGGCGTACACGTCGTCTTCGATCAGCGGTACCTGGTGTTCATGCAGCAGCGCCACCAGTTGGCGCTTGCGCGCCTCCGGCATGCTCGCACCGATCGGATTCTGGAACGTCGGCATGCACCAGCAAGCCTTGATCGGCAGGCGCTGCAGAGCGTTGGCCAAGGCATCCACGTCCAACCCGTCGCGCGGATGGGTGGGAATCTCCACTGCCTTGAGCTTGAGCCGTTCCAGCACCTGCAAGCAGGCGTAGAACGCCGGTGCCTCGATGGCCACCATGTCGCCCGGCTCGGTCACCGCCTGCAGGCACAGGTTCAACGCTTCCAATGCACCGTTGGTGATCAGCAATTCGTCGACCGGCAGGTTGATTCCGGCGATGTTGTAACGCAAGGCGATCTGCCGGCGCAGCTCGGGGCTGCCCGGCGACAGATCGGTGACCGTTTCGCGCGGGTGCATGGCCCGGCTGGTACTGGCCAGCGAGCGCGCCAGGCGCGGCAGGGGGAACAGGTCCGGGCTGGGAAAGGCGGAGCCCAATGGCACGGTGTTGGGGTCCTTGATCGAATCGAGGATGGAAAACACCAGCTCACTGACGTCGACATCGGTCGATTCGGCCAGCAACTGCGGTGTCGCCGTGGGTTCCTCGAGTGACCGTTCGGCCAGGGCATTGACGAAATACCCGGAGCGCGGCCGGGCGCGGATCATCCCGCGGCGTTCGAGCAGGTAATAGGCCTGGAACACCGTGGAAGGGCTGACGCCCTGAGTCTGGCTGGCATGCCGCACGGAAGGCACGCGCTCGTCCGGCTTCAGTACGCCGGTGCGAATGAGCTCGGCGATGTGGTGGGCAAACTGCTCGTAGCGTTTCATGACCGGCCTGGGTCCATGGGCGAGGGCCGCACTATGCCACAGCCCCACGCCCAGCCGGCAGGCCATGCGCACATGGCCCGCCGGTGACCTGCGTCGGTTTCAGGCCTGGATCGGGGCGGGGTCGATGGGAGGGTCGCCGACCGGGGTCGGCGGCACGGTCGGTTGCACGGGCACACCGTCCGGATCGTCCTGCGGCACCGGCGGCGGCAGGTTCGGTTGGTCGATGTTCGGATCCGGTGTTCCAGGCGGAAGGGGAAGGTTCATGGGACGGCCTCTGGTGGGTGATGGACATATGCCTGTGGTTGACACCGGCTACCATCATTTCGGTCCCTCGAAGCGCGTTGCAGGGTGTAAAAGCATATGAACTTTCCCTGCCACCCCGGCTCCGAACCTAAGCGAAAGACAAACCCGGTTCACTTCACCGCTTGCACAAGCACAACAGCGTCCAGGTGACGCACAGGAGCGAGGCTCGATGACGGCTGATCAGACTTTCCAAGCGGACCAGAACGCGACCGACGAACAGACCCCAGACCATGTGCTGAGCCTGTCCCAGGCGCTGCTGTTGCCTCGGATCGTGATCGAAGACACACAGCCAGTCATTGACGGTGGGCAGTTCGCCGTCAAGGCCATCGTAGGCCAGACGGTCACCGTGAGCACCAAGGTCTACGCCGACGGCCACGACAAGCTGGCCGTGGTTCTGCGCTGGCACGAGGCGGGCAGCGACACCTGGCACAGCACCGCCATGCGTGAACTGGGCAACGACAGCTGGGAAGCCGAGCTGGTAGTCGACAGCGTCGGCACCCATGCCTATTGCATCGACGCCTGGATCGACCAGTTCGCCAGCTACCGTTACGAGCTGGAAAAGAAATATGCCGCCGGCGTTACCATCGACCTCGAGTTGGAAGAAGGGCGCGTGCACCTCGAGCAGGCCGCTGCCCGCAGCCAGGACACCCTGGCGCGTCAGTTGCGCCAGCTGCACGATGAATTGCAGGGGCTCGATCAGGACGCCAAGGTAGCGCTGCTGCTGCAACGTGACACCCAGGCGCTGATGTCCCTGGCGGATCCGCGTGCGTTCCTCTGTTCCAGTAGCGAATATGCGCTGGATGTGGAACGTGAACTGGCGCAATTCGCCAGCTGGTACGAGTTGTTCCCGCGCTCGATCACCGATGACAAGGCGCGTCATGGCACCTTCAATGACGTGCACAGCCGTCTGCCGATGATTCGCGACATGAACTTCGACGTGCTGTACTTCCCGCCGATCCATCCGATCGGACGCGCTCACCGCAAGGGTCCGAACAACTCCCTCACCGCCGGCCCGGATGATCCTGGCAGCCCCTATGCCATCGGCAGCGCGGAGGGCGGGCACGATGCCATTCATCCGCAGTTGGGCACACGCGAAGACTTCCGCAGACTGGTCGCCGCCGCGGCCGAGCACGGCCTGGAGATCGCTCTGGACTTCGCCATCCAGTGTTCCCAGGATCACCTGTGGCTCAAAGAGCATCCAGGCTGGTTCAGCTGGCGCCCGGACGGCACCATCCGCTATGCGGAAAACCCGCCGAAGAAATACCAGGATATCGTCAACGTCGATTTCTACGCTGCCGACGCAGTGCCGGGCCTTTGGACCGAGCTGCGTGACGTCGTGTGGGGCTGGGTCGAAGAAGGCGTGAAGATCTTCCGCGTCGACAACCCGCACACCAAGCCGCTGCCATTCTGGCAATGGCTGATTGCCGATATCCGCAGCAAGGACCCCAGCGTGATGTTCCTTGCCGAAGCGTTCACCAAGCCAGCCATGATGGCGCGCCTGGGCAAGGTCGGCTATTCGCAGAGCTACACCTACTTCACCTGGCGCAACACCAAGCCCGAGCTGACCACCTATTTCACCCAGCTCAACCAGGCACCATGGGCGCACTGCTACCGGCCGAACTTCTTCGTCAACACGCCGGACATCAACCCATTCTTTCTGCACGACAGCGGCCGTGCCGGTTTCCTCATCCGCGCCGCGCTGGCCACCATGGGCTCGGGTCTGTGGGGGATGTATTCGGGCTTCGAACTGTGTGAATCGGCGCCCATCCCCGGCAAGGAAGAGTACCTGGACTCGGAGAAATACGAGATCCGTCCGCGCGACTTCACCGCCCCCGGCAACATCATTGCCGAGATCGCCCAGCTCAACCGGATTCGCCGTCAGAACCCGGCGCTGCAAACACATCTGGGCGTCGAGTTCTTTCAGTGCTACAACGACAACGTCCTGTATTTCGGCAAGCGTACCGCTGACCGCAGCAACTATGTGCTGGTCGCAGTGAGCCTCGATCCGCACACCGTCCAGGAAGCCCACTTCGAGCTGCCGCTTTGGGAGTTGGGATTGGACGACGATGCGGCCACCAATGGCGAAGACCTGATGACCGGGCATCGCTGGACGTGGCACGGCAAGAATCAGTTCATGCGGATCGACCCGGCCTACCAACCGTTCGGCATCTGGAGGATCACCCGCGTACAGCCGTAGGCAAGCGCCTGGCCATACGCTCCACACCGTGTCTCACGCTGCACTCAAGGTTGTCCGGCCGCTCCAGAGGCTGCTCACTACAGGGAATCCACAATGGCGAAAAAGCCTCGGTCGCAAGCGTTCATCGATGATCCGCTCTGGTACAAGGACGCGGTTATCTATCAGGTCCACGTCAAGTCGTTCTTCGACTCCGACAACGACGGCATCGGTGACTTTCCGGGGTTGATCGCCAAACTCGATTACATCGCCGATCTGGGCGTCAACACCATCTGGCTGCTGCCGTTCTACCCGTCCCCCCGCCGCGACGACGGCTACGACATCGCCGAGTACAAGGCGGTGCATTCGGACTACGGTACATTGGCCGATGTTCGCCGCTTCATCAGCGAGGCGCACAAGCGCGGTCTGCGGGTGATCACCGAGCTGGTCATCAACCACACCTCCGATCAGCACCCCTGGTTTCAGCGCGCGCGCAAGGCCAAGAAGGGCTCCAAGGCCCGTGACTTCTATGTGTGGTCCGACAGCGACGAGAAATACGACGGGACACGCATCATCTTTCTGGACACCGAGAAGTCCAACTGGACCTGGGACCCGGTCGCAGGCCAATACTTCTGGCACCGTTTCTATTCGCACCAACCGGATTTGAATTTCGACAACCCGCAGGTGATGAAAGCGGTCATCGATGTCATGCGCTATTGGCTGGACATGGGCATCGACGGCCTGCGCCTGGATGCCATCCCGTATCTGATCGAGCGCGACGGTACCAACAACGAGAACCTGCCCGAAACCCACCAGGTGCTCAAGCAGATCCGTGCTGAGATTGACGCCAACTACCCGGACCGCATGCTGCTGGCTGAGGCCAACCAGTGGCCCGAGGACACCCAGCTTTACTTCGGCGATGCCCACGGCGACAACGGCGACGAATGCCACATGGCGTTCCATTTCCCGTTGATGCCACGCATGTACATGGCACTGGCGCAGGAAGACCGCTTCCCGGTCACCGACATTCTGCGCCAGACGCCAGCCATCCCAGCCAACTGCCAGTGGGCAATCTTTCTGCGCAACCACGATGAACTGACCCTGGAAATGGTCACCGATCGTGAACGCGACTACCTGTGGAACTACTACGCGGCCGACAGCCGCGCGCGGATCAACCTCGGCATTCGTCGCCGGCTGGCGCCGCTGCTCGAACGTGACCGCCGCCGGGTCGAACTGCTCAACAGTCTGCTGCTGTCCATGCCCGGCACACCGACCCTGTATTACGGTGATGAGATCGGCATGGGCGACAATATCTACCTGGGTGACCGCGACGGGGTGCGCACGCCCATGCAGTGGTCGATCGACCGCAACGGCGGCTTCTCCCGCGCCGACCCGGCCAGCCTGGTGCTGCCGCCGATCATGGATCCGCTCTACGGCTACCAATCGGTCAATGTCGAAACCCAGGCCAACGACCCGCACTCGCTGCTCAACTGGACCCGGCGCATGCTCGCCGTGCGCCGCCAGCAGAAAGCCTTCGGCCGTGGCACCCTGACCATGCTCACGCCCACCAACCGCCGCATTCTGGCGTACGTGCGTGAATATACCGGCAGCGATGGCAAGACCGAGATCGTGTTGTGCGTAGCCAACGTCTCGCGTGCCGCCCAAGCGGCTGAATTGGATCTGTCCCCGTATGCCGGCATGGTGCCGGTAGAGATGCTCGGCGGCAGCGCCTTCCCACCCATCGGTCAGCTGAATTTTCTGCTGACCTTGCCACCCTACGGCTTCTATTGGTTCCTGCTGGCCAGCGAAACCCAGATGCCGAGTTGGCACGTCGAACCGGCCCAAAGCATGCCTGACTTCCAGACCCTGGTTTTGAAACAACGGATGGAGGAGTTGCTCGACGAGCCGTCGCGCAGCACTCTGGAAAACACTTCTCTGCTGCAGTACCTGCCCAAGCGGCGCTGGTTCGGCGGCAAGGATGTTGCCATCGACAACCTGCGCATCGCTTACGGCGTGCGCTTCGGCACGCCGCAAAGCCCGGTGCTGCTCAGCGAGCTGGAAGTCACAGCCGGTGGGCAGACCAGCCGCTATCAGTTCCCGTTCGGCTTCATTCCCGAGGAACACAGCGGTTCGCCACTGCCCTTGCAACTGGCCCTGTCGCGGGTTCGTCGCGGCCGTGAAGTGGGCTTGATCACCGATGCGTTCGTGCTGGAAAACTTCATCCATTCGGTGATCGATGGCCTTCAGGTCGAGAAGACGCTGGCGACCAGCGAAGGCGAGATCCGCTTCCTGGCCACCGAGCACCTTACGGCGCTGAATCTGGACAACACGTCGGTGATCCGCTACCTGTCGGCCGAGCAGTCCAACAGCTCGGTCGTAGTCGGCGGCAGCCTGGTGCTGAAGATGATTCGCCGTGTCAGCGGCGGCATCCATCCAGAGCTGGAGATGGGTGCCTACCTGACCGCTGCGGGCTACGCCAACATCTCGCCATTGATGGGTTCCGTCAGTCGCGTGGATGCCAGCGGCATGCCGCACTTGTTGATGATCGCCCAAGGCTACCTGAACAATCAGGGCGACGCCTGGGAATGGACCCAGAACAACCTCGAGCGCGCCATTCGCGACGAGATGGCCTTTGCCCATTCCGAGCAGGGCCAGCGCTACGACGCACTGGGTGAGCTGGCAGACTTTGCCGGCATGCTCGGCCAGCGTCTGGGCGAGATGCACGTGGCCCTGGCGGCGTCCGGTGCCCAGGCCGACTTCCTGGCACGCGTCAGCACGCAGAAGGATGCTCAGGGCTGGGCCAGAAGTATCGCTGGCCAGGTCGAGCGGGCGCTGGGCTTGCTCGAACAGCGCCATTCCGAGTTTGCCGAACAGGATCAGGCCTTGGTGACCGAGCTGCTGGGCCGGCGCGAGGAGCTGCTGGCACAGGTCGAGCGCCTCAGCGAGCAGGCCACGGGCGGCTTGATCATGCGGGTCCATGGTGACCTGCACCTGGGCCAGATGCTGGTGGTGCAGGGCGACGCCTATTTGATCGACTTCGAGGGCGAGCCTGCGCGGCCACTCGAAGAGCGCCGCGCCAAATACAGTCCTTACAAGGATGTGGGCGGTGTATTGCGTTCGTTCGACTACGCTGCGGCGATGGCGATCCGCAATGTACAAAGCACCGATGCCTCCGAGGAAGCGGCATCCGCCCGCCAGCGCGTGGCCAAGCGCTATCTGGCAGAAGCCCGCCATGCATTCATCGGCGCCTACGATCTGGCGACCGCGGCCGTGCCACATCAATGGCAGGACCCGGACGGCGCCCGCGCTGCACTGGATTTGTTCAGCCTGGAAAAGGCTGCCTACGAGATCGCTTATGAAGCGGAGAATCGCCCGAGCTGGTTGGCCGTGCCTTTGCACGGACTGTTCGGGCTCTTGAGTACGAGGGAGAATAAGCAATGAGTGCGCACAGCGAACATGGCAAGCGCGATTCCGGCGCGTTGCCGGCAAAAGCCGATATCGAGGCGCTGATCCGTGCCGACCATTCCGATCCGTTCTCGGTTCTGGGTGCCCATAGTGACGGCGGGGCAGGCAGCTACATCCGTGCCTACCTGCCGACCGCCCTGAGCGTGCAGGTATTGGCCAAGGATGGCGGGCATCCACTGACGACCCTCGACCAGGGCGATGTGCCCGGGCTGTTCACCGGCCATATCGAGCAAACTCAGCCCTACCTGCTGCGCGTGCAGTGGGCCGGAGGCGTGCAGGTCAGTGAAGATCCGTACAGCTATGGCAATCTGCTCGGCGACATGGACATCTACCTGTTTGCAGAAGGCAAGCATCGCAACCTGGGCAGCGTCTTCGGCGCCCAGTTCATCGAAATCGAAGGCGTGCAGGGTGTGCGCTTCGCGGTCTGGGCGCCAAACGCCAAGCGCGTTTCGGTGGTCGGTGACTTCAACGTCTGGGATGGCCGTCGCCATCCGATGCGCCAACGCTTCCCGGCTGGCGTCTGGGAGTTGTTCATCCCCGGCCTGCAGCCTGGCGAACCGTATAAATACGAAATTCTTGGCCAGCACGGCATTTTGCCGCTCAAGGCCGACCCGATTGCCCTGTGCACCGAATTGCCACCGTCCACTGCCTCGCGCGTGGCCAAGCCGATGCAGTTCGCCTGGGACGACAACGCCTGGCTGGACATCCGCGCCGAGCGCCACGCCGTGGGTGCGCCGCAGTCGATCTACGAATTGCATGCCGGTTCATGGATGTGCGAGCTCGACGAAGCCGGTGAAGTGGTTCGCCCCTACAACTGGCATGAACTGGCTGAACGGCTGATTCCTTACGTGCAGAAAATGGGCTTCACCCACATCGAGCTGCTGCCGATCATGGAACACCCATTCGGTGGTTCATGGGGCTACCAGCCGTTGTCGCAGTTCGCGCCGTCGGCACGCTACGGCACGCCCGAAGACTTCGCGGCGTTCGTCAATGCCTGCCACAAAGCCGAGATCGGTGTGATCCTGGACTGGGTCCCGGCGCATTTCCCCACCGACGAGCATGGCCTGGCGCGCTTCGACGGTACCGCGCTGTATGAATACGACAACCCGCTGGAAGGCTTCCATCAAGACTGGAACACGTTGATCTACAACCTCGGCCGCACCGAGGTCCACGGTTTCATGATCGCTTCGGCCGTGCACTGGCTCAAGCACTTCCACATCGACGGCCTGCGCGTCGATGCCGTGGCGTCGATGCTGTACCGGGACTATTCACGCAAAGCGGGGGAATGGGTGCCCAACGAGTACGGCGGCCGGGAAAACCTGGAAACCATCGCGTTCCTGCGTCACCTCAATGACGTGGTGAAACAGGAAGCACCGGGGGCCATGGTGATAGCCGAAGAGTCCACGGCATGGCCGGGCGTGACTCAGCCCACACAGGAAGGCGGCCTGGGCTTCGACTACAAGTGGAACATGGGCTGGATGCACGACACGCTCAACTACGTGCAGAACGATCCGATCCACAGACCGCATCATCACGGGCAGCTCAGTTTTGGTCTGGTATATGCCTATTCAGAACATTTCGTGCTGCCGATTTCCCATGATGAGGTCGTGCATGGCAAGCACTCGCTGATCGACAAGATGCCCGGTGACCGCTGGCAGAAGTTTGCCAACCTGCGAGCCTACCTGAGCTTCATGTGGACTCATCCGGGCAAGAAGCTGTTGTTCATGGGTTGCGAGTTCGGCCAGTGGCGGGAGTGGAACCACGATCATCAGCTGGATTGGTACCTCACCGAGTACTCTGAACACAAGGGTGTTCAGCAGCTGGTTGCCGACCTCAACCGGCTGTACCGTGACGTACCGGCGCTGCACCAGCAGGACTGCCAGCCTGAAGGCTTCCAGTGGTTGATCGGCGACGACGCCACCAACAGTGTCTTCGCCTGGCTGCGCTGGAGTGCCGACCGCGAGCCGGTGCTGGTGGTTGCCAACTTCACCCCGGTTCCGCGCGAGGCCTACCGTGTCGGTGTGCCATTCGGCGGCGAGTGGGAAGAGCTGCTCAACAGCGACGCCGAGCAGTATGCCGGCTCCAACTACGGCAACGGCGGCAAGGTGTTCGCCGAGGAGGAGGGCAGCCACGGCCAACCTCACGCCATCAGCCTCAACCTGCCACCGCTGGGTGTGTTGATCCTGCGTCCTACGCGGGCCGATATCCACGGCTGAAGGCAATAAAAAGGGGCTCCTTCAAGGAGCCCCTTTTTTTCGACCGAGTATCGAGTCTGGGTGTTACAAGGGTCAGCGCAACCCTTCGTGCTGAGCCACGGTCGTCGGCTCGCAGCCCCACAGCTCCAGCAGAAAATCACCTTCCCTGTGTTCCACCAACCGGTGCATGCCCAATTCCGCGTGCAACTGTTCGTGTACCTGAATGGCTGTCTGCGGCGCCCCTTCGATGCTCGCCAGCCAATGACAGGCAACCACCTGGCCACCCGGATTCAGGCAATGACGAGCTTTCTCGATGACCTGGCTCAGGTCGGCGCGACTCAGGTAGTAACCCAGTTCATTGAGCACGATGAGGTCGAAGCGTTCGCCTGGCCAATCGGCGGGCAGGGCAGCCTGTCGTGCCTGGGCATGGGCAATGTCGTGCAGGCGCGCTTGGGTCAGGCCTACCGCACGGGTGTTCATGTCGCAGCTGAGCAAGGAGTCGCAGCGTGCGGCCAGTGCCAGGCTGGTCTCGCCGTTGGCACAGCCGGGCTCGAAAATCGCGCCATAGCGCTCCTGCGGCAGGCAGGCGAGCAGCAATGCTCGCTTGCGCCGTTCGTACCAGCGATGCCGCATGGCCCAGGGGTCGTCGTTGCCCTCGTAGAGTTTGTCGAAATACTGGTTGTCGACGCTTTGTCCGCTCATAGAAAAACCACCTCGAACGGCTGCAGCAGCCGCTCCAGCACATAGGGTGGAAGCACAGGCGCCAGGCCTATCTGCGGATCGCCTTCCAGCTGGCTGGCGAAGGCATGCACCGCATGGCTCTTGCGTGCCACTGTGACCTTGTCCAGCGGCAGTTTGCGCGCGCGCCCCCAGGGTATCCGATCATCTTCGGGTTGTGCCCAGTGCCAGGTCCAGATCGGCAATTCATGATGGCTCGCGCCAGCAGCCGCGGCGGCCGTTGCTCCCGCTCGGCCTACCGCCTCATGGTCGGTGTGGCCATCGTTGCACCAAGTGCTGAACACCACATCGGTGGGTTTCAGGTAGCGCTGGATGAACTGGGTCAGCCGCTGTTCTTCGCGAGCCACACCGCTGTCGGCAAAGCCCCCTCGAATCCACTGCAGGCTGTGCAGCGGCAGGCCCAGTCGGTGCAGCGCCTCGGCGCTCTCTTGCGGGCGCACGGCACTGAGGCGTTCGGCCGGCCAGGTCTGCGAGCCTGGATGGCTCGCGCTGCCGTCAGTGACGGAGATGATCAGGATCTGCCGGTCCAGGCCCGCCAGCAATTGCAGCAGCCCACCGCAACCAAGCACCTCGTCATCTGGATGTGGAGCAATGATCACCGCCCGCGAGCCGGCCGGCACCAATGTCTGCGCGTCGATCAACGGCAGTTCGGCCAGGTGCCGCGAGCCGCGCCAGGCCTGCAGGGGCGTACCCTGGCCTACGATAGGGTTGTCTTTCATAAACTCCAGGTCCGCGTCGTGGGGGCGCCGAGCAATTGCCCCAGCGCGGCGAGATCGCGCTCGGCATGGCTCTGTCGCAGGTACACCGGCAGATCGGCGATCAGCCGGGCAAAATGTGGATCCTTGCAGTACGGGCCGGCGCCCAAGGCGCGGCCGACATGGCTGATGACGGTGTCGGCGGTGTGTTCAGCCACCGCGCGGCAAAGTCGCGCCGAATGCTCGAAATGGCCATCGGGCTGCAGGTCGGCGGCACTGGCGGCCTGGCGCAGCACAGCGATGCAGGCACCGAGTGCCCGGTCCACTGCGCCCAGGTGCGCCAGTGCATGAGGTTCGGGCCGAGCATGGCAGTGCTGCGCCAGATAGCGTCCAAGCTCACGGGCAGCACCGAACCAGCACGCGGCGATGCCGATGCCGCCTAGCCAGAAACCGGGCCGATTGAGGTAGCTTCCCGCAGTTCCGACGTACCAGCCCTCGGCGTTCTCCAGCAGGATCTCGACGCTGCCGGTGTTGGCCATGCCCACGGCGTTCCAGCCGTCATCGGTGACGCACAGATTGGCTTGGTCCATCGGCACGGCGACCAGTTGTTGCTGGCCATCGTCATCCCAGGCCGTGAGCAGGCCATGGGTGACCACGCTGGCGCCCGAGCACCAGGCCTTGCGGCCGCTGAGCAGCACGCGGTCACCTTCCTGGCGAACCATCACCCGTGCCTGCGGCGGCTCCGAGGCCCAAGTGCCCCAGATCGAGCCCTCGGGCGCGGGATCGGCGCCCAGTTCCTGCATGATGGCCAAGGCGTCAGTGTGGCCTTCGTACAATTTACACAGGCCCAGGTCATGCCCGGCCACCGCGGCCAGGCACTGCCAGCGCTGCAAGGTGTCGCCACCGGCAGGCAACGGCAGGCTGTCCAGGCCCGAGGCACACAGCCGCCGCAGTTCCTTGCCCAGTGCCGCGGTGTCGGCGTAGCCCTGCGCCGGCCAGGTCAAAGCCTCGGTCAGGGTCGGTTTCATTCTTCGACATCCCGGTGCAGTTCGAACATCAGCATCGAGCGAGCGGTCACCTGGAATTCGCTGCCGAATTCCAGACGCTCGTGCTCACCCAGATCCGGACGGTTGGTGTCGATTCGGCAGTTCCAGTATTCACCTTCCGGTACTTCGGGAAGGGTGAAGTTGACGACGTCATGGTGGGCATTGACGATCAGCAGCAGGGTAGCGTCGGCGCCCGGTTTGCGAATACCACTGGGTTGCGCGCGGCCGTCGAGCATCATTCCCAGGCAGCGGCCATGGGCGTCTTCCCATTGCTCGGCGGTCATCTCGTTGCCCAACGGGTCAAGCCAGGTCACGTCCTTGACGCCGATGGCTTCATTGTACTCGCCCACCAGAAAGCGATTACGGCGCAGGATCGGGTAGCTGTTGCGCAGCTTGATCAGGCGTTTGACGAAACGCAGCAGGCCCTTGCCGTCTTCGTCGAGCTCCCAGTTGACCCAGCCGATCTCGCTGTCCTGGCAGTAGGCATTGTTGTTGCCACCCTGGGTGCGAGAGAACTCGTCGCCGGCGACGATCATCGGTGTACCTTGGGAGAACAGCAACGTGGTGAAGAAGTTGCGCATCTGGCGCAGGCGCAGTTCGATGATTTCCGGATCGTCACTGGGGCCTTCGACACCATGGTTCCAGGAGACGTTGTTGCTGGTGCCGTCCTGGTTGTCTTCTTCGTTGTCTTCGTTGTGCTTGTCGTTGTACGACACCAGGTCGCGCAGGGTGAAGCCATCATGCGCGGTGATGAAGTTCACCGATGAATAGGGCCGGCGACCGCGCTGGTTGAACATGTCGCCCGAGCCGGTCATGCGCGCGGCGAAGTCGGCAAGCTGGCCGTCGTCACCTTTCCAGAACGCCCGTACGGTGTCGCGGAAGCGATCGTTCCATTCGGCCCAGCCCGGTGCGAAGCCGCCCACCTGATAACCACCGGGGCCACAGTCCCACGGCTCGGCGATCAGTTTCACCGAGCGCAGCACCGGGTCCTGGCGACAGGCGACGAGAAAACTGTGACGTTCCGAAAAGCCGTCGTGGTAGCGGCCGAGGATGGTTGCCAGGTCGAAGCGGAAGCCGTCGACGTGCATTTCCGAGGCCCAGTAGCGCAGCGAGTCGGTGACCATCTGCAACACGCAGGGGTGGCTCAGGTCCAGCGTGTTGCCGGTGCCTGAGTCGTTGATGTAATAGCGCTTGTTCTCGGGCATCAGGCGATAGTAGGAGGCGTTGTCGATGCCGCGCATCGACAGCGTCGGGCCCTGCTCGTTACCTTCGGCGGTGTGGTTGTAGACCACGTCGAGAATGACTTCCAGGCCGGCGTCGTGCAGGTGCGCGATCATCTCCTTGAATTCGGCGATCTTGCCGCTGGCGATATAACGCGAATGCGGCGCGAAAAACGCGATGCTGTTGTAGCCCCAGTAATTGTTCAGGCCTTTCTGCAACAGGTGCTGGTCGTTGACGAAGCCATGGATCGGCAGCAGCTCGATCGACGTCACCCCGAGGTTCTTCAGATGGTCGACGACTTCCGGCACGGCCAGGCCGGCGAAGGTCCCGCGCAGGGACTCCGGCACGGCAGGGTGCTGCATGGTCAGGCCGCGCACATGGGCTTCATAGAAGATGGTCTTGTCCCACGGCACACTGACGCGATGGTCGCGGCCCCAGGTGTAGGCCGGGTCGATGACTTTGCTCTTTGGCACGAAGGGGGCGCTGTCGCGTTCGTCGAAACTGAGGTCACCATCGGGATGGCCGATGGTATAGCCGAAGAGGGCCTCGGACCACTTGAGCTCGCCCACCAGCTGCTTGGCGTAGGGGTCGATCAGCAACTTGTTGGGGTTGAAGCGGTGACCGTTCTCGGGGTCATAGGGGCCATGCACACGGTAGCCGTAGATCAGCCCTGGATGGGCGTCGGGCAAGTAGCCGTGGTAGATCTCGTCGGTGTACTCGGGCAACTCGATGCGCTCGATTTCCTCTTCGCCACTGGCATCGAAGATGCAGAGTTCGACCTTTGTGGCATTGGCGGAAAACAGCGCGAAGTTCACACCCAGACCGGTCCAGGTGGCGCCAAGCGGGAAGGGCAGGCCTTCGCGAATACGCGACGGTTCGGTCGGTTCTGGCGCGGGTGCAGCTTTCTTGTGCGGACTCATGGTCGATCCTTGCTCTTGGTTTGCACGCATACAGCGCAGGCAGATGTCATAGCATCGTCGGTGTCTTCAGAGTCGGGGGTGTCGAGGCAGGCAACGGGTCAGTGAACGCGCCGTCCGGGTGACGGACACGTGAAGTTCGGTAACTGCAGTCATCCAGCCCTGAGGCTGGACCGACGCAAAAGGGGCCCGCGTGCCAGGTAGGAGGGGTACGCGGGCGGGTGTCACTTTGCAGCAGGCTTCTTCGGCGCCCGCGGCTTTTTCGGTGCCGGTGGCTTGGCATCACCATCAACCTTGGCGGCCGGCTCTACAGCTGCGGCGGCCGAGTCGGCAGCCTTGCCTGGGGCCTTGGGTTTGGCGGCGGGGCCTTCGCCAGCTGGCTTGGGCTTGGGCTGAGCGGCTGCCTTCGGCTTGGCGGGCGCCTTGCCTTTGGCCGGCTTGGAAGGCGCCAGAGCTTCGGCTTCGGCCAGCTTGCGTGCCATCTCCCAATGGCGCTCGTCCTGTCCTTCGGGCTGACCTTCGGATTCCCAGATCTGATAGGCGAATTCGCGGACTCGTTTATCGTCGGCACTCATTTCAACGCTCCTTATTACAGCTCACTTTGTAGGAAGAGATTGACGGGAAACTCTTTCAGCGCAGTGCTCACCAACAATTCCTTCTCTGCTGTGACTGCGTGGTCGGAGAAAAGTCCCTTCAATGTAGCCCCGGATTGCACCGATGGCAAAACGACACGGGTGTCGCCCCAGGCGCTGGCCTCGATCAATGGCGTCTGCGTGTCGCCCAAAAGGCCGCTGGCCAGGCGTGGCACGATGACAACCGCCGTTGCGCCATCCAATACGCGAGCGAATGCGTGAATGCGCTCGGCATGCACGCCCTGGACGTCGAGCTTCTGATAGCTGCCGTCACGGAACAGCGCCGGGTGCGCGGCACGGGCTTGCAGCGTGCGCTGGATCATGGCCTGCTTGATGCGACCATCATGCCAGTTCTGCAGCAACTCGCTGACCGCAGGGCGTGCGTCCAACGAGCGCTCGCGCGCAGCATAGTCCACAGGACGACGGTTGTCCGGATCGACCAGGCTGAAATCCCAGTACTCGGCGCCCTGGTACAGATCGGGGATGCCAGGCACGGTCATGCGCAGCAGGGTCTGCACCAGGCTGTCCAACGCACCGCTGGGCGCAATGGTGCGGCTGGCGGCGGCAATGGCATCGCGCAGCGGACGACCTTGCTCGCTCAACAGCAACTGCTCGAGGAAATCACGGCAGGCCTTCTCGTAGGCTTCGTTCGGCGCACTCCAGCTGCTGATCAGCTTGGCTTCGCGCAACGCCTTTTGCTGCCATTGGTACAGGCGCTCGGCGTAGGCGGTCAGGCCTTCGACGTCGTCGCTGCGCAACTCCAGCGGCCAGCTGCCCAGCAGGGCCTGGTACAGCATCAGTTCGTCGCCACCGCTTGGTGCGTGGCCGTCGCCGAAGGCACTGCGCAGGGGCGCAGCCAGCTCCAGCCATCGCTGCACTTGCTCGACGTACCAAGGTGCGCGCTCGCTGAGCACGGCCAGACGCGTACGGGTGTCTTCGCCACGCTTGTGGTCGTGAGTAGCGGTGGCCAGCAGATTGTCAGGGAAATTTTCGAGGCGCTGCTGGCAGGCCTGGTCGAACCCCTCCGGGGTACCGGCGAACAGTTCGGTTTCGAAACCGACGTCGTTGCGCGAAAGCAGCACGGCGGAGCGGTAGAAGGCGGTGTCTTCGACAGCCTTGGCGGCCGCTGGCGATGTCAGTTGCTGGAAGCGCACGCAGGCATGGCGAATCAGTTTGCGTCGACGTCCGATAGGCAAGGCACGCCAGCGTTCGCCACCCAGCCAGCGCTGCAGGTAATCGAGGACCGGCCAATCGGCTTCGCCCAAGGTACCGCGTGCCCCGTCCATGGCCTTCTGGAAGAAGGCTTCGTCTTCAGCCGGACGTCCGCACGGGTTGATATAGGTACGGTACACCGGGAAGTGCACGATCAGTTCCTGCAGAGCCCGACGGATCGCGCCCAGGGTCAGGTCGCGGCTCATCAGGTCGCCGCGTGCCACCTGCAGCAAGGCCTGGGCCACAGATTCGAAATCGCCCGCGAGCGAGCCGTTGAGCACCAGATTGCGGGCTACGTGGGCTTCTTCGATAAACTCGCTGGGACGTCCGCTGACGCGGCTCCACAGCTCGCCCAGTGGCTGCTCGCCAGCAGGATCGTGTTGCAGCAACGATACCTGGTTCATGAACTCGTAGCCGGTGGTGCCATCGACTTGCCAGTCACGGTGCAGGGTTTCGCCTGCGCCCAGAATCTTCTCGACGTAGATCGGTACATGGTCGATGCGCGCGGACTCGGGGCGCTGCTGCAACAGGGCATTGACCCGACGTCGCAGTTTGCGCGAGTAGCCCCGTGGGTCCGCCAGTCCGTCGATGTGGTCGATACGCAAGCCATCCACCAGACCTGCGCCGATCAGTTCGAAGATCTTCGCATGAGTCGCTTCGAACACCGCCGGACGCTCGACACGCAGGCCGCCCAGCTCGTTGACGTCGAAGAAGCGCCGCCAGTTGATGTCGTCACCGGCGGTGCGCCAGCTGGCCAATCGATAGGACTGCCGCTCCAGCAGCTCGTGCAGTCGCTTGAAGCCTTCCTCGCTGGTAGCGTCGAACTGGGCCAGGGAAGCCTGGATGGCATCGCCCAGACCGCCACTGGCGGCGCGGGTCGCCAGGTCGGCTTGCAATGCGCGCGCCTCGCCGTACGCATCGTCGCTGCCATGCAGGTTGGCGAAGCGCGCGCCCAGCTCGCTGATCGGCGCATTGCCGGACGCAGCCAGAATGTGCGGATAGTCGATGGGGCAGATCGGGAAGCGATGCTCGTAGTGCTCAACGAAAAAGCTGCCTTGTTCGGCGTCGAACTTGAGCACCAGCTCGCCAGCTTGCAGGGCGGCGCCATAGTCACTGCCCAGAAACGGCAGCAGCAGCTGGCCTTCGAGCAACGGGTCGGGCGAGTGCCACTGAATGTCGAAGAACTCCGAATACGGGCTGCGACGCCCCCACTCGAGCAGATCGAGCCACCACGGGTTGTGCGCACCCCCCACGGCCATGTGGTTGGACACGATGTCCAGGATGAAACCCATGTCGTGCTCGCGCAGCGCTGCGATCAGCCGCTCCAGCGCGGGCTGGCCACCCAGTTCGGGGTTGACCTGGGTAGGGTCGACGACGTCGTAGCCGTGCATCGAGCCCGGGCGGGCTTTGAGAATGGGAGACGCGTACACATGGCTGATGCCGAGCCGGGAAAAATACGGCACCAGGCGAGCGGCATCATCCAGGGTGAAATCCTTGTGCAACTGCAGCCGAACGCTGGCCGTCATTTTTTTCATCGGTAACGCTCACTGGCTTGTTGGCGGGCGCAGGCCAGCAGCTCTAGGCGTCTGGCAGCGTCTTCATCGTCGAGAAGATTCTGGGCATGGGCGCTGTAGCGGCGGCGCCAATTGGGATGGCTGTCTATGGTGCCCGGGAGGTTTGCCTGTTCTTCGATACCCAAGGCATCGTCGATCGGCAGCAATACCAGCGGAGCAGGGGTCTGGCCAAGGAAGCGGGTGCTGGCATCGATGATCGCGTCGATATCGTCGACGCAGTTCACCTGGCTCTGCTGCAGCTCGTGCGCGAGTACCTGGCGCAATGCGCGACGCTCGTGTTCGCGGGTTTCGCGCCAGTGTTTCTCTGTCGGTTCGTCGATCAGCTCGAGGTCGCGATTCCAGTCGATGTCACGTCCGCGCCACCAACCATTGAGGGTCGGCAGATCGTGGGTGGTCGAAGTGGCCAAGGCATTGTCCGGCCACGCCTGATTCTCGATGAATACGCCGTCGTTCTGTTCGAACAAAAGGACGCGCATCCCCAGCATCTGCCTGGCCGCGAGCTTCTCACGCAGGCCATCGGGCACCGTGCCGAGGTCTTCGCCCAGAACTACCGCCTGGTGACGATGGGATTCAAGCGCGAGCAGGCGCAACATGTCGTCGATGGGAAATTGCAGGTAGGCGCCTTCCCCGGGCTTGGCGTCGGCTGGAATCAGCCACAGGCGTTGCAGGCCCATGATGTGGTCGATGCGCAAGCCACCGGCGTGGGCGAAGTTGGCCCGCAGCATCTCGATGAATGCGCGAAAGCCATTGCGTTGCAGACCCTCGGGGGAGAATGCCGAGATGCCCCAGCTTTGCCCCGAGCGATTCAGAATGTCGGGTGGGGCGCCCACGGTCAGGTCGGCGAGCAACTCGTCCTGACGGCTCCAGGCCTGGCTGCCGGCACCGTCGGCACCCACGGCGAGGTCGGCGATCAGACCGATCTTCATGCCGCTGCTGCGCGCCGCTTGTTGCACTTTGGCCAGACAGCGGTCGATCAGCCACTGACAGAACGCGTGAAAGGCGATCTCATCGCCATTGGCTGCCGCGAACTCGGCCACGGCAGTACCGCGAGGGTCGTGCCACTGCTGGGGCCACTGGCGCCAGTCCAGGCTTTCGCCACGAGCCTTGAAGTCGGCCTGCAGCGCTTCGTAGCGGCAGTGATTCTCCAGCGCTTCGCCACCGGTGTGACGGAACGCGCTGAAATCCGCATTAAGGGGATGTTCTGTCTGGCAAAAGCTGTCGTAGAGGGCGCGCAGCAGGCGCTGTTTGGCGCCGGCAGCCGCCGGCCAATCGACCAGCGGCAGGGCTTCCAGGGCCTGCAGGGTATCGCTCAACCCGGACGTTTCGATGGCGGTGCGCACGGCATCCTCACCGAGCACTGCGGCAGGCGCGGCGTACAAGCTGTTGAGAAACAGTCGGCTCGAAGGCGAGTAGGGGCTGTAGCGGGTGTTGTCGCTGCTGCTCATGGCGTGCATGGGGCTGATCGCCAAGGCATCGGCGCCACGTTCGCCGGCGCTGCGCACCAGCGTCTCCAGCGCTTGAGTATCGCCGAAGCCGCCATCCCCGCCACGACGCACGGCGTACAGTTGAACACCCAACCCCCAGGCGTGGGCCGCGTCCTGGCCATAGGCGTCAGCGACGCTGTAGCAGCGTGAGGGCGCCACGGCCAGGGTAAAATGCTGCTGTTCGATGTGCACGTCCTGGTAGCCGACAGGCAACAGGCCCGGGAGAGCGCCGTGCTTGTCCAGGCTCACGGACAGCGTGCTGCCGTCCTCCAGATGGACTTCGCAGGCCGTACCCGGCTCGAAGAACCGGGCAAGGTCGAGTGGCTCACCGTGTTCGACCGTCAACAACGGGGGCAGGCGATGCGACTGCGCCGTCTTGCGCAACTCATCCAGGCTCTGCTCGACCTCCTGCACCGAATCGGCGGGATGACCCAGGCCATGCAGCACCTTGCGCAGCACGCTGTCGGCGACGGTTTGTGGCCTGCCGTTGGCGTCGGTCCAGTCGACGGCAATGCCGGCGTGCTTGGCGAGGTCATGAAGTTGGCGTTGTTCAGTCATGCCGCTGTCTCCGAGGCACCCGCCGGAGTCAAGCTGACCAGAGCGGTGAAGGCAGGCAGTCCTTGAGTCAGTGCAGCGGTGGTATCGTTCTGTGGCCGGCTGTCGAACAGCAGGTGTTCGGTCTGCAGTTGCACCGGCACGGTCGCTTCGCTCAGGTTCAGGTCGATACGCAACACGCTGCCATCGCCCATACGCCATTTTGCCGTTACCGCCTTGTCGGCCAGCACCTGGGCACCCAGTGACTGGGCGCCGTCCAGGCGTGGGACGATCTCGTCACGACGCAAGGCCAGCAACTGCCGGTACAACTGCACCCAGGCGCCGTCCTGGCGGAACTGGAATTCGGCGAAGTCCGGCCGCGATGCTTCGAAGGTACTGGCCGCGTTGGGATCGGGAATCTTCGCGCGGGTTGCTTCATTGGCAAAAGCGTCGAACGCGGCGAACTCGGCGCGACGTCCTTCACGGACCGCTTCGGCCAATTCGCCGTGATGATCGGTGAAGAACAGGAACGGCTCGTCGGCCGCCCACTCGTCACCCATGAACAGCATGGGAATCATCGGCGACAGCAACAGCAGGGCGGTGGCGGCGCGCAGGGCTGGCTCGCTGCACAGCAGACTCAGGCGCTCGCCCATGGCACGGTTGCCGATCTGGTCATGGTTCTGCAGAAACAGCACGAAGGCCGTGGGCGGCAGATGACCGCTCGGCTCGCCACGCGATTCGCCTTTCTGATTGGTATCGCCCTGATAGATGAAACCCTGACTCAGGCAGCGCGCCAGCTTTTCGGTCGACTGTTCGCTGAAGTCGGCGTAGTACGCCTCGTCTTCGCCCGTCAGCAGTGCGTGCAGTACGTTATGACCGTCGTCGTTCCACTGCGCATCGTAGCCTTGCTCGAGCAGATGAGCCTGATTGTGCTCGTTCTCCAGCATCAACCAGACGTGTCGATCGGCGCCGACCTGCTCGCGCAGGGTGGTGGCCATCTCCTGCAGGAAGGTCGGGTCCTGAATGGCATGCACGGCGTCGAAACGCAGGCCGTCGAAACGGTATTCGAGCAGCCACATGGCCGCGTTATCGATGAAGAAGCTTCTGACCTCGTCGCGACGGAAGTCGATGGCATCGCCCCAAGGGGTGTGCTTGTCGTGACGGAAAAAACCCTTGGCGTAACGGCCCAGGTAATTGCCGTCCGGACCGAAGTGGTTATAGACCACATCGAGGATCACCATCAGACCATGGCCGTGAGCGCAGTCGATCAGATGCTTGAGTTGTTCAGGTGTGCCGTACGAAGCTTCCGGGGCATACGGCAGCACGCCGTCGTACCCCCAGTTGCGTTCGCCGGGAAATTCGGCGATGGGCATCAACTCGATCGCGGTGACGCCCAGGGCTGCCAGGCGTGCCAGGTGAGACTCGACACCGGCGTAGCCGCCCAGCGCACCCACATGCAGCTCATAGATGACCGCCTGCGACCATGGTCGGCCCAGCCAGCTGGTGTTCTGCCAGCTATAGGCCAGTGGATCGACCACGATGCTGGGGGAGTGCACATCGTCCTGCTGGGCGCGGGACGCGGGATCGGGCACCGCCATCTCGCCATCGATATCGAAACGGTAAGCGGTACCCGCCGGGCATTTGTGCTCGAGCGTGAACCAGCCATCGTTGCCGGCGACCATGGGCAGCGACTCGGCGTCGGCGATCTGCAACCCTACCGAAAAAGCGTCCGGTGCCCACAGTGCAAAATGGGTGAGCCCGGAGTCCTGCATTACCGCACCGTGGGACCAGGTTTCAGTTTTCCGTGAAGGCATCGATGAAACCTCTTCCATTATTGATTGAGCGCCGTTATTTATGATTCGCAGAAGTCTTGCTGCCATGGACCAGCGCCTGATAAAGCTCGGCGTAAGGTTCCACTGCCTCGCTCCAGTTGAAAGGCTGGGTCATCGCGCGGCAGCGCATGGCATTCAACAGTTCAGGCTTGCCGAAGACATAGAAGGCGCGCGCCAGGGCGGCCTTGTAGCTGTCGATGGTCGACTCGCCGAACAGGAAGCCGGTCACGCCGTCTTCGATCGTGTCAGCCAGGCCACCGGTGTTGCGCGCTACCGGCAGCGAGCCGAAGCGCTGAGCGTACATCTGACTCAAACCACATGGTTCGTAGCGTGACGGCATCAGCAGGAAGTCGCTGCCGGCGAACATGCGCCGCGCATCGGTTTCGTTGAAGCCGATACGTACACCTACGCGGCCGGGAAAGCGCAATGCGAGTTCGCGCATGGCCTGCTCTTCCTCGGGCTCGCCGCGGCCGATGATGATCACCTGACCGCCGTTTTCGACGATGAACTGCGTCACGCCTTCGGTGAGGTCCAGGCCTTTCTGATAGACGAGGCGGGATACCACGGCGAACAGGGGGCCATCGGACTCTTCGATTTCGAACAGCTTGCGCACGTGAGCCGCATTGACCGCCTTGCCTTCCCAGTCGTTCAGGCTGAATGGGCACACCAGGTGCGGATCGGTGGCCGACTCCCAGCTGGCGTCGATGCCGTTGGGAATGCCGCTGAGCTTGCCTTGCTGCGCCTTGCTGCTGAGAAAGCCTTCCAGCCCGCAACCGAATTCGGGTGTGGTGATCTCTTCGGCGTAGGTGGCGCTCACCGTGGTGATGTGGTTCGCGTAGGCCATGCCGGCCTTGAGAAACGACAGCTTGCCGAAAAACTCCATGCCGTCCTGCTGCATGGCATGGTTGGGAACGCCCAGCTCGGGGCAGCAGCCGCGGCTGAACACGCCTTGATAGGCCAGGTTGTGAATGGTGAACAAGGTCGGCGTGCGCAGCCCGCGCCAGTGCATATAGGCCGGCGCAAGGCCCGCTGGCCAATCGTGGGCGTGCACCAGGTCTGGCTTCCAGTGGACCATGCCCTGGCCTGCAGCGATGTCGGCAGCTGCCAGGCCCAGGCGGGCGAAGCGAATATGGTTGTCCGGCCAGTCGCGGCCGTTGTTGGCTCCGTAGGGGGTGCCGTCGCGCTCGTACAGTTCCGGGCACAGCAACACGTAGATGACCAGCCCATCGGGCATGTCCATACGGCCGATCTTGCACGGTGGCAGGGCGGCGTGGCCGCTCAGTTCACCGACGACATGGATCGGGTTGTCGCTGTTGAGCACCTGCGGGTAGCCGGGAATCAGTACGCGAACGTCGTGTACCTGGCTCATGGCGCGTGGCAGCGCAGCCGACACGTCACCCAGGCCGCCGGTCTTGACCAGGTCGGCAATTTCCGATGTCACGAAAAGAACTTTTTGTTTGTGAGCGCCAGACGGCGCCTGCAGTGCTTTGCTGGTAGGCGTGGGAACCTGCAAGTGGGCGGTTTCCGCCGCTTGCCTGTTGAAACGCTCTCCGTGATTTTCGACAGCGGCACTGATCATTGTTCTCTCCCGTGCATTACGTACTTGTATGGCAGATCCTGACTCTGAAAAAAGCGCTGATCGATTAGCGCTTCCCGCTGACACACGCACAGGCGCCGCAGCCAACGACGTTCCTGCCGCGGGCTGCAATGATTCACGGGATGGCAGGTTTGGCGGACAAGAAACATCAAATAACCTGCTCCCTATCCTGACCTGTCTGATTTGCAAAAAGTTTCGAGCTTTTTTGCATCGGATTTCCAAGCGATACGTCGCCTGCGGCCTGAGTGTAGGAGATCCGTCATTTTTTTGGGCCAGGCGCGCGACTGACGGCCGATAATTATTGGCACACCCGTACTACAGCCCTCTGCCAGAAGGCTTTCAGCGCACCTGGCAGTGCGTTGCAGGCCCGTTCGGCCAGCGATCGAGACTGTCTGCAAAAACCGTTGCGATTTGTGTCGTATCGCAAGTGCAGGCGTTGATGAAATCGACAAAAAAACCCAAGTTTTGCCCAGTGTCACAATCGACCAAAGGTATACTCGGAAACTTACCGGTATCGTCCGGGACTAACTTGAAGGCTGGTTCGGGCAATACCCGTACACGCTTTCCGGACAACACCGTTCAAGAAATATCTTCTTCAAGCAACATAGAGTGGAGCTCTCGCATGCAACTGGGAATCATTGGGCTGGGCCGCATGGGCGGCAACATCGCCAGAAGGCTGATGCGCGCGGGTCATCAAACGGTGGTCTTCGATCGCAATCAGGATTCAGTGCATGGTCTGGCCGGTGAGGGCGCTGTCGGTGCCGCCGATCTCGCCGATCTGGTGAGCAAGATGGACACCCCCCGCGCGGTCTGGGTCATGCTGCCCGCCGGTGCGCCGACCGAGGCGACCATCGCCCAGCTGGGCGATCTGCTCGAGCCAGGCGACGTGATCATCGACGGCGGCAACACCTTCTACAAGGATGACATCCGTCGCGCTCGCGAGCTGGCTGCACGCCAATTGCACTACGTCGACGTTGGCACCTCCGGTGGTGTGTGGGGCCTGGATCGCGGCTACTGCATGATGATCGGTGGCGAGCCGGAAATCTTCGAACGCCTCGACCCACTGTTCGATTGCCTGGCGCCTGGCATGGGCGATATCCCGCGTACCCGTGATCGCAACAGCTCGGACGATCGTGCCGAGCGTGGCTACATCCATGCCGGTCCGGCCGGTTCCGGGCATTTCGTCAAGATGATCCACAACGGCATCGAGTACGGCATGATGCAAGCCTTCGCCGAGGGCTTCGACATCCTCAAGACCAAATCCAGCAGCGAGCTGCCGGAAGATCAGCGCTTCGACCTCAACCTGGCCGACATCGCCGAAGTCTGGCGTCGCGGCAGCGTGGTTTCGTCCTGGTTGCTGGACTTGACCGCCGATGCGCTGGCCAGCGATCAGCAGCTCACCCAGTATTCCGGTGTGGTGTCCGACAGTGGCGAAGGCCGCTGGACAATCGACGCTGCAGTCGAGCAGGCGGTACCGGTACCGGTGCTGTCCAGTGCCTTGTTCGCCCGTTTCCGCTCGCGTCAGGACGCCACCTACGGTGACAAGATCCTCTCGGCGATGCGCTTCGGCTTCGGCGGTCACGTCGAGGTTCCCAAATGAGTAGAGCGACCTCGAAAGTAGATGCCGCTCCACCGTCAACCCTGTTTCTGTTCGGCGCCCACGGCGACCTTGTCAAACGCTTGCTGATGCCGGCCTTGTACAACTTGAGCCGGGATGGACTGCTGGACAACGGCCTGCACATCGTCGGGGTCGACCATAACGAGGTGAGCGACGCGGATTTCGCCGCCAAGCTCGAAGCCTTCATCATCGAACAGGCGCGCGCCAAGGGCATCGACGAGCCGGACAAAGTGCTGGATCCGGCGCTCTGGACCAAGCTGCGCAAACGCATCAGCTACATTTCTGGTGACTTCCTCGACGATGCGACCTACCAGGCCATCGCCGAGCGCATCGAAGTCAACGGTACCGGCAATGCCATGTTCTACCTGGCCACCTCGCCGCGCTTCTTCAGTGAAGTGGCGCAGCGACTGGGCAGCAGCGGGTTGCTCAAGGAGCAGCCCGACGCCTTCCGCCGGGTGGTGATCGAAAAACCCTTCGGTCACGACCTGGCTTCCGCCGAAGCGCTCAATGCCTGCCTGTTGAGCGTCATGAGCGAGAAGCAGATCTATCGCATCGATCACTACCTGGGCAAGGAGACGGTGCAGAACATTCTGGTCAGCCGTTTCTCCAACGGTATTTTCGAAGCGTTCTGGAACAACCACTACATTGACCATGTGCAGATTACCGCCGCTGAAACGGTCGGGGTCGAGACCCGTGGCAATTTCTACGACCAGACCGGCGCGTTGCGCGACATGGTGCCCAATCACCTGTTCCAGCTGCTGGCGATGATTGCCATGGAACCCCCCGCGGCGTTCGGCGCCGACGCGGTCCGTGGCGAGAAGGCCAAGGTGATCGGCGCCATCCGCCCCTGGTCCAAGGCCGACGCCTTGAAGAACTCGGTCCGCGGCCAGTACACCGCAGGGCAGGGCGACAAGCCCGGTTACCGCGAGGAGCCCAAGGTCGACCCGCAGAGCACCACTGAAACCTACGTGGCGCTCAAGGTCATGGTCGACAACTGGCGCTGGGTTGGAGTGCCGTTCTACCTGCGCACCGGCAAGCGCATGAGCGTGCGCGACACCGAAATCGCCATCTGCTTCAAACCGGCGCCCTACGCGCAGTTCCGCGACACCGAAGTGGACCGTCTCAAGTCCAATTACCTGAAGATCCAGATCCAGCCCGACGAGGGCATGTGGTTCGACCTGCAGGCCAAGCGCCCTGGCCCAGCCATGGAGCTGGAAAACGTCAAGCTGGGCTTTGCCTACAAGGACTTCTTCCAGATGCAGCCGTCCACGGGTTACGAGACGCTGATCTACGACTGCCTCATCGGCGACCAGACCTTGTTCCAGCGCGCCGACAACATTGAAAACGGTTGGCGCGCCGTGCAGCCGTTCCTCGATGCGTGGCGCGACGGTGGCAGCATTGCCACCTACGCGGCGGGCGAAGACGGTCCGGAAGCAGCCGACGAGTTGTTGGCGCGCGATGGCCACCATTGGCATCGACTGGGATGAGTGCGCCCTCGCAACACCTCATCCAGTTCGTCCTCAGCGACATGGACGGCACCTTGCTGATGCCCGATCACAGCCTGAGCCCTGCCGTCATCGAAGCGGTGGCGCAGCTGCGCGCCGCCGGGGTACGGTTTACCCTGGCCAGCAGTCGCCCACCACGGGCAATGCGCGAGCAGATCCGGGTTTTGGGGATCGACCTGCCCACTGCTGCATTCAATGGTGGGGTGCTGGTCAATCCTGACGGCAGCGAGCTGCAGTCCCATTGGGTGGAGCGCGAGGCGGTCGATACCTGTCTGGCGATGTTTGCCGAGCACCAGTTGGACGTCTGGGTATTTGCCGACGATCAGTGGCTGGCGCGCGACCGCGAAGCTCACTATTTTCCCAAGGAGCTGCACGCTCTGGGCTATGAGCCGCTGATCGTCGACGATTTCACGCCCTATCTGGACCGTGTGCACAAGATGGTCGCAACCTCCAATGATTTCCAACTGCTGATCGATCTGGAAAAGCAGCTGCAGGCACCGTTGAGCGGCAAGGCGATTGCGGCACGCTCGCAGCAGTATTACCTGGACATCACTGCGGTGTTGGCGAACAAAGGCGAAGCCTTGGCAACCCTGGCGGGAAGTCTGGGCATCGATCTGGCCAATACCGCCGTATTGGGCGACGGCGCCAACGACGTAGCCATGTTCAAGCGCGCCGGGTTCTCCGTGGCAATGGGTCAGGGCGAGCAGGGGGTGCGCGATCAGGCCGATGCGGTTACCTCCAGCAACGCGGCAGATGGCGTAGCGCAAGCCATACACGAACTGATACTGCCCCGCACTCGAGGTTGATGCAGTTTTCCGGCGCGGCTCCGATTCCCGGTCCGCGCCCGTGATCATGAGGGTTCCATGCCGGCGCTGATCGAAGACTATGCCCTGTTGGGCAATTGCCGTACCGCTGCTCTGGTTGACAAGTCGGGTTCACTGGATTGGTTGTGCTTTCCCCGTTTCGATTCCCCGGCCTGCTTCTCGGCCCTGCTGGGTGACAGCGAAAACGGTCGCTGGCGTATCTGTCCCAGCGATCCGTTGACCGGCACCGAGCGCCGCTACCGCGACAGCACCATGACCCTGGAGACGGTGTTCCATACCGAACACGGCAGCGCCATGCTCGTCGACTGGATGCCGGTGGGCGAACAGGACTGCGTGGTGCGCACAGTGGTCGGCCTGAGCGGGAAGGTCGCGTTCGACATGGAACTGGTCATGCGCTTCGACTACGGCAGCAGTGTGCCCTGGGTCGAGCAGGCGCACCCCAGGACGCTGACCGCAGTGGCCGGCCCCGACATGCTGGTGTTGCGCAGTGCATCCGACCTGCACGCGGTGGACCACCGTACCGGCAGCCGCTTCACGGTCGGTGCTGGCGAGCGGCTGTGCTACCGTCTGAGTTTCCAGCCCTCGCACCTGCCGTTGCAGCCGCCCTTGGATGCCGACCGTTGCCTGGCCGAAACCGAACGCTACTGGCGTGAATTCGCCGAACGCTGTCCGTCCGTAGGGGCCTGGACACCGCTGGTAAAACGTTCGCTGTTGACCCTCAAGGCCATGACCTATGCCCCCACGGGCGGCATCGTTGCTGCGGTCACCACCTCGCTGCCCGAACAGCTGGGCGGCGAGCGCAACTGGGACTACCGCTACTGCTGGCTGCGCGACGCCACCATGACCCTGCTGGCCTTCATGAACCTGGGCTACTACGAAGAAGCCGCCGCCTGGCGCAAGTGGTTGATGCGTTCGGTTGCCGGCAACCCTGAGCAGATGCAGATCATGTACGGCCTGGCCGGCGAGCGCCGATTGCCCGAGCAGACCTTGCCATGGCTGGCGGGTTACGAGGGTTCCGCGCCAGTGCGCATCGGCAACGGCGCCGCGACCCAGCGCCAGCTGGATGTCTACGGCGAAGTGGCCGATGCGATGAGCCAGGCGATCCGCGCCGGGCTGCCGCGACACCCACGTGGCGCCGCGATTTTCCGCGTCATACTGCCGTACCTGGAGAGCATCTGGGAGCAGCCGGACGAGGGTATCTGGGAGATTCGCGGTGCACCGCAGCACTTCACCCACTCCAAGGTCATGGCCTGGGTGGCTTTCGACCGTGCGGCCAACCTGGCCGAGCCAACCGAGGAAGGGCAGGAGCAGGCCGCGCGTTACCGCGCCGTCGCCGACCGCATTCATGCCCAGGTCTGCAGCCAGGGCATCGACGCGCAGCACGGTCACTTCGTCCAGGCCTACGGCTCGACCCATACCGATGCCAGCCTGCTGCAGATCGCCTTGACCGGTTTCCTGCCGCCGGATGATCCGCGGGTGGTGGCGACCGTGGCGCGCATCGAGACCACGCTGATGCGCGACGGTCTGCTGCTGCGTTACGACACGGCGCACGGGGTCGATGGCCTGGACCCCGGCGAAGGGACTTTTCTGGTGTGCTCTTTCTGGCTGGCCGATGTCTATGTGCTGCAAGGCCGCATGGCCGAAGCCGAGCGTCTGTTCGAACGCCTGGCCGGTCTGTGCAACGACGTTGGCCTGCTGGCTGAACAGTACGACCCAAAGGCCGGGCGCATGCTGGGAAACTTTCCCCAGGCGTTCAGCCAACTGGGCATCATCAACACCGCGCTGAACCTGTACCGCGCACAGAACCCGGCCCAGGCCCGCGCTGCCGCCGCCGTGGGCGCGCGCGTGGAATGATCGCGCGGCATTTGCCAAACGAGGATTTGATTCGATGAGTGAACGCTGGACCACAGCGGTGCTCGATACCGCACAACCCGGCGGCTGGGCCGTTGCCCGGAGCAGTCAGGGCTTTCTCTGCAATGCGCGAGGGGTACTGTTCGAGCGCGATTGGCTCAAGCAGCAGTCCGTGGAGGTACTGACCGAGCACGGCATCGGGCATTTCGATGGCCGGCCGGTTTACCTGTTTGAACTGCGCAGCCCTGATACGCCGGACGAATGCTACTGGCAAGGTTTGCGGCAGTTCATGCTCGAAGGCGATTTCCAAGTCTACCGAATGCTCGGCTACGCGGCACAGATCGGCACCTGGGCGCGTGAGCACAGGTTCTGCGGCAGTTGCGGCGGCCCGACCTTGCAGGTGCCGGGTGAACGTGCGATGCACTGCGCGCGTTGCGAGTTGCGCAGTTACCCGCGCATCTCACCGAGCATGATCGTACTCGTCACGCGCGGCGATGAAGTATTGCTGGCGCGCTCCCCACGGTTCGTGCCGGGTGTCTATAGCACCTTGGCAGGCTTTGCCGAACCAGGCGAGTCGGCCGAAGACTGCCTGCGCCGTGAGGTGATGGAGGAGGTGCAGGTGAGCGTACGCAACATCCAGTACATCGGCAGCCAATGCTGGCCGTTTCCGCATTCGATGATGCTGGGTTTCCACGCCGAGTACGCTGCAGGCGAGATCGTCCCGCAACTCGACGAGATCGAGGACGCCCAGTGGTTCCGTATCGATGCGTTGCCGGCCCTTCCTGCCGGCCGTTCGATTGCCCGGCATCTCATCGACCTGTATGTGGCGCGCCGCTCAGGCCTGCCCGAACCAGTGCTGCCAGGCTAGCCGCACGGTCAGGGCCAGCACGATGGTGATGAACACCGGGCGGATGAACTTGGCGCCGCCGCCAATCGCCGTGCGCGCGCCGAAGAACGCACCGACCGTTACCGCCATGCCCATGCTCAGACCGATCAGCCAATCGACCTGGCCGCTGACGATGAACACCGTGAGGGCGGCGATGTTGCTGACGAAGTTCATGCTACGCGCCACACCGCTGGCGCGGACCAGATCCAGCGGGTACAGCAGCAGCGTACTGACGGTCCAGAACGCGCCGGTGCCGGGGCCTGCCACGCCATCGTAGAAACCCAGCGCCAGGCCTTGAGGCAACTGCCATTTGCGCTTGATCGGCGCGTGGCTGTCCAGCGGGGCTTTGGGTGTACCGCCGAACAGCAGGTACAGACCGCAGGCGAAAACGATCACCGGCAGCATCTTGTTCAGCCATTCGGCGGGCATGTAGTGCGCCGCGCCCGCACCGAGAAATCCGCCTACCAAGGTGCCCAGCAGGGCATTCTTCCATTGACCGGGATGAAACAGCTTGCGGCGATAGAACGTGTAGCCTGCGGTAGCGGCGCCGAAGGTCGAGCTGAGCTTGTTGGTGCCCAGCACCAGGTGGGGTGGCAGCCCAGCGGTGAGCAGGGCAGGGGTTGTGAGCAGACCGCCGCCGCCAGCTATGGCATCGATGAAGCCGGCCACGAATGCCACCAGCACGAGAATAAGCAGGACAGTCGGCGTGACGCTGAGGTTGGACAGAAAATCGAAAGACATGGGTTGGCTTCATGGCAGGGTGCATGCGAAAGGCGCACGCGAATGCAGCCATTCTAGCCGGTGCACGCCGCCACGTGCATCCGTAGGAGCGGTCAGCGGCCGCGAAGGCAACGCCGCCGATCCCCAGATCCACCGCGCCGCTCATTTCGCGGCCAAAGACCGCTCCTACACAGGAGCCTCATACCGTAGGAGCGGTCAGCGGCCGCGAAAGCAACGCCGCGGAGCCGCCGATGGACTGCGCCGCCCTTTTCGCGGCCAAAGACCGCTCCTACACGGAAGCCTGATACCGTAGGAGCGGTCAGCGGCCGCGAAAGCAACGCCGCGGAGTTCCAGATTCACCGTGCCGCCGAGATGGGGCTAGCCGATCTGCTCTTTCGCCAGCTTCACCACATTTTCCACGGTAAAGCCGAACTTGGCCTGCAGCTTGTCGATTGGCGCCGAGGCCCCGAAGCTGTTCATCACCACCTTCGCACCGGTACTCCCTACGTACCGATCCCAACCCAGCGGCCCGGCCTGTTCGATGGCCACGCGCGCAGTCACGGCGGCCGGCAGCACCTGCTCGCGGTACTGCGCATCCTGCTCCTCGAACAGCTCCCAGCACGGCAGGCTGACCACACGCGCCGCGATACCGTGCTCATGCAACTGCTCATAGGCTTGCACGGCAAGGCCCACTTCACTGCCAGTGGCGATCAGAATCACCTGTGGATCTTCGCTGTCGGCCAACACATAGCCACCACGGGCGACACCCTCGGCACTGCCGAAGCGCTGGCGATCCAGGGTCGCCATGGGCTGGCGCGACAGGACGATGCACGACGGCCGATCGGTCTGTGCCAAGGCAATCTTCCACGCCTGAGTGGTTTCGTTGGCATCGCCTGGGCGCAGCGTCAGCAGCCCCGGCGTAGCGCGTAGCTGGGTCAGGTGTTCGATGGGCTGATGGGTCGGGCCGTCCTCACCAACACCGATGGAGTCGTGGGTGAAGACGAACACCACCGGCAGCTCCATGATTGCCGCCAAACGAATCGGCGGTTTCATGTAGTCGCTGAACACCAGAAAAGTCGAGGTGTAAGGACGGATGTAGCACAGCGCCAGGCCATTGGCGATCGCGCCCATGGCGTGCTCGCGGATGCCGAAGTGCAGGTTGCGGCCGCCGGGCTGGGTGGCCGAGAAACTGCCGGCACCGTCGAAAGTCAGGTTGGTCTTGGTCGAGGGCGACAGGTCGGCCGAACCGCCCAGCAGCCAGGGAATCTTCTTCGCGAACGCATTCAGCACCTTGCCGCCTGCGGCACGTGTCGCCACACCTTTGGCGTCGGTGTCGAAGGCTTCCAGCTCGGCCTGCCACCCCTCGGGCATCTCCCCGGCACGCATGCGCCGCAGTTCCTCGGCCAGCTCGGGTTCGCGCTCGGCAAGTGTCTGCAACTGCTGCTGCCACTGCGCATGGCGTTCACCATGGCTGCTCAGCAAGGTGTCACGCAGGTGATGGGCCACGCTGTCAGGCACCGAGAAGCTGCTGTTTTCATCCCAGCCGTAGGCTTTCTTGGCCAGCTTGATCTCGTCGTCACCCAGCGCTTCACCATGGGCAGCGGCGGTGTTCTGCTTGTTCGGCGCGCCGTAGCCGATCACGCTGTCGACCATGATCAAGGTCGGCGCGTCGCGGTTCTGGGTGAACTGCTCGAAGGCCTTGGCCAGCGCCTCGGTATCGTTGGCATCGGTTACGTGCAAGGTGTTCCAGCCGTAGCCCTTGAACCGGGTCAGCACGTCTTCGCTGAACGCCAGTTCGGTATGGCCTTCGATGCTGATGGTGTTGTTGTCGTAGATCCAGCACAGGTTGGCCAGCTTCAAATGGCCGGCCATTGACGCGGCCTCGCTGCTGACGCCCTCCATCATGTCGCCGTCGCCGCAGATCGCGTAGACGTTGTAGTCGAACAGCTTCAGGTCGTCGCGATTGAAGCGCGACGCAAGCCAGTGCTGCGCCATGGCCATGCCTACACTGTTGGCGCAACCTTGACCAAGCGGCCCGGTGGTGGTCTCGACACCGGTGGTGAAACGGTATTCGGGATGCCCCGGGGTCTTCGAGTCCATCTGGCGAAACTGCTTGATGTCGTCGAGGCTGACCGCAGGCTGGCCGGTCTTGGTCCCGTGCTCGTCGATTTCTTCGACGCCCGCCAGGTGCAACAGACCGTAGAGCAGCATGGAAGCATGGCCGGCGGAGAGCACGAACCGGTCGCGATTGGGCCAGTCGGGATGCTCGGGGTGGTAGCGCAGGAAGCGGCTCCACAGGGTGTAGCCCACCGGTGCCAGGGCCATGGGCGTACCGGGATGACCGGAATTGGCCTTCTGCACGGCATCCATGGCCAGCGTGCGCAAGGTATTGATGCACAGCTGGTCGGTGGCGGTGGAAGAGGCTGGATTGGAAACTTGATTTGGCATGTCGATTCGATCCCACATTGAGTTCGCGAGGAAATCGCGGTGAAGATGTCGTCAGGGTTGACCCTCATGCGGTCGGGTAAGTTGCGTTGCATGCTGGTGCGCTGCACGTCGGCCAATTGTTACCCGTCGTGCAAAGCAGCTTTATCGAAATCCGGTTTGCCCGGTGCCCGTGTCCGGGCCTAAGCTTGCGCGTTCGATGCCGTATGCCCTTATCAGTGGAATCCATGATGCCCAGCCAGTTTCCTTCCGCCAGGCCGCGCCGCCTGCGCCGCAACGCTTCTTTCCGCGATCTGTTCCAGGAAGCCGAATTCAATCTTGGCGACCTGGTGCTGCCGATTTTCGTCGAAGAAGAGATCGATGACTTCGTGCCCATCAACAGCATGCCGGGAGTCATGCGCATCCCTGAGTCCAGGCTTGCGGGCGAGATCGAGCGCTACGCGCGTGCTGGCATCAAATCGGTGATGACGTTCGGTGTATCCCACCACCTCGACGCCGATGGCAGCGACACCTGGAACGAAAACGGCCTGGTGGCGCGCATTGCCCGTATCTGCAAGGACACGGTGCCAGAGATGGTGGTCATGGCCGATACCTGTTTCTGCGAGTACACCTCACACGGTCACTGCGGGGTGCTCCACGGTGAGCATGTCGACAACGACGCGACCTTGATCAACCTTGGCAAGCAGGCCGTGGTTGCGGCGCGCGCCGGGGCCGATTTCATTTCGCCGTCGGCGGCCATGGACGGCCAGGTGCAGGCGATCCGCAGCGCACTGGACGAGGCCGGTTTCTTCGACACGTCGATCATGGCCTATTCGACCAAATTCGCCTCCTCGTTCTACGGGCCGTTCCGCGAAGCCGGCGGCACGGCGCTCAAGGGGGACCGCAAGACCTATCAGATGAACCCCATGAACCGTCGCGAAGCCGTGCGTGAATCGCTGCTCGACGAGCAGGAGGGCGCCGACGCCTTGATGGTCAAGCCTGCAGGGGCGTATCTGGACATCATTCGCGATATTCGCGAGGCATCGCGCCTGCCCCTGGCGGCCTATCAGGTCAGTGGCGAATACGCGATGATCAAGTTCGCCGGCCAGGCGGGCGCAGTCGACGAGCAGCGTATCGTCCGCGAGAGCCTGGGCGCGATCAAGCGCGCCGGTGCTGATCTGATCTTCACTTACTTCGCCATGGACATCGCCCGCGAAGGCATCTGAGTCGGCGATTCACTGACCCTGGCGCATCGGCATGCGGTCGATGGTACTGAACAACGCCTGCGGATCGACCGGCCCTGGCTGGTCGACCTTGATGCCACCGTCCTTGCCCACCAGCACCACCCGGCCGGTGGCGTCGGCCGTGTGGCCGACGGCGCGCAGCAGCGCCGCGCTGGCCTCCGTGCCGATTGGCTGGCCATTGCGGCTGGCCTGGCCGGCGACGATTTCGTAGAGCACCATCTCGCGTTCAACGAATGCTTCGCGGTTGTCCGGTCTGGCCAGCGCTGCACGCAGGTCGATCAGCGTGGCATCGCGGGCATCAGGGGCGATGACGATCAGTGGACGGTTGTGCCAGCGCTCGGCAGTCAGCGGGTTGCCGTCGCTGGCGTGGGCCAGCGATGCACCCAGCGCCATGGCTGCGATCAGTACTTTCATGTTCAACCTCCGTTCGATGAGCAGGGTTTGGCTCGACCTTGGCATTTTCGACAATGATATTCCCGGTAGAACTTGGGCATGCGCGATGGGTTCCAAGCCGTATCGCTCCTGCGCAATGGGTAATGCAATGCCACTTAGAATCCAGCATCACGACATCGAACAAACCAACCTGCGCGCCGTCAGTGAGATCTGGCTGGCGGGCCCGGCGTGCACTTTCAGCGCTGAAAGCGAGCTCGACACCCTGTGTTTGTGGCGTGGAAGGCCGGCGGTCAGCCACGACATGCTTAGCGAGGGCACCCACGAGCAGAATCTGCAGCGTCTGTGGCTGGTCATTCCTGACATAGCCCATAATTCCGCCGTTTCGGCCGTAGAGGCGAGGCTGCGGACTGCGCTGGATAAGCAGAACATGGAAGGCGAGTTCTATCCTGCGCAGCAGAAAAATACCACCGAGCTTTAGTCAACTTTATTTGCGTTTCCAAACAATGCAGAAAGCCCGGTCAGCCATTGACGGTTCGGGCATATTGCATGAGCTTGTGTCTAGCTTTATATCGTAACCTTATGATTTAAAACGTTATTGTTTTTAATTGGCGTGGCACGCGTGGTGCATTGTGTTCCCTGCAAGCATTAAGTGAGCGATCACACACGTTGAACCTGCTAGGAGCACGACAATAATGATGACCCCTGCTGACCACCTTCCTCCTGCCGCGCTGTCCACTGCCACGGACAGTTCCAATCACTCTGGTGTTTCCTGGGCCGCGATCTTCGCCGGTGCGGCGGGCGCTGCCGCCTTGTCGATGATCCTGGTCGTGCTGGGCTTCGGCCTAGGATTCTCGGCCATATCACCCTGGGCCGACAAAGGGGTCAGCGCCACGACCCTGGGCGTCTCCACGGTAATCTGGCTGACATTCACGCAAATCGTCGCCTCTGGAATGGGCGGCTATCTGGCCGGTCGTTTGCGGGTGAAATGGGCCAACATGCATGGCGACGAAGTGTACTTTCGCGACACCGCGCACGGGTTCCTGGCCTGGGCAGTGGCCTCGCTGGTCACCGCGATGCTGGTGTTGGGTTCGGTCGGCAGTGCGATTGGCGGCGGCGTGCAGGCCGGCGCCAGCGTTGCCTCCGGTGCCGCTGTGGCAGCCGGCAGTTCGGCGAATGACAACGCCAGCGACCCCTACGGCTATTTCGTCGACATGCTGTTCCGCGACAACCGCCCGGTAGCAGTCAGCGATGACGCGGCCCATGCCGTGGTGACCCGCATCTTCGCCCGTACCGTGAGCAACGATGGCCAGCTTGCCGGTGAAGACCGTGCCTATCTGGCGCAACTGGTCAGCCAGCGTACCAACCTGACTCAGGCTCAGGCCGAGCAGCGCGTCGATCAGGTCTACGGTCAGGCGTTGAAGTCGGTCGAAGACGCTGAGATGGCCGCGCGCCAGGCAGCCGATACCGCCAAGAAAGTCGCTGCCGCCACTGCGCTGTGGACGTTCGTTGCCTTGCTCTGCGGCGCGTTCTTCGCCAGCTTCGCGGCGACCTTCGGTGGCCGCAGTCGTGATGCCGTGGTCTGGCATGAACGCGACCGCACCCGCACCCACGCACCTACTTCGATTCGCTGATCAAGGAGTACTACCATGCGCTCGATTCTCTTGTTTTTCCTCGGTGTGCCTATCCCGATCATCATCTTGATCGCGCTGTTCATGCACTGATCCATCCAGCAGTTGCATGACCACAAAACGCCCCCGGCGCAATTCGATTGCCCGGGGGCGTGTCGTTTGGGCGCGTTGGCAGGCGAAGTCGCGATCGAAAAAATTGTTGTCCTGATGTTTCATTTATCATCGCTGTCGCCCTGAATCCGGTGGGCGTGGCCATACTGGGGTCTGCCATCTTCGTGGGAAGTGTCTTCCTGAATCGCGTGAAAACCGTAAGGAGCTGCTCCATGCCAACTCGCCGCCAGTTTGTCCAGTACTCCGCCTTGTTGGGCGCTGCCGCGAGCTGTGGCTCGCTCATGTCACCCCTGGCATTCGCCGCACAGCCGCTGCTGCAGCGCAAGATTCCTGCATCGGGCGAGCTGCTTCCCGCCATCGGCCTGGGCACCTCGCAAACCTTCAACGTCGACCCCGCTTCAGCTGGCATGGCGCCGCTGCGCGACGTCCTGAGGGCCTTTGTCGAGGGTGGCGCCAGCGTCATCGACACAGCGCCCAGCTATGGTCGGGCCGAGCAGGTCACTGGCGATCTGGTAAGCCAGGCCGGCGTTCGCGAGAGGGTGTTTCTTGCAACCAAGGTGTCGTCGACCGGCCGCGAGGCTGGCATGCGCCAGATCGAAGCCAGTTTCAAGGCCCTGCAGACCGACAAGATCGACCTCATTCAGGTTCACAACCTGCAGGACACCCGGACCCAACTGGCATTGCTGCGTGAACTCAAGGCCCAGGGTCGCATTCGCTACATAGGCGTCACGCATTACGTGGAATCGGCCCACGACGAGCTGCTGGCCGTGCTGCAGAAGGAGCCGGTCGACTTCGTTCAAATCAACTACTCGATAGGCGCGCGCAATGCCGAGCGTACGTTGTTGCCGTACTGCGCAGAGCACGGTATCGCCACCTTGATCAACCGTACGTTCGAAGCAGGCAGGCTGTTCGCCAAGGTCAAGGGCCGCGCGCTGCCCGAGTGGGCAGCAGCCGAACTGGATGCCAGCTCATGGGCCCAATTGATGCTCAAGTTCGTGCTGGCCAATCCTGCGGTCACCACGGTCATCCCTGCAACCTCGCAGCCGCGCTACGTGCTAGATAACCTGTTGGCCGGCCAGGGACGCCTGCCCGATGCCAGGCAGTTGCAACGCATTGCAGCCGAATTCACCTGAGGTGCGTCGTCCATGACCCGCGTCGGTGCGCGTCTGCGCCAGGCGATCAATGCCCGACCCGATGAAGGACAGGCAGCGCTGGCCGCGTTCGCGTTGTTTTTCTGCCTGTTCTGCGGCTATTTCATGCTCCGGCCGATCCGCGAATCCATGGGCATCCAAGGCGGTGTGGACAACCTGCAATGGCTGTTCACGGCCACCTTCGTGGCCATGTTGGTGGCCGTGCCGCTGTTCGGCTGGCTCAACTCGAGGGTAGCCAGACTTCACTACATCGACTGGGTGTATGGCTTCTTCGCCGCCAATCTTTTGCTGTTTGCCGCCGCCTTCGCCGCTGCCGAGCAAGGCATCTGGCTGGCGAGGGTGTTCTACGTATGGATTTCGGTCTACAACCTGTTCGTCATCTCGGTGGCGTGGAGCCTGATGGCCGATGTGTTCGATGGCGCCCAGGCCAAGCGCCTGTTCGCCTTCATCGCCGCCGGAGCCAGCGTCGGCGGCTTGGCAGGCCCGGCCATGAGCGCGCTGCTGGTCGGCGCCATCGGTGCCAGCGGGCTGTCGATGCTGGCCGCAGCACTGCTCGGCGTGGCGATCGTGCTCAAGCACCGGCTGATGAGCTGGCGGGCCGAGCACGGGGCAGGGCGGCCGGGTGCCGCCCACGCCGAGAGTCCACGCAGGCCGGTGGCCGGCAACCCGTTCAGTGGGCTGACGCGTGTGCTGCAATCGCGCTACCTGCTGGGCGTCTGCGCGTTCGTCGTGCTGTTGGCCACGGTCAGCACCTTTCTCTATTTCGAGCAGGCACGTCTGGTCGCCGAACGTTTTCCCAGTCGTGAAGAACAGGTGCGGGTATTCGGAATCATCGACTTCGTGGTCCAGGCCGGTGCGCTCACTGCACAGCTGTTCATCACCGGGCGACTGGCCCAGCGGTTGGGCGTGAAGACCTTGCTGGCGCTGGTGCCCGCTCTGGTCTGCCTGGGCTTCGTTGGATTGGCCCTGGCGCCAGGGTTCGCCATGCTCGCGGGGCTGATGATCGCGCGTCGCATCGGCGAATACGCATTCGTGCGCCCTGGTCGCGAAATGCTCTTCGCGCCATTGGACGCGGAAACCAAATACAAGGCGAAAAACTTCATCGACACGGTGGTCTACCGTGGCGGCGATGCGGTCAGCGGCTGGGTGAAAAGCCTGCTTGACCTGCTGGGGCAAGGCGTTGTGCTGATCGCACTGGTAGGCGCCGCGTGCGCTGCGCTGTGGGGGGTGGTGGGCTGGTACCTGGGTGGCAAAGCGGACGCTGCCTCTGCCGAACCTGCCGACCCTCGCAAATAAACCGCCTCGATGACGCACCGTTGGCTACAGTAAAACTGAGTTCGGCCGAAAACTTCTGATTACACCTATACGTTCGGACATGATGTCTACGACCAGACGCTTCACCTGCACCGGCCTGTTCGCGCTGATCAAACGGTTGTGCAGCGTACCTCAAGGCAATTCGCGTCTGCTGGCGGCCCAGTACCAGGCCCTGGCCAGGCAGATTCCCCTGATGTACTTCATTCTGCTGATCAACAGCTGGGCGCTGGCCTTCACTCATATGGCCAGCTCGCCCGTGTGGATGACCGTGCACATACCGTTGGTATTGACCATCATCAGCCTGGTGCGGGCGTTGGCCTGGCGCCGCGGTTGGCAGCAGCAACCCGACGACGTCGAAGTCGCCCAGGCGCTGGCGCGGACCAACCGCATCTGTTGTGTCGTGGCCATCGGGTTCACCGTTTGGGCGCTGGCGCTGTTTCCCTATGGCGACAGCTATGCCAAGGCCCATGTGGCCTTCTACATGGCCATCACGGTGATCGGCTGCATTTTTTGCCTCATGCACCTGCGCTCGGCCGCTCTGATGACCGCGGCCGTGGTCAACGTCGCGTTCATTGCCTTTTTCGCTTCCACCGATAACCCGACATTCATCGCCACCAGCGTCAACGTGATGCTGGTCACGGGCATCATGCTGGTGGTGCTGCAGAACAACTACCGCAACTTCACCGGGCTGGTGAACGCCCAGGCGCACAGCGAGGCGCTGAGCGACGAGAACTTCCTGCTGGCGAACAAGGACAGCCTGACCGGGCTGCCCAATCGTCGATGGTTTTTCAACTGTCTGGACACTTGTCTGACCCAGGCAGGGGAGCAGGGGCAACGGCTGGGCGTAGGCATTCTCGATCTCGACGGCTTCAAACCGGTCAACGACCTCTACGGGCACAGCGTCGGCGACCGCCTGTTGGCCGAAGTCGGTGCACGCCTGGCTGCCTTGCTGCCGGACGGCGTTCACGTCGCGCGCCTGGGCGGCGACGAGTTCGCATTGATCCTGCCCGATTGCGGCGAGAACCTGCAGATTTCTGCATTTGCCGAGCGCATTTGCGTTGAACTGGGCAAGCCCTACCTGTTGGTCGACGTGCCGATCCAGGTCGGTGCTTCCATGGGCGTGGCCACGTTTCCGGACCTCGCCACGAATGCACACGAGCTTTTCGAATACGCCGATTACGCGCTGTATCACAGCAAGCGTCATGTGGTCGGCCACATGTCGCTGTTCTCGCTGCTGCACAGAAAGCAGTTGCAGAGCGCAATCCTCACCGAGCAGGCGCTGCGTCGCGCCGATCTGGATCGCGAGTTCAGCGTCGCCTTCCAGCCCATCGTCGAGTTGCAGACCGGTGCCACCGTGGCCTTCGAAGCCCTGGCGCGCTGGCAGAGCGCGGAGTTGGGGCCGGTGCCGCCCGGGCAATTCATTCCGGTCGCCGAACGCAGCGGCATGATCAACCGCCTGACCCTGCCACTGCTGGCCAAGGCGCTGCAGGGCGCGTCAGCCTGGCCGGCGCCGATTCGTCTGTCCTTCAACCTGTCGGCCCACGACTGCGGTTCTCCCGTGGCCGTGCAGGCCATCGTCAAGCTGTTGGCCAGCGGCCTGTTCGACCCCGGTCGGGTCGATCTGGAGATCACCGAAACGGCGACCCTGCAGGATCTGGATCTGGTTCAGGACGCGATCGCGACGCTGCGAGGGCTGGGCTGTGGTATATCGCTGGACGATTTTGGCACCGGCTATTCCAGCCTCAGCCATTTGCATGCACTGGCCTTGACCAAGCTCAAGGTGGACCGCAGCTTTGTCGCCCGCCTGCACGAGAAACCGGCCAGTTACAAGATCGTCAAATCGCTGCTCGCCCTGACCCAGGATATGGATCTGGATTGCATCTTCGAAGGTGTCGAAACCCGTGAGGAAGCCCATGCGCTGGCCGCGCTGGGTTGCCGGTTCGTCCAGGGCTATTACTTCGCCCGGCCCATGTCTGCACAGGACACCGAGAGCTGGCTGGCGCAGCCCATCCCGCGCTAAGACCGCCGCTGCCGCGCCGGCGCAGGCAGTGCAGTTGCGCCCGGCGCGCAGGCATCGGCGGACCGTTGCTCGAGTAACCCTTTGCTTTCCTTGCACAATCTTGGACAATCACGCCCCTTTTCAAGGCCGGGGCGCTGCCAGCTGCACGTTTTTCCCGCTCCCGGCCATCGATTGAACACAGGCAAGCGGAGATTCGACCGGATGAACGAGCAGGCCAACAGCCTCGACCCACGATACGCCCAGGCGCCCGCCACCCTGACTCCCTGGAGCCGCCACGACACCACCTGGATGCTGGGCCTGTTCGGCACCGCGATCGGCGCCGGTACCTTGTTTCTGCCGATCAACGCTGGCCTCGGCGGCTTCTGGCCGCTGGTCATCCTTGCCGTGCTGGCTTTCCCGATGACCTACTACGCGCATCAGGGCCTGACCCGCTTCGTGCTTTCCGGCCGCGCCGGTACCGATATCACCGATGTCGTCGAGGAGCACTTCGGCCTCACGGCAGGGGCGTTGATAACCCTGCTCTATTTCTTCGCCATTTTTCCGATCCTGCTGATCTACAGCGTGGGCCTGACCAATACCGTCGGTAGTTTCATGGAGCATCAGTTGCACATGGATACGCCGCCACGGGCGGTGCTGGCGCTGGTGCTGATTCTCGGTCTGTTGATCGTGGTGCGCTGCGGTGAACGGTTCATCGTCAAGGCGATGAGCCTGATGGTCTATCCGTTCATCGTCGCGCTGGTGTTGCTGGCGCTGTACCTGATTCCGCATTGGAATGGTGGCATCCTGGCGACCGCCGGGGACTTGCCCGCACCCGGTGCACTGATCCATACCCTGTGGCTGGCGATCCCGGTGATGGTATTTTCCTTCAACCATTCGCCGATCATCTCTGCCTTCGCCGTGGACCAGAAACGCCGCTACGGCGAGCACGCCGACCAGCGCAGCAGCCAGATCCTGGCGCGTGCCCATGGGCTGATGGTGGTGCTGGTGCTGTTCTTCGTGTTCAGTTGCGTGCTGACCCTGTCCCCCGAGCAACTGGCCGAGGCCAAGGCGCAGAACCTTTCGATCCTGTCCTACCTGGCCAATCACTTCAGCAATCCGGTGATCGCGTTCGCTGCGCCGCTGATCGCTATCGTGGCCATCGCCAAGTCGTTCCTGGGGCACTACATCGGCGCGAGCGAAGGCATCAAGGGCCTGGTCCTGAAGTCCGGCCGTCGACCCAATGCCAAGGCCCTGGATCGCTTTACCGCACTGTTCATGTTGCTGGTCTGCTGGCTTGTGGCCACGCTCAATCCGAACATCGTGCGCATGATCGAGAGCTTCGGCGGGCCGGTCATTGCGGCGTTGCTGTTCCTCATGCCGATGTACGCGATCCGTCGTGTACCAGCCATGCGCAAGTATGCCGGGCACACGTCCAACGTATTCGTGACGCTGGTCGGCCTGGTGGCCATTTCGGCCCTGGTCTATTCGCTGAGCGCGTGACCAAGCCTGTTACACTGACCCTCGATGCTCGACCTGCGGCTGCCGATTTACGGCATGCCCAGGGCGGGCGCGCACCGAGGTGGTCGCGATGGACGAAGTACAGCAACTGGCTGACATGCTCAAGGAACACGCCGCAGCCCAGCAACGCCTGCAACAGGCGTTCAAGGACCAATGCCAGCACTGGCAAGACAGCATCCAGGCGCTGTTCGGCCAGATCGAGACTTGGCTGGCGGCCCTTACCGACCGGCAACTGCTGGCGATCGAACGTTCGCCCTGGGTCGCTACCAGCAGCACCTACCCCAGCGAGCACTCGCCTTTCATCAGTGAATCACTGGCAATCATTCTTGCTCAGCGTCGAGTCGAGCTGGTACCACAGGTCATGGGGCAGGGTGGGGCGATGGTGATCGCCGTCGCGGGCCTGACCTCGGATCGCCACGGCAGCATTTCCATAGTCAAGGACTCGGCCGATGGCGCCTGGTACTGGCGCAAGGAACGTGGCACCAAGGAGGCAGAATCCAACGTGCTGGACGCCGGTTTCTTCGCCCAGCAGCTTCAGGGGCTGATTCCCAAGCCACGCGACTGAGCGGCGCTGCGCTGTCGACGGCAGGCGTTGTAGGGTTTTCGGGATGCTGAAACGCTTCTTTGAAATTTCTGTACAACTATTTTATTTTCTTGAGTTTCAGCGGGTTACGCTGATTCTTCGGCGAACTGCAAACTCCCGTTGCACCCACGCGAGTGCAGGTATATATCTCTTGGAACGCGAACTGTTCTGTAGTCCCGAGGCCTAGTCCGCCGCGGGTAGGACGCCGATCACAGGCTCTACAGGAGATAGACCATGCTTCCCCCAGGACTCAGCGCGCTGGAGCTGCGCAGTATCGTCGAGCAGGCGTTTCTGCCGCAGAAATGCGTGTGCACATTGACCAGCGATCAATCGCTGTGCGTCAAGCTGATGAATCCGCAGACAGACCAGGTCGAGCTTTTCAAGGCGGACATTCCCTTTGATCGAGTCACCAGCGCCCGCGAACGCGCCAGGCTGGTCCTCGAACTGCGAGAGCAGCCACGCCCGGCAACGGGAGAGGTCCACGCCAGAGCCGGTTGAGCGCTGTTTTCGGATCAACCGGATCGTAGCCCGGCCGGAACACTTATTTTCAATCTACGCATAGGCCGTGCGTCACTTTTCATGGTTAACTTTGCCCTTTCTCAATCCCGAAAAAGGACAAGGCTCATGGCTCAAGTGACGCACAAAGGCAACGCGATCAACGTCAGTGGCGAGCTTCCCCAGGTCGGCTCCCAGGCGCCGGACTTCACCCTGGTCGGCGGTGGTCTGGCCGATATCACTTTGCAAAGCCTGGCCGGCAAGCGCAAGGTGCTGAACATTTTCCCAAGCATCGATACCCCGACCTGCGCGACGTCCGTTCGCAAGTTCAACGCCCAGGCCAACGACCTGGCCAATACCGCCATCCTCTGCATCTCTGCCGACCTGCCGTTCGCCCAGGCACGCTTCTGTGGCGCCGAAGGCCTGGAAAACGTCCAGAACCTGTCGACTTTTCGCGCCCATGAATTCCATCATGCCTATGGCGTCGACATTGCCGACGGTGCGCTCAAGGGTCTGACCGCACGCGCGGTCGTGGTCCTCGACGAGAACGATAAGGTGCTGCACAGCGAACTGGTCCCGGAAATCGGCCAGGAGCCCAATTACGAGGCCGCCCTCGCTGTCCTGAAGTGATCCGTTGCAGTACCTGACAGCCCGCAGCGACCCCGGACGCGGCTCGCGCCGCTGCTACAGGGGTTGCGGCGCATCTGTAGCAACGGCGCAAGCCGCGTCCGGCGCCGCATTGGCCGGCACGCAGGCTACGATGCACCTGTAGCAGCGGCGCAAGCCGCGTCCGGCGTCGCATTGGCCGGCACGCAGGTTACGATGCAGCTGTAGCAGCGGCGCAAGCCGCGTCCGGCGCGGCATTGGCCGGCACGCAGGTTGCGATGTACCTGTAGCAGCGGCGCAAGCCGCGTCCGGCGGCACCGCGCGGGGTCAGATTCTTCTGCGTCGGTCGTGACGCGGCTCGCGCCGCTGCTACTGGGCGTTTCATTCCCTGCCAAGGTAAATTGCCCGTAAAGGCGCTTTGCTTATGCATGCCGACTCCTTATCGTTCAGCCTCCTCAAAGTAGAAGCCCACCCGCACAATGGTCGATCATTCAATGCAGTCCCCAGGTCCCCGTAAATCGCGTCGCTGGCTGTACGGCCTGTTGATGGTGGTGGTTGTCGCCGTGTTGTGCTGGTGGTTCTGGCCGACCAAGAAAACTCCGGAAAATGGCGCCGCCTCCGCACCTGCCAGCGCCGGGCGCAACGCAAGCGCTCCGCGGCCCGGCTTCGGTGGCTCGGCCGAGCCCACCCCGGTGCGTGTCGCCGAGGTGATCACCGGCGACTTCCCGGTGTATTACAAAGCTTTGGGTACGGTGACAGCGACCAATACCGTGAATGTGCGCAGCCGTGTCGCAGGCGAACTGATCAAGGTCAACTTCCAGGAAGGGCAGCGAGTCAAGGCCGGCGACCTGCTGGCCGAAATCGACCCGCGCAGCTATGAAATCGCCCTGCAGCAAGCCCAAGGCACGCTGGCGCAGAACCAGGCACAGCTGAAGAACGCGCAGATCGACCTGCAGCGTTACAAGGGCCTGTTCGCCGAAGACAGCATTGCCCGCCAGACCCTGGACACCCAGCAGGCATTGGTGGGCCAATACCAGGGGACGATCCAGACCAACCAGGCGGCGGTCAACGACGCCAAGCTCAACCTGGACTTCACCCGCATCCGCGCGCCCATTGCCGGCCGTCTGGGCTTGCGCCAGCTGGACATAGGCAACCTGGTGGCCGCCAACGACACCAATGCGCTGGTGGTGATCACTCAGGTGCAGCCGATCACCGTGGCCTTCACCCTTCCTGAAAGCCAGCTCACCCCGGTGCTGGCGCGCTATCGCAGCGGCGCGAAACTGGCAGTGGAGGCCTGGGACCGAGGCGACACGCGCAAACAGGCTACCGGTGTGCTCGGCAGCCTGGACAACCAGATCGACACCACCACCGGGACGCTGAAGTTCAAGGCCCGTTTCGAGAACCAGGACGAAGCCCTGTTCCCCAACCAGTTCGTCAACGTGCGGTTGCTGTCCGATACCCTCAAGGGCGTGGTACTGGCGCCCTCGGCGGCCGTTCAATACGGCGTCGACGGCACCTTCGTCTATGCCATGGATGGCAACGACAAGGTCAAGATCCGTCAGCTCAAAGTGGGCGCCACCGATGGCACCAACACCGTAGTGGAACAAGGCCTGGCGCAAGGCGACCGGGTGGTGCTCGAAGGCACCGACCGCCTGCGCGACGGTAGCCGTGTCGAAGTGGTCGATGACAGCGCCAAGGTGCCGACCTCGCCCGGGCAGCATCTGCAGGGCCAGGATGGCGCCGCCGTTCCCGGTGCGACCGGCAAGACCGGCGCATGAACATCTCGCGGCTGTTCATCCTGCGCCCTGTCGCAACGACGCTGACCATGCTCGCCATCGTTCTGGCAGGCGTGCTTGCCTATCGCTTGCTGCCAGTGTCGGCCCTGCCGCAGGTCGATTACCCGACGATCCGGGTCATGACGCTCTATCCCGGCGCCAGCCCGCAGGTGATGACCAGCGCGGTCACCGCGCCGCTCGAACGCCAGTTCGGGCAGATGCCCGGCCTGACTCAGATGGCCTCGACCAGCTCGGGCGGCGCGTCGGTGCTGACCCTGCGCTTCAGCCTGGAAATCAACATGGACGTCGCCGAGCAGCAGGTGCAGGCGGCAATCAATGCGGCGAGCAACCTGTTGCCGTCCGACCTGCCGGCGCCGCCGGTGTACAACAAGGTCAACCCGGCTGACACCCCGGTGCTGACCATTGCCATCAGCTCCAAGACCATGCCGCTGCCCAAGCTCAACGATCTGGTCGATACGCGCATGGCGCAGAAGATCGCCCAGATCAGCGGCGTGGGCATGGTCAGCATCGCCGGAGGGCAGCGCCAAGCGGTGCGCATCAAGGTCAACCCTGAAGCGCTGGCGGCTAATGGCCTGAACCTGTCCGACGTGCGCACCTTGATCGGCGCCTCCAACGTCAATCAGCCAAAGGGTAACTTCGATGGCCCCACGCGCGTGTCGATGCTCGACGCCAACGACCAACTGCGTTCCCCCGAGGAATACGCCAATCTGATCCTCGCGTACAACAACGGCGGTCCGCTGCGCCTGCGCGACGTCGCGCAGATCGTCGATGGCGCCGAGAACGAGCGGCTGGCCGCCTGGGCCAATCAGAACCAGGCCGTATTGCTCAACATCCAGCGCCAGCCGGGCGCCAACGTCATCGACGTGGTGGACCGGATCAAGGCACTGCTGCCAACGATCACCGACACCATGCCGGCCGGGCTCGACGTCACGGTGCTGACCGACCGCACCCAGACCATCCGCGCCTCGGTCACCGACGTGCAGCACGAACTGCTCATTGCCATCGCGCTGGTGGTGATGGTCACCTTCCTGTTCCTGCGTCGCTTCAGTGCCACCCTGATTCCGTCCATCGCCGTGCCGCTGTCGCTGGTGGGCACCTTCGGCGTGATGTACCTGGCCGGGTTCTCCATCAACAACCTGACGCTGATGGCGCTGACCGTGGCCACCGGCTTCGTGGTCGACGACGCTATCGTCATGCTGGAAAACATATCGCGCCACATCGAAGAAGGCGAGACGCCGATGCAGGCCGCGCTCAAGGGCGCGCGGCAGATCAGCTTCACCCTGTTGTCGCTGACGTTCTCGTTGATCGCGGTGCTGATCCCGCTGCTGTTCATGGCCGATGTGGTGGGGCGCCTGTTCCGCGAATTCGCCATTACCCTGGCAGTGGCCATCCTCATCTCCCTGGTGGTCTCGCTGACCCTGACGCCGATGATGTGCGCGCGCCTGCTCAAGCGCGAACCGAAGGAAGAGGAACAGGGCCGCTTCTACAAGGCCAGCGGTGCCTGGATCGACTGGTTGATCGCGCGCTACGCGGGCGGCCTGCGCTGGGTCCTGCGCCACCAGCCGCTGACCCTGCTGGTGGCGGTGGCCACCCTGGGCCTGACGGTGCTGCTGTACCTGGTGGTGCCCAAGGGGTTTTTCCCGGTGCAGGACACTGGGGTCATCCAGGGCATTTCCGAAGCCCCGCAATCCATTTCCTTCCAGGCCATGAGCGAACGCCAGCAAGCCCTGGCCAAGATCATCCTGCAGGATCCAGCCGTCTCCAGCCTGTCTTCCTACATCGGCGTGGACGGCGACAACGCCACGCTCAACAGCGGCCGGCTGCTGATCAACCTCAAACCCCATGGCGAGCGCGACCTCACGGCCAGTCAGATCATCGCGCGCCTGCAGCCGGAGGTCGACAAACTGCTGGGCATGCGTCTGTTCATGCAGCCCGTGCAGGACCTGACCATCGAAGACCGGGTCAGCCGCACCCAGTACCAGTTCAGCCTGTCGTCGCCGGACGCCGATCTGCTCGCCATCTGGAGCGCACGCCTGGTGGACGCCCTGAAGCAGCGCCCCGAGCTCACCGATGTGGCCAGCGACCTGCAGGACAAAGGCTTGCAGGTGTACCTGGTGATCGACCGCGATGCCGCCAAGCGGGTCGGAGTGGACGTCGCCGATATCACCGATGCGCTGTACGACGCCTTCGGCCAACGGCAGATCTCCACCATCTACACCCAGTCCAGCCAATACCGAGTGGTGCTGCAGGCCACCGATGCCAGCACTTTGGGGCCGCAGGCGCTGGAGCAGATCTACGTCAAGGCCAGTGTCAACGGCACCGGTACCACCAACCAGACCGCCGACAGCGACACCACGGCGACCAGCGGCACCCAGGTGCGTCTGTCCAGCCTGGCGCACATCGAGCAGCGTCAGGCACAGCTGGCGATCGCGCACATCGGTCAGTTTCCGGCGGTGATGATGTCGTTCAATCTGGCCGAGGGCGTGGCCCTGGGCAAGGCGGTCGACGTGATCGAGCAGGTGCAGCGCGACATCGGCATGCCACTGGGCGTGCAGACCCAGTTCCAGGGTGCAGCGGAGGCCTTCCAGGCGTCGCTGCAGAGCACCTTGCTGCTGGTACTGGCGGCCATCGTCACCATGTACATCGTGCTGGGTGTGCTCTACGAGAGCTACATCCACCCCATCACGATTCTTTCGACCCTGCCTTCGGCGGCGGTGGGGGCCCTGCTGGCGTTGCTCATCAGCGGCAACGACCTGGGCATGATCGCCATCATCGGCATCATCCTGTTGATCGGCATCGTCAAGAAAAACGCGATCATGATGATCGACTTCGCCCTGGAAGCCGAACGCAATCAGGGCCTGGATCCGGAAACCGCGATCTATCAGGCCGCGCTGCTGCGTTTCCGACCGATTCTGATGACGACGATGGCCGCGCTGTTCGGTGCGGTACCGCTGATGCTGGCCAGCGGCTCGGGTGCGGAGCTGCGTCAGCCACTGGGGCTGGTGATGGTCGGCGGGCTGCTGGTCAGTCAGGTGTTGACGCTGTTCACCACCCCGGTCATTTACCTTTACTTCGACCGTCTGGGGCGGCGTTGGGGTCGCCAGCCGGCCGTCGTGGAACAGGCTGAATCATGAACCTGTCCGGACCTTTCATCCGTCGCCCGGTGGCGACCTTCCTGATGAGCGTGGCGATCATGCTGCTGGGCGGGGTCAGCTTCAGCCTGCTGCCGGTGTCGCCGCTGCCCAGCATGGACTTTCCGGTCATCGTGGTCTCGGCCAACCTGTCCGGTGCCAGCCCCGAGGTCATGGCCTCGACCGTGGCCACGCCCCTGGAACGCTCGTTCGGCGCCATCCCGGGCGTGACCACCATGAGCAGCCGGTCGAGCCAGGGCTCGACCCGGGTCATTCTCCAGTTCGACCTCGACCGCGACATCAACGGTGCGGCCCGTGAAGTGCAGGCGGCGATCAACGCGTCGCGCAACCTGTTGCCCAGCGGCATGCGCAGCATGCCGACCTACAAGAAGATCAACCCTTCGCAAGCCCCGGTCATGGTCCTGTCGCTGACCTCCAATGTACTGGAGAAGGGCAAGCTCTATGACCTGGCCTCGACCATCCTGTCGCAAAGCCTGTCCCAGGTGCCTGGGGTAGGGGAAGTGCAGATCGGCGGCAGTTCGCTGCCCGCAGTGCGCATCGAGCTCGAACCGCAGTTGCTCAACCAGTACAACGTTTCTCTCGATGACGTGCGCACGGCCATCGACGGCACCAATGTGCGCCGACCCATCGGTTTCGTCGAGGACGGCGAGCGGCAGTGGCAGGTGCAGGCCAACGATCAACTGGACAAGGCCGACGACTACAAGCCGCTGATCATTCGCTACCAGGACGGATCGGTGCTGCGCCTGAGCAATGTGGCCAAGGTCACCGATGGTGTGGAAGATCGCTACAACAGTGGGTTCTACAACGACAACTCGGCCGTGCTGCTGGTGATCAACCGCCAGGCTGGCGCCAACATCATCCAGACCGTCAGCCAGATCAAGGAACAGCTGCCTGCCCTGGAAGCGCTGTTGCCGGAAAGCGTCGAGCTGAACATCGCCATGGATCGTTCGCCGGTGATCACTGCCACCCTGCACGAGGCCGAGATGACGCTGCTCATCGCCGTGGTGCTGGTGGTATTGGTGGTGTTTCTGTTTCTGGGCAATTTTCGCGCCTCGCTGATTCCCACCCTGGCCGTTCCGGTGTCGCTGGTCGGCACGTTCGCGATCATGTACCTGTGGGGTTTCTCGCTCAACAACCTGTCGTTGATGGCGCTGATCCTGGCAACCGGGCTGGTGGTGGACGATGCCATCGTGGTGCTCGAGAACATTTCCCGGCACATCGACGACGGCGTGCCGCCGCTGCGCGCAGCCTACCTGGGCACTCAGGAAGTGGGCTTCACCCTGCTGTCGATGAACGTCTCGCTGGTGGCGGTGTTCCTCTCGATCCTGTTCATCGGCGGCATCATCGAGAGCCTGTTCCGCGAGTTCTCGATCACCCTGGCCGTGGCCATCGTGGTTTCGCTGTTCGTTTCTCTGACTCTGACCCCCATGCTCTGTGCGCGCTGGCTGAAGCCGCACCGGCCCGAACACGACAACCGCCTGCAACGCCTGAGCAACCGCATCAATCAGCGCATGGTCGCCGGCTACGACCGCAGCCTGGGCTGGGTCCTGCGTCATCGTCGACTGACCCTGCTCAGCCTGTTGCTGACCATCATCGGCAACGTGGCACTTTACGTGGTGGTGCCCAAGACCTTCATGCCGCAACAGGATACCGGCCAGTTGATCGGCTTCGTGCGTGGCGACGACGGCCTGTCGTTCTCGGTCATGCAGCCGAAGATGGAAACCTATCGCCGCGCGCTGCTTGCCGACCCTGCGGTCGACAGCGTGGCCGGTTTCATTGGCGGCAACAACGGCAGCAACAACGCGACCATTCTGGTTCGCCTTAAGCCGATCGAAGTGCGCAAGATCAACGCGCAGCAGGTCATCGAACGGCTGCGCAAGGAACTGCCCAAGGTGCCCGGCGGCCGCCTGATGCTGATGGCCGACCAGGACCTGCAGTTCGGCGGCGCACGCGAGCAGAGCACCTCGCAGTATTCGTACATCATCCAGAGCGGTGATCTGTCGGCCTTGCGCACCTGGTACCCGAAAATCGTCGCGGCCTTCCGCGCACTGCCGGAACTGACCGCCATCGATGCGCGCGAAGGGCGTGGCGCCGCGCAGGTGACGCTGATCGTCGACCGCGACAAGGCCAAGCGCCTGGGCATCGACATGAGTACTGTGACCTCAGTGCTCAACAACGCCTACAGCCAGCGGCAGATTTCCACCATCTACGACAGCCTCAACCAGTACAAGGTGGTGATGGAAATCAACCCCAGGTACGCCCAGGACCCGATCACCCTGGAGCAGGTGCAGGTGATCACCATGGACAACAAGCGCGTACCCCTGTCGAGCATCGCCCACTACGAAAACAGCCTGGCCGACGACAGTGTCAGCCATGAAGGGCAGTTCGCCTCGGAAAGCATCTCCTTCGACCTGGTCAACGGGGTGACCCTGGACGTCGCCACGCCGTTGATCGAGCGGGCCCTGGTGCGAGTCGGCCTGCCCGAAGACATCATCGTCAAGGTCGCCGGCACCGGCGATGCCTTCGCGGCGGCGCAGAAGAGCCAGCCGTTCATGATTCTCGGCGCGCTGGTCGCGGTCTATCTGGTGCTCGGCATTCTGTACGAAAGCTACATTCATCCGCTGACCATCTTGTCGACCTTGCCCTCGGCGGGGGTGGGCGCGCTTTTGAGCATCTACCTCACCGGTGGCCAGTTCAGCCTGATCTCGCTGCTGGGCCTGTTCCTGTTGATCGGCGTGGTGAAGAAGAACGCCATCATGATGATCGACCTGGCGCTGCAGCTCGAGCGCAACGAGGGGCTGGGCCCGGCCGAGTCGATCCGCCGCGCGTGCCTGCTGCGCCTGCGCCCCATCCTCATGACGACCATGGCGGCCATTCTCGGCGCACTGCCATTGATGTTCAGCACCGCCGCCGGTGCCGAGATGCGCCGGCCGCTGGGCCTGACCATCATCGGCGGCCTGGTGTTCAGCCAGATCCTCACGCTTTACACCACTCCGGTGGTCTACCTCTATCTGGACCGCCTGCGCCACCGCTTCAACACGTGGCGCGGCGTGCGTACCGATGCCGCTCTGGACACTCCGCTATGACCGATTCCGTTTTTCCGCGCGTCTCGCGCCTTGCCAGTGTGGCGCTGTGCAGCCTGATGCTGGGTGCCTGCACCCTGGGCCCGGACTACCAACGCCCCACGATCGCCACGCCGGTGGCATTCAAGCAGGCCGATGGCTGGCGTCAGGCCAACCCCAGCGATGCCCTGGCGCGCGGCGCCTGGTGGGAACTGTACGGTGACCGCCAGCTCGATGCGCTGGTGGTCAGGCTCAACCGTTCCAACCAGACCGTTGCCCAGTACGAAGCGCAATACCGGCAGGCCCAGGCGCTGGTCCGCAGCACCCGCGGCGCGCTGTTTCCCACCTTCGATCTGAGCGCCGGCAAGACCCGCTCCAGCCAGGGCACCGGCAGCAGCGGTTCGAGCCTGAGCCAATCCAGCAGTGGTATCCGCGACACCTACAACACGCAGCTGGGCGTGAGCTGGGAAGCCGACATCTGGGGCAAACTGCGCCGCGGGCTGGAAGCCGACCGCGCCAGCGCCCAGGCCAGCCTGGCGGATCTGGCGGTGATGCGCCTGAGCCTGCAGTCGGAACTGGTGCAGAACTACCTGCAGTTGCGCGTGATCGATGAGCAGAAGCGCCTGCTCGAGGCGACAGTGCAGGCGTATCAGCGCTCGCTCGACCTGACCCAGAATCAATACCGCGCGGGTATTTCCGGCAAGGATGCGGTGTTCCTCGCGCAAACCCAGCTGAAATCGACCCAGGCCGACCTGATCGATCTGGTCTGGCAGCGGGCGCAGCTGGAGAACGCAATCGCCGTGCTGATCGGCATGGCGCCCTCTGAATTCAGCCTGGCCGCCAGTACCGACATTCCGCCGTTGCCGGCCATTCCCCTGGCGTTGCCGTCGCAACTGCTGGAGCGACGTCCCGACATTGCCGCCGCCGAGCGCTCGGTGATGGCCGCCAATGCGGAGATCGGCGTGGCCAAGACGGCCTATTTTCCCGACCTGACCCTGAGTCTGGCGGGCGGCTACAGCAGCAGCAGTTTCAGCAATTGGGTATCGTTGCCCAACCGCTTCTGGTCGGTCGGCCCGCAGTTGGCGATGACCCTGTTCGACGGCGGGCAGCGGGCGGCCGAAGTGGACCGCAGCGAGGCGGCCTATGACCAGACCGTCGCGCAGTACCGGCAGACGGTGCTCGATGGCTTTCGCGAAGTGGAAGACTACATGAGCCAGTTGAAAGTGTTCGATGAAGAGGCCTCGGTGCGCAACGAAGCGCTGCAGGCGGCGCGAGAGTCGTTGCGACTGACATCCAACCAATACAAAGCCGGGCTGATTGGCTATCTTGATGTAGTCAACGTGCAGGCCACGGCGTTGAGCAACGAACGCAGCGTATTGACGTTGATGCAGAGTCGGCTGGTCGCCAGCGTGCAGTTGATCGCGGCGCTGGGCGGCGGCTGGCAGGAACCGGCACAATAGCTGCTCGCAACGCGATCGCCTGTAGCTGCGGCGCAAGCCGCGTCAATGGTTGACGCTTTCCGTCGGATTCACCGCACCGTGCGTGACGCGGCTTGCGCCGCTGCTACAGGATGGCTGCGCAGTGTCACGTTACCCTTTGAAACCTCGCACGGCCTTGTCGAGATATCGATGCTAATTGGTACTTATTCTTCCGCTCTTGTCGTCGTATCGCTGTGTGTCGCCATCCTGGCGTCGTACACCGCGCTTGATCTGGTCGGACGTATCGCCACGGCGCAGGGCCGGGCTGTCTATCTATGGATGAGCGGCGGGGCGCTGGCCATGGGCATCGGCGTGTGGTCGATGCATTTCATCGGCATGCTCGCTTTCGAACTGCCGATCCAGCTGGGCTATGACCTCGGCCTCACGGCTGCTTCGCTGCTCATCGCGGTGCTCAGTTCAGGCTTTGCCTTGTGGCTGGTCAGCCAGCCGCAGCTGCCGGGGCCGCAACTGGCCGTTGGTGCCTTGATCATGGGCGCCGGTATCAGCAGCATGCACTACACCGGCATGGCCGCGCTGCAGATGCAGCCAGGCATCGTCTACGACCCTGCGCTGTTCGTCGCGTCGCTGGCGATTGCCGCCGGCGCTTCCGGCGCGGCGTTGTGGATCGCCTTCCGTCTGCGCCGCAACCGTCCGAACGTGCGCCTGGCCCGGGCCGGGGCGTCGGTAGTAATGGGCATCGCCATCGTCGGCATGCACTACACCGGCATGGCTGCGGCTGAATTCCCGGCGGGCAGCGTCTGCGGCGGTGCCCTGAACGGCCTGACCGGCGACGGCCTCGACTATTTGGTGCTGGTGACCACCCTGGCGGTGTTGGGCATGACCCTGCTGACTTCGGTACTCGACGCGCGCATGGAGTCGCGTACTTCGGCACTGGCCAACTCACTGACCCTGGCGAACCAGGAACTGACTCAGTTGGCCTTGCACGACAACCTGACCGGGCTGCCCAACCGCATACTGCTGGCCGACCGCATTGGCCAGGCGATCAGCCAGGTCGATGCCGTCGGCGGCTACCTGGCAGTGATGTTCATCGATCTGGATGGCTTCAAGCCCGTCAACGACGCCTTCGGCCATCACATGGGCGACCAGTTGCTGCGCGCCGTGGGCTCGCGCCTGCGTGGCAGCCTGCATGGCCAGGATACCCTGGCGCGGATTGGCGGCGACGAGTTCGTATTGCTGGTGAGCCTGGAAGAACCGGCCTATGCCAAGGGTATCGCCGCGCAGCAGGTGCATCTTATCGGCCAGTCGTTCGAGGTGGCAGGGCACACATTGCAGATTTCGGCGAGCATCGGTATTGCCCTGTACCCAGGCAACGGAGTCGATCAGAACGAGTTGCTGATGAATGCCGACGCGGCCATGTACCACGCCAAGAGCATCGGCAAGAACGGCTACAGTTTCTTCGAAAGCTCGATGAACACCAATGCCCGCAAGCAACTGCAGCTGCTGCAGGAACTGCGCATGGCGCTCACCGAGCAGCAGTTGCGCCTGTTCTACCAGCCAAAGTTCGATGCCCGCAGCGGCGAGCCGATCGGCGCCGAGGCGCTGCTGCGCTGGCAACACCCACGAATGGGGCTGCTGGCGCCTGCCGCCTTCATCGACCTTGCGGAGAAAACCGGGCTGATCATCGACATCGGCAGCTGGGTGCTCGACGAGGCCTGTCGGCAGATGCGCGAGTGGGTCGATCAGGGCTTTGGGCACTGGCGCATCGCGGTCAATCTTTCCGCCTTGCAGTTCGGCCATGCCGGTCTGGTGCGCGGCGTGGCCAGCACCCTGGATCGGCACGGGCTCGACGCGGCCAACCTGACTCTGGAAATCACCGAGACCACGGCGATGAGCGACGCCGATGCCAGCATGAACGTGCTGCAGCAGCTCTCCGACATGGGGGTCGATCTGTCCATCGACGATTTCGGCACGGGTTATTCGAGCCTCATGTATCTCAAGCGGCTGCCGGCCAACGAGCTGAAGATCGACCGTGGGTTCGTCCGTGACCTGGAGCAGGACAGCGACGACGCCGCCATCGTGTCGGCGATCGTTGCCCTGGGTCAGGCGTTGGGCCTGCGGATCGTGGCCGAGGGGGTCGAGACCAGCAATCAACAGCAGTTTCTGACACGCTTGGGGTGTGATTCCCTGCAGGGTTATCTGCTGGGCCATCCGCTTCCGGCCGAGCGTTTCATGCACGACATTCAGGCGTCCAGGCATATCAAGAGCGCCAGCCGCGCCTGAATCCGGTCTTTGGAGGTTACGGATTTCATGGAAAAAGTCATTGTCATCACAGGCGGCAGTCGAGGCATCGGTGCTGCGACAGCGCTGCTTGCGGCCAGCCAGGGCTATCGTGTCTGCATCAATTATCGCAGCGACGACGCAGCCGCTCAGGATGTGCTGCAGCAAGTGCGGGCGCTGGGCGTGCAGGCCATCGCAGTGCGTGCCGACGTCAGTCGTGAAGATGGCGTGTTCCGTTTGTTCAGCCAGGTGGATGCCGAGTTGGGCCGCGTCACTGCGCTGGTCAACAACGCGGCCACCAATGGGCCCAAGGCGCGGCTGGACGAGATGTCCGAGCAGCGCCTGCTTGGCGTAATGACGACCAACGTGCTGGGCCCCATGTTATGCGCCAAGCATGCGGTAGGGCGGATGTCGCGGCGGCATGGCGGCCAGGGTGGGGTGATCGTCAACGTGTCTTCGATCGCCGCTCGGTTGGGGTCCGCAGACGAGTACATCGACTACGCGGCGTCCAAGGGGGCCATCGACAGTTTCACCGTCGGATTGGCCAAAGAAGTGGCCGGGGAGGGCATACGGGTCAACGCGGTTCGCCCCGGGATGATTTTCACCGACTTCCATGCCCTGTGCGGCGAGCCCGGACGGGTCACCCGCAAGGAAGGTGCCGTGCCCATGGGCCGCGGTGGCCAGCCGGATGAAATCGCCCAGGCAATCATGTGGTTGGCGAGCGACCAGGCCAGCTACACCACCGGCGCCCTGCTGGATGTCGGCGGCGGCTTGTAAGCCCCCCTTGTAGGAGCGGTCATCGGCCGCGAAGGGACTGGCACCGTGCACCTGGCACACCGCGGCGCCTGGTTCGCGGTCACAGACCGCTCCTACAGGGATTGCGCTTACCCCTCCTGTAGGAGCGGTCATCGGCCGCGAAAATGCTGGCGCCGTGTACCTGACACACCGCAGCGCCTGCTTCGCGGCCACGGACCGCTCCTACGGAGATTGCGCTTACCCCTCCTGTAGGAGCGGTCATCGGCCGCGAAAAGGCTGGCGCCGTGTAGCTGACACACCGCAGCGCCTGGTTCGCGGCCACGGACCGCTCCTACGGACATTGCGCTTACCCCTCCTGTAGGAACGGTCATCGGCCGCGAAGGGGTTGGCACCGTGCACCTGACACACCGCAGCGCCTGGTTCGCGGCCGCGGACCGCTCCTACGGAGATTGCGCTGGAGCGGTCATCGCGGTGGCCTGGAAGGACGCAAGGGGGATTGCGACACAAAGATTTGCCGTAAACGTCAGGGCCGTTCGCGGGGCTTGCCATTAGATAGCCATAAGCTCGAAGATGTACGCCGTTGGTTTTCTGGCATGGAGCGTCTATGAGTTCCGATTCCCCGACCTTTGCCGCGCTTGGCAAGGGCTCCACGCCCATGCTCGAGGCAGCATCGCTGGAAGCGATTCTGCAGCAGGCCCGTGAATGGCCACACAGCACTGCGTGGGCGTGGTACCGGGCGGGCGAACAGCTGCATCTCGAAGGCCAGGGCGACCTGCAGCGACACTGGCCTCTGGTGCTGGCCAACCATGAGCTGCAGCGCTTCTGCGAAAGCTGCGGCCTCCAGCTATGGCCCACCGGACATGGCGAAGCGGTACTTGGCTGGCTGATGGCCCCTGTGCACGTCTCCCATGATGGCGCCCTGGCCGATCTGGCTGCCGCCATTGGCCTCCAGGTGCAGACCGACGCTCTGGCCCGCGCGCAGATCACTCAACGCGTGCTCTACGAAATCACCTACCTGGCCAGCTCCACTCGCGATCGCGGGATTTTTCTGGTCGGTGTACACAAGCTCCTGGCGACCCTGATCGATGCCGAGAATTTCTACCTGGCGCTCTACGACGCGCAAAGCGGCAAGATCACCTATCCCTATTACGTGGACGTCATTGACGTCGAGGCGCTGGAAGCCGAGAACTACGAGTACCTGACTCCCGAGCATCTGTCCCTGACCGGCCAGGTACTGACCAGCGGCCAGCCCCTGCTGATCGACGCCAAGGGTATCGCCCTGGCGGGCCGGCAGGGGCGTTTTCATTGCGTAGGGCACATCCCCGAATTCTGGATGGGTTCGCCGCTCAAGAACGCCCGCGACGAAGTGTTCGGCATGATCGCCATGCAGGTCTACGACGTCCAGCGGGCGTACAGTGCAGAAGACCGGGCGCTGTTCCTGGTCGTCGCCCGGCACGTTGCCATGGCACTGGACCGTATCCTGCATCGGGCCGACCTGGAGGAAACGGTGTCGCGCCGTACCCAGGAATTGTCCCAGCTCAACGCCGCCCTGCGCCTGGAAGTCTCCGAGCGCAAGCGCGCCGAGCACCTGCAGGTCGCGCTGTTCCAGATTGCCGAGCTGTCGAGCAAGCCGGGCGAAATCGACGGCCTGTATCACAGCCTGCACGTGATCGTCGGCGACTTGCTGTATGCACGCAACTTCTACATTGCGATCTTCGACGGTGACAGCGGCGAAGTCAGCTTTCCCTACTACGTCGATGAACAGCTCGCCGGTCGCCCGCAGCCGCGCCGCGGTCGGCGTGGCCTGACCGAGTTCGTGATTCGCCAGCGCTGCGCCTGCCTGATCGATTTCGACGCCGCGACGCGCCTGATGATCCAGGGTGAAATCGAAGACAGCCGCGAGCCGATCCGCTCGCAATCCTGGCTCGGCGTTCCGCTGTTCGACGATGACCGTGTGCGCGGCGTACTGGTGGTGCAGAGCTACGCCAGCGATGTGCACTACACCCTGCGCGACCAGGACCTGCTGACGTTCGTCTCGCGCCACATCGACACCGCGCTGTCGCGACGCAGCGCCGCCGAGGCCATCTATGAAGCGAACCTGCGGCTGGAAGCCCGGGTCCAGAGTCGAACCCGCGAGCTTGACCATGCCAACGCCAAGCTGCAGTACGAAAATGCCCACGATGCACTGACTGGGCTGCCCAATCGCATTCACCTGCAACAGCGTCTGGCCCAGGCTTGGGACCAGTACTGCACCGATGGCCGCGAACTGGTGGTGATGTTCATCGACCTGGACCGCTTCAAGATGGTCAACGACAGTTTTGGCCACCACTTCGGCGACCAGTTGCTCAGGGAAGCCGGCGCTCGTCTGCGCGGCTGCCTGCGTGAGCACGACCTGCTGGCCCGCCTGGGTGGCGACGAGTTCGCCGTGCTGGCGCCGGATTCGAACCTGGAAGCTGCGGTGGAGATGGCCGAGCGCATTCTGGTGGCGTTCGATCGGCCTTTTTTCATCAATGCCCACGAAGTGTTTTCCTCGTGCAGCATCGGCATCGTCGGCGCCGACAGTCAGTTCCACAGCGAGCCGGCCGATCTGCTGCGGGACGCCGACAAGGCGATGTACCGGGTGAAGAATGCCGGTCGCGACAGCTACGCGGTATTCAACCAGGCGTTGCGCCGCGAAGTCTCCGACCAGGTCGAGCAGGAGGGCGCCCTGCGCAACGCGCTCAAGCGCAGCGATGAACTGTTACCGTATTTCCAGCCCATCGTCGATGTCCAGACCGGTGAGGTGCAGGCGCTGGAGGCGTTGATTCGCTGGCACCAGCCGGACGGCCGCATCGTCGCCCCAGGGCACTTCCTTCCCGCTCTCGAAGGCCTGCGGCTGATCGGTCGTCTCGACCTCTACATGCTGACGTGTGTGGCCGAGATTCTTGCCCAGCCCGCGCATGCACACTGGCCCCCCGTGCATGTGAACTGCTCCAGCTACAGCATCACCCGCAGCGGGTTTGCCGACGAAGTGCTGGCCGTGCTCGCGCGCCATCAGGTAGCCGCCTCGCGGATCTGCCTGGAGCTGACCGAGGGCGCGCTGGTGGCCGAGCCGGCCATGGCACAGCGGACCATGCAACAGTTGGCCGAACACGGCATGAGCGTTGTGCTTGATGACTTCGGTGCAGGTTTCTCGTCCCTCAGCTACGTTCACCAATACCAATTCAACGGCTTGAAGATCGACAAGTCGTTCATCCTCGAATTGACCAGCAGCGCCCGCAGCCGGGCCATCGTCCGGGCCATCGTGCGCATGGCCGAATCGCTGGGTTTGACGGTCGTCGCCGAAGGGGTAGAGGACCTTGCCACCTTGCATTTGTTGCGCGAGATGGGCGCTTCCCAAGCCCAGGGCTATTACTTCGCCCGGCCCGCAGCGCTGCAGGACCTCGATCTGGCGGCGTGTCGCGGCGTTGCGGCGGTGTCGTAGCGGCCGGGTGCCTCGCATGACGTATGATCGGCGAAATCGTTTTTGAGAAAACAGCCATGACCGATGTTGTTTCCAGGCACGCCGACGTAGTGATCGTCGGTGGCGGCTTGAGCGGGACCCTGCTGGCAGTGCAGTTGCTCAGACAACCTCGCGCACAGAGGATCGTCATCATCGAGCCGCGCCCTGAACTGGGCCGCGGCGAGGCCTACAGTGCCACCGAGTTGGGGCATACCCTCAATGGCAACGCGGCTCGCATGAGCGTCGACCCCGACAACGCCGACGACTTGACTGAATGGCTCACTCAGTTCATCGACAACGGCGGTTGGCCGCAGTCGGCCGAGCAGGCCCTGCCGGTGGCCGAGCTGTTCCCGCCGCGTGGCATCTTTGGACTTTATGCCCAGCAACGTCTGGCCGAGGCGCGTGCCGTGGGTGCGCGATACGGTTCCACCGCAGCGCATGTTCGCGCGCAGGCGATCGATCTGCAGACCCACGGCGAGCAGGTCGAGATCACCCTGGATAACGGGCAAACGTGCTACGGGCGGCAGGCGGTGCTCGCCACGGGCATGTTTCCCGCCGCGCGCACCGCCTTGAAAGTGCCAGGCGGGCTGAACGCTGCGGCTGTCGATCCGTGGGACGTGCAGGCCATGCGTGGCCTCGATCGCCAAGCCCGAGTGCTGATCATCGGCTCGGGACTGACCATGGTCGATGCCATCGTCTCGCTCGACCAGGCCGGCCATCGCGGGCCTATCACGGTGATTTCGCGGCACGGCTTGTGGCCTCATGTTCGTCGTCAGCCGCCGAGTTGGCCGGATTTCCTGGCGACCGCCGACCACTTGCGAAGCCCCCGTCAGCTCATGGCCGAGGTGCGCAGGCAATGCCGTCAGGCGTTGCAGCAAGGTGTCGACTGGCAGGCGCCGCTGGACACGGTGCGCGTGCATATAGCGCGGCTCTGGAGCCAGGCCAGCGAGCGCCAGAAGCGCCAGTTCGTGCGCCATGTGCGGCCCTGGTGGGAGAGCCACCACCATCGGTCGCCGCCGCCCAGCGACGCGCTGTTGCAGAGGCTGATCAGCGAGGGCCGGCTTACGCTGCAGGCAGCCTGCTACCAACGCGCTGAAGGCACGACCCTGACGATCCGCCGCCGAGGCGAGTCGGCATCGGTGCAACTGCGCGGTGATGCGTTGATCAATTCCAGTGGCATCGAGTATGACTGGCGTCGAGTCGACGAGCCGTTGCCGCGCCAGCTTCTGGCGCGTGGCCTGATCCGGCCGGGACCTCTGGCCTTGGGTATACAGGCTGACGTCGACGGGGCTGTGGTCGACACCCAGGGCCATGTCGCCGAACGACTGTTTGCCATGGGCCCGCCGTTGCGCGGCATGTGGTGGGAAAGTACCGCAGTCACCGACGTCGCTGCCCAGGCCAAACGCCTGGCGATGACATTGCTGAGCCGCTGCTGAACCAGCGCTGCACAGCCATACCGGAGCGCGCCCTTCGCGGCCACGGACCGCTCCTACAGGAATTGCGCGTACCCCCTTGTAGGAGCGGTCATCGGCCGCGAAGGGGCTGGCACTTTGCACCTGACACACCGCGGCGCCTGGTTCGCGGCCACGGACCGCTCCTACAGGGATTGCGGTTGCTCTTGTAGGAGCGGTCATCGGCCGCGAAAAGGGCGCCGCGGTCGTTCAGACAGACCGCAGCGTCGCTCAGTCGTTGGGTTCGGTGGTATTGACGTACGGCGGCACCTTGGCCAGTGGCAGCGTGCGCGCTTGATCAGGCTGGATGCCTGGGCGCGATGGCAGCGGCTCGAGCTTCTGGATCTCGCCGGTCTGCAGCGAACGCTCGATGGCGGCCAGCACCCGTACATCACGCCAACCTTCGTCCCCGTCCGCTTCAGGCTGGCGGTCTTCGAGAATGCACTGAGAGAAGTACTCCGTCTCACCGCCGAACTGATCCACTACCGGAGAGGTATGCGACTGCGTGTCGCCGTCGATGATCGAGCGATAGGCGATGGCAACGCCTTCACCGAAACCGAAGCAAGGCGATGCCTCGAACTCACCCTTGGTGCCGATCAACTGGAAACGCTCGGTCGCCGGCAGGCTGTAGCTGATGGTGAACGTGGCCTGACGCTGCTCGGCGAACTGCAGGGTCACGCTGACGGTGTCCGGGGTATTGATCGGCCGTCCGGGTGTTTGCGCACCTACGGCATGCACTTCCAGCGGCTCGCCGCCGAACAGGTTGCGCACGGCATTGAGCGGGTAGGGCCCCATGTCCGCTGCCGGGCCGGCCCAGAAACCGCTTTTCATCCGGTGGTTCTGCGCATCGGTGTGTTGTGTGAAGGTGGCGGTAAACAACCGTGGCTCACCGATATCACCCCTGCGCACGCGCTGGACCATTTCCACCGTGCCAGGCTCGCAATGCAGGCGGTTGGCGATCATCAGCTTGGCCTTGCCGCGCTCGGCTGCGGCATTGATGGCCAGGCAGTCTTCCTCGCTGGCGGCCATGGGTTTTTCCAGCAGCACGTGGATACCGGCTTCCAGCGCCGGGACGGCGAATTCGCGATGACGGAAATTGGGCGTGGCCAAATAGATCGCGTCGATCTCGCCAGACGCCAGCAGTTCGGGAAACTGCTCGTAGCTGTAGCTCTTGAGGTCATACATCGCGGCCAGTTCATCGGCCTTGATCGGGTCGCCGGTTACCAGTGCAGTCATCACCGAATTGCTGGTCTGGTCCACACCGGGCATGAACGCACCTTGCGAAATCCAGCCACCGGCAACCACGGCATAACGAATTTTTCCCTGAGCATCGGGCATGGGTCGGGCCTCCTTGTGTCACCAGGCGAAATGCGTGGCGTATAGGGAGTCGGCAAGCTTGGAGGGCAGGAGTTCCCGAAGATTGGGAAGAGGGGGGGGGAAATCGAGGTGGTGCGAGGTGCGGGAATCGAACCCGCACAACCAAAGGTCGTCAGATTTTAAGTCTGATGCGTCTACCAATTTCGCCAACCTCGCACAGTCGCGCATCATACTGATTAGGCTCGGAAATGTCATGCGCTAATGGTTCAACGGCGCGGCCTGTCAAACATGCACTCGCGGTGGCTAAAATCAATTTGCCATTATTGAACGTAAAGCCTACATGGCGCGTCTTAATTTGCTAAGGTGGTAGCCGATTGTAAGTTTTTCATATGCCACGGTTGGCGACCATGCAATGGCTTGCAGCGCCGCGCTGATAGGCCGCCAGGAGATTCACTGTGACATCACGCGAGACTTCGGTCGCGCTCGCCGCTGCCATCGAGCAGTGCGCGCGCGAGCCCATCCGTACGCCGGGCAGCATCCAGCCCCAAGGTTTCATGCTGGTGCTCGACGCCGACGCCCAGCGTGTGCTGCAGGTCAGCGACAACGTCCGCCATTGGCTGCAGCTCGAGCCTGCGCACCTGCTGGAAACGCCGGTCGCCGACCTGATCGAGCGAGGTGCGGCGCTGTCGGCGCGCCTGGCCGCCTGGTCCGGTGAAGAACAGCAGCCATTTCATTTCGCCGATGTGCGCTTCGCCCAGGGCAGCCGTCGCCAGATCGCCACGGCGATGATGGTGCACCGCGTCGACGGGGTGATCGTCGCCGAGTTCGAGCCCGCTGCCGATGAGGCCCATGCCTATGGCGCCTTGTACCCAATGGTGCGGACGTTCATTGGCCAGTTGCACAATGCCCAGGACATTCTCGAGTTGTGCGAGCGTTCGGTGGTCGAGGTGAAGCGCGTGACCGGCTTCGGTAGGGTCAAGGCCTACAGTTTCGACGAGACGGGCAACGGCACCGTGCTGGCCGAGGCACGGGACGAGGGTTACCCCAGCTACCTGGGGCTGTGCTTCCCGGCGTCCGATATTCCGCGTCAGGCCAGGGATTTGTACTGCATCAACCGCATCCGGGTGATCGAAGATGCCAACTACCAGGCATCGCCGCTGATTCCGGCCAACAACCCCCTGAACGGCGAGCCGTTGGACCTCAGTCATGCAGCACTGCGCAGCGTTTCACCCGTGCATGTGCAGTACATGCGCAACATGCAGACGATGGCGTCGATGTCGATTTCCATCGTGGTCGACGGCCGGCTCTGGGGGCTGATCTCCTGTCACCACGACCAGCCTCATGCGGTCGGTTTTCAGACCCGCACTGCTTGTGAGCTGCTGGGCAGCGTCTTGTCGCTGCAGATCGAAACCAAAGCCGTCCATGCGCAGAACGAGCGCATGCTCGAACTGCGTCGGCAGATCGTCCAGTTGCTCTCCGCCATGGCCGACAGCGACAGCGTGCGTGCCGGCCTGCTGACGCTGCCCGAGACCTTTCTGGGCTTCGTCCGCGCCAGCGGTGCGGCGATCATCGCCGAGGCTCGCTGCGAGTTGCTGGGTGACACACCCCCGCAGGCGTTGGTCGATGCGCTGGCAGTGTGGCTGGCCGAGCGCGGCGGGCAGGAAATATTCCACAGCGACAACGTCGGTCGAGACCTGCCCGAGCTGCCCGAACTGGCGCGTTACTGCGGCGGTGTGCTGGCCGTGGCGATTTCCGAGATTCATTCCCACTATTTGATCTGGTTCAAGCCGGAGCAATCGCACACGGTGACTTGGGCAGGGCGGGCAGAAAAAAGCCTGGACAGTGCCGGTGTGCTCAATCCACGCGCCAGCTTCGATAGCTGGAAGCAGGAAGTCAGCGGCTTCTCAAGCCCTTGGGACGCACTCGAGATCGAAGGCGTACACGAACTGCGCACCGCTGTGCTGGGCATCGTCCTGCGCAAGGCCGAAGAACTGGCGCAGTTGGCCGGCGAACTGAAGAAATCCAACAAGGAACTCGAGGCATTCTCGTACAGCGTGTCCCATGACCTGCGTGCACCATTGCGCCACATTGCCGGGTACGCCGAGTTGCTGACCGACTTCGAAGGCCCCAAGCTGTCCGAGCGAGGCTTGCGTTTTCTCGAACACATCGGCGAGTCCGCGCGGTTTGCCGGCACCCTGGTCGACAACCTGCTGAGCTTTTCCCAGATGGGGCGTTCGGCCCTGCGTTTCACCGACGTCGACCTCAACGCGCTGGTCGAGTCCATCCGCCTGGAGATGCAGCCCGATTACGAAGGTCGCGATCTGCAATGGCAGGTGGCAGCACTGCCGCGCCTGGTGGCCGACGCCGCGTTCGTGCACCTGGCGCTGCGCAACCTGTTGTCCAATGCCATCAAGTACAGCCGCACCCGCGAGCATGCGGTGATCGAAGTCGGTGCCTACCAGCAGGACGCCGAGACGATCATTTTCGTGCGTGACAATGGCGTGGGCTTCGACATGGCCTACGCCGGCAAGCTGTTCGGGGTGTTCCAGCGCCTGCACCGCATGGAAGAGTTCGAAGGCACCGGCATTGGCCTGGCCAGTGTGCGCCGCATCATCGAACGACACGACGGCCGGGTGTGGGCCGAAGGCGCCCTGGATCAGGGCGCCACTTTCTACATGGCGTTGCCGCGACGTACACATTCCGCCGGCACGAATCTACCGAGGTAAGCGATGCTCAAACCTATTCTTCTGGTCGAGGACAATCCCAAAGACCTGGAGCTGACACTGGTGGCGCTGGAGCGCAGCCAACTGGCGAACGAAGTCATCGTCATGCGTGACGGTGCCGAAGCGCTCGACTATCTGCTGCGCCGTGGCAGTCATGCGGCGCGTGACGCGGGCAACCCGGCGGTGCTGCTGCTGGATCTTAAGCTGCCCAAGGTCGACGGGCTGGAAGTGCTCAAGGTGGTCCGCGAAACCGAGCAGTTGCGCAGTATTCCGACGGTCATGCTGACCTCATCCAGGGAAGAACCGGATCTTGAACGGGCCTACTCACTTGGAGTGAACGCTTACGTGGTCAAGCCGGTCGAATTCAAGGAATTCGTGTCAGCCATTTCCGACCTGGGTATTTTCTGGGCGGTCTTGAACGAGCCGCCACCTGGCTCGTCACGAATCGTTCGTCGTCCCGGCTCCTGAGTCCTGCTCGCGCTGTGTGACGGTCGAAACCCAACCACACCCAGCGTGCCCCACCCAATGGCGCACGGATGGCGCTAAGCGCGCCACACTCCAGCCACGTATTCGGATCTCTATGCCGCCCAAGCCTTTGCAACTGCTGTTCGTGGAAGACAGCCCCCTCGATGCCGAACTGGCGCTGATGGCCCTGGAGCGCGCGGGCGTCCCGGTCGAGTCAACCTTGGTGTTCAATCATCAGGCGGTGGAGCAGGCGTTGGCGGGCGGCGAGTTCGACTTGATTCTGTGTGACTACATGCTGCCCGGCTCATCCGGCCCTCTGGTGCTGCAGGCAGCGCAGCGCCTGGCGCCGATGACGCCGTTCATCTTCCTGTCCGGGGTCTACGGCGAAGAGCATGCGGTCGAGATGATGCGCCAGGGCGCTATCGACTATGTGCTCAAGCAGAATCTGAGCCTGTTGCCCCGTGCCATCCAGCGCGCCATGGACGAAGTCCACGAGCGTCATCGTCGGCGCGACGCGGAACGTTCCCTGCAGCACGCCGAGGTGCGTGCGCACATCGCCACCAACGCGGCACGCATGGGTGTCTGGGACTATGCGCCGCCCAGCGACACACTGCTCTGGGATGAACGCTGCCGGGCACTGTACGAGCTTGACCCCGCTGCCGAAGTCAACTTGGCGCTGTTTCTCGACTACTGCCACGGCGAAGACCTGCCCGTGGTTCAGGAGCGCATGACTGCAGCCTTGACGGTCGACGATGGGCGGTTGTTTCACATCGAGTATCGCGTGCGTCTGGCCAGCGGTACCCTGCGCTGGATTGCCAGCCATGGGCAGGCCTTCTTCGAAGACGGCATGTGCGTGCGTTTCACCGGCGTCATCCAGGATATCACCGAGCAGAAGCAAGCGACCCAGGCCCTTGAGCAGCTCAACGAGATGCTCGGGGAGCGGGTGGTCAAGCGTACCCGCGAGCGCGACCGCACCTGGGAGCTGTCCCGCGAGTTGCTGGGGGTGATGCGCTTCGACATGTCGCCGGTGTCGCTCAACCCCGCATGGGAATCCACACTGGGCTGGACCCGTGAGCATCTGGGCAGCATCCAGCTGTGGGAGATCATTCATCCCGACGATCTCGCCGCGACCCGTCGCGAGACCGAGAACATCGCCAACGGCAATGTCTCGACTCGCTTCGTCAACCGCATGCGCCACGCCGACGGAAACTACCGTTGGTTGTCCTGGACCATCGTTCCGGACGAGGGGCTGATGTACACCGCCGTGCGCGACATCACCGGTGAGCGTGAAGTGCTGGATGAGCTGGCCGGTGCCAACCATCAGCTCCGCGAGCAGATCGACGAGCGCCAACGCATCGAGGCCACGCTGCACCAGCTGCAGCGCCTGGAAGCGGTCGGCCAGCTGACGGCGGGTGTGGCGCACGACTTCAACAACCTGCTGACGGTGATCCTGGCCAGTACCACCTTCATTGCCCGCGATTTCGAAAAGGGCAGGACCGAACGCATTCAAGGCCGCCTGCAGAACATCAAGGAGGCGGGCGAACGCGGTGCCAAGCTCACCGGTCAGCTGCTGTCTTTCTCGCGCCGTCAGCGCCTGGAACCGGTTGCGGTGAACCTCAACGGTACCGTCGAAGGCATGATCGAGCTGTTGCAGCGCACCTTGGGTGGCAGCATCTGGATCGAAACCGACACCGCGCCCGACCTGTGGAATGCGCTGGTGGATCCGACCCAGACCGAGATGATCATTCTCAACCTGGCGATCAACTCACGCGATGCCATGCCCGGCGGCGGCACCTTGCGCCTGTCCACAGCCAACGAAACGGTAAGCATGGCTGCGCAGCGTCCGGAAGACCCGGAGCCAGGCAACTACGTGGTGCTGTCGATCCAGGATTCGGGTACTGGCATGAGCCAGCAGGTGGTGGCCAAGGCCTTCGAGCCGTTCTTTACCACCAAGGAAGTGGGCAAAGGCTCAGGCTTGGGCCTGGCCCAGGTATTCGGCTTTGCCAAACAGTCGGGCGGTGGCGTGGCCATCATGACCTCACCAGGCTACGGCACCACGGTAAAGGTCTACTTGCCGGGCGTTCCGGATCAGCCTGTGGCGCACGCAGACGAGCCCGCCTATGTCGCTGCCGCGCATGACGAAAACGAGCGCCAGACCATCCTGCTGGTGGACGATGACCACGACGTGCGCGAAGTGACGGCGACCATGTTGCAGGGCCTCGGCTACAGTGTGATCGAGGCCGACAGTGCCGAGCAGGCGCTGAACAAGCTCGACCCCAGTGTAGACCTGGTCCTGACCGACTTCGCCATGCCAGGCACTAATGGCGGCGAGCTGGCTCACATGATCCGTCGTCGTCATCCGCGGTTGCCGATCGTGTTCGTAACCGGCTACGCCGAGCTAGAAGGTCTCGACGCCGAGCATTATCCTTTGGTGCAGAAACCCTTTCGCGAGCAGGACCTGGCGAACAAGCTCAACGCTGCTTTCCGCGCCTAGCAATAGATGCCGGGCGAATCAGCGGCCGGCCGTTTTGGGTACCATCGGCACGCCTGCCTTGATCCGCTCGTAGATCTCCTGGCGATGCACGGCCACATCCCGTGGCGCATCAATGCCCAGGCGAACCTGGCCGCCCTTGACGTCGATGATGGTGATACGAATATTGTCTTCGATAACGATGCTTTCGTCGGTGTTGCGCGTCAATATCAGCATGATGAAATCCTTGCAATCGAGGGCTTTCGTTCAAGGCACCTTTGCTTAGTGACGTGTGGCGTGGAGGAATAATTCCCTTCGATGCGAATTTGTCGTCTGCGACTTTTCCTACCGGTGGGTTGTACTGAACCACGGCGCCTGTAGAAGGTCGGTTACATAAGGCATCGCCTTGATTACCCACAAGAGGTAGGCATATGACAGACGTAGAATTGGAAACCACCAAGCAGTTCATGGAATGGGAAGACTCGTCAGCGAATTATCTGGACGAGCAGGTTCGCCATGAGGAAACGCTCAAGAACGGCTGCCGTATCGTGGTACGTGCGCGCAAGATCGGCGAAGACAAAATCTCGGTGTTCTTCGGCACCTACGGCGTGGATGGCCGGGTGATCAAGGAACAGACCGAAATACGCGATGGATTGACATGTGCCAAGGATGCACTGGCGTTCGCCACGGACAAGGCGAAGCGGCATGCGGGCGGTGGGGCAGGGGCTCCAGACGACAATCATCACCAGGCAACACCTGTCTGATCGTGTAAGCGGTGACTTCGCGCCGCTGTGCAGCCTGGCTGAAGCCAGCTGCATGGCGGCGTTCGAAGGACCGCGGCAAGTGGCCGATCAGGCCTGGCCATCTCCCTTTTCCGGTGCAGGGCTGCCTGCCTGGATACGTTTGAAGATTTCTTCGCGATGTACCTGTACATCCTTCGGCGCATCGATGCCGATTCGCACCTGCATCCCTTTCACGCCAAGGATAGTGATCTTGATGTCGTCATGAATGACGATGCTTTCGCCTACCTTGCGGGTGAGTATCAGCATGAACGGCTCCTTGATTCCTTTGCTTAGAATTTATCCGGTGTTTGAAGTGTGTCGATTGCTACCTGGATACGGACGCAACGTGACAAATTTAATTCCCTCGAAGCGCCCTGTTTGTGGATACGCGGCAGTCATGGCACAACGAGTGGTACTAGGCGCCAGTATGGCGTGGTTCTGTACAGGCGCCTAGCAGATTGGCATTACGTTTGGTTTATCGGGGCGATAGTGGCACTCTTGCCATCATTGCTGAAACGAAACCCTAGGGTTGCCACTGGGTACGCTGGCCACTCAGCTTCCTGTCGAGAAAGCTGGCGGCGCTGATCAGTGCCAGATGGCTCAATCCCTGGGGGGTATTGCCGAGATGATGGCCATGCCGATCGAACTCTTCGGCGAACAGACCCAGCGGGTTGGCATAGCGCAGCAACTGCTCGAACTCCAGATGCGCCTTTTCCACCTGGCCAGCCCGCGCCAGGCACTCCACATACCAGAACGAGCAGGCGGTGAACGCACCTTCGTCGCCCGGCAGGCCATCATCCTGGCGGTAGCGGTAGACCATGCCGTCACGCACCAGCGTGCGCTCGATTGCCTCGAGTGTGCTCAGCCATTGCGGGTCGCTGGCACCCACGAAACGCACCAGTGGCATCAACAGCATGGAACCGTCGAGCTCGACGCTGCCCAGCTTCTGCACGAAATGCCCAGCATCGGCGTTCCAGAAATTGTTCCAGATGTCATCGTGGATGGCCTGGCGTTCCTTGTCCCAGCGCTCGAATGGAGCTGGCAGCGAACGTTTCTCGGCCAGACGCAGGGCCCGATCGAGGGCAACCCAGCACATCAGGCGTGAGTGCAGGTAATGCTCGGGCGGGTTGCGCATTTCCCAAATGCCGACGTCCTTTTGCTGCCAGTTGCTGCACACTTTGTCGACGATATGGGTGACGTGCTTCCAGCCCTGGTGGGAGATCGCCTCGCCGTACTTGTTGGCCAGGTACACCGCGTCCAGCAGCTCGCCGTAGATATCCAGCTGAACCTGATCGTGGGCGCCGTTGCCCACCAGCACCGGCTTGGCACCGCCGTGCCCGCTCAAGTGATCGAGCTCGGACTCAGGCAGCTCTTCGCGTCCGTCCAGCCCATACACTACGCCCAACCGGGCTGGCTCGTCGCAGCACTCGCCGACGCGATCCCGCACCCAGCGCATGTAGTCGTTGGCCTCGGTGGTGAAACCCAGGCGCATGAAGGCGTACACAGTGAACGATGCATCGCGGATCCAGGTGTAGCGATAGTCCCAGTTGCGTACGCCGCCGGGCGCTTCGGGAAGGCCGAACGTGGCGGCGGCGATGATCCCGCCATGACGGCGCGACGTCAGCAGTTTCAAGGCCAGTGCGGAGCGCTCGACCATTTCACGCCAGCGACCTTTGTAGTTGGAATGGCCGATCCAGTTGCGCCAGAACGCCAGGGTTTCGTCCAGGCAGGCCTGGCCGGCGCCGGCGCGCACCATGGGATCTTCTTCGGCACCCAGGATAAACTCAGCGCATTCGCCTTCCTTGAGTTCGAACACGGCGATGGCGCTGTGTGCCTCGATGCGCAAAGCCTGGGTCGCCGAGAGCCGCAAGGTGGGCTGGCCTTCGGCGCTGAAGCAGATGTCCTCGCCACTGGCCTGAGCCTGGGTGTCGGCGCGGCTGTAGTCATGCCGAACCCGGCAGCGCAAACGGATGGTAGCAGTACCGTTGCGAACCTCTACGCGACGTATCAGCCGGGGCAGGGCGTCGGCCTCTGCGGCGACCGGCATCAGATCAGTGACTTCGACCACCGCGTCATGGTCGATCCAGCGGGTTTGCAACACGTTGCTGTCGGGCAGGTAGATCTGCTGGCGGCGCGCGCCGGGCAGGTCCGGGGCGAGTTCGAACACGCCCGCACGGTCGCAGTCCAGCAGGGCTGTGAATATGGAAGGGCTGTCGAATTCGGGCCAGCAGCAGAAATCGATACTGCCGTTGTCCGCGACCAACGCGGCGCTGCGCATGTCGCCGATGATGCCGTGGGCCTCGATCGGGCTTTGCAGGGTGCTGCAGACGTCTTCAGCCATTGTTTCGGAACCCCGGATACAAGCTCATGCCACCGTCGATGAACAGCGTGGTGCCGTGCACGTAGTCACTCAGATCGGACGCCAGCCAGACGACTGCGTTGGCAACGTCGTCTACCTCGCCAACCCGACCGTAGGGAATCAGTTCGAGCAGTTTCTTCTCGGCATCGCCCTGGGTGTTTTCTTCGTTGATGGCAGTGCGGATCGCGCCAGGGGCGATCGAGTTGACGCGAATGCGCTGCTCGCCGACTTCCTGGGCAATGCTGCGCATCAGCAGATCGATACCGCCTTTGGAGGCGGCGTAGTTGACGTGGCCGGCCCAGGGAATCAGCTGATGCACCGAGCTCATGTGGATGATCTTGCCGGCCGCTCGCGACAGCCATGAGCGCGGGCCTTGCTTCTGGAATTGTCGCAGCGCAGCGCGGGCGCAGAGGAATTGGCCGGTGAGGTTGACCTCGATCACCTTGTTCCAGTCGGCCAAGGTCATGTCGACCGTGGCGGCGTCGCGCTGCAGGCCCGAATTGGCGACCAGAATGTCCAGCGCGCCGTAGGTGTCGATGGTGGCGGCGAACAGTCGCTCGACGTCGTCTTCCTTCGACACGTCCGCGCCCACCGCGATGGCTTTGCCACCCGCCTCGCGGATCTCTGCAACCAGTCGTTCGGCAGGCTCGGCGTGGGAATTGTAATTGACGACCACAGCGGCCCCGGCGGCGGCCAGTGCCTTGGCGGCAGCGGCACCCAAGCCGGAGCTGGCGCCGGTGACCAGGGCAACCTGTTTGTCCAATGAAATCTGCATCCGGGATGATCCTCCAATAATGGCGTTTCAATGCTGACTGACGATGCGGTGCGGGAGTTCAGCGCGGAAACGTTTGGGCACGAATCCCGAAGGCGGCTGCCTAAATCAAGTACCGGCTCGCTGAGCCGTCCAGCCCCTGCCAGGAGAGACACCGTGGACAAAGAATCCAAGCGTGAAGACCTCGATCACAAGCCGGAAAATGCCGGCAAGGTCGGCGAGGAACACAAGCGCGCCAACCAACAGGGCGAAAAGGCCCGAAGCCCGTCCGACGAAGGCCAGAGCAAGCCGGTCGGTTGATGTAACCGCTGGGCAGCCCCGCGCGCTGGGGCTGCTGCCATGGCTGCGCTATGAACGGCCGCTATACCGGTTCCGCCAAGGCGCTTTGCAAATAGGCTGCAGTGCGGCTGGCGCTGACCTTCGCCACGTCTTCCGGGCGTCCGGCCGCCACCACTTTGCCGCCTTGATCACCGGCCTTCGGCCCGATGTCGATCACCCAGTCCGCCTGCGCCACCACGCGCATGTCGTGTTCCACCACGATCACGCTGTTGCCGGCGTCTACCAGATGATTGAGTTGCTGCATCAGCCGGTCGACGTCGCTGGGGTGCAGGCCCGTAGTCGGCTCATCCAGCACGTACAGGGTGGCGCCGCGTTGATTGCGCTGCAGCTCGGTGGCCAGTTTGATGCGCTGTGCTTCACCACCGGAGAGTTCGGTGGCCGGCTGGCCCAGGCGCAGATACCCCAGGCCGATATCGCGCAGCACGATCAGTGGGCGCAGCACTGCCGGCTGTTCGGCGAACACCTCGCATGCCTGATGGACTGTGAGCTGCAGCACATCGGCGATACTGCGGCCTTGCCATTTCACCGCCAGGGTCTTGGGGCTGTAGCGTGCGCCGTGGCAAGTCGGGCAGGGGCTGAACACGCTGGGCATGAACAGCAGCTCGACGCTGACGAAGCCTTCGCCTTCGCATTCCGGGCAGCGCCCCTTGGCCACGTTGAAAGAAAACTGCCCGGCGTCGAAACCGTGTTGCCGCGCATCGGCCGTGGCCGCGAACAGCTTGCGCACCGCGTCGAACAGCCCGGTATAGGTCGCCAGGTTGGAACGCGGCGTGCGGCCGATCGGTTTCTGATCGACCTGCACCAAGCGCTTGATGCTGTGCATGCCTTCGACGATATGCCCCGATTCGGTCTGCGGCACGGCGTCTTCGAGCACGTCCTCGACGTCTTCACGGGCCTGGCCCAGATGCTCGCCTACCAGTTCCAGCAGCACCTGGCTGACCAGGCTCGATTTACCCGAACCGGAGATACCGGTGACGGCCGTGAAGCACTGCAAAGGGAAAGCAGCGGCAACCTTGTGCAGATTGTTGCGACTGACATCGGCCAGCTTCAGCCAGCTTGCAGTCGGTCGACGCGGGCGCGGCAGCGGTACGGCGCTGCCGTACAGGTATGCACGGGTCTGCGACCCTTCGACCTGGGCCAATCCGTTGGGCGGCCCGCTGTACAGCACCTGGCCACCTTGCTCGCCGGCCAGTGGTCCGACATCTACTACCCAGTCGGCACGGCTCATGGTGTCCAGGTCGTGTTCGACCACGAACAGCGAATTGCCGGCGGCTTTCAGCCCTTGCAGGGCGGCGTGCAACGATTCGCCATCGGCCGGGTGCAGCCCTGCGGTCGGTTCGTCCAGCACATAGACCACGCCGAACAGCTGCGAGCCCAGTTGGGTGGCCAGGCGCAGGCGTTGCAGCTCGCCCGAGGACAGGGTCGGCGTGCTCCGCTCCAGTGCCAGGTAGCCCAGGCCAAGGTCGATCAGGGTATTCAGGCGACCCAGCAGGTTCTGCGCAAGCTGTTCGGCGGCCAGGCGTTTTTCTTCACTGAGCTTTTTGCCGACCTGCTTGCCCTCGGCCACCGGTTTGAGTTTCTGCGCCAACTGGGTGAGTGGTAGTCGCGAAAACTCACCGATGTCCAGCCCGGCAAACGTCACGCTTAGCGCTTCAGGCTTGAGCCGCTTGCCGGCGCAGACCTCGCACGCGGCACCGATCATGAACTGACTGACGCGCTTCTTCATCAGTGCGCTTTGCGAGTGGGTGAAGGTGTGCAGCACATAGCGCCGTGCGCCGGTGAACGTGCCTTGATAGCTGGGTTCGAGCTTGCGCTTGAGCGCATCGCGGGTCTGCGCCGGGGTCATGCCACCGTACACCGGCACCGTCGGTGTTTCCTCGGTAAAGAGAATCCAATCGCGCTGCTTTTTCGGCAGGTCACGCCATGGCACGTCGACGTCGTACCCCAGCGTCACGAGGATGTCGCGCTGATTCTGCCCTTGCCAGGCTGGCGGCCAGGACGCGACCGCACGCTGGCGAATGGTCAGGCTGTCATCGGGCACCATGGTTTTCTCGGTGACCTCATAGACCCGACCCAGGCCGTGGCAATGCGGGCAGGCCCCCTGTGGGGTATTGGCCGAGAAATCTTCGGCGTAGAGCATGGCCTGGCCAGGCGGGTAGGCGCCGGCCCGCGAATAGAGCATCCGCACCAGGCTGCCCAGGGTGGTGACGCTGCCTACCGAGGAGCGCGTGCTTGGCGTGCCGCGTTGCTGCTGCAGGGCCACTGCCGGCGGCAGCCCCTCGATACTGTCGACGTCGGGTACGCCCACCTGATCGATCAAGCGCCGGGCGTAGGGCGCGACCGATTCGAAATAGCGCCGCTGGGCTTCGGCGTACAGGGTGCCGAAGGCTAGAGACGACTTGCCCGAGCCCGACACACCGGTGAACACCACCAGGGCATCGCGGGGGATATCGACATCGACGTTCTTGAGGTTGTGTTCGCGCGCGCCGCGCACCTGGACGTAGCCGCTGGGAGCGGTAGGTTTCATGAAAAGCCTTGAAATGTATGAGCGTTGCTATAACCGACCGCAGTGGGCACGCACAATTCCAGCAGGCCTCGCAGCGTCGGCTCAGGCCGCCGCCACCAGTCGTTCCAGAAACGTCGCCAATGCCACTTCTTCCAGGCGCAGCCCCTTGCGCTGCCGCGGCTTGGGCAACTTGGCCAGCTCGCCCATGACGAAATGCTCCAGCACCTTGGGGTGGATGTAGCACTTGCGGCACACCGTGGGGGTATTGCCCAGCTGCCTCGCCACGGCCTTGACCATGTCGACGATGTGCTGCTTGGCATCGGGTTCGGGCTGCCAGTGCAGCTCGCGCAGCATGGCCAGCGCCAGCGCACTGCCGGCCCAGGTGCGGTAATCCTTGGCCGTGAAATGGGCGCCGGTGATCTGGTGCAGGTAGGCGTTCACGTCATGGGAGCTGACGCTGTGGCGTTCACCGTTCTCGTCCAGGTACTGGAACAGGTTCTGCCCAGGCAGCTCCATGCAGCGCTTGACGATGGTGGCCAGGCGACGGTCCTTCACCGTCACCGCATGTTCGACACCACTTTTGCCGCGAAACTGGAACGCAATGGTATGCCCCTTGACCTCCACGTGCTTGTTGCGCAGCGTGGTCAGCCCATAGGACTTGTTGTCCCGGGCGTACTGACTGTTGCCCACTCGAATCAATGTGTTGTCGAGCAGCGAAACCACTGCGGCCATCACCTTGTTGCGGTCCAGCCCCGGCGCGGCGAGATGGGCTTCCAGCTGCCGACGCACCTTGGGCAGCATCTTGCCGAACTCGATCATGCGCGAATACTTGTCTTCGTCGCGTACTTCGCGCCAGCGTGGGTGATAGCGGTACTGCTTGCGGCCACGGGCATCACGGCCTGTCGCCTGCAAGTGACCCTGTGGGTCGGCGCAGATCCACACGTCGGTGTAGGCCGGTGGAATCACCAGGGCATTGATGCGCTTGATTTCAGCCTCGTCGCGAATGCGCTCGCCACGGCTATCGAAGTAGGCAAATTTGCCGCGCAGGGTCTTGCGCCGCAACCCTGGCTGGTTGTCGTCCACATAATGCAGGTCTGGCGGCAGTACAACAGTCTGAAGGTCATCTTCGATGTCAGGCATGGTTTGGCTCGGTGAGGTGCATAGCCTTGTAGACCGTGGGAATTCTCTACCGTGCAGTCTGACAGATCGCTCGATCGGTCAGACTGATCGCGCTTCAGGTCAGACCGGTCCGACAGCCAAGCCTGCAGGGTTTCAGGACAATACGGCCCATCGCGTTGAATGCCCTCAGTCATCCCCGAGCGTTCAATCCGATCCACCGTCCGACTGTCCAAGCTGGAGAAGTACCCATGAAGAAAATCTACGCCGCGTTCCCATTGGCCTGTTGTCTGGCCAGCCCGGTCTGGGCTGCCGATCTGATCGAAAAGCAGGTCACAGTGACCGCGACGGTGCCGACCGCCGCCTTCTTCGTCGAGCCCATCGGCGGTAACTGGATGAACGACCCGCAGGACATGGCCTACAACTCGTTCACCAAGACCTTTGCCCCGATCCGCAAGCAGCTGCAAGCCAAGAACACCGCCGCTGGTGGTATCAGCGCCAAACTGATGCGCCCGGCGGTGATCGTCAGCGGCGCCGATCAGATACCGCTCACCGTGTCGGTAGGCGGCAAGGACCTCAATCACACCACCGCGCAGTTGGTTGTCAATCAGGCCGATGCCCAGTCCGGCAACGGTGCCGTGGTGGACTTTCAGATCGCCTCGGCGCTGGTGGCAGGCACCGCGCCCAAACCAGGCAACTACCAGGGCGAGGTGAACATGATGTTCGAGCCCGGTCCCATCGTCGCTCGCTGATCAGGACCAGCCCCTTCACCCACGCGCTCCCGATCCTGCACCTGGCCTGGTTCGGGCCGCGCGTCAATGAATAGACCTGCATGTTCAAGACTCCTTCACTGGCCAACGCCATCGGCCTGGCGCTAGGCGTGGGCTGCGTTCTGCTCGGACCTGTGTCGGCGCACGCAGCGAATACACCTCCCGTCATGGCCATCCTCAGCCAGGCCCAAGGCCTGCCGGAGGATTTCGTCGAGCACTTTTTCGATGTGCCCCTGGCCGTGCGGGTCGACCTGGACGGCCGTTTGCTGGGCGAGGCATTGGTGGTGCTGGGACGTGACGAAACGCTGCAGTGGCTCGAATACACCGACACCAGCGAGAGCCGGGAGACGCCGGCCGTACGCCAGCGCTGGGCTCAACGGCTGAGCGAAGGTGTGAACCTGGGCAATTGCACGGCAGCGTGTACGGAGGGTCTGGTGGCCGTGCATTACAGCCTGGTCAACTCGCAGGTTTCGTTGCTGACCCGTGCCGTCGAACAGGCTGACGAGGCGCAGCGCTACCACGCCTTGCCCGAGCAGGCCGCCCACGGTCTGATCCTGCGCAACCAGCTCAACCTCAGCCAGACCGGCTCCGAAACGGTGGGCCGGTACGCGGTGCAGGGGGTTGGCAGTGTGGGCGAGTGGAACACTCAGACCAACGTGCAGATGGACAAGACCAGTGTTTATGGTTTGCGCCACCGCGTGGACCAGCTCTATGCCGAACGAATCGAGCGTGACCGGTTTCTGCGTCTGGGCTATTTCGACCCGGTCGCCCAAGGCCTGGTACGCCAACCCAGGTCGATGGGCAGCGCTGCGCAAACTGCCCTGGGAGTCATGCTCGGCAGCAGCGACACCCTGTCGATCGACACCGGGGCTACCAGTACCACGCCCATCTATGTAACGCCCAGCCGGCCCGGTACGGTGGAAATCTACCGCAACGGCCAGTTGATCAACACCCAGGCGGTGCAGCCTGGCCTGCAGACGCTGGACACGCGCGTGTTGCCCGGCGGCATCTACGAGGTGGAAGTACGCCTGCTCGAGGATGGCCAGGTGACGTCCCGTAGCAACGAATTCGTCTACAAGCCCAGCGCCTGGCGCAACCCCGAACAGCGCTGGCGCTACAACGCCTATGTGGGCCAGCAGGCAAGACTGCTGAGCAACTGGGAAGATGACCGCAGCAGGGGGCTGGCGGGCGGGGTCATGAGCAACTATCTGCTGCACCCACGTGCCATCGCCGGGCTGTCCGCCCAGCGGGTCGACGCGCAGATGCAATATGCCACGTCCCTGGACTGGGATGCCTCCGACCGGCTCAAGCTGTATGGCAATCTCCATCACACCAACGAGCGCGGCAACGGCTACGACCTGCAGGGCGTATGGAGTCACGCGTCGGGCAATGTCGTGCTCAATCACAATCGGGCCTGGCTGTATCCGCAACGCGAGCGCGGCGCCCGCGACGCCGTCGATCGCCGCGAGCCGAGCAGGCTGACCACGCAAGCCTCGTTGTCGGTGAGCCATCGACTCACGCAGAACAGCACCGTTACCGCCCGGTTCAGCCGAACCGAGGGCGTTGCTGCGGGCAACGCGCTGGACCTGGGCTGGGCTCGTTATGGTCAGCTCATGGGGACGGCCGTGAACTGGCGGGTTTCGCTGTTCGACCGTCCCGGTACCCGAAGTACCGATGAGCGGCGCAATCGCGGCATCAGCCTGAGCCTTGGCATGGCGCTGGGAGGACCTGGCAAGCGACTGTCCGCCAGCCTGGGCAGCCGCACGGGGCGCGACGGCCAGCGTGACCGGAACGCTTCGCTCAGCTATCAGCAGGACATGGGGCAGGGCACTTTGCGCACGCTGGGCGGTACCCTCAACGCCGACCGCTACGGCTCCGGCCTGGGCGTCAATGCAGGCTTCCAGAATCGGGCCCTGTACGGTGACGCTTTCGCGCTGAGCTCATCCTACAACGGCGAGCTGTCCGCCGGCCTGAACCTGGAGAGCACACTTGCGTTGGGGGGTGGCCGGATGGCCTTCAGCGGCCAAGGCATGCCCCATGATGCCAGCCTGATCGTCGATCTGGATTCCGACATTCCAGCGCTGCAACTGCGTGCCGATGATGAACTTGGCAACGCAGTGCTGCTGCGCCCGGGACGCAATGTGCTGCCTGTGGGCGCCTATCGCGCCGGCCAGGTACAGCTGGGTTTCGAGAAGCAGGAGCATCTGGCGGCCAGCATCCAGCCGGCCACCCTGGATTACCACCTCAACCGAGGGTCGGTGCAATACCGCCAGCTCAAGGTCGTGCGCACCGTCACCGTACTGGGGCGGGTCATCGACCGCCATGGCCTGGCCCTCAAGGGCGCGCAGGTGATCAATCACGCCAGCCGCAGCGTGACCGAAGCCGACGGTTTCTTTGCCCTGGAAATGAGCGAAAGCAACCCCACCCTGGAGGTCCGTCAGGGCGGCATTCAACGCTGTCTGCTGACCCTGGACCCCCAGGCCGGCACACGCGAGCAGGACGTCATGCTGCTCGGTGATCTTTCATGTGCCGAAGACGGCGTGGCCGCCGTTCAGGCGAACGAACCGATAGGGCAGGCCGGATGAGCTATATCGTTGCAAAAGGATGGAAACGTCCACTGTCGATGTTGATCGCGGCGGCTATGGCCGGCCCTGCAGTGGCTGCCGAGGTGTTGCTTTCCGCCGAATTCACGCCCACCTCGCAGGGCTTCGTGCACACCACCGCCAATCTCTCCATCTGCGCGGATTTCGCGATGTTCTGCAACATGAAAGGCGTGGGCTCGGCCGATCTGCCCATCAGCTACCGCAAGGGCACCGAACACTCTGCCGCGGACCCGCGTGACCAGTTCTACGTGGGCATGCCGTCTCCCGTGACCGTGCAGGTTCGCAACCAAGCGGGTGATACCCACAACGTGGTGTTCAAGATCACCTACGTTACTCACCGCACCGATACCCTGCCGGACAGCCCCCCGAACACGACACCGCAGAGTGGGGCCTGTACCCAGTCGGCCGCCAGGACAGGCCTCACATACGCAAGTGTACTGTGGTGGCTGCGTAACCCCGCCAGCGGGGCGCCTTGCCATTCGAGCAGTCACCGGGGCGGCGCGGGCGACCTGCGCAGCAGCCAGGTCAGCCAGTTCGGCGTGCTGTACACACTGGACACGCCCTCGCCCTGGAGAATGAAGAACGGGCGCTATACCGGCGACGTGATGTTCACGGTGGGCAGTGGCGGGCAGATCGATCTGGGCAATCAGGTCAGCGAACTCAATGACGACACGCTCACGCTCAAGTTCCAACTGGACGTGCAGCACCCCTTTATCGTGGAAACGCCGCCAGGCTCCGAACTCGCCGTGCTGGAACCCCAGGGTGGCTGGCTGGAGTGGGCCAATCGTTCATACCCGCCGCCGCGCCTGTATCGCGATCATCCGTTGCGGCTCTGGTCCGCCGGGCCGTTCAAGGTGCACACCCAGTGCGAGTTTCCCGACGGTGGCCACTGCGCGATCCGCAATCCAGGTGACGGCCATCAGGTGCCGGTCGAGGTCGCTCTGTCCCTGCCCAGCGGCGCGGAGCATGCGGGCGCCGCCGCGCTGCGAGTACCGCTGCCCGTGGACTCGGCCAATGCACTGACATTCGACAGCCACACCCCGGTGCTCAACCGCCCCGGCATGTTGCACTACCAGGTGGTGCAGCCCTACGTCTCGCAAATGATGCAGCGCGCTGGTGCGCGCTACGAAGGCTGGGTTCGAATCGTGTTCGATGCCCAACTGTAGAAAGGAGCCTCACCTTATGTTCAAGACCCTGGGCGCAATTGCCCTGATGCTCGCCAGCAACACCACACAGGCTGGGCCCGAGCTCAATATCGGCGCCTTCTACGATTACCTCGAAGGCCCTCGCAGTACCTTCGTCAAGCGCCTGCGCAATGGCGGCGACGCTACCGCATTCGTCAAGGTCGAGGTGGTCGAGGAGGTTCATCGTCCCGGCCAGCCTGCGCTGGAGCGTGCACTGGACGGCCTGCCGGTGGCGGACCGCCCGCTCATCGCCAGTCCCGCTCGTCTGATCGTGCCCGCCAAAGGCATGCAGAACGTACGCCTGCTGTACCGCGGTGATCGCAGCAAGGAACGCTACTTCCGCGTGCGCTTCATGCCGGTCATGCCCAGCAGCAACGACGAATTCGCCATCACCGAGCAGGAAGCCGAGCACTATCGCGAATCTCTGCAGGCCGGTGTGCAGGTGCTCTCCGGCTACGGCGCGTTGCTCTTCGTCCAGCCCCGGGACACCCGCTATGCCACCCAAGTCGGCGAAACGTCTGGCGGCATTACCGTGCGCAACGACGGTAACGCCACGGTCGTGATGGATCATTACAACGACTGCGACCGCTATGGCAAAAGCTGTGCAACCGCCACGGTGCATCATGTACTGCCAGGCCTGGAAAGGCACTTCGAGAAAAAACCGGGGCGCACCTACAGCTTCGAGCTGATAGAGGGTCAGGCGCGGCGCAAAGTGATCAGCGAAGGGCAGCGCTTGTAGTATCAGAAATGTCCTACTCGCCTGGGTGAGCACGCCTACATCCATAGCGGAAAAGGTTGAGTATGCGCCGTTGGCCGGTGCGCTATATAACCTTCGTTCAGACCAAGGAGGTGAATCATGCGCAAGGCGTTGATCGTGGACGACCATCCGTTTCTTCGCGCCAGTGTCAGGACGCTGCTGGCCCATGAGCTCCAATACGAGGTGATCGAAAGCGGCAGCAGCACCGAAGCGGTGCTGCTGCATCGCAGCGAGCAGCCCGACCTGGTCATCCTCGACCTGTCGATGCCTGGCCTCGACGGTTTCGATGTGCTCAAGCGCATGAAGGCGTCGGCTTCGCCCGGCAAGATCATCGTCCTCACCTCCATGCCCCCCAGCTACTACTCGATGCGCAGCATGAAGGCCGGTGCGGCTGCCTTCGTGTCCAAGTCCGATGCACTCGACCAACTGCGCAAGGCGATCAGTGCCGTGCAGTGCGGGTACACCTATTTCCCGGACTGCACTGACGTGTCGACGGCCCGTGGCGACAGTGACATCACCGAAGCGGCACGCATTTCCGTCCTCACCGAGCGAGAGATCCTGGTTCTGGTCAACCTCGCCAAGGGCCTGTGCAATCAGGACATTGCGCGTGCGATGTTGCTCAGCCACAAGACCGTCAGCACCTACAAAATGCGCATGATGCGCAAACTGCGGATCAGCTCCTTGATGGAGATGACGGACTTGGCCAGGCGCCACGCATTGATCTGAGGCCGAACGCTGAGGTTCGCAGGCGCGTCGGTAGGACATTTCGCCTAAAGCTTGGGAATTGTCCGACTTCCAGGTCGGTTCGGTACGGCGATACTGCCGCCGCCAGACTACGGGGGCTTCGTGAGCATCTGCATCCTCCAAAGCAAGGGAAAATTTCATTCAAGGGTTCAGGAATCTTCCTATAGCGAACTCGGAATGCGCCGACCGACGCCGGACGGAATTCACCGAATACTCCTACGGCAGATGGTCTCGTCTGCGCTTGACAACTGTCCCCTGATCCAAAACCAACAGAGTCGATGCAGAACGCTGCAAAGGAAGCCCGTGCCGGGCCTGCAGGCGCCGTCCGGCGCTCGCGCACTCAGGAGAAAGACATGCGTACAGCACTGATAATCGACGATCACCCGTTCATCCGTTCCAGCGTCAAGCTTTTGCTCAAACAGGAACGGTTCAGCGTGGTGGCCGAGGCACAGGATGGCGTCGATGGGGTCTTGATGGCAAAGACCCATCACCCTGATCTGATCGTTCTGGACATCTCCCTGCCAGGGCTGGACGGCATGGAGGCCATTGCGAGGATCAAGGAACTGGGGACCAACAGCCGGATCGTGATCCTCACGTCCCAGGCCGCCGAGCACTTTTCCCTGCGCTGCATGAAGCTGGGCGCCATGGGCTATGTCTCCAAGCGTGACGACCTCAACGAACTGCGCAAGGCAGTGACGGCAATAGGCTCAGGGTTTACCTATTTTCCGGTAGTGGCCTTCAGCTCGGTGCGCAGCAGTGATGGCCTGGGCAGCGAAACGGAGTGCATCGCACGCCTGACCAATCGCGAGCTGACCATCCTCCAGCACCTGGCTCGTGGACTCAGCAACAAAGCCATCGGCGAATTGATGCTGCTGAGCAACAAGACCGTGAGCACCTACAAGTTCCGGTTGATGGACAAGCTGCAGATGAGCTCGCTGGTGGAGCTGGCCGAGCTCGCCAAGCGTAACTTCCTGGTGTGATGAACCTGATAGGGAGGCTCGGCCGCAGCGTTCGCTGGGTACTCGTGTGGCTGGCCGGCACGGCGCTGGCCCACGCCCAGGTGCTGCCCCTGCACGGCAGGTCGCAGCCTGAACCCGCCTGGTTCGAGCGGTTGCAGATGCAGCTGGCTGACCGTGACCGGCAGTGGCTGCGCGCGGCGCGTATTGCGTGTCGCCGTGAGCCGTCCGGACTACGGGCCTTTCGATCTTTCCGCCAACGGTGGCAGCTATGAGGGAATCAGCGCCGACTACCTGGCGCTGGTGGCTCGGCTGCTCGAACTGGATGTCGAGGTGCAGGCCTATCCTTCCCGCGAGCTTGCGGTTGCCGCGCTCAAGGCGGGCGAGGTTCAGGTGCTGGGCACCACCAGCCGCCGTGAGGCATTGCGCCACGGTCTGCTGCTGTCCGACGCCTATATACAGGATCGACCCGTGCTGGTGATGCGTCCCGGCCAGTCGCTCGACGCAGATCCACCGATGCGTATTGCCCTGGTGCGCGATCACGTCGCGGCCAGCGAGGTCCGCGAGCGCTTCCCCGAGGCTCAGCTGCAGTTGCATCCGACACCCTCGAACGCCATGGCAGCGGTGGCCTATCACCAGGCTGACCTGTTCGTCGGCGGGGCGCTCGCGGCGTTCCATCAGGCCGACGGCAGCCAGTTGCCCGGCCTGCGCCTGCAACCGGCCGAGGGCATCGAGGGCAATGCTTTCGGCTTCGCCGTCGATTCGCGCAATGCGCGTCTGCTGCGGCTGCTCGACAGGGCCCTGGCGGTGGTGCCCGACGAGGCCCGGGCGGCCATCGCGCGGCGCTGGAGCGTCGAGCGTCCGGACGTGGCAGAACCCGCTGCACTGCCGTTGACGGCCATACAGCGTCAATGGCTGGCCGGGCGCACCGAGCTGCGGGTGCTGATTGATCCGCGCTTCGTGCCGGTCAGCTACCGTGACGATCAGGGCCGCTTCGCCGGTGTGGCCGCCGATGTGCTGCAACAGATCGCTCGGCGCACCGGGCTCGCCATCGAGGTGATCGAGAGCACCTCGCTCACGCGCATGAGCGAAATGATCGAGCGCGGCGAGGCCGATCTGATCGCCGCGATGATCCCAAGCCCGGAGCGCCAGACCCGCCTGGCCTTCAGCCGTGGCTACCTGAGCAGTTCAGCGGTACTGGTCACGCGCGAGGGCGGGCGCGAGCCTCGCTCGCTGGAGCAGTCGATGGGCAAGCGCTTGGTGCTGGTCGAGGGCAGCCGGCTGCAGGCGTGGCTGCAGGAACACTACCCCTCGATCAACCGGTTGCACGCGGCAAGCTCCGCCCAGGCCCTGGCCATGCTCGACCGCGGTCAGGCCGACGCGGCGGTGCTGCCGTTGATCGCTGCACGTTACATGATCGCGCGACAGTACCGCGGTCGGCTGCGCGTCAGCGCAGCGCTGCCGCTGGCCCCGATGCATTTCGCATTCGCCGTCTCGCCCCGTGCCCAGGTGCTGCAGTCGATCCTCGACAGCGCCCTGCAGGACATTCCGCCGCCGCACATGAGCGAGCTGACGCGCCATTGGCGCACTGAACTGATCGTTGCCGATGGTCTTTGGCAGCGCTACCGCTCGGCCATCATGCAAGGGTTCGCGGCGGCTTCCCTCTTGCTGCTGCTGGCACTGGGTTGGGTCAGCTATCTCAAGCGTCTGGTCCGCCAGCGGGTCGACGCCGAGCGTGCTCTGACCACACAGCTGGAGTTCATGCGGGTAATGATCGACGGTACACCCCATCCGATCTACATCCGTGATCGCCAGGCACGCCTGATCAACTGTAACACCAGCTACCTGCAAGCCCTGGGTGTTACCCGCGAGGCCATCCTGAACAAGCCGCTGACCGGTTATGGCCTGCTCGAAGAGCAGCACGCCCGGATGGCCCAGGACGCGTATCTGCAGGCCATGGAGCACGGCGAGCCGGTGGTCGATGACCGCACGCTGACCTTGCCGTCGGGCGAGGTGCTGACCATTCACCACTGGATGCTGCCCTACCGCGGCGACGACGGGCGGATCCAGGGTCTGATCGCCGGCTGGGTCGACATCACCGAGCGCCAGCGTCTGTGCCAGGCGTACCGTGACGCACAGGCGCAGGCCGAAGCGGCCAATCAGGCCAAGACCACCTTTCTGGCGACCATGAGTCATGAAATCCGTACGCCGATGAACGCCGTGCTGGGCATGCTCGAGCTGGCCCTGAAGAAAGCCGAGCAAGGCATGCTCGACAAGCCTGCGCTGGAGGTGGCCTCGCAGTCCGCCAACGGCCTGCTGGCACTGATCGGCGATATCCTCGATGTCACGCGCATCGAGGCCGGTCGCCTGGAGCTGCTGCCGGCGCCGTGCCAGCTGGGGCAGCTGGCAGGTGAAACCGTCGGTCTGTTCCAGGCACAGGCGCGGGAGAAATATCTGCGGCTCAAGCTGGAGGTGCTGGGCGCGCCGGACACCTGGCTCAGCGTCGACCCGGTGCGCTTCAAGCAGATCATTGCCAACCTGCTGAGCAATGCCATCAAGTTCACCCGCGAGGGCCAGGTCTCGGTGGTCCTCGGAGTCTGGCCGCAAGCGCGGGGCGCGCGGGTCGAACTCAGTGTCGAGGACAGCGGTCAGGGCATTGCCCAGGCCGATCTGGCGCGTCTGGGCGCGCCGTATCGACAGGCGGCCGGAGGGCGCGGCAGCCGCGTGGGTGCCGGCCTTGGCTTGAGTATCTGCCGCAGCCTGGCCGACCTGATGGGTGGCAGGCTGGAACTGCACAGCGTGCTGGGATGCGGCACTCGGGTGCAGGTGCAGTTCGACGCCGTGCCTGGCGCGAGTGCACCGCAGAAAGCCGCTCGCGAGCCTGTGCGCAGCGACCTGCCGGCGCTGCAGGTGCTGGTGGTCGACGACTACCCGGCCAATCGCGTGCTGCTGGAGCGCCAACTGACGTTCCTCGGCCACCGCGTAACGGTCGCCGAGCACGGTGCCGCCGGGCTGCGGGCCTGGCTGCGCGGCGCCTACGACGTGGTCATCAGTGACTGCAACATGCCTGGCATCAATGGTTATCAGCTGGTCAAGGCCGTGCGCGAGCACGAGCGGCGCAAGCATCGGGAGCCGTGTCTGTTCCTCGGCTGTACGGCGAATGCCCAGATCAGCGAGCGCCGCCGGTGCCTGCAGCAAGGCATGGATGACTGTCTGTTCAAGCCATTGAGTCTGGAAACCCTGTCGCTGCACCTGGATCCGCATCGCGCCCGCTGTGGACTCGCTATTCAGGACGACGTCGATCTGGGCAGTCTCGATCAGCTTACCGGCGGCGACGCGAGCCTGATGCAGCGCCTGCTCGATGATCTGGCCGACAGCAACCTGCATGACCTCGAGCGTCTGCATTCGCTGTCTCAGCCCTACCTGACTGGCGAGGTCGCCGACCTGGTGCACAGGATCAAGGGCGGGGCCCGGATCGTTCGTGCGCGGCGCCTGCTGGCCGCCTGCGAAGCACTGGAGCAGGCCTGCACGGCAAGCCCGTCGGCCGAACGAATGCGGCGTGGCGTCGACGATCTGGCCGCTGCCATGGTGGGCCTTGACGAGTACCTGGCACGGCACGATAGATCCGGCAAACCGTAGGAATTTTCCCATGCTTGTTAGGAAATTGCCTGCATCCCGGGCATTGCACGGAGTTGAACATAGGCATCAAGAAACAGGGGAAGTGATCGTGTCAGACATCAAACCAACGGTGTTACTCGTCGAAAGTCATGGGTTCCAGCGTGCGATCGCGGTGCAGATGCTCAGCCAGTTGGGGTGCTCGTGCGTGTATCAGGCGCAGACCAGCGAGCAGGCAGTGCAGCTGCTGCGCGAGCACCAACCCATTGATGTGCTGGTGTGCAATGTCGACGTGCTGGGCGTGGGGGCGTTGCGCATCATCGAGGAAGCGGTCACCCGCAAGCGGGTGCGCGCCGTGCTGATCGGTGGCGGGATAGAGCCGGAGGTGCGCACCGGGCTGTACCAGTGGGTGTCGATGCTGGGCCTGGAATATCTGGTGGACGCAGGCAGCCCGTTGGATTTCGACCGCTTGCAACGATTCTTCGAGGCGCTGAACAAGCCGCGCGATGCGCTCGTGCCGACACTTGCCAAGGCGCGTATCGGGCGCGTCGAGGTGCAGGCGGGAATCGCTGCCGGTCAGTTCGAGGTGTGCTTTCTACCGCGCTGCACGGTGGCCGATGGGCGCATCCGCAGCGTCGATGCGCAGTTGCGCTGGCAGCATCCACGGCATGGCCAACTGGCCATGCCGCAGTTCTGCGCGGCCGTTGAGCGGGCCGGGCTGGGCAATTCTTTGCTGCTGTACATGGCCGAGCAGGCGGTCGAAGTTCAGCAGCGACTTGCGCGTGCCGGTTTGCAGGTGGGCTTGAGCCTGGGGGTGCGGCTCGAGCAGCTCGGTCACCCACCGCTGATGAACGAGTTGCTGGGCATACTGCGTGGGCACCTGACCGGCAAGCACCGCGTGGCACTGGAACTCAGCCATGTCGGTCTGGCCCGGCCCAAGGCTCAATACCTGGAAACCCTGCTACGCGTTCGGTTGATGGGCTGTGATCTGGGCATGCAGGGGTTCGGTTTCGGCGGTGCCTCGCTGCAGCGCCTGTGTCAGTGGCCGATCAACCAGCTGCGTCTGGCTTCACCCTTTCTGCTCGAAGCCCCGCACCAGTCGCGGCACTTGGCGGTGGTCCAGCACATGTCGGTGGCCGCGCGCACCCTGGGCATCGAACTGACGGTGACCGGGGTGCAGAGCGCGGTGCATCACCTGCTGCTTTTCGATCTGGGTTGCCTGCGCGGACAAGGCGACTACTTTGCCAAGCCGCTGAGCGCCGACGCGCTGCGCGAACGCCTTCAGCAACCGAAAACGCTCCAACCGATCCGCCGGGAGTAGCCCCGTCCGCGTGCCCGCGACCTGTAGCAGCGGCGCAAGCCGCGTCCGGGGGCGCTGCGAGGTGTCAGGAGGATTGCATGCGCCGATGACGCGGCTCGCGCCGCTGCTACAGGGGATCGCGGTCTGTAGCAGCGGCGCAAGCCGCGTCCGGGGGCGCTGCGGAGTGTCAGGAGGATTGCCTGCGCCGATGACGCGGCTCGCGCCGCTGCTACAGGGAATCGCGGTCTGTAGCAGCGGTGCAAGCGGCGTCCGGGGGCGCTGCGGAGTGTCAGGAGGATTGCATGCGCCGATGACGCGGCTCGCGCCGCTGCTACAGGGGATCGCGGTTTGTAGCAGCGGTGCAAGCCGCGTCCGGGGGCGCTGCGAGGTGTCAGGAGGATTGCATGCGCCGATGACGCGGCTCGCGCCGCTGCTACAGGGGATCGCGGTCTGTAGCAGCGGCGCAAGCCGCGTCCGGGGGCGCTGCGAGGTGTCAGGAGGATTGCATGCGCCAATGACGCGGCTTGCGCCGCTGCTACAGGGGATCGCGGTCTGTAGCAGCGGTGCAAGCCGCGTCCGGGTGCGCTGCGGGGTGTCAGGAGGATTGCATGCGCCAATGACGCGGCTTGCGCCGCTGCTACAGGGGATCGCGGTCTGTAGCAGCGGTGCAAGCCGCGTCCGGGGCGCTGCGGTGTTCAGGCCAATACCGCCACGGCCTTGATCTGCGCCCAGGCTCGCAAACCGGCCACCACGCCCAACTGGTCCGCGGAATAGCGGGTGATTCGTGCCAGGATCAATGTCTCGCCGGCGCGCAGGCTTACCTGCACATGGGCCGGATTGTGCGCTGCCGACACCTGCTCGACGGTGACGGCGAAACGATTGAGAATGCTGCTGGCGTCGTCCAGGCTCAGGCTGAGGCTGACATCGCGGGCCTGTATCTTGATCCGCAAGCGGTCGCCGGCAGCCCGCGGGGCATGGGCGACGCGCAGAGGTTCGATGACGCCCGGCAATTGCAGGGACAGCAGTTGATAGATCGGATCGTAGTCCCGCACCCTGGCCTGCACCACCACACCCGCGTCGGCTTCGCGCGCCATGGGCAGATCGAGGCGCTCCAGCGTCGGCCCCAGCGGCCCGCTGCCCAGCACGCGGCCGTGCTGCAGCACCACCAGGTGGTCGGCCAGCCGCGCGACCTCGTCCTGGGCATGGCTGACATACACCACGGGAATGTCCAGCTCGTCATGCAACCGTTCCAGATAGGGCAGGATCTCGGCCTTGCGGCGGCTGTCCAGCGCCGCCAGTGGTTCGTCCATCAGCAGCAGTCCAGGGCTGGTCAGCAGTGCGCGGGCGATGCCGACGCGCTGCCGTTCGCCCCCGGACAGGTTGGCCGGCTGGCGTTCCAGCAAATGCTCGATGCCCAGCAGGTTGCACGCCTGATCGAGCGCGACCTTGCGTTGGCCGGGTTTGATCCGCCGCCAGCCGTACTCAAGATTGCCGCGCACCGAGAGGTGCTCGAACAGGCTGGCCTCCTGGAACACATAGCCGAGCGCCCGCTTGTGCGGCGCGAGAAAAATGCCCCTGGCGCTGTCCTGCCAGACCTCGCCATTGACTTCGATGCAGGCATTGGGCGCTTTCACCAATCCGGCCAGGCAGCGCAGGCAGGTGGTCTTGCCGGAACCGGAATCGCCGAACAGCGCGCTGACCCCGCGCCCGGGCAGTTGCAGGTCGACGTCCAGCGAGAACGCCTCATACGTCATGTCGATACGGGCACGGATCATTCCATCAACTCCACGACGAACGCGGTAGGCGCCCGCGGTGCAACAACAGCAGCACGGCGAAGGAAAACACCAGCATGGCCCCGGCAAGCCAGTGCGCCTGGGCGTATTCCATGGCTTCGACATGATCGAAAATCTGCACCGACACCACCCGCGTCTTGTCCGGTATGTTGCCGCCAATCATCAGTACCACGCCGAATTCACCCACGGTATGGGCAAAGCCCAGAATGCTGGCGGTGACGAAACCCGGCTTGGCCTGCGGCAGCACCACGCTGAAGAAGCAGTCCCAAGGGCTGGCGCGCAAGGTCGCCGCCACTTCCAGAGGGCGCTCGCCGATGGCCTTGAAAGCGTTCTGCAGGGGCTGGACCACGAAAGGCATGGAATAGATCACCGAACCGATCACCAGCCCGGTAAAACTGAATACCACCGAGCCCAGACCCAGTGCTTGAGTGGTCTGACCGATGAAGCCGTGGGGCCCCAGCACCAGCAACAGGTAGAAACCAATGACCGTCGGCGGTAATACCAGGGGCAGGGCAACCACCGCGCCCACGGCGCCCCGCCAAGGCGACGCGGTACGCGCCAGCCACCATGCGATGGGCGTGCCGATCAGCAGCAGAATCACCGTGGTCAAGCTGGCCAGCTTGACCGTCAGCCAGATTGCGCTCAGGTCGCTGGCGTCCAGCGGCATCAGATCTGGTAGCCGTACGACTTGATGATGGCGGCGGCGGCCGGGCCTTTCAGGTATTGCATCAGCGCCTTGGCGGCGTCGCTGTCACGACCCTTGTTGAGAATCACCGCATCCTGCTTGATCGGATCATGCAAGGCCGCCGGCACGATCCAGGCCGACCCTTGTTCGACTTTGCCATCCTTGAAGATCTGCGACAGTGCCACGAAACCCAATTCGGCATTGCCGGTAGAGACGAACTGGAAAGCCTGGGTGATGTTCTGGCCTTCGACCAGTTTGGGCTGGGTGACCTGGGTCAGGTTCATCTTCGCCAGCACCTGGGTCGCCGCCAGCCCATAGGGTGCCGCCTTGGGGTTGGCGATGGACAGGTGCTGATAGCTGTTGCCCTTGAGCACGGCGCCCTCGGCGTCGACGTAGCCAGGCTTGGCCGACCACAGCGCCAGGGTGCCCGTGGCGTAGGTGAAGCGTGAGCCGGGAACGGTTTCCTGCTCGCTTTCCAGTTTGGCCGGCGTGCTGTCGTCGGCGGCCAGGAACACTTCGAACGGCGCACCGTTCTTGATCTGGGTATAGAACTGGCCGGTCGAGCCATAGGCGGCGACGAGCTTGTGCCCGGTGTCGGCCTCGAAGGCTTTGGCGATGGCCTGTATGGGGGCGGTGAAGTTGGCGGCAACAGCCACCTGTACCTCATCGGCGTACGCACTGTTGAGGGCCATGGCGGCGCCGAGGGCAAGCAGGCTGGTGGTGAACTTCATTGGACGGCGCTCTGTGGAAAAAAGACTACCGTCATATAGCAAAATATATAGCGCTTTGCCAGTCCTGCACGCTGTTTCCCGAATCTGCGCGGAGCTCGGTAACGCGGTCAGCGTCATGGCATGCCAGGCTGGCGCTCGCGCGCAAGCAGTTCGCGCTTGCGCTCGATACCCCAGCGGTATCCCGAAAGCCCACCGTCGGTGCGTACAACCCGATGACAGGGCACCGCCACGGCCAGGGCGTTCGCTGCGCAGGCCCCGGCCACGGCGCGCACTGCGTTCGGCGCGCCGATACTCGCCGCGACCTCAGCGTAGCTGGCCGTGGTTCCAGGCTCGATCCTGGCCAGTGCCTGCCATACCCGTTGCTGAAAAGCCGTACCGCGGATGTCCAGGGGCAAGTCCAGACCTGTCCTCGGCGCCTCGATGAAGCCCAGCACCTTGGCCACGATCGCTTCGAAGTCTGAGTCGGCGCCTATCAGTGCTGCCTTGGGAAAGCGCCGTTGCAGATCATCGAGCAAGGCTTGAGGCTCGTCACCGAGCAGGATCGCGCACACACCGCGTTCGCTGCAGGCCACCAGCACAGCGCCCAGGCTGCATTGGGCAAGGGCGAAATGGATCGAAGCCTTGCTGCCCCCTTGGCGGAAGGCCGCCGGCGTCATGCCGAGCATGCCGTTGGCGGCCTCGTAGAACCGCCCGGATGAATTGAAACCGCTGGCGTACAGGGTTTCGGTGACGGATTTGCCCTGCTGAAGCTGCTCGCGGACTTTCTGCGCCCGTCGGGCACTGGCGTAGCTGCGCGGCGTCAGCCCGGTCACGGCCTTGAACACCCGGTGGAAGTGCCATGGGCTCAAGCCGGCCCGTTCGGCCAGCGCGCTCAACTCGGGCAGAGCGTCGCTGGCCTCGATCTGGCGGCAGGCGGCGGCAACCAGTTGGCTGTGGTGAGCGGTGGGGGTGGGCATGGCGCGATTCCGTGGAGCGTCGAAGCGGCCATGTTAGCCGTTGCTGCGGGCGCTGACACTCCGCTGCTTGCGCTCAGCCAGCCTTGCGCAGGGTGAAGTTGATCCGTTGTGGGCCCATCACCGGGTGCACGCCTTCCTTGAGCGGCAGCACGCCGTGAAAGCGCAGGCGGTCGACACCGCCCCATACCATTACATCGCCGTGCAGCAGGGGCACGCGCAGCGGACGATCGCTGCGCTGCAGGCCACCGACCTGGAACATCGCCGCGAGGCCCAGGGACACCGAGACGATGGGCGCGGTGTAATCGCGCTCGTTGCGGTCCTGATGCAGGGACATCCTGGCGCCGGGCACGTAGCGGTTGAGCAGGCAGGCATCTGGTATGAAATCCTCGAAACCGGCCGCTGCCGCTGCTTCCCGAGCCAGCGTGCGCAGCACCTCGGGCAGCACCGGCCAAGGGCGGCCGGTGAGAGGATCGTCGCTGACGTAGCGATATCCTCGCGCATCCGTGCTCCAACCGAACTGCCCGCAGTTGCTCAACGCCACCGACATGGTGTGCCCACCGGGCGTTTCCATGCGCCGGAAGGGGGCTGCCTTGAGCACTTCGCGCAGGGCCGGCAGGATGTCGTCCAGCGAGGGCAGGGCGAAGCCACGCAGGACGAAGGTCTGCTCGCCCAGAGCTTCGCGGCGACTGGGTTGTTGTGGTTCATCGAACAGTAAGGACTGCACTGGAATCAGCCTTGCGCGCGTTGCCAGATGCCGCGGCCGTCCAGGCGCTCACGGTCATGGGCAGCGTTGAAATCCTGCGCAGGCCCCTTGGGCACGATACCGGTCGGGTTGATGGTCGGATGGCTGGTGTAGTAATGGCCCTTGATGTGTTCGAAGTCCACCGTCTGGGCGATGCCTGGCCACTGGTACAGTTCGCGCAGCCAGTTCGACAGGTTCGGGTAGTCGGCGATGCGCCGCAAGTTGCATTTGAAGTGCCCGTGGTACACCGCGTCGAAGCGGATCAGGCTGGTGAACAGGCGCCAGTCGGCTTCGGTGAGGTATTCCCCAGTCACGTAGCGCTGGGTATCCAGAATCGTTTCGAGACGGTCGAGTTCGGCGAACACATCGTCGAAAGCGCTGGCGTAAGCCTGTTGCGAAGTAGCGAAGCCGGCGCGGTAGACACCGTTGTTCACGTTCGGGTAAACCGCGTCGTTGACGCGCTCGATGGCTGTGCGCAGGGGCTCGGGATAGAGGTCCAGGCGATTGCCGGTGAGGGCATCGAAGGCGCTGTTGAACATGCGAATGATCTCGGCCGACTCGTTGCTGACGATGCGGCTCTGCTGTTTGTCCCACAGCACCGGTACCGTCACCCGGCCGGTGTAGTGCGGATCGTCGCGGGTGTAGCGTTCGTGCAGGTAGCGCAACGGCTCCAGGTGGTCACCGCTCGAACCTGTCTGGCTGTCGAACGTCCAGCCGTGCTCGCCCATGTGCCAACTCACCACCGACACGTCGATCAAGTGTTCCAGCCCTTTGAGGCTGCGCACGATCAGGGTGCGGTGGGCCCATGGGCATGCCAGCGAGACGTACAGATGATAGCGACCTGCTTCGGCCTTGAAGCCGCCCTGGCCACTGGGGCCGGGTTGACCGTCGGCCGTGACCCAATGGCGGCGCTGCGAGGCCTCGCGCTGGAACGCGCCGTCTTCGCTGCTTTCGTACCACTGGTCGTGCCAGCGTCCTTCGATCAGCAAACCCATGTTCGTCTCCCGAGTGCGTATCGGCAAACTGTATCACGCTGTTCCGTTGCTGCGGCGCACACCGCGTGTACCGCCGACGCGGCTCGCGCCGCTGCTACACGCGTATTCCGGGCGCACCGTGTGGACCGCCGACGCGGCTTGCGCCGCTTCTACATGCGCCCCGCAGTGCCCCGTGGGGGCGGTCAGTGGCCGCGAACCAGGCGCCGCGCAGCATCAGTCAAAGCGCAGTCCCCCGTAGGAGCGGTCATTGGCCGCGAACCAGGCGCCGCGCAGCATCAGTCAAACCGCAGTCCCCCGTAGGAGCGGTCAGTGGCCGCGAACCAGACGCCGCGCAGCATCAGTCAAACTGCAGTCCCCCGTGGGAGCGGCCACTGACCGCTCCCACAGAGGGCGCTGTCAGCTCTTCTTCGTACACGCCGCCAGGTCGCGTGCCGCCCATAGCGCGCGGGCTTCGTCGAAGGCCTGCTCGCGAGAGCTGCCCAGCCCGCGCAGGGAGAGTGCCATGGTGGAGATCAAAGCCAGTTCGCCATAGCTGTCCTGGCGTTCGCCCTGCCAGAACTCGACCAGGTGGCCAACTTCAAGGCTCGGCGGCTTCACATGGCGCTGGGCGGCCAGGGCAGGCCATTCCTCATCCCAGGGCAGGTGGTCGCGGGTGCCATAGAGATGGCTGGCGCTGTCCGGGTTGATCTCGATTTCGCCACCGTCGCCCTTGACCACGATCGCCGTGTCGCCGAGCAGGCCGCTGGCATCGCGATGCACCGCCTGGTAGCCCGGGTGGAAGATGCTCTGCAGGCCACAACGGGCCCCAAGCGGGTTGAGAATCCGCGCCAGCGAATGGATAGGCGAGCGCAGGCCCAAGGTATTGCGCAGGTCGATCATGCGTTGCAGGGGCGCCGCCCAGTCCATCAGCGGGGAAAACGCCAGGCCCTGTTGATCGAGCGCCTGGCCGACGGCGTCCCAGTCCCGACACAGCGCAATGTTCAAGGTGCCGAGCAACTGTTCGCTGTACAGCCGCCCGGCGGTGTGGGCGCCCGCGCCGTGCATGAATATGCGCCGGCCGCTACCGCCCAGGCATTTGGCTGCCAGCAGGTACCATGGCAGATGGCGCTTCTTGCCGGCGTAGGTCGGCCAGTCCAGATCGACCGCCAACGCCGGCGCCTGCAAGCGTTCGCGCAAGGCGAGGGTGAAACCGGCGAGTTCCTCGGCGCTTTCTTCCTTGTGCCGCAGCAGCATGAGGAAGGCGCCCAGCTGCGCGTCTTCCACCCGCCCATCGAGCAGCATGCCCATGGCCTCGCGGGCCTCTTCACCGGTGAGGTTGCGTGCGCCGCGCTTGCCCTTGCCCAGGGCTCGCACGAATTGGGCGAACGGGTGTTCTTCAGGGGTTTCCAGCATCAGTGCAGGGTAGTCGGTCATATGCAATTGGTCGGTTTGGGCAGACCCGCCAGCTTCGCAGCGAGTTTGGCAGGAGTGCCATTGAACAGGCGATTGAGGTGCAGGCTGTTGCCTTTGTCGGCGCCCAGCTGCTGCGCGACGTACTTGATCAGCGGCCGCGTCGCGGGCGACAGCTGGTACTGGGCATGAAAGCGGCGCAGCAGTTCGATGATCTGCCAGTGGTCGGGCGTCAGCTGCAGATCCTCGGCGGCAGCCAGAGCCTGAGCGACCTGCGGATTCCAGTCGGCCAGCGACTGCAGGTAGCCGTCCGGATCCAGCGCGATGCTGCGCCCCTCGACGATGAGTGTGGTCATAGCCAGCTATTGACCTTTTCATAGGCCAGGGTCAGCTCGACGAACGCTGGGTAGTCGAGCAGCTCGACCCCGGGGTTGTTCGGCAAAGCGCGTGCCTGCGCATCTTCGGCCAGGGCAAAGACGGCAACGCCGGCGCTCGCCAGCGCTGCCCAGGGCTCGCTGCCGGGCGCCAGGGCGTAGACCGCATCGCCGCTGAGCAGAATGGCGTCGCCGTTGCCCAGCAGACGCAGGCAGCTGTGCAGGCGCTGGTCGCTGAACGGCGAGTGTGCCAGTACGTGAAGGGTACTCATTACAATGTCACCACAAGGTCGAAGCGCGCCAGCAGCTCGCGCAGTTGCGCGTCTGTAAGCGCCTGCGCGGGCAAGGCCAGCCCTGACTGGGCCAGGCCACGTCGTGCCAGGCTGGCGCTGCAGACGAACACCTCCTCGACACCGAACAGCGGCAGCGCCTGCAGGTTGGCCGCAAGATTCTTTTGTTGCACGGCATCCGGCGCCTGGTCATCCAGCAACTGGTAGACGCCGTCGTCGAGAAACAGCATGGCTATCGGCAGGTCGTAGGCACCGCCGGCCAGGGCGATGTCCAGCGCCTCGCGTGCGGCGGGGCCTGCCCAAGGGGCTTGGCGGCTGATGATCAGCATGGACTTGGCCATGTCAGTGGCCTCCGAAGCTGACGAGTCGATCGGCCTGCTGGGCGGCTTCGTGCAACTGCCCCAACCCGGACAGCTGCCAGGGTTCGCTCAGGTTGGCGGCCGGGCGCTGATAGCGACGTGCTTCCTCGTCGTCGAGCACACCGCGCCGCAGCGCGGCGGCGATGCACACCACCGCGTCTATCTGATGTTCGACGATGAAGGCGCGCCACTGTGCGGCCGTGTCGGTTTCATCCTGCGCGGTGACGATGTTGCTGGACGCCGTGTGCACGCCGTCCTGGTAGAAGAACACCCGCAGCAGTTGGTGGCCTTGAGCCAAGACCGCTTGGGCGAACAGCAGCGCGCGCCGCGAGGCCGGCGAGTGGGCAGGCGAATAGACAGCGATGGCAAACTTCATGGTCGGCTCTGGTGTGGAACTGTGGCCATGATAAAGGCTGCCTTCGCAAAAAGCCTAGCAAGAAGCGCCGCGCGGGGAATCAGTGCTCGCACATTTCCCGTGAGAGCGGTCAGCGGCCGCGAAAAGGGCGCCGCCGATGGGCTGACACACCGCGGCGCCCGGTTCGCGGCCACGGACCGCTCCTACAGAGGTTGTCCATTGTTGCCAAGGGTGCGTTTCCCGTGGGAGCGGTCAGCGGCCGCGAAAAGGGCGCCACCAATGGGCTGATACACCGCGGCGCCTGGTTCGCGGCCACGGACCGCTCCCACAGAGGTTGTCCATGGTTGCCAAAGATGCGTTTCCCGTAGGAGCGGTCATCGGCCGCGAAAAGGCGCCGCCGATGGGCTGATACACCGCGGCGCCCGGTTCGCGGCCACGGACCGCTCCTACAGAGGTTGTCCATGGTTGCCAAAGATGCGTTTCCCGTAGGAGCGGTCAGCGGCCGCGAAAAGGGCGCTGCCGATGGGCTGATGCATCGCGGCGTCTGTTTCGCGGCCACGGACCGCTCCCACGGGAGGTCTGTTGCAGACGGTGTGACAGCGTGCCGCAGTGCTGGCGCGCACCGCTCTGGGCCGCGCGATTGCGCATACGAACGGGCCTGGTTGGCATACATCTGCGCCTCAGTGCGGTTTACAGCGCTCAAGCAGCTGCCTAAAATTCACCCCAAGCGTCGGGACTCAACCAGTCGACAGCACGCTACCCATAAAAAAAGCCCGTCCAAGACGGGCTTTTTGCGTTTCCGGTTCGCCATTTTCCAGGCCGCCGCCCGCACACCGCCACCCACCGAGGCTTTTTTTCCATGTTGCGCCTGTTTTTGCTGTTGCTGTCCTATTGCTACAAACGCGTCGCCACCAGCCTGGCCTCCATGCGCGATCAGCGCATCGACAACGCCTACTCGACCTATGATGACACCGAGGAGGGTGGCCGCTGGTCATGGCTGACGCTGCTGACCATCGCCGTACTCAGCTTCTATATCCTCGGCAGCCTGGGCTTCTACGCCAAGGTGCATATCTGGGACGCGTTGTCCGAAGATCAGAAGAGCATGGTCATCGAGTCCATGGCCGCCAACCAGCAGATGCTCTGAACCTGCCTTGCACTAGACCACCAGCGGTTGCAGCGGATAGACCCTGTTGCGGCCCGAGCTCTTGGCTCGATAAAGCGCCTGGTCCGCGGCCTCCACTAGGCTTTGCGCGCGCACGTCCGGGTCGCTGTTGCGCCACACGTGAACACCGGCGCTGATGGTCACGATCCCCAGGTCGCTGCCCGCGTGGGCAATCGCCAGCGCGCGCACCGCCAGCAGCACCTTCTCCGCGACCTGCCAGGCACCGGCCTCGTCACTCTCGGGCAGCAGCACCAGAATTTCCTCGCCGCCGTAGCGCACCACCAGGTCTCCCGAGCGGCCCACACAGCTCAGCACCGCCTGGCCCACGGCCTTGATGCACTCATCTCCTGCGGGATGACCGTACAGGTCGTTGAAGCGCTTGAAATGGTCGATGTCGAGCATGATCACGCCCAGCGGCCGGGCGTTGCGCCGCGCCCGACCGATCTCGTCGGGCAGCGCCGCGTCCAGCTGGCGGCGGTTGGCCAGGCCGGTCAAGCCGTCCTGCATCGCCAGCTTCTGCAGCGCGGCGTGGGCATTGCGCAGTTCCGCCTCGGTGCGCAGGCCATGGCGAATCTGCCGGATCAGTGTCATCGCGCACAGACCCAGGGCTATCCCGACCACCAGCACGAAGACTGCCGAACGCAGCAGGTTCTCGTACCAGTTGGCCAGCAGCGATGCCTTGGACTCGGCGGTTTCCAGCACCAACGGGTAATTGCGCAGAGCCTGATAGCTGTACATACGCTCGACATCGTCCACCAGTGAGCGCTGCATCAAGGTGCCGTGGCTGGCCTGGGGCAACATCTCGCTGAAGATCTTGCCCTTGGCCATGCTGCTGCCGATCACGTTCTCATCGAATGGGCGGCGCAGCAGGATGGTGCCGTCGTTGAGCAGCAGGGCGATGACCCCGCGCTCGTCCAGGTCGAAGCCGGCGTAGAACTGGTTGAAATACTCCACTTTCAGGGTGGCCAGCACCACGCCGGCAAACTTGCCGTCGGCGCCGCTAAGGCGCCGGGATACTGGAATCACCAAGGCATTGGTGGAACGACTGCGAATGACGGGCCCGACGTGCACCCCGGGGTCGGGATTGTCCAGGTGGTGGCGGAAGTATTCACGGTCGGCGTTGTTCAGCCCCGGCGGATCCGCGGCGTTGGAGCTGGCCACCCAGCGCCCTTGGCTGTCATAGATGAACAACCCCTGCAACTGCTCCATTGAACGCGTCCAGCCTTGCATCAGGTTGCGCAGGCGCTGCACCTCGGCAGGCGCCGTGCCGTCGACCTGAATGCGCTCGATCAGGCCCAGCAGTACCGTGTCCGATTGCTTGATGGTGTCTTCGGCATGCTGGGCCAGCGAGCGGGCCAGGTTGGACGTGGTGATCTCGCTGACACGCATGGCCTGGGCCCGTGCGGTGAGGGTCTGCCATACATCCAGCACGATCAGCGAGACGACCACCAGCGCCACGAAGAGAATAGCCATGCGCTGAGCCGAACTGTCGGACTTCAGGGCGGGTCGATACTGTGCGTTGTCTGGCATCAGGGGCTTCTTGGTCGGCAGGTAGGTGCAGTCTAGTGGGTTACGCCCAGCATACAACCGCCGTCTGCGATGCAGGCATGCGTGGTTGTAATCACATTGGGGCAGGTTGTACGATGACCTTGGTCGTCCATCATACGGGCTGCGTGGCGTCGTTGCGCCATGCCTTGCTTCGATAATAAATCCAACGATGCAAACAGGAGGTTTCATGACACAGCCATCGACCCGCGACGTTCCCGTCTTGATCATCGGCGCACTGCTGCCCAGCCTGCAGGAGGCCGTGGAAACCCACTTCGACGCCACCCGCTTCTGGGAACTGCCCGATCAGGACGCCTGGCTGGCGCAGCACGGCGACCGAATCAAGGCGATCGTCACCTCGGGTGCCCTGGGCGCGAGCAGCGAGGTGATCGCCAGGCTGCCCAAGCTCGAAGCCATCTTCAGCTTCGGCGTCGGCTACGATTCGATCGCCGTCGATGCGGCCCGTGACCGCGGCATCGTGGTCACTAATACCCCGGCGGTGCTGGACGATTGCGTCGCCGATACGGCGATGGCGCTGACCCTCGATGTGATGCGCCGCTACAGCGAGGCCGATCGCTTCGTGCGGGCGGGCAAGTGGACCCAGGGCAAGTTTCCGCTCGCCAGCAAGATCGGCGGCAAGAAAATCGGCATCGTCGGCCTGGGCAACATCGGCGAGTCCATCGCCAGGCGCGCCGCTGCGTTCGACATGCAGGTGCTCTACCACAATCGTAAACCCAAGGCAGGCGTCGCCTACCAGTACTACGCCGATCTGGACGCGATGATCACCGATTGCGACGTGCTGGTGCTGGCAGTGCCCGGCGGCAAGTCCACCGAAGGCCTGATCGATGCCAAGCGCATCGGCCTGCTGGGCAGCAAGGGGTTCCTGGTCAATATCGCCCGCGGCAGCGTGGTCGACCAACCGGCGCTGATCGAGGCGCTGCGCGAGGGCCATATCGCAGGCGCGGGCCTGGATGTCTATGAGGACGAGCCTAACGTTCCGCAGGCGCTCATCGACCTGAACAACGTTGTCCTGCTGCCACACCTGGCCAGCGGCACCCACGAGACCCGCCAGGCCATGGGCGACCTGGTGTGGAGCAATATTCAGGGTTATTTTCACGACGAGCGCAAAGTACTGACGCCCGTTGGCTGATACCGAGGTGAATGCTGCCCGCGCAATGCGGGCATTGTGAGGGTGGCTCCGTAGAGCGGGCGCCGGTCACCCTCAACAAGTGCCCGGCGCAGGCCATCCGCTCAGGCGGCGCCGGCCGTCTCGGCCGGCTTGCTGGCCGCGCGGCGCAGCGCGATGGGCGCGCTGGGCAGGTGGATGTCGGGGTTCGCCACGCCGCTGGGCGACAACTCATGGGTCATCTCGAACTCCGCGCGCACCGACCAGCCGCAGATCTCGTTCGTACACTGCAGGTAGGCCACGCGCAGGAATACATGCGTGCCTTCGCTGGTGCGGATGCGCATTCTGTTCTTGCAGTGAGGGCAAACCATCTTGTAAGTGCTCATTCTTCAAACCTTATGATCCGCACCGCGCTCGTACCGCCGAGACGCCGGGATCAACTACAAAATTTTAAGTAAGTCTTCCGTGAGTGAACTGCTGGCGCTACCTGCGTCTTGCCTTTGCACGATGGGCGGCGAAATGCATTGGGTCTGAGTAGCCGCGCCATGTAGGAAATTTCTTTATGATGTATGTAAGTTGTAGGGCTGCATCATGGATATCCTTGATTTATGAACTAGGGTTAATATTTAACTGCAATTCGAATAAATTAATATACTCAAATTGAGTGGGTCAAGCGGAAGTTCCCAACGTGTGTACCTCTGAAACAACCGAAGTGCTGAATCGGCTCAAGCATCTGCTGGCGGCTTCCAACGACGCAGCGCTTGCCAAGGCCCTGGGTATCAGCCCGCAAACCCTGGCCAGCTGGCGTGCTCGCTGCAGCATTCCGTACGCGTTGTGCATGGACCTGGCGCGCACCGATGGCATTTCCCTCGACTGGTTGCTGTTGGGTCGCGGTGCCATGCTTGTCGAACCGCAGACGCTGCTCGCCGATGATGCAGTGGTTGCTGTGCTGGCTACTCTGCAAGGCCTGTGCGCCAAGGATCTGGAGCACGTTCACCAAGTTGCGCGCGAGCGCAAACGGCTGCGCGAACTGGAGCAGGAAGTTGCCAGCCTGCGGCGCTCTAACTGACGAACTCAAGAACCTCTGAAACGGCGCAGAATGTCCTCGATGTCCAGCCGCCGAACCCAGTCTCGCAACTTCACGCTCAGCGGAATGACCAGCAGTGCGCAGCCGAATGCAGCGATGCCTCCGGTAAGTTGCGGTATCTGGTCCTGCGCCATGGGTGCGAAGAGCAGACCGACGCCGGCAGACAGCAGCAGGTTGGTCAACTTGCGTGCGCAGCTCGCGACCTGCTGTCGACTGATCACCAGGCAGGCGCCCAATACGGCGCCGAGCAGGTTATCGAAGGCTGGCCAGGAAGCGGACGCTCCCAGTGCCAAAGCCGATACCCCGGCGACACCAGCGGTCAGCGTGTCCTGGTTCATGATCCGGCCCCTGAGGCCGGTGACCCGTCGCAATGGCACGATCCGTATTGTTCAAGCACTTGGCACCTCGCCTCGGGTCTGGAGCCGCAACCAGCGGCACTGGACCCATCCTCGCCCGGCGACTCTCAAGGCTCAAGGACGCAGCCTTGTAGGAAAGCCGGACAGAGGTACCCTGCCTGAACAGCACAGATGAACTCAGCCGAGGGTGACGGCGGCGTGAGCCTTTTCCAGCAGGCGCTGGTTGCGCGAGGAAAGTTGGCGCAACTGCAGTTGCTTGCCGAACTTGCTGTAGCGGGCGGCCAGGTTTTCCATGGCGGCGATGGCCGAGTGATCCACCAGGTGCAGATGACGGCAATCGATGTAGACCTGATCCGGGTCGTTCTGCGGATCGAACAGCGCCTGGAAATGCGTGGTCGAGGCGAAGAACAAGGTGCCGTGAGGGGTGTAGACGCGTGCCTCGTCGCTGTCGTGGACATCGCTGCGCATGTCGCGCGAATGCTGCCAGGCGAAGGCCAGCGCCGCGATCAGAATGCCGCAGAGCACGGCAGTGGCCAGGTCGGTGAACACGGTGATGATGGTCACCGCGATGATTACCACGGCATCGTTGGCGGGCACCTTGCCCAGTACCCGCACCGAACCCCAGGCGAAGGTCTGCTGCGCGACCACGAACATCACCCCGGCCAGTGCGGCCAGCGGGATGCGCTCGATCAGCGGCGACAGGAACAGGATGAACAGCAGGATCATCACCCCACTGACGATCCCGGACAGGCGCCCGCGGCCCCCCGAGCTGAGATTGATCACGGTCTGCCCGATCATCGCGCAACCGCCCATGCCGCCGAACAGACCCGAGGTGATGTTGGCCACACCCAGCGCCACGCATTCGCGATTGGGCTGACCGCGGGTCTCGGTGATCTCATCGGTGAGGTTGAAGGTCAGCAAGGTTTCCAGTAATCCGACCATGGCCATCAGCAAGGCATAGGGGGCGATGATCTTCAAGGTCGCCAGGTCCAGCGCAACGCTGGGCCACTGGAAGCTGGGCAGGCCGCCGGCGATGGTTGCCATGTCGGCGAGGGTGCGCGTGGGCAGATGCAGCCATTGCACCAGCACACTGACGCCGATGATCGCCACCAGCGCACCGGGTACGGCCTTGGTCAGGCGCGGCAGCAGGTAGACCACGGCCATGGTCAGTGCCACCAGCCCGGTCATGATGCCCAGTTCAGCGAACGGCAGCCACTGACCGTCATGGGTCTTGAAGTGTTCGAGCTGCGACATGGCAATGACGATCGCCAGCCCGTTGACGAAGCCCAGCATGACCGGGTGCGGCACCATGCGCACCAGCTTGCCGAGCCGCAGCACGCCGAAGATCGCCATGATCAGGCCACTGAGTACCACCGTGGCCAACAGATATTGCACGCCGTGCTGCACCACCAGCGCCACGATGACCACGGCCATCGACCCGGCAGCGCCGGAGATCATCGCCGGTCGGCCGCCCAGCAACGCGGTGAGGGTACAGATGATGAAGGCGCCATATAAACCCATCAAGGGGTTGACCTGGGCCACCAGGGCAAAGGCGATGCATTCGGGCACCAGCGCGAAGGAGGACGTCAGGCCAGCCAGTACGTTACGGCGTATATCGGTCAAGGACATGCAATACCTATCAGCACAAACACCCCGCGGCTTGGTAGCCGTGGGGTGTGTCTAGCGTTGTTTTGGGAGACGATCAGTTTAACAGGTGTGGCGGGGTGTGTCTGTCAAGCGCCCGCGTCAGGCGCCCATGTCGAAGGTGTCGGGGTTGGGGCCCAGGCGGCCGGTCTGCGGAATGTGGGCGATGGCCTGCAAATCCTGCAGGTCCAACTCGAAATCGAACACGTCGAGGTTCTGCGCGATGCGCTCCGGGTTGCTCGAGCGCGGAATGACCACGTGCTGGTTCTGGATATGCCAGCGCAGGATGACTTGGGCAGCGCTCTTGCCATGCTTCTCGGCGATCTGCGACAGCACTGGTTGGGAGAGCAGGGCGCCGCCCTGGCCCAGGGGGCTCCACGACTCGGTGACGATGTTCAGGCCCTTGCAGAATTCGACCAGTTCGACCTGCGAGAAATCGGGGTGCAGTTCGATCTGGTTCACCGATGGCGTCACACCGGTATCGGCAATGATGTGCTGCAGGTGTTCGGGATGAAAGTTGGACACGCCGATGGAGCGCACGCGGCCTTCTTCCTGGAGCCGCACGAAGGCCTTCCAGGTGTCGCGGTAGGCGGCCTTCTTGGGCAGCGCCCAGTGGATGAGGTACAGGTCGAGCTGGTCCAGACCCAGTTTTTTCAGGCTGGCATCGAACGCGCGCAGGGTGCTGTCGTAGCCCTGGTCGGTGTTCCACAGTTTGGTGGTGATGAAGATCTCGTCGCGCGCCAGTCCGCTTTCGGCCACGGCGCGGCCGACGCCGGCCTCGTTGCCGTAGATCATGGCGGTGTCGATGTGCCGGTAGCCGGCCTTGAGGGCGGCCACGCTCGACGTGTAGGCCTGATCGTCATCGAGCTGCCAGACGCCCAGACCCAGTTGCGGGATCTGGATGCCGTCGTTGAGGGTGATCAAGGGTGCGTGTGGCATGGGAAGTTGCTCCTGATAGCGGTGAGTCGATGGGGATGTCGACCCGCCGCTACCCGGCATAGTTCACGACAATGGCGCTAGACGAAAAGCATCGCCGGCTGTTCCAGCAGGCGCTTGACCGCCTGGATGAAGCGTGCCGCGTCCATGCCGTCGACCACGCGGTGATCGAAGGAGCTGGAGAGGTTCATCATCTGTCGGATCGCGATCTGCCCATTGACGACCATGGGCCGTTCCACCACGCGGTTGACGCCGACGATGGCCACCTCGGGCCGGTTGATCACCGGTGTCGACGCGATGCCGCCCAGGGCACCCAGGCTGGTCAGGGTGATGGTCGAGCCGGACAGCTCGTTGCGCGCGGCCTTGCCACTGCGCGCAGCATGGGCCAGGCGGTTGATTTCCCCCGCCGTGAACCACAGGTCGGCAGCCTCGGCATGGCGCAGCACCGGCACCATCAAGCCATTCTCGCTCTGGGTGGCAATGCCCATGTGCACGGCGCCGTGGCGAGTGATGACCTGCTGTTGGTCGTCGTAGTGTGCGTTGATCTGCGGGAACTCGCGCAACGCCACGACCAGCGCCCGAATCAACAACGGCAGCAGGGTCAGCTTGCCGCGGCTTTCACCGAACTGCGCGTTGAGGTCGGCGCGCAGCGACAGCAGCGCGGTGACGTCGATCTCCTCGACATAGCTGAAATGCGCCACCTGCCGCGTGGCTTCCTGCATGCGCTGAGCGATCTTGCGACGCAGCCCGATGACCGGGATGCGTTCTTCGTCGATTCTCGGCGTGCCGGTTGCGGCCTGTTGCGCGGTGCGGCTGCCGCTCAGGAACGCGTCCAGGTCTGCGTGGCGAATGCGCCCGGCGGGGCCAGTGCCACGCAACCCTGCCAGGTCGACGCCTTCGTCGCGCGCACGTTGGCGCACGGCCGGCGAGGCCAAGGGGCGCGCGCTCGCTTCGGCGGCGGGTCTGTCGGGCGCGGCCGTGGCCACGGGCGCGGCTGTCAGGGGCGCGCTGGGCGAAACCGTCGCAGGAGCTACCACGACGTCGTCGCTTTCGTCCACGGCTACCGGGGTCTGGGCCTCGTGATGATTGCCGGTGCCCTGGACTTCGATGCGGATCAGCTCCGCGCCTACCGCCATGACTTCGCCCGGCACGCCGCCCAGGGCGACCACGGTGCCGGCCACCGAGCTGGGAATTTCCACGGTCGCCTTGTCGGTCATCACGTCGGCCAACACCTGGTCTTCACTGACGATATCGCCGACCTTGACGAACCATTCCACCAACTCGACCTGAGCAATGCCTTCGCCGATGTCCGGCATACGGATTACATGCGTGCCCATTCAGACCTCCATCACACGTTGCAAGGCAGCGCCGACACGCGCGGGGCCTGGGAAATAGGCCCATTCCTGGGCGTGCGGGTACGGCGTGTCCCACCCGGTGACGCGCTCGATGGGCGCCTCCAGATGGTGGAAGCAATGCTCCTGCACCAGCGCCACCAGCTCGGCGCCGAAGCCGCAGGTGCGCGTGGCTTCGTGGACCACCACGCAGCGTCCGGTTTTCTGCACCGAAGCAACGATGGTGTCCAGGTCCAGCGGCCACAGGCTGCGCAGGTCGATCACCTCGGCGTCGATCCCGGTTTCCTCGGCAGCGGTGACCGCCACGTAGACGGTGGTGCCGTAGGTCAGCACCGTGACGTCGCTGCCCGGTCGGACGATGGCGGCGCTGTCCAGCGGCACGGTGTAATAGCCTTCGGGCACCGCGCTGGCGGCGTGCTTGGACCACGGCGTCACGGGCCGGTCGTGGTGACCGTCGAAGGGGCCGTTGTAGAGTCGCTTGGGCTCCAGGAAGATCACCGGATCGTCGTTCTCGATCGCGGCAATCAGCAGTCCCTTGGCATCGTAGGGGTTGGACGGCATGACCGTGCGCAGGCCGCAGACCTGGGTGAAGATCGCTTCCGGACTCTGGCTGTGCGTCTGGCCGCCGTAGATACCGCCGCCGCAGGGCATGCGCACGGTCATCGGCGCACTGAACTGGCCGGCCGAGCGAAAACGCAGGCGCGCAGCCTCCGACGCCAGTTGATCGTAGGCCGGGTAGACGTAGTCGGCGAACTGGATCTCGGCCACCGGACGCAGGCCATAGGCGCCCATGCCGACCGCGATGCCGACGATGCCGCTCTCGGAAATCGGCGTGTCGAACACCCGCGAGCGCCCGTACTTGGCTTGCAACCCTTCGGTGCAGCGGAATACGCCACCGAAGTAGCCGATGTCCTGGCCGAACGCGACCACGTTGGGGTCGCGGTCGAGCATGACGTCCATGGCCGACCGGATGGCCTGGACCATGCTCATGATGGCAGTGCTGTTTGTTTTCTCGACCCGTGTTTCTGTAGGCATGTTCATGATGTCAGGCTCCCATCTGCTGACGTTGCCGGCGCAGATGCTCGGGCATGTCCTTGTACACGTCTTCGAAAATGGTCGCCGCGCTGGCGACCCGGCCACTGACCAGCGTGCCGAATTGTTCGGCCGCCTTCAGTGCGGCAATGACCTGCGCCTCGATCTCGCTTTCCAGCGCGGCGTGGCGTTCTTCGCTCCAGACGCCAGTGACGATCAGGTGCTGCTTGAGGCGGGCGATCGGATCGCCCAGCGGAAAGTGCTGCCAATCGTCGGCAGGGCGGTATTTGGAGGGGTCGTCGGAGGTCGAGTGGGGGCCGGAGCGGTAGGTGACCCATTCGATCAAGGTCGGACCGTGGTTGCGTCGGGCGCGCTCGGCGGCCCAGCGCGAGGCGGCGAACACCGCGAGGAAATCGTTGCCGTCCACGCGCAGCGAGGCAATCCCGCAGCCCACGCCACGTCCGGCGAAGGTCGTGGCCTCACCGCCGGCAATCCCTTGGAACGAGGAGATCGCCCACTGGTTGTTGACCACGTTGAGAATGACCGGCGCGCGGTAGACGTGGGCGAACGTCAAGGCCGTGTGGAAGTCGGCCTCGGCAGTGGAGCCGTCGCCGATCCACGCCGATGCAATCCGCGTGTCGCCCTGGATGGCCGAGGCCATGGCCCAACCCACCGCCTGAACGAACTGGGTGGCCAGGTTGCCGGAGATGCTGAAGAAGCCTTCGTCCTTGTACGAGTACATGACCGGCAACTGGCGGCCCTTGAGCGGGTCTTTCTCGTTGGAGAACAGCTGGCAGATCATGTCCACCAGCGGCAGCTTGCGCGCCATCAGGATGCTCTGCTGGCGGTAGGTGGGAAAGCACATGTCATCGGCGCGCAGCGCCAGCGCATGGGCGCTGCCAATCGCTTCTTCGCCCAGGCTCTGTATATAGAAGGACATTTTCTTCTGGCGCTGGGCAACCACCATCCGCGTGTCGTAGATGCGCGTGGTCAGCATGGCGCGCAAGCCGTCGTGCAGCACCTGTTCGGGAATGTCCTCGGCCCACGGTCCCTGCGCCTGGCCGTGTTCGTCGAGCACCCGGACCAGGCTTGCGGCCAGGTCGGCGGTCGCCTGCGGGTCGACGTCGACGGCGGGCTTGCGTACGGTGCCTGCGGCGCTCAGCTGCAGGTAGGAGAAGTCGGTCTTGCAGCCGGGACGGCCGCTGGGTTCAGGCACATGAAGCCTGAGGGGAAGATAGTCGTTCACGTCGTCACTACCCTTGATCTTGTTGTTGTGGGTGCAGCGTCAGGGTTGAGTCTAGTCGGCCTTCATCGGCGGCTCGGAACTTATGCTACGGCCCGGAGCGGGCGAAATTTTGCTGAAAACCAGGCGTGGTGCTGGCCTCGGTGCATGAATCATGCGCCAGGACGGCGAAATCACGGTCGTTCATGCAGCTTCGTATCGACGGATTCGCACGACCCGGAAACGCAAAAACCCGCCGAGGCGGGTTCTTGTGGTTGCAGCGTTGAGCGTGTCAGCCCAGGACGGCTTCGGCGCCCGTGAACAGCGGCTGTGCGGCCGAGCGGCCAGTCACCAGGGACAGGTCCTCAACCAGGATGCGTGTGCCCCGGCGTTGTTGCAGCACGATGTCCAGCGCGCGGCTAGGCTGCAGATCGACGTCGTCGAAGGTGATCATCTGGCCCGGTTCGACGGCGCGTTTCATGACAGCGTGGCTCATCAGGCCGATCGGTACGTGGTCTTCGTGACGGTCGATGATCACGCTCTCGCCGCGCAGCTGGAAACCGCCGATGCCACGGCTGATCAGCTCGCCTGCCGGCATGGCATGCTTGGCGATGGCGGCGACGCCAACGGTAGGGTTGGTCGAGTTGTTCAGCAGAATGCCGCCGCCGTTGAGTACGCGACGCAGCGTCTTGCCGACTTCCAGCGAACACAGGTGGAAAGGACGCAGCAGGGCATAGTAGGGGCCCGCACCCAGTTTCAGGTACTGCAGCGCCTGGCTTTGCACGCGGTCATGCCGACCGACCAGGAACACGCCGCCGGCCGCGTAGCCGCTGGGGATCACGTAGTCGACGATCGACTGGCCCAGACCGTCGGCGAGGGCGCCCAGTATGGCCGAGCTTTCGTCGAGGTTGGTCGAAGGCAGGCCTTCCATGCCCTGACGGGTAATGGTCGCGCCGAAACCGTTGGCCACCAGCGCCTGTTCGATCTGCACCTTGGTGCCATCGGTGAACGAGGTGGTCTGCTCGATGCTGATGCCCTGGCGGGACGACCAGTAGGCCATGTCCTCGTGGCTCGGGTTGTGGTTCAGGTAACCCTTCATGTTGCCGTACACCAGCGGTTCGAAGCCCATCATGATGGCCTCTTCACGCAGTGCCGCCAGCGAGCCTGGTTGATCGCCTTCGGCTTCGGTGATGAAACCCTTGCCTGCCAGGTACGAACCGGTGGTCACCTGCAGCTCGGCGTTGACGGTGATGACCCGCAGACCGGCACTGAAAGCGCGCTCGATCACCACGGTGCCGTGGCACACATCGCCGCTGCATTCGATGATCAGATCACTGTGGTCGATCAAGTCGTCGAGCGAGTTGGTGAGTACGCCGTCCAACGGAAAATTCGCCAGCTCACGCACCGGGCGACGGGTCAGGACCCGCGTCACCTGTACGTCCTTGTAATGTTTGGCCAGAAGCAGAACCAGCGCGCGTGCAATCATGCCGGTACCGCTAACACCAATTCTGGTAACAGTCGTTTTGTCCATGGGGCGCACTCTCGAAAAGTTGAACAGCAGGAAACAGCTAGGCACAGCAGGCCGTCCGCGATCCTTGGTCAGGGACGGCGCCTGGGTTGTGCAGGTCCATCAGGGCAAAGCAAAATCGGGGTGGAACATCATCAGCGCAGCGGGAACGTCGAACTCATGCCCAGCTTCGAGTTCTCGCCGTCATGAATGGCCCGCTGCAGCAGCGCCAGGCGATCCTGGGCGTTGCGGCGACGAGCGAAGTAAGTCAGCAGCGAATTGAAAATCTTGCGGTTCAGGCGGTACATCAGCGGCGATGCCAGCCACACGTGTTTGTCGAACCAGGCCTGGTTGCGCGCCGAGTAGTAGGCGCGGAAGTCCGAGTTGCCCAGCAGGAACGATTCATAGATGTTGCGAGTGTTGGCCTTGTTGTTCCAGGAGTCCTCGAGCTCGTCGATGACCGCCTCGGTGAGCAGATAGAGGTGCCCGCCGTTGGCCGTGATACGCCGGGTGTATTCGGTATCGTCCACGTACAGGACCAGTTCGCGGCGCGGCACGCCGATGCTTTCGTACAGGCTGCGATGGCCGAGCATGCCGCCATAGGGCGCGAAGGGCAGGCTGAGCATGGCCGCCGGCTTGCTGCGACGCTTGCCCCAGGGCCGACGACGCCACAGTTTGTAGGGTATCTGCGCAACGTGGAAACCGAAGTAGCTCGAAGGCCTTTGCGTGGCGAAACGCAGGGGCACGCCCTGGGCGATGTCCTCCTGTTGGCCTGGACGAAAACCCAGCACCGCAACCTGACTGCTGCCGTGCACGCCTTCCAGGCGCTTGAGTTCTGCATGCAGCAACTCCACAGCGGCCGGCGTCGGCGTGTTGTCGTCGTCCATCATCCAGATGTATTCGGCGCCATTGGCCAGCGCGGCTTCTATGCCCACTGCGTAACCGTTGGCCGAACCGCTGTTTTCCGCCAGCTGTATGACCCGCACGCGTCCCGGCCAGCGTTCGGCGAGCTCGTCCACCGGCGCGGTCGCGGCGTTGCTGACGATCAGCACTTCGTCGATTTCGGCAAAGCTCAAGGCATCGCCGACCAATTGTTCGAGGTAACCCAGGCGATCGCCATAGGTGACGGTGACGATGGTCGTCCCCTCTTTGGGGCTCTTTTGCGCACCCGAGAACACTTCGAGGTAGGAGTAGCCGTCAATCAGGATTGTCGAGTGTTGTTGCCGAGTATCGACCATGTGGCTGCCTTCGCTTGAAAAGAGGAGGGGGTTTGCACCGCCTATTGGTTAATGCTGTTTTCCGCATGCTGCAGCGGAGCGCATTGGAACGAATTTCAAACGAGGCGAAAACTCTGCATGTTCTGTACTTGTGCTCGACATTCTTGTGCCCCATTCCATTTCGAGTTCAACTTTTTCAATTCGGATCCGTCAATCAGAATCCGTCAATCAGAAGTTAAAGCTACCGCCGGTCCATGCATCGCAGTGGGCTTGGTTTTTCATTTGTAAGAACGGCGCTTTCACCAGAACCGGCTAGACGCTCTTCTTGCCTTCGGAAAGTCTCTGGAACGAGGTTTCATGGGCGTTGAAGCGAATTTAAGGGGGTGCTGGCATGTAAGTCAATGCAACGAATCATGATTTTTGACAAAAATTTTACATTTGCCCGTTGTTTTACGTAAGTCATTGATTTATATGGTAGTCAATGTTCTGTCGCCGCCATATGTCAAGAATCCGTGCGCCAAATCAGGCGCGTCAAAAAACTAATTGGCTGTATTTCAACGGCTTTAACAGGGCGGCTTGCAAGAAGAACTATCTTCTTGGGGTAAGACTTGCGTGGCGCATAAGTTTGCGACATTCTTCATTCCGTTCGTCAGGGGCAGTGAACTTTCTTCACGCCCTGTTAATAGTATCGTTTTCTTACCGTCCCTTTTCATCACTCTGCCATTGGCCAGACATGAATGTGGGGCGTCTGGCCGTGTGCGCATCTGGACGACCGCTTGTTTCGAAAAGACTTTTCAATGTCGCGCCACGCGTGGGGTATTACCGATGTTGTTCAACTCGATGGTATTCATCGCCGGATTTCTGCCGGTGGTCTTGCTGTGTTTCTTTCTGCTTGCCGGAACGGGGCGCAAACGCCTCGCAGCCATATGGCTGACCTTGGCGTCCCTGGTGTTCTACGGCTGGTGGAACCCCGCCAACGTGCCTTTGCTGCTGGGCAGCATTGCCTTCAACTACGTGCTGGCCGGGCAACTGCTGCGTACGCGTTCCAAGACACTGTTGATCATCGGTGTCTCCGTCAACCTGGGGTTGCTGCTGTATTTCAAATACACCGGTTTTCTGTTTGGCAACATCAACGAAGCGTTCGGTCTGGGCTGGACACTGCAGAACATCACCCTGCCGCTGGCCATCTCGTTCTTTACCTTTCAGCAGATTGCCTATCTGGTCGATACCCATGACGGCGAAGTGGTTGAACATGACTTCGTCAATTACTGCCTGTTCATCACTTTTTTCCCGCATCTGATTGCCGGCCCCATCACGCATCACCGGGAAATGCTCGAGCAGTTTCGCCATGGCGACAACTTCCGCCCGCAGTTGGTCAACCTGTCCATTGGCGCCAGTATCTTTCTGATGGGGCTGTTCAAGAAAGTCATCATGGCCGACCCCATGGGTGAAAAGGCCGCTCCGGTATTCGCCCTGGCCGCAGATGGAACCGTCCCGGCCCTGCACGAGGCCTGGATCGGCGCACTGAGTTACACCCTGCAGATCTACTTCGACTTTTCCGGCTACACCGACATGGCCATCGGCCTGGGCCTGCTGTTCGGCATCAGCCTGCCCGCCAACTTCAACAGCCCGTTCAAGGCACGCAACGTCATCGACTACTGGTCGCGCTGGCACATGACCCTGACCCGCTTTCTCACCAGCTACATCTACAACCCGATCGTGCTGCGCATGGCCCGTCGACGCATGGCGGCAGGATTGCCGATGCCCAAGCGCGGCAAGATGAGCCTGGGTACGTTCTGCATGGTGGTGGCCTATCCGACCGTGCTGACCATGTTCATTTCCGGCGTGTGGCACGGCGCAGGCTGGCAGTTCGTAGCCTTTGGCCTAGTGCACGGCTTCTACCTGGTGGTGGCGCACGGCTGGCGCGCCTGGAAGGCTCGCCGGGGCTGGGCGGTGGACAGTGACCGCTGGCTGCACCGGATACCGGCGGTGCTGCTGACCTTCACCTGCGTCGTGGTGGCCATGGTGTTCTTCCGCGCGCCGACCCTGGCCAGTGCCCTGGCCATACTCGCCGGCATGCTGGGCTTGAGCGAGCTGCCGACGCAGTTGGCGGCCAACCACCTGCGCAGCTTGATCATGATCGCGGCGCTGCTGGCGTTCGTCTGGACGCTGCCGAACATCCAGCAGTGGATGGGCCATTTCCGCACCGCCCTCAACGCCAGGCCCGAGCTTCACTGGCTGCAGCGTCGGGTGCCGGCCAGTGCCTGGCAACCCAGCGCCGCCGTGGGCATGGGCATCGGCGTGCTGGGCTTCTTCGCGCTGGCCACGGCGTTCTCGGTTGCTCCCAGCGAATTCCTCTACTTCCAGTTCTGATCAATCAACCCGTTCTGATCAACCAAAAGGTGTCGACCATGGAACAGCTAGCCTGGCTTGCCCAACACCCCGACCTGGGTGCGGCGATCTCTCACGCCAAGTCGCTGAGCGATCCTCTGGAACGTCTGCGCGAAACGGCGAGGCTGGCCGCCTACCGCCGCGATTTCACCCAGACGCTGCGTCTGGATCGCCTGGCGCAGCGGGGTATCGAGGTGCTTGCCGGCGAAGGTGAACAGGCGGTACCGGGCTTCACTGCGTTGCGCATGGCCGTGCTGGCGTCGCATACCGTCGACCATCTGCTGCCGGCTATCCGCGTCGCCGCGCTGCAGCGTGAGGTGGGCGTGTCGGTGTACCTGGCCCCCTACGGCCAGTATCGCCAGGCCCTGCTCGCGGATGACCCCGCCTTGAAGGCATTTGCCCCGCAGGTCATTCTGCTCGCCCTGGACGGCATGGATTCGCCACCCAGCTGCGCCCTGCGTGCCAGTGCCGAAGAGGCCGAAAACGCTGTGCAGGCGCGGGTGGAAGAACTGCGCCTGCTGTGGCGCCAGGCCCGTGCGCGCTACGCTGCGCAGGTCATCCAGCAAACCCTGGTGCCCGCCGCCCCGGCGTTGTTCGGTCACTTCGACGCATTGGTACCCGGTTCGCCGCGCGCCTTGCTCGAACGGCTCAATAACGAGATTCGCCGTGCCGCCCGCGAAGACGGCGTGCTGCTCTTGGACCTGGCCTGGAGCGCGGCCGGTGGCCAGTACGGCGACGGCCTGGCCAACCCGGTTCGCTGGCATCAGGCCAAGCAACTGGTGAGTCCGATCTGGGCTCCGCTGTACGGCGACCAACTGGCGCGCATCGCTGCGGCGGTGGTCGGTCGCTCGCGCAAGTGCCTGGTGCTGGACCTGGACAACACCCTGTGGGGCGGCGTGGTGGGTGACGACGGCGTCGACGGCCTGTACCTGGGGCAGGGCAGTGCTACCGGTGAAGCCTTCCTTGCCTTTCAGCACTACGCGGCACAGCTGGCGCGCCGCGGTGTGATCCTGGCGGTGTGCAGCAAAAACGACATGCGCGTGGCCGAAGCCGCATTCGACCATCCGGAAATGGCTCTGAAGCGCAGCGACATCGCCGCCTTCGTGGCCAACTGGGACGACAAGGCGAGCAACCTGCGGCGCATCGCCGAGCAGTTGAACATCGGCCTGGACAGCCTGGTGTTCGTCGACGACAACCCTGCCGAACGCGACATCGTGCGCCGCGAACTGCCCCAGGTGGCAGTGCCGGAGCTGCCCGATGACGTTGCCGACTACCCGGCGCGAGTGGCCGCGGCGGGTTACTTCGAGGCCATTGCCTTCACCGCCGATGACAGCGCCCGTGCCCAGACCTACCGGGCCAACGACGAGCGCCACGCGGCGATGGGCCAGGCCACCGACATGGCCGGTTACCTCAAGGGCCTGGAAATGGTCATGCAGGCCCGGCCCATAGGTGCTGCGGAGCTTGCTCGGGCGACGCAACTGATCAACAAGACCAACCAGTTCAACCTCAGCACGCGGCGCTACAGCGAGGTGCAGGTGCAGCAGATGGCCGACACCCCGGGCGCGGTCGCCTTGAGCCTGCGCCTGACCGACAAATTCGGCGACAACGGTCTGATCAGCGTGGTTCTGGCGCGCCCCGACACGAGCTGCGCCGACGACGAGCTGTTCATCGACACCTGGCTGATGAGCTGCCGCGTGCTGGGGCGCCAGGCCGAACAGGCGGCCCTGCAGGTACTTGCCCAACACGCCGCCACCGCCGGCTACAGCGCATTGATCGGCGAATACCGCCCCAGCGAGCGCAACGCAATGGTCGCCGACCATTATCCGCAACTGGGTTTCGTCCACGCACCGAATCCCGATGTCGGTTCGCCTGCCACGCTGTGGCGTTACCCACTGACCGCGTCTTCCACCTTCAACCATCATATCGAGATCCGCCATGACTGAAACCACCACCGTGTTGCACGAACTGACCGACCTGTTCCGTGACCTGTTCGATGACGAAAGTCTGCTGCTGAGCAGCGACACCACGGCCGATCAGGTCGAGGGTTGGGACAGCCAGATGCACGTGACGCTGATCGTTGCCGCCGAGCAGCGCTTCGGCATCAAGTTCCGCACGGCGGAGCTGGAGTCGTTGCGCAACGTCGGCCAATTCACCCAATTGATCGAAAGCAAACTTTCCGGGAGTTGACCGATGCAACCGACCGCACAGCCACACGCATCGCCGCCTGCGGGCGCCGCGATGGGCCCTGCCTACCTGATCTGGGTGGGTGTCGGGCTGTTCGGCAGTCTGGCGCTGTTTGCCGGCTTGATTCTGGGGCTGCGCGCCACTGGCAACCTACCGCCGCCGGCGTTTTCCAACAGCCTGTGTGCGGACGAAAAGCTTTCATTCATGCGTGAGCATCCCGCGCAGACGCCAAACCTGCTGGTGGTAGGCTCGTCGGTCGCATGGCGGCATTTCGACGGCCAGACCGTTGCCGACAAGGCACCTGGGGTAAGGCCGCTCAACGGTGCGTTCTGCGGACTGCGCGCCAATCAGGCGGTGTACGTCGCCAACTGGCTGCTGGACCGCGAAACCACCGTCGAGCAAGTGCTGATGATCGTCGACCCGTTGGATTTCGCTGGTTGCAGCACGGTCGCCGCGGCTGTGTTCGACCGCCGCGATGCCGATGCCTACGTGTATGGACACGGCTCCGCCTGGCTGCCCTACATGCGCTATTTCACCCCCGGCTCGCTGCTGCGCAACGCGCGTACGGTCAAGGCGCAGCGGGCCGGGCAGGTCGAGTTCGACCCGTTGGTGTTCAACCGTTACGGCGACGGGCCGCTGGACACCCGCAACTCGCGCGCGCTGCTGTACGGCCAGCCCGACGCGCTCGACCCGACTTGCTTTGCAGCGCTCGACAGCCTGGCGCAGCGCCTCCAGCGCGAGGGGCGCCCGCTGACCGTGGTAGCAACCCCATTGCATCCGCAGTGGAAGGCCGAACACGATGGCGACGGTCGCCTGCTGGCCGCGTTCGACAGCGCACTGCGCCAGACCCTGGAGCGCAGTGGCGCACGCTTGTGGAACGCCGATACCGAATACCGGGTCAGCGAAGCGGCCTTCGTCGATGCTATCCACCTGCGCTGGAGCGCGGCGCAGACGCTGTCCGTCGACCTTGCAGCGCACCTGGCACCGGTCGCGGAGGTGGCGGTGGTGCAACGCCAGTAGCAGTCGCCGTCGGTTGTTGGAAGGAGGGGCGGACGCTGAAAATAATCGTTCAAATACCGCTGAAACGTTAAAAACCTGTCACCTCCAGGCCCTGTTAGTCTGCCCGTAAGCACCTCACGGACAGCTGCACCATGAAGGCTTGGGTCGTTCCCCTGATCGCGCTGTGCTGCAGCGCTTCGCTCGACGCTCGGACGCTGGCGTTGACCGAGGGCGAGCGCGCCTGGATTCGTGACCACCCGGTGGTGGAGTATGCGGTGGACCCCTACTGGCCCATCGAGTACGTGGAAAATGGCCAGCACCAGGGGCTGACCCGCGACTACATCGATCATATCCAGCGCACCACCGGCCTGCGCCTGGTCCGCGTGCCCAGCCCCGACTGGCAGACGACGCAGCAATCCCTGGCCAGCGGCCGGCTGATGCTGGCCTCGGCAGTGTCCGAGCGTTTGCTCAGCGCCCAGCCACGCAGCCAGCTGTTGTTGAGCCAGCCGTATTTCTTTGGCGCGACGGTGGCGATCACCCGCGCCGGCAAGCCCATGCTCTTCACTGCCAGCCGGCTGGCGGGGCAGACTGTCGCGGTGAAAGGCGGTGGTGGCTATGAACACTACCTTCGCCAGCACCATCCCGACGTTCGCCTGCTGTTGCTCGGTGATGCCGAACAGGCCTTGGCCGCAGTGGCCGAACAACGCGCCGACGTGGCAATCGGTCTGGACGTCGTGCTGCAACCGGTATTGCGCCGCAAGTACGCCGGTCGCCTGCACCTGGCTGGCGTGGTGGCCGACATGCCGGTGGTGCTGGCCATGGGCGTGACACCCAGCGAGCCGCTGTTGCGCGCCATCGTCGACAAGGCGCTGGGCAGCCTTACCTCCAAGGCCACCGATGATATCTATGACCGTTGGCTGGCGCAGACCGATTTCGGCGCACCCACTTGGCAGACCTTGGCGCAGTATTACTGGCTGGAAATCGTCGCCGGGGTCGGGCTGTTGCTGCTGCTCGCCACCTTGGCCCGCCGCGCCCGCGTGGCGCAGCGGCGCGCGCAACGCAGCGAGCGGCGCATGGCGCGTTTCCTGGCCATGCTCGGCCACGAGATTCGCACGCCGATGAATGCAGTGCTGTCGGCCATCGAACTGTTGTCGCGCAGCCATCTGGGTGTCCGTGAACAGCAGTGGGTTGGCCTGGCCAACGATTCGGCCGTGAATCTGTTGGAGCTGCTCGACGACATTCTGGAGATCACCCGCCTGGATGCCGGCGCGGTGCAGTTGCACCTGCAGCCTACCGACGTGGCCGCACTGGGCCGCAGCGTTGCCGAGCTGTACCGCCTCGAGGCCGAGCGTAAAGGCTTGATCCTGGATTACCGCGCGGTGGGGTTCGATCACAGGTTGCTCAGGATCGACCGCCTGCGGGTGCGGCAGATTCTCACCAACCTGCTCTCCAATGCGGTCAAGTTCACTCACCGCGGCCAGGTCAGCCTGGCCCTCGAATGCCGCTCCACGGCCGATGGCGCAAGCGGATGGCTCGAGATCCGCGTCAGCGACAGTGGTGTCGGCATCGCGCCGGATCGCCAGAACGATGTGTTCGAAGCATTCACCCAGGCCAATGGCAGCACTGCAGAGCGCTACGGTGGCAGTGGGCTGGGTCTGGCCATCTGCCGCGAGCTGATCCAGCTCATGGGTGGCAGCATCGCCCTGCGCAGCGAAGTGGGCAGCGGCACCGTAATCAGCTGCCGTTTGCCGGTGGCGCTGCAAGCGCTGTCGCCGACACTGGCTGCAGCCTCGCCTCCCGCTTCGGCGGAAACATCGGTGGCGCTGCGCAAGACGGTGCTGGTGGTCGAAGACCATGTGCTCAACCAGCGCGTCATCGTCCAGCAACTGGATATGCTGGGCTACCGCTGCGAGGTGGTCGGGAGCGCAACCCAGGCTTTGCGCGCAATCAGTGTGCATGACGGCCTGGGGCTGGTATTGCTGGATTGCCAGCTGCCGGACCTCGATGGCTACGAATTGGCCCGAAAGATCCGGCAAATGCCGGGCAGCCATGGGCACGTCCCCATCGTTGCGATTTCCGCCGCCAGCGATCCCGAACACGTGCAACGCTGCTATGCCAGTGGCATGAACGATGTACTGCTCAAGCCTTTGCAGTTGGCGGAGCTTGCGCGGGTCTGCAGCCAATTCCTGAGGGTCGCCGAGCGATCGGTGGCGCCGCTTGCGCCGGCACTCGATGCAGCCACCCGGCGAACGCTCGAGCAGCTTCTGGTAACGACCTGTCGAGACGATTTGCGCGAGCTGACCCAGGCGTTGCACGAGCAGCGCCGGCAGGTGGCCGTGGGCCTGGCCCATCGCATGGAAGGGGCTGCGCGCATGGCCGGCGCACTGCCGCTGGCCGAAGCCGCAGAGCACCTGCGGCAGCGCCTGGAGATGACGCCGCCGCCGCGCGACGACTGGCAGCCTTGGGTGGATAAGGTGTACCGGGCACTGGAGGACGTCGAGAAGCTGCCATCGCCCTGAGCTTGTCCGAACCTGGTGCTCGCGAATTGATTCTGCAGACCTGTAAGTGCTAACATTGGCTCTGTAGATCAAAAAAGGGCTTGACCATGACTGCCTCGCTGCAAACCGCCGAGTTCACCCGCGACCAATGCGTGGCCGGTCTGCGCACCGCCTTGCGCATTCTGGACAAATGGCACGCGTCGAGCGAGCAGGCCTGCAAGATCCTGCGTATCTCGCGCAGCACCTACAGCCGCGGCCGGCAGGGCGATGCGCAATGGTCCGTGAGCCTGGACATGGACCAGATGCATCGCATCAGCTTCGTGCTCAATATCCACGCGGCCCTGCGCACGATTTTCGACAACCCGGAAAACGTCTATGGCTTTGCCAGCATGGAGAACGCCAACGCCTTCTTCAACGGCCGTAAACCGCTTGAGGTGATGGCCCAGGGCGATTTCATCTCGCTCTACGAAACCTTTCGCCGCGTGGACGCGTTGCGTGGCGCGCAATGGTGACGGCGGCTCGATTGCCTATCGTGGCCGGTGCACCCGTGCAGGCCTATCGCCTGGTGAACTCGCGGTTTCCGCCCATCGCGCTGTTCGACGATGTCGCCGATGCCGACGAGTTCGACATGCTCTATCGGCTTCAGGCACTGACCAACCCCAGGCTGCAGAACGAGGTCGGCGCGCTGCAGTTGATTGCCCTGGATCAGATTCCGTTCGGTATCGTGGGTTGCTCCTACGCCACGGCGCCGTTCACCCATGTGAATGCCGATGGCTCGCGCTTCAGTGATGGCAGCTATGGGGTGCTGTACCTGGCCGATACGGTGGAGACGGCGATTGTCGAGGTGCACCACCATCAAAACCGCTACTGGGCGAAGGTAGCCGGCTTGAACTACGAGCGTTTCGTCTTCCGCAGCCTGGTCTGCGACTTCAATGATGCCGCCTGCCGGGATGCCACCGGACTGTCGTTGCAAGATGCGATCTATGAACCGGACGACTACAGCGCCGCCAATGCGCTGGGTGCGCAAGTTCGGCAACTGGGCGCGATGGGCCTGCTCTACCATTCGGTACGCTCGCCGGGCAACCATTGCTGGGCGTTAATGACGCCCAGGCCTGTTGCCTCGATCATTCAGGCGGGGCACTACGAAATGATCTGGAACGGTGGGATTACCAGCGTCAACCGGATCTCCAATCCCTAGCGGTCTACCGCTCGCCCGTCTTGCGCCCAGTCAAGTTGAACCCGTGCTGAGCTACCGGGCTCTGAACAGACACTGTTTTCAATCCCACGGGTGATGCATGATCCAGATCAACAGCTATACCACCGTCAAGCGTCGACCACGGGTGCCGCACGACATATTCGCCCACTACTGGCGCGACGTGCACGGTCCGCTGTGTGCGCGGCTACCGGGGTTGGGCCTGTACATCCAGCACCATCTGTCCCGCGAGCAGGATGCCCACCTCTGGCCGCTGGCCGAAGGCATCCAGGAAATCAGCGACTACGAACTCGACGGCGGCGTGGAAATCGGCTTCCTGTCTGCGGCTGACCAGAAGCAGTTCCAGGACGCCAGCTCGCTGTTGTTCAGCGATGAACAGAACATGTTCGAGGAAACCCTGGCCTATGACCTGCCCGAGGGCTCGATCAATCTGCTCAACCGCACCGGCGATGAAGTGATGAATGGCCTGGATCAGGCCGACCGCATTCATTTGCACCTGAGTCCGCGCGGTACGTTGGAGAGCCTGCATCAGTACCTGCGCGACGAACTGGGCCCGCTGCTCGCAGCCAGTGATGCGGTGCTCAAGGTGCGCCTGCACCTGTGTGCGCCGTTCGACAACGACGGCATGCATCCGCCTGCCCCGGATGTGGCGCACAAGGCGACGCCGGTGCGGGAACAGCTGGCCGTGCTGGAGATCGCGTTCCTCAGCCCGCTGGCGCGTCGCCAGTTTTTCCAGAGTGACGAGTTCCAGCAATCGCAGACCGAGCAGGCTCGGCACATTGCCCAGCTCAAGGCGTTCGCCGTGTCGGGGGTGTACACGTATGTCCATGACGGCAAGATCACCACGGCCGGCCTGCGGGGCAGCCGTGCGGCGGAATTGATCGATTACCTGGGCGCTACCAACCAGCTGACTGCGGATGTAAGCGCGTTGTTCGTGCAGCATTCGAGCTGATACCCCAACCCCGGATATACAAAAGCTCCCCCTCGGCCACACGCCGGGGGGAGCTTTTTTTTGCCTTACTTGTTGGCCAGCGCCGAGTAGCTGTTCATCAGGTTGCGGTAGTTGGGAATGCGCTGGGACAGCAGGTTGCCCAGGCCTTCGATATCGTTGCGCCAGTCGCGATGCAGCTCGCAGGCTACCGAGAACCAGTTCATCAACTGTGCGCCCGCCGCTGACATACGTGCCCAGGAAGCCTGCTGCACGGTGTGGTTGAAGGTACCGGAAGCATCGGTGACCACGAACACCTCGAAACCTTCGGCCAGTGCCGACAGGGTCGGGAACGCGACGCAAACGTCGGTGACCACGCCTGCGATGATGATCTGCCGGCGGCCGGTGGCCTTGATCGCAGCGACGAAGTCTTCGTTGTCCCAGGCGTTGATCTGGCCGGGCCGCGCAATGTAGGGCGCGTCCGGGAACATCTCCTTGAGCTCTGGCACCAGCGGCCCGTTCGGGCCCTGTTCGAAGCTGGTGGTGAGGATGGTCGGCAGCTCGAAGAACTTGGCCAGGTCGGCCAGGGCCAGAACGTTGTTCTTGAACTCGTTCGGCGTAAAGTCCTGCACCAACGAAATCAAGCCGGTTTGATGGTCGACGAGCAGAACTACGGCATCGTCTTTGTTCAGGCGGTTGTAGGTCGTGTGGGTCATGGTCGGGTCCTCTCGGTTCGCTGGGGGTGTGTTGGAACTGAGGCTAGACTAGCTTCGACCTTGGGGAGGATAAATCGGGTGGACAGCGTTTGACTGTCCACTACCGGGTGACAATCAACTGATCGAGCCATTCTCCGGAGCGGGGCTGGCTTCGCCTTTTTCGTTGATCAGCAACATGCTCTGTGGCGCCGACAGCGCTACGCCCATGGTGCGCAGGCGGTCGAGGATGGTGAACAGCAGATCGCTGCGAGCCGTTCCCACCGAACGCGGGCTGTTGACGAAGCCGCTGACGCTGATCAGCAGGCCGGCGCTGGTCAGGTCCTTGAAGGTGACCGAAGGGGCCGGCTCGGCCAGGACCGCTTCATGCTCGGCATAGGCGGTCATCAGCAGCTCGCGGATCTTCAGCACGTCGGTGTCCAGTGGCAGGGTGAGGGTGATGCCCACCACGCCCAGCGCGTTGCCCATGGTCACGTTGCGCACGTTCTGGGTAATGAACTGCGAGTTGGGCACGATCACCGTCGAGCGGTCGCCCATCTGGATTTCCGTGGCGCGCACGTTGATGCGGCGGATATCCCCCTCCACGCCAGCCAGGCTGACCCAGTCGCCGACCTTGACCGGCCGCTCGGTGAGCAGGATCAGCCCGGAGATGAAGTTCTGCACGATCGCCTGCAAGCCAAAGCCGATACCGACCGACAGCGCGCTGACCACCCAGGTCAGGTTGGTCAGGCTGATGCGCAGCGTCGACAGCACCGCGATGCCCAACAGCACGAAGCCGATGTAGCCGACCAGGGTCACCAGCGAGGCGCGCATGCCGGCGTCCATGTTGGTTTCCGGCAGCAGGCGGTCACCCAGCCAGTTCTTCAGGACCCGGATACTGAACAGCCCGCCGACCAGCAGCAGCACCGCAATCAGGATATCGCCCGGCACGATGTTGAAGGCGCCGAGGGATTTGCTGCCCACGTCCAGCCGGGCGAAGCTGGCCAGCAGTTCGCTGGGGTTCGATCCCGACGGCATGAAGGCCAGAATCAGCGCAACGCACAGCAGCAAGGTTCGGCCCACCCCGGCCAGCAGGGTGCTGGCCTGGGCCTGATGCCGTGGCGACAGCCCGAGCATGGCGCCCAGGGCCTGGCCGCCGGACTGCTTGGGCGAAAGCAGGGTTTCGCAGATGTCGACGAAGAACACCGTCAGCAGGTACGCGGTCGAGGTGACCAGGCTGATCCACAGCAACTTGACGGTCAGTACATAGGCCAGCGTCAGGTAACCGCTCAACAGCCCGAGCACGATGATGCCGATCCACACCGACAGGATGAACGGAATCAGGCCGACGAAGCCTGCGGTGCGCTCGAGGGCGAAGCGGCGACGCGTTTGGCGCACACGCACCAGGCCGTAGACGAAGATCGACGCCACCAGCAGCGCGGTCAGGCCGTTGACCGCGACCGACAGCGCCAGGCTGCTGGCGATCACGCTGTTGATCCGTTCGAAGGTGCCGGTGAACATCAGTGCGAGGGCAAGCACGGCTGGCAGGTTGCCGATGGCGCTGGCAATCGGGTCGGGAATGTTGGGCAGGCGCCAGGACGGGTTGGGCAGCATCAGCAGGGCGCGGCCCATGCCGACGATGAAGGCGCAGAACAGGATCAGTGTCTGCACCTGTTCGATCAGGTTCAACACATTGGCGCTGGGCTGCGAATGGCTGACGATGCCCCACTGCAGCAGCGAGGTCGCCGCGCTGATGGTCAGCACCGTGGTCAGCCCGGTGGCCATGGCCAGGGTACTGCGGCGCAACCGACCTTCGGGGAACCAGCGGATCATGGCCCGCACCAGCAGCCGCTCGATCAGCCGCCGTGCCACCACCCAAACCAGCAAGGCGCCCAGCACGATCGTGATGAACGTGCCGCGCGAGCCGGGTGCCAGGGCGCTGTCGAAGACTTGAGTGACGTCCTGCCACAGGCTGCTCAGCTTTCTGACGTCGTCGTCGGTGGGCTGGATCAGGCTGGACCAGAACGCGGAACTCAACGGGCTGGCGGACCGGGTGCTGATTTGGGTGTCCAGCAGGTTGCGCCGCAGGTTGAGAATCTGGATCGCCAGGTCACCGGCCGAGGTACTCAGCGCCGTGGTGTCGGCCTGGTCGGTGGTCAAGGCCTTCTTCTGGTTGGTCAGGGTGCGGCGCTGGGCCGTCAAGGTCTGCGGCTCGTCGGGCTGCGCAGCGCCGAGCACGTTGAGCTGGTCATCCAGATGCCCCATGTCCACGCCCTGGCGAGCCAGCAACGCATCGGCCTGACGCTGCACTTGCAACGCTGCTTGGCGCAGGCTGGCCAGCAGGTCGTCGTTGGCGGCAGTCGACACCTTCTGGCGAATCTGGTCGAGCTGATCGCTGAGCTGCGCGGGCGTGGCAAGCACTTCGACCGGCGCGCTGGCGGTGCTGACCGGCGGTGCCGGGGCGGGTTCGGCATGGACGGGCAGGGTGGCCCACAGGCACAGGGCCAGCAAGCCCATGCACCAACGATTGATCACGGAATGCCGCATGTTCGGATTCTCTTTGAGCGGTTGCCAGCTGCGGCGAGCAACCAGGCGTAGAAATGATGGAGGCCTGAGCCAGGACGACAGGCATTGCCCGCGCTGGCGCCGCGCGAGGTTACAACAACTCGATGAGATTTACGCACTCGTCGTCCGCGAACGGGTCACTGCCGGTCGTCGGATTCATCAAACCGTAACAAAAGCTGTGCACAGTTCCGTTGCCCTTTATCTCAGTGAGTTCCTTAGATGAAAAGTTTGATGAAGTCTGCCGCGCTCGCCGTTGCCGTTTCGCTCAGCGCCAGCTCCATGGCCTTCGCTGCCGAAAGCGTGCGGCTGACCGGCTCCGGCGCCAGCTTTCCGGCCCCGATCTACCTCACCTGGTTCAAGGACTTCAGCAAGAAAACCGCTGGCGTTACCGTCGACTACCAGTCCAAGGGGAGCGGTGCGGGCGTACAGGACTTTTTGAACAAGACCGTCGATTTCGCTGCCAGCGACTCGGCCATGAAAGATGAAGACATCGCCAAGGTGGCCGAAGGCGCGCAACTGCTGCCGATGACCGCGGGCGAAATCGTCCTGGCCTACAACCTGCCGGGCAGCCCCAAGGGTCTGAAACTGCCGCGTGAAGTCTACTCCAACATTTTCCTGGGCAAGATCACCAAGTGGAACGATCCGCAGATCGTCGCCGCCAACCCGGATCTGAAACTCACCGACATGCCCATCACCGTGGTCGTGCGTGCCGACTCCAGTGGCACCACTGCAGTGTTCACCAAGCACCTGGCAACCATCAACCCGGCGTTCAAGCAGACTCTGGGCGAGGGCAACACCGTCAACTGGCCCGCCAGTGACAAGTTCATCAAGTCGCCCAAGAACGACGGCGTGACCGCCACCGTTCGCCAGACCCCTGGCGCGATCGGCTACATCGAGTATGGCTTCGCCAAACTGGCCAAGGTCGACTTCGCCGAACTGCAGAACAAGGCCGGCAAGTACGTAGTGCCGAATGCCGAAAGCGGTGCCGAGGCCCTGGCCGCGGTGAAGATGCCGGAAAACCTGGTGGCCTGGCTGCCGGATCCAGAGGGTGAGAAGTCCTACCCGATCACCACCTACACCTGGATGATCTTCCGCAAGCAGAACGAAGATCCTGCCAAGGCCAAGGCCATGCGCGACATGATCGAGTACAGCCTGACCGAAGGCCAGAAGATCGCCGATTCGATGGGCTACATCCCGCTGCCGCCGTCGGTTGTGGAGCAGGTTCGCAAAGCCAGCGCCAACATCCAGTGACATGCGCAAGACCTCTCCCGTCCAGGCTTCGCTGCCAGGTCGGGCGAGGTCTACTTCCACACCCCGGAATTAATCAATGAACAGCCCTTTCGTTGTACCGGATAACCCGGACTCAGCCTGCCAGCCGCCTTCGACGAAGGATTTCCTGGTCGATCGCACGTTCCGTGCGCTTGCGCGCGTCGGTGTGGTGCTGATTCTGGCCGTGGTATTTGCCCTGATATTCGAAGTAGGGCGCAAGGCACTGCCCGGCATGGAAAAACACGGGTTCGACGTGCTGTTCGGCACCGTGTGGGATGTCAACCAGGGCAAGTACGGCATTCTCCCGGCCATCTGGGGCACGCTGTACAGCGCCCTGATCGCCCTGATCATCGCCGGGTTCTTCGGCATCAGCATGGCGATCTTCCTGACCCAGGATTTTCTCCCCGCCAAGCTGGCAGCGGTGTTTCGTACCATCGTCGAACTGCTCGCGGCCATTCCAAGCGTCGTCTACGGCCTGTGGGGCATCTATGTGGTGATTCCGGCCATCCGCCCTCTGACCACCTGGCTGCACACCGAACTGAGCTGGATTCCCTTTTTCGGCACATCACTGAGCGGGCCTGGGCTGCTGCCGGCCGCACTGGTGCTGGCCATCATGATTCTGCCGACCATCGCCGCCGTGTCCCAGGACGCACTGACCGCTGTGCCGATGAAAACCAAGCAAGCGGCCTACGGCATGGGCACCACGCACTGGGAAGCGATCCTGAAGGTCATGGTGCCCTCGGCTGCAACCGGCATTTTCGGTTCGCTGGTGCTCGGCCTCGGGCGAGCCCTGGGTGAGACCATGGCCCTGGCCATGCTGGTGGGCAACGCCAACAACATCTCGCTGTCGCTGTTCGCACCGGCCAACACCCTGGCGGCGCTGCTGGCACTGAACTTCCCGGAGGCGGGGCCCAACGAGATCGAAGTGCTGATGTACGCGGCACTGGTATTGATGCTGATCACCCTGATCGTCAACCTCATCGGCTCGATGCTCATGGTCTACGCGCAACGGGGTAGCAAATAATGACAAGCCTGAGTACGCCTACCGCTGCGCTGCCCAGCCTGCAGCGCAAGTTCGAAGGCCGCGCCCTGCGCAGCCTGGTATTGACCACGCTGGTCTGGAGCGGCGCGCTGATCGCCAGCGTGCCCCTGCTGTCGGTGCTGTACATGCTGATCACCCGCGGCGGTGCGCGCCTGAGCCTGGAAGTGTTCACCGAGCTGCCACCGACCGGTTTCGAAACCGGCGGCGGCTTCGGCAATGCCATGGCCGGCACCTTCGTGATGGTCGGCATCGCGGCGGCAATCGCGGTACCTGTAGGCATCATGGCAGCGGTGTTCCTCGCCGAACTGGGGCCGGACAGCAAGCTGGCCAACGCCGCGCGTTTCGCGGCGAAGATGCTCACCGGCCTGCCGTCGATCCTGGCCGGGGTGTTCGCCTATGCGTTGGTGGTCATGACCACCGGCACCTATTCCGCACCGGCGGGCGGGGTGGCCCTGGCCGTGCTGATGCTGCCGATCGTGGTGCTGACCGCCGAAGAGTCCATGAAGATGGTGCCCAAGGTGATGAAGGACGCGGCCTATGGAATGGGTTGCACGCGCTCGCAGGTGATCTGGAAGATTATCCTGCCCACAGGCATGCCGGCGATTCTCACCGGGGTCATGCTCGCCGTGGCGCGGGCTGCGGGTGAAACCGCTCCGCTGTTGTTCACCGCGCTGTTCAGCAACTACTGGATCTACCACGAAGGCAGCCTGGCGGTCATGAACCCCACCGCGTCGCTGGCCGTGCTGATCTACAACTTTTCCGGCATGCCCTTCGACAACCAGTTGGAGCTCGCCTGGGCGGCCTCCCTCGTGTTGGTGATGATCGTGCTGTTTGTGAACATTGTCAGTCGTGTTTTCGGCAAGCCCAAGTTCTGAGAATGGGAGCACCTATATTGTGAGTGTACTATCCGTGCAAAAAGCCGTCCCGTTCGCGACCCAGGCACCTGTGGTCATGGACTGCAAGCTCGACAAGATCTTCTACGGCAACTTCATGGCCGTGCGCGACAGCCACGTACCGATCGAGAAGAACAAGATCACCGGCTTCATCGGCCCCTCGGGTTGCGGCAAGAGCACCGTGCTGCGCAGCCTGAACCGCATGAACGACCTAGTGAAGGGCTTCCGTTTCGAAGGCCACGTGCATTTCCTCGGCCAGGACGTGTATGGCAAGGGCGTGGATCCGGTGGTGGTGCGCCGTTACATCGGCATGGTCTTCCAGCAGCCCAACCCGTTTTCCATGAGCATCTTCGACAACGTTGCTTTCGGCCTGCGTCTGAACCGCTACAAGGGGGACCTTGGCGACCGGGTCAAGCATGCCCTGCAGGGTGCGGCGCTGTGGGACGAGGTCAAGGACAAGCTGAAGGTCAGCGGCCTGTCGCTGTCCGGCGGCCAGCAGCAACGCCTGTGCATTGCCCGCGCGATTGCCACGGAGCCTGAAGTGCTGCTGCTCGACGAACCCTGCTCGGCCCTCGATCCGATCGCCACGCGCCGCGTCGAAGAGCTGATGGTGGAGCTCAAGAAGGACTACACCATCGCGCTGGTCACCCATAACATGCAGCAGGCCATACGCGTCGCCGACACCACCGCGTTCTTTTCGGTGGACATTTCCCAGGGGACCCGTACCGGTTACCTGGTGGAGATGGGCCCGACCGCGCAGATCTTCGAGAACCCGCGCGAACAGATGACTGGCGACTACATCAGCGGCAAGTTCAGCTAGCCAGCGGCAGGATGCCGTTTCACCCATCGAGTCCAGGAATATTCATGTCTGCAACGCGTCGTCTTGATCTGCCCGCCATCGAAGGAGCCCTGCGCGAAGTGCAGGGCCGCTTTGCCGAGCTCAGCGAGCACTTCACCGAGCAGCGTGATCCCTTGACGGACGAGGTCGTGGAAAACGTCCTGGCCGGCTATGCCCTGGTCGACGAATACGTGGCAGCAGGGGTGGACCTGTTCGACCTGCAACAGGTGAACCTGATGCTGGAAATCAATGCCACCGTCCTGTGCGGGCGTGATCCGGCGCGGCGTGTGGAGTTTGCCCAGCATCTGGCCGCCACCGAAGAGCATTTCTTCAACAACACCGAAGGTGGCATCAAGGATCTGTACAACTGGTACTGCACGTACCGCAGCGAGTCGGTGTGGAAGCGCGCCGCCGGCGTCTATGTACGCATCCTCAGCAAACCGCAGCTGTTCATCGAAGGCAACAACCGCACCGGTTCGCTGATCGTCAGCTATCTGCTGATCCGCGCCGGGCTACCGCCTTTCGTGCTGTCGTTGGATAATGCGCAGGGTTATTTCAACCCTTCGTCGGTGATCCGCAACTCCGCCAAGCATGGCGTCAAGGCGCTCTACGAATTGCCCAAGATCAAGAAGAAATACGCCGCCTTCCTCGAAGAGCAGGCACCGGACCCGAAGAAATTCTTCCTCAGCCACAAGCAGCTGGCGTTGCACGAGGGCAGGGGTCGATGAACCAGACACAGCGCGCTGACCGATGCGAGCACAGCGCTTCAATTCAACCGTGGCCCAAAACGATGTGGCAAGCGATCACAGGTCTTACTCCGATGAATCCGTTCAACCGTCCGCGCGTGCGTATCTCATTCGACATCGACGACACCCTGGCCTGCCTGCCCCATCACAGCGAAGCCGAACAGAGCTGGCTGCCGGGCTTCGTGCACCGCTGGCTGGGCGAACCGCTGCGGATAGGTACCCGCTCGCTGACGCGGGAACTGCGTCGTCAGGGTTGCAGTATCTGGGTGTACACCTCGTCGGGGCGCACACCGGCCTATATCAAGCGCTGGCTGCTGCTGCACGGTATCCGCGTGGACGGTGTGGTCAACAGCGAAGTCCATAGCCGCGCCCTGGCCAGCCATGGCATGAGCCTCTCGCCGTCGAAGTTTCCGCCGGCCTTCGACATCGACCTGCACGTCGATGACTCCGAGGGCGTGCAGAGCGAAGGCCACGAACATGGTTTTCGCGTGGTCGTGGTGCGCCCGGATGACCAGAGCTGGACGCACCGCGTGCTGGAGGCGGTCGCCGCGGTCCAGGCGCAGCTGGCGCGACAGCAGACGCTGCGCCACAAACAGCCGGTGGGGCAGGTTTCCCAAGCCTACTCCTGAGCTTTTCCGGCGCCGGATCCTGGCGTCAGGTAGATGCCTGCTGCGACCCGCACACACGGGTCCCCGCGAATGCATCCGGGTCCACGTCCTGGTACTTCTTCATGCGCCGCCACAGTGTCGTGGTACTGATCTGCAACAAGCGGGCGGCCTGTTCGCGGTTGCCCCGCACGCTGTGCAACGCATCGAGCAGGACCTGCCGCTCGCTGCGGTTCAGCGCTGGCGGCGCTTGAGGTAGGGGCTGGGCGGGCGAGGGCAGGTCTTCCAGCGCTTCTTCCAGCCACGCTCCGCTCATCTCGCGGCCCTGGCCCATGACGGCCAGGCGCTCGACGATATTGCCCAGCTGGCGAATGTTGCCTGGCCATTCATGGTTGCTCAGCCGCGCCAGCAGGGCTGCGCCAGGGGCGGCGGTTGGCATGCCGAAGCTGGCCAGCAAATGGCTGACCAGTTCGGGAATGTCCTGGCGCCGTTCGCGCAGGGCAGGCAGTTGCAGCTTCAGTACGCAGATGCGGTAGAAGAAATCCTCGCGGAACAGCCCCTGCGCCACCAACTGCGGCAAGCGTTTGTTACTGGCCGTGATGATGCGAATGTCCACTGGCGTGACCTTGTCGTCGCCGATACGCACCACCTTGCGCTCCTGCAGCGTGCGCAACAGCTTGAGCTGGATTTCCGCCGAAGTTTCGCTGATCTCGTCGAGAAAGATCGTCCCGGTGTGGGCCAGCTCGAACACGCCGGCCTTGCCCTCGGTCAAGGCACCGGTGAACGCCCCCTTCACGTAGCCGAACAGTTCGCTCTCCAGCACGCCGGGGGCGAAGGCGGCGCAGTTGATCGCCACGAACGGGCCATGGCGCCGCTTCGAGGCGTTGTGGATACTCTGGGCGAACAACTCCTTGCCGGTACCGGTTTCGCCTTCGATCATCACCGTACTGTCCACCGCAGCGAAGGTCTGCGCCAGGCGCTTGGCCTTGGCCAGTGCCGGGCTGCTGCCGATGATCGATGCGAAGGTATTCTCGGCCACGTGCTGGCGCGCCAGCTGACGGCGCATCTTCTGCTCGATGGCCTTGATTTCGGTCTGCTTCTGCAGGGTCGCGACGGCGCCGATCACCTGGTCGCCGAGGGTGATCGGCGCGATGCTCAGGGTCAGTGACAGGCGCCCCAGGTTGATCAAGGCACCGCGCACCGCCTCGCCCTTGTCCAGCACGCGGCCGAAGTAGTCCTGCGCCAGCAGGCCGGCCACATTGTCGCCACAGCGCACGCTGCCCAGGTAGTGGGTGGCGACGCTGTTCATGTTGGTGATCACGCCGTGGCTGTCGATGCTGAAGATGCCTTCGGAGACACAGTCGAGAATGGACCGGATCATCTCGTAGCGGCCCTGCAGCTCCAGACGCTTGTGCAGTCGCTCCTGCTCGATGCGCAACAGGTGCAGGGCTTCGTCGATGGCATCGAAGGCGGCGTCGGCATCGGCGTCGGACATGATGTAGTGCAGGCCGCGGCCTGTGACCGCCTGCTCCAGGGACAGGCCACCGATAGCCACCTCGATGCCCTGCGCCTGCAAGCGGTCGAGTTGCGCGTCGGTGCTTTGCGCGCTGCCGAACGGGTCGATCGGGCAGATGGTCACCGCCGGCATGAACGGCCTTGCCTTCGCAAGGATCGCGGCATAGCCGTCGGAGGTGGCCAGGAAGGCGATGCGGTCCGACACCACCAAGGCTTTGTGGTAGGCATTGATGCAGTCGAAGAACGTGTGGCGCACCTCCACGATCGGTATCTGAAAGTGCTCGCGCAGCACGCTGGCGGTCTTGCCACGGCTGATCAAGACGCTGGCACCTTCGTCGATCGCCCGTTGCGCCATCAGTACCGCCTGATGTTGCGCGGCTTCCACCACGGCCACGTCCAGTCCACGTTTCTCCAGTACCTGATTCATCACCGCGGTGAGTGTTGTGGAAGGAGAAATGACAGCCAGTTTGCCGAGCATGGAATCGCTCCTGGTGGATGGGCGGTTGTTGGAGGAGTGGGGCGTTCATTGCACGCTAGTGGCTGGTGAAAGGTTTTGCAATGAAATGCAATGAAGTTGCTATGTGCGCGGTATGTGCAGCCCTCTTTGTATTTGCTGCAAGTCATTGATTGCAGAGTGTAAAAAGGTCGTTTTTGAAGATTGGCACAGGCCTTGCTCCAGCCCCATCAATAACAATACAAACAAGGAACACGCTGATGGAACTGCTCTTCATCGGGTTTGGCGAGGCCGCCTACCACCTTGCCACCGGCCTGCGCACCCAGGGCGATCTGCGGATCGGCGCTTTCGATGCCCAGGCAGATGACCCCCAGCGCGGCGCGACGATCCGCCAGCGCGCCGAGCACACTCGCGTCACACTCTTCGATTCGCTGGAAAGCGCCTGCCAGGGCGCCCGTTTCGTGGCCTGCCTGACCAGTGCCAGCAGCGCACTGGCCGTGGCCGAGCGCGTGCTGCCGCTGCTGGTGGCCGGGCAGACCTATGTTGACATGAACTCGGCCGCGCCCACCGTCAAGCAAGCCATCGCTGCGCTGCCCAGAGCGCCCGGAGTGGCCTTCTGCGACGCTGCGGTGATGGGCACGGTGCCTGGCAACAACCACCGTGTACCCATGCTGCTGGCCGGCGACGGTGCGCGTGCGTTCGCCGACGCGTTCAACCCCTATGGCATGCAACTGACCGTGCTCGACGCCGAGGCCGGCGCCGCTTCGGCGATCAAGATGCTGAAAAGCGTGGTGATGAAAGGCCTGCCGCAACTGCTGCTCGAAGCCTTCCAGGCAGGGGAGAAGTTCGGTGTGCTCGACACTCTGGTCGATTCCCTCGGCGAATCGCTCAACGGCAAGACCGTCGAGCAACTGGCCAACACCTTCACTGCGCGCACGCTGATCCACGCCAAACGGCGCAGCGCCGAAATGGACGACGTGGTCACCACCCTCGAAGACGCCGGGGTCGACGCCACCATGTCCAGGGCCAGCCACCAGCAGCTGGAAAAGCTCGCCGCCACCGACTGGCAAACCCTGCTGGGCGCCGATGGCAGCGATCTCGATTACCGCGACGCCATCCGCCAGTTGGTCAAACATTCCTGAGGAAGACGCCATGAATACCGAACACTACCTGCCCCTGCCCGAGCTGATTCCCCAAGACCTGCTCGACCGATTTCGCAAGCTCAGTCCCGCACAGCTGTGCGACGGCATGGCCAAGCTCGGCATTGCCCGCAACGGTGCCATGGACGCCGATCTGATGCCGCTGGACGATCGCAAGATCATGCTTGGCACCGCCTACACCGTCGACACCGAAGATGGCGACAACTTTCCGATTCACGTGGCGGTGTACCAGGGGCAGCCGGGCTATGTCCTGGTGGTCGCCGGCAAGGGCTATCCCGGGCGCGCGTACATCGGTGACCTGATGGCGGGGGCGGCGCAGGCCGTTGGCCTCGCCGGCCTGGTCATCGATGGTTGCGTGCGTGACAAGCTGCCGCTTGCCGAGCTCGACATTCCCGTGTACGCCAAGGGCTTCATGCAGCGCAGCCCCGGCAAGCAGGGGCCAGGCAAGATCAACACCATCGTTACCTGCGCCGGTGTGGAGGTGGCCGCAGGTGACCTGGTGTTCGGTGACTACGACGGTGTCACCGTGGTACCGCGCGCGCGGCTGCTGGAAGTGCTGGAAGCGTCGGAAAAGAAAAGCATCTATGAAGAGCAGCGTCGCGAGGTGATCGACCAGTACGTCCGCTGCCGCGACAACGGCGAGCCACTGCCGGAGCTGGCCCCCGACTGGGTCACCCGGTTGCTGCAGGGCCAGTAGGGCCGCGCAGGCTCGGTGGCCAAGACCGAGCCTGCGCAACAGACGCTGCCTCTCTCGATAAAAATAATATGTGGAGACGTTCGGATGCTGACCATTCTGGGCTATACGTTGATCACCTCGTTCCTGCTGTTGGTGATCAAGCAAAAACTTTCGCCCTTTACCGGCCTGATCGTGGTTTCGCTGGCGGTCGGCGTGCTGGTCTGCCTGCTCAGCGGCGTGCCGCTGGACATGATCATCAAGTGGATCAAGGAAGGCCTCTTCTATTCCCAGGGAGCGGACGGCAAGATCTCCCTGGGGACCGTGAACCCTACAGTGATGATTCTGTTCGCGGTGCTGTACTTCAGCCTGATGATGAACGTGGGGCTGTTCGATCCGTTGTGTACCTACCTGATCCGCAAGGCCAACGGCGACCCGCTTAAGATCATTCTGGTAACCGCGTTCACCTCCTCGGTGGTGACCCTGGATGGCGACGGCACCACCACCATCCTGATCATTACCACCGCCTTTCTGCCGTTGTACAAACAGATGGGCATGAAACTGTCCAACCTGGCCATGCTGATCATCCTGCCTTGCGGGCTGGGCAATTGCCTGCCGTGGGGTGGGCCGCTGGCGCGTGCTGCCGCAGTGCTCAACCTTGAGGTGAACACGCTGTTCGTGGCGATCCTGCCGATTCTCGGGGTGTCGTTCATCTATGTCTTCGGCATGGCGTACCTGATGGGCATCAAGGAGCGCAAGCGCCTGGGCTTCGTCGCCGGCGAGAAGGTCATCGTTACCCCGCAACAGATTGCCGACATGGTCACGGTCATCGAAGACCACGACAAAGAGCTCAAGCGGCCCAAGCTGTTTCTCTTCAACCTGGCGCTGACAGTGGGCATGCTGGTGATCCTGATCGCCGGCTGGGCCAGTGGCGCGGTGGTGTTCATGCTGGGCACGGCGCTGGCGCTGACCGTCAACTACACCGCGGTGGAACAGCGTGAGCGGATCACTGCCAATGGCGGCGATGCGGTGGCGGTGGCCTCGATCATTCTGGCGGCAGGGTGCTTTCTTGGGATCTTCAATGGCAGTGGCATGGCGGGTGCGGTGGCCGAGCACATGGCCAGCCTGATTCCCGAGTCGATGGGCAGCCATACGGCGCTGATCTTTGCGTTCCTCGGCGCGCTGGCCTGCTATGCGTTGCCGGTGGACGCCTATTACTTCGGTATCCTGCCGGTGGTCGCGCCCATTGCCTACAGCTTCGGCATCACGCCCACTGAAATCGGCGTCGCCTCGTTCATGGGCCAGGCGCTGCGTTACGCCAGCCCTACGGTTGCCTGGCTGTTCCTGCTGATGAACCGCACCGAAATGACCTTTGGCGAATACCAGAAGGAGTTCTTCAAGTGGTCGTTGCCGATGTTCGGGATCTTCCTGGTCACGGCCATCGTCACCGGACAGTTGCCAATCGGTTGAGGCTGCCCATGGACGTTCACCGCGCCGACGGTGAACGTCGATCAAACGGCTGTGGTGGGCGATGGTCTATTCGTAGACATCAAGTGCAGGGATGCCCTCTGCGCTCGCGCAGGAGAAAAGCCGTGAGTCGGGCATTGGAGCGAGTGAGTTTCCTGGGGTTCGACGTGTTCGGCACGGTTGTCGATTGGCGTACCAGCGTTGCGCGCATCGCCGAGCCGTTTCTGGCCAGGTATGCAGTGCAGGTCGATCCATTGCAGTTCGCCAGCGACTGGCGCGGGTGCTATCAGCCTTCGATGGAAACCATCAGGTCGGGTCAACGTGAATACGTAACGCTCGATGTGCTCAATCTCGAAAACCTCGTCACCGTGCTGGCTGCTTACGGTGCCGACCCGGACCGGATACCCGCGCAGGAACTCGACGAACTGACCAGGGCTTGGGAGCGACTCGATCCCTGGCCCGATTCGGTAGAAGGGCTCAGCCGACTCAAGCGCCGCTTTGCCATCGGCGCGCTATCCAATGGTCACATCGCGGGCATGCTCAACCTGGCTCGCTACGCCGGGTTGCCATGGGACGTGATCGGCGGTGCGGAACTGAGCCGCTCGTACAAACCGCAGGCAGCGACCTACCAGCGAACCATCGCCGCCGTGGGGCGCCTGCCGCAGGAGACGGCCATGGTCGCTGCGCACAACGATGATTTGCTTGCTGCACGGGAAAATGGCATGCGTACGGTGTTCGTCTGCCGGCCCACCGAGTACGGTAGTGGACAGACCAAAGACCTCGCCCCGGCTCGGGATTGGGATATCGTCGTCAGCTCCTTGACTGAAGCTGCTGACGCGCTCGGTTGCTGAGTGCGGATACCGTAAACGCCAGGGGCCCTGGATGATCGATCACCTTGACCACATTGTCCTCACCACCATTAGCGCCTTCAGCCTGATGCACCGCGCCGTCCTTTTCGCGGCCACAGACCACTCCCACATGCACACCGCGCATGCCCCCGTGGGCATCCCTCTTGTAGGAGCGGTCCGTGGCCGCGAATGGCGCAGCGCCGACCTTCTGTGGGAGCGGTCCGTGGCCGCGAAGGGCGCACCACGGTCTACCTGACACACCGCTTCAACGCGACAGCATCTGCTCAACTTCTTCGCGGCTTGGCGCATAGGCCCCGGCATTCGCGCAGGACACCGATGCGCAGGCTGCAGAAAACGCCAGCCGGGCTTGGGGGGCTTCGATACCCAGCAGGCTCGACGCCAGCCAGCCGGCCATGCTCGCGTCGCCGGCGCCAACGGTGTCGGCTACTTCGACGGCGATTGCCGCCTGTTCGACCTTGCCGTCGAGCGTAAACAGCACCATGCCCTCGGCACCGCGGGTAAACAGAACCTGTGCCCCTTCATTCATCTCGCGCAACTGCTGCAAGGCCTGCTCTTCGCTCAAGCCAGGATAGATCTGCCGCAGATCCTCATCTGACAGCTTGATGATGTCCGCCAGTGCGACCATGGCGGGGAACGTCACCTCGCGGTATCGATCATCCATCAGGTTGCGCCAGTTGGGGTCATAGCTGATCAGTTTGCCATGCCGCTTCGCCTCCCGCGCCACCTCGACCAGCCTGTCACCCAACGGCTGCCGGGCCAGACTGATGCAGCTGAAATGACACAATCGCGCAGCCGCCAGCCACCCCGAGGGCAGCAGCTGCACATCGAAATGCAAATCCGCCTCACCAGCGAAAAAATAACGGGGAGGGTGGCTGGAAGGCACGATCGCCACCAGTGGATCGGCGTCGACGCGCTGCAGGTAGCGCAGGTCCAGCCCGGCAGCTTCGGACTGTCGGTACAGCTCATTGCCCAGTGAGTCGGTACTGATCGACCCCGCGAACGCCGTCGGCACCCCGAGGCGGCTCATGGCCCGCGCCACGTTCCACGGCGCGCCGCCCGGATAGCCTTGCCAGCGACCAGGCGTGGTCTGGACCAGATCAGTGAGTGCTTCACCGAACACGACAACCGTGGGCAACTGCATGTTCATGCGTTCTCCTCTGAGGGGCTTGTTGGCCGGAATGACCTGTCGATTCCACGGGTTCGAAAACCCCGGCGCGCTATAGGTGTGTATCGCGCACTCATGGTTTGGTCTACAGGTCGGTAAGAGCAACCTTACTCCGGACAATGTCCGGGTCGATAGCCCGCCAGATACACCGCCCCGATACTTTTTTGCCCTCGGCCCATGCTGCTCTGGGGCCAAAAGCGAACAGTACCCGGCCCGCCGTCGCCGAGTATCAGTGCCGCACGCTTGCCAGGTTCCGGACCCACAGCGGCATTCAGTGCCTCAAAAGGTATACGCCACGCCCGCCTGAACCGTACGCGGCGCGCCAGGATACGCGTACGTGTTGAACGCGCCTTCGTCGTAGCCCTTGTTGAACGCATTCTGCAGTTCCAGGTTCAGGCGAACGTGATCGTTCACCTGATAGAAACTCAACAGATCGACCACGCTGTAGCGGTCCATGGTGTAGGTCTGGGCTGCGGTCTGTCCGGCGCGGTCGTCGATGTATTTCAAACCTACGCCCAGGCCCAGGCCTTTGGCTGCGCCGTCCTGGAACTCGTAGGTGTTGAGCAGGCTGAAACTGTTGCGCGGAATGTTGGCAAGGCGGGTGCCGTTGGGCAGGTTGTTGTCGTCGGTCACCCGCGCATCGACGTAGGCGTAGCCACCGATCATCCGCCATTGTGGCGTGAGGTTGCCGGCGATGGTGATGTCCAGGCCACGGCTGGTGACTTCGCCGGCCGCGACGCTGTAGGTCGGGTCGATCGGATCACGGGTGAGCACGTTTTCCTTGACGATGTGGTAGACGGCGCCGTCGATGCTCAGTTGCTGATCGAGGGCTTCCCACTTCATGCCCAGCTCGTAAGATTTACCTTCTTCCGGTTCAAACCCGCTGCCATCACGGCTTGCACCGCTATTGGGCTTGAACGACCGCGCGGTGTTGGCATACAGCGCCAGTGTATCGGTGAGGTCGTAGATCAAACCCAGCCGTGGTGTTGCCGAGGTCTGCGCGGCGTTCCAGTCCACAGAGCCTGGCAAGCGGTTGTCGTAGTCCTGTTCAAAGCGTTCCAGACGCACGCCTGCGAGCACTTTGAAGCGCTCGGTCAAGGCGACCTGGTCTTGAATGAACGCGGCCCAGGTTTTCAGGTTTTCCGTGTCGTGGGTGGTGGTGCGCGTGAGGGCCGGGCGTGGCTGACCGAGCACAGGGTTGTAGAGGTCGATGGGGTAGGTACCGGTCGCCGCGGACGAGCGCTGGATGATCGAGCGGTAGTCGTAGTCTTCATACTCCACGCCGGCCAGCAAGGTGTGGGAAAACCCCGCGGCATCGAAATGGCCGGTAAGGTTCAGCTGATAGTCGCGGTCGGTCCATTCCAGTTTGCGGTAGTTGAAGTTGCGCTGCAGGGTGCGTCCATCCAGCGGGGCTGCGTTGGCTTCGACCGCATTGCCCGCAAGGCTGCCGTCGAGCCACTGCATGCCGCCGGCCAGGGTCCAGTCGTCATCGAGGCGATGCTCGAACCTGAGTTGGGCCATGTCGTTGTCGTTGTGCAGCAGGTTGTCACGCCCGTGCTCCCAGACATTGGTGTCGCGCGAAGCGCTGCCCCGTTGAGTGGCGTAGCGCGTCAAGCCGCGGTCGAGCGGGTGGTTGTTGCGCATGAAATCGCCTTCGAAAACGATTTTGGTAGTGTCGCTGGCTTGCCAGCTGAGCACGGGCGCGATGTCGTAGCGTTCGCTTTCCACATGGTCACGAAAGCTCTTGCCGCCTTCGCCCAACACGTTCAGCCGATAGGCCAGGCGTCCATCCTCGCTGAGCGGCCCGCCGGCATCCAGCGTGGCGCGGCGCATGCCCTGATCGTTCAGCTGGCCGCCAATCGTCACCTTGCGCTCGGCCAGCGGCTGCTTGCTGACGACGTTGAAAGTGCCGCCCGGATCACCACGGCCATACAGGCTCGTCGCCGGACCGCGGATCACTTCCAGGCGTTCCACGGTATTGGCGTCCGGGGCATTAGGGTAGCCGCGGTTGATCGGAAAGCCGTTGCGGTAGAACTCGCCCGTGGTGAAGCCGCGCACGGTGAAAGTGGTCAGGCCCTGACCACCGAAGTTGTTGGCGCGGCCGACACCCCCTGCGTAATCCAGCGCGTCCTGCAAGCGAGTGGAGGCGGTGTCTTCCAATACGTCACGGGGCACGACGCTGATCGACTGAGGCGTCTCGTGCAGGGCTGTGTCGGTGCGCGTCGCACTCATCGAGCGGGTGGCTTTGTAACCCGTGACCGGACCGTCTGCGCGCTCGTAGTCACTGTCGGCCTCGATGTTCACCGCTTCGAGCTGAAGGTTTCCGCTGGCTTCAACGGGTTCGGAGGACCAGGCAGACACCGGGGCAGCTTGCAGCAGGCACAGCGAAAGTAACGTGCGACGCATGGGTTCATCGTTCCAGGCAGGGGAGGCTAACGAAATGGCAGCGGATTCTATCCGCAAACGATTCGCATTGACAGTTGCGCAGATTGAAACCTTGCTTCAGACACCCGCGAGTATTTCCGCCAGCTTGTTGTGCTCCCAGGTACTTAGAAGCTCGATAGGGTCGGTACCGTAGCGCTGGGATGAATCGAAGAGGTAGGTGCGGCCGTCCGGGCTTTCACAACGTTCGCAATGAAAGCGTCGGTTTTCTTGGTTGTGGAAGGTGATGATCCAGCCGTCGGTGCCGACAGTCATCGCTGCGCCGTAGGCAACGGCCCAATCCGTTTCGTCGAGACGATGCAAGGTGCGAATACCTAGAGCGACGTCACGAAGAAGCTGGCAGGTTTCTCGAGCGGAGAGGGCGGCGGACAATTGAAGAGCCTGATCAAAGTGAAGAGCAGCTTTATAAGCGAAGCAGAAGGGGCCGGCAATCGCGCTGAAACAGTCCCTAACCTATTAATAACATCATGACGTGCTGACCATAAAAGTAACATCATGACAGGCGCACCTTGAAATGTTCCCACTACTGTATTACCAACTTGGTAATCACCAAGCAGGGCAGGGTGCTATGCACAAAATTCAGCCTAATTTTGGAAATTTGGAAGGGGGATACATCACAGCATTGGCTGTATCATGATGTTATTTACCTGCAATGCCCTATCCAACTGCTTCGCCCATCGGCAATACGCATAAAATACCTAGGCATCTTCAACCGATTTTTTTTGCAGGGCCCCATAAACGCGATGCTTCTCTTTATAACGATAGAGATTCATTGCCTCCACATAGGGCTCATCCTCGAGTAACGCCAGGCGGGTGTTCTTGCGGATTACAACTTTGGGCTCGTAACTCGAAAGCGGCTTGATCTTCGGTGCGGCAATATCCGTTTCATACACGAAGGGTACTGGCGCGATGATCGGTTTGACCTTCGAGTCGCCGTTCCTGACCCGTGCGCGGATATGAGGCTGAACCAGGCGGCGAATGGCGACCTGTTCCTGCGGGTCCAGCTTGCCCAGCATGTCGATGCCGTAGAGCAGAGCGTTCTCGGCAGCCGCTTCCGAGGAGTGGTGCACCGTCGCCTGTTTGTCATGGTATTGCTCGAGCTGTTCGTGCCACTCTTTCAGCAGATCACCGGCCATCTTGCGGGCGCCGGACGAGCCGGTGTCATCCCAGTAGAAATTGATGTTCGACGGCGCAGTAAGTACATTCGTCAGCCGCAGCGCTTGCTTGGGAACGATACCGTTGCCGCTGCCCTTGAATCGGTTCCATACGTTGCGGCGGTCGTTGGTTTTGTCGATGGCGCCGATCAATTTGCCCAGTTCGACGCGCGTCGCATTGGTCTGGAGGATCTTGTCGATGGCAGTGCGGGGCAGGGCGATGGCACCTGGCACACGCAATGTTTCCCGCGGATGCTGACCCACCTTGACCCAGATACTGGTCAAGGCCTCGAACGCCGCCTGTACCGCCTCGTCACCCTGTAATACACGCACCTCTATTGGTTCGTTGCGCACAGCGTCCTCAGGCCGAAAATCCAGACCAAACATGGCATCGACACGTACGTAGTCAACTGCAGCGCGCAATACCTCGCCCAAATCGGTCAATTCGGCCTGGAGCCTGTTGACCATGGCGATGGCAGCGCTGGTTTGGCTGAGATGAAGATCCATGCGTGTGTCCGGATGATGGGCAGGTGGGCTATTCTAGCTGGGTACTGTATCTTTATACAGCTCTTCGCTGGTTGGCTACACAGATAATCCGTGAACGTTGCCGTGGAGAGGGTCTTGAAGAAAAGTGAGCTACCGATAAAACATTGCGTCACCTGCGGTCTTCCCTTCACCTGGCGCAAGAAATGGGCGCGCTGTTGGGACGAGGTCCGCTACTGCTCGGAACGTTGCAGGCGGCAGAAGAAGCCGGTTTCCGGTGGTTGAATATTCCAAAGCGTGTGGCTGTCATCCGCCAGCGATATCACCATCAGGCACGCCAGCGGTGCTCTGCCGAACAATCAGGCTGTAGGGCAGCGTCACGTGGCGCACTTCAAGGGTGCGCTTCTCGATCAAACCGATCAGCATGTCCACCGCGTGCTGGCCGAAGCACTCGGCTGGCTGGGCAATGGTCGTCAGCGGTGGGTCGCAATAGGCAGCCAGTTCAATATCGTCGAAGCCGGCCAGCGAAACGTCTTGGGGAACTCGCAGGCCCATTTCCTTGATGCGCTTCAAGGCGCCAATGGCCATCTCATCGCTTTCACAGAACAATGCAGTAGGGCGTTCGGGCATGCCGAGCAACTGCAGTGCTCCGTCATAGCCTGCTTTCAGGCTGAAATCCCCTGGGCAGATCAACTTGGCGTCGGGTGTGATGCCTGCTGCACGCAAGGCTGCCTCATAGCCCGCACGCCGATCATGGGTCAATGGGCTGGTAGCGGGCCCGTTGATCAAACCGATGCGTCGGTGGCCCAAGGCAAGCAGGTGCTCTGTTACCGTTTGTGCGGCGCCATGGTTATCCAGACTGACAGTGGGGTGACGGCTGCTCGCGAGGATTTCGCAGGCGTTGACGATAGGGGGCAGGTCGGCTGCGTCGGTAGTCGACGCGAATGGATCATAGGCGCGCAACTGCAGGACGCCGTCGGCTTGATGGGCGTGCACCAGGTCGGCATATTCGCGCTCGGTCGCTTCGCAGCCCAACGTGTCGCACAGCAATACGCGATAGCCCGCCGCCTGGGCGGCTTTCTGCGCGCCGCTGATCACACGGGCAAAAAAACTGTTGGCAATATGCGGCACGAGGATGACCAGGTTGAACGTGCGTCGCGAACGGAACTGCACAGCCATCAGGTTTGGCCGGTAACCGGCCTGTTCCACCGCAGCATTGACCCGGTCGCGCGTCTCGGGCAGCACCCGTTCGGGTGATTTCAATGCACGCGACACCGTCGCCACGGAAACGCCGGCCAGCCGCGCCACTTCACGAATATTCGACACGCCTACCTCGTTCCCGGTAATCCCGACGCAGAGCTTACCTCAGTTTGCCGCTGCTTCCCGTACCGCGATGATCCGCCCGATGGTGTTTGACAGGGGACGCGTTGACGCCTAGATTGCTTGAACAAATGTAACCGGTTACATCGCTAGGTCATTGATTGCTGATCTGACCCGCGCTGAGCCGACAAGCATCTAGAGGCTGGATGTCATGCAAAAAACCAGAATGGGTTTCGTCGGTGGCGGGGAAGGGTCGTTCATTGCCCGGGCACATCGGCAGGCGGCGGCGCTGGATGGGCGATTCGATCTGGTGTGCGGTGCTTTCAGCCGCGATTCGCTGAACAATCAGCGCACTGGCAACGCTTTGGGGCTCGCGTCACAGCGTGTCTATGGCGACTGGCGGGAGATGATCGACGCCGAATCGCGCCTCCCCGAGGACCAGCGCATGCAGTTGCTGGTCAACGTCACACCCAATCATCTGCATGCGCCCGTCGCACAGCGCGCGATCCAGGCAGGCTTCCATGTGTTCAGCGAAAAGCCCGCCGCTTTGAATCTGGCCGAGCTGCAGGCGCTGGACCAAACCCTGGCCGGCAGTGACCAGTTGTATGGCTTGGCTCACGTGTACCTGGGCTACCCCATGGTCTGGGAAGCCCGCGAGCTGGTACGCAATGGCCTCATCGGTGCCGTGCGCAAGGTCATCGTCGAATACCCGCAAGGCTGGCTCAGCCAGGACATCGCCAGCCAGGGCAACAAGCAGGCCGACTGGCGCGACAACCCGGAACAATCCGGCATTGGCGGCTGCATCGGCGACATTGGCACCCATGCGTTTTGCCTGGCGGAATTCATCGCCGACCAGCAGGTATGCGCGCTCAGCGCCCAGTTGGGGTCGCACGTCGACGGTCGCCGACTGGACGACGACGCCAGTGTGCTGTTCAAAATGAGCGGCGGGGCCAGCGGGGTTCTGATCGCCAGCCAGGTCTGCGCCGGCGAAGAAAATCCGTTGAAGATTCGCGTCTATGGCGAGTTGGGTGGGCTGGAATGGCGGCAGGAAGAGCCGTCCAGCCTGATCCACCGTTCGCTGGACCAACCCATGCGCATCCTGCGCTCAGGTCTTGGGCAACCTTGGCTCAGTGCCGCCGCCACGCGCCGGATGCGTTTGCCCGCAGGGCATCCCGAAGGCTACCTGGAGGCGATGGCCAATCTGTACGTGGATTTTGCCGACGCCATCCAGGCGGGCGTGGCCGGCAACCAGGTGCCGGGCGTACCCGGTATGGACATCGGTTTGCGCGGGATGGCCTTCATCGAAGCCGCACTCATCAACCACCGCGGCGACGCCAAGTGGACCGAGCTGGTCTGTCCCTCTTCCTCACGGAGCACCTCGCAATGAATCTTCCCGCCGATACGGGGCTGCGTGGCCCGGGCATATTCCTGGCGCAGTTCATGTCGTCCGAAGCGCCGTTCGACAACCTGGCCAACATCGCTGGCTGGGCTGCGTCCCAAGGTTACACATCGATCCAGCTGCCCACGCTCGGCACCCGATATATCGACCTGGAGCGCGCAGCGCAAAGCCAGGCGTACTGCGATGAGCTGAACGCGGTGTGCGCCAAAGCCGGCGTGCAGATCAGCGAGCTGTCGACCCACCTGCAAGGTCAACTGGTCGCCGTGCATCCTGCTTTCGACGCGGTGTTCGACGAGTTCGCGCCAGCCCACCTACGCAATGCTCCACAAGCCCGCACCGAGTGGGCCGTCGACCAACTCAAGCTTGCCGCACGGGCCAGCCAACGCCTGGGCCTGACGGCGCATGCCACGTTCTCCGGCGCCTTGCTCTGGCCCTATGTCTACCCGTGGCCGCAGCGGCCCAGTGGTCTGGTCGAGCAGGGTTTTGCCGAGCTGGCCCGGCGCTGGTTGCCGATTCTCGACTGTTTCGAAGAGGCCGGTGTCGATCTGTGCTACGAGATTCACCCCGGTGAGGATCTGCACGACGGCGCCTCGTTCGAGCGCTTCCTGCAGGCAGTCGACCACCATCCGCGCGCCGCCATCCTGTATGACCCCAGCCACCTGCTGCTGCAGCAGATGGACTACCTGGGTTTCATCGACCGTTACCACGCGCGCATCCGCATGTTCCACGTCAAGGACGCCGAGTTCCGTCCCGATGCCCGTTCCGGCGTGTATGGCGGCTACCAGGACTGGGTCGATCGGCCGGGCCGCTTCCGCTCGCTGGGCGACGGCCAGGTGGACTTCAAATCGATCTTCAGCAAGTTGACCCAGTACGGCTTCAACGGCTGGGCCGTGCTCGAATGGGAGTGCTGCCTGAAGGACTCGGCGCAAGGCGCAGGTGAGGGTGCTGCCTTCATCGAGCGACACATGATCAAGCGCACGCAACGCGCTTTCGATGATTTCGCCGGCGTGTCCGCCGACGTGCAATCCAACCGAAGATTATTGGGTTTGCCCGAAGACTGAACCGCAAGCTTTCGACCGACACCTGCCATAACAATAAAACGGTGAGCGCAATGAAAACGATGAACGCCCGACTGAGCGTGATGATGTTCCTGCAGTTCTTCATCTGGGGTGGCTGGTTCGTCACCCTGGGAACATTCCTGGCGACGGGCCTGGGCGCCAGCGGCAGCCAGATCGGCCAGGCATTTTCGACGCAGTCCTGGGGAGCAATCATCGCTCCTTTCGTCATCGGCCTGATCGCCGATCGCTGGTTCAATGCCGAACGCATCCTCGCCACTCTGCACCTGCTGGGCGCGGTGCTGTTGTACCAGCTGTACAAAGCGCCGGACTTCGCCACTTTCTATCCCTATGTCCTGGCCTACATGGTGGTGTACATGCCGACCCTGGCCCTGGTCAACTCGGTTGCCTTCCGCCAGATGCAAGATCCGGCCCGTGAGTTCTCGCGCATTCGGGTATGGGGCACCATCGGCTGGATCGTTGCCGGCGTGGTGATCAGCATGCTCTTCGCCTGGGATTCCGCCGAAGGCATCGCCAGCGGCGCGCTGCGCAACACCTTCCTGATGTCGGCCATTGCATCGCTGCTCTTGGGGTTGTACAGCTTCACCCTGCCCAGCACGGCACCTTTGCAGGCCACCGGCGAGCGCCAGGGGTTGCGGCAGGTGCTGGGCCTGGACGCGCTGGGGCTGCTGAAGGATCGCAGCTATTTGATATTCTTCCTTGCGTCGATCCTGATCTGCATACCACTGGCTTTCTACTACCAGAACGCCAACCCGTTCCTTGCCGAGATCGGCATTGCCAACCCCACCGCCAAGATGGCCATCGGGCAAGTATCCGAAGTGCTGTTCATGCTGTTGCTGCCGCTGTTCATCGCCCGCTTCGGCATCAAGATCGCACTGCTGGTCGGCATGTTCGCCTGGGTGTTGCGCTACGTGCTGTTCGCCTATGGCAGCGGCGGTGAAGAAATCGCCCTGTTGATGATCGGCATTGCCTTGCATGGCGTGTGCTACGACTTCTTTTTCGTCTGCGGGCAGATCTACACCGACGCCAAGACCCCCGAACGCTTCCGCAGCTCGGCGCAGGGGCTGATCACCCTGGCCACCTATGGGTTGGGCATGCTGATCGGTTTCTGGGTAGCGGGGCAGGTGACCGATCACTATGCAACGGGCATGCAACATGACTGGAAAAGTATCTGGCTGTTCCCGGCGGGGTTTGCCGGGGTGGTTCTGCTGGGCTTCGCATTGACGTTCAAAGCCAGGCGCAACTGAACACCTGGCGAACTCTGGAAGCAACGTTGCGCTATCAGCCAGTCATCTGCGCCAACCAGTCCTGCCTCATTTGCGGTACGGATTGGACAAGGCTCTGCGTGTAGTCATCGAACGGTGCGCTGAGTGCTTCAGCAGTGGCCCCCCGATGAACGATACGCCCGTTGCGCAACACGGCAACCTCATGGGCGATCTGCCTGGCGACGTGCAGATCGTGGGTAATGAACAAGTACGATACGCCCGTTTCGGCCTGCAGTTGCCGCAGCAACGCCAGTACCTCCTGAGCAACCAGCGGATCCAGTGCCGAAGTGGGCTCATCACAAATGATCAGTGCAGGCTCGGCAGCCAGTGCGCGTGCAATGCACACGCGCTGTTTCTGCCCCCCGGAAAGCGTGTGCGGAAGTCGCTTGGCGATGTCTGCAGGCAGGCCCACCTGGCCCAGTAATGCGATCACCCGCTGTTGCCGCTGCTGTCGGCTTGACCCGGTAAATTTCTGCACGGCGCGAGCGAGCTGATCGCCGATCGACAGTCTGGGGTTGAGCGCGCTATCGGGAATCTGATGCACCAGTTGGACCTGCTGCAGGTGATGGTGGGCCCGCTTCCCGAGCGTCAACGGCAGCGCCTTGCCTCCCAGCGTCATGGAACCGCCAACGTCCGTGAGCAATCCGCAAATGGCTCTACCCAAGGTCGACTTACCTGATCCCGATTCGCCGATGAGCGCCAGCGTGCAGCCTTGCCACAGACGCAGTGAAACGTCGTCCAATACCGGCCGATGGTGATACCTGGCGCTCAGGGAGCGGATGGTCAGCACTTCTTTCTGCACCGATGGAACAACGCCTGGACCGCGAGAAGTGCATCCGGCATCGAGCAGATCCCGGGTGTAGCGCTGCGTCGGCCTTTGCAGAATCTGCTGGGTCGCGCCGTGCTCCACGCATTGGCCATGACGCAACACCATGATGCGGTCGGCCAGTTGTGCAACCACGGCCAGATCGTGGCTGATGTAGATGGCGGCTACACCCGCCCGGCGGATGACCTGCGCGATGGCCTGAAGAATGCCCAGTTGGGTGACGACGTCCAGTGCGGTCGTCGGCTCGTCGAAGACGATCAGCTCGGGCGAGCTGCACAGCGCCATGGCAATCATCGCCCGCTGCAACTGCCCACCCGACACCTGGTGCGGGTAGCGTGTATAGAAGGTTTCGGGCTCCGGCAGACTGAATTCGGCGAACAGCTGCAGCGCCCGCGCCTTGGCCGTGGCCGCATCCATGAGCCCGTGCCATTGCGCAGCTTCGATCACCTGCGCACCGATGGTCAGGGCCGGGTTGAAGGCCGATCCGGCCGATTGTGCAACGTATGCAATGCGCCGGCCGCGAATCCGTCGCAGGCCAGGTTCCGGAAGGCGTAGCAGGTCCTGCCCATGGAACAGGACACCTCCGCCTGCCAGCGTCATGCCTTCACGCAGATGACCCAGGATCGCCTGGCCGACAGTGGATTTTCCCGCTCCGGACTCGCCGATCAGACCCAGCACCTCGCCGGCATTGAGCGTGAACGACACGTTATCGACCAACATCCGCCGCGGCTCGCCTCTGGCGGCAATTCGTAACTGATCGACGCACAACAGTGGAGGTGCAGAGGCGTGGGTCGAGTCAGTCATGGTTGCGCGCTCCCCACCGGCGTGTGTTGCCGTTCAGCAGCCAATCGGCCAGCGCATTGATGCACAGCGCCAACACGGCAATCGCGGCGCCCGGTATCAAAGCGGCCCACACGCCGAACAACACGCCGTCCTTGTTATCCCGGGCCAACCCGCCCCAGTCTGCCGTAGGGGGCTGAATGCCCAGCCCGAGAAAAGACAACGCGGACAGAAACAGCAGGATGAAAACGAAGCGCAGGGCGAATTCAGCGATCAGGATGGGCAGGGCATTGGGGAGAATTTCCCGCAGCAGAATCCAGGCCATGCTTTCTCCGCGCATGCGCGCCACGTCGATGAACTCCATGGCGGCAATATCCGCCGCCAACGCACGCGCCACGCGCAGAATCCGAGTGGCCTCCAGCAGCCCAAGCACCAGGATGATCACACTCACGGTCTTGGGCAGCGTGGCCAGAATGACCAGCGCCAGTATCATGGTCGGTATCGCCATCAGCACGTCGTTGACGCGCGAGATCAGTTGGTCGATCCAGCCCCCGGCAGCCCCGGCGATGAAGCCCAGCGTCGTCCCCCCGACGAACGCCACCAAGGCTGCGGCGGCGGTCACCGACAACGATGTGCGTGTGCCCCAGATCAGCCGCGACAGCAGATCGCGGCCCAGATTGTCGGTGCCCAGCGGCGCCAGCGCCGACGGGACATCCCAGGCTGCGCCAATCACCTGGTCGGGAGCATGGGGAGCCAGCCATGGCGCGAAGAGGGCGACAGCCACGAACAGAATCAGACCGACGATGCCGGGCAGGTGAACGATTTTCGGTGCGGGCATGGATTATTTTCCGTGGCGTAGACGGGGGTTGGTCAACAAAGCGATCACGTCAGCGAACAGATTCAGCAGGATGTAGATGGCCGCCAGCACCAGCGCACAACCCTGGACCACGGGCACGTCCCGTTTGCCGATGCTGTCGACCAGGTACTGGCCCAGGCCGGGATAGACGAAAACGTTTTCCACGATCACCACGCCCACCATCAGGTAGGCCATGTTCAACACGATGACGTTGATGATCGGCCCCCAGGCATTGGGCAACACGTGGCGCCACAGTACCCGCATGGGCGAAAGCCCCTTGAGCACAGCGGTATCGACATAGCTGCTGCGCTGGGCATTGAGCAGCGCCAGCGGTACCGCTACCAACGCGGTAATGCCCGCCAGGGACAGGGTGTTGTTCAGCCGCTGCGAAAGCGCCACGGAAATGTTTTCCCCGGAAGTCAGGCTGCTGCCGAATTCACCCTGCAACACTCCGCCCAGCCAGTGCAAATAACGCCAGCCTGCCGGTTGATCCAGGCCCAGTTGCAGCTTCAAGGCATGGACGGCCGCAGGGGTTGCGGACTGCCCCAGAATTGCGGTCGCCGTATCGCCCGGCAGCAGGTTCAGCCCGATGAAAATCAACAGCGAGGTCGCCAGCAGCATGACCATGCCGACCGCCAGGCGCCGCGCAATCATGCTTGCCAGCGCGCCTTGCCCCCCTGCGCGAGCGATAACCGGAAGTGTCACGGACATCGACCTTATCCTTCCAGCCAGACTTTCTCGGCGGCTCGGTTGCCACTGAGCGGCACCCCAGGCACCGACGTGAAACCCTTGACGTTCTTGCGCGTGGCCGCCAGCGCGTCGGCGTACAGCGGGATGATTTCACTGCTCTGCTCGACCAGCATCACCTGGATGTCGTGGTAGATCTGCCGGCGTTTGTCTTCATCGGTTTCGCCACGCGCCGCTTTCACCAACTGGTCGAAAGCCGGGACTCGCCAAGCGGATTCATTCCAGGGCGCCTGGCTGGTGAATACCATGGACAGCAATGCATCGGCAGTGGGGCGTGCCCCCCAATTGGAGGTACAGAACGGTTTCTTCAACCAGGTATCGGTCCAGAATGCGTCGTTTGGCACCCGTTCGATGCCCAGCGGAATGCCAGCCTTTTGCGCCGACTGTTGATACAGCTGAGCCGCATCCACCGCCCCTGGAAAGCCCGCGTCTGCCGCGAAGAGCGTGAGCGGGCCTGCGAACCCTGCTTTTTGCCAGTGGAAGCGCGCCAGATCAGGGTCGTAAGGTCGCTGAGGAATATCCCGCGCGAAGTACCGGTTCGATGGGAAGACTGGATTGTCGTTGCCCAGCGAGCCATACCCGCCCAGGACCGTGTCGATCAACTGTTGCCGGTCTATCGCGTATTTGAGTGCCAGGCGCCCGTCGAGGGAATCGAACGGTGCCACGTGGGCCAGGCCGGGCAGGGTGAATATCTGGCTGTCCTTGTCCCGCACCAGCTGAATCGAGGGCAGCTTTTCGATGCGCCCGACTATGCGCGGATTGACCCGATTGATGATCTGCACGGAACCACTGACCAGCGCCGCGACCCTGGCGGTCGAGTCGTTCATGGCCAGGGTTTCGACGGAGTCGACATGGCCCCGTGAAGGGTTCCAATGGTTGGGGTTGCGCTTGACCAGCATGCGCACGCCCGGCTGGAAACTTTCCAGAATGAAGGCGCCGGTGCCGATGGCTTTCTCGAAGGCCTCGTTTTCGGCTGTGATCACGAAATGCACCGCTGACAGCAAGGCGATGAACTCGACGTTCGGCTCCGCCAGGGTGACAGTGACTTCGTGATCCGTAGTGGCTCTCAAGTCCGTGACCGGGTCCAGATAGACCTTGACCGGGGAGGAAGATTTCTCGCTGCGGTGGTGATTGAGCGACCAGACCACGTCTTTCGCGCTCAAACCGCGGCCATCATGAAATTGCACGCCCTTGCGGATGTTCAGGACCCACTTGCGGCCACCGTCATCGCTGGACCAGGATTCGGCGAGTGAAGGCACGATTGCTCCGCTATCGTCGACTTCCACCAAGGCATTGAACAGCTGACTGCCGGTGAAATACATCCAGCTTTCGAACCAGAAGGCCGGATCCAGGCGGTCTGTGGTCGACGCGTTGTCCAGGCCGATCGTCAGGTGGCCACCTTTTCTGGGGCCCAGCGGCTGCTGTGCGAAGGCATTGGCCAACGGCCAGGCGGAAGTCATGGCGGCGGTCATCGCGGCCGCCCCGGTACCTTTGATGAACGAGCGACGATCAAACATGCAGGGCATCCTGTGCAACGGGTACGGACTCAGAGCCGGCGAGGGCGGTCGACAGTGCGCGAATGTGTTCCGGGCCGATGCCACAGCAACCGCCGACGATACTGGCGCCCTGATCGACCCACTCCCGCGCCCAGCGCAGATAGTTGTCCGGCTGGGTGTCGCGGCGCAGTGCGCTGATGCCCACGTTGGCACCGCGTTTATGGTCCGACGGTTCGAAGGCATTGGCGTAGATGCCGAGCGGTAAACTGCTGTGTTGGCCAGCCTCGAGCAACGCAGCGCTCATGACTTCCGGCGGGCTGCAGTTGAACAGCACGGAAGCCGCGCCCAGTTCGACCGCCGCCAACACGGCGTCGGTGATGCTTTCCCCGGATCGCAGTCGAGCCTTGCCCTCAGCATCCAGCGCATCGTCCAGCGTGAAGGAAAACCAGCGTGGTCGCGGGTCATCTTTCAATAACTCGGCCACCAGCCTGACTTCGGCAATGGAGCTCTGCGTCTCTGCCAGCCATAGATCGACATGCTCGTTCAGCGCATCGATCAGCACCCGCAGGACCTTGCCAGCCTGCACCGGCTCGAACAGATCCGGGCGGTACGAGCCAAGCGGGGGAGGCAGCGACCCGGCAACGCGAACGGCGTGAGGACTGGCATCGGCAGCAGCACGGGCAAGGGTGCCCGCGAGTTGCGCCAAAGCAGTGCCGTCGATCTCGAACCGCGCCTCGCCGATATGAAAAGGCACCACGGCATAGCTGTTGGTGGAAATGACCTGCGCACCGGCAGCGATGAACGCATCATGTGCCTGGCGCACATATTCCGGGGCTTCGATCAGCGCCAGTGCAGACCACTCCGGTTGACGAAACGGCGCGCCGTTTCGCGACAGCTCTCGGCCCATGCCGCCGTCGAGGATTTGAATGTGTTTTGCCATTGTCGTTACCCAATATCCGGATGATGACTAGATCGGTCAGGCTGCCCAATTGAATATCGGCAACACAGATAACCTGAGGGCTTTGATGAAAAGCGTGCCGCCCCTTCAGGGGGCACTTACTGATAACCAAGCCTGCTTAGATTTAATAGAAATATAAAATCTGCAGCAACTTCCAGAGTGGAATAACGCGATTTGATTTGGCTATATATTTAGTGACTGTTTACCGGGCAACAGCGATTCAACACTTCGGGTTATAAAAACTACCTTGGTGGTATCAAGAAATCAGTCCTTTCCTCTAGCTTGTCCCCACTCCCTCGACCTGCGCTGCATCGCCGAACCCGGACGTGTTGATCGCCACGCCAATGCAGTGCGGTCTGATTACGCCTCCGCAGGCGGATCGTATTCGTTGACATAGGCTACTTTCGTTTGTAGCCGGCCCAGAAGGTCAACCAAGGTGTCGACCTCTGCTGGCGATAAACCGCCCAGCAGACGCCGCTCCCGCTCAAGCGCGACCTTCAGCACTCGGTCGTGCAGCGCTTTGCCCTCGGGGGTGAGGCTGACGGTGTAGCGGCGCGCGTCCTGGCTGTCCACCTTGCCGGTGATTCGCCCAGCGGCCTCCAACGCCTGCAGCGAGCGGCTGACCGCGCTTTTATCCAGGCCGATCACCTGACAGATGCGATTGGCCGTGATCTGGTCTTCTACCGCCAGCAGGGCGATCAATCGCCACTCCACAACGCCGATACCGAAATGCTTGCGGTAACTCAGAGAGGCGCCAGTCGCCAATTTGTTTGCAAGGAATGTGAGCATGGCTGGAACGTAGCGATCCAGATTCAGCTTGTTGGTTTTCGCCATAGGTAGCCGCCGTAAAGGGATGAACGGTTCGAGAAGAAAGGTTGACACCGCAACTAAATAGCCGGATTCTACCTCCAGCCACGCACCTTGCGTGGGCTGCTCGCATCATAGGCGACAGCCGCCCCAACAAAAATAATTATCAGGTAGCCTGCAATGAACAGTACCGTCAACCCCCTTGGTCTGCGCCTTCTTCCAGCAGCCACAAGTCCGCCATAACCCCCGCTCGCTAACTCAATCTCCGTTCGCTTTTTGCAGCCACTTTTGAGGTGGAGGGCCGTCTCATGCTCCAGGTTTTAGTCAATCGCAAATCCATCGTCGCCGAGGGTATTTGCAGTTTCGAGTTGTGCCTTGCCAACGGCAGCCAGTTGCCTGCGTTCACCGCAGGCGCCCATGTCGATGTGCATCTGCCCAGCGGTGTCGTTCGCCAATACTCTCTGTGCAATGCACCGCAGGAGCGTCATCGCTATCTGATCGGTGTGCTCAAGGACCCGTCGTCGCGCGGTGGCTCTCAAGCGATGCATGAGTTGGTAGAAGAGGGTCAGACGTTGCACATCAGCGAGCCGCGCAATCTTTTCCCACTGGCGGGTCCAGGGGCGACGCATCTGCTCATTGCCGGCGGAATCGGCATCACGCCCATGCTGGCCATGGCCCACGAGCTGCAGCGCCAAGGTGAGGATTTCGAACTTCATTACTGCTTCCGCTCACCGGATCGCGCGGCGTTTCTCGATGAGCTGGCCCACGCGGCGTTTACCGATCGGGTGGTGCTGCATGACGACAGTAGCGCGGTCCCTTCCAATCTGGATGCCCGCGCCTTGCTCCGGACCCCTGAGGCGGACCGACATGTCTACGTCTGTGGTCCGGGCGGCTTCATGGATTACATCCTGGGTTGCGCCGCCGCGGCAGATTGGCCGCAAGCACAGGTGCATCGAGAGTTCTTTGCGGCGCCGCCGGTAGACCACGCCGCTGATCGGGCCTTCGAAGTACAGCTGGCACGCTCGGGCAAAGTCTTTCAAATCCCTGCTGATCGCTCTGTGTTCGAGGTGCTCGACGAAGCCGGCATCCAGATCGAGACCTCCTGTGAGCAAGGCATTTGCGGGTCTTGCATCACCCGGGTGGTCCAGGGCATCCCTGATCACCGCGATCAGTTCATGACCGACGCAGAGCATGCCAGCAACGACCAGTTCACGCCGTGTTGCTCGAGAGCGAAAACACCGTGCCTGGTCCTGGATCTTTGAACCCACGCCCGACACCTATCGACTTATGGGAGAACACCATGAACGCCCCTGGTAGCCAAACCCTCGCCTATGAAGTACCGGCCACGCCGTCTTTGCCCAGCTTTCCCCTTGATCAGTGGTACGTGGCCGGCTTGGGCTGGCAGCTCACCGACAAACCCGTAGCGCGCACGCTGTTGAACAAACCCGTGGTGCTGTTTCGCACGTCGGATGGCAAGGTCGCGGCGCTCGAAGACCGTTGCTGCCACCGTGCACTGCCGTTGTCCAATGGCACCCTGGAAGCCCAGGGGCTTCGTTGCGGCTATCACGGGCTGCTATTCGATGGCGCAGGCAAGTGCATTGAAATTCCTGGCCAGGACAAGATCCCCAGCAAGGCCAAGGTCCCGGCCTATCACGTACAGGAGCGGGACCAGATCGTATGGATCTGGTTCGGCAGCAGCGACCACCCCGAGCCAACCTGCGAACCGCCAGCGTACGCCGTGCACAGCAGCGGCGCGTATCTCTTCGACGGCGATGTCTACCACTACGATGCGCCCTACCAACTGATCCATGACAACCTGATGGACCTCAGCCACCTGGGCTATGTGCATCTGCGCACCATCGGCGGTAACGCCAGCATCCACATGAATGCCGAAATGAAGGTCGAGAGCGATGACCTGTCGGTCACCGTCACTCGCCATATGCCGGGCTCCGTTGCGCCGCCCACCTACATCGCTGCGTACCCTTTCAAGGATCGGATCGACCGTTGGCAGCAGATCGAGTTTCACGTCAGCCACCTGCGAATCTGGACAGGCGCGGTGGACGCCAATACCGACGATTTGAACGATCCGCAGCGCGGCGGCTTTCATATGCGCGGGTTCCATGGCGTCACCCCGGAAACCGAGACCACCAGCCACTACTTCTGGACCATGGCCACCAATCCCAAGAGCGACCATGAGGCGATCAAGGCCAAGGTCATCGAGCAAACCGCCTTGACCTTCGATGAAGACAAAGTGGTGATAGAGGCCCAGTACCGGAACATGTGCCGCTTCGGCACGGGCCCGATGATCGATATTCATGTGGATGTCGGGGCGAACAGAGCGCGCAAGATCATCGAGCGGTTGCGTCACGCCAACCGTTGAGCCTGTACCTCAGGATGCGAGCCCGACCGCTCGCATCAGCCTGAAAGGCAGTGGTGAGATCAGCCTTTGATTTCACCCTCAGGCCTTGGCCTGGCCAAGGCGCATCGAGTGTCCGTTCAACAACAAAAACAAGAGGGTACCCCTATGCACGTCTTACCAACCCGTGAATCCGGGCCGACTTCGGCTGCCCAGCGTTTGACCGCTCACGCTTGCTCCAGTACGGGAGTCATTGGACATGGATAAGTCGATCGGCCAACTCATGGATCAAAAACCCATGTCGGGGTTTCAGTGGGGAGTCATCGGCCTGTGTTTTCTGATCAACATGCTGGATGGCTTCGATGTGCTGGTGATGGCCTTTACCGCCGCATCGGTGTCCAGTGAGTGGGCGCTGACCGGCACTCGGCTCGGCTACTTGCTCAGTGCCGGGCTGGTGGGCATGGCCGTCGGGTCGTTGTTCATCGCACCGTGGGCCGACCGCTTTGGCAGGCGTCCCTTGATCCTGGTGTGTGTGACGGTAGCGGGGGTGGGGATGGTGTGTTCATCTCAAGCGTCGTCGCCGGAAATGCTGGCCGCTCTGCGGCTGCTCACAGGCCTTGGCATTGGTGGCGTGCTGGCCAGCAGTTATGTCATTGCCGGCGAGTACGCCAACCAGAAATGGCGGGGACTTGCGATCAGCCTGCAGTCGACCGCCTACGCGCTGGGCGCCACCATTGGCGGCTTGATCGCCGCGCAGATCATCCCGTCCATGGGTTGGCGCGCTGTATTTCTCTACGGTGGGATCGTCACGCTGATGACGCTGCCGCTGCTATTGGTGTGGTTGCCTGAATCCCTAGTATTTCTGGCCTCGCGCCAGCCACAAGGCGCCCTGCACAAGGTCAACCGGCTATTGGCCCGGGTGCAGCTCGAACCCATCGAGCAACTACCGCCAGTCTCGGCGTCGGCGCGTCAGCCACTTCGTGTGGCGTTCGCCCAGCTGTTCTCGCCGCCGTTGCTGCGTTCCACGCTGTTGATCTGGCTGGCATTCTTTCTGGTGATGTTCGGCTTCTATTTTGTGATGAGCTGGACGCCCAGGCTCCTGGTGGCGGCAGGCCTGTCCAACCAGCAAGGGATCACCGGCGGGGTCCTTTTGAATGTAGGTGGAATCGTCGGTACGGCTGTCGTGGGCCTGCTGGCCGCACGGTACAGATTGTCCCGTGTCTTGATTGGCTACCTGCTCCTGACCGGCATGCTGCTGGCTATGTTCGTTCAGTTCACTTCCAACCTGAACCTTGCGTTCACTCTGGCTTTGGCCATCGGCGTGTTCGTCAATGGCTGCGTGGCGGGGCTCTACGCGTTGACGCCTACGCTTTACTCCGCCTCGCAACGCGTGACCGGCCTGGGCTGGGGCATAGGCATCGGCCGCTCTGGCGCGATTCTATCGCCCCTGGTAGCGGGGCAATTGATCGATGCGCAATGGGCGCCCGCGCAGTTGTATGTGCTCTTTGCCGGGGCCTTCGTGCTGGCGGCATGTGCCATCTGGGGCCTGAAGGCGCGCTCGACTCCCGAATCGCAGCCCACCACTACCGGTCTGACTGCGCAATAACTCGATCAAAAAACAACAATAACAAGGACATCGCTATGAAGGCGTTGATCAATTGCCCACGGCTGTTGAGCCTGGGCAGTGTGGGGATGTTGTTGTCTGGAATCAGCCAGGCCGCGCTGATTTCCGATGCAACGGTTGCGTTGACCAGCCGTAACTTCTATCTGGACAGAGACTACAAAGGCGAGACGCCTTACGCGGCAGCGCGAGAGTGGGCTCAAGGTTTCATTCTCCGTGCCCATTCCGGTTACACCGAAGGTTGGATGGGTTTTGGCTTGGATCTGACCGGGATCGTCGGGCTGAAACTGGATTCGTCACCTGATCGCACCGGGACGCAATTGCTCCAATTCAACCCGGTCACGCGCAAGACTCGTGACGAGTATTCAGAGCTGGGGGCTGCCCTGAAAGCCAAGGTCTCCAAAACTCGCGTGTCGATAGGTACGCAATTTCCCAGCCTGCCGGTCATAGCGGCCAGTCCGGCGCGATTGCTGCCGCAATCCTTCAGGGGCGCGCACCTGATTTCCGAGGATGTGCCGGATACGACACTGCACCTGGGGCGCATGGACAGGGTCAATCAACGCGACTCCACGGACGACCAGCCGATTTACATCGCCTCGCCCAATGGTCGGTTCACGCCGGGTGCCACCTCGACCCGGTTCGACTTGGTGGGTGGTGACTATCGATGGTCGCCAAGCTTGACCTTGCGCTACTTTCACGCCGAGTTGGGCAATATCTACCAACAGGATTTTGCCGGCTTGCTGCATACGTTGCCACTGGGGCCGGGCAAGCTCAAGACCGATATCCGCCTGTTCAACAGTCGCGAAGATGGCCGGGCAGAAGCGGGCAGGGTGGATAACCTGAGCGCAGGCGGGATGTTTACCTACCAGGTGGGCGCCCATAGCCTGGGTATCGGCTATATGCAGCAGAGCGGCGATACCGCGATGGTTTATCTGGCGGGCGGCGAGCCGGTGGTGCTCAGCGATGGCACCATGAGCGCGGATTTCGTCAACCCCGATGAACGCACGTGGGCCTTGCGATATGACTATGATTTTGCAGCCGTGGGACTACCTGGTTTGACGGGCATGCTGCGCTATCTGCACGGCAGCCATATAAATCTGCCGCGCCTGGGCGGCAGCCATTTGTCGGAGTCGTCCAAAGACGTCGAGCTGTCCTATGTGGTGCAGTCAGGCCCGGTAAAAGGGCTGAGCGTGCGCCTGAGGCAAAACGTCTATCGAAACGATCTGAGCGCCGCAGCAACCTTTCGTAGTGACAACGAAACCCGCATCAACGTCGATTACACCTGGAAACTGTGGTGATACACGCGTGCGCTGCAGGTAACGGATAGCGTCAAACCGATGAGGCCGCTGTCACCAGCGGCCTCTGTCTGTGGCGTATTGGCGCTATTCCGGCTTGCCACCGGGCATCCATTTTTCCCGGCGTTCGAACAGGAAGTACTGGGATGTATCGGCTGTCGACGGTTCCACGCGCGGCGCCCAACTCTCGTCATGCAGGTCCATGTCTGCGTCGTATTCGACGTGGCAGCCCAGCGGGCTGTTGAAATACCAGAACCAGTTGGAACCCAACTGATGGCGACCGGGCCCCCAGAACGACTGATAGCCTTTTTCGACGAAACGAGTGCCGGCCAGCATGACCTCGGTGGGCCCGGCCATGTGGAAGGTGAAGTGTTCGATACCCTTCATGAACGGTGGCGTGTTGATGAAAAACAAGGTGTGGTGGTCCAGGGTCCCCGCAGGTCGCAGGAAGGGTCCTGTGCCGATGAAGCGATCGGTGCAGATGAACCCCAGCCGGGTGTAGAAGGCTTCGGCCCGGTCGGCGTCCGGAACGAAGTACACCACATGGGACAGACTGCGGGGGAGGGCTGGCATCTCGTTGCTGGCGCCCAGACTGTTGACTTCGCGCAGCGTGGCCGAGCCTGGTGCGTTACTGATTTCTCCAGGCATCGCCAGCGTCCTGCGCCGGGTGATGCAGAAACCCAGGGCGAAACCCATATCGTCGAATGCATGCAGTACGCCGTCATCGGTGCGATGGACTTCGCGGTCCTTGCGCAACTCGGTTTCTATGGCTTGCAAGGTTGTCTCGTCGGCTACGCCATAGACCGTTTCGCGCAGCGTGCTGGCGGTACCCATCGGCGCCGGCAGGCCGGCAGCATCACGGTGGCGGATCAGCACGCCGGTACCGTCCAGCGCTTCCAGAAAGCCTCCTTGTTCATCGACATCCAAGGGTTTGAGCCCATAGTCAATCAGGTATTGCACGCAGGCAGCGACGTCATCCACGCCGAACGTCAGGTATTCAGGTCCGATAATATTCATGGTGTGTCTCTCGTGTTCTGACTCAGGCCGTGCGGCCGCCCAAGGTTTCGGCGACCCAGTCAGCGATGTACTGGCCGGCGTTGATGCTGTTGTCGAAGCTGGAGTGCTGCACTCCGCCTTCACGGGTGGTGAAGATTTTCAGCTCGCGTTGCGGGCTGTTCACCAACTGCTCGTAGGTTCGCTGCGCCCATTTGAGCGGGATCTGGCTGTCTTTCTCACCGTGGGTCACCAAAAAGGGCACCGTGATGCGATCGAGTACGCCGTCCAGGTGCACGTTTTCGGCAATGCTCATGAACTGGTCGATGTCTTTGGCGCCCCAAACCCAGCACACATGCGCCCAGTAATGTGGCACCGGAAGATTGCCTTCATTGGCCAGGCGGCGCTTCTGCACATCGCGCCAATCATGGTTGGCGCCCCACACCACGCCACAGGCGAATCGCGGCTCGAAGGCTACTGCTCGCGGACAGTAGTAGCCCCCCAGCGAGACGCCTTCCAGGCCGATACGACCTGGGTCGATCTCGCTGCGGGTTTCCAGCCAGTCCACTACGCGGCTGGCCCAGTGTTCACTGTCGTAGCGGGCGGTCAGTCCTTGCAGGCGCAGCGCTTCGCCCGTGCCCGGCTGGTCGATCACCAACGAAGACACACCGCGCTTCGCCAGCCAGGCTGGCAGCCCCACGCGGTATTTCATTTCCTTGGTCGAGTCCAGGCCGTTGACCTGCACCAGGATCGGTGCAGGGCCTTGCACACCTTCGGCGCGGGTATACAAGCCGCTGAGGTGGGTGCCCTCATACGGTATTTCCACCCGTTCGCAGTTCTCGGACGACAGTTCGATGCCTCGCGCGAAGGTCTCCAGGAAACGTTGGTAAAGGGCTTCGCGCGCTGGGGCACCGTGACTCTGCAGGCGTTCACAGGTGATGTAGTAGGTGGCTGCGCGATTGTATTTTTCACCCGCGGACAACAGCCGGCCCCGACTTTCGTCTTCGCTGGCGAGGTCGCACAACTTGTCGGCCATTCTGGCCCAGGTTTCACGGAAAGCCTGAGTGCCTTCGGCGTCGGGGTGCTTGGCGCTTTCCTGAAGCGGCGCGCACATTTCCTCGATTTCACCGATGCGGGCTCCCATCTCTATCGCCAGGTCTACCGACAGGTTCCAGACATAATTGGTGGGGAAGTAGCGAAACATATTTTTATTGTCCTTTTAACGGTTCCAGGGCGCGGCCAGGTCTGCCCATGCCGCAGCCGGAAACGCCTGAGCAGGCGTTGCCAGCAGGCCGAAACTCGCATGCATTGATGCATGGGACAAATTGCGAGTGCGGATGCCAACCATCGTACTTCGTGATAGTTCGACCGCTGGCAGCGCCGGGGTGGCGAGGGGTCAGGTCTGCGGGACGGCCTCGGACCTCTGCACCGCGTCCAGCAACTGCCTGCGCAGCCAGCCGAGCATGGCATCGCCGTCAAGGCTGCGGTGCCATGCCATGTACTCTCGCATCACGGGCAGCTTTACCGGCGGAGGCAGCAGGCGCAGCGGCAGCAACTGTGCATACAGCAAGGCGAGCCGACTGTGCATGGTAGCGATGCGTTGCGAGCCAATGAGCAGATGCGGGATGGTGTTGAAGTCGTGTGTGATGACTTCCAGGCGGCGCTTGCAGCCATACTGGTTCATGAACCACTGCTCGATGGCCGGTGTGCGGCTGCGTCCGAACGCGGCGGCGACGTGGCCCAGTTCAAGGTAGTTTTCCAGTGTGAACGGCTCTTTCAAACTGGTATTGCCGGTCCAGACCACGCAGACGTGTTGCTCTTCGAACAGTAACTGGGAGGGGTGCGCGGCGTTGATGTGTTGCTCGGGCGCAATCATCAAATCGATCTCGCCGCGCATCAGCATCTCCAGAGCGGTTTCGCCCGGGCTCATCAACTCGAAGGTGACATGCGGCGCCTCGCCGTTGATGCGGTGGATTACATCGGCCAGCAGTACGTTGATCAGGTAGTCGGACGCCATGATCCGAAAATGACGCTTGCTCAAGGCAACGTCGAACACTGGCTTGGCTGCAATCGACGTCTGGATCTTGAGCAACACTTCGCGAATCGGGATCTGCAAGTCCTTGCCCAGCAATGTGGGCGCCATGCTGCGCCCGACCTGCACCAGCAGTTCGTCCTCGAAATACGCCCGCAGCCTGCGCAGGATGCCGCTCAGCGCCGACTGGGTCATGTGCAGCCGCACGGCCGCCCGGGTGATGTTCTGTTCTTCGAGCAGGACATCGAGCGCGACGAGCAGGTTGAGGTCCAGATGGTTGAATCGCATGAGGGCAGGCTCTTCTTGTAGTTATTTTCAAAATACTTTCCATGCCAACTCACGATTAGTCAACGCCTCCTTTCCTCCCTATCGTCAAGCACAAGGCTGGAGCCGAGCATGTCGATGCCGGCTACCTGGACAACTACAAGAACAACTACAAGAACAAGGGAAAGCATGATGAGCGACGTCAACAAAGTGCTGGTGGTGGGTGGTGGCATCGGTGGCCTGTGCGCCGCCATCGCCTTGCGGCGCCAGGGGGTGGCCGTAGACCTGGTGGAGATCAAGTCCGACTGGACGGTGTACGGCGTGGGCATCATCCAGCAGAGCAATGTGGTACGTGAAATGGCCCGGCTCGGTGTGCTGGACCGCTATCTGGCGGCCGGCTATGCCTTCGAGGATGTCGGTATCCACGACCTGCAAGGTCACCCACTGGCGCGCATTCCCGGGCAGCGCCTGGCCGGGCCGCAGTACCCAGCCAACGTCGGCATCTCGCGACTGGCACTCCATCAGGTATTGAGCAGCGCCGCCATCGAGTTGGGGGCAGGGGTTCGCCTGGGGCTCAGCGTAGCCAGCTTCGCGCAGGATGCAGACGGCGTGGACGTCACCTTCACCGACGCCAGCACTGGGCGCTATGCACTGCTGGTGGGTGCAGACGGCGTCTATTCGAAGATTCGCGGCATGCTGTTCGGCGATATCTACACGCCACGCTTCACTGGCCAAGCCGTGTGGCGCTACAACTTTCCCCGCGACCCTTCCATCGATCACCTCGCCAGCTACATGGGGCCTGCCGGCAATGCCGGCCTGGTCCCGCTCTCCGACACCTTGATGTACATGTTCTCGACTTCACACGAACCGGAAAACCCTTGGTACGAACCCAGTCAACTGGCCGATGTCATGCGTGACCGTCTCGCCAGTATGGGCGGTTTGGTAGGCAGGTTGCGCGAGCAGATCACAGACAGCACGAAGGTCGTCTACAAGCCCATGGAAGTGGTGTTCGTGGACGAACCTTGGTTCAAGGGCCGCGTACTGCTGATTGGCGATGCGGCACATGCCACCACGCCACACCTGGGCCAGGGTGCCGGTATGGCGATCGAGGACGCGCTGGTGCTGAGCATGGAGCTGGCCGGCGAAGGCAGCCTGCAGGACAAGCTCGAACGCTTCATGGCCCGACGTTTCGAGCGCTGCAAGTTCATCAGCGAAAAGTCCGTGCTGGCCGGCGATCGGGAAATGGCCCGGGACCAAACGTTCGATCGCATCGGTTTGACCAAACAAATGCTCAAGCTGACCGCTGAGCCGATCTGACCCGGAATTTCCATGACTGCCATTTATCTATGCCCGCAGGCCGTACTGGCCGAGGGCTGCGCACGGGGCTTCGATCCCTGGAGGAAGGGTCGTGACACCGTCTTCGTGCTGCGTTGGCAAGGTGAATTGAAAGCCTGGCTCAATAGCTGCCCGCATCTGCAGGTGCCGCTGCATTACCGCAAGGATCGATTCATGTCGGCGGACCGCCAGCGCATCGTCTGCCATGCCCACGGCGCGCTGTTCATGCCTGACAGCGGGCTCTGTGTATTGGGTCCGTGCCTGGGCCAATCGTTGCGCAGTCAGGTTCTGTCAGTGGATGAACGGGGCGGTGTGTGGTTGGCAGGCCAATGATGGCAACCATCGTCGTAGCTGTATCCACCGCTGCATAGGTATCGCGCCATGAAATACATCGCATCAGAAGAGTCGATTAGTCAAAGCACGCCATTGGCCTGAAGCTGTAGCCATAAACCCGCTGCCCCAGGGCAGACGGTTACAACAATAAGACATGCATAAATCCTGCGGATAAAAATAAGAAAGAGGATTACTCGATGGTAACTAGCACACGTGCGAAGGAATGCCTGCGCTCCCAATTTGCGCGCAGACCGTTGGTCCTGGCTATCGCCGCGTTATGTGGAGGTGTGCCGCAAGCACAGGCGTTCGATGTCGAAACCGGTAACCCAGACCTCCGCGCCCGCTGGGACAACACCCTCAAGTACAGCTCGGCGTGGCGCACCCAAAGCCCGTCGGCTCGGCTGACCAAAGGCCGCGCGGCGTTGAACGACGATGACGGCGACCGCAACTTCGACAAGGGTCTGATCTCCAGCCGGCTCGATCTGCTCTCCGAGTTCGACATCAGCTATCAGAACGTCGGGGCCCGGCTCAGCGGCACAGCCTGGTATGACGATGTCTACAACAAGAAGAACGACAACGACTCGCCTGGCACCGTCAACAGCTTCTCGGTGGACTACGACCACTTCACCCGTGACACCCGCAAGCTGCACGGCCGCCAGGGCGAATTGCTGGACGCCTTCGTCTACGGCAAAGGCGAACTGGGCGAGATGCCGGTGTCGGGCCGAGTCGGTCAGTACGCCATGCAGTGGGGCGAAAGTCTTTTCTATGGCATGAACGGCATCGCCGGCGGCATGGCGCCGATCGATGTGGTCAAGGGGCTGTCGGTACCCAACACACAATTCAAGGAATTGATTCGCCCGGTGCAGCAGATGTCCGGGCAGTTGCAGATCACCCCTGACGTATCCATCGGGGCCTATTATCAGTTTGAGTGGGAGGCCAACCGGTTGCCGGGCGCCGGCAGCTACTTCTCCACCTCCGACACGTTCGGCGACGGCAACGAGCGGTTGTTTGTCGGTGCGCCATTGTTCCCCGGCGCTCAGCCCCTGGCGTTCTACCACGGCAAAGACAAACAGGCCAAAGACTCGGGGCAGGGTGGTGTACAGCTCAAATGGCGCACCGAAAACTATGATTTCGGCCTCTATGCGATCCGTTTCCACGACAAAAGCCCGCAGCTCAACGTGCGTCCGGAGTTTGCCAACCTCAACCCCTTCACCGGTAATGCCGGCGAGTACAACTGGGTCTACCCCGAAAGCATCAAAGCCTTGGGCGCCAGCTTCTCGACTACGGTGGACGCCTTCAACATCGCTGGTGAAGTGTCCACACGCTGGGACCAGCCGCTCGCCTCGACCAACCAGCGCCCGCTGCTTCCAGGCGAGGGCTCGTCCAACCGGGCCGACGATGCGTTGTATGCCACGGGCCGGACCCTGCACGCCAACCTTTCCTGGTTGGCAACCCTGGGTCCGAACTTCCTGGCCCAAGAGACCAGTTTTCTGGGCGAGTTCGCTTGGAACCGGGTACTCAGCACCACTCATAACCCCGCTGCCGTGGACCCCAACGCCGACCGTGACGCGTGGAGCTTGCGCACCGTGTACGAACCCATGTATCGCCAGGCCTTCGCCGGCATGGACATCAGCGTCCCGCTGGGCGTGAGCTACACCCAGGGCGCCTCGAAGGCGCTGAGCACAGCCTTCGGCAGCGATCGCGGCGGCGATATCAACATCGGTATCAAGGGCAACTACCTCAACACCTGGAACCTGGGCCTGACCTATACGCATTACTACGGCCCGGCAAACACCTATCTGGATGCAAACAACAACTACACCTTCGAACAATCGCTCAAGGATCGAGATTTCGTAGCCTTCAGCGTCAGCCGAACCTTTTGAGCCAGGGGCCTACTGCCATGAACCCACGTGAAACCGCGACCCTCCGCAAGCGCGTCAGTATTCTGATGACCTCCCTGGCCGCTGCCATGCTGCTGGCCCAGGGTGCTATGGCAGCCGATGCTGCCGACCTGAAGACCACCCTCACGCCTCTGGGCGCCGAGCGCGCAGGCAATCAGGACGGCAGTATCCCGGCCTGGACCGGCGGGCTGACAAAACCAGACCCGGCTTACAAGGACGGCGGCAAGCGTGGTGACCCGTTTGCGGCGGAAAAACCGCTGTTCAGCATTACTTCGAAAAATATCGGCCAGTACGCCGACAAGGTCACCCCAGGCATTCAGGCGATGTTGAAAAAGTACCCTGACAGCTATCGTCTGGACGTGTACCCGACCCACCGCACCGCCGCGGCGCCGCAGTCGGTGTACGACGCCACCTACGCCAATGCCGGCAAGACCAGGCTTGTCGACAGCGCGGCCGGGCTCATACCTCAGGACGGTGAGGGCGGCATCCCGTTTCCACTGGCCAAGGACGGTGTCGAGGCCATCTGGAACCACCTGATGCGCTGGCGCGGGACGTCCTGGCACACCGACTTCACGCAATACCTGACCACCTCCGATGGCAAGCATGTACTGACCAACAATTCGCGGGGTGATTACCAGATGCCCTGGTACCTGCCAGACGGCGGCAAGAAGGACGGCACCTTCTGGACCATCCGCATGATCAACGACGGGCCGCCGCTGCGCGCAGGTGAAGCCATTACCGGGCGGGAGAACGTCAACGCCGAAAACACCGGCGCCTGGACCTACCTGCCGGGTCAGCGACGGGTGCGGCGTCTGCCCAATGCCTGTTGCGACACCCCGACACCTGCCACCGCCGGTGTCATGAGCTTCGACGAGCTGTACGTGTTCAACGGCCGGGTCGACCGCTTCGATTGGAAGCTGGTGGGCAAGAAAGACATGTACATTCCCTACAACGCCAACAAGGTCTTGACCGCTGCCAACGCCACGGATCTGTTGGCCGATCACCACCTCAACCCGGACCTGCTGCGCTGGGAACTGCACCGGGTCTGGGTGGTGGAGGCAACCCTCAAAAGCGGCAAACGCCACGTGATGCCTCGCAGCACTTACTACTTGGACGAAGACACCTGGGCCGCGGTACTGGGTGACCGGTACGACGCCCAGAATCAATTGGCGAAAGTGCTGTGGACCACGCCCGTGGTGATGCCCGATCTGCCGGGTGTGGTGACCTTGACCAACGGCTTTTACGACCTGCTGTCCGGCACCTGGTTTACCGGCGACATTTTCGCCGGTAAAAACGAGCAATACCGACTCATGCCAGCCTACAAGGACTCGGTATTCACCCCTGACGCGCTGGCCGGCGAAGGCGTGCGCTGAGATGAAGCCTAACGCCTGGCTTGGCCTGTGCCTGATGACCCTGGTGCCGCAGTGGGCAGCGGCCGCGCCGTCGGTGGACGTGCTCAGCAGCCCGGCGCTGCAGTCGCAGCTGGCTCTGCACGCGGCCCTTCAAGATATCACCCGTGCGGGGGATCGATTGGTGGCAGTGGGCGAGCGTGGCACCGTCCTGCTGTCCGATGACAACGGTACCAGCTGGCGCCAGGTGCCGGTACCGATCAGTAGCTCGCTGACCGCGGTGCAGTTTGTCGATGCGCGCAACGGCTGGGCCGTCGGGCATGCTGGCGTGGTGCTGCACAGCAGCGACGGTGGTGAACGCTGGACGCTGCAGCTGGACGGCCGGCGTCTGGCGCAGCTTGAACTCGATGCCGCTCAGGCAAGTGGCGACGAGCAGCATCTGGCGGCCGCCCGCCAAGGTGTGGCCGATGGCGCCGACAAGCCTTTGTTGGCGTTGGCTTTCAGCGACGCCAACCATGGGCTGGTCGTCGGCGCCTACGGCCTGGCTTTGCACACCTCGGACGGTGGCGCCAGTTGGGTCTCTTGGGCCGCACGCCTGCCCAATCCACAAGGTCTGCACCTGTACGCCGTAGCGCAATCGCCTGACGGTGTGTACATCGCCGGCGAGCAGGGGCTGTTTCTGCGCTCGCAGGATGCTGGCGAGCACTTCAACGCCATGAGTACCCCTTACCAGGGCAGCTACTTCAGCCTTGCCGTGCAACCCGATGGCGCCCTGCACCTGGGTGGCTTGCGGGGCAGGGTGTTTCGATCGACGGATCAGGGCAGCAGCTTCGAGTCAGTCCAAAACCCCGTACCGATCTCGATCAACGACATGCAGCTGCTGGGCAATCGCTTGTTCCTGGTCAACCAGGCGGGCGGGGTGCTGCGATCGTCGGCTGATCGCGCTCGTCTGACCCCGCTGGCATTGCCGCCCGGACCACCCTTGACCGCGGTCGCCGAGGCCGCCGATGGCGCGCTGGTAGGCGTCGGCTTTGCCGGTCCAGTGCGCCTCGCCACCTCTTTGAACGCTGCGGAGTAAGGCCATGCATGTCACCCTTCCACCTGGTGCAACCGCCACCAGCGGCCGCTTGGCCGACTTCGACCAGAGCTCCGGCTCGCTGCTTGAACGGGCATTGTTCAATCATCGGCGCATTGTGTTGCTGCTGTGCCTGCTGGTGACAGTGTTGCTGGGCTGGCAGGCCACTCGGCTGCAGCTCAATGCCAGCTTTGAAAAGATGATCCCCACGGGCCACCCGTTCATCGCCAATTACCTCGAACACCGCCACGAGCTTTCGGGCTTGGGCAACGCCGTGCGGATTGCCGTCATCAATACCCAGGGCAGCATCTACGAGCCCGATTACCTCAAGGCCCTGCAGAAACTCAATGATGCGGTGTACCTGCTGCCAGGCGTCGACCGCGCATTCATGAAGTCACTCTGGACGCCCGGCACGCGCTGGGTGGGCGTCACCGAAGAAGGCCTGGAAGGCGGGCCGGTGATTCCCGACGGCTATGACGGCTCGCGCGCCAGCCTGGAGGCCTTGAAGCGCAACGTCGAGCGCTCCAACGAAATCGGGCAACTGGTGGCGTTCGACCAGCAGTCGAGCATCCTCTACGTGCCACTGCTGGCCAGCACCCCCGATGGTCAGCCACTGGACTACAACGCGTTATCCCAGCAGCTTGAAACCTTGCGTGGCCAGTACCAACAGGACGGGATCGAGGTGCGCATTACCGGCTTCGCCAAAGTAGTCGGTGACCTTATCCAAGGGCTGCGGCAGATCCTGCTGTTCTTTGCTGCGGCCATCTTCATCACAGCCGCTGTGCTCTATTGGTACACCCGCTGCCTGCGCAGCACGGTACTGGTGATGAGCTGTTCGCTGGTGGCCGTGGTGTGGCAGCTGGGGTTGTTACCGCTGCTTGGGTTTGAACTGGATCCGTATTCGGTGCTGGTGCCGTTTCTGGTGTTCGCCATCGGCATGAGCCACGGTGCGCAGAAGATGAACGGCATCATGCAGGACATCGGTCGCGGCATGCACCGGCTAGTGGCGGCCCGGTTCACCTTTCGCCGGTTGTTTCTCGCCGGCCTGACAGCCTTGCTGTGCGATGCCGTAGGCTTCGCGGTACTGATGATCATCAAGATCCAGGTGATCCAGGATCTGGCGTTGATCGCCAGCATCGGCGTTGCGGTGCTGATTTTCACCAACCTGATTCTGTTGCCTGTGCTGTTGTCCTACCTGGGCGTGAGCGAGCGGGCCGCCCGGCGCAGTTTGCGCAGTGAAGCGGCTGAGGCCAACGGTGGCCTACGTCACCCAGCCTGGCGCTTTCTCGACCTGTTCACTCGCAAGCGCTGGGCGACAGCCTGTGTGACAGTCGCAGCACTGATGGCCGCAGGCGGCTACATTGTCAGTCTCGACCTCAAGGTGGGCGACCTGGACGCCGGCGCACCGGAGCTGCGTGCCGACTCGCGCTATAACCAGGACAACGCGTACCTGACTCGTCACTACGGCGCCAGTAGCGATGTATTTGCGGTCATGGTCAAGACCCCGGCCGGTGGCTGTTCCAGCTATGACACGCTCAAACGCGTGGACAATCTGGACTGGCAACTGCGCAGCCTGCCGGGGGTGGACTCGACCAATTCCCTGGCCTTGCTCAATCGGCGTGTACTTGTGGGGCTGTCCGAAGGCAACCCCAAGTGGTACGAGCTTCTGGACAACCAGGCGACGCTGAACATGATCACCGCCGGCGCACCGCGCGGCCTGTACAACGAAGACTGCAGCCTGTTGACGTTGTATGCCTTTGTCACCGACCACAAGGCTGACACCCTCAACCGTGTCGTGGACAGCGTGCAGGGATTTGCCCGGGAGAATGACAGCGAGCAGGCGCAGTTCCTGCTGGCCGCTGGCAGCTCGGGCATCGAAGCGGCGACCAACATTGTTGTCAAGCAAGCGAGTCATGAAATGCTCTGGTGGGTGTACGGCGCGGTGTGCCTGCTGTGCCTGGTGACCTTCCGCAGTTGGCGCGCCGTGCTCTGCGCGGTGCTGCCCCTGATGCTGACCTCGATATTGTGCGAGGCGCTGATGGTCTGGCTTGGCATCGGGGTGAAGGTAGCGACCCTGCCGGTGATCGCTTTGGGCGTCGGCATCGGCGTGGACTACGCGCTGTACGTCATGAGCATCGTGCTGGCGGAGATGCGTCGCGGCGCCAGCCTGTCACAGGCGTATTACCAAGCCCTGCAGTTTACCGGCAAAGTGGTGATGCTCACCGGCGTCACCTTGGCCATCGGTGTGGGTACCTGGATATTTTCCCCCATCAAGTTTCAGGCCGACATGGGCGTGCTGCTGGCGTTCATGTTCGTCTGGAACATGGTCGGCGCGCTGGTCCTGTTGCCGGCACTGGCGTACTTCCTGTTGCCACCCCAGGCCAAACCTGTCGCTGCCGAAGACGACGCGGTACAGCCGCAGGCTGCAGGCAAATCGCACAGCAAGCTCAAGGCTGCGCATCGCTCGGCCGTGCTGGAGGTGCGCCATGAAGGTTGACCGCCAGGCCGGCCTGCCGCAGTCGCTGCTGCTGTTGCTCGGCAGCTGCCTGCCGGTACTGGGTGCCGTGCTGCTGGCGCCGGTGCTGCCGCGGATGCAGACGCACTTTGCCGACACGCCGGGCGTGGCAGTGCTGGTGCCGGTAGCGCTGACCTTGCCGGCGCTTGTCATCGCCCTCGTCGCACCCTTTGCCGGAATACTGGCCGATCGCATCGGGCGCAAACCTCTGCTGTTGGTCTCGATGCTGCTGTATTCGGTGTTCGGGACCCTGCCGCTGTGGCTTGAATCGCTGCTGGCCATTGTGCTCAGTCGCGCCGGGATCGGCCTGACCGAGGCCGCGATCATGACCTGTTGCACCACACTGATGGGCGACTATTACAACGGCGCTCGTCGCGAGCGGCTGTTTGCCTTGCAGATGGTCGTCACGTCGCTGGCGGCAGCAGTGTTCATAGGCGTGGGCGGGCTGTTGGGGGAAGGCGGCTGGCGCACGCCCTTCAGCCTCTACGCGGTAGGCCTGGTTTTGCTGCCGTTGATGGCGCTATGGCTGTGGGAACCGAAAAATGGGGTCGTTGCTTCCCCGTTGCACAGCACCATGCCGATGCCGTGGCGCAAGCTCCTGCCGTTGCTGGGGTTGGCTCTGCTGGCCGGTTCGAGCTTGTTCATCGTGCCAGTGCAGGCCGGCTATCTGCTCAATCTGCTGGGTGTCGAGAAACCCCAGCAAATCGGTATGACCATGGGCGGCAATCAACTCGGCGTGGTGCTGGGTGCCCTGAGTTTCCGGCTGATCGGGCGCATTCGGCCTTCAACGCTCCTGCTGCTGGCCTTCGCCCTGGCCGGCGGTGGCGGGCTGCTGATGGCGAGTGCCGCCAGCCATACCACGGTCTGGGCGGCGGTGTTCATCAACGGCCTGGGCATTGGCCTTATGTTACCGACGCTGATCACTCACATCATGGGGTTGGTCACCTTCAGCCAGCGCGGCCGTGCCAGTGGGTTTTTCACTGCCGCCATTTTCGCCGGCGAATTCATCAGCCCCCTGGCGGTGCTGGCGCTCACAGCCGGTGTGGCCAACGCACTGCCAACTGCGCTCGCTGTGATTGGCGGGCTCCAGTGGCTGGTCGCGCTGGGCTGTCTGCGTATCAACACCAACGTTGCACAAAACCGGACTGCCGACGTGGGTCCCACCCTCGGCGACAACATTTGATGAAGGACTGCCCATGCACCCATTAGCTGGTTTCAAACACGTCGTCACCGGCCTCACTGCCGATGGCCACGCTACGCTGAGCCATTGTGCCGCCGCCTGCGCAGGGAAACGTGCCAAGGAGCTGCGGCCATGAAGCTGGCGACTTTGCGCAACGCCTGCCGCGACGGTCAACTGGTGGTGGTATCGCGGGATCTGCAATGGGCGGCGCTGGCCCCCATCGCTACGTTGCAGTTGGCGATCGAGGACTGGCCGCAAACCGAACCGCAATTGCAGGCGCTGTACGGGCTGCTGAACGCCGGCACATACGCCGATGCCTTTCACTTCGATCCGGCCCAAGCCATGGCTCCGCTGCCGCGCGCTTACCAGTGGTGTGACGCCTCGGCGTTTCTCAACCACGCAACTCTGATGCAGAAAGCTTTCAATCTGGACCCTATCGATGGCGCTGAGCAAACGCCCCTGATGTACCAGGGCGCCGGCGATGATTTCCTTGGCGCCCAGACCGATATCTGCCTGCCAAGCGTCAGCCAGGGCATCGACTTCGAAGGCGAGTTCGCGGTGTTGGTGGATGACGTGCCCCTGGGATGCCCTGCCGACCAGGCGCTGGGGCACATCAAGCTGCTGCTGCAAGTCAACGATGTCAGCCTACGCGCACTGGCACCCCGCGAAATGAAAACCGGCTTCGGGTTTCTACAGGCCAAGCCGTCGTCGGCGTTCGCTCCGGTGGCTGTTACCCCGGACGAATTGGGCGACGCCTGGCGGGAAGGGCGTATGCACCTGGCGCTCAACATACAGTGGAACGGTGAGTGGTTCGGCCAGCCCCACGGTGGGCAAATGAACTTCAGTTTCGCTCAGCTGATCGCTCACGCGGCCTTCACCCGGCGGCTTGGCGCGGGCACGTTGCTGGGCTCGGGCACCGTGTCCAATGCCGACCGCAGCGCGGGTTCGGCCTGCATTGCCGAGCGCCGTGCCATCGAGATGATCGAGCATGGCGCGGCACGTACCGGTTTCATGCAGTTCGGCGACAGGGTGCGCATGGAGGTCTTCGGCGCAGACGGGAAGTCACTGTTCGGTGCGATCGACCAGCGTGTGGTGCAGGCCAGTGTGTAGGAGGTGCCTATGCGGGTGTTGATCACCGGAGCCAACGGTTTCCTGGGGCGCCAGCTGGCGCGCGAGGTGTTGAACACAGGCACGCTCCGCGGCCGGGCAGTGGAGCGCCTGTTGCTGCTGGATACTCGCTTCGACGAGCTGCCGCACGACCCACGCGTACGCGCGCACCCCGGTAGCATCACCGACGCTGCCTTGCTTCGGCGCGTACTGGCGGACGGTGTCGAGGTGGTATTCCACCTGGTCAGCGTACCGGGTGGCGCCGCCGAGCAGAATTACGCCCTGGGCTTGCACGTCAACCTGTTGGCTGGCCTGGAATTGCTCGACCAGCTGCGCAATCCGGTACGCCCGCCGGTCGTGGTGTACGCCAGCAGCGTCGCCGTGTATGGCGCCAACCTGCCGTCGCGCATGAATGAGGACGCCGTTGCGTGCCCACAGTCATCGTATGCCGCGCACAATTTGATGATGGAAACAGCTCTGTGCGACCTCGCCCGGCGTGGCGAGGTGGATGGCCGCGCGCTGCGATTGCCCGGCATCGTTGCCCGCCCGCAAGGCTCCAACGGCTTGCGTACGGCCTTCATGAGCGACGTGCTGCACGCCTGTGCAGCAGGGCAGAACTACATCTGCCCGGTCAGCCCGCAGGCCAAGGCCTGGTGGATGTCGGCGCCGTGCGCCGTGGCCAACTTGCTGCACGCGGCGCAGCTGTCGGACTTGCCATGGAATACCAAGCGAGTGTGGCAGTTGCCGGTGTTGCAACTGTCAATGGCGCAGGTGCTCGATGCGCTGGCCGGCCGATTTGGCGAGTCTTGCCGTGAATTGATCAGCTTTGCCCCGGACCCGCACCTGCAGGCGTTGTTCGGCGCACTGCCTGCAATGAAAACCCCTCGTTCCAAGGCCGCCGGCTTCTGCCATGACGGCAGCGCGGCAAGCTTGGTACGCAAGGCACTCAATCTACCTGCCGCGAGGAAACATCTGTGATAACTGCCAAACACCGCCTTGTGGATCTATCGGTGACTCTGGACAACAACCCTTACACCGACCCACCGCCCTTACTGCCGAAAATCGACTATATGGACCACCAACAAGGGTGGCCAGAAATGGCCGCGATGTTCCCGGGACTGACGCTCGAGCAAATGCCGGGCAATGAGTCCTGGGCCGCTGAGCGACTGCACATCACCACTCACAGCGGCACCCACATGGATGCACCCTGGCATTACGCGTCCACCACCGACGGCGGCAAGCCGGCTTGGGGTATCGACGAAATGCCCCTGGAATGGTGCCTGCAACCCGGCGTGAAGCTGGATCTGCGCCACCTGCCCGACGGCCATGTGGTCACTGCGGCAGAAGTCGAGGCAGAACTTGTGCGCATCGGTCACACACTGCAACCGTTGGACATCGTCCTGGTGAACACGCGCGCCGGAGCCCTGTTCGGCCAACCTGGCTACCTGGACGCCGGTGTCGGCATGGGCCGCGAGGCTACGCTGTACCTGCTGGATCGCGGCGTGCGTGTGGTAGGCACCGATGCCTGGAGCTGGGACGCGCCGTTCAAGTACACCCGCGAGCGCTTCGCCGCCAGCGGCGATGCCTCGATTATCTGGGAGGGCCATAAGGCCGGGCGTGACACCGGCTATGGTCAGATGGAGAAGCTCGCCAACCTTGAGCAACTGCCGCCCAACGGGTTCACGGTGTCGTGCTTTCCCTACAAGATCAGGCATGCGTCGGCAGGCTTCGTCCGCGCCGTGGCGATCTTCAACGAAGAGACATCGACATGATTCGCTACGGCGTATTGACCCTTGGCCTGGTGTTGGCCCCCGCCGCAGTGCTGGCCAGCGATGCGGCGCCGGACCAGCACGCCCGCACGCTACTGGAACGGGCAGTCGATTACTACTGGCTACAGGGCGACGCAGCGCTACCCGCATTCAGCCGTCAGGGCGAGTTCATCGACGCCGACCGTTATGTGTTCGTGGTCGACAAAAGCGGCACGCTGCTCGCCAGCGGCGGTCCTTCGGCAGTGTTGATCGGTCGTGACGTCTCCAGCGTACTGGCGCCGGAACTGACCAGTGCTTTTCAAACCGCTTTGAATGCGCCAAGCAACCCGGGTATTCAAAGCGCAGAGTACCGCTGGAAGAACCCGGTGGACGGCCGGGCAGAGCGCAAACGCGTGTACTTTCAAACGGTCGGCGACCGGGTCATTGCTGCCGGTCAATACCTTCCCCGGGCGACGGCCAAGCAGGCGCGGCAACTGTTGGACAAGTCGGTGCAGGCCATCGAGCAAGACCCCCAGCGCAGCTTGCAGGCGATCAACGACTTGTCTGCCGAGTTTCGCGAAGATGACCTCTACGTATTCGTGGTCGATCTGAACACCCATCGTTACGTGGCACACGGCTACAACCTGCGCCTGCTGGGCGTTGACTTCACCACTGTCCGTGATCCTGCCGGCAAACCTGTCGGCACCCCGATCCTCGCGCTGATGCGCAACAACGACGAGGCCGGTTATGACTACCGCTGGAAGAATCCGGTGACGGGAAATATAGAAGAAAAGCATGCACTGGTGCGCAAGGTGGGGAGCTATATGGTTGCGGTGGGGTATTACCGGCGCGGGCGTTAGGCGACGGCCGTCCACGCCCACTCCACGCAGATGAACTCCAGCCACCTCTGGCCGTCTGCTAGCCATGGTGCGCTGCTGTATCATTACTGGCAGCGCTTTACCCATGCCACCGCATTTAAACCGTATCTCCATCGTTACGTGAACAATGAATCTTCCATTATTCGTTTCTCTCGACGGGCCCAAGGGCACCGGAAAAACCACGCTGTTGGAGGCCGTAACTAAATTATTGAGGGCCGACGACAAAAAAGTGATCCGGTTATGCGAGCGCAAGAGCGATCCCTTCAGGGCTGAAACGATGATCCTGGTAAACCAACTGGCGAGAAGTCCCCGTCAGGACCTGGAGTGGGAGATCTGTGAGCGTTTTGCCCAGAGCCGGGCCTGGATCTCCCAGCAAGTACTGACCCGGCAGCCACGCGACAGCATCATCCTGATCGATCGTTGGTACCCGTCGGAGGCCGCGTTTCGCCGGATGATCCCATTCGCAGACATTCTGCAGCTGAACATCGATCGAAACGTGCGAGTGCCGGACCTGCATGTCGGGGTTGTTACAGACCCGGATATTTCATGGGCGAGGGCAGCAGCACGAAGGCGCGGACTCAGCAGTACGGTGATCCATACCCTGCAAGAACATGTCGCTTGTACCCAGGCGTTCGAACGGGCGATTGCAGATCACGGCTGGGTTTGCTGCCGTAATGACGGCAGCCTCGAACAGGCGACGATGCAGGTGGTTTCCGCGATCAACAGGGTCCTTGGGTCGGCGCGGGAAGGGAGCGCGTGATCCCACTACCGCTCGACCACGCGCGCCAATCTCACCACCGTCACGCCATTGCCCAAATGCCGTAGCGACGGTTGCACCAGCACACAATCATCGTATGGCGTGACCACTGCTTGGTCGCCATCCCAAGCCAGCACACTCCCAGCCTCGCCAATCAACTCCAACCCACGAAAGTCCTCGACGAACGCGAACTCCATGCTTCGGGCAACCACCGGCTCGGTAACCTGCAAGAAGCGCTGGGCTTGCGGCGCACTCGTGCTGATGTAGTTGACCATGTCTGCTGGTTCCACCACCCCCGTCGTCACTAGAAAGCGTGCTGTTACGTCCATGGCTACCTCACAGCTACGTTGGGAGAAGTGCTGCCCGGTCTCGATCAGCAAGGCATTTTTCTGGCTCAACGGGTCTGCGAAATCCTGGTAGTCGCGCAGGCGGCGGCCATTTAGGTGGCCGGCATCGGCGGCCACGGTTCGCGGAACACCCAGTGTGGCGGCGAAATCCATCCCTTTGGTCTGGGCGCCACACATCATGATCGGCGGCGCTTCCTCGTGCATGGAATGGATATCCAGCAGCAGGTCCACCGTATCGACGATGGGGCGCAGTTCCCGTGCCCGGCGCAGTTCGATGGAGTCCTCTGACCCATCGAGTTTGCTCGGCAACCAAACCCGGTTCATGTCCTCATCGAGATAGCGAGTGGCGTCGATGTCATCCGGGTCGAAGGCGTGATAGGCGGCGACGTTGCCAAACGCCAATGTCAGGCGACCGCGCACCGGGCGCACTTCATCCTTGAGCAACCTATCCAAGGCAATCGCGCCGCTGACCTCGTTGCCGTGGGTCAACGCCATCACCATGACGTGAGGGCCGGCCAGGCCGCTGTCGAAAGAATGCACGTAATCGACGCCGCAATTCCCTTCCTGCCATGGGCGAATGTCGGGAAATTCCACCTCGATGGGGTAGGGGGTCAGGGTAGCGCGTACTTGTTCCAAGGTCTTCATGCAGGTCTCCTGCGGACAAAAGGTGTTTTGGCAATAAAGGGCAGCGTGGATGTCAGCGTATTGAGTTTTTGCAAGCACACGGCTCAGGTGGGGCGATGATTACGCATGCGTCTACCCAGAACGATCACCGCAATCACGCTGACCAGCGAGGTGGCCACCACATAGAAGCTGGGCGCGAGTTTGCTGCCGGTAGCGTCGATCATCCACGTCACGATCAGCGGAGCGAAACCACCGAACAGGGTCACGGAAAAGTTGTAGCTCAGCGCGAGTCCGGTGCCGCGGATGCTGGTGGGGAAAATGTCGGCGAGCATCGCCGGGATCGGCCCCAGGCAGGCGGCGATCAAGATCCCCACCACTGCTTGCACCATCAGCAGGGTCGTGACGCTGGGGTACAGATTCAGCCAGACGAACATCGGATAGGACGACAGTCCGGTGATCAACAGCGCCAGAGTGAGCACGCGGAAGCGACCAAAGCGGTCCGACAGGCTGCCGAACACCGGCGCCATGAACATCAACATCACACCAGTGACCAACGCGCCCAGATAGGAGGAGGTGGCAGTAATCTGCAGTTGTTTCAGGGCGTAGGTGGGCATGTACAGCTTGTGTACGTAGTTGAACGCCGTCGCGCCAGCCACCACGCCAATGGACAGCAGGAGGCTGGTACGGCCCTTGACCAGTACGTCGCGCAGCGGGGTCTTGGCTTCGCCCTTGGCGGCGACTTTCTGAAAATCAGGGGTTTCGTCGATCTGGCTCCGAATGTAAAAGCCGACCGGGCCGATCAACAAGCCGACGCCGAATGCCACGCGCCAGCCCCAATCGTTGAGTTGCACATCGCTGAGCAGGTAGCTGAGCAGGGCACTGACGCCTGCCGCCAGCACGGTGGCAAGGCCTTGGGTCGCCAGTTGCCAACTGGCGAAGAAGCCTCGGCGGCTGGGGTCGGCATGCTCGACCATGAAAGCGGTGGCGGCGCCGAACTCTCCGCCGGTGGAAAAGCCCTGGAGCATGCGCGCGACGATGATCAACAACGGCGCGGCGATACCGATCTGTTGGTAGGAGGGGGTAAAGGTGATCATGGCGGTGCCAATCAGCATGATCAGGATCGACATCGTCAACGATGCTTTGCGCCCCGCGCGGTCGGCGTAGGACCCCAGCACGATGGCGCCCAGTGGACGCATCAGGAACGAGATGCCGAACGAGCCCACCGCGAGCAGCAGGGAGGTGGTCTCGTTGTCGGACGGGAAGAACAGTTTGCCGATCACCACGGCGAAGTAGCCGTAGATCAGCAGGTCATAGAATTCCAGGGCGTTGCCGAAGCTGGCGGCAATGATCTCTTTCCATGGCCCGCGCCGGGTAGTGGCCGGGGTCGCGTGCAGAGTGGTCGAGGCTGTACTCATGGGTGGTTTCCGGGTTCGTTTCACGATTATCGATCCGTCCACCGGGCACAGGCAGTTGGTGGACACGATGGCAGTCATTGTTATGGGTGAAAACGACCGGGCAGCGGTGGAAGGTCTGCGCCTTCGTGGCTACCTGGCCCGAGACCAAGGTGAATCAACGTTGCGTCGCGGACAATTGCTGATTGGGCACAAGCCCGAGCCTATCCGGCACGGGCTTGTAATCGCGGGTGTGACAGGCTTGCCGCAGGGCCGGTGTTTTTTGTTTATGCGCCGTAACAGTGCGCGCAATGGCCGACTCAAACCGGATCCAGGCCTTCCCAGATGCGCATCACCTGCTCGCTTCGATTGGCGCGCAGTCGATGCAACGAAACATCGAACGGGATGTGCAGTTCGCTGCCCCCCGCGAGCACTAGCTCGCCAGTAGCCAATGCATCCTTGACCACCATGCCAGGCAGCCAGGCGAGTCCGGAACCGCGCTTGGCCATTTCCAGAATCGCCTCGTAGGAGTCGGCCTGGTAGATCATGCGCAATGCCAGGCGCTGCGGCAGCTTGGCCAGGTGCTGAGCCAGCACGCCACGCAGTGACAACGAGGGCGATAAGCCCAACCATGCAATGCTGGAGTCGTCGCTGTCCGGACCGATGGCGAATCGCGGCTGGCCGCTGTCATCGGGAGCGCTTACCGGTACGAGTTGCTCCTGCGCGAGCACCTTGGAATCGAAGCGTTCGGCGTCCACCAGAATTCGCGTCAGGGGGCTGGAGTAGATGAGTTGCAAGTCGACCTCGCCGGCGGTCAGCTTGAGGATGGCTTCTTGCGCGCCGCCGGTAACCAGTGATACGGGGAACGCGCCGAAGCGCTGGTGCAGCGACTGGTACCAGTCGGGAAAAAACACACGTGCCAGGGTACGTCCGGTAGCGATGCGCAGTGGCTGGTCACGGTTGAGACCGATGGTCTGGAACTGCGCACGGGCTGCCAGCAGCAGCTCCATCGATTGGCTCGCCGCGTCCAGAAACAATAGGCCGGCGGGGGTGAGGGACAATGGCTGTTTGCGTTCGATCAGGGGGACACCAACCCAATCTTCCAAAGCTCGGATGCGTCGACCGAAAGCGGGATGGGTCACACAGCGTATCTCCGCGGCCCGCGACAGGCTGCGAGTGCGCGCCAGTTCGATGAAGTCTTCCAGCCATTCCAGTTGCATCGATGCTCCTCATGGCGTCAAGAGCGACCGCGGGCTGCAACACGCCACCCCAAAAGGGATGGCGTTAGGCTGCTTTAAAAGTTACTGCGCGGTGCCTTGCAGGGTAGGGCCCGGCGTTGCGGCTTTGCGGCGAGTCAGTCGCTTGCCCAACTGCACGCCCGGCATCTCGACGTACTTGTAGGTCAAGGTTGAGACCAGCAGTACCGTCGCCAACTGCAAGACAACGATGCCGTTGTCGAGCCATATGCTGTGGGTCGAGATGTACTTGACCATGTTGGGCATGTCATGGCCCTGCAGGGTCTCTGTCAGGTCTGTGTGCAGCACTTTCGACAGGACGATGACGGCGCTCTTGAACACAAAGAGAATGGCCGCGTGCGTCAAGTAGATGGAGAACGACAGGGCGCCCAGCCAGACGAAAAATCGCTGGTGCAGCAGTCGCGAGATCACGCCGCGCTCGAACGCGAATACCAGGATCAAGACACAGAATAGCAGGCTGGCATACACGCCCTTGTGATCGATGTTCGACACCAGCAGACGGTAGCCGCCCAGCACCAGGGCAATCTCCAGCAGATTGAAGTCCACGGCGTCCAGGTCCAGGTCCTTGATGCGATCGTAGAGCACATACAGGCAGGCACCGGCGAAGAAGCATGAGGCGCCGCGGAAGATTTCCAGCTTCAGCCAGGATTCACCGTTCCACAAGGTGATGAAGGCAGCCAGGGACACCATTGCGAAGACCTTGACCTTGCTGGTGCGCGCCAGCACTGCCATGACGCCAAATATCAAGTACAGGTAGTACTCGATGCTGATGCTCCAGGAGGGGTAATTGAACGAGCCGGTCATGGCGCTGTTCAGCCAGGATTGCAGCAGGAGCAGGTTGGGCAGAAATTCGTCCATCGAAGTGGCGCCACTGAACGCCGGTTCGTTGAAACTGAAGCCTTTCCTCTCAGCCAGCGAACGACCCATTTCCAGTACCAGGTAAACGCCCAACATCGTCAGATGCAGGGGATACAGGCGAGCCGTGCGACTGATGAAGAAATTTTTATAATCGGTCGCGTTGTTCAAACGCTGGCCGTAGGTGTGAAACAACACGAAACCGCTGAGGATAAAAAAGAACTCCACGAGCAGGAAGGCGTTCTTGAAAAACTCGAGTTCGGCAATGCTTTGCACCACGTAAGTGTGGAACAGCACGACGGCAACCGCGCAGAGGCCGCGGAAACTGTCGAGTACGACAAATCTTTTCATGGGTAGTCCAGGGCGTTGTAAGTATTGCTACCCGGTGTCATGCCGAAGAGGCATGGCCCGTAGCCATCACACGAGCTAAGCTAAAGCAAGTCATCGGTAGGCACAAGCGCAATTTGGTCGATTCGATAGGCTAGGTAAAAAGTATGAATCTGACCAACAGCGCCTTCTTGGGATTGAGCAGGCCGCCGTTCTTCTGGATGCTTCTGAATCAATGCTTCGCCCACCCTGTGTCAGTCATTTTGTGGAGAAGTAGATCCCTGTATAGCTTAAGAGTCGGTGCAAGCAGTCAGTGACCTCAAAGAGCTTTCGTCGAGTATCAAGCACGACTTATTCTCTATGGATCAACGAGTAGCAGCTAGGGGAGTGGCCCCATCGGCTCAAGCTCACGTATGAGGTCAATGAGGAGGCGCAGACCAACAGGTATCTGTCTGAAACTTGAGTAGTAAATGTGAAAGCCTGGGTCATAGTGAGTCCAATCCACAAGGACTCGCTGCAGAGATCCCTCCGCAATCTGCCGTTCGACTACCTTCTGCGGGACGTACATCAAGCCTACGCCGCGCATAGCCATCGCCACACCGACGCGACCCTCATCAATAGTGATGGGCCCCGGCACATCTATCTCCATCTGCTGACCGCCTTTCGAGAACTGCCAGTGGTAGATGCGTGCATTGCCCAGGCGCACACGCAGACACCGATGATGGTGCAGGTCGTCCGGATGCATCGGAATTCCGAAACGCTGCAGGTAACCCGGCGCGCCAACGATGGCCCAAGCGACATCGGGAGAGAGTCGCTGGGCGATCATGTCTTCGGGCACCGTCCCGCCGTAACGTATCCCCGCATCATGGCCGTCACCAATGACATCTACCATTCGATTCGTCACGGTGAGGTCAACCTCTATATCCGGATAGCGATCAACGAAGACTGGGAGGACGGGGCCGAGGATGAGTTTCGCGCCGTCGCTCAAGACGTTTAGTCTGATGCGTCCGGCAGGCTCGTCGCGTAGCCGGTTCAGGGCCTCCAGCGCCTGACCGATATCATTTACCGGCGCGCTGATGAGGCCCTGCAGCTCTTCGCCAGCTGCCGTAAGCGTCACGCTTCGTGTTGTGCGGTTAAGCAGTCGAACGCCCAACCGTGTCTCTAGCCCTTTCATGGCATGGCTTAGCGCAGACGCGCTGATCCCCACGTCCAGCCCAGCTTTCCTGAAGCTCTGGTGCCGAGCGATGGCAAGGAAATAAATGATATCTGCCAGGTTCGTGCGGCTCAGCTGCATTGATGACTCCGATGGTAAAACGTTAAGGTCAGCCGACTTCCGGCAAGTGGTCAATCAGCTTATCGAGCGTAATGGGATAGTCACGGACTCTAATGCCGGTCGCGTTATAGATAGCGTTGGCAATCGCCGCAGCGGCGCCAGAAATACCTAGCTCGCCGACGCCTTTAGCCTTCAGCGGCGTGGCATAGGGATCAACCTCATCCAGGAAAATAACCTCCTGATGGGGGATGTCGGCATGTACCGGCACTTCATAGCTGGCCAGATCGTGATTAACAAAAAACCCTAGGCGATGATCCACGACCATTTCCTCCATGAGCGCAGCACCGGCGCCCATGGTCATTCCCCCGATGATCTGACTTCGTGCTGTTTTTGGATTGAGTATCCTGCCCGCTGCGCACACTGCCAGTTGACGACGGATACGGATCTCGCCAGTGGCAGCATTTACTCCAACCTCAACGAAGTGGGCGCCAAAAGTTTGCTGAGCGTACTGTTTGGCTAGGTCGCCGAACTCCATGAAATCTTCGGACACCAGCTCGCCGTCCTTTGTCACAGTGGTCAATGGCAGACTTATCGACCCTTGACAAACGTGGCCAGCGACAAATTCGGTGAGGGTCGGATCAAGGCCCAGCTTCATCGAAACGGCTTCCCTGAGCTTCACACAAGCAGCGTAGACGCCTGCCGTAGATGAGGCAGCGCCCCATTGACCGCCTGAACCGGATGATTCCGGGAAGTGTGAGTCGCCCAAGTTCACCTTTACCTTGTCCATATCCACGCCCATCATTTCCGCAGCAGTCTGGGCAATAATGGTGTAAGAGCCGGTGCCGATGTCGGTCATGTCAGTTTCGACGGTGACTATGCCTTCGCGATCAAGCCGGACTCGAGCAGCGGACTTTGTCGTAGGTGCACCTCGGATCGCGGAGGCCATTCCCAAGCCAACCCACCATCCGTCACGGAGTTCTTTGGCCGGATGGGTGTTACGTCGCGCCCAGCCGAAATGATCAGCCCCCTTATTCAGGCACTCTACTAACTGGCGTTGAGAGAACCGGCGATCCGGCTGCTCGGGATCTACTTGGGTGTCGTTGATAACACGAAATCTTACGGGATCCATCCCCAGTTTCTCTGCCATCTCGTCCATGGCAATCTCCAGAGCCATCATGCCCGGCGCTTCACCGGGCGCACGCATGGCGCTCCCTTCAGCAAGGTCGAGTTGGGCAAGATAGAGGCGGGTCATGCGGTTAGCACCCGCATACAATGTTCGGGTCGATGCGGTAGCGGCTTCAGTGCGCCCACCTCGCAGATTGCCCGACCAGCTCTCATGACCAACGGCAGTGAGCTTGCCGTCGGAGTTGGCACCGAGCCTGATTCTTTGAATCGTCGCAGGCCTATGGGTCAGGTTGTTAAACATAAGCGGTCGGGGAAGTGCGACCTTCACCGGGCGTCCAGCCTTTTTCGAGGCAAGAGACGCCAATACCGCGTCGCACAAGATAGTGCCTTTGCCGCCAAAGCCGCCGCCGATGTAGGGCGAAATGAGGTGAATGTTGCCTTTGGGAATCCCCAGTGTTTTAGCCAGGTCTCTGACGCCCCAATTCATCTGTTGGATCGACGTCCAAAGCGTCAGTTTGTCACCCTGCCATTGAGCAATGGTGGCGTGAGGTTCCATCATCGCGTGCGCTTGATCCGGAGTGGTGTAATGGCCGTCGAGTGTGACAGCGGCGTGCGCAAATGCGCTTTCAAAATCCCCGATCTCAGTATGTGGGGGAGGGCCGAACCCGCCAGCTGCGGGCGTAGCGGCAGACGCTCGCTGTGCTAAGAGGTGGTAGGCGCCAGGCTCTCTGACGTAGTAGACCCTCAGCAACGCCGAAGCCGCCCTGGCTTGTTCGAACGTCTCTGCCACGACGATTGCTACGGCTTGGTGATAGTGATCGACTTTCGGCCCGGCAAGTGCTCGATCAACGTAAAATTCACCCCTGTCCAATTGACCTGCATTTTCGTGGGTAACGATGGCGATGACACCGCTGGCTTGCCGTGCCTCGCTTGAATCGATAGACGATATCCGACCTTTGCCGATTGCCGAGCCGACAACATAGCCGTAGGCGGGAGGGCTTAGTGCGGCTCGTTGTTCGTAAGCATAGGTGGCTGTGCCGGTCGTCTTCAGTTTGCCTTCAACACGATCTTTTGGCTGACCGATCACCTTCATCTGATCTATCGGGTTTGTGCTCGCGGGCGTATCAAACTTCATTAGGCATACTCCTGGTCAATCGACCGCAGCCGTGCGAGGCCGTTGTGAAGAAGGCGAGCTGGACAAGGCCAGACCAATCGTCCGTTCTGCCAGTTTGATTTTGAAAGCGTTCTGCGCAGTTGGGTTAGCGCCAGCCAGCAACTGTGCTGCTACGGCTTTAGCGCCGTTAGGCAGAAAAGCGTCGGCCGCTTCACTTCGCCAGGGCTTGTATGAGACACCCCCAAGGGCTAGTTGCCCCGTCCCATCGGGCAGCACGATCGCAGCGACTGAAACCAGCGCAAACGCATAAGACGCACGGTCACGAACCTTGTAGTAGATGTGCTCGCCGCCAACAGGCTTAGGCAAGGTCACAGCGGTAATCAGCTCGCCTGGCCCGAGGATGTTTTCGATATGAGGAGTGCTCCCGGGAGCACTGTAGAGGTGCTCGATCTCAATCGTTCTGACGTGGCCGTCTGAATTGAGTGTTTCTACCTTGGCGCCCAATGCGCGCATCGCCACCGCCATGTCGCTGGGATGGCTGGCAATGCAGGCATCGCTGACACCTATGACCGCTTGTTGCCGACTGGCACCGCCCATTGCAGAGCAGCCAGTTCCCGGGCGACGCTTGTTGCAAGGTTGATTAGTGTCGTAGAAATACGCACATCGAGTACGTTGCAACAGATTGCCTGCCGTCGTGGCTTTGTTGCGTAATTGTCCTGACGCGCCCGCTAGCAGCGCCCTCGACAGGACGGCATAGTCTCGACGCACCTCAGGCGCAGCCGCCAGATCGGTGTTGCGCACCATGGCGCCAATCCTTAGCCCGCCTTCCTTCGTGGCGGTAATCTTGTCGAGCGCCAAGCCGTTCACATCAATCAGGTGCTGCGGGGTCTCGATCTCCAGTTTCATCAGATCGAGCAAATTGGTACCACCGGCGATGAATCGGGCTCCCTCGTGGCTTACGCAAGCGTTAACCGCTTGCTGCATAGATGCGGCGCGTTCGTACGTGAAGGACTTCATGCCTCGCCTCCTGCTGATTCCAGGATGGCATCGACGATGTTGGAGTACGCACCGCAGCGGCAAATATTCCCACTCATGCGCTCCCGGATCTCGACGGCGCTGACGGTGCTCCCGGCGATCAAATCACTGCTGACGTGACTGGGTATGCCGGCTTTTATTTCTTCAAGCATCGCGACTGCCGAGCAGATCTGGCCAGGCGTGCAGTACCCGCACTGGTATCCGTCATGCTTGATGAACGCTGATTGCAATGGGTGCAGGTTGTCCGAAGTACCTAGGCCTTCAATGGTGGTGATGCTGTCGCCTTCGTGCATGACCGCAAGTGTCAGGCACGCGTTGATTCGTCGGCCCTCGACGATCACCGTACAGGCGCCGCACTGGCCGTGGTCACAGCCTTTCTTGCTGCCCGTCAGATGCAGCCTTTCTCGAAGGGCATCCAGAAGCGTGGTGCGGTTGTCGACATCCAGGGCGACTCGTCGCCCATTCAGGGTAAACGTGACATGGGTGACTGGCGGAGTTTGCGCTATTGATTTGATGTCGGCAGTGGCTTGGGCACTCTCGACCTTTGCTAAGACAGCAGTGACGGCGGTGCCTGCGGTGCCAATGAGCACTTGTCGGCGGGACATTTCTATTCCCGCTCTGGATGCGGTGGGATTTTCAGAGTTCATGAACGTCTCCATTCGCAATATGTGTGGCTGGAGCGGGTGGCTGTTAATGGCGATCCACGGGTGCACGTCTAATGTGGGAGCAATGTCTGGATGCAGTGCCGTAAATTTTTTCAGTATGGGAGCCTATGGCACTGCGTTCTGGCTGATAACTGCGATTTCAAGAATAAAACCATGAGTCGCGCTCAGCACTCAGCACTCAGCACTCAGCACTCAGCACTCAGCACTCTCAAGTTTTTTCTCGGCTAACGAATACATCACTGACCACCGGGACAGCCGTGAACACGTTCGGCCACCCGGCGTAGAACGCCAGCTGAGTCAACATTTCCGAGGCTTGAGCCTGCGTTAGTCCGTTATCCATCGCACGATTAAGGTGAGCGGCCAGCTGAGCCACTTGTCCCGTGGCGATCAGGGCGCTCACGGTAACCATGCTTCGATCACGTGGCGCCAGGCCTGGGCGTAACCACAAGTCGTGAAACAGAGAGGCACTGGTGTAGTGGACAAGACCCGCGGACACAGGCCCTACGTTCTTATCGACATACGCCGTACGAACCTTTTCGGAAGCCGGGTCGATAGGCAGCAGAGGAGGTGAGACAGGCGGCAATTGATCTGGCGTGATCCCGCGCCTGATGAACACCTCTTTGGTGACAAGAATCGTAGCGGTCGCGTTACCCCAGCCGGTGTAGAACGCCAGGTGGTTGATGACTTCGGAAATCTCCGAAGGCTTGACGCCATTGTCCAGTGCCAGATTCAGGTGATACGCCAACTCGACCGTCTGCTGCTTGGAAATCAGCACCGCAATCGTGACGAGGCTGCGATCACGGGGCGATAAGCCCGGGCGTTTCCACACCTCACCCAGCAGGGTGGTCTCGGTGTTGTGAGCCAGTGCGGGAGATACCGCACGCATGTCATCCAGTGTCGGCACTGCTGGAGAGCGATGTGTGGACATGGAGTCTGTGGTCGAGCACGCGGCCAGTAGCAGGGTGAGGCAGGCGACGCCTGCTTTTGCCCAGCTCATCGGGATGCCTCGTATTGCGCATCGCTGACCAACTCCATCCACTCCACGTTTTTCCCTTCGACGGCTTCCTGAATGGCCATATGAGTCATCCCCGTAGTCGCGGTAGCCCCATGCCAATGTTTGATGCCGGGCGGCGTCCAGATAACGTCGCCCGATTTGATAACGATCTTCTCACCGCCTACTTGCTGTACCCAACCGGTACCTGCCGTGACGATCAGCGTTTGTCCTTTCGGGTGGGTATGCCAGGCGGATCGTGCTCCATGCTGAAAGGTGACTGCGCCTGCGGAGACAGTCGATGGTGCGCGCGCCGCAAAGAGTGGATCGATGCGCGCGTTTCCAACGAAGTTGGTTGGCGCTCCCATCATCGAAGATTGTTCACCATTTCGGGTGACAGCCATGATCTGGTCTTTCGAGATATCGGCGCTATGAGCAGACACTGCCGTAGCTAACATTACGGCCAGCAAAGACGTTTTGATGATTCCTCTCATGGACAAGCTCCTGCTGAGTCGGCGGTCAGGTACACAAACTAGATCAGGATCCGCTTCTGCACTACTGGCCAAAACCAACATGATCCAATGAGCTGAACTCAGCAATCCTTCTTCATAGGGACGGCGTTCGGGACAGCCGCTCTATCTCGCCTTCCTCAGAAATTCATGAGCTCTACTCATCAGCACATCCCGCCTATGCCCAGTATTCGAGGGCTGTCTCAGTGATTAGCTTTAACACACTCGAATTTTTGACGTATATCAGCCACCGCTGACCGAAGCTGGGGAGGATTCAAGTGTGAGTACACGACTACTTCCAGGCATGGCATTGAGCACATTATTTATCTGCAGTGGCATCAGCACTGACGCCAAGAGCGCGGAAACGGTCGGCAGCTCGCAGCAAAAGGAGGTATCTATGAGGTGGGATCAGCGCGAGCTTGGCAGTATCGTCAAAGCAGACGATTTGCATATCTCAGTATTTAGAGAGGACATGGTGAACTACGGAACGCCCACCTTTATGTGGTGCGTTGCAGTGGAAGGTGACCTCTATGTGCGTGCTTACAATGGTGTTCAATCTCGTTGGTACCAGGCGGCAATTAAACAAAGGGCCGGTAGGATTAACACAGCCGGTAAGACGATCGACGTCAAGTTTGAACCGGTTAGCGGTGCCTTAAATGATCGTATCGACGACGCCTACCGAGCCAAGTACAGCACCAGCAGCTATCTCGCTCCTATGATTAGCGAGCGCTCGCGAGCGGCCACTGTTCGAATTTTGCCTGCAGGTGGTGCTCAGTGAGAGATATCGCATTGGCTGACCCTCGCTCCCGAGAAACTCAAACGGGAGATGAACCGCGGCACGGCATCCGTATTCTGTTGATCCTTAGCGCCTTGTTGGCCTTCGCGTCGATTTCTACCGACCTCTATTTGCCAGCAATGCCAATTATGGCGACCTCTTTACACACAGACGGCGGCACGATGGCGCTGACCGTGAGCGGCTACCTGGCTGGGTTCAGCGCAGGGCAACTGTTCTGGGGGCCGTTCAGTGACCGCTATGGCCGAAGGCTGCCTGTAGCGCTTGGCTGCTTGCTCTTCATCGCCGGATCCGCCGGCTGTGCGCTGGCCGGTGATGGCACCACCCTGGTCGTCTGGCGTGTGGTGCAGGCATTGGGAGCTTGCGCCAACGTGGTTCTTGCCCGCGCCATGGTGCGTGACCTTTATGAAGGCCGCCAAGCCGGCCAGAAAATGTCCACTTTGATGACCATCATGGCGGTCGCGCCACTGGCGGGCCCTACGGTCGGCGGGCAGATTTTGCAGCTGTTTTCCTGGCAAGCCATCTTCTGGACACTGGTAGTGCTGGGGGTGGCCACGCTAGCTAGCCTGGTACTTTTACCCGAAACCTTACCCGCCACCCGGCGCAGCCACACTTCGCTACAAACCATCATCCAGCGCTATGGATTGCTGCTGCGCACGCCCAGGTTTCTGGCCTACGTTGCCACTGGCGGGTTTTTCTACGCGGGTACTTTCGCCTACATCGCGGGCTCGCCCTTTGCGTACATCGCTTACCACCATGTTGATCCGCAGTGGTACGGCGCGCTGTTCGGCGCCGGCATCGTTGGGCTTATGGTCACCAATCAACTCAATGCTCGATTGCTCAATCGCTATGACGCCGACGCAGTGCTGTTTGTGGGCGGGATCATCTCGGCCAGTTCCGGAGCCTTGATCGCATTCACCACCTGGGCCGATTGGGGCGGACTGCCGCTGCTCATCTGTGGCTGTTTCGTGTTCGTCACCGCCACAGGCTTTGTTCTCGCCAACGCCATTACGGGGGCACTGAACTGCCTTCCCCAGTTTTCTGGCACTGCATCAGCACTCGCCGGCGCTATGCAGTACGGAGCCGGCATTTTGGGCTCAGCACTGGTGGCACGGTTTGCCGATGGCACTCCCTGGCCCATGGGCTCGGTCGTGGGCATGTGTGGCTTTGGCTGTCTGCTCGCCGCAGCCTGCGTGCTGTGGGCACGTCCTGTATCTGATCACCTTTAAAGTTGAGGATCTTCGATGAGTTTTTCATTTGAAAACCAAGTTGCACTGGTCACAGGTGCTGCCTCTGGAATTGGTTGGGCAACTGCCAACGCGTTCGCTGAGGCGGGAGCGGCTGTTGCCGTTGTAGACGTCAATGGCGAAGCCGCACAGGCCAAAGCTGAAGCGCTTGTTGCCGCCGGCCATAAGGCTATTGGCCTCTGCTGCGATGGTTGAGCAGCGTTTCCTCAAGCTATGTGAACGGGCAATCCATTTCTGTGGACGGCGGTTTCATCATGCGTTGACCTCCGAGCTTCGCCACGCCCACTTGTAGCAATTCAATGCCACGAGTGCCAACGCTCTCCCCAGTATCAAGGAAATGATCTATGCCAGAAATGAAGCTGTCCAGGACACCCCGTGCACTGCTTATCGCACTGGGCGTAATTACCTTGCTCCCAGGGGTGTTCATGCTCATTGCTGGCATCTATCTGATTACGTTGGGAGGCTCCTGGTACTTTGCCGTGGCAGGCTTGGGAATGACCGCATCCGGGGGACTTCTTTTACGTGGGCGTCTGTCAGGAGCGTCTCTTTATCTTGCCGTGTTCGTTGCGTCTATAGCATGGTCGGTATGGGACGTAGGTTTCGCATTTTGGCCGCTGTTTTCAAGGTTGATGGCGCTAGCTGCCTTGGCTTTCCTGATACTGCTAGGCACACCGAAGCTACTTTCTGGTGGCACGCCTTTTGTGGACAGGCTTTCATACGCTGGCGCGTTTGTTGTTGCTGTCGCGCTCGCGGGAACATTCTATGCAGCACTGCAGCCGCAGCCTATTCAGACTGCTGACGCTGCACCGAGTCCAGTCCCCGGTAAAGCGGTTGGCACCGTCGAACCTGCCGCCGACTGGCGGCACTTTGGGCGTACACCTTCCGGCACCCGGCACGCTGTTTTGGATACGCTCAACCCGCTGAACGTCGCTGACCTCAAGGTTGCCTGGACATACCGAACGGGCGAGATTCCTAAGGGGGCTAAAGAGGCCCATGTCGTGACGCCATTGCACGTCAACGGCATGCTGTACGGCTGCACTCAGTCCAGCCAGTTATTCGCCCTCGATGATGAGACGGGGAAGGAGATCTGGCGCCATGATCCCAAGGTTGAGGCCAACAACGTGTACCCACGCTGTCGTGGTGTGGGTTATCACGAGGACACCGCTGATGCAGCAGCGACGGACACCCAAGTGCCTGTGGCAGCTTGCGCGCGTCGGATCATCGCCACCACGGTGGATGCCCGCTTAATCGCGGTGGACTCTCAAACGGGTGAAGCCTGTAAAGGTTTTGGTGACAATGGCAGCGTCAGCTTGCGGATTGGCATGGGGAGCCCGGACAAGGAGCTCTATTTTCCGACCGCAGCACCCACCGTTGTCCGAGACCTGGTCGTAGTCGGTGGGCTTGTGTGGGACAACCAGAAAACGGGCGAGCCGTCCGGTGTCGTGCGTGCTTTCGATGTTCGATCCGGTGCGTTGGTCTGGGCATGGGACTTGGGTAACCCCGCAATTACCCGCGAGCCTCCAGAAGGGCAGAGCTATACGGCAGGTACTCCGAACGTGTGGTCGATACCAGCGTTTGACGATGAGTTGGGGTTGATCTATCTGCCAACGGGGAACGCGACGCCTGATTTCTGGGGCGGCCATAGATCTCCCGCCGATGACCAGTATTCGTCGTCCATCGTCGCACTTGACATCGCTACAGGCCGTGAGCGCTGGCACTTTCAGACCGTGCATCACGATCTATGGGACTATGACGTGCCCTCCCAGCCAGCCCTTTATGATGTTCCGGACGGCCATGGAGCTATGGTGCCGGCGTTGATCCAGACGACCAAGCGCGGGCAGATCTTCATGCTTGACCGGCGCACCGGTACTCCGATAGCCAGCGTTGAGGAGCGCCCTGTTCCTCAGGGGGGTGTACCGGATGATCGCAGTTCACCGACCCAGCCCTATTCAGTAGGCATGCCAGCAATCGGCACTGAGCCGCTCAGTGAAAAGCGCATGTGGGGCCTTACGCCGATAGATCAACTCATCTGCCGAATCGAGTTTCGTAAAGCACGCTATGAGGGCGAGTTCACGCCGCCCAGTGAGCGCCTGACGATTCAATACCCGAGCTGGCTGGGTGGTATGAATTGGGGTTCGGTTTCAATCGCTGAGAACCTCGGCTATCTGATTGTGAATGACACTCGGGTTGCCATCTGGAATCGCATGATCCCCCGCAAAGCCTACGACGAAGCAAGCGTAAAAAATGGTGGCCACGAGGGTAACGCTCCACAGGCAGGCACGCCCTGGGGTATCGAGATGGGGCGTTTCCTGTCGCCCTTGGGCATTCCTTGCCAGGAGCCACCCTATGGGACAATCAGCGCTATCGATTTGGCAACGCGCAAAGTCGCTTGGTCAACGCCGCTAGGAACAACTGAAGACACTGGTCCTCTGGGGATCGCCACACACTTGCCCATGCCTATCGGCATGCCCACACGTGGAGGGCCGATAACAACCTCTACAGGTCTGGTGTTCATTGCAGCGTCGCAAGACTTTTATATCCGCGCGTTTGACGTGCGCACCGGCAAGGAGTTGTGGAAAGGGCGCCTGCCTGTTGGCGCGGAAGCAACGCCGATGACTTACATCTCTCCGAAAAGCGGCAGGCAATTTCTGGTTATCAGCGCGGGCGGAAACTCTGCCACGACTTCAAAGGGGGATTACGTGGTGGCCTACGCACTGCCTCGATGATGCGCGAACCCTGCGCTACATGAACTGAGTGAGCCACACGCTCAGTTGGCAGCGCAGGCAAATACTTACCTAAACCCCGGCTGAAGTTGCAGCCGGCAGTGCGGAGTCTGGTAGATGAGTGATGCACACGGCAACAATGTTGATCGATCTAAAGAGGCCCTCGGTGGCCAGCTCAGCGAAAGGCGATCGCTGCTCAAGATAACCGCTGCATTGCTCGGTGCTTCCTTGATACCGGGTTTCTCAAGTCGCGCAATGGCCCAGCCCAATAACCTTAAGAACACCGGCGCATTGGGGGCGACTGGTCAAACTAGTCCATCAATGAGCCGGTTTGAGGCTCGGATTGAGGAGGTGCAAATTCTATTTGTTGATCTACAAGACGCACTGACGCAAGGAAGCCGGTCAGTCGCGCCAACAGCCCTGCGAACCAACGCGGGCGTCCTGGCAAAAATCGCACAGCTGCTGCACATTCCGATGACTTTTTCGCTTGTTCCCGTTAAAGGGAAGCCCGGCGAACTCATACCGGAGCTGCGGGCCTACTCCAATGCGCATAACACTTCCCAACGCCTGCTAGCTCCAAGCTTCACCGACAAGGCGATGGTTGCGAACTTGGCCAACAATAAGCGCAGTACGCTCATCATTTGCGGATTTGCGAGCGAGGTCGCTGTGTTGGAGTCAGCATTGGGGGCTATTGATGGGGGATACACAGTGCATATCCCGGTGGACGTCATTAGCAGCGCCTCCTCGCGCACGGAGTCTGCTGTATTGCGCCAGATGGAGCTGGCGGGTGCTGTAACCACATCGATCATCAGCCTGGCCGCGAAGTGGTCGCCCAACTTTTCTGAGGAGCCCGGGGCGTCGGTGCTGGCTGCCTTTTCAGAAATTCAAAACACTAATTAAATCGGAAGGCCAGTTTCGAGCCTTCCGAACGCGTCGGCATCGATGTTTAGTACGCGTTTTAGAGTCGGTCTCGTCATCACTCATGGCTTCGCGGAATCCCTTGATCGATTCGCCCACGTCAGAGCCTAAGCCTTTAAGTTTTTTGGTGCCAAACACCAGTACCACAACGATCAGTATTACAATCCAATGTTTCCAATCAAAAACACCCATTACGTAATCCTCAGGAGCTCGCTGCTGCAGGTCTGTTGCTGAAGACAAGTTTCACATCTCTGCCGCCCCCGTCGGGAGCGGGCCTTTTCGTAGGCGACCTACGCCATTTTTGGTAATGAGCCCACTATTTTGTCGAGAGTCATTGGGTAGTCGCGCAGCCTTACGCCGCTAGCGTTGTAGATCGCGTTGGCTATCGCCGCGCTGACGCCGCATAGACCTAACTCCCCAACGCCTTTAGCTTTCATCGGTGATGAGACCGGATCGGTCTCATCCAGGAAGATCACCTCTTGGTGAGGAATGTCGGCATGAACAGGGACTTCGTACCCAGCAAGGTCGTGGTTCACAAAAAAGCCCAGCCGCTTGTCTACAGCGAGCTCTTCCATTAGGGCCGCCCCAACACCCATGGTCATTGCGCCGATTACTTGGCTGCGCGCTGACTTTGGATTGAGTATCCTCCCGGCAGCGCAGACAGCGAGCATACGACGCACGCGCGTTTCACCGGTTGCAATATCAACTGCTACCTCAACGAAGTGAGCCCCAAAAGTGGACTGCTGATACTTTTTGCTCAGCTCAGCAAACTCGATAGTGTCCTCCGCCACCAATTCTCCGCCACGAGCGGCATCGCGCAATGGAATGCTTTTTCCGTTCGAGTGGACTGAGCCATCGCTGAAAACGGCATCCTCGTTGCTCAACCCCAACCGTTGAGCAACCGCCTCACGTAATTTCATACACGCCGCGTACACACCTGCCGTAGAGCAGTTGGCACCGAACTGACCGCCTGAGCCCGCTGATACGGGAAAGGCGGAATCCCCCAGCCGCACAACAACTTTGTCCAAAGAAATGCCAAGCATCTCTGCGGCGGTTTGACCAATGATCGTATAGCTTCCAGTGCCAATGTCCGTCATGTCCGTTTCAACTGTGACGATGCCCTGACCATTAAGTCTGACCCTGGCCCCGGACTTCACCAGGTTGTTGTTTCGGAATGCGACGCCCACCCCCATACCGATCAGCCAACGGCCCTCACGCAGGGAGCCCGGCGTTGAATGACGTTTGTTCCAGCCAAAGCGCTCGGCTCCGGTGCGCAGGCATTCGACCAAGTGACGTTGGGAAAACGGCCGCCGAGGGTCAGTGGGATCAACTTGTGTGTCGTTGGCGATACGAAACTCCACGGGATCCATGGCCAGTTTTTCCGCCATTTCGTCCATTGCGATTTCCAGAGCCATAAGACCAGGCGCTTCACCTGGGGCACGCATGGCGTTGCCTTCAGGAAGGTCGAGAGTGGACAAGCGCATCGATACAAGTCGGTTTTCACTTGCATATAGAAGTTTGCTTGGCTGCGCAGCGCGCTCGACCCTACCGTCAGGCAGATTACCTGACCAGCCTTCGTGAGCAATTGCCGAAATCCTTCCGTCGCGGCCAGCACCGATGCGTATACGTTGGATCGTGGCTGGGCGATGCGTAGTGTTGTTGATGATCAACGGTCTTTGCAGGGCGACCTTTACCGGTCTGCCAGCTATAAGTGAGCCAAGCGCTGCAAGCACTGCATCTGATCTTACAAAAAGCTTGCCGCCAAAACCTCCGCCTACATACGGCGAAATCAAACGTACTTTATTCTTTGGAACACCGAGCGTTGTCGCCACGTCGCTGACAGCCCAATCAATCATTTGATTGGACGTCCAAATGGTGAGCTCGTCGCCTTTCCACGATGCCATGGAGGAGAATGGCTCCATCATAGCGTGGGATTGATCCGGGGTTGTATAGGTCTCGTCCAGCTGAACGGCTGCCGCGGCAAATGCGCCTTCGAAATCGCCATGTACCACATCTGGCATCTGTTCTTTCTCTTCCACCCCTGAGCGGTATGAGCCAGCGAGGTCGAACACGCCGTTGGTACGAGCGTAATCAATCCTCACCAACTGGGCCGCTGCGCGGGCTTGCTCGAACGTTTCGGCAACCACCAACGCAACGGCTTGGTGATAGTGCTGAATGTCCGGGCCGCCAAGCAGGACTGCCGTATTGTATTGCCCTTTGCCGAGCTTCCCGGCATTAGCTGCAGTGACTACGCAAATAACCCCCGGCGCGGATTCTGCGTCACCCACAGACATGGACGAGATCCGGCCCTTGGCGATTGCGGATCCAACCACGACGCCATAGGCCTGATTGGGTACAGCCTGATGATATTCGTACGCGTAGGGCGCACGACCGGTTGTCTTGAGGGGGCCGTCAATCCTGTCAGTTGGCTTGCCAATGACCTTCAGTTGGTCGATCGGGTTGGTGCCTGCTGGGGTATCAAACTTCATGCTTGTTCCCTCGCCTGTGCCATCACCGAGGCCAGCGTGCGCTCGACCAGCGTGATTTTGAATGCGTTTTCGTGAGTCGGTGTAGCGCCGGACAGTAGTACTTCAGTCACCGCGCTTGCGCCCTTGGCCATAAGCGATTCTGCGCTTTCTAAACGCCAAGGTTTATGAGCTACGCCGCCAAGAGCGACTCGTCCGCTACCGTCTTTTTGTATCACCGCAGCAACCGAAACCAATGCGAAGGCGTAGGACGCTCGGTCACGCACCTTCTGATAAATATGGCTGCCTCCCAGCGGTGTTGGCAGTGTGACCGCGGTAATAAGCTCACCGGGGGAAAGAGTCGTTTCGATATTCGGTGTGTTTCCGGGAAGGCGATGGAGGTCTGCAATAGCGATGGTTCGGGTCGTACCGTCAGGGCGAACGGTCTCCACTTTGGCGTCCAGCAAACGCATCGCTACGGCCATATCGCTAGGGTGAGTAGCAATACAGGCCTGGCTGACGCCGATGATGCCCAACTGACGCGTCACCCCGCCAATAGCGGAACAACCGCTGCCAGGCTTTCGTTTGTTGCAGGCTTGATTGGTGTCGTAGAAATAGGGGCAGCGTGTACGTTGGAGCAGGTTGCCAGCGGTCGTTGCCATGTTGCGAAGCTGCCCCGAAGCGCCGGCCAGCAAAGCTCTCGACAGCACGCCGTAGTCCTTTCGAACTCGTGGATCGGTGGCTAATTCGGTGTTTCTAACCAACGCTCCAATCTTTAATCCGCCCTCTGGCGTGGGCTCGATTCGATCCAGGCTCAGCCCACTGAGATCAATAAGACTAAATGGCGTCTCAATCTCCAACTTCATCAGATCTAGCAGGTTAGTGCCTCCTGCAATGAACATGGCGCCACTTGTATTGGCAGCTTGGGCAGCAGCGTGAGCTGGCGACTGCGCGCGTACATAATTGAAAGGCATCATGCAGGCATCTCCGCAACTTCTGTCATGGCTTCGATGATGTTGGAATAGGCACCGCAGCGGCAGATGTTGCCGCTCATGCGCTCCTGGAACTCACGCGCGATCAGTTGTGGCGTTTCCATCAGGTTCGCTGTCACGTGGCTCGGTACGCCGCTACGGATTTCATCGAGGACAGCGACCGCAGAGCAAATCTGGCCTGGGGTGCAATACCCGCATTGGTAACCGTCATGTTTGATAAAAGCCGCCTGCATAGGGTGAAGACTTTCTGGTGAACCGAGACCCTCTACGGTGGTGACTTTGGAGCCCTCATGCATGACCGCCAAGCTCAGGCATGAATTGACGCGTCGGCCGTCTACGAGAACAGTGCAGGCACCGCATTGGCCATGGTCACACCCCTTCTTGGTGCCCGTCAGCATGAGGTGTTCCCTCAGCGCGTCGAGCAGAGAAGTGCGAGTATCCATGTTCAGCTGATGCTGGGTACCGTTGACTAACAACGATACGTCAGCAGTTACGGTACGGTTATTATTGGCCGCGAAGGCCTTGAGCGAAATGAAGGGGGGGAGGGCGATTGCGGCAGCGGTTACGCTGCCGATGATTAGAAACTTGCGTCGTGTGATCGACATCAGGTCATGGTCGGTCATTGAGCTCATCCTGCGCTATTGGAAAGGCCACTCTGCAGAGGTGAGTGGCGTCTACGGTGCTTGAAATCACGATCTCTAGGATGACCCACTTCAGACGTCTTTGACTTGGCCAAATAACGACATGGCCTTGTGTGTGGTATTCATGAATCGCCGCGGGGCACGAGTTCTGAAGCCTGTTGATCTGCTTCAAACCAAATGAATCTTGCCCCGCGCCAGGATTTTCTCCAGCTAGCTTGGGAGGAGGGCGCGCAGCCGCTAGTTGAAGCTCAGCGATTAATGGACTTCATCATTTCTACGTTGTAGCGTTCGCCCTGAACCGGAACGTTGGCCAGAACCGAATTGAGTTCATCCATGTCAGCTCGATTTAGGATTAAAGAGGCACCGCCGATATTCTCTTCTAGTCGATGCAATTTCGTTGTTCCTGGAATAGGTGCTATCCAAGGCTTTTGTGCGAGCAACCAAGCCAACGCAACCTGTGACGGGGTAGCCTCTTTTCGCTTGGCGATTTCACCAATCAAACTTACCAAATTGTGATTGGCTTCTCGTGCGCCGTCAGCAAAACGCGGGAGCTTCCTGCGTACGTCGCCTTCACCAAACGTGGTGCCAGCATCAATTTTCCCAGTTAAAAATCCTTTGCCTAGCGGGCTGAAAGGGATGAACCCGATGCCCAGTTCCTCTAGTAAGGGCAGGATCGCGTCCTCCGGATCGCGGGTAAACATCGAGTATTCGCTTTGAAGCGCAGACAGCGGTTGCACAGCATGAGCGCGGCGTATGGCATCCACACCGGCCTCGCACATGCCAAAATACTTGACTTTGCCTTCTTTTATGAGGTCACGAACGGCACCGGCTACCTCTTCAATTGGTACGTTAGGATCCACGCGATGTTGATAGAAAAGGTCAATGCGGTCAGTTTTCAATTGCTTGAGCGACTTCTCTGCCACTAAACGAATGCGCTCAGGTCTGCTGTCCAACCCACCTCCAGCAACTCCGTCTTTGAAGCCAAATTTGGTTGCGATAACGACACGGTCACGAAAAGGCTGAAGTGCTTCGCCAACGATCTCCTCATTTGCTTGGCCATAGGCTTCGGCAGAGTCGAATAGCGTCACGCCCTGCTCGACAGCTGCGCGGATGAGCTTTACTGCATCTGATTTATTAGTGGTTTGGCCGTACCCAAAAGTCAGTCCCATGCAGCCAAGGCCGATTGCCGACACTTCCAGCCCACTACTTCCAATTCTTCGGATTTCCACTTGCGTCTCCTTATATGGATTAAATGAATTCATCTTTGCCGGGATTGTTTTTACCCCAGGACGTTCATATTCCTACTCATACCTAGCGCTCTAGGGAGTGACCAGGTCATCCAGCATGAAATACTAAACAGGGCTCAGTAATGATGCGCAATCTTGGTAAGACTGTGCACAGACAAATCAATAGAAATCATTCTAATCAAACTGGTCGGGCCTTAGAAGTGTTTATGTGGCATAACACTTATCTCTTCTGCTCATGAATCCGCTCCCAGTCTGGATTCGAGCGACGCAAACCTGGTGTCTACCGCTCACAGGATTTCACTTTTACTAAGACGTTGGCAGCATCAAGTGGCAAGGCATTAAAGGCTGCTCACCGAGCAACGACAGGCGGCTGGCAATGATTTCAAATTGTATCCGTACACCAGGGACTCTAGCGCCAATGGCCCGTACTCTAAGAGCTTAGTCCTATTCATGAGTTCGGCTCATATGCATATGTTGGCTTAGCGATATAGTCGCGTTGTCGGGTCGACGTTAGATTCGCGTGGAGCCAACCAAGCAGGATCAGCCAATGGCTATCGAATGTATCAATACCATGGAAATACGTCTCATCGAAGCACCTAATTCGAGTTTCGCAGAAACCGCTCAGATTTACGTCGCAGGTCTTCAAGACGCTTCAGGGTGTCGTGATTACACGCTGACCCGAAGCACGCAAGAGTCCGACCTTTGGTGGCTCACCGGCTATTGGGAAAGTGAATCTCAGATGACTGACTCGTTTAAAAGTCCACCTATGCTGCAGATGATTAATTATCTCATCGGGGCTGGCGCAAGCCTTTGCTTTGCAAGCCTTGCATCTCAGTCGGTCGTCGTTCTTAGCGATTAATGGGCAGTTGCTACACGGCATAGATCTAAACCGTTGGCTGACCTTGTTGACCCGACGGACTTAGTTCGGGTGACCAGATGCGAATCGCGGTGACAGACGCCACCGCTGCGAACTAGCGCGTTTGTGAAATCCGCTCATCAAGGCATTTACGAATATCCTCTTGTTCGCAGAGTTTGATCTGCGAGCATGAGCATTCATTAAAGTGGATAAGATCCACATGGCGATGACAAGACGCACCCCCTTGGTCGCAATGACTGCCTTTGCAGCTGTCCCAGGCCTGGATTTTGGAGCCGGAGGTGGCTCTGGTGGTAGTGCAGCGGCCGAGCCTTTGCGCATCGCGGAGATTGGTGCGGGCTGGATGGTGCAATGCGGTCAGCAGGATATCGGTGAAATCGGTCTGGCAGCAGCGATTGCGAATGCGGTTCACCACGCCACAGGGAAACGCATTCGCAGCTTGCCGATCACTAAGGAAAAGTAGATGACGGTTAAGGATAGATGCCATGAAACAGCTTGATCTGCAGGTCATCCAGCAGGCCCGAGCATGGGTCGCACAGGGCAAGCCAGTGTGGCTTAGCACTGTGCTGGCTACTTACGGCTCGGCTCCGCGTGGGCCTGGGGCGATGCTTGTCTGTCTGAGCTCCGGTGAACATCGCGGGTCGCTGTCTGGCGGTTGTGTTGAGGATGATTTTCTCGACCGCGTCAGCGGCGACTTCTTCAACCCAGTGAGCCAGGTTGTTCGTTATGGCGAAGGAGGGTTGGCGCCCACCCTGGCCTTGCCATGCGGCGGCATTCTGGATGTGCTTGTCGAATACTTTTCGCCGGACGATGAAACTGACACGCATCTTGCCGCCGTCGAGGCGGCGTTCGCCGGGGCAGGGCTGATCACGCGTCGAGTGCTGTTGGGTACTGAGCGCCGCGACATTGACTCTGGTCGCATGGATACAGCAAGAGTCAACGTTGGAGTAGAACAGGTCACGATCCGTATTGGCGCAGTGCAGCGCTTGCTGCTGGCTGGGCTTTCGCCTGTCGCAGAGTACTGCGCCAGCTTTGCCTTGGCATTGGGTTACGAGGTGATCCTGTGCGAGCCCAGGGAAGAAATATTGGGTGCATTTACCCTTCAGGGCGTTGCGGTCCATGAGGTGCTGCCAGCGGTCTACATCGCCAACGGTGGTTGCCATGCATCAACCGCGGTCGTGGCGCTGACACATGATCCGCGCCTTGACGACCTCACGCTGCTTGAAGCGGTACGCACTCAGGCGTTCTACATCGGCGCCATGGGGTCGCAGCGCACCAGCAACAAGCGATTTGAACGTCTGGCGAGGATTGGCGGCATTGATGAAGCCAGTATGCAAAGGATCCACGCGCCCATCGGCTTGCAATTAGGTAGCAAGACCCCAGCGGAAATCGCCTTGGCAGTCATGGCTGATATCCTCCGAGTCTCCAACGGTATACAGCGTCACGCGCTCTAGCAGGCGTATCAGCGGTGCTTAGGTGAAGCAAAGACTTCCTTAGGTACAGGGATAGCAACGATCACTTTCGGCCAACCCACGTAAAACGCCAGAATGGTGGCCGCCGCGGCGGTCTGAGCTTGGGTCAGTCTGGCTGGGGGGGGCTGGCAATGATGCCCGATCACAAAGCGATAACGCACATCACTAGCCGCGGTAGCGCAATGCGTCTACCAAGAGCGCAAATGCCGAAGATGGCTGGCGTCGGTTTGGATAGTAAAGGTGAAAACCCGAAAATTTGCGGCTCCAGTCATCGAGCACGCTAATCAATCGACCGTTCGCAATGTGAGTGGCCACGAGGTCAGTTGGCACGTAACTCAGCCCAAAGCCGTCCAGTGCCGCGTCCAGTAAATGATAAACACTATTGTAGGTGATTTGTCCTGAAACACGAACATTGAGAACCTCGTCGTCTTTTTCGAATTCCCAAGCGTACAGGCCACCATTTGTGGGTAAGCGCAGATTATTACACTGATGCTGTACAAGATCGCGAGGCGTATGCGGTAACTCACGATTGGTGAAATAGGTAGGAGACCCTACTACCGATATGCTGATATCCGGGCCAATCCGAGTGGCAATCATACCCTCAGCGACGTCTTCGCCGAGCCTGATGCCTGCATCAAATCCCTGCGCTGCGATGTCTACGAAGTTGTAGTCGCAGCAAACCTCGACCGAGATATTCGGATACTCAGATAAGAATTTCTTAAGTGCGGGGCGCAGTATCAAATCCAGTGAAAACTCCATGGCATTGATACGGATTTTGCCAGTGGGGGTATCTCTCAGATCGCTGAGCAGCACCAATTCTTGCTCGATTCCTTCGAAATGAGGGCCGACTCTATTTAGCAAGCGTTCGCCTGCTTCGGTGGGCGATACACTGCGGGTGGTGCGTATCAACAGGCGCAATCCTAATCGTGCCTCCAACGCCCTGACTGTGTGACTTAGGGCAGATTGTGAGACGCCTAATTTAGCGGCCGCCTTGGTGAAACTACGTTCTCGGGCTACCGCAAGAAAGGCAATCAGGTCGTTGGCATTTTCCCGAAGCATTGGTGAGTCCAGTTCATGAGGTGGTTTGGATTATACCCACTAATCAGCTTTATTAGTAAGATCACAGTCATAGCTGGGCTACCTTTGCTGCCCGGGGCGCAGATGTTTACCACAGCAGGGCATCGCACTGAAACTTTGCAGCGAGTTCACCTACCTACCGTTGGCGTCAAGAAACAAGTGTCGGTTCGGTATGAGTGATTAAATTGCACCTCGACCACCTAAGCCTATACCGACGCATGGGGTGGCGTGAAACGTAGCAGTTATACGTGTGCAGGCGTGCAGGTGAATCATGAGAACAGCGTCCTAAATCGCGGTAATGCCCGGCCATTTCCCTGGCCGCCTGAGACGATCAATCAACCTGCACGATAGCCCTGATATGCGCGGGACGATTGTTAGTACCACCGCGTCGTTTTTCCGTAACCAGGTCGATTTTGAAGCCGAATCTGGTGGCGATGACGACCTTGCCTCTGATCGGTGCCAATGCGGAACCTAGCAATTTTTCATTTACGAATGGGCCTTATGCTTCTGCCGGGGCAAAACAGAGTGGTGCGTTGATCATGCATTGCGCGTATCTGCTTTATCATCCTCTCGGAGTTTGAAGCTAGGCTTTAGCCAAAGCTCATGCACGTGCAGCCCGGGCCCCAGCCCCAGACTTTCAAACGGTCTTTTGCCTAAATGGAGTTTCTGCATGTTTCTTCTTCTTCGCAAGCGAGTGACTGATAGATACACTACGGATTCTTGTACCTATCTCAACAATTGTCACATTGTTTCATGCGCACTTGAAGGGGATTCACAAATGATTCGGGCTGCACTTCCTGAGCTGACTGCCTTTGTAGCCATCGCTGAACGACGCAGCTTCAGCGGTGCCGCCAAGATTCTTGGTGTGTCGGCTTCGGCGCTTAGTCACTCCATGCGAGGCCTTGAGTCCCGGTTGGAGCTGCGATTGTTCAACCGCACGACCCGTTCGGTAGCCCTGACTGAGGCGGGAAAGCAATTATTTAATCGTGTTCAACCTCTTTTGGGTGATCTAGAATGCGCCGTAAACGACGTGACCTCAGAACGAAACACCCCTTCAGGGTTGATACGAATTAGCGCTACGGAGTCCTCGTTCAGGCTTTTGATACGCCACGTAATGCCTGGTTTTTTGCGTGATAACCCACAGATCCACATCGAATGCATTGTCGATAGCAGGCTGGTCGATATCGTCGCTGATGGGTTCGATGCTGGTATCCGGCTGTTCGATGATGTTCCTCGCGACATGATAGCTATCCGCTTTGGCCCGGACGTTCGCTTTGCCGCTGTAGCATCGCCTGAATATCTAAGCCGTCACCCTGCGCCCCTTGCGCCGCATGACCTTAAGGATCATCGCTGCATCCGTTTTCGGTTTACAAGCGGCACCTTGTTTCGCTGGGATCTAGGTCATCTGGGCAGAACGGCCAGCATTGATGTCAATGGGCCAATGACGATGGATAACATCAACCTGATGACTGAGGCTGCACTAGCAGGCATTGGCATCGCTTGGCTGCCCGAGCATCAAGTTGGGGAGCATCTGCAAGCAGGTAGTTTGGTGCATCTTTTGCCAGATTGGGGGCCGTGCTATCCAGGAGCCTGCCTGTATTACCCTGCAAACCGGCACCCGCCGATGGCACTGCGAATGTTCGCCGAGGCAGTACGTGAGTGGGCCCGCGACCTAGAATGCAACCAACCCAGCCCGAGCTGAATGATTGGCAGGGTACCCCTCAAGGATGCAAACCCTGCTGGTCAGCCGCTCCCCTGAGCTAGGGCATCACGTAACGCTATCCCTCCAAAAGACGTAGTGGCGTCTCCGTACCAAGGAGCAGACTTCCTGTTCTTCCAGCCCACATAACTCATCAGCCCCCTTGATATCCCATGATCATCTGGCGCACGTTGGGCGTTTTGGTTGGATCTTGAGAGCCTTGGATACTGTGCCACTGGTTCAGTGCCGGCAACCGCTGCTTGCGTGCTGATCGCGTGCTTATTAGCGCACTGGGCCAATTAGCAAACGATGCCACCGCCAGTGGTGGGCAGGTAGCCGACCCAAGTCACCTCAAAGTGCTCGATGGTCCGCAGTATATTAGGTTGAGCTATCCGAGCACGCTATGCCTAATTCTAGGCTGACCCTTGCGATCGCGAAATGGCTCGCCATCACTCTGTGCACTAATTCTGTAAACTCAGGTTGCAGCTGGACTTGGTGTTTGTTGCATTTGAAATATCCACGCGATTCGCCTTCCTTTATTATTCTTATAATGTGGGTGTGTGATACGCCAAGTCGAGAAGACAGATCGCTGTAAGTTGAAACTTTCTGATCTGCTTTTGAACAGGAATTCCTTAGGTTGTCGACATATAGGGCGAGCATTGGCAAATGGCCGCCGTCCTTGTTCATAATCCATATCTCGTCAGTTCGCTGCTGACCGAGCATTATATTGGCATCAAGTACTTTAGCAAAACCTTTGTAATAATGCGGTACGAGGTCATGCGGTAACGTTACTCGATTGAGTCTATCTTCGTTGGGTATCATCCCCTCGGACGGCTTCGTATAAGCGTTGATTAAATTCTTCGCTGTGCTTAACGCTGCTGCTGTAGGTTTATACAGTCGCTGTCGTCCATCTTCCTCGTCTGCAATAACGTCCATGAAGCCGGTAATCTCAAACAGTGAGAACAAAGAGTCTAGACTGTTGCCCGACATGTAATCACGATCTCGGCAGAATTCTTTGACCCTTGAAAGCGGCATCTTCGGGTTCTTGAAGCTAAAGCTTAGCAAAGTCACGGCAACCATAAATCTATCGTGTTTTAAGATGTGCTTATAAAACAAGGGTTTTTGCTGATAGGTGGTCATCATTAGGTCGAAATGCATAAGGATGGCTTTATTAATGTCGCCGCTCACAATTTTACACCTGACATCATCCACGTAACTCATCACGTCATTTTTATTCATGGTCTTGAGAAATCGTTTGGGGTCAGAATTAATATTTGATTGTGGGCTAGCATACAGTATAGAGCCGATTAGGCGGCTTTGAAATTTGACCCAAAAATGTTTCTTTTGGTTCCTTGCATCATCTAGCGCTTGTCGGGCAAAGTACCCGCTATCGCCAATGGTTGTGCTGATTAGTCAATCGGACACAGCAAGTGGGCAAGCGTATTCAATACCGGTAGCTGTGACGTTGGCGTCTATAGCGCAATGGCTAATATTGCAAACGTGTGCCTAGTTATCCGCGGATGGCTAGTTTAATAACCTAACCGCGACTTTTCCGGTGCAACTTCGGAAAAACGCGTAAGCCTAGGAAAACCAAGGGTCACAGGCATCCCGCATCTGATGAGGTTGTCAAAAAAGGGTGGAAACCATAGCTGCTCAAGATATGGAAAAGCGAGTTTCGCCGTGAAGTCGAGACTTGGCTGGCCGATTGATCCAATGTTGGATCATTCAGTGTAGAGGCTGCTCCTTCGGGTTGCAGTCTGTTAACAGATAGGGTCACGTTCTGGTAAGAACCCAATCCCGAGTAGGCATCTCAAAAGCGGAGACTCCATGGGAAAGCTAAGCACCCCAATGCTAAAACAGTGTGTTGAGGATCTAGAATCGTTACAAGCAATTGCCGCTCGATACAACCTCATTTTGGATGCGGCTACTCATGATCTCGCCGGGGCTCTTAAGCAGAATATAGGTAGGCCGGCCCCTGTGCACAAAATACCCGCGGATATTTACCGAACAGACAGTGCCTCCTATTCCGTCCTCGTAGACCTCAACATAGAAAACTTAGTTTTACTTAGGTGTAAACTTCTAGAATTCATAAATGGTCTGATCTGCATAGCTGTATCCACCGAGACGATGCTCAGCGTTTTGCTCAATAGAGCGGGTGAGGAGAGTGATTTTCAAGAGACCGCTGCGAAGCTTGAATTAGAGAAATATAGACGTATCTTCAAGGGTATAAAGATTAATCTCTTTGCAGAGGGCGTTCATTGCAGCTCAATAAAGGTGCCGAAAGCTAAAGCAAATGTATTGATGTTCAAGTCAAAATTAACGCTGTAGTGAGTATTTTCGGTAACTGCAGAGATTAAGATTATATTGGCTGGCTATTAATTTCGATGCCCGCGAGACAGTAATTCTCGTCCAATGCGATGTGATGGATGAAGAGCGCGCTTTGCGGTGGCAGCGTTTAATTCGGGCGTAGAGTTCTGATAAACAGCGAGCACGATGAGAAAATGCTATCGGATGAGCTGAAAGCTGGAAGATATGGCATCACGCATGTTGTTTGGAGTAGGTACTCAAGAGGAGCCAGCTCGATTGGACGCAGTCTACGAAGTGCACTACATGTTCTTTGAAACCAAGAAGCTATTGATAGTCAGTCGGGATTCGATGTGGTCGGAAAGGGCATGGCTGAGTGTTTTGGTACGGCATGGCGTACATGTCGGCGTAGTCGTAGATCTGACCTCTCTTGAACACATCGCAAGTCGCTATGGGATTCGTGACGTCCGATGGAATAAAGCAGTTCCAGTCACGTTAAGTGTTCAAGAGCGTAGTGCACTGCAGCTGGATATCTAATATATGATGAGCGAGGTGCCAAACACTAGCACGTTGTCGATTCGAGATAGATTTCATATCGCCACAAGGTGTGGCTAGGCTATCCATTTCGCAAGATCTGTCGCGGCTTCGTAGCCAATCGATAAATATTACTACCGGCTTATAGCGCACCGTTCGTCTGACCAGGCGAGTAGTCGCTCCAGCTTTATTGTGTTAAGCCGATACCTTCACAACAACGAGTTTCCTATGAACCAAAAAGAGGCACGTTATGTTCGGACGTAAAGATAGAACTGAACTGGCAGCCATGAAGGCCGAAGTAGCGGGACTCAAAGGATTGATGGGCGCGTTGGAAAAATCGATGGCTGTTGTCGAGCTGGAGCCAGACGGAAAGATCATCCGCGCTAACGATAAATTTCTCACCATTATGGGGTACCACGCAGAGGAACTGACGGGTAAAAAGCATCGTGATTTCTGCGATTCGGAAATGCTAAGTAGCACTGAGTACGCAGACCTCTGGGCGTCTCTGCGTGCAGGTAAATTTATATCCGGCACTTTTGTGCGAATTGACAAGTCGGGCAGAAGCGTATGGCTGGAGGCAAGTTACAATCCTGTGACCGACGCCCAAGGCCGTGTTGTCAAAGTAGTCAAATACGCTTTGGATGTCACTCAAAAAGTCCTTCTGGAAAATGAAACCCGCAGCAAGCTCAACGCAGTGGATCGCGCCATGGCGATTTGTGAATTTGACCCATCCGGGCAGGTGTTGGTAGCCAATGGTAATTTTCTGCAAGTCATGAATTATTCGTTGGCAGATATTAGCGGCAAACATCATAGGACTTTCTGCGAACCATCTCTGGTCAACAGTGCCGAATACGCTGAGTTTTGGCGTAAGCTAAACCGAGGGGAATTTGTGGGCGGTCAGTTCAAAAGAATTGGCAAAAATGGCCACGTCGTTTGGTTAGAAGCGACTTACAACCCTGTTTTCGATACGGATGGCAAAGTCTACAAAGTTGTCAAATTCGCGAGCGACATTACGTCAAAGGTAGAGACGCAAGAAGCGGACGCGCACGGAGCTTCAAAAGCCTATCACATTTCAGCCGAGACCGAAAAAGTCGCTGAGCAGGGCACGCTTGTGATCCAGGAAACTGCGCGAGAGATGCGCCAGATTGCGGAAAAAATTGGCTCTTCCGCTAAATTAGTAGGGCAACTGGGGGATCGGTCGGAGCAGATCACGGCGATCGTTAATACTATTCGCGGTATTGCTGATCAGACTAACCTTCTGGCGCTAAATGCGGCTATAGAAGCGGCTCGGGCGGGCGATCAAGGGCGGGGATTTGCAGTCGTGGCCGATGAGGTAAGGCAACTCGCCGGACGTACTAGCGGCTCCACCAAGGAAATCGCGGAGATGATTGGCAAGATTCTCGCGGAGACGCGCGAGGCAGTTGCTAGCATGAACGCCACTCAAGAAGGTGCCAACCGAGGCGTTACCCTAGCTGATCAAGCTGGGCAAGTGATTGTCCAGATCCGAGACGGTGCAAGTGATGCCGTGGAAGCGGTCAGCATGTTTGCCAACCGCATGGATGAGGCTGACTTTATTTCAAGGCACGGGAAAAAGTAGCTGATTAAAGGTCAGTGTCGATTACGCAGCGGACAGCGATACCGTTAGTCCCTAAGCGCATTCGCGTAGAAAGTGGAGCTCTCGCTTCGATGTCTGCTTACGATTTGTACGCCAAAGCTGCTGCCGGTTGGCAACAGCTGGCGGTTGGCGCTACACCAGGATCAGGCGAAGTTCGCCGATTTGACGTTGGACAGGTGAGTGCAGCTTAGGAGAAATACGCAATTTAACATAATATACATTATGCGTAACGTCCTGTTTCGCGAGTCGGGTGCCAGGGTTGGTGCTGCGAGCTGGGGATTCAGCCTTGGACTGGTAATCCTTCGGCTAGGTACATCAGAACCTTGCCACCTCAGCACTTGGACTCGCGCCGCGTCAGCTTTTCCTCCTCACTGGTGCTCGGCTCGAATTCCTCGACGAAGACCTGAATGTCCGAAACGCTAGTGTTCACGTCTACGACGTTCATTAGCATGATTGGCTCGATCACTACCAAACCAAACCAAACCAAACCAAACCAAACCGCATCGCGATCCGTCATCCAGAGCTCGACGTTCCACCACACCAGACCGGCATGATCGCGTAGTCATCCACAAAATCAGCCTTGTTGGGGTGACAAGCGTGCCTGTTGGCGATCAACGGAGCTGCGTTAGCCTGTATGGCGTGACTCGGCAGTTGCCGAATGAAGACCGCGCTGTAGAAATGCATCGCGCACGAGTAAGCGTGTGCCGTTCTTCATCTGATTGTCAGGTCCGCGATGGGTCCCGATGGGCACTGTTTGGCTGGAAAACTCCCTTGAGTGCTTGTCTGCAAGCTACAAGATCTATAGTCGTAGGCAGCGTAACCCTAATACCGAAAGCAGCCCTACTTATTCGCGAACGTCGCCTAAAATACGATAACTATACTAAATAAGCATTTAGTATAGTTATGCGGCCTGGTTGGATTTACCCAACGGCCTCTTGGTCTGCTCCTACCTCCAAAATGCAGGTGCGACATGGGGTGCTAGACTCAACGCGAGTCAGTTGTTTGGGTATCCGCTCAGCCGATTCTCTGAGCATATCAGTAGTGCGTTGTTGATAATGTTGTCTCCACTGCAAATGGCTCATACCTTTTTCGAAGAGAGGAATGACTCATGAAAACAATCTGCACCGCTGCATTCACTGCTTTATTGCTGGGCTGCGCCACCAGCGGAAGCAATCCCGCAATGGACGCGCACTCGCCGGCGCCGCCCGGCGCTGCAAAACTCAGCGGTGACGACGTTGCAAGCCAATTCGTAGGACGCTCACATCAAAGCGTAACGTCAAGTGGGCGATCTTTTTCCGAGATTCTTACAGCCGATGGAGCAGCCAAAATCAATATAACTGGAATGCCTGAAGCTAAAGGGAGTTGGAAGATCACGGGCGATGTGATTTGCGTGACCTATTCGGCGTATGGCGAGGAATGCAACATTGTCAAAGCTGATGAACGATGGTTTTGGTTTGTCGACAGTGTCAAAGGGACAACGAATAATCGTTTTGCTCACTGATAATGCCGAAAACTAGCTAGCTGTGTGAAAAAAGGCCAAGTGCGAATGGGCGCTTACGTTATCCATCCTGCCTGGTGCGTCCTGCCACCGGGCATCTGCCCTCCTACACGCTCAATTTACGACTGAACTTGGTCTCCATCACGATATGCGACGCCGTGTGCGCCACGCCCTTGATCATGTTGATGCGGGTCAGCTCGGCGTTGAGTTCGCCCAGCGTCCCGGTGGCCAGGTGAATGATGAAGTCCGACTCCCCGGACACGGCGTATACGGCCTGCACTGCCTCGATCTTGCGCAAGGTGGTCATGACGTCGGTGTAGCTCTTGTTGGTGCAAGAGGTCATGGTGAAGCAGTTGATGGTGGGCTGTATCCGGTCGTGGTCGATACGCACGCTGTAGCCGGTGATGACGCCGGCTTTCTCCAGCCGCTGGATGCGCTCCTGTACCGAAGAGCGCGACACTCCAAGCTTGCGCGCCAGTGACGCGGTCGGCTCGCGGGCGTTGGCCTGCAGCAACGCCAGCAATTGCCGATCGTTCTCGGTGAGGTTGAACAATGTGCCGGGTAGGTGCGCATCCATGCCGTGTAGACCTTGCCTGTAAAAGAGTTAACGCGGCCCTACGCCGGCGTGTCGTTCCTGGAACCTGTCCATCATCTTCAACCCGGTATACACCAATTGCGCCGCCGGAGGGCCGAATGGGCCCCCGTTCCACTGCAGCCCGTAGCGGTCGAACAAACGGTAGCGGTCCGATTCGCCGCAGATGGCCTCGGCAATCACCCTCCCCCCGGCCGGCGCGGTGTTCATGCCATGCCCGCCGAACGATGCGCAGGACCACAGCCCAGGGCCCAGCGGGCCGATGTGGGGCATTTTGTGCCGCGCGTAGCCCATCAGTCCAGACCAGGCCTTGTCGATTTTCAGGCCTTGCAGCTGTGGGTAGACATCGAGGATATCGGCGCTGAGCAGTTGCGCCAGACGTTGCTCGTCCTGCAGATTGTGGGTGGTGATGTGGCCGCCCCACAGCAGCCGATCGCCATCCACGATACGGTAATAGTCCGAGGCCCGCCGGGAATCGCCGACGGCTTCAGAGGTGCGGACGGCCTGTTGCAGGCGCGCACCCAACGGCTCGGTGAGCACCACGTAGGTGGCGATGGGCAGAAAGGCACGGTGCAATTTACCGAATTCCGGACCGCCATAGCCGCCGCAGCAGTACACCACATCGACACAATCGACGCTGCCGTGAGCCGTTGACACCTGGGAACGGCCGGCTCGGCTGTCGACCTGGAGCATGGCGCACTGCTCATGGATCACGCCCCCTTTTTGCTCGATCAGGTCGGCCAGGCCCAGGCAATAGTTCAATGGGTGGAAATGGAAACCGTGGGTGTCACGCAGCCCCTGGTGGTAACGCTCGGTGTCGAGCAGGGTGCGCAGAGTGTCGCGGTCGAGGTACTCCAAGTTGAAACCGAAATCACGGTCCATGCGCTCGCTGAACCGCTTGAGGCTGTCGGCGTTGTCGAAGCGGCTGACACTCAGCTTGCCCCGGCTGGGTGCGCAACCCGGCAGTGAATGCCGCTCTATGGTCTCGCGCACGCTGTCCACGCCTTCCAGTGACAGCTTGAACAAGGCTGCGGCGGTGTCCTTGCCGCAGCGCTGCTCGATGGCCGAGAGGCCCTCGGACCAGCCTTGCAGGACGAACCCGCCGTTGCGCCCGGAAGCGCCCCAGGCCACCCGCGCCGCCTCCAGCACCACCACCGATTTGCCCCGCGAAACCAGTTCCCAGGCGGTGCTCAGCCCCGCCAGGCCACCGCCCACGACGCACACGTCGACGCAGACCTTGCCGGCGAGGGGCGGCCGCACGGGTGCCTCGCGCATGGTCGCGGTGTAATAGTTGTCGATATAGCTGAACATGAGGTCCGTCATCCTTCATCGGGCGGGTGCGTCCCGTGTGCGCAATCGAGCACACGGGACGCCGGCAGGTCACTGCACTTTGGTGAGGTCGGCGCCGTACCATTTTTCGGAAAGCTGCTTGAGAGTGCCGTCGGCTTTCATCTCATCGACGATCTTGGTCAGCGCACCGTTGAAGGCGTCGTCGCCCTTGTCGACGGCGATGGCCAAGGGTTCGTAATAGGCCGGCTTGCCCTCGACCTGGACGATCGGGTAGCCATTTTTGATAGCGGCACTGATGGTCGGCAGTGCGGACAAGGTAGCGTTGAGGCGCACCCCGTTGCCCATGCGCAGGTCGTCCAGCGGGCCCATGCTGTCGCCGTAGGTTTTCACCTCGCCCGGCTCGACGTCGTAGGTGAACGACGGCACGTCGGCCGCATCGATGGTCAGCCGGCGGTTGATGTAATCCTCGGACGTGGTGCCGGCCTCGACGCCGATGATCTTGCCGTTGAGGTCGGCGGTCTTGGTGCCGGCGGCGGCCTTGTGCACGGCGAACACGTACGGCGTGTAGTAGTAGACCGCCGGGAAGTCGAGCACCCTGCCCCGTTCACGGGTCGGCGTCATCGAACCGACCGAAATGTCCCAGCGGTTCGACCAGCGCCCGGCGGTGATGATGCCGTACTCGGGCGTGACGAACGCCACCTTGCTGCCCAGGCGCTTGCCGATCTCGGTGGCCACGTCGATGTCGAAGCCCTGCAGGGCATTGTCCGGCCCCAGGAACGATTGCGGTGGCCAGTTGGCCGCCGTGGCCACTTTCATGACCTTGGTCGAGTTGATGCGGTCCAGGGTGGTGCCTGCCCAGGCAACCCCGGCTCCGGCCGTGAAGACGCCGGCCAGTGCGGCGGCGGTGAACAAGCGGGTCAGCAACGTCATGGTGAACCTCCAGAGAGCAGCGGTACGCGGTTATCGTTCTTGTGGCGTGTGCAGCATGGTGAATTCGTGATTGATGTCGGTTTGAGGCTCAGGCACTCAGTGGCTGAGAATCTGCGAAAGGAACTCGCGCGCACGTTCATGCCTTGGGTTATCGAAGAAATCCTGCGGTTTGGCCTCTTCGATGATGCAGCCCTGGTCCATGAAGATGATCCGGTCTGCCACGCGGCGGGCGAAGCCCATTTCATGGGTCACGCAAAGCATGGTGATGCCGTCCTGAGCCAGCTCGCCCATTACGTCAAGCACCTCCTTGACCATCTCCGGATCGAGCGCCGAGGTGGGTTCGTCGAAGAGCATGATGCGCGGGCGCATGCACAGCGCCCGGGCAATGGCCACGCGCTGTTGCTGGCCACCGGACAACTGGCCCGGGTATTTGTCGGCCTGGTTGCCGATGCGCACGCGTTCCAGGTATTCATGGGCCAGGGCACGGGCGTCGGCGTCGCTCAACCGGCTGACCAGCCGCGGCCCCAGCATCAGGTTGTCGAGCACGGTCAGATGCGGAAACAGGTTGAATTGCTGAAAGACCATGCCGACCTGGCGGCGTATGCCGGCCACGCAGGCGGCACTGCGGGTGAGCGGGGTGTCGCCGATGATCACCTCGCCCTGCTGAAAGTCTTCCAGCAGGTTCAGGCAGCGGATCAGCGTCGACTTGCCCGAGCCCGAGGGCCCGCAGATGACCACGATCTCGCCGCTGGCGATGTGCAGGTCGATGTCCTTGAGCACGTGGAACTCGCCATACCATTTGTTCAGCTTGCGTACGCGAACACCGGCCTGCTGGGGGAGATCGTGGGCAACGGTCGATCGATTCATCTCAAGCTCCTGGACGGCTCAGCGGTGCGCGCGGTTGAAGTGTTTTTCCAGGCGGGCCTGGACCGTTTCCAGAACGATCGACAGCAACCAGTACAGCACCGCGGCGGTGATCAGCATCTCCAGATGGCGAAACTCCGCGCGGCCCTGGGTGCGTGCCAGGAACATCAACTCCCAGACGCCGATCACCGACACCAGCGAACTGTCTTTGAGCATGGAGATGAACTGATTGCCGGTCGGCGGGATGATCAGTCGCATGGACTGCGGCAGAATTACCCGCAACATGGTTTGAAGTGGCGACAGGCCGATGGCCCGCGACGCTTCCCATTGCCCGCGCGGAATGCTGCTGATGCCGGCGCGGAAGATTTCGGTCATGTACGCGCCGTAGCACAGCGACAGTGCCAGGATGCCGGCCGGCACGGCACCGACCACATAGCCCAGCTGCGGGATGCCCAGGTAGATGAGGTAGATCTGGATCAGCAGCGGCACACCACGGAAGAACGAGGTGTAGAAGCTGGCGATCGCGATGGCGAAACCGTTGGACGACAGGCGCGCGGTGGCGCCCAGCAAGGCGAGTACGAACGCGATGGCAATGGAGATCGCCGACACGTACACCGTCGTGAACACCCCTTGGGTAATCATGAAACCGACTTTGGTGGCGATGAACGCGTAGGAAAGGTCGAAGGTGTCGAAGAACAGCAGGAACATCAGTAACAGTTCGCACCACACCGTGATGATCTGCGCCCGCAAGGGGAACCGTCCCAACACGAACAGGTTCAGCACCAGGGTCAGGGTGAAGGTGACTGCCACGGCCACGTCACGGGCCAGCGGTGCGTGCAGGTCCAGCAGGATCGGCGCCATCAGGCGGCCCAGGCCACTCTCACCGAGGCCTGCGAACAGGGTGACGGCAAAGGTGACGGCAGCCACGGTACCCATGAACGTCAGGTTGTCGGTGGCTCGGGGTTTGACGATGTGGTCCTTGAACATGGCATGGACACCTTTGTTGTTGTGTTTTCATTATGGGCGCGCAAAACGCTGGCGAGCACCCTGCGCTTTGCATTGATTCGATAGTGAATCCGCCAGATTTGGCGGGCAGCCCCTGACAAACGCAGGAAAGCGCGGACGATTCGCCGCTACGGTGGCGTTTTCCCTGTCACTTGGGCGGCCTGGTCAGGCGCCGTTCGGGCCAACTCCATCGAGGATGAGGCTGCGATAGTGGCCGGGGCTTGCGCCGGTCCACTTGCGAAAGGCCTTGTAGAAGGAACTGGCGTCGGCGAAGCCCAGGCGCTCGGCGATGTCTTCGAAGGTCGCTTGTGGCTCGGCCAGCCAGAGCACCGCGCGCTCCCGGCGCACGCTGTCCTTGAGCGCCTGGTAGCCGGCGCCCTCCTCGGCCAGGCGCCGACGCAGCGTGGCCACCGAAGCGCCGCACTGGCTGGCCATGCTTTCGATGGCTGGAAACTCTGCCGCCGGCAGATTGCGCAGCCTCTGGCGGATGCGCCAGCCCAAGCTGTGCGGATCGCGGTAGCGCACCAGGATGTTGGCCGGCGCGCGGGCGAGAAAACGCCGCAGCTCGGTCGCGCTGCGCCGCACCGGAATGTCTAGGTGCTCGGCGGCGAAGATCAGCCGGGTGCGGGGTCGCTCGAAGCGCAGGTTGGGCGAGAACATCACCTGATAATCGCCTACGTAGCGAGGCGCCGGGCCGCGCAGTTCCATGGCCAGAATCGGAATGCGCCGTCCCGCCAGCCAGCAGGCGATGCCATGCACGATCATCCAATAGGTGAAGCAGGAAAACGCCCGTTTGGGTTCGGTGCTGCGCTCATGAATGACGATTTCGGCCAGCGATTGCTGGGTCGCCAGGCGACCGTCGTAGTCGGCCAGCATCAGTGCGACGAACTCCAGGGCGCGCTGCAGTGCAGCGCCTACCGTGGGCTGGTGCATGCAGGCCCGGCACAGGAACGCGAAGCTGCCGCGCCGCAGGGGCCGCGCGTCCATGCCGAAGAATTCGTCGTCGAGCGCCCTGGCCAGTTGTCGCCAGAGCCGAGCGTAGCTGTGCACCGGGATCCGAGCCTGATCATTGCCCAGCAGCGTGGGCTCGATGCCCGCCGACTGCAACAAGGGCTGCAGGGGCAGATGACAGTCACGCACGGCTTCGCGCACCAGGTGGATCGAGATCGTATCGCGCAGCGATGGAGCGTCGAGCGGGTTTCGGGTCAGGTTCACTCATCCTCGCTAACCGCTTCTGGGCGAAACGGACCGAACGGCCTGTAGGGCACTCATTGCCCTACCCTTGCGGTCGTCAGTTCTAATCCATCCGTTGGCGCCGAGCAAGCGTCCTGACCAAAGACCTGCCTAGTAGGGGTTTGGGGAGCAACGGAACAGAAAGTGCACTTAAGCTCGGATACCCGTGGTTTCACAACCTACCCACAGACTTACCAGACCAGATTTTTCACGGAGCCGACGGTGGTCCGGGTTCGAAATATTTCGCATGGCTTTTCAGAAATGTCCTACAGCACACCTGAAACCCTTGTAATAGGATGTTCGGCTGACTAAAAGGAGTGTCACGAATGGCTAACCACGATTATATGACCATCACCGGCAAGGCTCAAGGACTGATTTCAGCGGGTTGTTCAACCCAAGACTCTATTGGCAATAAGTGCCAGGCCGGGCATACCGACGAAATCATGGTGCTGTCTTACACCCACAATATGGTCAACATCGGAAATATTAATAAGCCAACACATAGCCCAATCATTATCACCAAAAACGTTGACAAAGCCTCGCCGCTACTCGCCCAAGCACTCTCAACTAGAGAAGAAATAAACTGCACAATAAGCTTTTATCGAGTGTCTTCTTTTGGTATGCAGGAAAAGTTTTATTCAGTCTCAATCAATGGCGGAATTATTGCTGATCTGACACTTGAAATGCCTCATGCCATTTTGCAAAGCGACGCAGAACCTCAAGAGCATATTGCTATTCGTTACCGAGATATCACGTGGACTCACCACGCTGCTGGCACCAGCGGATATAGCACATGGGGAAATAACGAATGAAACCAACAGTCAAAAGTTGCATGCCTGGTAGCTGTGATTATTGGATGGTTAGCCAAGCCGCCGCAAAATTGGGTAGTCAAGCCAGCACACTAGGCGCTAGATATATTAATGATGGAGCGCTGCGTCTGCAATTCAACAGAGAGGTTTCTTATTACGCCAGAGGCATCGTTAATGACGTTTCTCAGGGTAATAAAAGCGCTGAACAAGGATTAAAAGAACTAAAGGATGAGCAAAACAGTCTCCTCAGCCAGGCACGAGACATTGCCTTGCGAGGAGCAAGCGTTATCTCGGGAGCGCTTCAGTTTGCTGCGGGCGCTGGGATATGCTACGCCTCCGTGGGCACACTTTGCCTTTTCGCGGGTGCGCCCATGATGCTCAACGGTGCTAATAACACCTATGAAAGCGGGCGCAATCTTTTCGAGAATCGTTCCGATACCGTAGGACCACTAAGAACGGGTTATCGCGCCGTTTCTGGAATGCTGGGAAAAGGTAATTGTGAAGCCGATGTGGCCTATGGAATGGTTGACTTGAGTTCATCAGCCTACGGCATAGGTAGAATGGTATTAAAACCCGATGCTTGGCGCTTGTTTAGATATGTGAATACGGACTATGTTAGAGGGTATCAACAAGCTACGCAAGGGGGATTTTTCTTCGATAGATTTATGGACGGTATGACTGCAAAAACCATGTATGACGTGTGCCACCCTTCTAATGAGTAACTTTATTTATTATCCCGTCTTCGTGTTGATAACGGTACTTCTGTACTGTCCTTCCTATTGGGCATACTTCGCATTTTCAGGTCGTCGCTTTTCCGCTTTGAAGTTTTGGGGGATTGGGATCTATAACGTACTGTGCGCTTCTATTCACGGTTTTTTTTTGCGAGATAGCATGTTACCGTTTATGGGGTACGTAGATAACTCCGTAATGGGTTGGCTATCCCTTGTTATGATATTTGCCCATGTGTGTACCCTTCCCGCTAATTGGGAACGAAAACGCTGGTTTTTACGAAAGTAAACTCACACCAAATCAATACCCATCCAGAAGGGTATTTCAAAGACGCGTCCTGGTTATCCTCACAGGTCATCGTCTGGATTGCGCAGTGGCCGCAGCTCACCCCGGGCGACCTCTTCCGGTACCGCGAAGGAGTACCGTCCTAACATGTTGATGTGCTCGAAGATCAGCGGCGACAGCCGAGCCAGATCCTCTTCCAGCACTGTGTAGCCGTGCTGCTTTAGCCGTTCCACGGCTGCGCTCATTTAGAGGGTGTTCCACAGCACGATGATGTTCACCACCAGGCCCAAGGCACCGAGTTGATCCGCCTGGCCTTCGCGGTAGCGCTGGCGAAGTTCACCGCGTTTGCCATGGAACACAGCTCGGGCCAGGCTGTGCCGGCCTTCACCGCGATTCAGCTGGGTCAGGGTGGCACGACGCTTGGATTCGTCATCGATGTAGGTCAGCGTGTGCAAGGTTTTCTCTATCCGCCCAAACTCTGCCATCGCTTGGGCCAAGCGGGTCGGACGATCACCCGTTTGCAGGTGGGCATAATACCGGTAGCAGGTACTCGACCGAGTTTGAGTGAACCTGCCAGACGCAGCAGGTCATCCCAGTGCTCGGCGATCAGGTCGAGTTTGACCGACTGACGAGCCAGTCCGTTGAGTTTGCCGTAATCCGCGTCTGGGCGCGTGCGCCAGAAGCGGGTACCGCCAACATCGGCCAGGCGCGGGCAGAAGTGATAACCGAGCAGGCGGAACAACCCGAATACCACATCGCTGTAGGCACCGGTATCGGTCATGATTTGTGTTGGCTGTAATTCGATCTGTTGTTCCAGCACAACCGCTAGCAGTACCAGGCTGTCGCGCAAGGTGCCGGGCACCATGATGGCATTCAGGCCGGAGGACTGGTCGGAGATCAGGTTGTACCAGGTGACGCCCCGGCCGGTACCGAAATACTTCGGGTTGGGGGCAGCATGCACCGTGCGCACGGGCACAACAAAACGCATTCCATCGGCGGAGGCCACTTCGCCGCCGCCCCAGCCTTGAGCCAGTTCCAGCTGACTTTGTGCAGCCACCAGAATGGCTTTAGCTGCGGACAAGGTGTCGTCACGAAGATAGTTCTGGGTGACACAGGACAACCGATCACGACGCAGTGCTTGGTTGTCATTGCGGATCCAGGGCTCCAGACCGGTGTTACAGGCGACTCCCAGCAGCACGGCGCACAGGCTGGTCACCAGATTATCGGCCCGCGCATTGCGTTCGGATACATGGATGAAGGCCTCCGCGAACCCGGTACGGGCGGCGATTTCCAATAGGATTTCTGGCAGATCGACACGCGGCATCAAGTCGGCCACGGCCGCACGCAGTTGCAGCAGCGAGTGAGGTTCCTCCAGCTTGTCCAGCGCTCCGAGGGACAGCTCAGTTTTGCCATCAGCGCTCTCGCTCAGTTGGATGGCAGGGTTCTCGGGCAAGCGGGCGGCGACAGCCTGCCACGTTGCATCCAGCTCGACAGACAAGGCGTCCAGGGTGGTTTTGGCATCGATGGTCAGGCCTAGTGAGCGGCAGATGATCGGTCGTGCCGTCAGCCATTCAGCACCATCGAGCAGGCCGATACGCGGGTCGGCATAGCGACCAAAGCCGTCGCGTTGCTCCTGAGTCAGAAAACCAACCGGCATCGATCACAGTACTTCGGCGCAGAACATGGAGGGGGTGACAATCCGCGTGCGTTCGATGTGCCCGCGTTGCAAGAGACCGGCACGGCGATCACCGGTGACCAGGTAGTCCGCATTACCCGCCAAAGCCATGGTCAGCAGAAAGGAGTAATCCGGATCATCGGCTTCAATCTCGATAGTCAAGCGTTCCAGCACCATCGCCCGTTGCAGGTTATTGCTCATGGCCCCCACTTTGGCAGGCTGAAGGATGGCCTGAAGCTTGGGGTAACGACTAGCGCGACGAATCTCATCGAGCTGTGCCCGTGAAGTCACCACCTCGAAACGAGCCGCCCGCCAAGCCCGGTAGATCGCATCAGGAGCCCCGCGCGGTGAGATCAACGCACTGAACAGAATGTTGGTATCCAATACAACCCGCATCAGCGCTTACGTGCCCAGTCGAGTGCTTCTTCAACCGCTTCGGTCAGTTCTGACTCACTCAGATGGGCATTGGAAGCTTTGGCCTGTTCGGCGCTCAGTTCCAGGATGTGTGCCCGTACCGCTTCTTCGATGAAGCGTGACAGGTCGCCCTTACGGCCACCGCCTTGGCTGGCCAGAAACATGCGAAGCGATTGGTCGGTGTCAGTGAAGACAGCGACGTTCCAGCGAGTGGTGTTCATGATTTCCTCGTTGATAGGTGTTTGTGTGTTGATACGCCCACCATATGCCGCTCTGAAAGAGTTCGGAAAAACCCTCGTTTGTCGAACTTTAACGCGACATGACTCAGCGCGTTAATCCAGCCTCGTTACAGTTCAAGTAACTGGTATGCTTAATCAATGTTCGACTATTACTAACACAGTCGAGTAAACGGTACTTTTCATGAAGATCGGTTCCGCGCGGGTAAGCACTCGGGATCAGAAAGCCGACCTTCAGGTCGATGCTCTGCAGAAGGCCGGATGCGAACGAATCTATCAAGACATCGCCAGCGGAGCGAAAAGTGCTCGACCGGAACTCGACAAGTTACTGGCCAACGCACGAGCGGGCGATGCCCTGGTGATCTGGAAGCTGGATCGCCTCGGGCGCTCGCTCAAGCACCTGGTCGAACCGGTCGGTGAACTAGCTGCGCGCAAGGTCGGCTTGCAGAGCCTGAATTACCCCATCGATACCACTCACGCTCAGGGTCGCCTGGTGTTCAACCTGTTCGCCTCACTGGCCGAATTCGAGCGCGAACTGATCCGTGAGCGCACCCAAGCCGGTCTTTCTGCCGCACGGGCACGAGGCCGAGTCGGTGGCCGTCCCAAAGGGTTGCCTGCCAAGGCCGAGGCCACAGCCATGGCAGCCGAAATCCTATACCGCAAAAGACGCCTGAGCGTCAGCGCTATCGGTGAGCGGCTGCACATATCCAAGAGCACGCTGTACAGCTACCTGCGTCATCGTGGTGTCGATATCGGGACATATCAGAAGAGCGAACAAACGCGGGGTCAGCAGCGCAATGTCGCGTCACCGGCAGAGTCGGCCATTGAACGGGTTGCCACCATTACGTTGCGTTTGGCGGTGGAGAACAACAGCAAGTTCGTGCGCGGTCGAAAGAGGGCCAAGGAGAACATTGAGCGCTATTGCCTAGAGCCATTGGGAGTGAAGCGCCTGGAGTCTGGAAACTATGAACTGACAGTTCCCTATCAGAGCGACGAGGAATTGGATAAGGCGGTGCATGACTTGCTCGGCGAGATCAGCCAGGAAGCCGAGATGCGCAACTGCTTTATCGAGGCGGATGCCTGGGAGGAAGGTACTGAACGACGCTGGTAGGGCTTAAGTGCACTTTCTGTTCCGTTGCTCCCCAAACCCCTAGTAGACGCATTCGACGGCAATGGCCGTCGCTTCACCGCCGCCAATACAGATCGCGGCGATGCCGCGGCGCAGGTTGCGTTGGCGCAGTGCCGCCAGCAGCGTGACGACGATACGGGCACCCGACGCACCGATGGGGTGACCGAGTGCGCAGGCGCCGCCATTGACGTTGACCTTGTGCGCCGGCAGTTCCAGGGCCTGCATGGCGGCCAGGGTGACCACGGCGAAGGCCTCGTTGATTTCGAACAGATCGACCTCTTCCAACGCCCACCCGGTGCTTTCCACCAGCTTGCGGATGGCGCCGATGGGCGCGACCGGAAACAGGTGCGGGGCATCGGCGAACGCCGCGTGCCCGTGGATGATCGCCAGCGGTTCGAGGCCCCGTGCCTGCGCCTCGCTGCGACGCATCAACACCAGCGCGGCGGCGCCGTCGGAAATGGAACTGGAATTGGCTGCCGTTACCGTTCCGCCCTCGCGAAACGCAGGCCTGAGCGAGGCGATCTTCTCCGGATTGGCCTTGGGCGGTTGCTCGTCGTCGCTGATCAGCAGCGGCTGTTTGTTGCGCATCACCTGCACCGGCACGATCTGCGCAGCGAAGCTGCCGTCGGCGATGGCCTGGCGCGCGCGCGTCAACGACGCCAAGGCGAATTCATCCTGCGCCTGGCGACTGAAACCGTGGGCCTGGGCGCAGTCTTCAGCGAAGGTGCCCATCAGTCGTCCGGGTTCGTAGGCGTCTTCCAGGCCATCGAGGAACATGTGGTCGAGTACCCGGCCATGCCCCATGCGATAGCCGTCGCGCGCGCGGTCCAACAGATACGGCGCATTGGACATGCTTTCCATGCCACCGGCCACGACCACGCAGGCACTGCCCGCCAACAATGCGTCATGCCCCATGATCATGGCCTGCATGCCTGACCCGCACATCTTGTTCAAGGTGGTGCAGGTGGTTGCGTGGGACAGCCCGGCACCGAGTGCCGCCTGCCGTGCCGGTGCCTGGCCGAGCCCGGCCGGCAGCACGCAGCCGAACAGCACCTGGTCGACGGCATGGGCATCGACACCGGCGCGCTCCACGGCGGCGGCAATGGCGGCGGCGCCCAATTGCGGTGCGGTCAGGCTGCGCAAATCGCCTTGGAACCCGCCCATGGGCGTGCGTACGGCACTGACGATAACGATCGGATCTTCATGCATGGGTGTTCTCCCTTGATCTGCCCTGCCCCGGCTCACTTGGCCGCCATGCGCAGGGCACCGTCGAGACGGATCACCTCGCCATTGAGCATGCTGTTTTCAATGATGTGGCACACCAGTGCCGCGTATTCGTCCGGCTTGCCCAGGCGCGGCGGAAACGGCACGTCGGCGCTCAGCGCGGCGCGCACGTCGTCGCTCATGCCGGCCATCATCGGCGTCTCGAAAATGCCTGGCGCGATGGTCATCACACGAATGCCGTAACGGGCCAGCTCGCGCGCTGCCGGCAAGGTCATGCTGGCCACTGCGCCCTTGGAAGCGGCGTAGGCCGCCTGCCCGACCTGGCCATCGAAGGCGGCCACCGAGGCGGTATTGATGATCACGCCCCGCTCACCCTCGGCGTTCGGAGTGCTCCTGGCGATGGCCTCGGCCGCCAGGCGCAGCAGGTTGAAGGTACCGATCAGGTTGATATTGATGATGCGGCTGAAGCTCTCCAGCGAATGAGCACCCTGCTTGCCGAGGATCTTCTCGCCAGCGACCACGCCGGCGCAATTGACCAGCCCGTGCAGCTCGCCAAAGCTGTGCAGGGCCATGTCCACTGCCGCCTGGGCGGCGTCGGCCTGGGTGATGTCGGCCACTGCGAACGCCGCCTCCAGTTCGCTCGCCTGTGCCTGCAGCGCCTCGGCGTTGAGGTCCACCAGCAGCAAACGGGCGCCTGCCCGGGCAAGCATCCGCGCGGTAGCAGCACCAAGCCCGGACGCCGCGCCACTGACCATGAATACCTTGTCTTGAATGTGCATGAAGCTGTCTCCCTCTCAGGCGCTGGGCGCCTGCTGCTTGGCGATTTCCTGGTTGCGCAGGATGAAGCGCTGCAATTTGCCACTCGGCGTTTTCGGCAGCTGCTCGACGAATTCGATTTCCCGCGGATAGGCATGGGCTGCCAGCCGCTGGCGGACGTGCAGGCGCAGGGTCTCGGCCAACTCGGCGCCGGCTTCGAAACCCGCCTGCAACACCACGAACGCCTTGATCACTTCGGTACGCTCGGCATCTGGTTTGCCGACCACTGCAGCCTCGACCACGGCAGGGTGTTCGATCAGCGCGCTTTCCACGTCGAAAGGCCCCACCCGATAGCCTGAAGTGGTAATGACATCGTCATTGCGGCCGACGAAGCTGATGCTGCCGTCCGCATTGAGCTCAACCGTGTCACCGCTCAGGTAATACTTGCCTTTGAACGCCTTGGTCGGCATGCCCAGGTAGCCGCCGAACCAGCACAGCGGCGAACGCTCGCGATCCACGGCGAGCACGCCCGGTTGTCCGGCCGTCAGCTCCTGCAACTGAGCGTCGAGCACCACGATGCGGTGGCCGGGTACGGCAAAGCCGGCGGAGCCCTCGCGTACCGGATGCTCGAGCCCGTGATGGTTGCACAGAACCATGCCCAGCTCGGTCTGGCCGTAGTGGTCGTGGACCACCACACCCAACTGCTCGGCGAACCAGCGGATCACCTGCGGATTGAGCGGCTCGCCGGCACTGCTGGCGATGCGCAGACGCCCGCGCACACCGGCAGCGAATCGTTCACCGGCAGCGATCAGCATGCGGTAGGCGGTGGGCGACCCGGCGAGGTTGGTGATCGCGTACTTGTCGATCACCCGGCAGGTACTGTCCACAGTGAAGCCGCCATCGTAGAACAGCGTGGCGTGCCCCAAGGCCAGCGGACCGGTGACCGCATAGTAAAGCCCGTAGGCCCAGCCCGGGTCGGCCAGGTTCCAGAAGCGATCCTCGGCGCGCAGGTGCACGGCGTCGCGCAGGTAACCCTTGAAGGCCAGCAGCGCCCGCAGCGGCACTTCCAGGGGTTTGGCGGGGCCCGTGGTACCCGAGGTGCACATCAGCATGAACGGTGCGTTGCCGTCGAGCAGCACTGGCGGGCACTCGTCGCTCTGCTGCCGGAGGGCGGTCCAGAAGTCCTGTTCATCCGCAGTTGGCGAAGCGCAGCCGACGGTCAACACACTGGGTCGGCATTCGACCTCATCGAGCTTGGGGCGATTGTGCAGGTCGGTGACGACCCAGCGCGCGTGCGAGCACTGCAGGCGCTGTTCGATGGCCTTGGGGCCGAAGGCCGTGAACAAGGGCTGATAGACGGCGCCAATGCGCCAGGTGCCCAGTATGGCAATCAGCAGTTCGACGGTGCGAGGCATCAACCCGGCAATGCGATCACCGGGCTTGACGCCCTGGCTGCGCAGAAAATTGCCGAACTGCGCTGCATGGGCCTGCAGTTGTTCGAAGGTGTACTGGGTGGCAACGCCGTGCTGCGACTCGCAATACAGGGCCACGGCCTGCTGGCCAAGGTGGCGGTCGCAGCATTCGACGCAAGCGTTGAACTGCTCGAGGGTGCCGTGCAGATCCTGCGCGGCGGTGTCCAGGTAATCGAAGGCCTGGGCGGTACTGGAATAATCGCGCATCACATGTCCCTGCTTGTTGTTATGGGATCTTGTTGATCTGGGCTCAAAGCGGCCTGAAGGGCACCGTTCGATAGTGATACGCAGACGGCTTGGCGACAATGTTGTCAGCGCTCAGGCTGACTGAGCGGTTTAGCCACCAGGGGCCGGATCAGGTTTTTTGGCCCTGCTGCGCCTTGGCTTGAGCGCGTGCTGCTGGATCAGCTGTCGTTCCAGGGTGTCGGCTCGCGCCTGCTGGGCAGCGGCGGCCTGCAACGCCGCCTCCTGCGCCTCCCGCGCACTTCGCAGCTGGGTTTCGAGCTGTTGCAGCGCGTGTTGCCCCTGCTCGGCGGCCAGCGCCGACCGTGCTTCCCTGGCGGCTGCGTGAAGTTGCGCGTCACCGAGCGCGCTGCGGGTTTCCTCCAGACGCTTTTGCAAGGCTTCAAGCTGTTTCTGTTGCTCGCGAGCTTCGAGGTTGCGCGTTTTCAGGTCTTCACGGGCGCGGTCGACCTCACGGTGCGAGCGCTCCTCGACGCTGCGCACATAGGCCTCCTGAGCCAGGCGATTGTGCTCGGCTTGCTGTTGCTGATCGCGCAGCGCTTGTTGCAAGGACGCGACATCGGCCTGCAACTCACTGCGCGCGCCTTGCAGCTCGATGCGCTGCTGCTGCAGGTCTTCGATCTGCACCTGACGCTGCGCCAGCAGCTTGTCCAGGTCGGCCAGCCGGGTTTCGGCGTTTTCCCGTGCCGTTTCCGCTTCGGCCACCTGCCGCCTGGCCAGCGCGATGTCCTTACGAGCTTGTTCTTCCACGCTCGCAACCCGCTCGTATTCGGCCGCCAACTCATCGCGCTGGGCCGCGACGGAGTGTTCGACCACCCCTTGGGCGAGCACGTTTGCCTGTTGCCAGACGGCCACGAATGCCTGCGCCACCTCGGCAGGCAGCCCCGGCAGGCGGGTTTCGCCCCGCAGTCGTTGCGACAGTTGCTCCCACCACTGATCGAGCAAGGCGCCTACTCGCGCTGGGCTCCCCCGGCCCAGCTCGAGGCGCACGCGCTCGACGGTCGGCCGCTCGCCGCGGGCCAGCACGGCGTCCGCTGCCGCAAATACATCGGTTTCCGGTACGCCCACTGCCATGCCACACACTCCGCTGGATTAGGTATGATAAAGAAAGATTATCCGACTCTTAATTTATAAATCCTAGAATATAATACGTTGAACGTAATGAATAATACATTCGATCTTGTGCCGACCGATAACAGCCCTTTGGATCAGCACGTTCTGGCCGAAAACACCGCCCTTGCCGCTCAAGCGTTCATCGCGGCAGGAACGGCTGCCAACACGGTACGTAGCTATCGCAGCGCGCTGGGCTACTGGTCGGGATGGTTGAAGTTGCGCTATGGGCAGGTGCTGGGGGATGCCCCGCTGCCTGCGGCGGTGGCGATTCAGTTCGTCCTCGATCATCTGGCACGCCCGCTCGACGACGGCAGCTGGAACCACCTGCTTCCGGTCGCCATCGACAGGGCTTTGGTCGACGGCCGGGCCAAGTCGCGCCTGGGCCCGCTGGCCTACAGCACTGTTCAGCATCGGCTGGCGGTGCTGGGCAAGTGGCACCGGGTCAATGGCTGGGACAGCCCGACCGATACGCCTGCGCTGAAAACCCTGTTGCGCAGCGCACAGAAGGCCCAGGTGCGGCAAGGCGTGAGCGTGCGCAAGAAAACCGCCATGGCCCTGGAGCCGCTGCAGGCCATGCTGGCCACGTGCACGGACGGCCTGCGCGGTACGCGTGACCGCGCGCTGCTCCTGCTGGCCTGGAGTGGCGGTGGCAGACGCCGCTCCGAAGTGGTCGCGCTGCAGGTGGGCGACGTGCGTCGGCTGGATGCAGACACCTGGGTCTATGGCCTGGGCGCGACCAAGACCGATACAGCCGGCGCACGGCGCGAGAAACCCTTGCGCGGTCCTGCCGCCCATGCGCTGGCCGCATGGCTGGCCGCCGCGCCGGCGACTGCAGGCCCGCTATTCCGACGTCTGTACCGCGGCAACAAAGTGGCCAGCCAGGGGCTTGGCGGCGACCAGGTGGCGCGGATCGTCAAGCGTCGGGCCCAGCTCGCGGGCCTGGAGGGGGATTGGGCCGCGCACAGCCTGCGCTCGGGATTCGTCACCGAGGCCGGTCGCCAGGGTGTGCCGCTGGGGGAAGTGATGGCGATGACCGAGCACCGCAGCGTGGCGACGGTGATGGGTTACTTCCAGGCCGGGTCGCTACTGGGGAGCAAGGCTGCGGAACTGATCAAAGCTGACGACTAGCTCCAGGCCACGACAAGGATGTTGCAGCCGGATGTTGAAACTTCTGTGGAAACATCGGCTTCGGCGCCGGTCAATAGCATGTCAACGCTGACATTCTGGCTGATCAAGAGCCTTATTCGACCATCAAGGACAATTATCATGACCACCTCCAAGCTGTTGCCTCGCCTCGCTCTTGCTGCCCTGTGCGCGCTGAGTGTGCCTGCCTTCGCAGCCCAGACCGACACCAAGGAAGAGAGCGTGACCCTGGATCGTCCGGGCAATGGCATGCATGAAATCAAGGAAGGCGACAAAGTCCCCGATTCCTACAAGCGCAAAGAGCTGGCGATTGACCCGGCAAAGCATGGCTTGATGCAGCCTGAAGAGAATGAGCAGTGGGTCGAGATCAAGGACAAGTACGTGCGGGTGAACATCCCGAACGGTACCATCGTGGAGATGATCGACAAGTCTTCGGTCAAGAAGTGATATTCGGGTTTTAATTTCGGTTTTCCTGCCGATGTGGGTCAGGAATACCGCGTTGCCCATTCGCGGCCAATGACCGCTCCCACAAATGACCGTCCCCACAATGGGTTTTGCTGCCCCTGTGAGAGCGGTCTGTGGCTGCGAACTAGGCGCCGCGGTCCATGAGACATTATGCGGTGTTCTTTTCGCGGCCGATGACCGCTCCTACAGGAGGTCCTACTGCACCTGTAGGAGCGGTCATCGGCCGCGAAACTGGCGACGCGGTCTGTCAGGCTTTACGCGCTAGGTGCGCCTGGCATAATGCAACGGCAGCAGCGTGGTCGACTTGATGCGCTCCATGGCGAAGGTCGAGCTGATGTCGCTGATGCCCTCCACCTGGATCAAGCGCTTATAAACGGCATCGTAGCCCGCGATATCCGGTACCACGATGCGCAGCATGTAGTCCGTATCCCCTGCCATTCGATAGCACTCCACGACCTCGGGCAGTTCGCCGATAACGGTGTGGAAGTCAGCCAGCCACTGGGCATTGTGGCGCTGCGTGCGCAGTTCGGCGAACACTGTCACGGCCACATTCAACTCGCTCGCATCGAGCAGCGCGACCCGCCGGGTGATCACGCCCTGCTGTTCCATCTTCTGGATGCGGCGCCAGCAAGCGGTACCACCCAAACCAATCTGCTCGGCAATGTCAGCCAGCGGGCGGGTGCAATCGGTCTGAAGTATCTCCAGGATTGCCATATCGAACTTGTCCATGGTGCTTGAGGCCTGCCTGGAAAACGGAGATTGCAATAATATTCTCTTTAAGCGATAAAGAATGCAAAATCTTTGCTCCTATTGCCGCAAATTTAGCGTAGAAGTCAAATTTTTTCCTCCTATCCGTCGTTAGCATAGACAGCACCGAATCAGCTCTGGTCGAGACGCTATGCCTACCCTCCCCGTATACCTGGATTACGCCGCCACCACGCCCATCGACGATCACGTCACCAAGGCGATGCTCGCCTGCATGGGGCGCGAAGCATTGTTCGGCAATCCTGCGTCGAGTGCCCACGCCTATGGCCACCAGGCGCGCCAGGCGGTCGAACTGGCCAGGCGGCAAGTGGCTGAACTGCTCAATGCTCCCGCCGAAGACATCGTCTGGACTTCAGGCGCGACCGAATCCAACAACCTGGCGCTCAAGGGCTGCACCCGTTCGGGCGACCATATCGTCACCAGCGTGCTGGAGCACAAGGCGGTCATCGACACCGTACGCGAGCAGCAGGCCGCCGGCTGCGACGTTACCTGGCTCACCCCGGACGCCCAGGGACTGATCCAACCCGAGGCCGTGAGCCAGGCGTTGCGAGCCAACACCCGGGTGGTGTCGCTGATGTGGGTCAACAACGAGCTGGGAACCCTGACCGATATCGCCCGAGTCGCGCAGTTGGTAAAAGACCACGGCGCCCTGCTGCATGTGGACGCTGCCCAGGCGGCCGGCAAGGTCGCCATCGACTTGTCCAGCGGGGGCATAGACCTGCTGTCCCTGTCCGCTCACAAGCTCTATGGCCCGAAAGGCATCGGTGCCTTGTACGTCGGTCCACGGGCGCGACCGCTATTGCGCGCGCAGATGCATGGCGGCGGCCATGAGCAGGGCCTGCGCTCGGGCACCTTGCCTACCCACCAGATCGTTGGCATGGGTGCGGCATTTGCCCAGGCCTCGGCGCAGATGCAGGCCGATAATGAGCACATCACGCAACTGGCCATGGCCTTGCGTGAAGGGTTGCTGGCGTTGGCCGGTGTGACGCTCAATGGCTGCGCCCAGCAACGGATCCCTCACACCCTGAACGTTTGCATCGCCAGCCCGTCCTTTTCCATGCAGGCCATTGCTGGCCGTATTGCGGTGTCGTCGACTTCGGCGTGCAATTCGGCAAGTGCTACGGCATCCCACGTGTTGCTGGCGCTGGGCTTGAGCCAGGCTCAGGCTTTGAACAGCTTGCGCGTGAGTCTGGGCCGCTACAGCACCCGGGAAGATGTCGACCAGGCCATTGCCGTGATAGCCGACGCCATGCGTGCCCCCGCGCCATTCTGGTGAAATCGAAGCCGCGTTAACGGCGGCGCCCCTTTCGCGGCCACAGACCGCTCCTACGGCATGAGTGTCCCGTAGGAGCGGTCCGTGGCCGCGAAAAGGGCGCCGCGCAGTGACTGCCTTCTCACGATGACGGGTTCGTAACCATGAACCCGCCCGGGGAGCGCCAGAAAGTCTCCAAACTACCGTTCGTCGGCTTCACGGCACCGACGATGGCAATCCGCTGCCCAAATCTTCGTACCGATTCCTATAACGGAGAAATACCATGGTCACTCGTACGATCACTCGCTTTGCCCTTGTTGGCCTGCTGTCTGCCACCAGTATGTATGCGTTGGCCGGTTCGGTGCCTCCAGGCAAGGAACCTACCCCTTCGACTCCAAGCACCAGCACCGACACCCGTACTGGCAACCAGATGGGCAACGGCCGCGCAAACGATGCCAACAGCAGCAGCGGCAGCACCACGTCGGGCACTCCGAACGGTCAGGGCACTTTCAGCAACGGCACCGGCAACAGCAGCGGCGCCAACAGTGGCTCGATGGGTTCGGGTTCCGGTAACGGCGCAAGCTCGGGCAAAGGTGCAGGCAGCGGCGCAGGCGGCACCAGCGGTAACTGATCCTGAGGCAGCCGGGCATGAGCTGCCCCTGCCGACAGCGTTACCGAAAATGAAAGCGGGTGGATGTCAGAAGGTGCGTACAACCGCATCACGACATGCCACCCGTTTTCACATGCCTCACATGCAGCGTCTTTTTCGGTATTCTTCCGGTCCATCGCCCCAGCGCGGCGCCCTGCCCGCACGGCTCGATCACATCTGACCAGGAAGCCTCATGTCCCAGATCATCCTCGTACTCAACGGCCCTAATCTCAACATGCTGGGTTTGCGCGAACCTGGCGTCTACGGCCATGAAACCCTGGCCGATGTCGAAGCCATGGCCGTGCAGAGCGGGGAGGAACTGGGCTTTGCGGTCGAATGCCGACAAACCAATCACGAAGGACAGATGATCGACTGGATCCACCAGGCGCGTCAGCGGGTAGCCGGTATCGTCATCAACCCCGGCGCGTGGACCCACACCTCGATCGCGATTCATGACGCTTTGATTGCCTGTGAAGTGCCGGTGCTGGAAGTGCATATTTCCAACGTGCATCGGCGCGAGGAATTCCGCCATCAATCATTCGTATCGAAGGTAGCGGTGGGCGTCATTGCCGGTTTCGGTACCCACGGTTACAAGCTGGCCATTGCCCATTTCGGCAAACTGCTCGGCAGCAAGACGGGCATCTGATCCGGTTTTTTTAGCGCTTTCTGAATCTGTTTTTACTTGCCTTCAACGCTCATAGTCACCTGAACGAAATTTCATTTTCTGGAGGTGTGTCATGGACGGTGTGATCATGTTGACCATCATAACCGCGACCCTGGGTTCGTTCGGTTACGTCATGTACCTGATCCATAAAGAGAGCAAGGAGAACAAATAGGCCGCCGAGTGTGACTGGGCGGCCTGTTCACACTCGCTAGGCGAGCGCCTATTTGATGAAGTTGTCGACCAGCATGTGCGCCACATCGTCGGCGCGACCGCTGAGCATGGCCTTGGCCGAGTACAGGGCCATGTTGGACACCTGCGAGAACTCGATCTTCGGCGGCATCACCAGCTCTTCGGGGTTGACCTTTACATCCAGCAGCGCCGGGCCAGGATGGTTCAGGAAGCGCTGCACCGCCGCTTCGAGGCTGGCGCCATCGGACACCTGCTCGCCGTAGAAGCCCATGACTTCAGCCAACTTGGCGAAGTCCGGGTTGTGCAGGTCGGTAAAGTTGTCCAGCAAGCCTTCGACCTTCTGCTCGATCTGCACGAAGTTCAGCGAACTGTTGTTGAACACCACCACCTTGATCGGCAGCTTTTCCTGCACGGCTGTGAGCAGATCGCCCAGCAGCATGGCCAGTCCGCCGTCGCCCGACAGCGAGATGACCTGGCGTTGCGGGTAGGCTTTCTGCAGGCCCAGTGCCTGGGGCATGGCGTTGGCCATGGTGCCGTGGCGCAGGCTGGTGAGCGTGCGACGCTGACCGTTGGTGTTGATGTGCCGCAGCACCCAGACCATGGGTGAGCCACCATCGGCGGTGAACAGCGCGTCTTCGCTGGCGTGTTTGTCCAACAGGTGGGTCAGGTACTGCGGGTGAATCAGATGCCCGTCGGTATGACGCTGGTCATGGGCCAGGGTCTTCAAGGTTTTCTGCCGCACCTTCAAGCAGTCTTCCAGGAAGCTGTGTTCGCTACGCTCGGCCAGCAGTGGCAAAAGCGCCTGCAAGGTTGGCAGCACGTCGCCCACCACCCCCAGTTCGATGGGGTGGCGGCGGCCCAGGTGAGCGCCTTTGCGGTCGACCTGAACGATCCGTGCATTCTGCGGGTAGAACTGGCCCCAGGCGAAGTCGGCGCCCAGCAGCAGCAGGGTGTCGCACTCCATCATCGCGTGGTAGCCGGATTCCACACCGAACACGCCGGTCATGCCCATGTTGTATGGGTTGTCGTATTCGACGAAGTCCTTGGCCCGTGAGGTGTGGGCAATTGGCGCCTTGAGTCGGTGAGCCAGTTCGATCAGCTCGTCGTGGGCACCTTCACAGCCGACCCCGGCGTAGATCGCGATCTTCTTGCCTTCGGCAAGAATGGCGGCGATCCCAGCCAGTTCGTCGGGGCTGGGTTGCAGTACCGGACGAGGCTGGTGAACGCTGAACGGGCGGTCATTCTTGACCTCGGCAGCACTGATGTCCGATGGCAGGATGATCACCGCCACTCCCCCTTCGTTCAAGGCGGTTTGCGCGGCCAGGGTGGTCACTCGGCGCGCCTGCTCCGGCGTGTACACCTGCTCGCAGAACACCGTGCAACTGCCGTAGATGGCCTTGAAGTCCACTTCCTGGGGAAAGTCCATGCCCAGCTCGCTGGTGACGATCTGGCTGGCGATCAGCACCATGGGCGCCTTGTTGCGCTGGGCTTCGAAGATACCGTTGATGAAATGCAGGCCACCGGGGCCGCAGGAACCGGCGCAGGCCGTCAGTCGACCGCTGATGAACGACTCGGCGCCTGCGGCGAATGCCGCAGCTTCTTCATGGCGCACGTGAACCCATTCGATCTCGCTGCGCTTGATCGCATCGGTGACGTGGTTGAGCGTGTCGCCGACGATGCCGTAGCAGTTGCGAACCCCTCCCTGCTGCAGGGTCTGGATCACGATGTCGGCTACTTTCTTGCTGGCCATGAAGGCCTCCTGGTCAGAGAGTCATGCTGCTTAGGCTTGAGCCCGCGCGGGGAGTTCAGCCCGGCTGGTGCCGCCGAGCCGCAACGGCATGACCGGTTGAGGACGTTGCCCGGCGAGCAGGATCATGCTTTATTGGCGGCCTTTTTCAGTGTTCAAGGCCATTGCCATGTCTGCCCGCACGTTGCTCAGCACCGCCCTGCTCGTTCTCGTATCGCCCCTGGCCATGGCCCACGCCCATCTGACCCACCCAGTGCCCGCTGCGGACACCACCGTCGTTGCCCCGGCGCAATTGAGCCTGGGTTTTTCCGAAGCCATCGAACTGGGTTTCAGCCAGGTGAGCATGACTGCGGCGGACGGCGACGCGGTAGCCTTGCAGCCCTTGGCCAGTGCCGCGGAGGATCGCAAGACCCTTGTGATCAAACCTGCCGCGCCCCTGGCAGCGGGTCAGTACAGGGTGCACTGGCAGGTCGTGTCGGTGGATACCCACAAAAGTGCGGGTGAATACAGCTTCACCGTGAGTCCGTGACCATGAGTGTATTGATCGCTCTGCGTTTCCTGCATTTCACCAGCCTGATGCTGGTGTTCGGTGCCTGCATGTTTCGCCCGTTGCTGCTCGTGCACCCCAGCCAGATGGGCCGTTTGCGCAACCTGATCGACCCTTTGGTGTGCCTGCTGGCTGCACTGGCCCTGATCAGCGGCGTGGCCTGGCTGTTCGCCGTGGCTTATGAGCTGGGCGGCTCGCTGGACATGGCGCTGGTTCGACGGGTACTGGCGGAAACCTTTTTCGGCAAGGTCTGGACGCTGCATCTGTTTGCCTGCGTGGCGGTCCTGGTGTGTCTGCGCCTTCCCCATCCGAAACTGCAAGTAGTGGCCAGGCCCTTGAGTGCACTGGCGCTGGCAACGCTCGCGCCGGTAGGTCACGCCGCCATGTTCGAAGGCGCCGCTGGCACCTGGCTGGTGATCAATCAACTGATCCACCTGCTGTGCGTCGGTGCCTGGCTGGGCGGGTTGATGTTGCTGATGTTCGTACTGGCTCGACCCGGTGACCAGGACTTGCGTGTGGTGCTCGGTCGCTTCAGTGGCGTGGGGTGTGTGCTGGTGGCCGGGATGCTGATAACCGGACTCATCAACACCCGGGCGCTGACCGGGACCTTCCTCCCGCTGCCTGGCCAGTCCGGGTTCGCCACAGTACTGGCGATCAAGCTGGCGCTGGTGCTGGCCATGCTCGGCCTGGCCCTGTGGCACCGGCGTCAATTGGCCCGAGGCCCGCTGGACATCCAGTCGTTCAAGCGTACCGTCACGCTCGAATGGGCGTGCGGGCTGGGCGCCGTGGCCGCAGTGGCCCTGCTCGGCACCCTGGCGCCCACGCCGCTGACTTGATCCCTCCCTGGCGCAGATAAAAAAAGGGCCGTGCTCCCCTGCAAGAGCACGACCCTCAAGATCTTTCCGGCTTCAAACTTGACAAGACACCACGGTATCCAATGTGGATGCGTAATCAGTATGCGACGTGTTTGTTACAGTTTGGCGATGGAAACCTCAGTGGATTTCACGAAAGCGATGACTTCGCTGCCGATCTGCAATTCCAGCTCGTGCACCGAGCGCGTGGTGATCACCGAGGTGACGATACCGGCGGGAGTCTGCACGTCGATTTCAGACACCACCGGCCCTTCGATGATTTCCTTGACGGTGCCTTTGAACTGGTTGCGTACGTTGATCGCTTTGATGGTCATGCAGTCATCCTCGTTAGACATTCGGTCGCACCGCAGTGCGTGAGGTAGAGATTGCACCCGCAATCGAATATTTAAAAAGAATAAATAATGCTTTTTATATGCCTCAAGGAAATAAGCAACGCTGCCCCTGACGTGCGTACCTATTGCGGGTCCGCGAAGCGCAGCGCCTGCCGTATGCCCATGACCTCGGCTTCCAGTTGCGGATAGCCCACGGCAGAACCTGCATAGCTGAACCCGTAGGCCATGCCGGGCTGCACGGCTGCAACCAGCGTTTGGGTAATGGCGAGGGTTCCGTTGCGGGTGACCTTGCAGGTGGTCTGCGCCGCTGGCAGGTTGCCCAGCTGGGTCGCTTTGACCTTGGTGCACACGCTCTGATAGCCGGAGCGGGAAAAGTTGATCTGGATGGCCTTGCGCATCTCCAGCAACACCGCCTCCAGGTTGACCGCGTGGTCCTGGGCCAGCGCGCCACGGGTCATCTCGACGATCATCAACGGATCGCCATTGGCATCGGTCTTGGTGGCACGCTGACGGCTGCCACTGGGCTGGCCCTGCGCATCGGCCGAGTCGGGCAGGATCTGCACGTCCCAGTCGGCAGGCCAGACGATCACGCTGTCGTCGGCCCACGCCGATGTGCCGATCAGCCAGCACAGCAGCAGGCAGTGGGCGTGGCGCAGGTAAGGCATGGGAAGTCCTCCACAGCAAAAGGGCCGTTAGTCTCGCAGACCCATGGCCGCAGCACTACGCTAATATCCGCTGCGATCAGCGGCAATCCAGGGAGCAGGCAGCAATGACGCAACGGATTTTCAGCGGCGCCGGGCAAAGCAAGAACCTGCTGTACCTTGCCTCGGCCAACAGGCGCTTGCGCAGCACCGACCAGGCAAGCCTGCGCGTGGGGTTCGTACTGCTGGAGCATTTTTCCCTGGCCGCCTTCACCGCCAGCCTGGACACCTTGGTGACGGCCAACCTGATCAGCCCGGCGGCCTACGCCATTCGCTCCTATGGGCTGGCGCCCGGCCAGGTCATCAGTGATCTGGGCATACTGCTGCAGCCGGATGCGCCACTGATGCCAGGCACGCACGACGAAGTAGACCTGTTGATCATCTGTGGCGGCTTTCGCACGCCGCTGCGCCCTTCCCTGCTGCTCAGTCGAATACTGGCGGACTGCGCGCGTCGGGGCATTGCCTTGGGTGGGTTGTGGAACGGCGCCTGGTTTCTCGGCCAGGCAGGCCTGCTCGATGGCTATCGCTGCGCGGTGCATCCGGAGAACCGCGCTTCGCTGGCAGAACTCAGCCCGCAGATCACCGTCACCCCCGCCAGCCAGGTTATCGACCGCGACCGCGCCACTGCCGCCAGCCCCAACGGCGGCTTCGGCATGATGATGGAAATGATCCGCCAGCAGCGCGGCGAGACCCTGGCCAGTGGGGTGGAACACATTCTTGCCTTCGAAGGGCTGCGCTTCAAGCGCACCGGCGGCCAGGCGACCGGCAAGCTCAGCCAGCCGTTGCGCAACATCATCGACCTGATGGAGAGCAATCTGGAGGAACCGCTGTCGCTGGACCAACTGGCCGAGTTCGTCGGCCGCTCGCGGCGCCAGATCGACCGGCTGTTCCAGGACCAGCTCGGCACCTCGCCGCACCGCTACTACATGGAATTGCGGGTCACCGAAGCACGGCGTCTGCTGCAGCATTCGACGCTGTCGATCATGGACGTGGCGATTGCCTGCGGCTTCGTCTCGGTGAGCCATTTCAGCAAGTGCTACAGCGGCTATTTTGGCCACTCGCCATCGCGTGAAACCCGCTTGGCAGACTGATCGGCGGCGGATGCCGGGGAACCGTGCCGAGCTTTGCCGGTCGACTCCAGTTCATGCCTCAAGCGAGCACCCGACCCATGGAATACGCCCTTCCCGATTCCTTGCTGGCCCGCGTGTCGATGCCTTGGCTCAGTACGCTGATCGCCGCCGCGCTGGCCGTATGCGTCATTCTGCTGATCCGCTGGGTCGGCCTGATCATCCTGCGACGCGTCTCCAAGTCCTTCGTGCTGGCGCAGCAACTGGTCGCCCGCGCCGAGCAGCCGACCCTGTGGCTGATGCCGTTGATGGCCCTGCAGGCGGTGTGGACCTCGGCGCCCGACGACCTGCTGATGATCAATACCGTGCGCCACCTCAACGGCATGCTGGTCACCGCATGCCTGACCTGGCTCGGCCTGCGCTGTGTCAAGGCCGTGGCGACCACCATGACCATCAAGCACCCGCTGGACATCGAGGACAACCTCGCCGCCCGGCGCATCCAGACCCAGGTACGGGTGCTGGTGCAGTGCCTCAACGTGCTGGTGCTGATTTTCGGCATCGCCCTGATCCTGATGACGTTTCCAGCGGTGCGCCAGATCGGCACCAGCCTGCTGGCGTCCGCAGGCCTTGCGGGACTGGCTGCCGGCTTCGCTGCCAAACCGGTGCTGGGCAACCTGATCGCCGGCCTGCAGATCGCCATTTCGCAGCCGATCCGCATCGACGACGTGGTCATCGTCGAGGGCGAATGGGGGCGTATCGAAGAGATCACCGGCACCTACGTGGTGGTGAAGATCTGGGACGAGCGGCGCATGGTCGTGCCGCTGCAGTACTTCATCGAGAAGCCGTTCCAGAACTGGACCCGCAGTACGTCCAGCATCATCGGCTCGGTGTTTCTCTGGGTCGACTACTCGGTGCCGCTGGAAGCGCTGCGCGCCGAGACCAAGCGTCTGTGCGAGGAAATTCCGCACCTGTGGGACGGCCGTGTGGTGGTCCTGCAGGTCACCGACACCAGCGACAAGGCGATGCAGTTGCGCATCCTGCTCAGCTCGCTGGATTCGTCGCGCAACTGGGATGCGCGCTGCCATGTGCGCGAGCGGCTGATCACCTTCGTCAACAACCGCTACCCCGAGTGCCTGCCGCAGCTGCGCGCCGAAATGTCGACCCGCACGCTGCACCCGGCCAACGAAGAAGGACCGGCCGACGTCGCCCGCCAGCCGCCGGTTTGAATCTCAGCGCCGCGGCGCGCTCTTGGCGGCAGCCTTCTCGTCCTGGCGATCGGATTCGAACAGCCGGGCCAACTCGGCACGCGCTTCCTGGGCGGTCTGCATGACCTTGGCTTCATCGTCGTAGATCGCATGCTGGGCCTGCAGCACCTGTTCATCGTGGCGCTTGAAACGGTTGATGCGCGCGTCGGCCTGGGATTGGCTCAAGCCCAGGCCGACCAGCGTTCGACGGGTGATTTCCAGGCTTGAATAGTAGGTTTCGCGAACCGCCTGGGCGCCATGGTCGACCAGCCGGTGCACGTGCTGGCGGTTGCGCGCGCGGGCGATGATCTTCACGTGCGGGTACAGGCGGTTGACCAGTTCGGCGGTCTTGATGTTGATTTCCGGATCGTCGGTGGCGATGACGAAATACTCGGCCTGCTCGACCTTGGCTGCGCGCAGGATCTCCGGCCGCAGCGGGTCGCCATAGAACACCGGCAGGTGGCCGAAGCTGCGCGAGAACTCGATGGACTCCACCGAGGTGTCCAACGCCACGAAGCTGATCTTCTGCGCACGCAGGATCCGCGCAACGATCTGCCCCATCCGGCCCATGCCGGCAATCACCACGCGCGGCGCGTCGCTTTCGATCTCGCGATATTCGTCCGGCACTTCCACCGGCGGGGTCTTGACCCGCAGCAGGCGTGCGCACAGCAGCAACAGCAATGGCGTGAGCGCCATCGACAGGGTGATAGTCAGCAGCAAGGTGTCGTACAGGCGCGCGTCGAACAGGCCCTGCTCGCGGCCTATCTTGAACACCACGAAGGCGAACTCGCCGCCGGCGGCCAGCACGATACCCAGGCGTACGGCGCTGAGCCGGCCCAGGCCGCCGGCCAGACGCCCGATCAACACCAGCAGCGGCAGCTTGATGCCGATCAGCAGGACCGTCAGCCCCAACACCAGCGCCGGGCTTTCGAGCAGCAGGCCCAGATTGGCGCCCATGCCGACACTGATGAAGAACAGCCCCAGCAGCAGCCCCTTGAATGGCTCGATCTGCGACTCCAGCTCGTGCCGGTATTCCGAATCGGCCAGCAGCAAGCCAGCGAGAAAGGCGCCCAGGGCCATGGAGACACCGGCCAGCTCCATCAGCCAGGCGGTGCCGATCACTACCAGCAAGGCTGTGGCGGTGGACACCTCCTGCAGGCCAGTGCGGGCGACGATGCGAAACACCGGACGCAACAGATAACGCCCGCCGACCACCACCACAGCGATGCTGCCCAGCACCCGCAGGCTGTGATCCAGCGTACTGCCCTCGCCTGCATCGCTGCCACTGCCGGCCAGCAACGGCACCATGGCAATCAGTGGGATCGCGGCGATGTCCTGGAACAGCAGGATGGCGAAGGCCAGGCGGCCGTGGGGAGCGTTGAGTTCCCTGCGTTCGGCCAGGCTTTGCAGGCCGAATGCAGTGGACGACAAGGCCAGGCCCAGACCCAGCACCACGGCGCTGTTCAACGGCTGGCCGAAGCCGAGCAATGCCACCGCGCCGATCACCACTGCGGTCAACAGCACCTGTGCCAGACCAACCCCGAACACCGCCTTGCGCATGACCCACAGACGCTTGGGCGACAGCTCCAGGCCAATGATGAACAGCAGCAGAACCACGCCCAGTTCCGAGATGTGGCTGACGCTCTGTGGATCGCCGACCCAGCCCAGCACTTGCGGGCCAATGACCACCCCGGCGAACAGATAGCCCAGCACCGCGCCCAATTGCAGGCGCTTGGCCAATGGCACGGCAATCACTGCGGCCAGCAGGAACACCACGGCGGCTTGTAGCATGTTGCCTTCTTCGGGCATGGGGAACTCCTTGTCGGATGGGAAAGTGCGGACCGCGGCTGCATTCTACAGGCGCCGGCGCTCGCTGGCATGGGCGCGGATTGACGGCCCCGCGTCGACATGATTTGCTAGGCGCTTCGTTTGGGTGCCCTTCACAGGGTGAAACGGGAAACCGGTGAGTGCCAGCTTCGATTGGATGCTGGCGCAAGTCCGGTGCTGCCCCCGCAACGGTAAGCGAGAGAAGTGTCAGATCCACTGCGCCTGTCATGGGTGTGGGAAGGCGACGCTTTGCAGGCTGGCTCACGCCGCCCCTCGCAAGCCCGGAGACCGGCCCAGACTGTCTGTGATCGACAAACCCGCGGTGGGCGGGCGCTGTTGCGAGCATGGCGCGCCTGCGCCGGCTTTCTGCGTGCGCGTGCCCGATTGCCGGCACCACATACCGTGGAGCCGCCACCGTCGGGACCACCAGAGGGAACGCCATGTCCAGCACCGTCTCAACCAGCCCCGAACACGCCCAAACGCATACCGCCACCCTCGCCCAGCGCATTGCGCTGGCGACTGGTACGTTCCTGCTGGGCTGCTGCCTGGTCGGCTTCGCCGGTTTCTCGCATATCGAAGCCGTGCACAACGCCGCTCACGACACCCGGCACAGCGCCGCCTTTCCGTGCCATTGAGGAATACCGAGATGATCAGGCACATCGTACGTACCGCCGGGTTCAGCGGGCTGCTGGGCGCTTTGTTGTTGACGCTTCTGCAAGCCCTCTGGGTCGCCCCGCTGATCCTTCAGGGTGAAACCTACGAAACACCTGCCGCGCAGCATGAGCATGCCGATGCCGCAGGCCCCGCGCACGAGCAAGCCGAGGCTTGGGAACCCGAAAACGGCTGGCAGCGCGTGCTGTCCACGGCCGGGGGCAATCTGGTAGTGGCCGTCGGCTTCGCCCTGATGCTGGTCGCGCTCTATACGCTGCGGGCACCTGGTCGCAATGCCCAGGGACTGCTGTGGGGGCTGGGTGGATTCGCGGTGTTCTGCCTGGCGCCGAACCTGGGCCTGCCGCCGGAACTGCCCGGCACGCAGGCGGCGGACCTGGCATTGCGGCAAACCTGGTGGATCGGCACGGCGGCGTCGACAGCTGCGGGCCTGGCGTTGCTGGTGTTCGGCCGCGGCATGCTGCTCAAGGCGCTGGGCCTGGCCATCGTGCTGGTACCCCACATCATCGGCGCGCCCCAACCCGAACAGCATGCGAGCCTGGCGCCCGAAGCACTGGAACAGCAGTTCGTGATTGCTTCACTGGTAACCAATGCGGTGTTCTGGCTGGCCCTGGGCCTGATCAGTACCTGGTTGTTTCGCCGAGCCCGTGGCTGAATCCGATGACGGCGCTGTGGGTAGGGTTCGGTTGTCGCCAGGGTTGCAGCGCGCAGGCGCTGCACGAACTGCTGCAACAAACCCTGCTCGAACACCGGCTTGACTGGGCGGATTTGCAGGGGCTGGCCAGCATCGACCTCAAGGCACACGAGCCAGGGCTGCTGCTGCTGGCCGAACGCCTTGGCTTGCCCTTCTCCACCTACAGCGCGCAGGCGCTGGCGCCCTTTGAGGATCGACTCAGCCATCGTTCCGCACGCTCATTCGCAGCGACCGGTTGCCAGGGTGTTGCTGAAAGCGCCGCCATGGCCATGGCCGAGCACGGCATGGGGGCTGCGTCGATACTGCGTGTCAAACGGCGGCAAACGGCGGTGGCGACCCTGGCCATCGCCAGCATGATGGAGCAGACCGGCTGCGCTGTGCGTTCAACTTGAATATCATTCACCCCTCCGCCTGTCAGGAATTTCCATGACCGTTTATTTCATCGGCGCCGGACCGGGCGATCCGGAGCTGATCACCGTCAAGGGCCAGCGTCTGATCCGGCGTTGCCCGGTGATCATCTACGCCGGATCGCTGGTACCCGACGCGGTGCTCGAAGGGCACACCGCGCACCATGTGCACAACAGCGCCGAGCTGCACCTGCAACAGATCATCGAGCTCATGCGCCAGGCCCATGACCGCGGCGAAGACGTGGCGCGGGTACACAGCGGCGATCCCGGTCTGTATGGCGCGATCGGCGAGCAGATTCGCTGCCTGCGCGAGCACGGTATCGACTACCAGATCATTCCTGGCGTGACCGCTACGGCCGCTTGCGCAGCGCTGCTGGGCGTGGAACTGACCCTGCCCGATGTGGCGCAGACGGTGATTCTCACCCGCTATGGCGACAAGTCGCCGATGCCGCCGGGTGAAAGCCTGGGCAGCCTGGCCCGGCACGGCGCGACGTTGGCCATTCACCTGGGGGTGAAAAATCTGCATCGAATCGTCGCCGAGCTGCTGCCCAGCTACGGCGCGGAGTGTCCGGTTGCCGTGATTCACAAGGCCAGCTGGCCGGATCAGGACTTCGTGCTGGGCACCCTGGCGGATATCCAGCTCAAGGTCGCAGCCAAGGACTTCCGGCGCAGCGCGCTGATTCTCGTGGGGCACGTGCTGCACACGGACAGTTTCGCCGACTCGGCACTGTACCGTGCGGGGCATGCCCACCTGTACCGTTCTTGAACGCCATGCAAGGTACGGCTGATTCGAGAAAAGTGATCGCCTGCCTGGTCTATCCCGGAGTGATGAGCCTGGATGTGACCGGCCCGATGCAGGTGTTCGCCTCGGCTAACGTCGAGCTGGCCCGCCAAGGCCTGGCGCCACACTACGAATTGCGACTGCTGGGTGAGGCGGCGGGCGCCGTGGCGACCTCCGCCGGATTGAAACTGCATGCCGACGCCAGTTGGCTGTCGGTAGACTGCAGCATGCTGGACACGGTGCTGCTGCCCGGCGGCAGCAGCGATGCCGAACAATGCGCGAACGTCGCCCTGCTCGCCTGGTTGCGCAGCGCCGCGCCCGTGGTGCGACGCTTGGGTTCGGTGTGCTCGGGCGCGTTGATGCTGGCCAGCGCCGGCTTGCTGGACGGCTTGATCGCCACCACCCACTGGGACGATGTCGAAGCCCTGCAGGCTTTCGCCAACGTTGAAGTACAAGGCGATCGGCTGCACACCTACGACCCCTCGGACAAGAACGGGCACAGCCATATTTTCACCTCGGCCGGCGTCACCGCCGGGATCGACCTGGCGCTGGCGTTGATCGAGGCCGACCTGGGCAGACCCCTGGCCCTTGCCGTCGCCCGCCGCCTGGTGCTGTTTCTCAAGCGTTCGGGTGGACAGACGCAATTCAGCCCGCACCTAGCGCGCTGCAACGGACCGACGTCGAGGCTGACCGAGCTGCTGGAATGGATCGCAATGAACCTGAGCGCCGATCTGTCCCTGGAAGCGCTGGCACACAAGGCCAACATGACGCCGCGGACGTTGTACCGGGTTTTCTTTGCCGAACTGAACATCACGCCGGCGCGGCATATCGAGCGGGTCCGCCTGGAAGCGGCCCGGGCGATGATCCAGGGCGGGCAATTGTCGTTGCAAAGCGTGGCGCGCCTGTGCGGCTATGGCCATGCGGAAAACCTGCGGCGCAGTTTTCAGAAGGTGCTTGGAGTGAGTCCGCAGGGATACGCACAGCGCTTCGGCCAGTAGCCACCCGCACCGTGCTGCTTGGGCGCAGCGAATCGGGTGCGGGCCCCGCGTCTTGGCGCGGGGGCGGCTTGCCTACCTAGCTTGCCTACCTAGTAGTAGGCGTTTTCTTTCTGGGTGTGGTCGGTGACATCGCGAACGCCCTTGAGCTCCGGAATGCGCTCGAGCAGAGTGCGCTCGATGCCTTCCTTGAGCGTGACGTCCGCCTGACCGCAACCCTGGCAACCGCCGCCGAACTGCAGCACGGCAATGCCGTCCTCGACCACGTCGATCAGGCTGACCTGCCCGCCGTGGCTGGCCAGGCCGGGGTTGATCTCGGTTTGCAGATAGTAGTTGATGCGCTCGTTGACGGGGCTGTCCCCGTTGACCATCGGCACCTTGGCGTTGGGCGCCTTGATGGTGAGCTGCCCGCCCATGCGGTCGGTGGCGTAGTCGACCACGGCGTCGTCGAGGAAGGCTTCGCTGACGGCGTCGATCCAGGCGGTGAAGCTTTTCAGGCCCAGGGCGGTGTCTTCCGGCTTTTCTTCACCCGGCTTGCAGTAGGCAATGCACGTCTCTGCGTACTGGGTGCCTGGCTGGGTGATGAACACGCGAATGCCGATTCCGGGCGTGTTCTGCTTGCTCAGCAAATCGGCCAGGTAATCGTGCGCAGCGTCGGTAATCGTTATAGCGCTCATAGTGGTTCCTCACAGACTTGCCAGCAGTTTACGCGAATCCGGCGACGCTGACAAAGCCTGACTGTTTTGGTCGGGAATCACCCCGTACGGGCCATCGAGGTCGAATCCAGGCGAGCGTCGGTCCAGTGCTTGACCCGTTGGTACAGACGCTTTTCGATCCACACGTAGCTGGCCCACGACACCAGGGCGATAGTGGGCACGCAGAACGCAAACACCCAATACGGGTTCAGATGCCAGTGGACGCTGGCCAGCCAACCGGCGTAGAGCACCAGCACGTGCACCAGATACACCGAATACGAACAATCGCCCAGGGTCTTGAGCAGGCGGCTGCCACGGAAGTGCGGCTCCATGGCCACGCAGGCCAGGACGATCAGCGCGCTGGGCAAGCCCCAGTGCAGCAGGCGGTCGCTGGAGTCCAGGTGATAGATCAGCACCGCCGACACGATGATCACGGCCAAAGGTAGCCACAAGCCCTGGGCGATCCAGCCGCGGCGGTAGAGCATGCCGATACCGATGCCCAGCAGGAACTCGTAGATGATGTTGTTCTGATAGAAGCGGCTGACCACCCCATAGCGGCCGAGTACTTCGCTGACCGCGACCAGGGCGGCGGCGATGATCAGCGGGCGGTAGCGCTGGGGCACGGTGAACACCAGCGAGAACAGCAGGTAGAAGAACATCTCGTAGTTGAGTGTCCAGCCCACGTTCAGCGTCGGGTACAAGCCGTAGCCACCGGGATTTTCCGAAGGAATGAACAGCAGCGACAGAATGAAATGCGGCAGGTCGATCGCGGCGTGGGGCAGCCATTGGCCGAGGCTGACCAGCATCAGCCCCATCAGGGCGGTGTACAGCCAATAGGCCGGGACGATCCGAATCACGCGGTTGAGCAGGAAGCGTCCTGCGGGCATCTGCTTGTCCTGGGTCGATAGGTAGATGACCAACCCACTGATGACGAAAAAGATATCGACGCCCACCGCGCCCCGGTCAGTGAAGAACTGACCGATGGGGCCTGCGGCATGGAAGTCGAAGAATATCTGCATGAAGTGATGGCAGACCACGATCCAGGCGGCCAGGGCCCTTAAAGCTTGAAGCGAAATCAGCATGCGTACCGCCTTTTGAAACGAGAATTCGCGCCCCTTTTCAGGGCATTCCGAGGGGTGGGACTGCAAAAATCTCGAAAAGGTCGCGATACGCGTCAATGACTGACCGGCTGCAAGTTTCTTCCGAGGCCTTGTTCATGAGGTTGGGGCACCGCGAGCCCGACATCCTCAACATGAGTGAAATTCATGGACATGCCCTTGGTGATCAAATAGCGCACAGGTTTGCTATCATCCGCCACCTGTCACAGTGTCCGAATTTTCTGAAAGAGTGGTTCCCATGTCCGACCGCAGTGCTCGCCTTCAAGCCCTCCAGCAAGCCCTCAAAGAGCGCATCCTGATTCTCGACGGCGGCATGGGCACGATGATCCAGAGCTACAAGCTCGAGGAAGAGGATTACCGGGGTGAGCGCTTCGTCGATTGGCCAAGCGACGTCAAGGGCAACAACGACCTGTTGCTGCTCAGCCGCCCGGATGTGATCGCCGCTATCGAGAAGGCCTATCTGGACGCGGGCGCCGACATTCTGGAAACCAACACCTTCAATGCCACCCAGGTGTCCCAGGCCGACTACGGCATGGAGTCGCTGGTGTACGAGCTCAACGTCGAAGGTGCGCGGGTGGCACGTCGCGTCGCCGACGCCAAGACCCTGGAAACCCCGGACAAACCGCGCTTCGTCGCCGGCGTGCTGGGCCCGACCAGCCGCACCTGCTCGCTGTCTCCCGACGTCAACAACCCCGGCTACCGCAACGTCACCTTCGACGAGTTGGTGGAAAACTACACCGAAGCCACCAAAGGCCTGATCGAGGGCGGCGCCGACCTGATCCTGATCGAGACCATCTTCGACACGCTCAACGCCAAGGCGGCCATCTTCGCCGTGCAGGGTGTGTACGAGGAACTGGGCTTCGAATTGCCGATCATGATTTCCGGGACCATCACCGATGCGTCCGGCCGCACCCTCTCCGGGCAGACCACCGAGGCCTTCTGGAACTCGGTGAGCCATGCCAGGCCGATCTCGGTGGGCCTGAACTGCGCGCTGGGTGCCAGCGAGCTGCGTCCCTACCTGGAAGAGCTGTCGAACAAGGCCGGGACCTACGTTTCAGCGCACCCCAACGCCGGCTTGCCAAACGCCTTCGGTGAATACGACGAGCTGCCTTCGGAAACCGCGAAGATCATCGAAGAGTTTGCCCAGAGCGGCTTTCTCAACATCGTCGGTGGCTGCTGCGGCACCACCCCGGGGCATATCGAAGCCATCGCCAAGGCGGTGGCCGGCTATGCGCCCCGAGCGATCCCGGACATTCCCAAGGCTTGCCGCCTGTCGGGTCTGGAGCCGTTCACCATCGACCGCCAGTCGTTGTTCGTCAACGTCGGCGAGCGCACCAACATCACCGGTTCGGCGCGCTTCGCCCGGCTGATCCGCGAAGACAACTACACCGAAGCTCTGGAAGTCGCCCTGCAGCAGGTGGAAGCCGGCGCGCAGGTGATCGACATCAACATGGACGAGGGCATGCTCGACTCGCAGAAGGCGATGGTTACCTTCCTCAACCTGATCGCTGGCGAGCCGGACATCTCGCGGGTGCCGATCATGATCGACTCCTCCAAGTGGGAAGTGATCGAAGCCGGGCTCAAGTGCATCCAGGGCAAGGGCATCGTCAACTCGATCAGCATGAAGGAAGGCGTGGATGCCTTCATCCATCACGCCAAGCTGTGCAAGCGCTACGGCGCAGCGGTGGTGGTCATGGCCTTCGACGAAGCCGGCCAGGCCGACACCGAGGCGCGCAAGAAGGAGATCTGCAAGCGCTCCTACGACATTCTGGTCGAACAGGTGGGCTTCCCCCCGGAAGACATCATTTTCGACCCGAACATCTTTGCCGTGGCCACCGGCATCGAAGAACACAACAACTATGCCGTCGACTTCATCAATGCCTGCGCCTACATCCGCGATGAGCTGCCCCATGCGTTGACCAGTGGCGGCGTGTCGAACGTGTCGTTCTCGTTCCGTGGCAACAATCCGGTGCGCGAGGCGATCCACTCGGTGTTCCTGCTGCATGCCATCCGTAACGGCCTGACCATGGGTATCGTCAACGCCGGCCAGTTGGAGATCTATGACCAGATCCCGGCCGAGCTGCGTGAACGGGTCGAGGATGTGGTGCTCAACCGCACTCCGGAAGGCACCGATGCGCTGCTCGCCATCGCCGACAAGTTCAAGGGCGACGGCAGCGTCAAGGAAGCCGAGACCGAAGAATGGCGCGGCTGGCCGGTCAACCAGCGTCTGGAACATGCGTTGGTCAAGGGCATCACCACGCACATCGTCGAAGACACCGAGGAGTCGCGACAGTCGTTCAAGCGCCCGATCGAGGTCATCGAGGGCCCGTTGATGTCGGGCATGAACATCGTTGGCGACCTGTTCGGCTCGGGCAAGATGTTCCTGCCCCAGGTGGTCAAGTCGGCGCGCGTGATGAAGCAGGCTGTAGCCCACCTGATTCCGTTCATCGAGCTGGAAAAAGGCGACAAGCCCGAGGCCAAGGGCAAGATCCTGATGGCGACGGTGAAAGGCGACGTGCACGATATCGGCAAGAACATCGTTGGCGTGGTCCTGGGCTGCAACGGCTACGACATCGTCGACCTGGGTGTGATGGTGCCCGCCGACAAGATCCTGCAGGTCGCCCGCGAGCAGAAGTGCGACATCATCGGCCTGTCCGGCCTGATCACGCCTTCGCTCGACGAGATGGTTCACGTCGCGCGGGAAATGCAGCGCCAGGACTTTCACCTGCCGCTGATGATCGGCGGTGCCACCACCTCCAAGGCGCACACGGCGGTGAAGATCGAGCCCAAGTACAGCAATGACGCGGTCATCTATGTGACCGACGCCTCGCGGGCGGTGGGGGTTGCCACCCAGTTGCTGTCCAAGGAACTCAAGCCGGCGTTCGTCGAGAAGACGCGCCTGGAATACATCGAGGTTCGCGAGCGTACCGCCAACCGCAGTGCCCGCACCGAGCGCCTGAGCTATGCCAACGCCATCGCGGCCAAGGCGACCTTCGACTGGAGTACCTACCACCCCGTGCAGCCGACCTTTACCGGCGCCAGGGTGCTGGATGACATCGACCTGAACGTACTGGCCGAGTACATCGACTGGACACCGTTCTTCATCTCCTGGGACCTGGCCGGCAAGTACCCGCGCATTCTCACCGACGAGGTGGTCGGCGAAGCGGCCACCGCGTTGTTCGAGGACGCGAAGGTGATGCTGCGCAAGCTGATCGACGAGAAACTCATCCGCGCCCGCGCAGTGTTCGGTTTCTGGCCCGCCAACCAGGTGGAACATGACGATATCGAAGTGTATGGCGACGATGGCCAGCCGCTGGCGCGCCTGCACCACCTGCGCCAACAGACCATCAAGACCGATGGCAAACCGAATTTCTCCCTGGCCGACTTCGTCGCACCCAGGGACAGTGGCGTGACCGACTACGTGGGGGGCTTCATCACCACCGCTGGCATCGGAGCCGAAGAAGTCGCCAAGGCCTATCAGGACAACGGCGACGACTACAATTCGATCATGGTCAAGGCCTTGGCCGACCGCCTGGCCGAGGCCTGCGCCGAGTGGTTGCACCAGCAGGTGCGCAAGGAGCATTGGGGCTACGACCCCGAGGAGACTCTCGACAACGAGGCGTTGATCAAGGAGCAGTACAAAGGCATCCGCCCTGCCCCCGGCTACCCCGCCTGCCCGGACCATACCGAGAAAGGCACGCTGTTCGACCTGCTCGATGACAACGGGCAAAGCGGCGTGACCTTGACCGAGCACTACGCGATGTTCCCCGCGGCTGCGGTCAGCGGCTGGTACTTCGCCCACCCACAGGCGCAGTACTTTGCCGTGGGCAAGGTCGATCGCGATCAGGTGCACAGCTACACCGCGCGCAAGGGACAGGACCTGGCCGTCAGCGAGCGTTGGCTGGCGCCGAATCTGGGCTACGACAACTGATACGGATCTGCCTTTGCTGGTTCAACCACGGGTGAACCAGTAGGCGGCGGTCGCTACGACCACCACGATCATGAAGAAAATCGCCCAGGCATCGACGTGCGCGTCGCCTTTGCGCGTCTTCCCGGAGGGGTTCAAGGGCGAGGGATTCAAGCGTGAATGATTCATGGACATCGTCTCTTGTGATTGTTGTTGGACGCTGAACTCAGTAGAACGCTGGCTTGAGTAAAGCCCAGAAAAGCCCTTTCTACAAGTAAGGATAAACCAGCAGGCATCCGATGGAACTCGGTGCAGGCGCAGCGGCCAGACATGCAAAGAGCAACGTGTGGAGCTTTGCCATGAACGACACCTTCGATCTGAACCGTTTTACAGGTGCCCAGCGTGTGGTGTACCCCGATGTCCTCGAAGAGCTGCGCAGCGGCCGCAAGCGCACTCACTGGATGTGGTTCGTCTTTCCCCAACTGGCCGGCCTGGGTCGGAGCGAAACGGCGCGTTTCTACGCGATCAGTGGCGCCGCCGAAGCAGTGGCCTACCTGCACGATCCATTGCTGGGCGCCCGGCTTCTTGAGTGCACGCGAACCGTACTCGTGCATTCGGGCAAAAGCGCGGTCGCCATGTTCGGCAGCCCGGACGACATGAAACTGCGCTCCTGCATGACCTTGTTCGCCAGCGTCGCACCGGAGCAGGTGTGCTTCCAGCAGGTGCTGGACCGGTTTTTCGACGGTGAGAAGGATGAGAAAACCGTTGCGTTGCTGGAACAGCCCTTGTAGCAGCGGCTCGAGCCGCGTCATGGCCAGTGCGGTGTGCCTGATGCATCGCGGGGAATCCGGACGCGGCTTGCGCCGCTGCTACAGGGATTGATGCAAGCCGCGCCACCGGCGAGGCGGTGTGCCTGATGCATCGCGGGGAATCCGGACGCGGCTTGCCCCGCTGCTACAGGGATTGATGCAAGCCGCGCCACCGGCGAGGCGGTGTGCCTGATGCATCGCGGGGAATCCCGACGCGGCTTGCGCCGCTGCTACAGGGATTGATGCAAGCCGCGCCACCGGCGAGGCGGTGTGCCTGATGCATCGCGGGGAATCCGGACGCGGCTTGCGCCGCTGCTACAGGGATTGATGCAAGCCGCGCCACCGGCGAGGCGGTGTGCCTGATGCATCGCGGGGAATCCGGACGCGGCTTGCCCCGCTGCTACAGGGATTGATGCAAGCCGCGCCACCGGCGAGGCGGTGTGCCTGATGCATCGCGGGGAATCCGGACGCGGCTTGCGCCGCTGCTACAGGGATTGATGCAAGCCGCGCCACCGGCGATAACGCGGCTTGCGTCGTGGTTGTAGCAGCGGCGCGTTGTGTCGAAGAGTTGCAAATAATCGATAGCCTGCTTTGCTTTAACTAACGTTCCCTGTCCGAGGGGACCTCAACCGCACGCCTGCGAACGAGCCCATGACCGAGTCTGCCCACCCTACCCCTTCGTCGTCCATCAGCCTGCAAATCATCTCCATCGTTTTCTACACCTTCATCGCCTTCATCTCCATCGGGCTGCCGATTGCCGTGCTGCCCGGCTACGTTCACGATCAATTGGGCTTCAGCGCCGTGGCCGCCGGCGTGGTGATCGCCGCGCAATACCTGGCCACCCTACTCAGCCGGCCCAGCGCCGGGCGCATGGCCGATGCCTTGGGCACCAAGCGCACCATCGTCTACGGTCTGATCGGTATCGGTATCAGCGGCGCGCTGACGTTCGCCTCGGTGTTCCTGCACAGCATGCCGCAGTGGAGCTTGGGGGTGTTGATCGCCGGGCGTGTGGTCCTTGGTCTGTCTCAGGGCGCCATCGGCGTGGGCACTAGTAGCTGGGGCATCAGCCGGGTCGGCGCCGAGCACATGGCCAAGGTGATTTCCTGGAATGGCATCGCCTCCTATGGCGCAATCGCAATTGGCGCACCTCTGGGGGTATTGATGGTGGCGTTCGCCGGTTTCTGGACCTTGGGTATTGCCCTGATGCTGTTGAGCGCGCTGGCGTTGTGGATGATCCACGATACGCCCGCTTCTCCCGTGGTGCGCGGCGAACGCATGCCGTTCTGGGCCGCTTTCGGCCGGGTCGCACCGCACGGCATGAGCCTGATGCTGGCATCGATCGGCTACGGCACGCTTACCACCTTCATCACGCTTTACTACGTGGAGCGCGGCTGGGAGGGGGCGGCGTGGTGCCTGACCGCCTTTGGCATCAGCTTCATCGTGGCGCGCCTGGTGTTCATCAACAGCATCAATCATCTGGGCGGGTCGACGGTGGCCATGGCCTGTATCGCCACGGAGGTCGTCGGCTTGAGCCTGCTCTGGCTGGCGCCCTCGCCGACCTTCACGCTCGCGGGTGCAGCGCTGGCCGGGTTGGGCCTGTCGCTGGTCTATCCCGCGCTGGGCGTACTGGCCATCCACAAGGTACCGGGTACCAGCCGGGGCGCAGGCTTGAGTGCCTTCGCGGTGTTCTTCGACCTGGCGCTGGCGATCGCCGGACCGGTGATGGGGGCAGTAGCGGCCGGGTTCGGCTATGGATCGATTTTCGCTCTGGCCGCCGGGCTGTCCCTGGCCGCATTGGGGCTGACCGCGTGGCTGTCGCGCCAGGATCAGTGATCGGCAGTCTGCAGGCCCGCGCGTGAAGGTCGACCCAAGGTATGCGTGAAGAACTTGCCGGCTTCGTGGATCAGATCGCGGTGGATGCCTTCGCGGTCGACGCCGTCGGCATCGGTGCACAGGGCCGGCGAGGCGTCGCGTTGCTCGTCCGTGCACGGTGCCATGAAAACAAAGTGACCGGCGCCGGGCAGCAGTCGATAGTCCGTGTTTCCCGGCAGCTTGCGCGCCAGCGCCTCGGCATTCTTGTCGATGGCCACCAGTTGGTCGTTATCGCCGCTGTAGATAAGCGTCGGCAGATGGACTTCAGCCAGGGTCTGGCGGCCGAACATCAGGCTCAACGGCGCCATCAACAACAGCGCGCGTACGCGCGGATCGGCTTCGGGGTTCAGGTCGTCCCGATCGGCTTCCAGCTCACCGCGGGTCTGGCAGGCATCGGCGTCGTAGGGCCGCTCTTCGCAATACTTGCGCAAGCGCTGCAGGTCGGGACGCGCGCCGGAGAGAATCAACGCCGTCTCGCCGCCCGCGGAATAGCCGATCACCCCAACCGCGTTGGCATTGACGAAAGGCGACAACATCGAATCGCCCAACGCTGCGGTGATGGCCTGGGATATCTGCAACGGCCGCCCATACAGATTGCTGAGCTTGCCCAAACGGCTGTGATCCTGGGCGTTGTCACCCGGATGGACCACCGCCACCACCACGAAGCCCTTGCGCGTCAGCGCAGTGATGAGGTCGTGCAAGGCCAAGGGGGTTCCAGTGTTGCCGTGGGACAGCATCAAGAGCGGGAAGCGACCGATGGCGATCGGAGCATCCTGCTGCGCGTCGATGCTGTAGCCGCCCAAACGCGCGGGATGCGTATGTCCTTGCGTGGGATAGAAGGCATAGGCGTGCATGGGCTGGTCGTCGAGCGGATCGTTGAAGGTCAGCAGGTGGTAGCCCACATTCCAGCGGGCATGGGGAAGCGCTTGAGCCTGCACCGAAAGCAGGCTCAACAGCAGCAGCGAAATGAATACTGCACAACGACGGACCATCGCGGCGCTCTTCCTTGGCAAAACCTCGGGGGTAGGTTCTGACACAGCATAGGATGGGCCAAGTCACACGCCGGTTCCGTGAAATATTGTACAGGCGGCTTCACGGCCCTTGCCGTGCCCTGACCGGCTGAACCCTCGCCGGGTTGACCGCTCTATGGAAGTGCCCTGCGCGGCTCCGCCAGTCCGATCCTGGGCCATCACCGCGCTCACCTCACTGAAAAGGATTCCAGCATGAGCTTTCGCCCTTTCTTCAAAACTCGTCACGCTGCGCGCACTCCGCTGCTGTGTCTTGCCGCATTGGCCATTGCAGGGTGCGCCGGCAGCAACAGCGCGTCCAAGGTGGACGCGCCGGGTGCGCCGACCACGGCCCTGACCAAGACCCTCGACGCGGGTGCCAACGCGCTGCAGTCGCGTCCACCGATCAACGAGTTGAACGCCTACCTGGACGGCTTTCATTTCTACAATGGGCACCCCGGCGCGCAGATGGAAGCCCATCACTATTGCGCCATCCTCAATGAAGAAGTGATTCAGTGCGTCATTTATAACGGCAACGTCAAGGATGCAAAACTGATGGGCGTCGAATACATCATCAGCGCCAACCTCTACAGCACATTGCCCCAGGCCGAGAAGGCGCTGTGGCACAGCCACGTCCATGAGGTGAAGTCGGGGCAGCTCATCGCCCCCGGTATTCCGGCGCCAGCGGAGCATGCCTTGATGGAAAAACTGGTGAATACCTACGGCAAGACCTGGCACACCTGGCATACCGACCTGGACAAGCAGCTGCCCCTGGGCGTACCGCAACTGATGATGGGTTTCACCGCGGATGGGCAGATCGATCCGGCGCTGGTGCGTGAGCGCGACAAGCGCTTCGGCGTCGACAGCGACAGCAGGAAGAAAGCCCGAGCCGATATCCCCGCGCCGGCGATAGACCCAGGCGCCGACGCCTGGAGCAAGGGCCGCGTTATACAGATCCAGGACCCCACGGGTAGCCGTCACGCGCATTGAGCCTGTACTGAGCCGTAGCCTCAGAACGTTATACCCAGGTGCTGGCCGGCGAAGATGACCTGATCGAACCAGAATGCCTGATGAAGCGCGACGATCAGCCAGAACACCAGTTGATAGGACACCTTGCGCGTCTTGTGCCGGAACAGCTGCTGGGCGAGCAACGCACCTGGCCAGCCACCGAGCAGCTCGACCCCGTGCAGGAGCTTTTCCGGAATGCGTTGGCCCTGCAATTTCGCACGCCGCTTGTCATGCCAGTACAGCCCGGCCGCAAGCAGACTCATCAGTGCATAGACCGCCAGCACCGCTGGGTGTCCAGCCATCGCCAGGCGCAATACGCCCAGGAACGGCAACAGGCACAGCAGGATGAATGCCGTGAGTTTCAGCGCCAGGAATTGCACTGGCCGCTGCTGCCCTCCTCGAGGCGGTGACGGCGCCCGGCTGGGCGCCGTTTCAGCCTTGCGCACTGGACCAGTCGATCCAGCCGAACTGCCAGGTCGCCAGAATGAGCAGACCGAAGGCGATGCGGTACCAGGCGAATACGGCATAGCTGTGAGTGGCGATGAACTTGAGCAGGCCGCGCACCGCGATCATCGCGAAAATGAACGAGACCACGAAGCCCAGCGCAAACACCGGGAAATCCGCTGGCTGGAACAGGTGGTGGAACTTGTAGCCCGAGTACACCGCAGCACCCACCATGGTTGGCATGGCCAGGAAAAACGAGAACTCGGTGGCCGTCTTGCGCGACAAACCGAACAGCAGGCCGCCGATGATGGTCGAGCCCGAGCGCGAGGTGCCGGGGATCATCGCCAGGCACTGGGCAAAGCCGACCTTGAGCGCATCGCTCCAGTGCATGTCGTCGACGTGGTGCACGCGTACGGCGTGCTCGCGCTTCTCGGCCCAGAGCATGACGAAGCCGCCCAGCACCAGCGCCACCGCCACGGTGATGGGGTTGAACAGGTATTCGTGGATCTTGTCGGCGAATATCACACCCAGCACCACCGCAGGCAGGAAGCCGATCAGCAGGTTGATGGTGAAGCGCTGTGCATTGCGCTGGGTCGGCAAGCCGGTGACCACTTCGAGGATCTTGCGGCGGAATTCCCACACCACGGCCAATATCGCACCCAGCTGGATGATGATATTGAAGGCCATCGCCCGCTCGCCTCCGAAGCCGATCAAGTCGGCCACGATGATCTGGTGGCCAGTGCTGGAGATGGGCAGGAACTCGGTCAAGCCTTCCACGATGCCCAGAATCAACGCCTGCATGGCGGTCCAAAAATCCATCATTCCCCCAATTGGACCCGCGCCTGGCGCGGTCCTGTCTGTTTAATAGAACTCATTGCCGTCGGGCCCCGCGATGCTATCAGAGCAGGTCGTGCAAATCCGCACGCAGGCACCGGTGAGCGTTGATTGAGTTGAAGTTTCATCTTTACAGCAGGTCTGCGGCACGGCATGCGCGCCGCAGCGGTGGCGCAGGTTACAATCCGCGCCTTCGATGCATTACATGCACCTGCCAGGGATTGTCCATGTCGCCTTTGGAATTGTTCGCCGCCACGCTGGGCGTGATCGCGGTGTGGTTGACCGTGAAGCAGAATTGGCTGTGCTGGCCAATCGGCCTGGTCATGGTACTGATCTATTCGTATGTGTTTTATGACTACAAGCTGTACTCCAACATGCTTTTGCAGGTGGTGTACGCGGGCGTGCAGGTCTACGGCTGGTGGCACTGGACCCGTGGTGCGGCGACGGCCAGCGGGCGACCGGTCACGCGCCTGACGCCGGCGCCGCTGCTGGGTGGCTTGCTCATCGGTCTGCTCGCAGGCCTTGCGCTGGGTGCCGCGATGGCCACTTGGAGCGACGCCAGCCAGCCGTGGTTGGACGCCCTGCTGACCGGCTTCAGCCTGGTCGCGCAGTGGTGGATGGCCACCAAGCGCGAGCAATGCTGGCCGCTGTGGATCGTCCTCGATGCGATTTTCGTCGGCCTGTTCATGCATCAGGCGCTGTACCTGACGGCCGGGCTGTATGCACTGTTCCTGATACTGGCCATTCACGGCTGGCACCAGTGGCGCAAGAGTGCGGCGGTGGCCGCATGAAAGTCGTCGCGCTGTGCGGGCCGGAATCGTCGGGCAAGAGCTGGCTGGCCGAGCGCATGCGTGTGCGATTGGGCGCCGTGGTGGTGGGCGAGTACGTGCGCCATTTCATCGACCGCGAGCAGCGCGACACCTGCTATGCCGACATCGACGCCATCGCCCGGGGACAACTGGCCTGGGAAGATGCCGCCCGCCGCGCGCAGCCGAGATTGCTGCTGCTCGACACCCACTTGCTGAGCAACATGCTGTGGAGTCGCACCCTGTTCGGCGACTGCCCCGCGTGGCTGGAAACGGCGCTGCTGCAGCGGCACTACGACTCGCACCTGTTGCTTTCGCCCGAAGGTGTGGAGTGGACTGCCGATGGCCAGCGCTGCCAACCCGAACTGTCCGAGCGCCAGGCCTTCTTCGCCCAAAGCCAGGCCTGGCTGCTGGCCCACGCGCTGCCCTGCACCGTCATCAGCGGTGACTGGCGAGCGCGTGAAACACAGGTGCTGGCGAGCATTCGGCATGTTCTGGATCAACCCTAGCGTGCGCTCAGCGCATGTGGTGTTTGTGCAACAGGCGATACAGCGTCGGGCGTGACACGCCAAGCACCCTGGCCGCCGTGCTCAGGTTGCCAGCATGGCGCAGCAGCACGTCGCCCAGCGCCTGCCGCTCGGCGCGGTGCTTGTAATCCTGCAGCGTCCCCAAGGGCGCGGCGACCAGAGTCTCGCTGCCCAGCCCCAGGTCCACGGCTTCGATCTGGTTACCGTGGGCCAGTGCCTGGGCCTGGCGAACCCGGTTGGACAACTCGCGGACATTGCCCGGCCAGTCGTGCTCGCCCATGGTGATCAGCGCCTCCTGGCTGAACGGGCGATGGCGCCGGCCGTTCTCGCGGCTGTAACGTTGCGCGAAATGATTGGCCAGCATGGCCAGATCGCCATAGCGTTCGCGCAACGGCACCGCAACGATCTCCAGCACGTTAAGCCGGTAGTAGAGGTCTTCGCGCAACTGACCTTTACGCATGGCGCCCGCCAGGTCGCTGTCACTGGTGGCCACCACGCGCACGTCCACCTCGCCCGACCCCTTGCGTTGCAGGAACCGCAGCAGTTGCTCCTGGATGTCCAGCGGCAAGCCTTGCACCTGTTCGAGCAGCAAGGTGCCGCGGTGGGCGGCTTGCAGCACGCTGCCGGACAACGGGTGCACATTGGTCTCGCCACAACCAGGCGCGAACAGCGGCGTCTGGCCTGGGCGGTGCGCGCGGGCCTGGCAGTCGAACACGATGAAGGGCTGCTGGCGGCGCGCTGACTGCTGATGCAGTGCGCGGGCAATCAACTGCTTGCCGGTACCGGCTTCACCCCGAATCAACACCGGGGAATCGGTGGTCGAGAACTTGTTGATGAGCTTGTACAAGTCGCGCATGGGCTGACTATCGCCCAACAGTCCGCAAGGCTCGCAGGGGTAGGCATTCGAATTCACAGGCATGGCCTTTCCTTGCTGGGACGTGATCGGGAAAATACATCAAAAACAGCGGGTTGCAAGTTGCGTTAAAAAGGCAACGGAAATTTGACGTTTAACCCGTTCGGACCCGTCAGCGAACTTCGTCGCGCCACATTGACGCGTCAGCGATACGTCTCGCGGGGCTTGCACGGCAGCGGTGTACAATCGCTGCCTTTTTGGCATTCGCAGGGATGAGCATGAACGCATTCGATTGGCACCGTGTGCTGCTGGGTGATGTCGACACGGGGTTTCTCGGCGAGGTGGTGGCCCGTACGCTCATGGCCTACGTGGTGGTCTTCCTGTTTCTGAAGATCGCCGGACGGCGCGGGGTGCGTCAGCTGTCGCTGTTCGAGCTGGTGGTCATCCTGACCCTGGGCTCGGCGGCTGGTGATGTGACCTTCTACGAGGATGTACCCATACTGCCGGTGCTGGTGGTGTTCATGGCGATGATCATCTTGTATCGCCTGACCACCTTTCTAACCGAGCGCAGCGGCCGCTTTGGCGAATGGTTGGAGGGCAAGCCGTTCCTGATCATTCGCGACGGTGTGTTCGAACTCAAGGCCCTGCAGAGCGGCAACATTACCCATGCCGAGTTCCTGATGGAACTGCGCCTGCGCGGCGTCGAACATCTGGGTCAAGTGCGGCTGGGCATCCTCGAGGTGAACGGTGACGTGAGCCTGTACTTCCACGAGCGAGAAGATGTCAAGCCGGGGCTGTCGATCCTGCCGCCCGAGCATCGGGTGTCACTGACCACGGCCGATCGCGAAGACCTGTACGCCTGCGAGTACTGTGGCCACCTGGAAAACCTGGGTCACCAGCAGGCGCTGCCTTGCCCACGCTGCGACAACCCAGTGTGGAGCAAGGCGCTCTGCAATCCACGGGCGGCCTGAGGCTACAGGCGCGGCAAGTCGTCCAAGTGCTGGTACTCGGCGTTCAGCGCCGAGGCCAGGGCGCGGGCGCGACCCAGCCGAATCGGGCCCTTCTCCATGTCCACCAGCAATGCCGGACAGGCCAGAGGCACGACGCCTTCAAGCGATTTCAGGCGCCCGTCGGTGAACACCAGGCAGCGTTGTGCTTCCTGGGGATACTGGCGGACGCGCTGTACCAGCCATTCACGCGCCTGGGCCAGTGCTGCCAGCAGTGGCGTGCCGCCGCCTGCGCCCAGCTCGGCAAGCCAGGGCTGCAAGGCCGTCGAAGCCTTCAAGCCGTGGCATTGCCAGGCCGGCCCGCTGCCGCTGGCGGTGAGCAGCGCCAGCCGGGCGCGTTGCCGGTAGGCGTCGTCGAACACCTGTGCCAGTACGCCTTTGGCTTCGGCCAGGGCACCGTGCCGGCGCGTCGAAGCCGATGCATCCACAACCACCAGCCATAGCTGCTGGGCGGCACTGCGGCGCTGTTGCCAACGCAGGTCGTCACGTTGACGCGGCCGGCCCTGCAGCAGGGTAGCCGGCCAGTCGACGGTGCCGGCCGCCGACGCGCGCGCCGCGCCTTGTCGCCCTTGTTCGAGGTTGCCCTTGCCGGGCCGAGCATCCGCTGGGCGCGAACGGATGCTCAGGGCTTTTTTGGCCAGCTCGGCACCGTGCGCCGTTCGCCCACCGGAACGGCCTGGGCCGGCATGTCGCCCCACTGGCCCTGCCCCGGCTCGGAGGCTTGCGCGGTGCTGGCTGCGGTTGGCGGTGGCGCTGGCATCGCGCCGGACTCTGGCGGCCGGCTCGCCTGGCGGCGATGGCGCAGGGCAAACTCGGCAACCGCGTCGACGTCCTCGTCGAGGATTGCATCGCCGCCGCGCCAGGCGGCATGGGCGCGCGCCGCGCGCAGCCAGACCAGGTCGGCACGCAGGCCGTCCACGCCTTCGGCGAAACAGCGTGTGGTGATCGACTCCAGCGCCTGGTCGCTCAACGGAATCGACTCGAGACGCTCGCGTGCCTGCTGGCAACGCACTCGCAGCGCCGCCTGCGCGGCAGCCCAGTGCTCGCAGAACGCCTGGGGATCACTGTCGAATGCCAGGCGACGGCGAATGATCTGGCTGCGCTCGGCCGGGGCAGGCTGGCCATCCAGGGCAATGTTCAAGCCGAAGCGGTCGAGCAGTTGCGGACGCAACTCCCCTTCCTCGGGGTTCATGGTACCAATGAGCACGAAGCGCGCCGGATGGGCGTGGGAGATGCCGTCGCGCTCAACGCGGTTGACGCCGCTGGCAGCGACGTCGAGCAACAGGTCGACAAGGTGATCGGCGAGCAGGTTCACCTCATCCACGTACAGCACGCCGCCGTCGGCCCTGGCCAGCACACCGGGCGAGAAGCGTGCCCGCCCCTCGCCCAGCGCCGCTTCCAGATCCAGCGTGCCGACCAGGCGGTCCTCGCTGGCCCCCAGCGGCAAGGTCACCAATTGGCCGCCGGCGAGCAGATCGGCGAGCCCGCGGGCCAGGGTGCTCTTGGCCATGCCCCGTGGGCCTTCGATCAACACGCCACCGATGCGCGGGTCGATGGCGGCCAGGCACAACGCCAGTTTCAGCGAATCGGCGGCGACCACGGCGGCCAGGGGAAAGTGCAGGGTGTCGGTCATTGCAGGGATCTCTTCAGCCATCTTCTTCGGTATCCAGCAGCAGGTCTTCCACGGCTTGACGGTAGTCGCCCGGCTCAGCCCACAGGCCCCGTTGCTGAGCCTCGAGCAGGCGTTCGGCCATATCGCGCAGCGCCGCCGGATTGTGCTCCTGCAGAAAGCTGCGGGTGGAGGGGTCCAGCAGGTATGCGTCGGTGAGCAACGCGTACTGGTGATCGTCGATCAGGTGCGTGGTCGCATCGAAGGCAAACAGGTTGTCGACCGTCGCGGCCAGTTCGAAAGCGCCCTTGTAGCCGTGCCGCTTGACCCCTTCTATCCACTTGGGATTGGCCGCGCGGGCGCGCACCACGCGGTTGAGCTCTTCTTTCAGGGTACGCACGCGCGGCACGTCTGGCTGGCTGTGGTCGCCGTGGTAACTGGCGGTTTTCTGCCCACTCAGGGTTTCCGCAGCGGCCAGCATGCCGCCCTGGAACTGGTAGTAATCGTTGGAATCGAGCAGGTCGTGCTCGCGGTTGTCCTGGTTCTGCAGCACGGCCTGGACCTGGCCCAGGCGCCGGGCGAAGGGCGCGCGTGCGGCGGTACCCTCGTCATCCGCACCATAGGCATAGGCGCCCCAGTTCAGGTAGGCCTCCGCCAGGTCTTCGCGAGTCTGCCACAGGCGGCCGTCTATGGCGCCTTGCACGCCGGCGCCATAGGCACCGGGCTTGGCGCCGAAGATGCGCCAGCCAGCCTCGCGGGCGGCCTGCTCGGCAGGTACGCCCTCGGCCAGCAGCTGCGCCTGCTCGGCGCGGACCTTGGCTGCCAGCGGATTGAGATCATCGGGCTCGTCGAGGGCCGCCACGGCCTGCACGGCGGCATCGAACAGGCGCAACAGGTTGGCGAAGGCATCACGGAAGAATCCGGACACCCGCAGGGTCACGTCCACCCGCGGGCGATCGAGCAAGCTCAACGGCAGAATTTCGAAATCGTCCACCCGCTGGCTGCCGGTGGCCCACACCGGGCGCACGCCCATCAGCCCCATTGCCTGAGCGATGTCGTCGCCGCCGGTGCGCATGGTCGCCGTACCCCAGACCGACAGGCCCAGTTGGCGCAGGTGATCGCCATGGTCCTGCAGGTGTCGCTCGAGAATCAGGTTGGCCGAGGCGAAGCCGATGCGCCAGGCGGTGGTGGTGGGCAGGTTGCGCACGTCCACGGAAAAAAAGTTGCGGCCGGTGGGCAACACGTCAAGGCGCCCGCGGCTGGGCGCCCCGCTTGGCCCGGCGGGTACGAAGCGGCCCGCCAAGGCGACGAGCAGCCCGTGCATTTCGGCCGGTCCGCAGGCGTCCAGTCGCGGCGCCACGGTGTCGCGCAGGTGGCCCAGAACGAGTTGCACGTCATCGAAGCCTTCACCCAGCTGCAACGGGCCTTCCAGCGTTTGCTCGATCAGTTGGGCGGCATACAGCTCGAGGCGTTCGCGGCTGTCGCCGGCACTGCGCCAGGGCTCGTCGCTGATCGCGGCCAGGGCTGCCGGCCGTGGTCCGTTCCAGGGTGCGCCGAGGTCGCAGTCCAGCGGATCGAAGCCCAGCTCGAAAGCATTGGCCAATGCCCGCAGCACACTGGCCTGAGGGCCACGACCGTCACCCCGGGGAATGCGCAACAGTGCCAGCAGGGTATCGGCACGCAGGCGCCCCTGCGGCGACTCGCCGAACACGTGCAGCCCGTCGCGGATCTGCGACTCCTTCAAGTCGCACAGGTAGGTGTCCAGGCGCGGCAGCCACGCCGCCGCCTCGGCACCCTCGGCCATCTGCAGCTCGTGGTCGATACGGGTCTCGCGCACCAGCGCCAGAATGTCCTTTTCCAAGGCCTGGGCACGGCGCGGATCGAGCATCTGCGCGTCGTAGTACTCGTCGGCAAGCAACTCCAGGTCGCGCAGCGGCCCGTAGGTTTCGGCGCGGGTCAGCGGCGGCATCAGGTGGTCGATGATCACCGCCTGGGTCCGGCGCTTGGCCTGGGCGCCCTCGCCCGGATCGTTGACGATGAACGGGTAGATATTCGGCATCGGCCCCAGTACCGCATCGGGCCAGCACTGTTCGGAAAGCCCGACGCCCTTGCCCGGCAACCATTCCAGGTTTCCGTGCTTGCCCACGTGGATCAACGCGTCGGCGCCGTAGGTGTGGCGCAGCCAGAAGTAGAACGCCAGGTAACCATGGGGCGGCACCAGGTCCGGGTCGTGGTAGACCGCGCTGACGTCCACCTGGTAACCCCGCGCCGGCTGGATGCCGACGAAGGTCAGGCCCATGCGCAGGCCGGCGATCATCATGCGGCCGTTGCGGCACATGGGATCGGCTCCCGGCTCGCCCCAGCGTTCGCGCACGGCGGCCTGATTGGCCAGGGGCAGCAAGGCAAAAGCGGCAAGGTAATCGTCCATGGCCATGCTCTGGGCACAGGGGCGCAGGTCCAGTTGCTCCAGGTCGTTGGTCACGCCGCCGAGCAGGAGGTGAATCAGCGCCGTACCGCTGGCGGGCAGATCGGCCACCGGATACCCCTGCTGCTGCATCGCGCGCAGGATGTTCAGCGCCGCAGCCGGCGTGTCGAGGCCGACGCCGTTGCCGATTCGGCCATCGCGGGTCGGATAGTTCGCCAGCACCAGGGCGACACGCTTGTCGGCATTGGGCAGGTGCGCCAGAGCGGCCCATTTGCGCGCCAGCTCGGCGACGAAGTCCATGCGCTCGGCATGCGCCGTGTAGCACACCACATCGCTCTGGCTGCGCTCGTTGTGCCAGGCCAGGTCCTTGAAGCTGATGGCCCGGCTGATGATGCGCCCGTCCAGTTCCGGCAGGGCAATGTGCATGGCCAGGTCGCGCGCGCCCAGACCCTGCTCGCTCGCCTGCCACAAGGCCTGGTTGTCTTGGGCGCAGATGGCCTGGATCACCGGAATGTCACGGCGAAACGGGCGCAAGTGCGGGGTTTCGGGGCTGGACTGGGCAAAGCCAGTGGTATTGAGGATGATCGCGGCACCCGCCTCGTCCATCCAGTCCTGCACCTGCGCCAGGCACGCTGCTTCCTTGAGGCTGGCCACGGCGATCGGCAACGGGTTGAGCCCCGCTGCCTGCAGCCTGGCACAGAAGGTGTCGACGAAACCGGTGTTGGCCGCTTGCAGGTGCGAGCGATAGAACAGCAACGGCACCACAGGCCAATCCGATGTCCATTGTGCCTGCCAGTCGGCCAGCTCGGCGGTCGGTCGCGCCGGATGGTAGATGACCGTGCGCGGCAGGGCCTGAGGCGCTTCGCACGGTTCGGTGCGTCCGAACCAGGTATTGCCGAGGTAGCCGAACAGGTTGCGTGCGTTTTGCATACCGCCCTGGCGCAGGTACTGCCACAGGCGATCGGCTTGCTCGGCAGGCACCGTACAGAGCTCGGCCAGTTCGGGATCGGGGCGATCGCAGCCTGGCACCAGAATGACCTGCACGCCCCGCTCGGCCAGCTGCATCAACTGCTCGACGCCGTAGCGCCAGTAGCCGATGCCGCCGTGCAGGGAAATCAGGATGACCTTGGCGTGGCGCAGCACCTGGTCGACGTAGAGGTCGACCGAAGAGTGGTTCTGCACCTGCATGGGGTTGGCCAGGCGCAAACTCGGGTAATCGGCCGGCAGCTGCCCGCAGGCTTCGGCGAGCAATGCCAGATGCGAATCGCCGCTGCAGAGGATGACCAGTTCGGCGGGCGTCTGCCCGAGGTCGGCGATGCTGTCGTCCGGTACGAAGCCGCCGGGTTGGGTCCTCAGCAGGTGCATCGGTCAGGCTTCCAGCGCAGCGCGCAGTTGCGCTTGCAGCGACGCTGCATCCAGTTCCTGACCGATCAGCACCAGGCGCGTGCTGCGCGCTTCGTCTGCGCCCCAGGCGCGATCGAAGTGCTTGTCGAAGCGCGTGCCGACGCCCTGGATCAGCAGGCGCATCGGCTTGCCCGGAATGGCCGCAAAGCCTTTGACACGCAAGATGCCGTGCTGGACCACTGCGGCGTTGAGCGCCTTCAGCAGCTTGGCTTCTTCGGCCTGCGGCAGCTCGATGGAGATCGAATCGAAGGCATCGTGATCGTGATCGTCGTGGTCGTCGCCCTCGTGGTGGTCATGATGGGTCTTGCGGCCGTCGATGTGCTGCTCGGACTCGGCGCCCAGGCCCAGCAACACCGCCAGCGGCAAACGGCCACTGCTGGCCTCGACCACCTTGACCGCGGCCGGCAGTTCCTCGGCCACCTCGGCGCGCACCGCGGCCAGGGCGTCTGCATCGATCAGGTCGGCCTTGTTCAAAATGACCAGGTCGGCGCTGGCCAACTGGTCGGCGAACAGCTCGTGCAGTGGCGATTCATGGTCCAGGTTGGGATCGAGCTTGCGCTGGGCATCGACCTGCTCGGGGAAGGCCGCGAAGGTACCGGCCGCCACGGCCGGGCTGTCGACCACGGTGATGACCGCATCGACCGTGCAGGCGCTGCGGATTTCCGGCCACTGGAAGGCCTGGACCAGCGGCTTGGGCAAGGCCAGGCCGCTGGTTTCGATGAGGATGTGATCAAGGTCGGCGCGCCGTGCCACCAGCTCGCGCATGACCGGGAAGAACTCTTCCTGCACGGTGCAGCACAGGCAGCCGTTGGCCAGCTCGTAGACCCGGCCATTGGCTTCTTCTTCGGTACAGCCGATGGTGCACTGCTTGAGGATCTCGCCGTCGATGCCCAGTTCGCCGAATTCGTTGACGATCACGGCGATGCGCCGGCCCTGCGCGTTGTCGAGCATGTGACGCAGCAAGGTGGTCTTGCCCGAGCCGAGAAAGCCGGTGACGATGGTGACGGGTAGTTTGGACAGCGTTTTCATCGGGTCGCCCTGATTGCGCGGCAGGGCACGAGACGAGCGCCGCAACGGCAGGCGCCAGCATTCGCCACCGGATCACCCCGCCCGGTTGAATAGGAAATAACAGTCGAGGCAGGTCTCCTGGCTCGCGATGCCGGCCGTGCTGGCCCAGGCTGCGGCGCCTTCCCGCGAGCATCCGCAGTGGCCTTGGCGCAGCCTTCATCACTTACAGTTGCGGGGGCAGCCGCGGCTTGGACCGCGTTCCCGTCTTAGCTCTGCAGGGCAGAGAACCTCGAACGCGCAAGGCTACCACAGGGCACGGGACGTGTCAGTGATACGGCTCAGACCCGGTAGCGCACATGGGGACGGCCGCCTGCCAGGCTGACCTCGGCGTGTACCCCATAGACCTCGGCGATCAGGCGCTCGGTCAGGACCGTCGCCGGCGCGCCGCTGGCGACCAGGCGGCCGTCCTTGAGCACGACCAATACATCGCAGAACATCGCCGCCAGATTGAGATCGTGAATCGCCATCACGCAGGTCAACGGCAGGTCCTGAATCAGTTGCAGCAGTTCCAGCTGGTGCTGGATGTCGAGGTGATTGGTGGGCTCGTCGAGCAGCAGCTCGCTGGGCTGCTGGGCCAGGGCACGAGCGATCTGCACCCGTTGCCGCTCACCGCCGGACAAGGTGTGCCAGCGCCGCTGCGCATGACCGCCCAGGTTGACCTGGGCCAGGGCCTGGGCAATCGCCAGGTCGTCTTCGCGCAGCCACGGCGCGAACGGCGAGCGATGCGGCGTACGTCCCAGGCGCACCACCTCCTGCACGCGAATGTCCACCTCGGTACTGGCGTGTTGCTCCACCATCGCCACCTGCCGTGCAACCGCTCGCCGTGCCAGATCCGTCATGGGCTGATCGTCGAGGGTGACCTGCCCCTGGCTGGGATGGTCCAACCCGGCCAGCAGGCGCAGCAGCGAGGACTTGCCCGAGCCATTGGGGCCGATCAGGCCGACCATGCTGCCGGGCGTGATCGCCAGGCTCACCTCGTCGAGAATCAGCTGCCCACCGGCTTTCCAGCTGACCTTGTGCAGTTGCAGGCTCATGCTCGACGCCTCGCGCGGTAGAGGATCAAGGCAAATGCCGGGGCGCCGACCAGGGCCGTGACCACGCCGATGGGCAGGACCTGGCCGGGTACGATGATGCGCGCGACGATGTCGGCCAGCACCATGAAGTTGGCGCCGATCAGCACTGAGGCGAGTAGCAGCCGGACATGGCTGGGCCCCACCAGGAACCGCGCAATGTGGGGCACTACCAAACCGACGAAACCCACTGCGCCGACGATGCTGACCATGGTCGCGGTGATCAGTGCGGTGGTGGCGAACAACACCAGGCGCACCGTGACCACCGGCACGCCAAGGGTGGCGGCAGCGTCTTCGCCGAACACGAAGGCGTCCAGCGCCCGTGCGAAGTACAGGCACAGCAGCAGGCCTGCGCCGACCACTGCCGCCGCCAGGCCCACGTCGGGCCAGCGTACCCCGCCCAGGCTGCCGAGCAGCCAGAACATCACGCTGCGCGCCTGCTCGGCATTGGCCGAGGTCGAAACGATATAGGCTGTCAGCGCGTTGAACAGTTGCGATCCGGCGACACCGGCGAGGATCACCTGCGCCGGGCCGCTGCGGGTGCCCGCAGCCAGCAATAGCACCAGACCGAACGCCAGGGCCGCGCCGAGAAACGCACCCATGGAAATGCCGATCACGCCGCCGCCCAGCCCAAGCAGCATCACCACCACCGCGCCGGTCGACGCCCCGGCCGAGATACCCAGCACATAGGGTTCGGCCAGCACGTTGCGCAGCAGCGCCTGCAGCACCGCGCCGCAGATAGCCAGGCCGGCGCCACAGCAGGCGGCGACCAGTGCGCGACTCAGGCGGTACTCCCAGATGATGCCCTGGATGATCCGCGGTACCGGGTAGTCGGCCAGGCCGAGGCCGTTGAGCAGCGCCTGACCGACCGTGGTCAGGGCAATGCCCATCTCCCCGACCGACACCGCCAAGGCGATCGACACGCTCAAGGTGGCCAGGGCGAGCAGCGCCAACAGCCCGCGCCAGACCCAGCCGTCTTCACGCGCCAGGCGCTGAATCAAGGCTTGACCCGTGTACGCTCGAGGCCGGCGGCGATGTCTTCCACCGCGCGCACGACATCCATGGAGGGGTTCAACGACTGCGCATCGACCACGATGATGCGGCCATTGCGCACGGCATCCAGCTCACGGGTCACCGGGTCGCTGCGCAGAAACGCCAGTTTTTTCTCGACATCGTCGGCCGGATACAGGCGCCGCTGCATGCGCGCGACGATGATGACATCGGGATTGCTCGCAGCGATGCTTTCCCAGCTTACCCCAGGCCATTCGTCGTCACTGTCGACGATGTTGCGCAGGCCCAGCAGGCGGTTGATATAGCCGGGCGCGCCGCTTTTGCCGGCCACCCAGGGGTCACCTTCCAGGCGCGTGCTGGAAAACCAGTACACCACCGACAGCGGTGTGTGCCCGGCACTGCCAGCGCGCTCGCTGGCCTTCTGGATGCGCGCGTGCAACTGGGCGGCCAGGCGCTCACCGGCCGGCTCGACATCGAAGATGCTCGCCAGCTCGCGGATTTCCTTGTCCACCAGTGCCATGGAAAACACCTGGCTGCGGCTGCCGTCGGCGTTGGAGGTGGCGGTGACTTCCTTGCCGTCGCAGTCACTGGGCGACACATAGGAAGGAATACCCAGGCTGGCCAGTTGCTCGGGCTTGGCGACTTCGCCGTTGGGGCCGACGTGGTAGGTGTACTGCGCCACCACGATGTCGGGCGCGGTCTTGGCCACCGCCTCGAAGCTGGGCGCGTTGTCGGCCAGCCGTGGCACGTCGGCATTGGCCGCGCGCAGAGGTTCGGGCAGCGGCCCGAACCAGACCCCGGTGCCCACCATGCGTGGCGCCAGGCCAAGCGACAGGAGAATCTCGGTGCTGGCCTGGCCCAGGCTGACGGCACGCTGCGGCGCGGCCTGGATGGTCAAGGGCGCGCCGCAGTTGGGCAGCGTCAGTGGATAGTGGGTGGCGGCGTGGCTGGCGACGGCAGCGAAGAGACCGACGGCAGCGACGCTGGCGCGGACGAATACGGCAGGAAGACTCATTGCAACTCCTTGGATGGCGCGTCCAACAGATCGAAGAAATCCCCAAGCAAGGTCTGGCTGACGACATGCAACATGTCGATCACAGTGGCGCGACCGCGCCGGATTCGAACCGGCTTCCTGCTCTGGGCGAAGACAAGCGGCGCAGACGGTAGGCGACCCGTCGGCAAAGATCAAATGGTTTAGCCAGGGCCTTGGGCTGCGGGCACCCTGAGTACCCGCCTAGGGCGCGCTGTCGCGGGGCCGGTCGGTACGGTCCTGCTCGACCACATAGCCCGTGTCTATGCTGACCACCACCGACATGCCGGGGCGCAGCCGATGCGCCCCGTCCTGATCCGGGTCCACGGTGATGCGCACCGGAATGCGCTGGGCGATCTTGACGAAATTGCCAGTGGCATTGTCGGCTTGCAACAGGCTGAATTCCGAGCCGGTGGCAGGTGAGATGCGCTGTACGTGCCCGCGCAGGCGCAGGTGATTGAGCGCATCGACGGTGAAGGTCACCGGTTGGCCGATGCGCACATCGGCCATCTGGGTTTCCTTCATGTTGGCCATGACCCACAGCGTGTCGGGCACCAGCGCCATCAGTTGTGCGCCGGAATTCACATAGGCGCCCAGGCGCACGCCGACCTGACCCAACTGGCCGTCGCGCGGCGCCAGGATGCGTGTGTTGTCCAGATCGATGCGGGCCAGTTCCACTGCAGCTTCGGCGTTGGCGACGTTGGCAGCCAGCGAGTCACGGTTGACGATCACCGTCTGCAAATCTTCGCGGGCGATTGCCAGCGCTGCCTTCGCCTGTGCCACCGAGGCCAGCGCCTGGGCGTTGGCGGCGCGGGTCACATCCAGCTCGCGGCGCGACACCGAGCCGTCGCTGATCAGGTTCTGGTTGCGCCCCAGGTCGGCGGCGCCCTTGCGCGCCTGCGCTTCGCTGTCTGCCACCGCCGCCTGGCGCTGGGTGATGGTCGCCTCGGCGCTGCGGCGCTGTTGCAGGTTGTTGGCCAGGGCGGTTTTCTGCACCTGGACCTGCGCCAGTGCCTGGTTCAGGCGCTGGCGGTAGATCCGGTCGTCCAGGCGTACCAGCAGGTCGCCTGCCTTGACGAACTGGAAGTCCTGTACCGGCACTTCGAACACATAGCCTGCCAGTTGCGGCCCGATGATCGTCACCTGGCCACGCACCAGGGCATTTTCGGTGCTTTCGATGTGGCTGCTGAACGGGGGCAATTGCCAGGCGTACAGCACGATCGCCACTCCCACCAAAGCGATGCTGGCGAAAATCAGGCTGGACAGTACCCGCACCCGCCGCGAACGCGGTTCGGTGGCCGCTGGATTGGGCGGTGGGGTCTGGCCCTCGGGGGTGGCGGCAATGGCATTGGTGGTCGTGGACGTCGGTTCGGTCATGAAGTGCTGGCGCCGCTGGTGGATACGGTAGGTGTCGCGGCGGTGGTCACCGCCCGGGTAGTGCTCATCAGCCACAGGCTGCGGACGAAGATCCACAGCATGGTCAACACGGCAATGATGCAGATCAGCATGAAGACATCGTTGTAGGCCATGACGTTCGCCTCTCGCGTGGCGGCCGTAGCCAGCGCACGGGTGCCCAAAGTGGCCCGCAGGGCCGGGTCGGCGATGTGGGCCAGGTAGCTGGCGGCGGCATTGCTGACCCGCGCCTGGACCAGCGGGTCCATGAGGGTCAGGTGCTCGACGATCATGCTCGAATGATACTTCTCGCGGACGATCTGGAACGTGCCCAGCAACGCCGCGCCGATCAAACCGCCCAAATTGTTGCAGATACCGAACAGCACCGAGAAGCTGACCAGGTTGCGCGGGTTGGTGAGCACGTGGCGCATGCCCAGCACCATGGTCGGGCCCAGGAAAAACGTGCCACCGAAGCCCAGCAGGAACTGGCTGACGTACATATTGGCCGGACGAGTGAGGTTGCTGGAGAAGCTGTCCATCGCCGAACCCACCGCCATCAGCGCCAGGGCAATGATCAGCGGCATGAACAGATGCTCGGGGTTGATGGTCCAGGCACTCACCGCCAGCCCCGCCACCGCGCCAAAGAGCATCACGCAATAAAGGGTGCGCATCTGCTCCTGGCCCATGTTCAACGCTTGCAACAGACCGACCGCGCCGGTGGACTGCTCCGACAGCACCATGCGCGTCAGGATCACTGCCAGGGCCAGGCGGATGGCGACACCGCTGCCCAGCCAGCGGGTCATCAACATCGGGTTGCTGCGATTGTGTTCCACCGCCAGGCCACCGAGGATCAGCACGATGGCCCCTGCCGAGGCCCAGCCTATCCAGGGTGCCTCCAGCCACCAGTCGATCCGGCCCAGGGACAGCACCGCGCAGAGCAGCGCAATGCCGGACGCAAGAATCGCGAAAATGAGGAAATCAAGCGGCTCGAAGGTCTTGAAGCGGTCGCCCGGTGGCAGTTTGAGCAGGAACACGCAACCCAGGGTCAGCAGCGCCATGCCCAGTTCGAACAGGTACAGGCCACGCCATTCGGCGATCTGCAGCAGGTCCTCGGAAAACACCCGCGCCAGTGGCAAGGCCAGCTGCGAGGTGCCCAGGCCCAGCACCAGGGCCTTGAGGCGCCACTTGGCGGGGAACGCCTGGATCATGTAGTACAGGCCCAGGGAACTCAGTGCCGCGCCGACCATGCCGTGGGCAGCGCGGACGGCAATGGCCGAGCCCAGATCATTGACGAACAGATGGCCGAAGGTGACCAGCGCATACAGCATCAGAAACAGTTCGGTGAACGTGCGCAGACCGAACTGCTGGCGAAACTTCACCAACAGCAGGTTCATCGACACGTTGGTCATCACGTAGGCCGCAGGCAGCCAGGCCATCTCCGCCGCCGTGGCGCCAAGCGCGCCCTGCAGGAATTGCAGGTTCGCCACCACCAGGGAATTGCCGAGGCCGCCGGTCAGTGCCACCAGCAGGCCGACGATACCAAACGCCAGACGCTTGCGCGTCGAATGCAGAGGCGTCGACGGAGAGCCCGGCAAGTTCGGCTTTTCATGGGGCAGCCAATCGCGGCTCGTGTAGCGGGACATGCGGTGGCCTTGGCGGGGAGCGTTGAAACGACGAAGAAACGACGAAGATTGGGCGCTAGTAAACCTCACCTGCAGGGGGCTTGCCAATGCTCGTCGCTGCCTCGATTTGACTGCATCCCGACAGTGACCCAAGCTGAATGCCCCGGCCAAGCCTGCGCCCTTTCGGATACCCGCATGTTCAAACGCGTTCGCCTTCCGCTGACCCTGCTCCTCGTGGCATTGCTGCTGATAGCGCTGTGGTACGCCTGGCGCCCGGCGGCCCATACGGCTCCGGCAGCGCCGCAGCAGGGCTACAGCAAAGCCCTGAGCCAGGCTCGCCATGGTCAGCCGGGCGCCGCACGAGTGCTCTATCAGCAGTTGGCCCGCACCGACCTCAGCGCCGAGCGGCGCGCAGCGCTGTACGCCGAACTGCCCAACTATCCCAGCCCACAGGCCCTCAAACTCGCCACTGCCGATTTGCAGAGCGACCTTGCCGACGTGCGCCACGCGGCAATCGATGCCGTCATCGGCCTGGTGCCCGAGAGCCAGCGCAGCGTACTGCTGGGGCCCTTGCTTGAAGACCCTGACGAGTCGATCCGCTTCCACGCCGCGCGGGGGTTGCTCGGCTTGCCAGCCGACGAGCTGGGCCTTTATTTCGCCCATCTGGACAAGGTGGTGAACGCCTGCATTGCCACCCTGCAAAGCCAGACCGACAGCGCCGCCGCTCAGCTGGCACTGGCCCGGCTGTACCTGCACGACGGCGACCACGCTCGGGCCGAGCAGGCGCTGACGCGCTATCGCGTGCTCCAGCCCGATGACCTGGAAGCCATAGCCGTGCAGGTCGAGGTGTTCGAGCGCCAGGGCAAAAGCGACCAGGCGCGTCGCCTGCTGGCCGAACAGTTGCTGGTCCATCCACAGTCAGCCTTGTTGCAGCAGCAACTGGGCTCGTGGCTAATGGCCCACGACGAGGATGAATACGCCCTGCTCGCCCTCGCGCGGGCGGTGGAACTGGCGCCTGACAACAACGACTACCGTTATGTACTGGCCACCAACCTGCACGACCTGCAGCAGGTGGAAGCGGCGCAGAAGCAGCTCGAAGAGATCCTGCGTCGTGACCCGGCCAACCGCCGCGCACGGGTGTTGCTGATCCAGTATTGGAAAGAAACCGGTCAGTTGCAGAACGTGCAGGTCCTGCTGGCCGAACTCGAACAGCAGAATGCCGACGACCCCAGCCTGCAGCAGGGACTGTGAAGTCGCGGCTTTTCCAGCGCCGCCCTCGCCCGTTTTGCCGAAATCACCTCGGAACCCCCGCATAGGCCCGGTGTCCAGTATCATGCTGCGTCGCGTTCTGCGCTGCACCCCTTCCGCTACCCGAGGACACCTTTTTGACGACGGCCAAAGCAGCCACCGGTATTGCCGGGCTGGACGACATTCTTGGTGGAGGTCTGACTCGCAGCCACATCTTTCTGCTCGAGGGTCAACCGGGTGCGGGCAAGACGACAGTAGCCCTGCAGTTCCTGCTCGAAGGCGTTGCGCAGAACGAAACCTGTCTCTACATCACCTTGTCCGAAACGACCAAGGAACTGCGCGAAGGCGCTCGCTCCCACGGCTGGGAATTGGACGAACGGGTCACGGTGTTCGAGCTGACGCCGCCGGAATTGGTGCTCGACCTGCAACAGCAGCAAAGCCTGCTCTACAGCAGCGATCTTGAACTGGGCGAAGCGACCCGGCAGATCTTCGATGAAGTCGAACGGGTGAAGCCTTCCCGGGTGGTGCTGGACAGCTTGTCCGAGGTGCGGCTACTGGCCCAGGGGTCGCTGCGCTATCGGCGGCAGATTCTCGCCATCAAACATTATTTTGCGCGCTTCAATGCGACCGTCCTGCTGCTCGACGACATGACCAGCGAGCCGCTGGACAAGACCCTGCACAGCATCGCCCACGGCGTGATTCGCCTGGAAGAAACCGCACCCGACTACGGCGCCGAGCGCCGTCGCTTGCGCATCATGAAGTACCGCGGGCAGAAATACCGGGGCGGCTATCACGACTTCACCATTCAGGCCGACGGTATTCACGTCTATCCGCGCCTGGTGGCGGCGGAGCACCGCGCCCGCTACGAGCGTACCCAGCTGACTTCGGGCATCCCGGAGTTGGATGCACTGCTGGGCGGCGGCGTCGAGAACGGTTCCAGCACCTTGATCATTGGCCCCGCGGGTACCGGCAAATCCCTCATTTCCATGGTTTTCGCCGCTGCGGCCGTGGCCCGCGGCGAAAAAGTCGCGCTGTTCATCTTCGACGAAGAGCTCAGCTTGCTGTTCGAGCGCATGAAAAACCTGGGCATCGATCTGGAAGCCTACGAGCGCAGTGGCAAGATGGTCATCCAGCAAGTGGACGCCGCTGAACAGTCGCCGGGCGAATTTGCCCACATGGTCCGCACCAGCGTCGTCCTGCACGACATCAAGACCGTGGTGATCGACAGCATCAACGGTTACCACGCTGCGATGATGGGCGAAAGCACGCCGGTGCTGCACATTCATGAGCTGCTGCTGTACCTCAACCGCCTCGGCGCCTCGACCTTCATGACTGTGGCCCAACAGGGGCTGGTTGGCGACATGAAGGCGCCGGTGGACATCACCTATCTGGCTGATACCGTCATCCTCCTGCGCTACTTCGAGGCGCTGGGCAACGTGCGGCGCGCGGTGTCAGTGATCAAGAAGCGCTTCGGCGGTCACGAGAACACCATTCGCGAATACCAGATCAGCAGCCAGGGCATGAAAGTCGGTGAGCCACTGAGTGCCTTCCAGGGGGTATTGCGCGGTGTCCCGACCTATGTCGGCGAAGCCCGTCCCCTGCTCGAAGCAGATGATCAGTGAAGATGTCGATACCCACATCGGAACGAGTACTGGTCCTGGCCCCTATGGGCCGCGACAGCCAGGTGGCCCTGCAGATCCTGGGCCAGGCGGGTATCCAGGGCAGCGCAGTGGCCGACGTCGATGATCTCTGCGTGCACCTGCAGCGTGAGGGCGCCGGGGTCTGCATCGTTGCCAACGAGGCGCTGTCCGAAACCAGAATGCAGCCGCTGCTGGTGTACCTGAGCCAGCAGCCGGCCTGGTCCGATTTGCCGATCGTGCTGATGACGCATCAACGTGCGGCCGATCAGGCGCAATCCATGTTGCTGGCAGCGCGTCTGGGCAACGTCACGTTCGTTGAGCGCCCTTTTCACCCGCTGACGTTGATCAGCCTGGCCAAGACGGCCATTCGTGGTCGACGCCGTCAATACGAAGCCCGCGATCGCCTGCTCGACCTCAGTGAAAGCGAACAGCGTTTGCAGCACGCCATGAGTGCCGGGCGCCTGGGTGCGTGGGAGCTGACCTGCGACCCGTTGCAATTGAACTGCTCGGACAGGACCCGCACTCATTACGGCATCGACGCCAGTGCCTGTTTCGATTATTCCGACTGGCTGCTGTGCGTGCATCCGGGCGATCAGGCCATGATGCAAGAGGCGCTGATCAACAGCCTGCAACTGGGCGCCGATTTTGCGCTGCAGTTCCGCAACATCTGGCCCGACGGCTCGGTGCATTGGATCGACATGCGCGCCCGCGCCATTCCCGACAAACAGGGACGGATCCAGGCGATGGTCGGCGTTACCACCGACATCACCGAACAGAAAGCTGCCGAGCAACAGTTGCGTGAACTCAACGGCAATCTGGAACAGCAGGTCGAGGAACGCACAGCTCAGGTACGGATCAACGAGGAAGCCCTGCGCCAGGCGCAGAAAATGGAAGCGGTCGGCCAGTTGACCGGCGGCATCGCCCACGACTTCAACAACATGCTCACTGGCATCATTGGCAGCCTGGAGCTGATGCGTCGCCGCCTGAGCCGCAGTCAACTCGACGATCTGCCGAAGCTGATCGACATGGGTATCAGTTCAGCCAACCGCGCGGCATCCCTCACTCACCGCCTGCTGGCGTTTTCCCGCCGGCAGTCACTGGACTCCAAGCCGGTTCAGGTGAATGGGCTGGTGCACTCGATGGAAGAGCTGCTGCACCGCAGCCTCAACGAAAGCATCGCGCTGCACTTGCGCCTGGATCCGCAACTCTGGATCGCCGAGGCCGATCCGCATCAGCTGGAAAGCGCCCTGCTCAACCTGGTCATCAACGCCCGCGACGCCATGCCCGGGGTTGGCGAAGTGATCGTCGAAACGGCCAATCGGCACCTCGATGAAAGCTTCACCAGCGCCCAGCAGAATCTGGAACCGGGCGACTACATCATGCTCAGTGTGAGCGACACCGGGTTGGGGATGGACCAGGCCGTGATCAATCGCGCGTTCGACCCTTTCTTCACCACCAAGCCCATTGGCCAGGGCACTGGCCTGGGCCTGTCGATGATCTACGGCTTCAGCAAGCAGTCGCGAGGCCATGTCGCGATCCAGAGCACGCCCGGCCTGGGCACCACGGTGCAGCTCTATCTGCCGCGCTGCTATGCCTCGCAACTGCCACAGGCCAATGTGCCGGTGATCGAATCACCCATGGCCACCAATGGCGAGACGGTTCTGATCGTCGAGGATGACCACGCCGTGCGCAGCCTGGTGTGCGAAGTGCTGCGCGAGCTGGGTTACTGCTACCTCGAAGCGGCCGATGCCAACGCCGCGCAGCCGATCCTGGCATCGGGCCAGCGCATCGACCTGTTGATCAGCGACGTTGGCCTGCCCGGCATGAACGGTCGGCAACTGGCCGAAGTCGCGCGCCATCTGCGGCCGGGACTCAAGGTGCTGTTCATCACCGGCTATGCCCAGCACGCCGAAGTGCGCGCCGGGTTCCTGGATGACGGCATGCAGATGATAACCAAGCCGTTCGCCTTTGACGTGCTCACGGCCAAGGTGCGGGAAATGTCCCAAGCCTGAATCAGCGCTTGGGCCTGGTCCGCACGTCGCTGAAGCACGGCATCCTGGCGTCCACTCGATCCGAGGCGCGGGCGCCTGGCTTGGCAGCGGTTTCCACATACCAATAGCAGCTGTGAATGGCCCGGGTGATCCCGACATAGGCCAGGCGCAGCGCTTCCTCGTGCTGGGCACTGTCGTAACCATCCACCTGCGCCGCCTGAGCCAGGCCCGCCAGGGCATAGACCTGGTTCTTGTAGGGCGAGCGACTGGTGTACTGGCAGTCACCCAGCAGGATGACCGCATCGGCCTGCAGCCCCTTGGCGCTGTGGAACGTGAGCTGGCGCAAACGGCGCTGCTCGGCTGGCAGCGCTTGATCTGCCTGCAATAGGCCCTGGATATGCTCGGCCAAGGCCTGGCGGTCACTGTTGCGGCGATAGAGCACCAGAATCGAGTCGCCTGCAGCGTGATGCTCGGCGGCCCGGCGCGCCAGATCGGCCAGATCTCGACTCAAGAGGGTCACAGGCGATGGCTCGCGATCGAACACGCGGCGAGCCAGGGCTTTCTTGCCGGGTATGGCCGGTGCCGACGCCACGATATGCTCGGCAGCGTCGATGATCACCTGATGGCTGCGATAGTTGTCGATCAGCAGTACACGCGTGTGCTTGTGAGCGCTGAAGGTACGGTTGAACTGCATGAAGTAGCTCGGGTTACTGCCACGCCAGCCATAGATCGACTGCCAGTCGTCGCCGACGCACATGAGCGAGCTGTGCTGCGCGCCTCGCTCACCGGCCAACGCAGGACCCCGGCGCAGGATTTCCGCGAGGCTTGCCCTCAACCAGCCGACGATCTGCGCGGAGATGTCCTGGAATTCATCGACGAGCAGATGAGACATGGGGCGCAGTGCGTCGTCAGGCAGTTCGCTGACCCGCGAGCCCGGCCCTTCTCCGAGCAAGGCGAACATGCGGTTGAACAGCATGACTGGGGGTGTCTGGTTTTGCAGATGCGCTTCGAGTGCGGGCCAGAACAAGCGCAAGGCCGCGAAAAAGTCCGCTTGGGAGTCTTCGGCGTTCCAGCTCATCCTGTCGATGGCGTCCACGACCTGCAGCCCAAGGTTCTCGATAAAGGTAGCCGCAGACACGAAGCAGTCCAGCAGCGGCGCGGAGGCGAGATCGCCGGGCAGCTGGTATTCGAAACCCGGCCCGGTCAATGCCTTGCTGTTCAAACCCGCCAGAACCTGCTTGGCATCGGATGGATTATCTAACCAAATCAGAGGTTTATCACAGAAAGCTTGAAACAGGGTGCGCTTGACTGCCCATTCACCCCAAACCGGGATCTTGGCCGTGGGTCGAGTCAACTGGGTATCAGTACCGGGTTCGAACCCTAGCACGACCCACGTGTCCAGCTTCGCTATGTAGCCATGCGTATGAAACTTAAAGCCTTTTATATCAATGGTTTGCCTATCTAACTTAATCCCCTTTATAGGCCAGGCATCTAGGGCGCGCCAGTGTTCCTCGATGAGATCGCACAGCTCGGTATCGCGAGCGCTGGCCAAGCTCAGCGCTTTCAAGCGCTTCTGCACGTCAGCGTCCTGCGGGTCCAACTTGCGCAATTGCGCCGCGCTTTTGCGCAATGCGCGGATATGCTCACCGAAGGATGGATCACTGCTCATCAGGCTGCGATAGCACTCGTTCATCAATTGACGCTGGGTGTCGTTGAGTCGCAGCTGAAAGGGATTGGCTTCTTCGCTACCGGCCGCGGCCGCACCCAAGTTTTCAAAGGCGCGCACTTCACTCAGGCCGGGCAGCGCGTGGATCAGCGGCAGCACCAGCGAATGGTAGGTTCTGACAACTTCGCGTACTTTCTCGAATACGTAATTTACTTGCCAGATATCAAATACTTGACACAGCTTCTTGATAAAGTCTCGACGTGATTCCCGGGTAAAGGTCACCACGCTGAGGCTGTCGAGTTCAAAGCCCATATAGTGGTGCAGCACCAGCACGCGCAGTACCAGCGATGTGGATTTGCCCGCACCTGCGCCAGCCACCACGCACGTGGCGGGCGTTGTGCTGAAGATCATTTTCCACTGCGCAGGGCTGGGTTGGGCATGTTCGGGCAGGCGCGCAGCGACGTCGGCTTTGATGGACTTCTTCAACGCGGGCGTCAGTTCGAGCTGCCAGGGTGCGAACAGCAGCGGCTGCGGGGCTTGCGACGTGGCGGTTTTTTTCGCCGTGCGCGCTGGCCGTTTCGACTTCGACTGTGATTCGGGAGATGGCTCGGAAGACGGGGTTGGCGCGGTGGCTTCCGTGAGCGGCGTGTGAAACCAGGCATCACGCTGCTGCGAACGCAGCCAACGCCAGCCCCGGGCGATCAAGCCCTGGGCTTGACGGTCTTTGTCGGTAGGTTGCGATGACACGAAAACTCCTGGGCATATCGCGGGGAACGCAATATACCAAAGATCCAACCTACGAACGCTGCACACCCTCTGTAGCAGCGGCGCAAGCCGCGTCAACGGCCATGCGGTGTACCCGATCCACCGCAGCGCCCCCTTCGCGGCCAATGACCGCTCCTACGCGATACCGAATTCCCTGTAGGAGCGGTCCGCGGCCGCGAAACGGGCACCGCAGTGTATCAGGCACTCCCCAGCGCCCCCTTCGCGGCCGATGACCGCTCCTACGCGATACCTAATTTCCTGTAGGAGCGGTCCGCGGCCGCGAAACGGGCGACGCGGTGTAGCAGATACTCCGCAACGTCCCCTTCGCGGCCAATGACCGCTCCTACGCGATACCTAATTTCCTGTAGGAGCGGTCCGCGGCCGCGAAACGGGCAACGCGGTATGGCAGATACTCCGCAGCGCCCCCTTCGCGGCCAATGACCGCTCCCACGGGACAGGTTTGAGATCAACCGATGGCGGAATCCACCAGCACCTGCGCTTCGGCCACCAGACGCTGCAGGTGCGCTTCGTCGATGAAGCTTTCGGCGTAGATCTTGTAGATGTCTTCGGTACCCGATGGACGCGCGGCAAACCAGCCATTGGCCGTGATGACTTTCAAACCGCCGATGGCCTGTCCATTGCCGGGCGCATGGCTGAGGATCTGCTCGATCGGCTCACCGGCCAGTTCGGTCGACTTCACCTGCTCGGGCGACAGCTTGCTCAAGGCCGCTTTCTGCTGCGGATTGGCCTTGGCCTCCACGCGCGTGGAGAACGGCTCGCCCAGGCTCTGCGTCAGCGCTTCATACGCCTGGCTTGGGTCGCGACCCGTACGTGCGGTCATCTCAGCGGCCAACAGGGCCGGGATCAACCCGTCCTTGTCGGTGGTCCAGACACTGCCGTCCATGCGCAGGAACGACGCACCGGCGCTTTCCTCACCACCGAACCCCAGCGAGCCATCGAACAGACCGTCGGCGAAATACTTGAAGCCCACCGGCACTTCATGCAGACGACGCCCCAGGCGCGCAGTGACGCGGTCGATCATGCCGCTGCTGACCACCGTCTTGCCCACGGCTGCGTCGGCGCGCCACTGCGGCCGATTCTGGAACAGATAGTCGATGGCCACCGCCAGGTAGTTGTTGGGTGCCAGCAGCCCGCCCGTTGGAGTGACGATGCCATGACGGTCGTGATCGGGATCGCAGGCAAAGGCCACGTCGAAGCGATCCTTCAGGCCGATCAGCCCCTGCATGGCGTAGCTGGACGAAGGGTCCATGCGGATCTGGCCGTCCCAGTCCACGCACATGAAGCGGAAAGTGGAATCGACTTCGGTGTTCACCACCTGCAGGTCGAGCTGGTAGTGCTTGGCAATGGCCGACCAGTAGCGCACGCCTGCCCCACCCAGCGGATCCACACCCAGGCGCAGACCGGCCTTGCGGATGACGTCGAAGTCGATCACGTTAACCAGGTCGGCCACATAGTGACCGATGTAGTCGTGCCGATGGGTCGTGGTGGCCTTCAGCGCCTGTTCGTGAGGCATGCGCTTGACGCCGCGCAGGTCATCGGCAAGCAGCTCGTTGGCCTTGGCCTCGATCCACTTGGTCACATCACCGTCGGCCGGGCCGCCATTGGGGGGGTTGTACTTGAAACCACCGCTTTGCGGCGGGTTGTGCGACGGCGTGATGACCACACCGTCCGCCAGTCCGCTGCTGCGTCCACGGTTGTAGCAGATGATCGCGTGGGAGACCGCCGGTGTCGGGGTGTACTCGTCGTCCTTGGACAACATCACCTGCACGCCGTTGGCTGCAAACACTTCCAGGGCGCTGGCGCCTGCCGGGGTCGACAGCGCGTGGGTGTCGATGCCGACGAACAGTGGGCCGTCGATCCCCTTGCTGCTGCGGTAGAGGCAGATTGCCTGGCTGATCGCCAGAACATGAGCCTCGTTGAAGCTCATGTCGAACGAGCTGCCACGGTGCCCCGAGGTCCCGAATGCCACACGCTGAGTGGGTTCGCTTGCATCCGGCTGGCCGGTGTAATAGGCCGTGACCAGACGCGGGATGTCGATCAGCAATTGGGCTGGAGCAGGTTTGCCCGCAAACGGACTGAGCTTCATGCAAAAACCTCTAGTGTAGGTACCGAAACGGAGAATGACAGTTTAGTGGCACTTCGACACTGAAGGTAGCTATTTGATTCCCTTTTCTGACGCTTCTTTTGTCGAACCGACCGGCAGCAGGTTGCCTGCTGCCCTTCGGAACGCCTGATCAGGTGATCGGCGCAGGGTTGAACAAGGTGATGTCGTTGTGCAGGCGATAGCGCTCGGCCCACGTCTGTTTTTCACCACTGGCCACGGCCAGGTAGTAGTGGAACAGCTCCCAGCCCAGCTCCTCGATGGTCGCCCGGCCGGTGGCGATGCGCCCGGCGTCGATATCGATCAGGTCAGGCCAGCGCTCGGCCAGCTCGGTACGGGTGGACACCTTCACCACCGGCGTCATCGCCAGGCCGTAGGGGGTGCCCCGCCCCGTGGTGAACACGTGCAGGTTCATCCCGGCGGCCAATTGCAGCGTGCCGCATACGAAGTCGCTGGCCGGCGTGGCGCAGTAGATCAGGCCCTTGCGGTTGACCCGCTCGCCCGGACCGAGCACACCGTTGATGGCGCTGCTGCCCGATTTGACGATCGAGCCCAGCGACTTCTCGACGATGTTGGACAAACCGCCTTTCTTGTTCCCCGGTGTGGTGTTGGCACTGCGGTCCGCCGCACCGCGTTCCAGGTAATTGTCGTACCAGTCCATCTCGCGCACGAGCTGGGTGGCCACTTCGTGGGTTTCGGCCCGCGAGGTGAGCATATAGATGGCATCGCGCACCTCGGTGACCTCGGAGAACATCACCGTGGCCCCGGCGCGAACCAGCAGGTCGGAGGCGAAGCCGAGGGCCGGGTTGGCGGTGATCCCGGAGAACGCATCGCTACCGCCACACTGCATGCCCAGGATCAGCTCGCTGGCGGGCACCGTTTCGCGACGCCGACGGTCCAGCTTGGCCAGGCGCGTTTCGGCCAGCGCCATGATCTGCTCGACCATTTCACCAAAGCCATGCCCGGAATCCTGCAGGCGATACAACCATGGCTCGCTCAGGTCTACCGAGGGATCGTCCTCGTGCATCACCTGCCCGGCCTGCAACTTCTCGCAGCCCAGGCCGATCACCAAGGCTTCGCCGCCCAGGTTCGGGTTGCGTGCCAGGTTGCGCACGGTGCGAATCGGAATGTAGGCATCACGGGCGTTGATGGCCACGCCGCAGCCGTAGCTATGGGTCAAAGCCACCACGTCGTCGACGTGGGGATACTTGGGCAGCAGCTCTTCGCGAATGCGCTTCACCGCATGGTCCAGCACTCCGGTCACGCACTGCACCGTGGTGGTGATGCCCAGAATATTGCGGGTACCCACGGTACCGTCGGCGTTGCGGTAGCCCTGGAAGGTAAAGCCATCCAGCGGCGGCAGCGCCGGGGGTACCGCGTCGGACATCGGCAGGCTGTCCAGAGGCGGCGCCGAGGGCATCGCCAGTTGGCTTTCCTTGACCCAACTGCCTTGGCGAATCGGCTCCAGCGCGTAGCCGATGATCTGACCGTAACGCACCACAGCACCGCCCTCGGCGATGTTGACGGTGGCGACCTTGTGGCTCTGCGGCACACCTTCGATGACCGTCAGGCCATCGGGGAAACGGCTGCCTTCGGCCACGCCCTGATCGTTGACCACGACCACGACGTTATCGTCTGCGTGCAGGCGCACGTAGCGGGGAGAATCGGAATGTTCGATCAATTGCATGGCTTGGCCCTTCCAATCAACTCAGGCTGAATCGAGAGCCGCGTACCGGCAGTGCCGGCCGCGGTCTTGTCGTTGGCTGCAGACGCTTCAGGGACGAGCGGCGTTCAGCTGCGGTGCATCGTCGACGACCGGGTCGCCGTTCTCTTCGCGCAGTACTACGCGCTTGATCGGGCCGACGATCACCAGGTAGCTGAACACGGCTACCAGGGCGTTGGCGCCCACATAGACCAGCGCGTATTTGAACGAGCCGGTGGCACTGATGATGTAGCCGATCACGATCGGCGTGGTGATGGATGCCACGTTGCCGAACATGTTGAACAAGCCGCCGCTGATCCCGGCGATCTGCTTGGGCGAAGTGTCGGACACCACGGCCCAGCCCAGCGCACCCACGCCCTTGCCGAAGAACGCCAGGGCCATGAACGCCACCACCATCCATTCGGCCTGCACATAGTTGCAGATCACCATGGTGGTCGACAGCATCAAGCCGCAGACGATCGGCGTCTTGCGCGCGAAGGTCAGCGAATGGCCGCGACGCAGCAGGCTGTCCGAGATGACCCCGCCCAACACGCCACCGATGAATCCGCAGATCGCTGGCAGCGAGGCGATGAAGCCCGCCTTGAGGATGGTCATGCCGCGTTCCTGAACCAGGTACACCGGAAACCAGGTTAGGAAGAAGTAGGTGATGCCGTTGATGCAGAACTGGCCCAGGTACACGCCGAGCATCATGCGCGTGGTCAGCAGTTGGCGAATGTAGTTCCACTTCGGCTTGGACTTGCCGCCCTTGGCCTGGTCCATGTCCACCAGCCCGCCGTTCTGCTCGATGAACTCCAGCTCTTCGGCACTGACGCTTGGGTGTTCCTTGGGATTGTGGATGTACTTGAGCCAGACGCCCGAGAACAGGATACCCAGGCCGCCCATGACCACGAAGACATGCTCCCAGCCCCAGGAATGCACGATCCAACCCATCAACGGAGCGAACAGCACCGTGGCGAAATACTGCGCCGAGTTGAAGATCGCCGACGCCGTGCCGCGCTCGGCAGTCGGAAACCAGGCCGCTACGATGCGTGCGTTACCGGGAAACGACGGGGCTTCGGCTGCGCCGACCAGAAAGCGCAGCATGAACAGCGCGATCACCGCGTTGGCCATCGGCAAGTAGCCGACGAAACCCTGCATCACGGTGAACAGCGACCAGAGGAAAATGCTCCAGGCGTACACCTTCTTCGAGCCGAAGCGGTCGAGCAACCAGCCGCCGGGGATCTGCAGCAGGACGTAAGCCCAACCGAACGCGGAGAAGATATAGCCGAGGGTGACGGCGTCGATGCCCAGGTCTTTCTGCAGACTGGCACCGGCGATGGAAATGGTGGCGCGATCCGCGTAGTTCAGTGTTGTCACCACGAACAACAGGAACAGGATCATGTAGCGCACATGCGTCTTCTTCGTCGCTGGCATGCGAAGGTACTCCCACGAGTTATTTTTATGCGGGTAGAGGGTATGAAGCCGGGTATTTCAGGTGTCGCTGACTCAGCCGGGCTGCAAGCCATGGCCCTGTAGGACGGAGGAAGTCGGACAACAGCGGGAAGACATCACGTGGATAATCATGGTTGCAGCACCCTGGACGTTGGAATTATTAGGGGACACCGGTCTGTGCCGGTACTGCAGTTACGTTATCGTACAACACTGATTATATCCATACCTCGGAGATGAATTATTTCCAAAGATGTAGCGATGTCGGCGGGAAGTCATCGTACTACGTTGCAGGCGCTGACTTGGAGGGTCAGATGGACAGATCTTCATGCGCCTTGACCACGCGCGCCCGGCTGTTGGCCAGATGGATGCGCATCGCGGCGCGGGCGGCGTCATAGTCACCGCGGGCGACCGCTTCGAAGATGTGTGCATGTTCGCGGACCAGCCGTTCGTGTTTCTGCTGGCGGTCCAGACGTGCGATGGCCACGGTGTCCAGGCGTGCACGGGGAAACATGCTGGTGCCGAAATGCGTGATGATGTCGGCGAAATAGCGGTTGTTGGAGGCCTGGGCGATCTGCAAGTGGAACTGGAAATCGGAGACGATCGATCCACTGGTATCGGACGCCTGCTCGAAGCGCTTGAGCGCGTCTTCGATATTCGCCAGTTGCTCGTCGCTGCGGCGCAATGCCGCCAGCCCCGCCGCTTCGATCTCGAAACTGATGCGCACGTCGAGTATGGCGATGACGTCCTGCAGGGTGACGATGGTGGCCGGGTCCAGGCGCGATACGGTCGAACCCGGGACGTTGAGCACGAAGGTGCCGATGCCGCGACGGGTCTCGACGATGCCCGACACCTGCAGGCGAGACAGCGCCTCTCGCACGGTGGCCCGGCTGACACCGCCTACCGCCATCAATTCGAGTTCGGTAGGCAGCTTGTCTCCAGGCTTGACCACACCCTGGCTGATCATCCTGCAGACATCGTCCACCAGGCTCTGGGCCAGGTTGCCCGGCCTGCGACGCGTGATGTCGGCGGTGACGATGTCGTTGCTCATGGCGGCGCGATCATGGCTGGAAAAGGAAAACCGATCATATATCAGCGAGTTGTGTGATGACAGCGCGAACATGCCGCCCTTGAGGGTGCTCGCGGACGTCGCGGCGCCCCTGAAATATACCTTGAGCCCCCCCTTCCCAACGGCCACGGCAGGCCTAGAATGTCGGCGTGGTCGCGGTCCCCAATAACGCTGTTGCCCCCCTCCCGAGCCAACATGTCCAAAGTCAATCCCTGCCTTGAGTGCGGCGCCTGCTGCGCGCATTTCCGTGTGTCCTTCTACTGGGGCGAATGCCAGTCTGCGGGCGGCCTGGTGCCTGACGAGCAGGTGATACAAGTCACCCACAATCGCGTGGCGATGCTCGGCACCGACGCCAAGCCTGCGCGCTGCGTCGCCCTCGCCGGCGAGGTGGGCAAGGTCGGAATCGGTTGTACGATGTATGCCCAGCGCTCCAGTACCTGCCGCGAGTTCGACGCCTCGTGGGAACACGGCGAACACAATCCGTCGTGCGACAAGGCGCGTGCGGCCCATGGATTGGCGCCGCTGCCGGAACCGGTCATGACCCTGCTCGCCAGCTAGCCGATTCAAGCGCCGCGCTCCGGGTCGATGGCGGCCGCATGCCGTGCGCGTTTGGCCATCGACGGGATTCGGCGTTTAGCAGATAATCGGCCATCATTACGCTATCTCGCCCCATCTCTGTACCAGGAGTTCTTGCATGGCCGCGCTGAACACGCAAACCGTTGACGCTTTCAAATCCCAGCAAAATGCCATCGTCGAGCAATGGCTCGCAGGCCTTGAAGCCAGCGGAGCGACGCGCAACATCAAGGAAGCCGACCTTCAGCAGCAGAGCAGCGAACTGCTCAGTCAGTTGATCATCGCCCTGGAAACCAGTCAGACCCACAACATTGCCGGCAGCCAATGGGCCGATGTCCGTCAGGTACTGGAGAAACTGTCCCACAGCCGCGCGCTGCTGGGCCACGACTCGCACCAGACCGCGCACTTCATCTTCGCCCTCAAGCGCCCGCTGTTCGCCGTGCTGCAGGCGGCCTATGCCAGCCATCCAGCCGAGCTTGCCGAGCAGGTGCTGCTGGTTTCGGACTTGCTCGACGGGCTGGGCATGCACACCATCCGCACTTTCCAGAAGTCCCGCGAGATGGTCATCAAGCGTCAGCAGGAAGAACTGCTCGAACTCTCCACCCCCGTCGTCAAGCTGTGGGAAGGCGTACTGGCCCTGCCAATGATCGGCACGCTGGACTCGCAGCGCACCCAGGTGGTGATGGAATCACTGCTGCAGCGCATCGTCGACACCGGTTCGGAAATTGCCATCATTGATATCACCGGGGTGCCGACGGTCGACACCCTGGTGGCCCAGCATCTGCTCAAGACAGTCACCGCCATTCGCCTGATGGGTGCCGATTGCATCATCAGTGGTGTGCGCCCGCAGATCGCGCAGACCATCGTCCATCTGGGCCTGGACCTGCAAGGCGTGGTCACCAAGGCCAATCTGGCCGATGCCCTGGCCCTGGCCCTGCGCCGTCTGAACCTGACCGTCAGCAAGGCGGTCTGAGCCCATGGAACGCATCCCTATATTGCAGATGGGCGCGTACCTGCTGGTGACCATCCAGGTCGACATGCACGATCAGCTGGCGCTGGCGCTGCAGGATGACCTGTCGGAAAAAATCAGCAAGACTTCGGCTCGGGGCGTATTGATCGACATTTCCGCACTGGACATGGTCGATTCGTTCATCGGCCGGATGATCGGCACCATCTCCGGCCTGTCGCGGATCATGGACGCCGAAACCGTGCTGGTCGGCATGCAGCCCGCCGTGGCGATCACGCTGGTCGAGCTGGGCATGAACCTGCCGGGCGTGAGCACCGCGCTGAACGTGGAGCGCGGCATGCGCCTGCTGCAGGCACGGGTGAACGGCTCATGAACGTCGAGAGCAGCGGCAGTCAACCGGTGCGCCTTGAACAGGACGTGGTGCTGGCCCGCCAGACGGCGCGCAAGCTGGCCCAGGACTGCGGCATGCGCCTGATCGACCTGACCAAGCTGGTGACGGCGGTCAGCGAGCTGGCGCGCAACACCGTGGTCTATGGCGGTGGCGGCGACATGGACTGGCAAATTCTCGATGACGGCGTGCGCAAAGGCCTGCGCCTGACGTTTCGCGACGAAGGCCCGGGCATTCCCGATCTGAAGCTGGCGCTGACCGACGGCTGGACCTCGGGCAACGGGCTTGGCCTGGGCCTGACCGGTGCACGTCGCCTGGTCGAGGAGTTCGAACTGGACACCGCGCCTGGCCAGGGCACCCGCGTGACGATCACTCGATGGACCTGACCTTGCGCAGTGTCATCACCCAGGTGATCGCACTGCAGGACCCCAGCCAGGTCGGCGAAGCCCGCCGTGCCGCGCAGAAGATGGCGCAGGCGCAGGGCCTGGACGAAACCGACTGCGGCCGCGTGGCGCTGCTGGCCACCGAGCTGGCCAGCAATATCATCAAGCATGCCGGCCACGGCGAGCTGCACCTGCGTGCCCTGCCCCATCCAGTTTCACCGGGTGTGGAACTGCTGGCACTGGACCGCGGCACCGGTTTCGAGCTGCACGAGTGCATGGCCGACGGCTATTCCACCCGCGGTACTCAAGGCATCGGGCTCGGCGCGCTGGCGCGGCAATCGGAAGTGTTCGATGCGTACAGCGACGCCCGCGGTTCAGTGGTGTTGGCACGCCTCTACCGCAAGCGCGACAAGCGCGCCGACCTGCGCCTGGGTGTGACCCAGCGCTCGCTGCACGACGACCCGGCCTGTGGCGATGCCTGGCAGGTGACGTTCGCCGGCGAGGGCATCAGCGCCGTGGTGGTCGATGGTCTCGGCCATGGCGAAGAGGCCGAAAAGGCCGCGCGCGCAGGTTGCCAGGCGTTCGGTCTGGCGCCGTTCGCACGGCCCGAGCATGTGCTCGACGACATGCACCAGGCCATGAACGGCACACGCGGTGGTGCAGTGGCCGTTGCCCAGTTCGAGTACGACGCCGGGCAACTGCGTTTCGCCGGCATCGGCAACATCGGCGCCACGCTGATATCGCCGGGCAAGAGCCGCGGACTGGCCTCTCATCCGGGGATCGTCGGCGGACAGTTCCGTCGCACGCAAGCCTTCACGTTCGATGAGGCGAACGAGCAGTTGCTCGTTCTGTACAGCGATGGCCTGCAGTCACGCTGGAACATGGCCGACTACCCGGGCCTGGTCCATCTTCATCCCGCCATCATTGCGTCGGTGCTGTACCGCGACTTCTGTCGCGGTCGCGACGACATCACCGTATTGGTCATCGCTCTGGAGCCACCTCATGTCTGAACCCCTCGATCTGGATGCCGAGGCCAGTGCGGCATTGATCGCCCAACTGCGCGCCGATGCCCAGGCCCTGCGCGACGAACTGGATGAGACCAACCAGGGCGTGCTGGCACTGTATGGCGAACTTGACGGCCAAGCTGAAGAACTGCGCCAGGCCTCGGACCTCAAGAGCCGCTTTCTGTCCTACATGAGCCATGAATTCCGGACTCCGCTGGGCTCGATCCTGAGCATTACCGGTCTGCTTGCCGATGAACTGGACGGACCTTTGGCGCCGGAGCAGCAGAAGCAGGTGAGTTTCATCACCCATGCCGCCCAGGAACTCAGCGACATGGTCGACGACCTGCTCGACCTGGCCAAGATCGAGGCGGGAAGGATCAGCATCTCGCCGGCGTGGTTCGACATGTTCGATCTGTTCTCGGCGTTGCGCGGCATGTTCCGGCCGATCGTCAATGCCAGCGCGGTCGACCTCATTTTCGAAGAGCCCGTTGGCTTGCCACGCCTCTATACCGATGACAAGAAGCTTGCGCAGATCCTGCGCAACTTCATTTCCAATTCGTTGAAGTTCACCCTGGCAGGTGAGGTGCGAGTGTCGGCCAGGCTGGAATCGCCGTCGCAGATCCGCTTCGCCGTGAGCGATACCGGTATCGGCATTCCCGCCGAGCTGCACGGTACGTTGTTCGAGGACTTCGCCCAGATCGATTCGCCGGTGCAGAAACGCCTGCGCGGCACCGGCCTGGGCCTGTCGCTGTGCAAGCGTTTCGCCGAGCTGCTGGGCGGTACGGTTGGCGTGCAAAGCAGCCCGGGGGTGGGTTCGACATTCTTTGTGATCATTCCGTTGGCCATTGCGCCGGAGCCTGGCCATGACGCCTGAAGTGCGCGTACTCATCGTCGATGACAACAGCGCCACTCGCTACGCGCTGCGGCGTCGACTGGAACGCCACGGCATCGTCATTCTGGAGGCCGGCACCGGCGGCGATGGCCTGGCGCTGATCGCCAGCGAGCAACTGGACGCGTTGATTCTGGACGTCAACCTGCCGGACATGAGCGGTTTCGACATCGTCCGACTGCTGCGCGCCAAACCGGCTACAGCCTTGCTGCCGATCATCCATGTGTCGGCGGCGTCGATCCAGACCGGCGACATCATCACAGGCCTGGAAGCCGGCGCGGACGCTTACCTGATCCATCCGGTGGACGCCGACGTGCTCCTGGCAACCCTGCGCACCCTGCTGCGCGTGCGCGATACCGAGAACGCGTTGCGCGAAAGCGAGGCACGCTTTCGCGAGATTTTCGCCAACATCGCCGCGCCCATTGCGGTGATCGACGAGCAGTTGCAGGTGATCGAGTGCAATCATGCGTTCTCGCAACTGCTGCCAACCCCGGTGTCCCTGACCAGCCTGCAAGCGCAACTGGCGGCCGGACAGGAAACCGTGCTGGACGATCTGCAGGTGCGCTTGAGCAAGGGCGAACGCTGGCGCGGCAACCTGACCATCAGGGTCGACGATCAACTGCGTGAAACCGAATGGCAGGTCTCACCCTATCGCGCGCCCGGGCACAGCTTGGTGTTCATCGAGGATGTGACCGAGCACCGTCAGCGCGAGCGTCAGCAGCAGATCCAGCTGGCCGACGCGCAGACGTTGTTGGCGCAGGAAGTGGCCGAGCGAGCGCGCACCGAGACGCAGCTGCTGCAAGTGCAGAAAATGGACGCGCTGGGCAAGCTCACCGGCGGTATCGCACACGATTTCAACAACCTGCTGACCGGCATCATCACGGCGCTGGAGCTGATCAAGAAGCGGGTCGAGCCCGCCGCTGTGCAAGGTGCCACCGGCAGCGTCGACAAAGCCGTGTCACGCTATGCCGATGCCGCCCTGCAATCGGCGACCAACGCGGCCGCCCTCACCCATCGAATGCTGGCCTTCGCCCGCCAGCAGCCGCTCGACACGCGGCCGATCGCGATCAACCAGCATGTGCATTCGCTGGAAGACCTGTTGCGGCGCACCATCGGTGAACGGATCACCCTGAGCCTGGACCTGACCGACAGCGCAGCCATCGCCATGGTCGATCCGATCCAATTCGAGAATGCGGTGCTCAACCTGGTGATCAATGCCCGCGACGCGCTGCCCGAGGGCGGCAACATTCGCCTTTCGACCTTCGCCGCCTATTCGCGGGGCGACACGCGCCTGGCCGATGGCGACTACGTGGTGCTGTCGGTGCGTGACGACGGTACCGGGATCGATCACAGCATCATCGACAAGGTGTTCGATCCGTTCTTCACCACCAAGGCCGTCGGCAAGGGTACGGGATTGGGTCTGTCGACGATCTACGGCTTCGCCCGGCAGTCCGGTGGCGATGTACGGATCCGCAGCCTGCTTGGCCACGGCACCGAGGTGACCCTGATGCTGCCGGCCGGCCTGGCGCTGATGCCGCAGCCCAGCGAGCCGGTACAGCTGGAGAACCGCGGTAAGGGTGAGCATCTGTTGGTGGTGGAGGACATGGCATCGGTACGGATGTTCGTGGTCGAGGCGCTGATCGACGCAGGGTACCGCTGCACCGAGGTGGACAGTGCCCTGGATGCATTGGATCTACTGCGCGATGACCCGTCGATCCAGCTGCTGTTGACCGATGTAGGGCTGCCGCAAATGAACGGCCGCGTGCTCGCCGACGGCGCCCGCGCCTTGCGCCCCGAGCTGCCGGTGTTGTTCATGACCGGCTATGCGGAAAACGCCTTGGACTTGCAGACCTTCCTCGCCGAAGGTATGGACATGGTCATCAAGCCCTTCCGCATGGGCGACCTGGTCGGCCGCATCACCCACCTCCTCGACCCCGGCCACACCCCTTCGTAGCAGCGGCGCGAGCCGCGTCGGCGGTGTATGCGTTCCATCTGACACACCGCGTCGGCGGTGTCCGCGTCCTGCCTGACCCACCACAGCGCTCCCGGACGCGGCTTGCGCCGCTGCTACAGGGGCGGTGCTCCCGGACGCGGCTTGCGCCGCTGCTACAAGGGCGGTGTTTCCGGACGCGGCTTGCGCCGCTGCTACAGGGGATCGCGGTGCCTGTAGCAGCGGCGCGAGCCGCGTCGGCGGTGCACGCGATCGCTGATCACAGCCAGATCGCGTCCCAGAATGGATAATCGCCAACCTTCTGAACCAACCCGGCGCGGACCGGGTTCATGATGATGTAGCGCGCTGCGCTTCTGAGATCCTCTTCGCGGCGCAGGGCACGGTCGTAATACCCTTTCTGCCAGAGCCGGCCACAGGTCCCGTTGCGGCGATTGATGGCCAGGCTGCTGCGCGCTTTCATACGGCAAACGATCGTAGCCAGGTCGCCCCTGCACAGTTGAAACAACCAGTGCAAATGATCCGGCATCACCACCCAGGCCAACGACTCTACGTCACCTGCGTCATGCAAGGCGCGCAACTGAGCAACCAGCGCCCGGGCGCTTTGCCAACACGCAAACACGGGCCCACGATCAGCCGTCACACAGGTGATCGAGTAAACCTGGCCTACCTCGCTCAAGCGCCCCTTGCGCAATACATAGGCTTTCCTGCACGCCGACATTCCCTGCCCACCGAAAAAGCCGTCAACCTAAAAAACACACGGCCTCAGAGCAAGCGCACAATCATTGCCGGATCTGACGGCGTTTTCAGAACCCCGAGCCGGCCTGGTCGAGGCAAGCATCGACCTCGGCATCAGTGGGATGACGCAGGATCTCCAGCGAGTCGGGCGTCCAGCTCACCAGGCCCAGCTCGGCAAACTCGCCAAGCCAGCCCTCCATGGGCCATTGCGCCCAGCGCTGGTAAAACCGCTGTGCGTTGGCCACGATCGCCGAGAAATGGTTAAGCGGCGGACGCCAGGTCGGATGGTATTGATGGAAGGCCAAGGCCGCTGCCGTTCGTAGCTCAACGCCATGGTGACGCGCGCTGAAGGCGAAATCGGTGTCTTCGGCGCCGTAGCCCAGATACCCCTCGTCGAATCCACCGATGCGTTCGAATACCTCACGGGTGCAAGCGAAATTCAGCGACCAGAACAGATGATGCGCAAGTAGCGAACCCGGCTTTCCGCGGTATTGGCTGAGCGGGTGGGCAACGCCGTCGCGCATCAGCGTGGCTTGAGTCCAGTGTGCCATCCGAGCGCTACTGGGCAAGTAACGGACCTCGCCCAGGTGCAGGGCTTCAGGTCTTTCGCGCAGCGCCGCCGTGTAATCGGACAGCAGGCTTTGGCTCGGAATGCAGTCCACGTCGAGGAATACCCACTGCTCACCCTCGCATTGGCGCACGGCATTGCGCGCCCGCGCCAGCGGCAGGCCATGGGACGCATCATCGACCACAAGGCAGTGGATGGGAAAGCAGTCGCTGCGCAGTTCACGCGCCGGCTGGTTCATGAACACCACCCAGAACGCCTCGGGCATCAGGCTGCCCTGCTCCAGTCCGCGGATGACATTGTCCAGCTGTCGCTCGCGGCCATGCACCAGCGTGATCACATTCACCATGTCACATTCACCCTGTCAGAATCCACTTACCTTGCACAACCCCGGCAGCCGCGCCGGCTCGCCGTAACCGCCACCTGCCGGCGCACATCGGCTGACGCGCACCGAGCCGCTCCAGGCAATGCGCCGGCCACGGGCTTCCACCTGCTCGATCAGATGCCGCTCGTCATGACCCAGCGTGGCATTCAGCCCCCCTGCGTCCAGGTAAGCCAAGGTACTGATCCCCAGATTCGCCACATGCACGTTCGAGCGCCGCTCGTCCATAGCCACCGACCGCCGCCGCCGACCGTGCACGAAAGGACTGGTCCCCGGCTCGGCATCCACCCGCCCACAAACGGCGTCGACACCATAGGCCAGTTGCGCCGCCAGCCAATCATCAGGCACCTGAACATCGGCTTCGGTGCAAGCCAGCCATCGTGCGCCAGCCTGCACCAAATGGGCAGCGCCGGCGGCCCGGGAGGCCACTTTGTCCGCGACATTGATGTCGATCAACCTCACCGGATAGCGCTGGGCGATATCACGCGACCTGTCACTGCAGCCATCCAGTACCACAACGATACGCACCAGTTCGGTACACAAGGTACCGTGCTCGGCAGCCAGCATGACCGACTGCAGGCATCGGTCCAGGCTGGCCTGCTCGTTTTGCACAGGAATGATGACGCCAATCATGCTGAACCTCTTGAGGACACGAAATCGTCGAGGCCATGCTGGCCATTGACCAGCAATCGACTCGAAGATGAACGAGAGGTTTCAGATAAACGATGAAACGGTGCGATTCATTCAAGACCGATCTTGAGCAATTCCCCGTCGTCGTCGTCGGTCAACACATACAGATAGCCATCCGGGCCTTGGCGCACGTCGCGGATTCGTTCGCCACGCTCGCCCAGCAGACGTTCCTCATGAACCACCTTGTCGCCCTCGAACTGCAGGCGTATCAGGTCTTCAGAGGCCAGTGCACCGATGAACAGATTGTGGTTCCAGCGCTTGAATTTGTCGTTGTCATAGAACGCCATGCCGCTGATGGCCGGTGATTTTTCCCACACATGATACGGATCGGTGATGCCCGGGCCGGTCTTGCCGCGGGCCTCGGGAATCGGCTCCCCGGAGTAGTTGATTCCGTGGGTATAGAGCGGCCAGCCGTAGTTGGCGCCGCGCTCGATGATGTTCAGCTCGTCGCCGCCACGGGCGCCGTGCTCATGAGTCCACAGGGTGCCGGTCCATGGGTTCAGCGCAGCGCCCTGCTGGTTGCGGTGCCCGAACGACCAGATTTCCGGACGCACGCCCTTCTGCCCCACGAACGGGTTGTCCTTGGGCACCTTGCCATCGGCGAAGATGCGCACGACCTTGCCCTGCAGCTTGTCCAGGTCCTGAGAAGTGGCACGCTCGTTGTTCTCGCCCAGGGCGATGAACAGGTAACCGTCGCGGTCGAACACCAGACGGGAACCGAAGTGATTGCCGACCGACAGCTTCGGTTCCTGGCGAAAAATCGTAGTGAAATTTTCCAGGTGGGTCAGGTCTTCGGACAACCGCCCGCGACCGACAGCCGTGCCGCCTTTGCCATCCTTGCCCTGTTCGGCATACGACAGGTAGACCATACGGTCGGCCTTGAAGTCGGGCGACAGCACCACGTCAAGCAAACCGCCCTGGTTTTTCGCCCATACCTGCGGTACCCCGCTGATGGGTGACGAGATCTTGCCCTCAGCGCTCACCACGCGCAGGTCACCCGGTTTTTCCGTGACCAGCATGCCCTTGTTGTCCGGCAGGAACGCCAGGCCCCAAGGGTATTTGAGGCCTTCGGCTACGGTCGTCACGGTGATCTGGCCCAGTTCGCTCGGGTAGGTGGTCACGGTCGCCGCCGAAGCGGCCAGTCCGTACAACGCAAGGCCGGCGCAAGCCGAAGCCAAAAGGGTTTTCTGCAACATGGGCTTATCCTTCAGCAAGAATGGAGTAATCAACGCGTGCCAGGGGCGGTGCGGGGTTGTTGGGTGCCGTTGGCCGGACGGCGCAGGTTTTCACCGTTGCCGATGCCGCGGTTTTCAAGCGTCGGCGGCCGCGGATTGTCGGTGCGCGGCGTCGGCTGGCGGAGTTGCGGGTTGGGCGCCGTCGTGCCCTGCCGGCTGTTCGGATTGATCCGTCGAATGGGGCTGTTGTAGGGGTTGGACGTATCGTTGGCGGCCAGGATGACTGGCCCAAGCGGTTGCTCGATGGTGCTCGACGCCTGGGCCATCGCCGAATGAGACAGCATCGCGCCAAACACCAGGGACGGCAGTAGGAACAACTTCATGGATATCTCGCCCTCGATCACGGTGGATTCAAGGGTTTGAGGATGAATTACCCCTGAGGTTCGCTGCGGCATGGCCCGACGACCTCATCGAGGTGATTCACCATGTTTCGAGGAGCCGCCTGCACCACTCAAGGCTGGGTCAGGCCAAGCCGCTCGTGCCACTGCGCAAGCGACTCGTCCGGGTACTGCTGGAACTGTCGGTCGTGCTTGCCGGCCTCCACCTCGACCCAGCTCGCCTTGGAATCGAGCAGCAGGTGGGTGTGTTCAGGTGGCACCGGCAACTCGCTGTCGATGGCACTGGCGAATGGATGCACCAGCTCCGACCAGGCCGGATCGAACAACCACAGCGCGCTGCCGCACAGATGGCAGAAATGCCGCTCGGCAGTACTGGGGTGGGTGCCACTGCCGCTCTCGTCGGGCAGCCGGGCAGCCGGGCATGGTAGACGGTGATATGACTGCGACCCTGCACATTGAGACTGGCCGCCTCGCCGCCCAGGTTGATGGCATAACCGCCGCCGCCCTGGGTCTTGCGGCAGATCGAACAGTAGCACCGCTGATAGGGGCAAGGATGGGCGCTGTGCAGGCTGAAAGTGACGGCACCGCAGTGACAGGATCCGTGCAGTTGCATGGCTGAGCTCCGTATCGAGTGACAATCAGTGAGCGGTTGATGAACGTTCAGCGTAGACCCTGCCAGGCTCTTTCAGTTTCGCAGGTATCGCCCGCTGGCCGCGACGAACAGGAGCAGCACGATCAGCACGCCCAAGGCAATCGACAGGCTGCTGGCGTGGGCCACGAAGCCGATGAAGGCCGGCCCTACCAGGATGCCCGCATAGCCCAGGGAGGTCATGGCAGGAATGGCGGCGCTCTGCGGCATGGTGGTCTGGCGCCCGACTGCGGTGAACAGCACCGGGACGATGTTCGAGCAGCCTGCGCCGATCAAGGCATAGCCCAGCAAAGCCGCCGGCCATGCCGGAACGGCGAGCGACAAGGCCAGCCCGATTGCCGCGCAAAGCCCCCCGTACAACGTGACACGGGCCCCACCGAAGCGCGAGACGATGGCATCGCCGGTCAGGCGGCCAATGGTCATGGTCGTGGCGAAGGCAGCATAGCCAAGGCCTGCATAGGCGGGTTGCATGTCGCGCTCGGAAACCAGGAATACAGCACTCCAGTCGAGCATCGCCCCCTCGGTGAGAAAGACGATGAAACACAGCGCCCCGAGGAACAGCACGATCCCACGTGGTACGGCGAACAGCGGGCCGTCGCTTTCATTGCCATAGGGCAGCAGATGCGGCGCCGCCTTGAACACCGCGACAAGGGTCAGCAATACCACGCAGGCCACCGCCAGCAGCGGCGTCAGGCCGAGCGCAAGCAAAGCGGTCATGCCGCCCGCCCCGAGGATGCCACCCACGCTGAACAGACCGTGAAAGCCGGACATCATCGGCCGGCCACTGGCCTTCTCGACCAGCACCGCCTGGATGTTCATGGCGCAGTCGATGGCGCCCATTCCCGCGCCGAACACCAGGATTGCGGCAATCAACAGCGGCAGGGTCGCCACGCTGGCCAGCAGCGGCAACGTCAGACAGATGAGCAAGGCTGCGCCGACGATGACGCGTCGGCAGCCCCAGCGCGCGCAGAAATAACCCGCCAACGGCATGGCCAGGATGGAACCTGCGCCCAGCCCAAGCAACAGCAGGCCCAGGCTGCCGTCGCTGAGCTGTGCCCGCGCCTTGGCCAGCGGCACCAGCGGCGCCCAGGCCGCCATGGCGAAGCCGGCGATGAAGAAAGCGATGCGGGTGGAAAACTGCTCTTGCCGACCCGGTGTGGTGGTGGCGAAGGTGCTGCTCGACGACATGATCAAAGCCTTGGAGAGAAAGTTGCGTGCAGGTATGCGGACCACTTGGATAGAACACGACAGCCTTCAATGCAAGATGAACAATCGCGACAAATGCCGTGGATCGGCGAACTTGCCGGTAAAAATTCACTCAACGACTGGTGTACCGATCAATAGAGCGACCCGCATTGTGTTCAGTTCCCCGGTAAAAACCATCCTTCCCATGCTGTTCCTGATGCTGAGTTTTTCTCTGCAAGCCGCTGAAGCACCGGCGGCCGATGCGCCGGTCGAAGAACCAGCGCCGCTGGTGCAAGGCGGCCTGCTGGGCGCCATCAGCACCGGCATCGACGACGTGCAGAAGAAGCTCGATCTCGACGAACATGTGCTCGATACCTGGCGCCTGCGCACCGACCGCGCCGCCAGCGAGGTCGACACCCTGATCAACCGGCACTCCCACTCGGCACTCGACCTGGCAACGGATTTCATTCTGCTGTCGGTGTGCTGGATGACAGCGTTTCTGCTCGCGCATTTCCTCGGGCGCTTCATCGTTGCCCGCACCGGCCGCCGCCGTTACGTCCGCGAGCGTCCGCGCCTGCACAACCTGTTGGGCTACATCCTGCCGTTCACCTTGCCAGCGATCATTGCTCTGCCAGTAACGCTGTACGCCAGTCATTCCCTCGACGCATCCATCGCCAGAGCCATCGGCATGTCGCTGGCCTACGCCACCAGCAGCGGCATTTTCTCCACCTCGGTGATCATGTGCGTGATCACCCTGTTCGACAGCGGTCACAAACGCGCTGCAGTCACGGCACTGCGCCGCTATGCGCCGCGCCCGCTGTTCATGATCGGCTTTCTGGCGGCCTTGAGCGACGCCCTCACCAGCCCGCAGATCGCCCGTCAGTTGGGCACCAATTTCACCGCCAGCCTGGCGGTGGTCGCGGGCCTGTTCGCCACGCTGTCCTTCGCGGTGCTGGTGGTGCGCATGCGCCGGCCGGTGGCCCATCTGATCCGCAATCGGCCACTGGCGCAGCGCCTGCAGCACCGCGGGGTGCAGGAGTCGCTGCGGCTGTTTTCATCGTTGTGGTACCTGCCCATCCTGCTGATGATCCTGGTGTCGGCCGTGCACCTGATCGGCGCCGGCGAAGAAAGCCAGAAGGCCTTGCAGAACGCCCTGCTCACCACGGTGCTGCTGATTGCCACGGTGTTCCTCAGCACCGTCATGCAACATCTGTTCAAGCCTGCCGCCACCGCAACGCCGCGACTGCGCCCCTATAAAGAGCTGCTGCGCAACCTGGGCCACGCCGTGGTGCGCATCGTCATGGCGATCGCCTTCATCGAACTGCTGGGACGCATCTGGGGCGTGTCGATGCTCGAATTCGCCGCCAGCAACAGCATGGGCCGGGCAATCAGCGACTCCCTGAGCAGTATCGGCCTGATCCTGTTGGTCACCTGGCTGTTGTGGGTCGTGCTGGACACGGCCATCCAGGAAGCGCTGAAGCCCTCGGTCGGCAAGCGCGCCTCGCGCCAGCCGAGCACGCGGGTGCTGACCATCCTGCCAATGCTGCGCAACGCCATCAAGATCATACTGCTGGTGATCTGCACCATCACCACCATGGCCAACCTGGGCATCAACGTTGCGCCGCTTCTGGCCGGTGCCGGAGTAGTCGGCCTGGCCATCGGCTTTGGTTCGCAACAGCTGGTGCAGGACGTGATCACCGGCCTGTTCATCCTCATCGAAGACACCATCGCCATCGGCGATTGGGTGGTGCTCGACTCCGGCCACGCCGGCACGGTGGAAAGCCTGACCATCCGCACTCTGCGCCTGCGCGATGGCAAGGGCTTCGTGCACTCGGTGCCGTTCGGCCAGATCAAGGCGGTGACCAACCAGTCCCGGCAATTCGCCTACGCGTTCTTCTCGGTGCAGTTCACCTACGACAGCGACATCGACACCGCCCTGGACCTGATCAGGCAGGCGGGGCAATCGATCGTCGATGACGTGATGCTCAAGCACAACCTGCAAGGCCCGTTGCAGGTGTTCGGGGTCGACAAGATGGACCTCAATGGCATCGTCCTGACCTCGCAGTTCCGCACCGTGTCCGGTGGCCAGTACGGTGTGGGGCGGGCCTTCAACGAGCGCTTGAAGAAGCTGGTCGACCAGCATGNGACGTTCACAGGATGCGTGAACGTCGGCGCCGAGGTTGCGGTCGATGTTCAAGGCGCGGACCGATCAGCTGCCGTCGCCGCCGTGGGCTTCTTCGAAGAAGTAGTCTTTCCAGCTGTCTGCCTTGTTCTTCAGTACACCCAGCTCATGCAGGCGCTGGGCGTAAATGAAGGTACGTTGCGGCACCACTGTGAAGTCGATCTCCGGGTCCTGGACGATCTTTTCCACGAACGCCTCGCTCAAGGTCGATTTCTCAACGCGAATATAGGTCTTGGCTGCGGCGACCTTATCGGCCTTGACGATCTGCGCGGCCTCCACCAAAGCGTCGTAGAACGCCTTGTACGTCTTGGGGTTGTCGTCGTGGAATTTCTGCGTGGTGTACAGAACATTGAAGGTGGCCGGGCCGCCGAGGATGTCATAGCTGCTGAGCACCTTGTGCACCTTGGGGTTTTCCAGGGCCTGGTACTGGAACGGCGGGCTGGAGAAATGCGCGCTGATTTCCGAACCGCCGGCCATCAACGCCGAGGTGGCGTCCGGGTGGGGGATGCTCACCGAAATGTTGTCGAATTTCTTGAATTCCTTGTCGCCATAGAGTTTGGCCGTCTCCAATTGCAGGGTGCGCGACTGGAAGCCGACCCCTGCGGCCGGCACCGCGATACGGTCCTTGTCGGTGAAGTCCTGCAGGGTCTTGACGTCGGGATTGTTACTGAGCAGGTAGTTGGGCATCGAGCCCAGCGACGCGATCGCCTTGACGTTCTGCCGACCCTTGGTGCGGTCCCAGACGGTGAGCATCGGCGGCACTCCGGCCGAGACCACATCCAGCGCACCGGCGAGCAACGCCTCGTTCATCGCGGTGGCCCCGGAAATGCTGTTCCAGTCGACTTCGATGTCCACGCCCTGCTGCTTGCCGTGTTTCTCGATCAGCTGCTGGTCACGCACGACATCGAGGATCAGATAGCCGATGCCGAACTGCTGGGCGATGCTGATCTTGCCTTCGGCGCTGGCGCCGCTGGCCAGCAGTGCGCCGGCCAGGCCGCAGGCCAGGGATAGCTTGCTTGCAAATACCATGATGAAGTCTCTGGACTAAAGGAAATGGACTCAGCGCTGCATGCCCCAGCGCTTGATGGTGAGGCGTTCGAACGTGTTGAACAGCAGGTTTTCCACCAGCAGGCCGATCAGAATCACTGCAGCCAGGCCGGCGAACACCTTGTCGGTGTACAGCTCGTTGCGATTCTGGAAGATGTACCAGCCCAGGCCGCCCTTGCCCGACGAGGCGCCGAACACCAGCTCGGCGGCGATCAACGTGCGCCAGGCGAACGCCCAGCCGATCTTCAAGCCTGCCAGGATCGACGGCAGCGCGGCCGGAATGAGGATGTACCAGACGAATCGCAGGCCACGCAGGCCGTAGTTGCGACCCGCCATGCGCTGGGTTTCCGAGACGCCGAGAAAGCCGGCGTAGGTGTTCAGTGCCAACGCCCACAGCACCGAATGCACCAGCACGAAGATCAGGCTGTTCTCGCCCAGGCCGAACCACAGCAGTGACAACGGCAGCAACGCGATGGCCGGCAGCGGGTTGAACATCGCCGTCAAGGTGCTGAGCAAGTCACGCCCCAACTGGGTCGACACTGCCAGCGTGGTCAGGCCAAAGGCCAGGACGATGCCGATCAGGTAGCCCTTGATCAGTACCGTCAGCGAAATCCATACCTTGCCCAGCAGCTCGCCACTGGCCACTCCGTCGATGAAGGCATGGGCGGTCTGCATGAAGCTGGGCAGCAGCAAGTCGTTGTTCTGCCAACGGGCGGCCAGTTCCCAGATTACCGCGAGGGCCAGCAGGATAACGCCCTTGCGCACCCAGGCCTGTTGCCAGATACGCTGCGGCCAGGAAATATCGCGCACCAGTTCGGCTTGGGTGAACGGCTCCAGAGTGACTTCATACTCATGGCGCACGGGTGGGGAAAGGCTCATGTCGTTGCTCCGAATTCGGCGAGATCAGTAGGCGATGCGCAGGCGCTGGAAATCCACCGGCCGGTCCAGCTCAGGCGCTTCGCCCTCGTCGAACAACAAGCGGTGGATGCGTTGCGCGCTGGCCTGGAAATCGACGCCGCCCAGGCTGCTCAGGTCGAACTGATGGCTGTTGATTTCGGCCCGAACCCGGCCCGGGTGCGGCGACAGCAGCAGGATGCGGTTACCCACCACCAGTGCTTCCTCGATGGAGTGAGTGACGAAGAGCAAGGTGAAGCGCACTTCCTGCCACAGTTCCAGCAGCTCTTCCTGCATCTTGCGTCGCGTCAGTGCGTCGAGCGCGGCGAACGGTTCGTCCATCAGCAGGATCTTCGGCTGCATGGCCAGCGCGCGAGCGATTGCGACCCGCGCCTTCATGCCGCCAGACAGCGTGTGCGGGTAGGCATCGGCGAAAGCACTGAGGCCGACCTTCTCCAGGTAGTGACGAGCACGCTCGTTGGCTTCGGCGCGTTTCAAGGTGCGCGACGCCAGCAGCGGAAACATCACGTTCTCGATCACGGTTTTCCAGGCGGGCAGTTGGTCGAACTCCTGGAACACCACGATACGGTCCGGGCCTGGCTCTTCTATGCGCTCCCCGGCGAGGCGAATCTGCCCTTCGCTGGGCTTGATGAAGCCCGCCACTGCCTTGAGCAGGGTAGATTTCCCGCACCCGGAGGGACCCAACAGGACGAAGCGATCGGCACGGTCCACTTCAAAGCTGACCTGATGAGTCGCGCGTACCACCCGTTCGGAGGTGCGGTATTCGAGGCTGACGTTGTCCACCTGCAACAGGGGCTCTGCAGTCGTCAGTGGCGTGGGGTTACCTTCGAGATCAGCGCTGGCCGTGTGGCCTGGCAGTGCAGCGTTCATGCAAGACTCCCTATCAAAACGGCGCATCGCCCTGGATGGTGGTGCGGTACAGCTTGCGCCGCAGGTGGTCCGGGCAGCCGGCTGCGAGGTGTATCAACGAGCGGTTGTCCCAGAACACCATGTCGTGGGGCTGCCACTGATGCCGATACACATGCTCGTCACGCACGCTGTGGGCATAGAGCTGCTGCAGCAGGTCGCGGCTTTCGTCCTCTGGCAGGCCGACGATGTGCGTGGTGAAACCTTCACTGACGAACAACGCCTTGCGCCCGTTTTCCGGATGGGTGCGAACCACCGGATGGGTCACGGTGACCACCTGGGCCAGCTGTTCAGCGCTCAGGGTCGGTCGCCAGTTGGCGGCGTTCTTGCCCTCGCTGTAGCGCGCGGTATAGGAATGCACGGCGTGCTTGCCCTCAACGGCCTGGCGCAGCGCTGCTGGCAGGGTGTCCCAAGCCCTGTGCATGTCGGCAAACAAGGTGTCACCGCCTTCACTGGGCAGTTCCTGCGCATGCAGCATGGAGCCCAGGCTCGGCAGTTCTTTATAGGAGAGGTCCGAATGCCAATATTTGCCGGCGTCGCCCAGCCCGACTGGCTGGCCATTTTCGACAATGTTGGAAACGATGAGAATTTCCGGGTGCCCTGCCAGCAGAAACTGCTTGAGCACGTGAATCTGCAGCACGCCAAAACGGCGACTGAAGTCGATTTGCTGCTGGGGTGTGATTCGCTGATCGCGAAATACTACGACGTGATGGTCGAGGTGTGCGCGGTGGATGCGCGCGAAGTCCTCATCGCTCAACCCAAGACGCAAGTCCAGGCCGATGATTTCAGCACCGACATGGCCGGCCAGCGGACGAACTTCGAACGATTGACGGGAGATTTCAGGGAGGACGGCGGCCATTTTGTGCTCCGACTCTGGCTATTGAGTACGAGGGAATAGCCAGACTGTAGAGCTATAAGAAAATAACTTTAAATACCTTTATCGCATAACGATATCACTGGCAGAACTTTGATCCCGCAAGGTTTCTTCGGATGTCTCTGATCCGCTTGAAGTTTTTTTCGAAACTCGTGAAGAAAACAACAGGATCGGCTGTCAGAAACCCGCTATTTAACCTGCGCTATTGCGAAACGTCCTACAGTCAAATACTGTACGCACGTACAGCCAATAAGGAAATCTGTCGTGACCACTGCCACCCCCGCCGCGCCGAGCGCCTATGAACGTCTTGGTGTGCGCGTCCAGAAGATCATCAATTCGCCCACCGCGCAGAAGTCCCGTGCGGCCCTGATTTTCCGGCTCGAGCACGAGAGCGAGGACGATTGGGCGCAAATGCTCGAAGAAATCGCCGAGAACGACAACGTCACTCTCGCCCACCGCGACGACGGTGGCGTGCAGATTTTCTGGGTCGTGCCGAAGGAAGATTGATTCGATGATGGTCCGCAGTTTATTCATCAGTTTGATGTTGTTCAGCTTCACCGCCCATGCCGATGCCCCGCGCACTTTCAGCGAAGCCAAGAAAGTCGCCTGGAAGCTGTACGCCCCACAGTCCACAGAGTTTTACTGCGGCTGCAAGTACACCGGCAATAGGGTCAACCTTGCGGCGTGCGGCTATGTACCGCGCAAGAACGCCAACCGCGCTGCGCGCATCGAATGGGAACACATCGTCCCGGCCTGGCAGATCGGCCACCAGCGTCAGTGCTGGCAAAACGGCGGGCGCAAGAACTGCACCCGCAATGACAAGGTCTACCAGACCGCCGAGGCCGACCTGCACAACCTGGTGCCGAGCATTGGCGAGGTTTATCTGCATGCGTAACAGATATTAAGAAATGTTGACAGAGCTCCGGTACTAACGCTGACACTGAGGTGCAACACGCTGATGATGGTTCTCAGGTGTCCTGTCCTCGATCTCCACTCATACTCCTTCCCTTTAAAGCCAGATCCCAACAGCAAAGCTGCGACCGACATGCATAGCTCAATGACCATCTGTAGCCTGATGGGCATTGACAGCTATTAAGTGCTGAGCGGCTTAGATTGGGGCTGCGTGCATTAACAGCTACTTCCCCTCTGTGCATCACCTACCCAAAATCCGCGCGGATCTTCAGAAGAAGCCCTTCCGCCCCTGAAACTCCGATGCCGGGTGAGACCAAGTCGATGCGCCGACAGAAGCACCGTAGGCCTGCTTCGCTTAAAGCATCAGTGGCTAGAACCGTTTTGGGCGTTCAAGGATGGGTGGAAGCGTGTCCGCAAGGCTTCATCGTAGCCTATGGAGATAGATTCCGATCACTGGGCAGTCAGTAGGCCCATGGATACCTTACGACCTTCATAACGCCAACACCCGCAGCCCCTAAACTACCGTTCGTCACAAATACTAATGCGAATGGTAATTAATATTATCTATGAAAAAAACGATATCATTTACTTATAATAACTCATTAGAACGGATGAATATTGTCAATATTCGGATTTTATTAGATCCAAACCATAACTCAATTTATATATCAAAACTCAGTGCGTGCCCGCCAGTACGACGCGTTAGGAGCCTATTCTAGCCTAAGCCACTGTCAATATAGTGGCAAACTCTGCCGGCTATAAAATCCTTTAGATGTTGGGCCACATGACAATACTTGAAAATAGAGATTTTTTTAAAAAAAAGTCGTAGATCTGCATAGAGTCTTCGTGCCATGACCATCAAAATTTGTGATTGAAAAAAACAGAGTGACTTATTAACATTGTCTTATTTCATCTAACTCGGGCATGGCCATACGATGGTAAGTCAACCAAAAGCACCAAACACCCTGTTACAGGCACACTTCAAGAACAACACGGAAGCGTAATCCGTGATGAAAAAGATCTTGGTCGAAAACATTGATTGGTCTGGTGGCCCTATAAAAAGTTACACTATTGTCACCGAAGGTCGCATCTCAGATGAATCAATAGTGGTAGCGCCATCTCTACACCTCTTGGAAAAATCGAAGGAAGGCGTCAGCTTACCAACTTTGAGAAGCATGGCGTCCGATCTATGCGCTTACTTCCAAACTCTGAGCGATTACTCAATTGACTGGAGACAGGTGACCGACGATCAAATGTCCGGCTACCTTTACAAAATACTCTTTATCAGAAAGAAGTTGTGCAGGTTATCTATTGAAAGAGCTATCTCAAGCATACGCGGATTCTATTTCACCGCCGAGCAGATAGGGATTTTGGATAGGCAGGTCAATCTTAGCTATGACTACTCCGAAGCCGCTGAGCTTAGACGCCAAAAAAGCAGCTTTAGCAAGCCTGACTTTGACCTATTTAAGCAATATGTTCATAAAGATATTTTCAGTGAGCTGTTAGGCTCAATCACGACGAAATCGCCTTTCTTGAGAGAACGTGATGAGCTGACACTTAAACTTGGATTCCATTGTGGTCTTCGTGCGAGCGAAGTAACGTCGCCATTGAATCTAAACACTGCAACAATCAAAGCTGCTCTCATCGATTCTGATGCACGAGGCGAGCTTGCCATCACGCTCCCAATAATAGGCAAAGGCAATAAAATCCGGTATGTGGACTTTGATCCGAGTATCACCAGAGCTATTCGCTCTTTTATTGAGGGTAGACGATCTGCTCTGCCCGACGGACAGCTTATATGCGCGACAGATGGAAGAACCATATCGGAATCTCATGCCACCCGTGTTTTTAAATCAGCTAAAGTCGCTGGATTACTTAAGATAAAGAAGCTTATCCGCCAATACAAAAACAACAAAAACAACAAAAACAACAAAGAATACGATTACATGATCACGTTCGCCTCTGCATCTAAGCTTGTTTTTCACTCGCTGCGACACACCTTTGCCACTAATAGTGTGAGGCAGTGTTATAGACTTAACTTAGATCCTTGGGTCTATGTGAGAGATCAAATGGGCCACGAAAGGCGTGAGACTACCGAGGCTTATATCACATTTGAGGCTAATATCCACGCACGAGATTTACTACGTTCCGAGCTGTCAATTCAAGACGAGAATTATTAATGAATAGTGCCACTGACCATGTCGATGCGAGTGAAGCGTTGGATTGTAGAGTGCAATCGGTACGCAGATCGAAGAATAGTATTGAATTAATTGGTGAGAGTACTGGTTTACAAAAGAATATAAAGATAAGTATTCCAAAAAACTTAAAAGACGACCCTCTATGTAACACACTCATTGATTACGTGGCGGAAGTCGTAGCGGTTAACATAGAGAAATCGAAGCTGGGCTTTGTATATCTGCTCATTAGATTTTTTTCATATTTAGAGGAATACTTTGGCACATCAAGCACTCTGCCGAACTCAATTTTTCAAGAGTATAAAGGACACCTTGTAAACCAAAGCAATATAGATCCAAACTCAGCTAGATCATACCTCGGGATGTTCAGAACTTCAATTACATGGGCTATAGAGGATCAAAAACACTATAGCACGCTATCAACGAAGGCCAAAAGGCAGCTTATCAGCACGCTTGCGAAGATTCCGTCAATTGCGTACTCACCAAGTCAACCTAGAAAAGGACTGTCTGGCATTTTAGAAAATACTGACTATGATGACCATACTCTGCTGGACTCGGCTAATAGATTTTGCAGCATTTATTTGAAAATACTCAACGAACACCGAGTAGAACTTCTGAAAGACCCGGGTATTCTTTCGGTAGTGGATGAGGCCGTCAAACTGGGAAATTTAAATCGATGTGATTGGAAGCGGACTGCAATCGACCATGATTTTTTTCTACCCATATATTACGCGATTCTTGACTCGACATCTCTCACGCTAAAAGAGAGGCTGTTGAGCTCCGACAAGATCTACAGAATGGTAGCGACATCGTTGAATCGCCCCTTAAACCTTTCTATAATGAATCAGCTTCTTAAAAGCAGCATGACGAACGACGGAAGGCTGAAGCGAAACAAACCAAAATTCAAAGAAACCGCGAATATTCACGTTACCTTCGAATCGCTTGACTACCGGTTTCTGCTACAACCTGGCGTACAAGAAGAGGTCTGTTTAGGTTGGTTGTTAGCTGCAGACAGGGTACAAGAGTCAGGCTTGCTGCAGATGTCTTTGGAAGATATAGGCATCACCCGAAGCCATGCGGCTGTAAGATTCAAGAAAAATCGAAGCTCTAAAAAAGATAGAAGTGCGACCGCGCACCGAGAAAACACAAGGCAATACAAAATACTCAAAATATTTCACTCACTGCGCACTGATTTCAATAATAACTTTCCGCAGCATGCATCTGCGCACGTCTTCAATAGTAAATCTACTTTTGAATGTCTTATCAATATCAATTCTCTACCCTATCGCCTGGTGTGTCTAGCTGTTATGCCTAACTCGGCAATGAAAAGAGAAATACTGGATAGAGACCCTAAAGCGCTCCCCTTCATGGAGTTACTTGCAAAGGTCAACTACTCAAACCTTGCCCATCGCGAGGAAATACTTGAATATCAGCATTACATAAACACCAGCGAAGATGGAAAGACGACCGAAGGTCGGTGGGAAGAATGCATCGCTTCGCCAAGAATCAATATCCCTCTCGGGGCGTTTGCCCAATCGAGGGCGATCATAAGTGATGATAAATTCAATCCAGAATCTGCATATGATCGTCATTCAAAGTCCATTGTTGACGCCGACAACACTGCACATACCCAGCGCACCAAATTGGAGACTTACAAGTCGAGAAGTGATACATCCTATCGTTCAAACAAAAGATCAGCATTTGCACGAGATGTTGGCCTATTGATGGAGATGGATGCAAGGAAAGTAGCGTCTCAGATTTCACGTACCGAGGTTTTTTCATATCAGAAAATCAAGTTGGAGCTTGGTTGGAGTACTCAATTAGAAAAAATTGATGATATCGAAGGGTTTAATGCTCTTGTTGAAAAAGCTGAGAGTCGCGGCTACACGCTGACCCCGTTCGGCGCACTAAATCACGGCGAAAAGCGCTTCTTCATTGATTCCCCGATAACAGTCGCACTGATGCTTTCGTACCAAACGGAGTGTGCCCGCGTCATAAACGAAAGCGTCAATCTTGAGTTAACATTGTCACTGAATATCAAAAGCTCATATATTTCGGAAGTTATTACTCGAATGAGCAGCGCTAGCCAGTTACAAGGTAAAGAACTTTACCAAAGTGCGCAGTTCCCAACGCCTCAAATTTACTGATCCAGGCGATAGCCATGAGGAAACGATGAACAATCAGTACGGCAGCACCTGTTTCTACGTTAGCAGCCATTCAGCTAACATTACAACGCCATTCTCGTTTGACTGGGAATGCAGTCCCCAGAAAATCGCGTATGGACAAATGCTATTCGTCAATAGCAAATATGTAAATGGCTTTGCTGACAACAAAAATCGCATTGTCGTATCAAGAATAACAAATGCACAAAATAACAAGGACTACATCCAGTCCATTTGTGAGTACTGGCAACGCTATCACCCTGAAATAGCTCTATGGGATTGGAGTAGGAAGCAGATAACCGAATTTGTTCGAGCTCAAATGACCAAGCCCGTGTCAAGTGTCGAAGTCGCCCCTCTATACGCAAGTCATAAACTCAAAACACTGAGCATGTTCATAAACCAAAGTCGCAACCAGCATACTGAGGGAACATTACCGGATGGCTTCCAATACAGCCTCAATAATAGCTTCAAGCGTTCGATTATGGAGCCATTACTGAATGAGCGAGGGATGACTTATGAGGAATGGGAAGAAGGTGATTCCTATGGGATGATTCCTCTGCCCATCGCTTCAATCATGCTTTCTGACGCCATTCGTCTGATCGAGAGCGAGGATGCTAAAGCAGCGAAGGTTTTTTTCTCTGTGTGGCGTCGGCACAAACCGCATCCATCTAACTGTTTTAAAAAGCAATCAGGAAGCAAGCTTGACCGACTTCAGCGGTACTTTCGAGACAAAGACACGGATAAGCTTTCTGCCGTTGACAAAGATATGGGGGAATCTTTTTCAGAAGCAGGCCTAGCGCATCTTAATAAACTGCCATGGAGTAGTGTTGGAGAGCTAAGTGAATGGTGTAAGGATCTGATGAAAGCATCTCTGACAATCCTACTTATTATAAGTGGCTTTCGAATATCCGAGGTTGCTTCCCTTCGGTTTTGTGACTATGAGAAAATTTCTGGCGAATGGGTATTTAAGTCTAGTGTTTTTAAAACCCATGAAGGCTTCCGCGTGCCTCGAGTGCTTCATGACTTGACAGCTTTGGCGGCTCACTGCTTGGAAGGCATTAGTTACATTGATACTACTAAGTTTGAAATGTCTTTCTTCCACCGGGGTTTTATGGAGGGAGCTGCCAGTTCAGCTCTAAATAAAGTCAGTGATATTCGAGACTGGGTTACAAACCATTCCCGGATCGCCCTCAAGACTATGGCTCCTTGGATAAATGATTTCTATCACAAATTTACACTGAAACGATATCCAGAGCTTGAGAATGAATGCGCCACTCTATCCGCCCACCAATGCCGGCATACTTGGGCCGCGTTTGCATTGAGAAGAATGGATGGTAACGTCGAAGAACGCATTCGAGAGCATTTTTTGCATAGCAGGGGATCGTCAATGACTAAGGCTTACACAAAGCTTAAGCTAAACGAGGCAGTTCGCAACAGTCAAGAAGATGACTACTTAAAGGAGATAATCAAGCGGATCTCTAAAAAAGATATCGAAGATCAGTTCATCGGGCCAGCGGCGAGGAGAATCCTGAAGTCTATCGGCGAAATTGAGACCTTAACTATTGAGGAGCTTAATGAAAAAATAGAGTCTTTCGCTGCCTCGATAGGCCGTCTTTCAGCAACTGAATGGGGATTTTGCGTATTTTTTTATGGGTCAGAGCAGTCAGCTAAGTGCTATGACCCTGTCAGTCGCCTACCTGATATAGACGGTGGGAGTGGCCCAACAATATGCTGCGGTTGTCCAAACGGAATGCATAATAAATTGCATGCTGAAAACCTAACTCGTATCGGGATCCAACACCAGTACATCTCCGACACCCACCCTATCAGAGCAATTGGCAAACTCAGCTCGGACATTGTCAAATCTATTACGAAGCGGCTAGAGGAAAAATGATGGATTTCTCGTTGGAAAATTTCATAAAGCCTCATGTGGATGAGGTGCCCTCATGGGCAAACTCGCCTTCGAAAATCAAACTGCACACCGAGATCATAAGCCAACACAAAAAGATCCTAGGGGCAATCAACAAAGAAGCTAACCTGAGTATTAAAGAGCGCCAGATAGTTGCTAGGCAGATTGCGAAAGCCTGCGGTCTTAGCCCTAGTATAATTTCGGAGCGACGACAGCCAGAGATATGCAAGCTGATTACAGATTTAAATAATGATTTGGAACTAACTTACAATAGTGCTCATGCAAAAATCAAGAGTGGCGGTACAAAGCGCACTAAAAGAGAGATCGAAAGGGCGTATAGAAACCAAGCTGATGAAATAAAGCGTCTTACCAATTTAAGGTTGGGAGAAGCAATGACTACTGCTATCAACAGCGTAGCAATACAGCGTTCAAAAGATCAGGCCGCTACAATTGCAAAGCTTAAGTCTAAGATATTTGAACTTGAAGCGGTTATAGAAAGGCAAGCGATTCAGCTACAGCGCACTTTCAGAACTGTGGAATAAATAGTTTAAGGGAATCAATTTAGCAACGCAACTTTTCATTATTTAATATAAATCCTGTAGATCCTATACGTCTGGCCCGCCTGGATCGAAGCGCAAAGTACACCCTATAGGGTACTTTGCCCGACGCCCCCGTTCTCTCAATAGCACAGGTACGGGATTCCGTCAGTACGGCCATCTTCCTGCCCGTAAAATCCCACGAAATCGTCGAGATTAATAATGGGGGCAATCAATTCGTTGGTGACGGCATTGCCACTGCACGAGCTTTTGGCCTTTGAGAGCTTTCGCAGGAAGCAGGAAGCAGGAAGCAATTGCAAGCTCAGCGGCCGCGTATTCCAAATCAGATCGCCTTGATCACGCGGACTTGCATGACCTGCCCCATTCCTCGCCCATTACGCCTTTGAGCAAAGAATACTTCAGGGCCCTCGCAGCAGCAGTAGGTCGCCTCGCAAACCTTCGCGATCTTGCATTGTGTGTCGCCGCGCTTTCAGGGGTTCAGCAAACTGAGATCTTACATATCACAGCAGGAGACATTCAAAATGACGGTTTCGTTGTTCATAGTCATATGGCCTCGACTTCCCGACCCACCCGAATAGCGCGCAGGCTGCCTGAAATGAATGCATCAGTGCTGTCTCAGTACGTGAAAGAAAGCGGGCTTTCAAAAGGGGGACTACCTGTTCCCCCCCAGAGAGTCAGGATCATCCAATGACTCAATTTGAGCTCAAGTGGATTCTGCGGCCCTAGTTGTTGGAAGCTCAACTTGATCCTCAAACGGCATCCATTCGGGCAGTACGAGAGGCGTTCGTCATGTGTGCCATCCGGCATCGTTCAGTCCCAACCATAGACGCGTTGGCCGTTGCAATGGGCCATTTTTGGCCTAGGCTATTATCGCAATACATTCGCGAGATCGATGAAACGCCCAAGGCGTAACATGCTCACGCGCTGGGCTTCGTTCACTGGGGCACACTGCTCGACATTCCTGTTCTGATGCAACTCACAACGTGGTCGACTATCCACGCAAACCAATGCGGCAAAATCTTGCCATGGATCTTATCGGTATGCTCCTAAGATACTGATATTTCGTCAAAAAAATCGCCTTCTGCGGCCTACTAGCTTGACCAAAATCCTACCTATGGCTTCATTTCCTTAATCGTAGAGGAGAAATTTGTATGCCAGCTTTGTTCTATCCCGAATGCGATCCTGTGGAACCCGGTGACGCTCCCAATCACATCATCTGCAGCTGTCGGCAGTGGAAACGCCCGAATCTCGAAGCACTACCGCACGCCGCCAAACAAACCTTTTGCTTCCTGTAGGGAGACTTTTTGGATGACCGCGTCTTCAAGGCTTTGGAGCACACGCACATTCGTGGTGCCATGTCCCCGGTGAAACTGATTGCGTCTCACGACGGCTGCCTCAGTGTATTTCTCGATACCGGCCTTCCATCCTCACGTCTGCGAGTTCCGCCTGCTTGGGTTGATCAGACTTTGGCTTGGATGGCCCATGCCTACAAAAAATTTCGCGTCAGGCTCAAGGTTTTCCAAAACCAACCGTTTGTCATAGGTATGTACTCCCTTTGAGCGAACCGCTTTGATCCCTCGAACCGATGACTACGCACAGCGTTTAAGTGCCGCCATTTCATTTCCCAAGACGATCATAGGCAACCGGCAGCGTGGAGCCTGGCAGCGTTTGATCGGCAGCATCAAATCATCTGAGACCCTGTCTGCATTTGATAAAGCAGCAGCCTATGCAGAAGGCTACGCACATGCACTGGTCGACAGCGACCAGATCGACATTTCCATCGAACGAGATGTGTTGATCATCGAGACTGTCGACGCTTGGCGATGCGCCCGCAGTAACTCCAGCACCTCCACCTATTTGTAGCCACCAGTGAGTACCATGACTGCTATTTTTCAACGCTATGCCGACGACGAAACATCAGACCCGCGTATCCCAATGCCGCAGCGGTTTCTTTCCACGACCGTCAGCCATTACCCAATTGATGTGTTGGCGCGCCACCTGGAAAAATACTTGGTGGATCCGTCCTCCACTCATGACCGTTACCCATGGGCTGCACGATTTGTCATGGGCATGCCCGTACCAACCTGGTCTCGCGGGCTGGAGTGGAACGTAGGCCAGCAGGCTCGTTTCTTTACTGCTGTTTGGTCAGGGGCTGATCTAGGGAGCTACCTTACGAACGACTGGTGCGAGCCGGCTGACACAGGCAGGGCATTGGCGGACAACAGCGAGATTCTGGTCGATGGCCAGCAACGGCTTCATAGCCTTGAAGAGTATTTCCTTGATCGTCTTGCGGTGCCAGATGCCCAGGGTCAGCCGAGGGTCTGGTCTGAACTTGATAATGGCGAGCGGAAGCGTTTTTTGTCGACGATCTTTAGCCACGCGAGGGTGTCTTCTGGCGACGAAGTAGCGTTGCGAAAAACGTATGATCTTTGCGCACAGGGCGTTGTGCCCCGGTCATTTGATCAACGAGCTGTCCGGTAACATTTGCGTTGCCAGTAGTCGGGCGGCCCCTTCGGGGGCGGCTGTCGTGAACCGAGCCCCGCCATGACGGGTCTCGGCCCTGCGGGCTGACATCCTTCCGCTCTCCGACCATCATGGTCTGCGCGCTCCGCTTGCATGATGATCAAAGTCACCACCTAGCTTGGACATTCCCTGCGGCTACCACATACTAGCTTCCATCCATCGTGGAGCGAGGCTAGGCGAAATGGCATGGTCATTTTGGAAGGACAAACGCCCTGCCTGGATACAGGCGGAGGAACGAGATTTCATCAAAGCAGCCAACAGCCTGAAGACACTGCAGGTGACACCAGGAGGCGGCATGAGGATTGACCCCGAAGAACTCAGAGATCAGATCCTAGCCGCACGAGAACTGTACAAAGATCTGGTCAAGAAACAGTGATACTGAATGTCATACCTACGCTGTAGCCGAATCCGGCCGGTGCCTCGAGACACGTGCTGGCCTAACGAATAAGGTTCGGTAAGAATTGAAAGGTGACCTCTAGGATACCGGGCACCTGCGCCACCATTGAACTCCCGCTAGGCCCACGCAGGTGAATACTAAGGTTCCCCTGCACCGTATCCCGCTTCGAGCAAGCGTACTCGGGGGTATTGCTGTGGAGGCTGCTGGATTACCTCAAGGAGCTTCTCTTGCAACCAGAGTGCATCCTGCGCAGAAAACGAGTAGCCCATCTCTTCAAGTTCTAATTCGAAGCCACCCTCCTCTATGGTTCGTACTGCGACAAAGGTACCTGCGCCTTGTGTCCCCTCAAGAAGCTCAGTGCTAGCATTCTCAACAGGAAAAACACCTGTAGCACTGAACTGCCATGCGCCATGCGATGATCGATACTTTCTTTTGAGCATGCCCTCGTAACGTAGTGCTGCCGTCGCGCTTTCTACGTCCGTTTGCTCCGTCATGGCCAGAGCTTCGGAAAAGCAAAAGGCAATATCCGCCGCTACTTCCGAGCCGACATCGATTCCTTCGAATTCAAACTCAATACTCGCGCCCCCTCCCTCGATAGCTGCAACACGGCATTCATAGCGATCATCGAACTCCCGACCCCGCCAGCAGAGAAGTTCCCGCTTGAAAGAGAGAGTGCTAGTCAAATCAGGTGCCTCAAGCATATGCATTTACCGTCTCGGCTAAATACAAACATAAACGGTTTGTCATTCAAAAAACTTTAGCGGACATGAAAATTAATTATGACAACGCTGCCGCGATGGCAGGAGCGTTTGTAGAGTTGTCTGCGCGCGCCCTCCGGGACGGCTGTCGTGAACCGAGCCGCTCAACGCGTCTCGGCCCTGTGGGCTTCCATCCTCGCGCCTCGGCCTTTCGGCCTGCGCGCTCCGCTTGCCAGTTGCATCTGACTCGGATGTTGGAAGGTTTCGACTTAGAGGTATCAGTGTGGCCGCCGGCCGAATCCGCCTTCACCACGGAGTTGCTCTTCGACGAATTCAATCGACGAGTCCAGCTCGTACTGTATCTCTTCGAAGACTGCGTCTAGTCCAGGATGGCTGCCTGATGCTCGTAGCTCAGCCACTAAACGAGAGAGCTCTTGCTCCTTAGCTATAGGCATCTGAACATTGCAGTAGACGGTGTCCTTGGTGTCTCGAGTCATAGAGCCTCCTGTTTACTCCCGATGATAGCTCACCGTAATGGGAAATCGTATTCGTGGGCACTGGGGTGCACAAGGTACGGCTGTCATGCACCAAGCCGCCTGACGGCGTCTCGGCCCTGCGGGTTTCCATCCTCGCCTCTACCGCTGCGCCTGCGGGCTCCGCTTGCGGATTAGATCAGACACCACATCACCGTCCCTGACGAGCTTGTAACACTGGACTTAGAAACCCTGGATGATGGAATATGGCCTTGAGCCACAGGGATCGCAAGAGGCATTCCCTGGTCAACTCAACTGTTTACTAAAGGACTGCGCAGTGATCAGAGCAATGATGTCCCTCGACTTGAAGAGTGCCTCGACGGCCCAGAGAAATGACTTCGACGCCAGCCTCAAGGAGCAGGGGTGGGTCAAGCTAAGTGGTGTCGATACTGTCTGGTGTGTCCGGTTCAGCCAAATTGCTAACAACGAGGATGGGATCAAGGACGTCCGTAACCGAGTTATTCGAGCAGTGAAAAACGCTGCAGCCAGCGGCAAAATTGAACGCGTGAAGTATGTGGCGCAGATTTCAAACGATGACGCGATCGGCCGAATCGTTTGGAAAAATGGAGGCGAGTACGTACATCGTCACTACGACCCCTACACCATTGACGTTGAATAATGGTTGCCCCCAAGCACGGAACGCACAAGCTGAACCGAGTCTTGCTCCTGTAGGATTCCACACGCCTAGCTACGGCTTTAATGGCCTGGCCAATGCTCATAGAGAGGGAATTCATGACCTGTATTCTGGTTGCTCATCTAGGTGATGAGGTCATCATCGCGGCTGACAAACGTGTAACCCAAATCACTGAGAACGGCGCAAGAGTCCCTTGCGGTGACAATGAAGAAAAGCTCGTCAGGACAGAGACTGGCGTCATCACCGGAGCCGGCTCGCTGGCGATGCTGGATCCCGTCAAATCCCTCGCTAGAGATCGTGGTTTCGACAGTTCTGATGTCGTACTGAAATGGATCTTGAACACCCGCAAATCATTTGCAGAGGCGCATGCTAACAGCCCTCGCCTGGCAGCAGATCTGGCCGAGACATCATGGATGTTCACATACCCGACTGTGGTAAATGATCAGCCCGTTACACGTTTCGTCTACTTCCACCAGTATCACAGCGCCGACTCGTTATGCGTCCTGACCGAGGGTAGAGTGATGTGCTTCCCGGGTGGCTTCTCCATGGAGCAAGCTCAGGCATTGCAGGCCAAGCTGCAGGCTGTGGTTACTGAAGCCCTCGAGTCCTTGCCAGCCAACCAAGTCAGGCAGTCTGTGGTGTTAGGGATGCTCGCTTTGATGAGTGAGACTGCTTACATCAGCGAAACTGTATCGAGCGTTTGTGATATTGCTGTTGTAAATGGCAGGCAGGTAAGCATTGCCCTCTCCGTCACGACGCGTGATGACGTTCTGGAGCTCATTACGATGACCTAGCAGTCAATTACGTGAGCCGTATAGTCGCTCTAATCGCCAGGTCAATGACCGTTCTCCAGAAGCTAAATGCCTAAGGTCGCTATCAAGCATGTTCCACCTGGAGAGGGAAGCGCATCGAAATGGCGCAATGCGCCCTAAAAATTTGATTCAAGACAAGAAAAGCCTGCTAAATTTGCTATCACCATGCCACTTCCGTGGGGGATACTGAACTCTCAAGACGAGCGATAGGTACGTTGATAATACGCTTCCTAACCCCGTAGGGGTCTGATCTGGTCGACGGTACGGATTCGCATCACCAGATTCGCATCACCTATCTCGAAGCCATTCTTAATAGGGAATATTAATGGTAAACCGGGCAGCGAACGCCACCATCAAGGGTTATTTTTACCAATTCGACTTCGCGATCCTTCAACTACTCCAGGCAGCCAATGAGCATGCCACTGTCACAGTCGAGGGCATCGAGGACGTCGACATTGACGATGTTTCCAATGAACAATACATTCAATGCAAATACTATGCAGCCACGGATTACAACCACTCCGTGATCAAGCCAGCCATAGCGGCGATGATTATTCATTTCAAAGAAATAGGCTCAAAGAAAACCCCATTACCAAAGTACAAGCTCTATGGTCACTACAACGAAGGTCAAGATAAACTACCTGAACGAACCAATATAACCGTAGACTTCATTAAAACGAATTTCCTCACCACACAGAAAAAAGAGGCTCCAGCCGAACTTATTCATACTAAACATAATATTTCGGACGCTGAAATACTCCAGTTTGCAGAACTGTTGGAAATCGACGTATATGCTGCGAGCTATGATGAGCAATTTGAGAACATCACAAAACTATTAATTTCAACTATACCAGGTGCCACGAGAGAAGATGTCGAGAATCTTTTCTATCCGGCCTCAATCAATAATATCCGCACCTTGGCAATCGAGAAAAACCTGACCGATCGACAGACCACGAAAAGCAGGTTCATCAAAGAAATAAACAACAAGAGCCAGCTATTCAACAGCTGGCTCAGACACTACCAAGGTGCTAAAAAATATAACACTTTAGTTCGCGACAAATACTTCAAACAAAGTACCGCTACATCGATTGAGAACAAAGCTAGGTTTTTCATCATAAATCTCCCCGCCCACCAATCAGACGCGGCAAATTTGCTTGACTTGGCCTTGAAAATTAGCAAAAAATTTTCAAATCGCCAAAGTTCCAGAGTTTCAGATAATGACCGCTTTTGTCCTTATCTCCACCTAGCGAACACAGATGAGGCTGGACACAGAAATCTGAAGCTGGCCCTACGGGACGCTTCGATCCTCTTCCTAGATGGTCACGATTTCAAAGGATCTGGTTTTCATGCTGACTCTATCCTGAAAGGCCCAACATCATACGTGGATACGCGATTGAAACTGATCGATGATTTATGTGACGTTGAAAGCACATTAAACGCCACGCATCGCCGTCCAGTTCAGGTTTTTGAGTTTTACCACGACGCGCCCACCACGGGCTTAAATATTCCGCAGGCAGCACTTTACGCTGCAATCAAGGTTGATACGTTAGACGATATCAAGGAGATGATTAAATGACAGAGAAATCGAAAGCAGAGGTCATAGCAGTATATCCAAATAAAGTTAGGATCTGTGTCGACGATCTGGGCAGCTTTACTGAGGGCCACCCGCTATTACGCGTTGGCTCTTATCTCCGGGTAACCGATCATGAAGACTGCGTTCTCATTGCAATTATTGAAAGTTTTTTGATCGAAGTAGACGACAGAGCAAATCGTCGACATGTGATCGAAGCTCTCCCGCTCGGCGTTATCAAGGATGGTAAGTTTATTCGGGGAGGTGATGCGTTAACCATTCCCCCCACGGGAGTTGAACCTGCCACCCTTCAAGATATCAAAAAGATCTTCGAAGACTCCGTTCCTGACAAAAAGAAATTCGAATTTTCGTCACTACTCGCCGATCCTGAAATTAGGGTACCAGTTGACGGAAACAAATTCTTTAACAAGCATATTGCGGTAGTTGGGTCTACAGGCGCAGGCAAATCCAATACGGTTACTAGGATCATACAAACCTCGACAACCAAAACCGCCTCCAAAACTCAAAATAACTCCCACGCGATAATCTTCGATATCCATTCCGAATACAAAGCTGCCTTCCCTGATGCCAACCACATTGACATCAACACCTTAAACCTCCCGTACTGGCTACTAAATAGTGAAGAGCTAGAAGAAGTCTTACTTGACACTGGGGAGCGCGACAACTACAACCAGTCATCGGTTTTTCGTTACCTCGTCACGGAAAACAAAAAGAAACACAACAAAGACTACTCCAAGATATTTTACGACAGTCCGGTTTTTTTTGACATCCACGAGGTATTAAACGCCCTCTTCAACATAAAAAACGAGACGGTCAACTCGAAGAACTCAAACATATACATGATCAACGACGGCTCCTATGAGCTGCTGAAAGAAGGTAAAACGGATCCTACCACTGGCTTGCTATTAGACGATCAAGAACGCATCCATAGATACTTCGAAACCAAGTTAGAATTTCACCCTACAAAGCGTGAAAGCATCAGCAACGGTGGGTATGCTGATGGCTCCTTGGATAAGTTTTTTACCCGATTTGAGTCCAAAGTCGCGCAAGAACGGCTAGGTTTTCTCTTTGGCTCCGGAGCCAAGAAAATCTCTCTCGAGGATACTCTTCGAAATCTCATAGGTTATCACCCAAGCAAAAGTGCCAACGTTACCGTCCTTGATCTTAGCGGCATTCCGTTCGAGGTTTTGAGTATCACGGTATCTCTGATTTCTCGACTGATATTTGAGCATGGGTACCACTACAAGGTGTTCAGAACCAAGCAGGGTGAGTCGATCAATAATGACGCGCCGATTTTGCTCGTCTATGAAGAGGCTCACAAGTATGTGCCTACAAGTGAGCTCGTGAAGTATCGGGCTGCCAAACAGTCGATTGAGCGGATCGCAAAGGAAGGTCGAAAATATGGCGTAACCCTGCTTCTCTCCAGCCAACGCCCTTCAGAAATTTCCGAAACTATTTTCTCTCAGTGCAACAATTTCGTAGCAATGCGACTGACCAACCCTAGCGATCAGAACTATGTACGCAGGTTGCTCCCCGATACGCTAGGTAAGCTGATTGAGAAGATGCCAAACCTGGGCGCCGGTGAGGCGCTCTTGATTGGGGACTCACTGGTAATGCCGTCGCTTGTAAAAATTGACGTCTGCGATCCAGCTCCGTCATCCGCCGACATCCCATACTGGGAGCTGTGGAAAGAAGAGTGGAAGGATCTGAGCTTCGACCAAATCACCAAGGAATGGCTGAAATAGCGTTAGCTGATACCAATTCCTAGAGATGAATAAAGCGAGCGGCCCGACAATCCGCCAGTCACAGCAGATATAGTCGGGCCTGTCGAAACAGAATGCTTCACGCCTTCGATACAGTCGTGCGGCGAAGCTCAAAAAAGCCAAGCCCAAGACGGGCTTATTCGCCCTCTTCTCTTCACTCCCTAACCAGCCAGCAATCAGACGGATTGATGTGGTGACGGATCTACATACCACCATCAAAAAGGTACCGAATCATTATCGTCTTGAAGGCGACACTGGCTGGTAATCCATCTGAAGTCATATGTCCACCGAATCGCTTATCTAAAAGCCTTATAGATCGGCAATATAAATCCCTAGCCTAGCTCAGCCGGGTTGATACAAAATCGGTCGAAGAATCGGTCACCGGTGATGTCTGCGATCAGTTCATCGACTTCAAGCCAAGCATGTGAGGCGCCGTCCTTCATGCCGCAAACATAGAAGAATTCGCCGATCCTCATGGTGTTCAAATAGTCGCCCATGAGCTCAGAAATGATTCCGCAGCATCCGCGTGGGAAACCTTGAATATGCATGGGGACGTTTGCCGGTCTCTACGACAAACTCGACTGCTAACCTGAAGCTAGTTGCCAGCTCAAGCGCTGCTGAACGAAGCATTTCCTCTCCCCTCCATAAAGAAGGGCCCCGCAGGGCCCTCTATTTGCACTCAACAGATTTTTACCGGGCCAGCCAGCTCTCGACTGTGTCGGAACCGTGCTCGGCTTTCCATTCCTTCAGCACTTTGTGATTGCCACCTTTGGTCTCAACCACTTCACCTGAATGAGGGTTTTTGTAAACCTTGACTGTGCGAGCTTTGCGGGCGCTCTTAGCCTCAGCAACAGCTGGAGCGCGGCGGCCATTGGACTGAGGATCCAGGATGGCGACGATATTGCGCAAGCTGTAACCATACTCACCTAGCAGGTCACGAAGTTTCGTTTCGAATTCAATCTCACGCTTTAGACCATCATCGTTTTTCAGTGTTTCAAGCTCGGCCAATTGGGCAGCAAGCTGCTGTTCAAGCGCGCGGAATTCAGCAAGACGGGACATGGAGCACCTCAGATATTCAGTGCTGGCAGTATAGTCAGCGCCGTCAACTGTAGACAATCGAAGGGGCGCCTGAGGCTAAACGCTGAAGCGCTCACCTTGCAGACCTGTGAGCATCCAAGTGCTTCATCTCAGCCTGCCATTGAGTCAGAAAATTTTCCCAATCATGGGCGTACGGGCCATCGACCAGGCGCGTCGATCCGATGCTCGCTTGCAGAAAGCGCTCACGCCATGGCTGGGGAATGCCTGCTTCGCGCACAATACTGATACCGGTACTGTGGCGCTCAATCAGCACTGCTTTGCGGACAGCATCGATACCCAGGCTTTGATGATTCCGGTTCAAGTCGACGCGCTCTTGGCCTTCGATCTCGTCGAGAATATCCACAATCGCGGCAGCCTTCGGATCACCCGGTATCAGGTGCGACAGTGTCCAGAGCGCTTTTCGCCTGACAGACTCGCGCGAATTAAGATCATCGACCATGCCCAATGCCTCGTTTTGAATCCGTTTCCAGCCGACGATAAAGGTCGGCCAGGATGCGAGCATCTAACAGCGCGTGGTGTGGAAGTTCTGGCAGCACCACGTCGCCGATATCATCCGCTTCGAGATGCCTGAACAGCAGGATCAGGTTGATTGCGCGATTGGCGACGTGAGCCGGCCAACGGTTATTGACGTAGGCCAGATCGCAGAAAAAATCCCAATCCCATTCAGGAGCATCGGAGCAGACATCAAGGGGGCCTTCCAGACCACAAAGGAAAGCGAGCAGTGAGGATTGGGCTTCGAGCAGGTTTGCCCGTGCGCAGCTAGGTTGAGCTGAGGCAGGACGTTCTGGATCACGAAGTCGCTGCAGTCCCCGACTTGATACGTGTCTGTGAGCTCCACGTAGAATTCATCGCCGCCTTCTGACACCAAGGCCAACGAGATCAGCTTTGTGCTCTGGTTGAGCTGAGTGAACTCGCAATCCAAAAAAAGCTTCATCGTCATTTCCTGGGGCTGTGCTTGCTCACACTTGGAAATCATCAGACCGGCCAGTGGCCAGGGGATGAGCATCGTAGGCTTTGTCAGCAAGATCAAGCAGCCTTGCCCAAGCACTCTCATTGATAGCTTTGATGTCCGCGCATGCATTGACGTAGCCCACAGCGGAAGCAAAGCGAAAGATAGCGTCTGGGGCGGTCGCTGCTGCGCTAATGGAATCTATGCGGATTAAGGCGCGAGTCATCGCGAACTCGGTGCTTCCAAGTGTTTCTAGCGTATCCATGGGGCTCTCCTTGCTGATGGTTGGTATGGATCATAGCGTTCACACGGGCAATGATGCGACAGCTCTCCGAAGACGAGGTATCGGTACGGGGCGAGAGATATCCAATGGATGAAACCGAAGGATTGGACAGGCCTTTGCTCGCGCTTACCGCTAGCGACGTGTGCCAGATACTTCGTGAAGTCGTCTTCGAGCGTCGGACGATGACGAAGGTCGGTAGCCAAACGTGGGATGAGGTCTATGCCTGCCACTTCCTAGTATGCGTCAAAGGATGGCGTATAACTCTGTACAACGATTATGATGAGCTTGATTACTGCGAAGAATGCGTCAGCCCTGATGGTCGGCATTGGTCGTTTGGCCCGGGTAATCGCTTGGGTACTGACCCCGTCGCTTTGTTAAGCACTTGGGAGCACCGGACAATGGAGCGACTACTGAAAGCGTTGTAAGAACGCCTGCTTGGACATTGCGTGCCCCTTTTGGGGACGGCTGTCGTGAACCAAGCCTGCCGGCGATGCTCGCCGTAGTCTTGGCCCTTCGGGCTTCCATCCTCACGTCTGACGCGCTCCGCTTTCTCAAGATACCCCGCATAGCCATTGCTCCACCTTGAAGCCCTGCTCATTTCTGTACAATGTCGATTCTGGTGACGATTACCTGTTGGCCATAGAATCCAGAGTGTTCAACGAGCAGAGCGAAACCGGTGCCGGTAGCCATTGGTAGAATATCAGCGAACCATCCACGGGCTAATGAGCTACTGGAAAACACACGGTGAAAATCATCGATCTGGATAGGACACTCTTCATGAGCTTGAGGTCATCGAGCGCCTCGCCATGATGCTTAGCGATATGATTTGGCTGGGTGTTTCCAGAAGGCTGGTTAAGCACTCGGAACGATGGACTGTTTGAGGTGCTGATGAAAATTGCCAAGAATCTGAACACATACGAAATCGAAGACCTATACCCGCTTTGCCAGGAGGACGCGTCTTTGCGCCTTCCAAAAACCATGAGTCACGGTGGCTTATTTGGGGTCGATGCGGCGCTTGCCCAGTTGGTGATCAGTTGGGCCCGCGCGCACGAGCAAAGTGCCCTACATCTCTATGCGGGTACTGAAAACGCTCCAGATCTGATTCTGCAACTCGGCCAGACTGCAGCTGGCCTCGCGGCTCTGATCATGTCTTCTCGCATCATGACCGAGGCGCATGAAACGATAGAAAAGCGCGCCGCACTTACTGTGATCAGGCCCTTGATCGAAGCGATGTATGAAGGGGATCTTCGTAACACCTCAAGCGAACGAGGAGCGCGCCCTACCACCATTAACCTTTTCAGCATTAACTTCGCGAAGATGGAGTTCATCAAGCCCTTCTACTACGGAGAGACGAGCCCTCAGATAAATTCCCACTCGTCCTTTGCAAGCCTGTTGGAAATGTCATCCGCGCTGATGCATAGCAAGCAAGACAAGAAGTCACTTCGCAGGGGGGGGTTACCTGCCCTGGGCAGCGTGCTTGCCGAGTTGATCGCCAATGCAGATCAGCACTCAGTCACGGATGTGCATGGGGTGAAGTACAAGAAGGGTCTCAGAGGCACCTCAGTGAAATCCGGAAGGATCAAGAGGGAAGACATTCACCTGGTTTCGGACAAAGAGCCGCAGTTCGCCTTGTTTGTGATACGAAACATGCTTAAGGACGCGGAGTATCTCGAATTTATTGAGATTTCAGTCATCGATAGCGGCCCCGGCCTAGCACGACGCTGGCTCTCGGCGAAGCAAGGCGCGCCAGTCGATTCTCTCAACGATCTCCCCCTGGCCGTGGAGCTTGAGGCAACCCTGGAATGCTTCAAAAAACATGTCACGACCAAAGATTCAGTGACCTCTGGTATGGGCCTGCACAACGCAGTTCAGGCGCTCAACAAGCTGAAGGCCTACGTACGTCTCCGCACTGGGAGAGTTTGCTTGTATCAAGCATTCCAAGGCCAAGACCAAGTCGTAGAGTTTAACCCCAAAAATTGGAGCGGTGACTGTGAGCTGGTGGCAGCTGAAGGCACTGTATTCACCATCTGCATTCCGGTGAACTGAGATGCCTGAGTTGTTCGATTTTGAAGTAACCCTGACTCCTTCCCCTATCGCTGAACCAGCTCATGTGGTGGTTTTTTTCAACGGCCCAGAGCGAATCACGGACGCTCACATCACCGAAGCCCTGCAGAATCGGCTAAACGACTACATCCTGCCGGATCATGTCACGTTTTTAGTACCCGATTGTCATCGTGCATGGATCAAGGATCAGTGTGCTGACAAGACGTCACCCATTGCGATTGCTCTGGAGCGACGTTCCAACGGCGGAATACCTTCTTATGGATTTTCTTTTTTCAACGAGCACGGAGAAATCTCGAAGTATGTAAAAGTCGCCGGCGCCGAAAAAGGTATCGGCAAGCTCATCACCCGCGCCACCGAGAATTTTGTCCAAGCTGGAATGCGGAAACTCGTCAAATGCACATCCGTGCTGACCAAAGCGCCTGCTGGTTTTCTGTTCTCGAAACCCTCCTCACGCGCGTCCAACTATTTCATCCGCGCTGAGAACCTGCTTACCGAAACGCTGCACTCGCATTTCTTGGCGTTCTGCTGCCTCAAGGTGATCAAAAATGCCTCAAGCGACGGCATGAGTAAGCCTGAGACAATTTACCTGGACACCATGGCGTTCCTGCCAGTAGCGCTCTCGATCCAACTGTTCCAAACGAAATTCGGCAACCAAACTATCTCAAGCATCAAGTCGTTTCACTCACACGACGGTTTGAGCGATGGTAGCTTGGCCGATGCAGCCGCATCACTATGCCTGATCTCGGCCTCCACCAACTGTGGACTCGCTAAAGAGTGGGCTAAGGTCAACGGCGCTCCACCCACTCGAGTGGCGATCTTCCTGTCTTTCGTCAGCAAATCTGATTCATGCACCGTGCTGCATGCCATTGAGAAGCCCGAGGACTTCGAATCTGTAGCGGAGAGTGAGTCAACCGAAGGTCGTAAGCTCATTCGCATCCATGGCGAACGATTTGTTGCACAGCACACCGAAACTCGGGTGCTCAACATTGGCATGGGTCACCTGCCTGATGGGCTTCAGACCAAGTTTTTCTCGTTCATGGGCAAAGGTTTGTTCACGTGCTTCAGCCAAATCCCCCAAAGAGAACGCTACAGAACCGTACAGGTAGACAAGGACAAGCTTGTGCGCACTGGGGAATTTGAAAAGTGGTTCGAGAAAATGCTCATGGAGGAGTCTCCTGCCTCATCATCGCTCATAATCCATGACGACGACAGTGCCAGTAAAAAGATGGCCATGGACGCCCTGGCGTTTCTCCAGGCAAGGGGCCTTAATTGTGATGTGGTAAGCGCCTCAGCCTTCGACCCTAAGACCAAATTCAACGGGTCGGTGATCATCGTTGCCGCTGCAGCAGAACGAGGCACGTTGCTCCTAAGCATCAGCCGTCGCCTCAGGTCTGCCCAAGAGGCTGGCACTCGCGTTTACCTGGTAGGCGCCCTTTTGGGCCGCTCGCATGAGCTGATGGATGAGCTTGCTTCGAACCTCACGCAGCCGCCGAAAGGGAGTCGCAAGTATGTTTTCAAATCCTTCATCGAAATTCCGGCTGCCAGCCTCGCTTGCAACAATCACTGGCACCAGGAACAGAAGCTGCTCAACCGGTTGCTTTCATTTGGAGAGGAAGGCGTATCTGACGTTGTAAAAGCGCGTATTGAAGCTTTCGATAAGGCTAATACTGACGGGCTTTCCGAGTCTGCGTTCTGGCCGAGCAGCTACCAACCGGGTCAGATGAAGCTTACAAAGGGCTTCGCGTTTGTCAGCGGAGATAACGATGTCACCGTGGCCGCATGCACGGATATCTTCCTGACGATTGTTTGGATCCTGCAGAACGCCCGGAAAGGCGCCAAAATTGATCAATCGAAGCGACTAGAGTCGGGTGAACTTCAACAGGTATTGCTCTCTCCCGAGATATTCTCTCGCTACGACGACGGGATCATTCAGGGGGCTTTCCTCAGAGCTGCGTTGCCCACTGAGCTTGATTACAGCGCCCACGAAACACACAGCGCATCTATGGCCGACATTATCCTACGCGTTGTTCAGGGCCACGGCTTCGAGCGGGGTGATGCTTCCATGGAGTTCATCACTGCACTGGCCATCGGCAAAATCCGGCTTCACAAAGAAGTGGACGAGAAGCTTCGTCGCAACATCAGGCTGGCTCTTCCAGGTCATACCGATGCGATCAAGATTCTCTTTGGAGAGGAATCGCCCTTCTAGGTCAGTTAAAGCGTTGGCCACCTTCAACCTGTGACCGACGCTCTTACCTATGGATGCAGTGAGACCGCCCGCTACGACCGCCCTACCTAGGCACTGTTGGCGCCTTGTTTGCTTTGCTGAGGTATTCCGGCGTGGCGGCCATCAGTGATTTAGCATCAGGAAGAGCCCTATGCGCATGCCTACTTGGTAGAAGGCGATAGATCTCATTTACTGCTGACCGACCTAAGAAGCTCTCCAGGGGAAACAACTTGAACGAGGGCTCGATGCCGGCAGCTTCGTAGAGAGTGTCGAGCCAAAAGCCATCTTGCGGAGAGTCTGAACAGAGTTTGGCGCCGTTGAATGTCGCATTAAGCTGGGCTGCAATAACACCCGTCTCAACGCCTTCCGCTAGCAGGGTCTCCCTCGAAATACCATGCATACTTGCGCATCCCGAGACTAATGCGTCCAGTATCGAGCAGGACGAATCAATACTTGGTACTAGAAGTCGGTGGACACCACGGCGATCTCGACGGGCTAGCTATCTGGAGCGATTCCTGACGCCTCGAAATCGACAAACCATTGCGGTCATTCCAACTGCTTTGGCCTCCGAGTCAGTCGACGTCACCTGCGACGGCCAGGCATAACGGAGTGGGAAAGCGTGCGGCCACCCTGATGCGGTGCTGCGCGCCTTTGAGATGAGCTAGATCCAGTCTTCTTCGCAAATACGCATGGGGTACACCTCGAGTTGGTTTACACCTCAAGCTAGCTCATGTGCCATGCGTGGTCGACGAAGCCCCAGAGCTGGCTGATCGCAAACAGGTTGAAATCAGCAAACGAGGTTATCTCTCGCGACGTCACTCACCACGCCAGGTCTCGATTCCCAAGCTCACAGGGAGTTCGGCGACGCCTTGGGCGATAAATTCAGCATTCTGGTTCAGGGTATCGAGCGCTACTGATAATGTCGCCCGCTATTAATGTCGCCCGCTATGTCTTCTGAGCCACACTGGCGGATCCACAATGCGACCTCCTCCAGAGCCGCTTGGAGCGCAAGCTGGTTCGTGTCGAGCTTGGATATCACTTGGATCAGCAGTTGGGCTTGAGGCATTCGAGGTGCTTCCAAAGCGAGGGTTAGGCCTGAGTATGCTCCATCGCGGGAATCTGCTGAGGTACATGCACCGAGAATTAGTAAGACCTCTCTCGGCGCAATGCTGGCCTTACGAAATTCAGGGTAATCAACGATTGCCTCTCAGACGGCCGACAGATATTCGGAAGCCTTCAGTTCAAGTCACCACGCCATTGCGCTCCATGGCCGGGACTCCTCGCTTAATCTATGAAGTTGGTTAAGGGGTACGTATTCCAGGGGCAAGCTCACACATCGCCGTGCTGACTCACAAATTCCAAAATAGCCTCCTCGGTCGTCAATCCAGCGCGAACATTATTGGCAAAGAGCTCCAGTGCCTCCCAAGGATCTGAATCGTCTAAAGCACGACGCATAAAGCTCTCTGCCAGCAATCGCAAATCACCGCCGCTGCCACGGCGATTAGAGGAACCAAGGCGCCTGAAGCCAGCTAGCACGGCACTACCTTGAGAATATTCATTGATTCCGAAAAGGTTCGAAAACACCATCCCCAGTGAACCCGCAATATGATTTTGAGGGCGATCCCAAGATTTCAGAACCCCACCTTGCTGATCCGCAGACTCCACCAATTTTCTGATCTTGTTGGGGATCGTGGCAGTGGCCTTTGGTCGATTGTAATACTCACGATTTGCAAGGCTCGCGGCGTCCCTCACCACCTTCCACATCACAGACCATAACTGCGAGACACTGTAAGTGTGTAATGCATGCCTAACGGTGGCTTTGACCTTATCGACGGCTTCCTGATCCAGATCATGGTTGTAGGTACTGCATTGGTCTAACAGGTAGTGCAGGACATCCCCAACTGCATAATTCAACCAAAGATTTATCAGCGCTTCAGCGTCAGAAAATACGCGCTCTTGCAGGAGATTAAATGCGTCTGCCCCACGTCCATGATTGATGTCAGGGGGTAGGAAGAGTTCGACCTGAAATATCTTGCGCCAGAGCTGGTCATTCTTGAGGTAGTAGGTACCAGGCCTCGCAGCGGAATAATCTTGCAGAAGGTAATGGTCGTTGACTAACCGCATCACGAGTTCATAGCCATTCAGCGGCGCCAAGTCCTCACAATCGCCAACCCCAAAAGTCCCCTCTGCTAGCCGAGGCGCCACCAACGCGTTGATAGCGACCAGTAGAAGAATGACGTCATCTGGGAGATCGGCATAATTGAGTTCAACGGACGCATTCTGCTCAGCCAGATCCACTAACATCTTGCTGACCTTTTGCTCCTCCTGGGCCTGCTGCTCAGCAAGCTTGATACGCTGAGCCGACGCGCAACTCACGCAAGGGATCGATGAGATTTGGGGAGACTTTTTAGCCTCAGTCCGGCCATTGATCTCCACCGGATTGCCGCACAGATGACACTGTTGGTTTTCATCAAACGCTATGCAGAACTCACGAACTCGCTTGGCGATCTGCCCAGACTGCTGGATATCTCGAAACGGAATCATGTCCGCGACCCGTTCGAGGTACACCCCTTCATCGTCCATCGCCCAGTAGCGTCTCGCCAATGCGATCTCTTCAACGTCGTGAGTTAAAAACTCCAGCCTCACCGCCATGTTAAAACCTTTCTCCACGGGCCAATGCCAATAAATCGTTAAGCAAACCACACCTCACAAACTCATGGGAGAGCGTATTCGTCCGTCTAGCCTCCCAGAAGGCGATCCTAACACTTCCGAGACGAGCAATTCCCTCACCGATGGCTCTGTGTCGAGATATCTGTAGACGATGCCGTGACCCTGTAGACAGCAAAAATCACTTCGCTTGTACCGTCCATAACTGGTCAATCCTTGTCGTGAAGCTCTGGCTCATCATTTCCCGACGCATCTCCATTCCGGATCGACCGGCACACTGGCCAACCTCACAGTGCCACGACCCCATCGACCGTTAATAGCGTCCAAGAGCCCATAACCTTCTCGGTAGCCACTGGCTGTGAAGCAGCAAACAAGTCATCGGCGTATTCGCCTATCTGGCAGAGACCGAGCAGCAGCACCTCCGCGTTGCTGTATCTGAAGCCCTCCCGGAACACATGGCCCGGAGCGTCAGCAGCGGCTTCTGTCATCAACCGAACGTCGTCAGTCGGGTAGCGTCCCAGTGGCTCTCCTAAAGCTACATTCTTTCTTGATCAATTGATTTTGCGCCCGCCTTAATCAACCTTCATCATTCCAAAATCGCCGGACGGTGGTTTTGGGCATTCCTAATTGCAAAGAGACCTCGGCTCGCGAGAGTCCTGCTTTTTTCAACTCCTGCACCGCCTTTAACTTCTCTGCGGCTGCCGCTGTTTGGGGCGGGGTGAGCGTCTTTGGCTCATTAGGCAGGACTTCATCCACTACACCGAGCTCATGCAATTCTGCGAGCACTTCATCGAGCATAGAGCGCGCTGACTTCCCTTCATGAGCAGAAGTCACAAGCGTGAGAAAGGCTAGAGGCGTCAGGCCTAAGGAGTTAGCTATATCAGCGGTAAGGTCGACGCTAGCTGACGTTTTTGACGCTTCCAACCTGCTGATGTGCGCCTGGTCAGCCTGACCCTGAAAATCGGCTTGCGACAAATCACTCCGCACTCTCAGCAACTGCAGCGTCGCAGCGTAAGCCTTCCGCAAAGACATCAGAGCAACCTCCTCCAAAAAGGAGGACGTATGACGGGTTTGATTGGGGCCAAACAAATGTATATAGTCATTGCGATAGCCCTTTGGCCGTGATCGCGTGGGCATTTACACCCGCTGACGTCTCCATTGTCTTTCCGCTGCCTTTTGGAGCTGCAATTTATGGGTAATTCCTTTGAGGATGAAGTGCATCGAGAGGGCCAGGCCTCGTCGTTCGGTACAGACCTGACTCGAGTCGAGATAGAAGCATTGGTGGCCGAGCGATTCCCCCGTAAAGCCTACTGCTTGGTTGAAGGCTGGCTGATTTTTCACGTTGATGAGTCTCCCGAATCACTGGCGAAAGTACGAGCAACAGGCTTGGAGCCGATGTTCATGTATGCGCACTACGTCGTCTATGACGAGCAGGGACGGTTTCCTCCAGGCGGCTGGGTGCGCTCAACCCTGTGCAAATCGTTCGACGGTGTTTGCTTTTTCGAGACGCGAAACACGGTGTACGTGCTTATGGGAAAAGGACGCGAGATGACTGCATCGCTGAAGACAATATTTGGCTTATGTTAATCGCAAGTTCGCTTCGTGGGCCTGCTCTACACGATGTTCAGGATTAGCATGCAAGACCAGGCCGGCCCGGTGGGGATGTTCGGGGACGGTCTCGCTCATTTTCACGCGGTGTCGCGATCTCTGGTCACCCATTGGTATCACGTGAGCCTAAAACGACGACACAAAGATCGCTTCGTAGCTTACGAAAAGATGTTGAGCGACGAGCCCCGTTTGGTTGAGCTGCTTGTCTCTCAAAACGGGAACGTGCTGGTGCAGGAAGTCCAAGTCGTTACCCCAGGATGGATGAACAAGGGGCTACCGATGCACACATAGAGGGTGGTGTGTGCCTGCCCCTTCAAGGGGTCAGCTGTTGTGAACCAAGCCATCAGCCACCGCCGATGTCTCGGCCCTTGGGCTTCCATCTTCATGCCTCCCGGCCTACCGGCCTGCGCGCTCTACTTACAGATGGAGCCACTGCTGCGCTGCGAATTCACGATGGGGCTACGCGGCGTCATCCATCCAGCGCTTCAGCAGTGGCCTCCCCGAAGAATTGACATTACTGCCTTTAAGCTCCTGCAATGTGAGCCAGCGGCATTCCACGATCTCGTTCCGTGGCTGAGGCCCTTTAGGCAGGGAGATTGTGCTCTCAAACAAGCGGTGAATGACATCGTCGTGCTTGTATTCTGAGATGTAGAACACGTGGCCGAGCGTGATCCCCGTTTCCTCAGTCATCTCACGGTAGGCCGCCTTTACCGGCGTTTCATCCTCTTCGACTCGACCACCAGGAAGATTCCATTTGGCGTGGCGCTTACGGACAAACAAGATCTTGCCGCCACGTAGGAAGATAATCGTCGCCCGATGCTTCTTACTTGGACTTTTTCGTAAGCCAGCATTCGATGCCGTCACTGTGCATCCTAGCTGTCATCAAAATGTAATATATCAATAACAGAGAGCTTGCTGGGCTCCGAGTTCCGCCGGTCAGCTGTTTCCGGATGGGGATGAGTCTAGCCTTTGTTCGGATTGCTAGGTCGTCCGTGTCTAGCTGCGTGCCTGCAGCACCGCCGCTGGCGAAATTAAGCGTCCATTAAGCTCCCTCCCGTAGGGTCGCGTTACGAACAGATCAGAACTCGTGATTCAGTGATCGCCGCCTTGGGAAGGAGTACGCATATGGCCGGGCCACTAGAGATAAAATGGATGTGTTTCAAACGGACGGTGAACTATGTCGGCTGGGCACTGTTCTGGCTGTTGCTCTGGGATGTCGCCGTGACGGTGGATGCCATGTTGTTTGCCGGCTACGACATTGAATTGCCCCTGATGCCGCTGACGTTACTGTGCTCCGCCCTGGTCGTGCTGATCAGCTTCCGGAACACGAGCGTCTACAACCGCTGGTGGGAAGCGAGAACGCTATGGGGATCCATGGTGAACACCTCTCGCAGCTATGGCCGCGAAGTGATGACCTTGATCGACGGCGAAGGGAAGCAGAGTGTTAACCCTGTCAAAGCCTTGCTATTGCAACGTCATGTGGCATATCTACAAGCCCTCCGAGCGCATTTGAAAGGCGGCGGTGACGTTGCCATCGGTCTTGATGGATTACTGCCCCCATCCGAAATCAGCAGAGCGAGAGATACCAATAACTTCCCCAACGACATTCTGAGCGTATCGGCGTCGATCATTGCCGAGGAATATCAGGCAGGTCGGCTCGATAGCATCCGACTCGCCAGGCTGGAATCGACGATGGTCGATATCTCTAACGCCCAAGGCGGAATGGAGCGGATAGCCAACACGCCGCTTCCGTATCCTTACGTCTACTTTCCTCGACTGTTCAGTGCGCTGTTTTGCGTGATCATGCCCCTGAGTCTCGTGCCTACCTTGGGATGGTTCACTCCAGCTATTTCAACGGTCGTGGGATGTATGCTGCTGGCCATGGAGCGGATAGGCACTGATTTGCAGGCACCGTTCGGCAACAGCCAACACCGCATCCGTATGGACGACTTCTGCAAAAACATCGAGAAAAACCTGTGCTCGATGTTCAACAAACCTGGCCAGACTCAACTGGTGTTGCCCTCACGATCTACGGCCAGCGCCGCGTAGGCTGAAGGCCGCCCTTGAAGCACGTAATGTCCACGACTCGATCATGACCTATTGTCGGGCAGAGCTTCTCGACGAGAGTTACTTCCACGCAGTTTTCGAAGGAATTAAAGGAGTAGCAGATAGGGTACCCGGCCTATCCGGATTGACTGGCGATGGCGCGCATCTGGTCACGCAGGCATTTATGGGCCCTGAGCCAAAACTGATGCTGGGGTCGCTCGTTACAGACTCTGCCAAGAGTTAACAGCAAGGCTTTGCGAACCCGCTGATAGGCCTCTTCGGCGCAGTGCGTAACCCTCTCACCCACGCTGCAAAAATCAATTGGCCAATGTCCGAGCAGGACGCGCTCGACATTTTCAGCCTGGTTTCTCTAGTGCAGCGCAAACTCGACAATGTCAGCAAGGCCTGATCAAAGAATCTGAGCCGTCCCACAGCAGTGGTCGAGCAGCCAATTGTCCTCGGTGCCCCTTCATTTTCGGCAGCCGTCTGGGCCCTACTCCTCCCGTGCGGAGGTGAGTACACTCAGAAGCTAGCGAAACTGAGGTGGCTTGGATGCTGAAGGAAGAGCAAGTCAGAGAGTTACTGATCGAATGTGAGGGCCTAGTAGATCAACCTTTGGTTCAGATCCGTGGCAATCTGACCAAGTCAGAAAATCGTTCCGCTGCAATTTTCGAGCTGCTTGCGATTCAGGCGTTTGCGGCGCTAGGCAAGGTTGAGTACGAGCCCTTTCCCAACAGCCCCGATATTCGCGTGACTTTGCCCGACGGGACTCAAGCTTGGGTGGAGGTCGCATTCCTTTATGACAAATACTGGAAGCAGGAGCGGCAGTCCCGCGAGCTGACTATAGCTCTTCGCACACATGCGAAAAATCAGGACGTTGCACCTGAAAAGATTTCCCTAAGGTTCACGGGAGTCTCTACGCCCGCTGGCTACGAACGCTGTCTGCCCGGACTTCATGAAATCAAGAAATTCCTGAGGGAAGACTACGTCAAAGAGCTTTTTGATCGCATTAAGACCGAGCCGTTACAGTCCTTCACCTTGGCCCATTCCGTCTTCAGCTTCGAAGTGACCTACGCCCCTTCAGCCACCTCCGCAAGCGGAAGTGCATTAGTACAAGAAGCACCAAAAGACGTGAGGCAACATCAGCTATTCAAAATCGTAAAAAACAAGGCCAGCCATCATTCCGTGGAGGGCTTGCGCATCGTCTGCGTGGGCTCCGACACCAGCCGAGCACTCTCTGATAGCTCGGCCCCGGGAGTGATTAGCCCTAAGCAGGCAGTACGTGCGGCCTTCAGTGAAACGAGCTCCGTGGGCTGCGTTATTACCGTAAACATCAAACATGTTTTCCGGCCTCTCAGCCCGCTTACCAAGCTAGCCCATCCCTGGATGTATGCTAATGGTAGAGCTAAGGCCCCCATGACCGACAGCATGCTTGAAGCCTTGACACGCCTTGACTTCAATCGCTGGAAATACTCGTTTGAGCTTAATCAATACCAGACCCCTAGCAAGGGGCTGGGTAGAAAATTGCTAGGGAGCATGCGTATGACTACCGGAAATAATGGTATGAGCCTCGAGATCCCCGCCGCCCTGCTCGTAGAGGTCTTAGCTGGCCGTGAAAAGCTTCTGCAGGGTGAATCGGGCTTAGATCCTATGATGGAAAATTTCCTATCAGGGGATCATCGTATCGAGAATTGCTCGCTCGTCCCTGCTGACCTTCAGGCCGGCGAAGGGGCCAAAGTAAAGCTTGATTTCGTATTTGACTTCGATGCCGTGTTCGAACGGTCATCGAAACCAAAGTAGAAACAGTCCTCTGATCACCTCTGATCTGAGCCAACCTTTGAGTGGTAGGGCACCCTATAGGATGCCCCACAGTGGCCCTGTCCTAGCCGTTTCTCAATGCTTCAAGACCGTTATCCATGGCCGAAGCTGCGGCCACAATCGCACTCACCGTGGCTCGGTCAAACTCATGGTCTTGCTGTGAGTCGTGAGTACCGGTGTTGAGATAGCTCCACTCAATAGATGTTCCATTCACTCGGAGCAAGGCATCAAGCCCAGAAAGTATGGCCTGAACGCCCTGGGAAGGGTTTTGAATCCTACCCAACCCACCTCGAAGCTTTAGGCACTTGTTGTTCAGCTCCCACTTGGCTCGCGGGCCGGCAAGCCTCAATTCAAGTCGACTATCTTGACGCTTGCCGAACCACGTCCATGCTCGATCAGTCAGGCTCTCGATTGCTGCTCGAGAGTGACGCAGCGCATCCCGCTTCTCTTCCGCATCTACTGAGGCTTGTGCCAATAGGACATAGTTCTTGGTTGGTGGGTCAGTATCGATGCGAAGGTGATGCTCACCATGGTGAGGAAGGAAGCGGTACCGACGTATCTGTGCAGCTCGCTGTGCACCAATTTCCTGTTGAATTCGATGCAGGAACTCTTCGGCATGTGAGGTGAGGATGACCTGCTTGGCATCGAGTAAACCGCTCTCAAAAAACGTTCGCCAGATGCCATCCCGATGCTCATCATCAATGGCATTTACGACGTCGTCGAAGATCACTACTGGGCAGTTTTCGGCGAGATTCTTGGCCAGCAGTATTGCTAGGCCCAGGCACCGGATATGGCCCTCGCTCAAGATCATCAACGCATCAAAGCGCTCACCCGGCTGACCTACAAATTCAATTTCAATTTTTCCGTTCTCGGCAAGCGGCAGCCTGAGAGCATGGATCAGAGCAGGTGGAGGATCCTCACGGTTGAACAGGTTGTACAGATCGCGAGCGCTATCACCTAGCCCCTGCAGAAGCTGGCCTGGCAACGCGGCGAGGTAGGCCTGCAATTGCGGTAGGTATCCATCATAGGCGGCCTTGATCCGCCTATTGTGTTTAAGAGTCAATGCTTCATGTGCGACCTCTTCGATCAGTTGCTGATTGTTAGCTTCGAACTGGGCAATCGTTGCTTGAGCCTGCGTGAAATCAGCGAGAGCTTGGGATCGAAGAAGTTTGCATCGCTCTATCTCGGTCTTGAACCCATCAAGCCTCATCCTCTCCTGGGCCAGAGTTCGCCTTTGCTCAGTAATTTGACGGGTAGCGGCATCAGCCTGCGCAACACGATTGACCAAAGCCAAGAGGGCCAGCCATGCCCTATCATTCTCATTCACCCATGGTTGAAACCAACTGCCTGTAGACGCCGGTGGAAGCTCTGGCAACTGCGCAGCTTGAAGCTCGTTAGCGCACACCTGTGCTACGACACCGCATGCACGCCGCATTTCGGCATGCAGGGAGCGGAACGACTCGTTGAAGCTGTTGGCTGCCGTTTCTGATTGCTGCTGCAACCCCTTGAGCTCAGCCAATTGCGCTAGCCCTACGCGTGCGCGCTCGAATGGGTTTTGGGCGACCTGATCCAGGTGAGTGCCACACGCTGGACATGCTGTCGCGTTATCTGCCAGTTGAAGGAGCGCTTCATACAGGTTCGAATATGAGACTTCACCAGCCCGGGCAGTCAGTTCCTGCTGCGCTGCTTGGCTTGCCGCATATGTCTCATAGACCTCTCTCCGCTTTTCCTGCAGGTAAGCTGCTGTACATCCATGTAGCACGGGTACGGGCGATTCTAGGACTTCTTGGAGATGTACCAAATACCCCTGGGTCTCTGGCGTCCCTAGAATCCAGTTGACGCAAGCTTCATAGGTGCTGCCTTGATGGATTCGTGCGGCTAGCGCCTCTTCCTCCTGAGCTAGAACGGTAAGACGCTGCTCGTATGTATCAATCAACTGCTGCGATGCTGCAACCTGGTTGCGCCGCCCCTCAAGCTGCAAAGCTTTAACGCTAGAGATGCTCAGGTTCTCATCAAGCGTGGCGTTGAAACCACGGACAAACTCGCTGAACTGATCAACACCAAACAACGTCGCGATAAGCTGACGCTGATTACCTGGTGTTCGGGCCGCTATACGGCCGAAGTCATCGAGCCGGTTTTTTTCCACGAAACAGAACCGGTAGTCTTTTTCGCTTGCCGGGATCTGGATAATGTTACCGGCATTGACCGAGCCAAGAAGCCGTGGGACTTCGTGGCGTCGAAGACGTGCGTTATCGCAGTATGATCTATGAGCAAAACGCCTAGCTTCCGCTTCACTGATCGAACCAAGCATTGCGGTTTCGAGTGCTTCAAAAAAGCTACTTTTCCCTGTTCCGTTCGGCCCGTACACCAGCGTTATGTTGTGGCTCAGGTCAAAGACTTCAGGCTGCATAAATCCGCGAAACGGGCCGACCTCCAGTTGGCTCAACCGCAGCTGAGTACGATCTACCTGCATCGCCTCAGCGGCTTGCGGCCACCGAATTGCAGAGTTTTCTAGATGCTCAAGCGCAATCGGGGCCAGCCGACTGGAGCGTCCCCGCCTCTGCGTACCAACCTCAGCCAGGCCCTGTAAATTGGCCATGATCAAATTCGCCATCCGATGCACATCGTCGTGCACCGGCTGATCAGACAGGTAAACCAGGAATCGCTGATACTCCGCTTGTAGACTCGACATGACAGCTCCGTATGTTGACCCACTATTGCCCCCGTTGCCTCTTCGGACAGGCGAGCAATAAGCGTAGATCGAAAAAAGCTGTAGTGGCTTTGTGATACGGATAAAAATGATGCAGGCCCTGAATCTGACAATCTCATCCGCCAATTACCAAGATAGAGTACGCATGGCATACGCTCTGTGACCGCACACATGAAGCCTTTGTTTGCTTGCCATGATGATACGATGACTGAATGGGGCTGCGCGCCACCCAGCCCATCGCCCGAATTTGATGGTGCCATAGTGGATAACCCAACTCTCTCGAAAGTCCTTTCATCCGTAACCTCCGTGGTCGAACGAGCCGGTGCTCTTCTCGCTGCCGAATGCGTCCGCCCAGGTGGCCGACGATGCTTTGGAGACAAAGCTGACATCGACCTCAAAATCGAGATCTCGCTCCGCGCATAGCTCTTGAGCATTCTGCTTTGCGACTGGCGGGGGGAAGAGACAGGCCATGTGCTCACCGGTGATGCATGGTGCTGGGTCGTCGACCCCAACGACGGTACGAGTGATTTCCTTAACGGACTTAAAGGCTCTGCAGTGTCAGTGGGATTGCTTCATAATAACCAACCAGTGCTCGAGGTTGTATACGCACCTGTCACGCCTAGCGGTACGCCAGACCTGATAGCGTGGGCTGAGGGGATGGATCACCTGCTACGAAATGGAAGCGTCATAGCTGTTGATCTTTCCAAGCGAGTCCTTTCAGATGGCGACACGGTCATGGTTAGCGCGGCAGCTATAAACAAGCCTTTGGTCAATCAGCAAATGTGTGCACCAAGTGAATTCTACGCAATGCCCTCGATTGCATACCGGTTGGCCAAGATCGCAGCTGGTGATGGGGTTTGTGGCGTCTCGCTTTACCCGGTGTCGGCTCACGATGTCGTGGCGGGCCATGCCTTACTTATTGGCTCCAAAGGCATACTCATCGACGAGAAAGGTAAGCCTATCCACTACGCTAACTGAGGCCAATATGCTCAAGATCTCGGAACTTTGCTTTCGAGGGGCTCCAGGCGCCTCCGAGCAGTTGGCCAAGCGCCACTGGAGCAAAGTCTTCAATCAGGTGGAGGAGTAACGGACGCTTTACGCGCAGGGCGAACAATCCATGGAGCAAAATAACCGCCGAGCTGCCTAGGAAGACTTCACCCATGACTCAACCTCGTCATGTCCAAACTGCGCCTTCCATGCCCCTAACAGCTTGTTGTTACCGCCTTTGCTTTCAACAATCTCGCCGGTCAGAGGGTTACGGTAGACCTTCACCTGTCGCGCGCGCCTGGTGCGCTTCTCAGGCTTGGAACTGACTGCCGCGCGCCCGCGACCAGGCTCAATAATCGAGATGATGTCTTTCAGGCTCTTCCCATATTGCGCAAGCAGCCCCTGCAATTTGGTTTCAAACTCGATTTCCCTTTTGAGGCCAGGGTCGCTCCTGCGGGATTCTAGATTAGCGGCTTGTTGGGCAATGCGTTCTTCGAGCTGACGATATTCCGCGAGGCGTGACATGAGCGCTCCATTGAGTCAAGGACATAACTATTCGGACTGCTTATACGACCACAAGGTTCTGCGGCGCTGTCTAACCTTTTATGGTCAGAGCGCCTATTCGACGAGCTAGGGAGCACAAGATCCGGGTCAACTAAACCTCATTTGATAGGAGTGTCACCGGCCCGATCTCCAAATACATACCTATTAACACCCATTTACTGCAGCTCGCGCCTAACCCTCAGACCTGATGACTCATAGCCAGCGGTAAAAGCGCTGCAGCACGCGGTTGGACAAATCACCTAGCGTTATCGACGGCAGCCTTGAGCGCTATGACATCGGCGATCGCTTGATGATCTTTTCGTGCCGGCATCTTGCACAGAATCGCGGTGGGTGCTTCGCCCTACGAAAGACTCAAGCGGCGACAGAGTGAAGGTCGGCTCGATACCGGCGGCCTCGAATAGCACATTCAGCCAGAAACATTCCGCAGAGTCGTCACAGCACAGAGATTTGCCAGAAAACAGTACGTTCAAGCTTTCAGGCACAGCCAGCTGTGTAGAACCAGTGGCGTGCAGTTGTTCCTGGGTGAGGCTATGCATATCCTGAGCATTGTGGCTCAAGCGTCCAGTACCTCGCCGGTCGAAGCAACGACTGGTAGATCCCACCCAGGGAAGCCACCACTACTTCGATTGGGTAGCTATCAGGCGCTATGTCAGAGGCTTCGGAGTCGATGAAGAATGGTGGGAGCTCAGTCATAGGGTCTGCAAGGAATCATGTGTGCGGATAGTCAATGGATATTCGGGCACTGCCCATCCCGGTAAGGCAGTGAGGCGCCATCCTCTGAAAAGGCCGCTGCTACCTTAAGCTTTCATTTCCAGTGACGATACATGTGGGAGCTGATCGTGAGGTATCTACGTCACTAAGTGGCCCTGCTCCAGCTGCAGCAGATTGATGATTTTTCCTGGGACTGATATGAAAGCTCTACCGAAAAGGCCGCTGCTACCTTAAGCTTTCATTTCCAGTGACGATACATGTGGGAGCTGATCGTGAGGTATCTACGTCACTAAGTGGCCCTGCTCCAGCTGCAGCAGATTGATGATTTTTCCTGGGACTGATATGAAAGCTCTACCTCTTATTCTGCTACTTCTGGCTTCGGCACCTGCAGTCGCGATCCCGCTCGCGCCCTATAACTACAGCATCATCCATACGAAGTTTGAGTCAGTCTTCATCCAGGCACCTGAATGCGAACCCAACCGCATGGCGTGGACACAAATGGAGTGCTCAAATTTCAAGGCACGCGCGTCAAAGCGCTTCACCCAGGAATGGGCAGCCCGCTCCTACTGGGATGGCAAAAACGTTATTGGCAATCCCGATGCCGATCGACGGGTCAACAGCGAGATCAGGCTGGAGTAGCCTTGTTCTCCTTTGACATGTATGCGCCACGGAAAATATACAGATTCATCCACCTTAAGGGTTCGGCAATGGTAGCCGGCATCGGTACAATCTGCCGCTTCCTTTGCCACTGCCACTCCACATGAAAAAAATACTCGCCGCTTTAGCCCTCTTTTCTTCTATCACCCTGCCCGCCTTCGCCTCACCGCCCGCAACCTTCTCTGAAGCCAAAGTCGTCGCCAAACAACAGGTTTATCTCGACCAAGCCAACAGCTCGATGGGCGAGCTGTATTGCGGCTGCAAGTGGAAATGGGTCGGCAAATCAGGTGGCCGTATCGATGCGGACTCTTGCGGCCTCCAGGCTAGAAAACAGGAGACACGTGCTGAGCGGACAGAGTGGGAGCACATCGTTCCAGCATGGACGTTTGGACACCAGCGTCAGTGCTGGCAGAACGGCGGTCGAAAACACTGTGTAGACGACGATCCTGTATTTCGCGCCATGGAAGCAGACCTATTCAATCTCTATCCGTCTGTGGGTGAGGTGAACGGTGATCGAAGCAACTTTAACTACGGCATGGCTTCGGGTGTGGCGCCACAGTATGGCCAATGCAAGACGAAGGTAGATTTCGATCAGCGTGCTGCCGAACCTCGAGATGAGGTCAAAGGCCTTGTCGCCCGAACGACCTTCTACATGTTCGATCGGTATCGACTCAACATGTCGCGACAGCAGCAACAGCTGCTCATGGCATGGAACAAACAGTTTCCGGTAACGCCTTGGGAGTCTGAGCGGAACAAGCGTATTGCGGCCATCATGGGGCATGCGAACCCGTTCGTGACCGGACAGCGTTCATGGACTCCCGGATACAAGCCTTCTGGTGATGGGATAGTGAGTCCGATCCCGCAGAGGGCTGCGAAATTGCCGCCAGTGTCTCAGATCACCAGTACGGCTTCGGCAGGGGTAATCATTGGCAACAGCGATAGCCTTGTGTACCACCTACCTAGCGGATGCCCCAGCTATGACAAAGTGTCTGCTAAGAACAGAGTGACGTTCAGGTCGGAGTCAGAAGCAGAGGTTGCTGGGTTCCGGAAGGCGGGTAATTGCAAGTAGACAGAGGCTAACTGTACATGCAGTTCTTGATCTAGGTGTCTGGGGCTATCTGAAGGCGACGTGCGGGAACGGCTGTCGTGATTCAAGTCAACGGTAGCGCCGTTGTCTTGGCTCTGCGGGCGTCCATCCTCCTGTCTGTCGGCCTTCAGCATGCGCGCTCCGCTTGCAGCTGATTGCTCAGTCACCCTCAGCAGAGCGGTTATCGGGCAAATTTAATCTTTGCGCACCCGAGTAACCGAAAGGCTCAGAGGGTTTTTCTGGCTGTCGAAGGTATAGCGGCCGACGTCCGTCGTAGCACTTTTCGTGGGGCTGAACCAGATCTTCCTCATTAATGACTTCATCTCGTCGCTGCTTATCGATGGCTCAAGAACCCGAATTGCGCTGCGAGTCATGCAGACCATTATCTGGTACTGATACTTTTTCTCTGCCGAAGCTAGGGATGCGTCGAGCCATCTGCCTTTGGTAATGAGGCCCTCTTCGTCAAGGCTCAACTTAGCGGATGCCCCAGCGGCCCGGTCTGCCCATATTTGAGTCACCGAACCAGGTATGTCGATGCTAGATGTAGTAGCAACCTTTCGACACCAAGGATGCTCATGAAGTGCGTCATTGAACGCCTGATTGAAAGCATCCACGACCATTCCAAATGGAAGCGGAGAATCACACGCGTAGAGGTATTCGATGCGGTCGACTTTGCCGAGTCCAACCTCGCGAAAAAACTGCTTCGCATCGTCCAAAAGCTTTCCACTGTCTAGCGGCCCGCAATTGCGCGTCACCTGCAAAGTTTGACTAAAGCTACCATTGAAATTGCTACTAACGCTGTAGGTCATGCCGGCATTTTTACCATAGCGTTCCTGCAATCTAGACACTGCAAGGTCAATTTGATCCTTCCTACTCGCCAAAGCGTTCAGTTTCTGATAATCGCGGTAGTAACGACCGGGGGCTGACCAATCAACCTTGAGCGACAGGTAAAGCAACAGGCTCAGGCCAAGGAGGCTCACTAACAAACGGGTACGTTTCGGCATGCTTTAAAAACCATGATGTTTACGTAGGTATCGGCGCAGACAGCTAGAGCTTGAGTCGCGAACGGCCAAACCGGCTATGCCGTAATGTGTCCAGTTGCCAAGATCATTGTCTAGATATCGCTCACTGTGAAAGAGATGTTTATGAAGATCCGGGTCAAATGGGGGGCTGACTTTCTAACCAGTGAGCCATACTCCGAAATCACGACCTGCGGCCATATAGCCGACAGGCGTTGTGCCGATGCCCCCATAACACCAGGTGCCAAGCGATAAGACCGATGCCAGAAATCCTGCTACCGGCTCCCGTAGGAAATTCTGCAGCTGTGACCTTCGAGGGTTCCCAATCCCTTTCGTCCCGTAATAGCGCCAGACAGTCATATCGCCAGTTAGAGCGCTCACCACATCTATCTCGACCGAGACATTGTCCGCGCAGCAGACACGGTAGTGAAACGGGCGATCAGTGATTCAAGGCACCGCAACGTGGAGGTCGTCGAATGGTTTCCATCCCTTGAGGCGAGAAGTCGGCTACTTGAATTACTGGATCTTGGCAAGCCCAAGCTTTCGGAACTGGACAGGCTGCAAAAAGTGGAAGCTTGGCTAAGCTCGCAATAGCTGATGACGTCAGGTTGGTCAGGAAGACAGCTGTGTAACACGTGCTGAATGAGAGCAATGGATATGCGCAAGAAGTCCCAACCATGGTTTGTCCCGCTTCTGATTCTTTTTGCGGTTCTGTGGGGAATGGGGAAGAAAGACGCCCCTCCTGCGCCGGTACAACCGAGCGTCCCAAGCACGCCAAATACGCTAACGTCAATTTCGCCAGCTCAGTCCTCTGCGCCGGCTCTTGCCTCTGCGACTGAGCACTTTGTAAGTGCTGATAATCTCAATGTCCGGGATCAACCAGGCGGTAAGGTCGTCTCGAAGCTGAAGCGTGGGGAAAAGGTTCAGGTCTTCGAGACCCGGAATGAATGGGCGCGCATCAGCACTGATAGTCAGTCTTCCCAATGGCTTTCGTTGAAAAGCCTTTGCAGCGGGTCGGGCTGCTACGTAGTTTCGAAACCCAAACCAGTGACTCAGCCAGTACAGCCTTCTCGCCAAAAGATTCCCGCGTACGGCTCGTCCTGTCCTTGTTCATCGGGCAACGTGTGCATCGGGCCTCGCGGTGGTCGGTACTGCATAACGTCGGGAGGAAACAAACGCTACGGCGTTTGAGCCATTATCTGATGACGGTCTTCACGAAGATCAGTGATTTCGCAGACCCGTTGGCAGAGCGCCCAATAGATCATGCTGTAACGTCACGATAAACTTCCCTGCCGATCACGGGGTATTGGCTTTGGATCGGTACAACCGCCCCCGTTGCCGACCGATGGGCAGGATCAACGGGCGGGAGGATGAGCGCAGGAGGCAGCTCTCTATTGGAGAGTCCTTTCTGCCTGAATCAACCTGGATCAGCGGCGCAGGAGCCGGTTAAGTACCAGCAGGGCTACTGCACCAATCGCGATTGCAGCCACTGGTTTTTCTTTCGCGAATTTGGACACGCTATCAAGCGCATCGCCATAGGTTTGAGTCAGCTGGCCAGCAGCTTGGCGTCCCGCACCTTCGGCTTCAATCTTCGAATCACCCAGTAGTTTTCCCACTGCGCTTTGAGCTTTGCCGGCAACCTTCTCTATAACGCCTTCAACCTGTTCGCTTTTCATGATTTCAATACCTTCGTGAGTGAGCAGCTCAGATTCAGCTGAGCTAGCGGCGATGTGCAGAGCTTTAGGGGGATGAGCTTCAAAATACGTTCAAAGTTGATAAAGCCCTGGGACGTACCCATCTAGTAGATAGGACATTTGCGAGTCTGCTATCTTGACTGTCGACCGCTACCTGCATGGAGGGGCATTGGATGAATTATTTGGCTCATCTGCACCTTGGGGGGCAGTCGTCTGACGAGCTCCTGGGTAGCCTTTACGGGGACTTTGTTAAAGGCCCACTCGCAGGGCGCTTTTCTCCTAAAATTGAGGCGGCGATTCAGCTGCATCGCACGATTGATGCATTCACTGACGCCCACCGGGTCGTCAAGCGAGCGCTGTCACGATTTCCCAGCGAGAAAAGGCGCTATGCCGGGATCGCTCTCGATATGTTTTTTGACCACTGCCTCGCGCGCGATTGGGAGCAATACTCTAACGTCCCGCTGGATGACTTCGCGCAGCAGATCTACGGGATCTTGGAGGCAGAGCCTAACCTTCCTTCGTCACTGGCGCAGGTCGAGCCCTTGATGATCTCGGAGGACTGGCTGTGCGCCTACAGAGACATTGAAATGATTGGATATGGCCTGGGCGTAATCTCGAAGCGCCTCTCCAGACCAGAGGGCCTTGATGGGTTGTTCGAACATCTAGAAGGTAACTATGAGCTGCTGAGCGCAGACTTCAGCGATTTTTACCCAGCACTCCAAGCTTTTACGCGTGTGCCTGGAGACGCAAAAGTCATGTGAGGACGCTGGGGGCAGCGAGCAGTCTCTTCAAAGCGGAGCTTGGGCGACCGACATCGCTTGATGATCTCGGCCAGCAATGAACGCTCACAGCCGCTAACCTGTTGTGGCTGGCATTTCAGAGCGCTTCACACATCAGGTAGCGCGGTGCTGCTCATTGCGAAAGCTGTCTTATGAGGAGTGACTAATTTATGATGTCCGGATGACAAATTCGGATGCCGCATCATGAGTACACGTTCAGACCTTTTGACCAGCGCTGAAATCCTGTTGCGCACAAAGGGCTATGCGGCCTTCAGCTATGCCGATCTGGCAGAAGACATCGGTATCAAGAAGGCAAGTATTCACCACCACTTTCCTACCAAGGAAGGCATGGCGGTTGCCATCGTCGAAAGCTACCTGTTTCGTTTCAAAAATCAGCTAGACGCTATCAATGACGAAAATACCTGCGTCGTCGACCGACTTAAAGCCTTTGCCTTGATGTTCTCGAATAGCAGTGAGAATGGAATGCTTCCCCTCTGTGGTGCTTTGGCCGCAGAGCTTTTGGCCCTGCCGGAAAGTCTACGGACATTGACCAAGGATTTTTTTGAAATCCATCTCACCTGGCTCCAAGGGAACCTTGCTCATGGCCAAGCGTTGGGTGAGTTCAAAGCCGATCTGGATGTTACGAAGGTGTCGAGGTTCATGCTGAACACTCTTGAGGGTGCAAGCTTTGTCTCGTGGGCCATGAACGATGATTATCAGAAGTCTTCTGGGTTTGATTTGATTCTGGCCGGGCTTTTAGCTCCTCAATCTAAGCATTGAGAGCCTTATTGGCAGGCTCTTCACCGGCGTGATTCCGCTGAACGTTTACCGCTCAGTATTAGACCGATGCCTCCCAGTACGGCAAGTGATGTGATCACTAAACGAGAGGTGAGGCTTTCGTTTAAAACTAGAGCTCCCGCCAGCGATGCTAATACAGGAACGCTCAGCTGGATGGAGGCGGCCTGGAATGAGGAAAGCGTACGCAAGGCTGCGTACCAAATCGCATAACCTAGTCCCGAAGCAATCGCGCCTGAACCAATCGCACAAAGAACACCTGTAAGATCGATGGACAGGTGACCTAGGAAAGGTGTTGAGGCCAAAAGCATGAAGGGGATGGATCTCAGGAAGTTCCATGCGCTTGAAGCGAGCGCGTCATTCGATTGCCTGCCAATTAAGGAGTAGATGGCCCATGCAACACCTGAAAGCGCCATTAGTGCAGCACTAGCCGGTGCAGGCGATGTCGCTCCTGGGAGCAGTAAGGCAACCAGCCCTCCTATGGCGAGTACGAGGCCCAGAATCGCTACGGCTTGCATCCTTTCGCCTTTGTAGTACCCGTATCCTAGCATGGTGAGTTGTACTGCACCGAACAGCAGGAGTGCGCCTGCTCCAGTTTCCAAATGTACGTACGCGTATGAAAAAGCGAAAGCGTAGACAAATAATGTGAAGGCACCAAGCCAAGTTCCAGAGCGGCGGGCGCGAACACCTTTAATTGCTACAATGACCCAGAGCATAACAGCCCCGCTTAATAACCGTATCAGTGTAAAAGATGTAGGATCTATTTCAGTGTGACGGAGTGCAAGTCGGCATAGTAGCGAGTTGGCTGCAAAGGCTAGCATGGCCAGAATCGTAAGGGGAATTACTTTTCTGGTGCCATTGAAAGAAAACTTCTTAATTGTTTGCTGCGGCACCAAACGCTCCTAACTGAACGAATACGGTATTACCTGTCTTGGAGCGCAGTCCGGTTGAAACTGTGCCTGATGCACTTTTCAAGAAATATCAGCTACTACTGATTACGCAACTTGTTAAATTGCGCAAAGCCATTCTCAAGATCCGCGATAAGGTCGTATGGATCCTCAAGGCCAATGTGGAGTCGGATCAAATGACCATCAATTTCCCAGCGTGTAGCGCTTCTGACAGGCTTTGGATCTGCCATCATTGCCAAGCTTTCAAAGCCACCCCAGGAGTAACCAATTGAAAACAGCGATAGGCTGTCCAGGATAGCGTCAGCAGCTAACTGCGAAGAAGGCGTTGTCGTAAACGACAGCAAACCAGATGCCCCTTTAAAATCTCGCTTCCACAATTCGTGTTGGGGATGAGACTCCAATGCAGGATAATAGACCCCGGTTACTTCCTCTCGGCTCTCCAGCCACTTGGCTACTATTGTTGCATTTATATAGTGTCGCTCCAGTCGCACATCAAGCGTCCTCATTCCCCGAAGAGCTAGCGTCACATCGTCAGGGCTAGCAAATAAACCCATGCTGAAATGGTATTGCTTAAGACTCTCCCATGCACGTTTGGATGCGGACACGGTGCCAAGAACTGCGTCTGAGTGGCCAACGATGTATTTGGTTGCTGCCATGATTGATAGGTCTACGCCAAGCTCTAACGATTGGCAGTAAAGCGGCGTGCCCCATGTATTATCTGCAATGACGAGAATGTCATTGTCATGAGCAACTTTGGCTATCGCTGGGATATCCTGTATTTCTAACGTCAGTGAGCCTGGCGATTCAAGGTAGATGGCTCTAGTATTGAATCGAAGGAGATCATTGATGCCTGACCCTATCGTGGGGTCGTAAAACGACACTTCGATCCCCATACGCTCACCCACCTGCTTACAAAAGGCTCTGATAGGAGCATACACGTTGTCAGCGATCAAAATATGATCACCCATTCCCACTACTGAAAGTATGGCAGTTGTACAAGCCGAGAGCCCTGAAGGGCATAGAACAGTGCCTTCTGCCCCTTCCAAAAGCTGGATGGCTTGGGTGAGAGCCTCGGTAGAGGGATTGTTCCAGCGTCCGTAGGCGTATTTCTGACGCCCTTCACGCATCGATTCACATGTGGGAAACGCGACGGTGGAGCCTCGGTAGACAGGTGTATTCACAAAACCGTGATGCTGCTCCGGGTCAATTGACGCGTGGGCCAAAAGGGTTGATGCATTCTTGTAGGTATTCATACGAGCTTCCGGATGACCACGATTGTGGGTGAGTGTCGGCTGAGATTCCTATCGCTTCCTTCGCATACTAATCTACATTTTTTAAATGTCTACCATTAGGTAGTCTTTTAGCGCCTTTTGACTAAGTTCATCCTCGGCAGCGCTTCGGCGATGGGTTGGTGGGCACGCGGTGATGTGGAGCATGCTTCGGCGGATTGGGCAGGTTGGTTCGTGATGAACGTAGCCCACACGGCGGAACTGGATATGAACTCGGGTATTCCTGACTCGATGTCAGGGAATGAGGGAGCGGAGGATCGATCTGAAATTACGATGGGGTGGCTAGAGGAAGTCGAGGATTCGCCTAGGGGGCCGTGAGCTTTTACACGTGATTCGATGCCAATCCAATAAGGCGTTGCTGGTTACGCAATCCTGAACGGAGATCTGCTGGCGCTTTTAGTCTGATGGTCGGTCTATGGTGACAGTGAGTTCCGCTCGCAGCATGAAACCGGTTAGAGGGCCAGAAGCCACAGTTACATTTCGATCTTCAGAGCTACGCAGGGCAAGCTCAATGCCCGGTAGCCTCCAAGGATTTCGCAAGCCTTTGTCCGTGGGAAGTGACGTGGTCTGCCGCTAAGCGCTCAGCCAAAATGCTGTCACCAGACACAATTGCGTCTACTAAAGCCCTGTGTTCTGGGTAGATCGACTCTGCACTCTCGACCATCCTGTTGGTGTGGAGGATATAGAGTAACACTGTATCAATGATCAGCGCGTACTGTTCGAGAAGCCGACGATGGCCGGCAATCGATACGATCAGCTTGTGCACCGCCAGATCTGCCTCAGCAATCCCGCGCCAGTCTTTGACTTCAATTGCGACCTCAAGAGTCTTGAGTGCTGCCAGCAAGGTGGTCTTACCGACCGCATCGATAGTTTCCGCAGCAAGCCTGGCAGCCAGACCTTCGAGGCAGCTCCGCAGGGTGTACAGTTCGCGCGCATCGTGAGATGAGAGCGAAAACACCTCCCACCCCGTATACGCGTGCTGAACCACCAATCCTTCTCCGCTTAACCGGTGCAAAGCCGCTCGTATCGTCGAGCGGGATAGGCCGACCTGTGTCGCCAAGCCGATCTCGGTAAGACGAGACCCAAGGGGAAGCTGTCCAGAAATTATGGCATCCCGGATGCAGTCTGCTGCTTTACGGTCGAGGCTGCGGCGGTCGATATTTTCGCCGGAAATGGACAGGGCATTTTTCTGGTTCATGCCACGATAGTGGCAACCGAGGTGGTGGCTGTCAACAGTTAACAATTCGCTTTTCTAGCATCCGTCCCCGCTGGGAATGGGGATCATCGAGAGGGTGTTGACGAGCCAAAGCTTTGGGCCTAGGATCGATTTCGTCGATTGTTAACAATTAACTGTTGGACGATATGGCCTTGGAGAACAATAAAAATGCGTATTGAACAGATCGAAACTATTGCTTGTGACGCAGGTTGGCGGAATTACCATTACCTCAAGATCGTTGCTGACGATGGGACTGTAGGGTGGGCCGAGTACGATGAAGCATTCGGGCCCGCTGGCCTCACTGGCGTGATCGAAAAAATTGCGCCCAGACTTATAGGGCAGTCAGTTTTGGGTCACGAAGCGGTGATTGGCCCACTTGCTGCGACCTTGAGACCAGCTCCCCACGGACTGGCGGCAGAAGCTCTCGGGGCTTTCGAGAATGCGCTTCTTGATCTCAAAGGGAAGGCGCTGGGAGTACCGTGCTACGAGCTTCTGGGCGGAAAGCACAGAGATAGCATCCCTGTGTACTGGTCGCATTGCGCTACCTGGCGCATCAACCATCCAAAATTTTACAGTCCGGTCATCACCGATCTGAGTGGGGTTACGCAGGCTGGCGTGGACGCACGCGAGCTGGGAGTCCCGGCGGTTAAGACAAATTTGTTCGTCCATGACGAGCGCGGTATTCGGCAGTGGATGCCAGGATTCGCGGCCCCGTACGAGCCTTCCCTGAACCTGGATAAGAAGCTGGTCACGAGTGTGCGCTCCCACCTTGATGCCTTGATAGCAGGTGCGGGCCCAGACACGGAGCTCTTGATCGACTTAAACTTCAACTTCAAAACTGAAGGGTTCGTGAAGATCATCAAAGCGCTGCGTGACTATGATTTTTTTTGGATAGAACTGGACAGTTATAATCCCCAAGCCCTCGCATACATACGCTCGCAAAGCCACGCACCAGTCGCAGCCTGCGAAACGCTGTTCGGCATACGTCAGTTCCTACCGTATCTACAAGCTCAAGCCGTTGACGTTGCGATCATTGATGCAGTTTGGAATGGAGTGTGGCAATCCATGAAGATTGCGCATGTGGCCGATGCACTAGACGTAAATGTCGCGCCTCATAATTTTTATAGCCATCAAGCAACAATGATGAACGTGCACTTCGCGGCTGCGGTTCCGAACCTCAGGATCATGGAGCATGATATTGATCGCTTGGCGTGGGACAAGGATCTTTTTAGTTATATACCGGAGATCAAAAATGGCGCAATGGTTGTGCCTGACACTCCAGGTTGGGGATGTGATCCAATCGAAGACATGATGCGAGCCCGCCCTGCTCGAGCTTTTAAAGGATACCTAGGCTTGTAACAGCTAATTAAAGCGAGGGGGATCACTCCTCGCAATCAAACTAACGGGAGAATAAAAATGACAACCTCTCAATTTACAGCGACAAGAATCTTCAAGCCTACGAACTCAAAACCGCACTCTTCTTTGATGCCTTTCGGTTCAGGTGGGCATCATCATGAATAAATCAAATGCTGTGAGCGGCCAAGAGAAATGTAACGCGGATGGCTGCGTGCAGGCGCCCGATATCTACAGAAAAATCACGCTCCGCCTAATTCCGTTTCTTTTTATATGTTACGTCTTCGCCTATCTTGATCGTGTGAACATCGGATTTGCGGCCATTCATATAAAACAGGATTTGAATTTTTCAGACGCTGTATACGGGTTGGGTGCTGGAATTTTCTTCCTAGGCTATTTTCTGTTCGAAATACCTAGCAATCTGATTCTGGAGAAAATTGGCGCCCGGCTTACGCTAATGCGCATCATGATTGTTTGGGGACTAATCTCGGGCAGCTTTGCGTTTATCCAGACACCAATGCAATTCTATATTGCACGATTTCTTCTAGGTGCGTTTGAGGCTGGGTTCTTCCCAGGAATCGTCCTTTACCTGACATTCTGGTATCCGTCTGCAATGAGGGGAAAAATCATTGCGATGTTCATGTCCGCAATCGCAGTTGCAGGAATCATCGGCGGGCCCGTTTCGGGTTGGCTGCTAGCCCACATGGATGGTGTGCTCGGCTACCGGGGCTGGCAGTGGATGTTCGTGATTGAGGCAATCCCCACTCTTATATTGGGTATCTCTGTATTCTTTGTGCTCTCGAATAGTCCTAACGAAGCCAGCTGGCTCAGTAACAGCGAGAAGAGCATTGTTGTTGACGCCTTGGCGGAAGAGAACTCAAGTGATAAAGGGAAGACTCATCATTTTGGTGCAGCACTGAAGGATTATCGACTTTATATTCTCGGCGCTGTTTACTTCTCTATCTCGGCTAGCTTGTACATTATAAGCTTTTGGTTGCCGTCTCTGATTCGAGAGCACGGAATTTCCGACGCAGTAAATATAGGCCTGCTGACTGCAATACCCTATATCGTAGGCGTAATTGGAATGATCTTGATTTGCAAACACTCTGACAAGAAACAGGAGCGCCGTTGGCATTTGGCTGTGTGTATGTTCGGTGGTTGCATCGGGCTTTTAATGGTTGTGTGGTTCGGCCAAAGCTTGGTGGTTTCTTTGGGCGCGATCACGCTAGCAGCTACGTGCATACTCACTGCGATGCCCGTTTTCTGGACAATTCCAACCTCCTACATGTCCGGTTCTGCGGCAGCAGGTGGAATCGCCGCAATTAATTCCATTGGCTTGCTGGGCGGTTTCACCAGTCCAGCTGTGATCGGTTGGATCAAGATCACTACCGGATCCATAAACTACGGCCTATGCATTTTCTCAGCTGTACTTGCATGCGGAGCTGTTCTCTTGTTGAAGGGCATTCCTGCAGCACTGATACCGCGTAAAGACTTTCAAGCTACTGTAGGTAGAAATTTGCACGCGGGGCAGACCCACTGAAATCGTGCAGTGCCAAGACAGCGTATGGCTTGGCACTGCACGGCTCGGGCAAGAACAGAGCACATCCCTGTCAGCATTTTCTAATCGTTATTTCCCTTTCAAACAGCCGCTCAGCGGATGTGGAAGCCGCTGATTTCCTCCCGCGCTATCTCTCTGATTCTTGACCAGTCATCGCCCTATCCCATTGATTAGCCTGGATTTACTCGCGGGGAGAGGCCTCGATGCGCACTCCAATATGCTGGTCTCTACAGCTACCTGCTTAAGAATTTTGGCTAAACTCCTTGCAAGCAAACCATCTAGTTGGTAGGGTTGTTTGGTCAGCGATTCATTCAAGCGACCTTACGTAACCTAGAGGATTTACCAAATGACTAACAACCTGAACGGTATTGACGTAGCTGCCCTGCAACAGTTTGCTCAAGGTGTTGCTGAGAATGCGAACAAGCGCCACGCCAGCTTCAACGTTAAGACCGCGTGGAAAGGCCAGACCCGCTCCGTGGCCAAAGTAAGCCGCTACAGCCTCGCCGGTGAAACCTACTCGCGTGATTTCGAAATCGTTGCCGACGAGCCAAATGAATTGCTGGGTGAAAACACTGCGCCGAACCCTCAGGAGCTGCTGATGGCTGCTCTCAACGCCTGCATGTCGGTCGGCTATGCCGCCAATGCCGCGATGATGGGCATCAAAATTCACAGCCTGGAGATCGAGACTGACGGCACCCTCGACCTGCGCGGCTTCCTGGGCATCGACGAAAGCGTTAACCCAGGCTACGACGAAGTCAGTGTTGTCATTCGCCTGCACACCGACGCCTCGCGTGAGCGTGTGGAAGAGCTGCACAACTTGGTGCTCAAGACATCGGTCAACTACGCAAACTTCTCCAGAGCCATTCGCATGGTGCCAACCCTCGAAGTGCGTGAGGGCTGATCCCAAGCCTTGTCACATCCGAGCCAGGCGTGCACCGGCAGTTTGCTTGCCGGTGCCACCCTCAATGAAATCTGGATAAACGGAGTCTGCAATGAACGATTTTTTTAAAGGCAAAAAACTGTTGGTCGTCGGCGGCACGAGTGGTATGGGCTTGGAAACAGCTCGCCAGTTCTTGAAGTCGGGCGGGAGCGTGGTTATCACCGGCAGCAAACAGGATAAAGCCGAGACTGTGCGTGCCGAGCTGAGTCCGCTGGGGAACGTATCCGTGATCGTTGCCAACCTCATGACGGAGGAAGGGATGAATCATGTACGCAACGAGATCAATGCCAACCATAGCGACATTGGTTTCATGGTGAACTCTGCAGGCATATTCATTCCCAAGCCTTTCATCGAGCACGATGAGGCTGACTACGACATGTACCTGGATCTGAACCGCGCCACATTCTTCATCACTCAGGCTGTGGTCAAGAACATGCTTGCCGCCAAACGCGAAGGTTCCATTGTCAACGTTGGTTCGATTGGTGCCCAAGCCGCCCTGGCAGGCTCTCCTGCGACTGCTTATTCGATGGCCAAGGCGGGTCTGCATGCAGTTACCCGAAACCTCGCAGTTGAATTGGCTCACTCAGGTATCCGGGTCAATGCCGTTTCACCTGGCATTGTTCACACCTCGATCTATGAAGGCTTCATGGACAAGGATGCAATCCCGGATGCGATGAAGTCGCTGAATGATTTCCACCCGTTGGGTCGAGTGGGTGTTCCCGAAGACGTCGCCAACACCATCCTCTTTTTGCTCTCCGATAAAACGTCCTGGGTGACCGGCGCTATCTGGGATGTGGACGCAGGGGTGATGGCGGTACGCGCCTAATACCGTAGCAAGCACTGCGTGTAGCGCCTTCCAGCTAGGCGCTTTTCCAATGCACTGCTTCGGTGGAAAGGGTGCTGGCTGTAGGAGTTCTGAATGTCTATCACGACAAAAGCTGCGCTTATGAGTTATGCGGAAACCCAGATGCGTTCCAAGGGTTATTCAGCATTTAGTTACGCTGATCTCGCCGCGAAGATCGGTATCAAAAAAGCCAGCATTCACCATCACTTTCCTACCAAGGAGTGCCTGGGCGCGGAGCTGATCAACGACTACATCGCTCGATTCAATGAGACGTTGCTCTCAATCGAGAGCATGCATTCCGAGCCACTGCAGCGCTTACAGGCTTTTTCCCGACTTTTCGTGATCAGCGCGAATGAGGGGCTGCTGCCGTTATGCGGCGCCTTGGCAGCGGAAATGGCTGCGTTGCCTTTATCGCTCCAAGGGCTTACCAGGGATTTCTTCAATTCGCAGCTCGCCTGGCTTCAAAGCACCCTCGAGGACGCCGTCCGGCAGCACAACTGGTCACTGGGAACAACCGCTGAAAACTTCGCCTTCATGCTGCTGAGCATGTTGGAGGGAGCCAGCCTCATTGATTGGACACTCGGTCGATCAACCGACCCTTTGGCTGGTTTTAACCATTTGCTTGAAATGGTGGCAATTCAGTCTTCATTTCTTCGTGCAGGATAAATCATGAAAACTCCTTCGAAAAAATACGTTGTCGATATCTGGTCTGATTATGTGTGTCCTTGGTGCTGGATTGCCAAGCGCCGCTTTGAGAAAGCACTTGAATGCTTCCCAGAGAAGGACGAGGTACAGGTCAACGTTCGGGCCTATCGGCTGGCTGCCAACCATGCTCCGGAGCCGATGATTCCGGCCTTGAAGCGTAAGCTCGGTAACGCAAACTCCGCTTTATCGATGATGAGTACCGTCAGTAAATATGGCGAGGCCGACGGGCTGGATTACCGCTTTGACACCATGATGTTTGGCGATACTGCGGATGCTCATGTGCTGGTAAAAGCTGTTGAAGACTCGGAGGTAAAAAAGCGTCTTGTGGAAGCGCTGTACGAGCAGAGTACCAGCCACGGTAAGTCCCTTTTTGATCGCGCCAGCTTGGCGGCGATTGCTAAAGGCGCAGGTGTGTCGGATGAGTCCATCCAACTGGCTTGGTCATCTGCAGAGCTGCGCGCTGAGATGAAAGCGGATGAACAGTTTGCCGCCCAATTGGGTTCCGGCGTACCGCTGTTCGTCTTCAATAATGCGGTCTCGGTATCAGGCGCACAGACAGACGCCTCCTTCCTTCAGGCGTTGAATCAGATGGCAGCTGAGGCGAAATCCCTGGATAGCGCATCAATGGGCCAGGTCTGCGGGATCGATGGCTGCGAAATTTGACTGGCATTGGATGGCGGCACTCTCAAGGTGCCGCTTTTCCCTGACACAGAACGAGAGACCCAGATGAGCCGTATCGTTGAGTTGAGTGCTCCCGAATTTGCTCGCTTCGTAGCCAAAGGCAGCAGTGTCGTTATGTTCTCCGCCTCTTGGTGCAAACCCTGTAAAGAAATGAGGCCGGTCTTTCTTGAGCTCGAAGCAAAACTCCATTCGATAGCATCTTTTGGGAAGATTGATATCGCTGTGTCTCCGACGATTGCGCAGATGTACGGCATCCGCTCTGTGCCGTCCTTGGCCGTGTTTAACGAAGGCCGGTTGTTGAAAGTCTTCGCAGGGTCTAAATCGGTCTCAGCCTTGAAGAAAGCGATCATCGCTGAGCTGGAAGACGCCAGCTAATCGGGCGTCCTCCATGCTCATCAGTCTGGTCGCCTATGCACCTGGTGATGTCGAAGACTCGTTTTTACCTGGGCCAGCGTCAATTGGATGAGCGCGATCCTCATTGAAGATCTCAGTTAGTAAAGCGTTCGCTCGCTTGTAAGCGTCGTATCTGAAGTCGGTATCCTCATCGGGTTGAGCGGCCATCTCCTCCAGCATTTCCAGGTTCAGACGGCGGAACCGATCCGCACGCTCACGGGCCTCGTAGCGTCCTATCCCTAGTTGCTCCAAAGCTCTGCGCCCGAGAGAAAGTGCGCTTTCAAAGGTCTCTCGCTCTACGTCTTCAATACCCATCTGACGCAGCGTGATGATGTGTCCCATATCACGAGCGCGCACGACCAGCTTCAAGGATGGAAAATGCTCTTGGGCCAGCTTGGTCAGTGCCAGGTTATCTTCCTGATTGTCGATGGCATTGATAAGCACCACGGCCTGTGCGGCACCCGCAGCGTGCAGTAAATCGAGACGAGTGGCATCCCCGTAGAATACCTTCACCCCAAACTTGCGAAGTGTCTCGATGTGGTCTGGGTCGTGATCCAAGACCACTACCTCGAAACCACAGGACATCAGCAGACGTCCCGCGATCTGACCAAATCTTCCGAAGCCGGCGATGATCACTCGAGGATTACTTTGGTCAATGGTGTCCGCTTCCTTGCTGCCCTGTTTGTTCGCTGACTCCAGGTGATTGAGCAAGAGGATCAATAAAGGCGTTACACCCATGGACAGCGCCACCGCCAGCGTCAAGCTTTTACCCCAAGGGTCGACTAGGATTCCGGCGACCGTGGCGGCACTAAATACGACAAAGGCAAACTCACTGCCTTGACCGAGAAATACCGCCTGCCATGAACGCTGGTCATTTGGGACATTCAGGAATCGACCCAAAAGCTTGATCACGAGTAGCTTGATCAGGATGAAGCCCAACGTCAGGGTGATGACTTTCAGAGGGGCGTCGATCAGCGTTCCGAAGTCAATCGACATACCCACGCCGATGAAGAACAAACCCAGCAACAGCCCTTTGAAAGGTTCGATATCGCTCTCCAGTGCATGACGATACTCCGAGCTGGCCAACAGGACGCCGGCTAGGAAAGCGCCCATGGCCATGGATAAGCCCGCCTCTTCCAACAAGAGGCCAAACCCGAACACCAGGAACAGTGCGACGGCGCTAAAGATTTCTCTCAGGCCAGAGCGCGCTACGAAGCGAAGGACGGGCCGAGAGACGTACTGACCCAAGAGAACCACTGCGACAATTGCACCGACGATTTTGGCGATAGACAGGGCCAGCGCTGCCCCTGAGGGCGTACCACCATCTGCGGCCAGCAGTGGAATCATTGCCACCAAGGGAATCGCTGCGATGTCCTGGAATAACAACACCGCAAAGCTGCTACGACCTACAGCGGTGGAGTTCATGTTTCGCTCGCTCATGGCCTGCATGGCGATAGCAGTCGACGACAGGCTCAGCGTCAGGCCGACCAGCTATGCAGCCGTCCAGTTCAAGCCTAGGGCTGCGCAAAATATTGCGATGGCAATACCGCACGCCAGCATCTGTAACGCGCCGCCCCCGAACACCATACGGCGCATTGCCCAAAGACGCTTGGGGTCGAGTTCCAGACCAATGATGAACAGCATCAAGACCACGCTAATTTCGGCGAAGTGCAGGATGGACTCGACGTCAGTCACGAGTTTCAAGCCCCAGGGGCCGATCACGCAGCCGGCTATCAGGTAGCCCAGAACAGGCCCCAATCCCAACCGGACGGCAATCGGGACTATCAAAGCAGCCGAGCCTAGGTAGATGAGCATTTCAATCAGGCTGTGGGTTTCCATTCAGTCTTCCTTCCATGAGGCCAGGCGCTCGCCGTAACGACGAATTTGCTTGAGTAGTGCAGTTTGATCTGCTCTGTATGCGCCGTGAATTGCTACAGGACTCAACCAGTTCATCGCGCAGTAGTTCGCGGTCGCCTGAAGGGGTTGGGACAACACCGCGAAGCCTGGGTGGTCGCCGCCTTGAAATGATCGTGCTCTCCGCCCGTGGTTACGGCCCACAGCAGACTCTTGTTTTTCAACGCAGTAGCGCCCGCACCGTAGGCCCAGCCCTGCGTGAAGACCTTATCGATCCACAGCTTCAAAAGTGGCGGGTAGCTATACCAATATAGAGGGTGTTGGAGAACCAACAGGTCTGCTTGCTCCACGGCCTTTTGCTCGGCTTCAACGTCGATATTGAAATCGGGGTAAAGGTCGTACAGGGAGCGGATTACAACATTAGGATTAGTTGCTGTGAACCTGAGCATCAGCTCGTTTACGTTGGATTTCTCAGGGTAAGGATGGGCGTAAATGATCAGAATCACGGCGTGATCCCCCACAAGCTGGGCGTTCTTTTAGAACGGAAAAAGCCCCCTGACCGTTGAGCGTAGATGCACTCAGCAATCAGGGAGCTAGTAGTTAAGCGATGAAGCCTTATTGACCTGCTTGCAGCTTCAAAACATCCTGTGCAGTCACGGGGTTGCCAGCGATGCCCCAGTCTCCGCTCTTAACCTCTTCGAAAATGACCCAGGTCAGGGCACGCATGTTTTCGCCCTCCACCGACACCATAGCGTCGGTTACCTTGCGAATGACCTCTGCTTTTTGCTCGTCGGTAAAAACGCCTTCGATGCCTTTGATAGTCACGAGTGGCATGGTGTTCTCCTAAGGTCTTGAACGGGAGTATTAGGCTTTCGCAGCTGAGTATTCCGGGTAGTCGGTGTAACCCTTATCAATGGAATCGCTAACCCCGTAGTAGGTCTCGCGATCACCCTCGGCCAGCGGCCAATCGTTCTGCATGCGCTCTACCAGATCCGGGTTGGCGATGTAGGCGGTGCCGAAAGCGATCAGGTCGAGTTCGCCTTTGGCCAGCTCAGACTCTGCGATCTCTTTGGTGAAGCCGCCAGCAGCCATCAAGGTGCCTTTGTAAGCTTCACGGAACGCAGCGCCGAAACCTGGTGGTGTTTGCGCGGCCAGGATGGTCGGCTGGTAGTTCAGGTGAACAAATGCCAGCTCTCGTTCGTTGAGGGCAGCCGCCATGCTCATCCAGGTTTCTTCTTCGCCTTCGTACACACCGAAGTCGTACAGTCGACCGAACGGAGAGAAACGCACGCCAATTTTCGATCCACCGATTTCAGCTGCAATCGCGTCAATCGTTTCCAGGAGGAAGCGCTGACGGTTCGCAATGGAGCCACCGTACTGATCAGTACGAGTGTTCAAGGCGCTGCTCAGGAATTGGTCGAACAGGAAGCCGTTGGCTGCCATGATTTCGATACCGTCAAAACCGGCATCCATCGCCATACGCGCAGACTTAACAAAGTCCGCGATGACGCGTTTTACTTCTTCGGTTTCTAGGGCGCGTGGCGTACTAGGCTGTACAGGGCCAGATTTGCCGGGCTCGATCCAGGCATACACCGTGGTATCCACCGCAGGCACCGTGCCCGAAGACACGGGCGCCATGCCATGTACAGACACGTGGGACATGCGGCCAACGTGCCAGAGCTGTGCAAAAATCTTCCCGCCTTTGGCGTGCACCGCGTCAGTCACGTTGCGCCAACCCGGCAGATGCACATCCTCGTAGATACCAGGGGTGTACAGATAGCCACGAGCCTCATCGGAGATGGGCAGGCCTTCGGTGATCAGCAAGCCAGCAGAAGCACGTTGCGCGTAGTACAGCGCGTTCGATTCATTTGGAATGTTGTTCAACGTTCGGGTGCGGGTCATGGGCGCCATGACAACGCGGTTTTTTAGCGGGATACCGGCCAAATCGTAAGGGGTGAACAGCTCATTCATGATTGCTCTCGAAATCGTCTAAGAGGAAAGTCTGCGTAATGCTTAGGACTTATCGAAAGCGTCGAGTACATGGGTGCTGTAGACAAGAGCGGCACCGGCGTTCATGTTGATGGCTACGCCCAGTGCTTCGGCCACTTCTTCGCTGGTAACACCGAGCTTTTTGGCTTCCGCTGCGTGGAATGCAATACAGCCATCACACCGGGTTGTCACAGCTACTGCGAGGGAGATCAGTTCGCGAGTTTTCGCATCCAGGTGATTTGTCTTGCTGCCGGCAGCACCGAGAGCAGCCATGCCCTTCATGGTTTCAGGGGAAAGGCCGTTCAGCTCTACCAGACGAGTGTTGATGTCTTTGCGGGTTTGCTTCCAATCTTGCATGGGGGCTCTCACGTGGGCGTTCAACGCCCTGCAGGTTCGTGGGTGATTTCTGAATCTGGATATACGCTACCATCTAGTTGGTAGGCTTTCAACAGATCATTAGAAAATCATGTCACTCGACAAGATCTTGGTGACAATTTCGGTACGGGATTTTCTAGGATTGGTTGGAAGATTCTTCCAAATAAAACTGCCTACCTATAGGTAGCCTTTCTAAGGATGAGAATCTTATTTGGTTGGAAAAAGCAGCGCGCCCGCTCGAATGGATGCATGTGCCGAATGCTTGGGGGATAAAGCTTGCCGTATCAAGGTTGAGATTCTTTGTACGGAGCTGGGGACAACCATGCTCAGGTGCGTGTCGTCCACGGCGAGACGGCGCGGCAAACGTTTACACCCAGCTGCTGCCATTGCGACAGAGCTGAGTGCATAAAAACTGCCTGAAACCGATCAGCCTCCAACCGGGGTGCGCATGGTGACAAATTCTTCAGCGGATGTCGGATGCACAGCGATGGTCTCGTCGAAAATGCGTTTGGTCGCCCCCGACTTCAGCGCAATCGCTAACCCCTGCACAAGCTCTCCGGCATCAGGGCCTACCATATGACAGCCCAAAACCTTATCGGACTTGGCATCCACCACGAGCTTCATCAACGTGCGCTCCTGGCACTCGGTCAATGACAGTTTCATAGGGCGGAAGCGGGTTTCAAAGATTACTACCTCGTGCCCTGCCTCACGTGCCTCCTCTTCGGTCAACCCGACAGTTCCGATATTAGGCTGGCTGAAGACTGCCGTCGGGATCATCTGGTAGTCAACCGGACGGTATTGCTCAGGCTTGAATAAGCGACGTGCCACTGACATACCCTCGGCCAGTGCGACAGGCGTAAGCTGGACTCTCCCTATCACGTCTCCCAAAGCTAGGATTGACGGCTCAGCAGTTTGATATAGCTCATCGACCTCAACAAAACCTCTTTCGTCTAGTTTTACACCCGTATTTTCCAAGCCCAGGTTGTCGAGCATCGGGCGTCTACCCGTACCGAAGAGGACACAATCTGTCTCAAGCTGCCGACCATCCTTTAGGGTTACTTTCAGGCTGCCGTCAGGTTGCTTGTCGATACGCACAATGTCGGAATTGAATTGCAGATCCATCCCACGCTTGGTCAACTCTTCCTGCAAATGCTTGCGTACCGTACCGTCGAAGCCGCGCAGGAACAGATCACCGCGATACATCAGCGTGGTGCTGGCACCTAAGCCATGGAAGATCCCGGCAAACTCAACGGCAATGTAGCCGCCACCGACTACAAGAACGCGCTTGGGCAGACCTTTGAGAAAGAATGCTTGATTGGAGCTGATCGCGTACTCGTGACCGGGGATTTCGGGGATCTTTGGCCAGCCACCGGTAGTAATCAGCCATTCGTGACCGGGCAGCGCTCCTGGACGCCGGGGTACAAACCGGCTGGTGATGGGATCGTGAATCCGATACCGCAGAGGGTAGCGAAGTCAGCGTCCGCCCCTGAGGTCATCAGTACCGCTTCGACAGGAGTGATTATTGGCAACAGGAATAGCCATGTGTATCACCTACCGAGTGGGTGCCCGAGCTATGACAAAGTAGCAACGAAGAATCAGATCACTTTCGGGTCAGAGTCAGAAGCGGAAGCTGCCGGATTTAGAAAGGCAGGTAATTGCAGGTAGGCAAGTCTTGTGGCCATGCCGTCCTTAAAGATGACGACTTGAGTGTTTGTGCAGACCCCTCGCGGGGACGGCTGTCGTAAACCAAGCCAAGGGGAAAGCCATTGGCTTGGCCCTTCGGGCGTCCATACTCCCACATTCGGCCTAGCAACCTGCGCCCTCCGTTTGTAAAAGATTTCGCAATGAAACTCAAATGGGAATGAATGTGCTTTGGACGGTACCACGTGGATATGAGGCTCAAACCCACTGGGTCACCGCAAGGATAACGATGGGAAGGGCCACTCCCGCCAGCAGGGTCTGACAAGCAATGATTCCGGCCATAAGCGGTGCATCTCCACCTAGCTGCCGCGCCATGATGTAGGACGATGAAGCAGTGGGGAGCGCCTGAAACAGCAGTGCTGCGATGGCAGCTTTTCCTTCCAGCCCGAACAAATGGCAAGCTCCAAGCGTGACCAGTGGCATGACTAAAAACTTCACCAGTGACGAATAGCCAACTGGGCGCAGCCACTGCCTCATGCTCCCGAACTCCAGCGCGGCGCCCACGCAGAGTAAACCTAGAGGGAGTGACGCTTGGCCCAACGCTTTGAGCACTGGCTCAACACCGATGGGCAGTCCCAAACCTGTCACTTGGATCAACCCACCAGCCAAGCACGACAGCAACAGCGGATTCAGAGCCAATTGCTTAAGGACTTTGCTCAATGGCATCCTGCCACCCGCCCCGTACTTCGCAAAGACCAACACGCACAGGATATTCACTGTGGGCACTATCGCCGCGTTCGCAACGGCTGCCAGGGCAATGCCCTGAACACCGAATAATCCCGCCGCTATCGACACGCCCACGTAATTGTTGAAACGTATACCACCCTGGAATATGGAGGTGAATGCCGCATCGTTTGTGGTGATGAGCGCTCGCGCGCTTACTAACATCAGCGATACCACAACAGTCGATACGATGAGCACAGAGACCATGCCTTGAAAGGGCACCCCATCAAGCTTAGCTGTAGCCAGCCCGTGAAAAAAAAGAGAGGGAAGCAGTACGTAATATGCCAAGCGCTCTGCCTGCGCCCAAAAGTTATCTGCCAAGAATTGACTACGTTTGAGCCATGCGCCTAACACGATCAATAATGCGATAGGCAACAAAGCTGTCAGCAAAGAGAGCGTCATGCGCTTGCCTTGATTTTCTGAACCAGCCGTTCACAGCCCTCAATCAGAACTGACTCATCAAGGGCGAATGAAAGCCTGAGATGCCCCGGCATACCGAATGCGCTACCTGGAACGGTAGCTACGCCTACTTCGAGTAGGGTTAGTGCGAAAGCCTGATCATCTTTGATCGTTCTGATCCGAGGTAGCAGGTAAAACGCACCCTCCGGACACGCGACATCAATCGCTTCGCAGGCCTCGAAGACATTCAGAGCGGCATCACGCCGCTGGCGATAAATAGCATTTCGCTCTTTCACCAGTGTCTGAGGCCCAGTCAACGCAGCCACCGCCGCCACTTGGCTCAGAGTGCTGGTCTGAGTACAGTTCTGTGACTGAACCGAATTGATGGCCGTGATCAATGGCGTTGGCCCACATCCCCATCCTACCCGCCAGCCGGTCATTGCGTAGACTTTGGACACGCCATCTACGATCAAAATACGGTGAGTCAAATCAGGTGCCACCGCCGCCAAGGTCTGATATACATCATCCGTGTAACGAATTTCTGAATAGATGTCATCTGAAAGCACCATCACTCCTGGGTATCGGCGCAGGACTTCAGCGATGTCTGACAGTTGCTGGCTTGAGTAGAGCGATCCTGAAGGATTACCGGGCGCGTTCAAGATGACCCATTTGGGCGACCTTGCCACACGAAGCGCTGCATCCAAAGCCTCTGCGGTGAGGCAATAACCGGCTTCTAGGGTAGTAGGCACCATCAAAGGTCGCGCGCCACACATTTTGATCATGGTGGGATAGCTTGCCCAATAGGGCGCAGGAACGATGACCTCATCCCCCTGTTTTAATGTCGCTTGGAAAGCGTTGTAAATGATCTGCTTCGCGCCACAGCCGACTGCCACCTGATCGTCTGAGTAATCCAGGTTTCGAATGGCTTTCATGCGCATACGGATCGCGTAACGAAGCGGTTCGATACCGTTCGAAGGTGAGTAAGTAAGGCGACCTTCAAGCGCGGCGTGCGCAGCCTCAAGCACGTGGGGCGGCGCGTTGAAATCCGGCTCTCCCAATGTCAGGTCGATGACATCCCTGCCCTGAGCGCGTATCAGCGCGGCGCGCTCAGCCATGATTAAGATAGGAGACCGCAACGAAGTGGTGTCGGTAGATGAAATGATCATGGTGCCCCTCAGCGAATCATCAAGATAGGCACCACGATAAGAAGTTCGACTCTAAAATAAAAACGACTTAAAATTCAGAAATCAACAAGTTTTTCTCATAGGTCAGTTTTTGGCAGATGCGCCTTCACGGCGTTCGCCAGTGCTGAAGCCAACCGTCCAAGTGGACGGTCTTCACGCTCCAGCAACACGACGCGCCTGGTTTTTTGCGGCGTGCCGAACGGCGCGATGGTCAGTGTCGTTAGGCTTTCGACTTGATGCTGAGCAAGCGGAATAATGGAGATGCCAAGTCCATTCGAAACCATCTTTATTATTGCATCTTGACTATCTAGCTCCATGCTAGTCTGCACGCGCAGCTTCATAGCGCGTAGCTCGCGCTCAATGGTTCGACCTGCCCAGGCGCGGCGGTCGAACCTAATGAACGGCTGGCTTTTGAGCAGCAACTGCAGGTCTTGAAGAGCAAGTGACACCGGCGCGATAATCCAGAATCCCTCCTCGTAAAGCGCCGTGCTCGTCAGACCATATGGGTGCGGTTTGACCGGCTCCGTTGTGATCGCAACGTCAAGCTCGCCCGCTTCAACGCGCGTAGCCAGCTCTGCGGACATGCCCGAAGCAACCGTGATTCGCAGGTGGGGATGATCGGTACGCAGTGCTGATAGCGCATGGGGCAGGACGCCGGCCAGCGCTGTCTGAATGGCGCCGATTCTAAGCCTGCCGCGCAGCTCACTGTCGCCACCAATCTCGGATGAGATGCCGTCGTATAGGGATAGGATTTCTCGTGCGCGCTCTACTGCGATATGACCTGCATCCGTGAGCACCGCCAGCCGCCTTGAACGATCAAACAGAAGTGCGTTGAAATCCTCCTCCAACGTCCGAACATGAAGGCTGACTGCTGACTGGGTGAGGTGCACGGCATCCGCTGCTCTGACGAAAGAGCCGTGCTGGGAAATAGCGAGCAGTGTTCGAAGTGCGCGTAGCGACATAGCCATTCATCCATCGAATTGATGGGCGAGCTTACCAGTCTGGACATGCGTGGTGTTTGGATGAAACCCCTTCTGCTCCTGCTCAATGTACCTGCGGCGAAATGGCGCACCCTTGTAAAATGTACATCGCGTGTTAAAGAGCGCTAAATAGCCTCCCCTTTGCAGCGATTTCATTCATGAGTTCGTTGAGACGTATCCGACCCTGGATTGCCTGCCTGGCGATCTTGCTGAACATTCTGGCCATGCCGCTCAGCCGTGCGATGCAAGCGCCCGATGTAAATCTCATGCTGTGGGGCGGATTTTGTTCCGGGGGAAACTCGAGCGTCGTCTCAGCTGAGTTTCGCCAGGCGATCGAGGCGCTTCAGATACCTCAATCCGAACCCGAACACGCCATGCACCATGCGGACTGCTGTTGCGGCCATGCCGGGCTGGCAGCCCTGCCCTCGGATTACTACCGCCATTTCTTGCCGCAGTACACACCCGGCGTTGTCCTTGAAGATCCTGAACTGCCAACGCTGCACCCAAGAATCCGCTGGCCCAGCCTGAGTCCACGCGCCTCCCCTTTTGCCTGATCACGACACCGCCCACTGCGTGCGGTGTTGCTCGCTTTAAATTCTTTCAGCGATCTGCAACGGTTGCTGAACGCCCTTGAAGTTTCTTGATGATCAGGAAGTGCGTGCCATGCCTGCTCCATTTTCTTTGCGCTCTGCAAAGCGTTTGTCTGTGTCCCGTTCTATGTGGCCTGTATTGTCGATAGGCGTACTGGTATCCAGCCCGCTGTCCTTGGCACAGGCTGAAGCCGGCGAGCCCGGAAGCTCGACGCTCACCTTGGGCGCCGTAAGCGTTCAAGGCTCCGCCAGTGGCCCTTTGGCTACCCGCAGCGTACTCAGCTCGGTGGATATTTTGGGCGCGGAAATCCTCGAAAAGATGCCAGTCAATTACAGTTGGGAGCTGTTCCGCCGCGCTCCGGGGGTAATGCTGACTGAGTTCAACCAAGGCACCACGTCAGGCAAAATCTCCTTCCGAGGCTTCAACGGCGAAGGTGAAGTGAACGCAGTAAAATTGCTGATTGATGGCATCCCAAGCAACAGCAATGACGGCAATATGCCGTACATGGACATGATTTTCCCCATGGAGTTGGACAGCATTGAGGTGGTGCGCGGCACCAGCGATGCGCGCTATGGCCTGAACAATATTGCCGGCAACGTGAACATGCTGACTCGCACGGGGGGCGACTACAACAAGGCGCGGCTGCGCTATGGCAGCTTCAATACCCACGAGGCCCAACTTGCCAATGGCATTGAGGGCAGCAACTGGACGCAAAACTATTTCTTCGCCTATCAAAAATCTGATGGCTACAGAGATCACGCTGAAGCAGATAAGTTTTCGATGTCGGGCAAATGGTTCTATACGCCGGACGATGACAGTTACCGTATTGGACTGATCGCTCGTCACTACGAAACCGAGGCTCAGGAGCCAGGCTATCTGAGTGAAGATGATGCACGTCATCACCCGGAAATGACCAACAGCTTCAACGCGACGGACAAGGGTACTCGTCGTATGAATCAGGTCAGTCTGCATTTCGATACAGACTTGGCTGATACGCTTGCCTGGTCAGCGAAGACCTACGTCAACACCTTCGATGACAGGCGCTGGACACAATACTGGAGCACCAGCGCACAACAGGAACGCGACGCTTATGAGACGCAATATGGCGCCCTCACCTCCCTGACCTGGCGACCGGAAGTCAAATGGCTATACGACTTCGCGTTGGAAGGTGGCGCGGACGTACAGCAGCAGCAAAACAAAAGTGAGCGATATCGCACCAGAGACCGTAAGCGTCTAGCTACAACCCGCGACCAGCAGTTCGACTTCGACACCTACGGCGCTTATGCCCAAGCAGAGATAAAACCTTTCGAATCTCTGAAGATCGTACCCGCCTACCGGGTCGACAAGATCCAGGGCGATTTCACTAATGAAACGACCGGCACAAATTTCGACATCAACGACTACGGACTGATCAAGCAGCCGAAGATTAGCGTTGTCTATTCTCCGTGGGAAGTTGCCAGCTTCTACGCGAACTGGGGGCGTACCTTCCAGGTGGGCAGCGGGGCGGCGGCTTACAAGATTCCGCCCAGAGATACTGACCTAGCACCTTCGATCAACGAGGGATGGGAAACAGGCATCAAATTCACGCCGGTTGACTGGGTGGATGGACGCGTCGCCTATTGGCAGCAAAAGGCCTCTGGGGAAGTCAGTCGCCGGCTGAACGACCCGAGCGGCGAATCCGATAATGTCGGTGAAACACGTCGCTGGGGTTACGACTTACAGATGAACCTGTATCCGAATGAACGCACCAATATCTGGATGGGTTACTCCTGGCAGTATTCGAAAATACTCCAGCCAAGTGCCACGTTGCCTAACAGCAAAGGTCAGGAAATCGACCACATCCCGCATCACTTGTACAACGCTGGCATCAGCTATGACGCGACACCTGCATTACAGCTGACCGCGTGGATGAACGGTCAGACTAATTATTATCTGGAGCGGGAAAATACGAAGGGGACTTACGGCGGTTACGTGCTAATGAACCTTGGCGCAACCTACAAGGTGACTCAATCAGTGAGTGTTGACTTGCAGCTGAAGAATCTCACGAATCGATACTATGAATATGTCTGGTACGACCCGGATGGCGCGCAGGCATCCCTGCATTCGCCAGGTGATGGTCGTGCACTTTATACTGGAGTGACTGTGGAGTTCTAATAGGTAGTGGGCTGAGGCCTACTGGGCCTCAGCCGCCAATGTTTTAACGTGCCCTGCTTTCCATACCTGTTCATCGAAAGAGGAAATAACCTGATAAAACCCCAGCACCATTGGAAATTAGATCAATAAAATTCCACACTCGAATTTAATTATACGGGATCGCAAAGCAAGGAGGGCTATCAAATCTTGCAGGTGACTCGACACGAAATGAGCATGCATAGCATTTTGATCATGCCATAAACACTCTACTACCCAGCCATCTGATTCGGAACCTTTTTTTAACTCGCATGTTGCATTACCCACAGAATCGCTTTCTAACAATTCAAGAACGTGAGATATCCTGTTCTGAAAATCATCATCCATCTTAATCTCGAATCCCATAGCTGTTCTCATAAGACTCGGCATAAATTAAACCTCCCAGCTGAAAAGAATTTATAAATTTAGGTAAACTGCTAAATTAAATATAGACAAACCGAAATATTACTAAAACCTCAGTTACCATCGATCCAACCTGCATAACTCTCAAGAGGCTAAAATAAACGAAAATTGGTAAAAAAAATGCCAAAACGTTGCCGATTCCTGCCAAGATTCACAAATCCGCATAGTAGTCTCTAGACGAGGGTCGATCGCAGATGCCTGCCAAATGTATTCAGTTCGTTACCTATCCTGAAGTCAGCCTGCTTGACTTAGCCGGCCCTTTAGACGTTTTCATTGCTGCCAACCATTTTGCGCAAGCTGATCATGCACCATATTCATTATCCATTCTGTCGTTAGATCCAACTACGGAGATATTTCCTAGTTTCTCGTTCAGCGCCGAAGTCTTGGGCATAGATACACCAGCACCGCACACGCTGATCGTGCCGGGCGGGCCTGGAATTCACAACTTTTGTGAACATCCAGATTTCTTTAGAAGTTTTGTAGGGCATTGTGAAAAAGCATCTCGCTTAGTTTCAGTTTGCACAGGGGTCTTTGCACTGGCGACTGCCGGAAGATTAGACGGACGAAATGTCACAACACACTGGTCGGCCTACGATAGGCTGGAAATTGAATTCCCATCTATCAAGGTGAAGCGCGGGCCTATATTTATTAACGATGGAGATATATGGACATCTGCTGGCGTCACCTCAGGAATCGATTTAGCTCTTGCAATTATCGAGGCAGACCTGGGGTATGCTACTGCACTAGAGGTTGCACGACATCTGGTTGTCTTTCTGAAGCGTTCCGGCGATCAGAATCAGTTCAGTTCAACACTAACCCTACAGTCAAAGAGCAGCAATTTCTCCGACCTTCACGCATGGATCAACACTAATATTAGTGGCGATCTATCGGTATCTTCACTAGCAAACTTCATGAATATGAGTGAGCGAACATTTGCTCGAAAATATCGTGAGGACAGTGGGTTTACACCTAGCAAAATGGTCGAAAAAATCCGCTTGGAAGCCGTTTGTCATATGCTGCTAACGTCACGTACGCCACTCAAAACAATTGCCCGAAAATGCGGCCTATCTAATGAAGCGACCTTGATACGTAGTTTTATGAAAACCTATGCTGTGACGCCTGGCGAGTATCGCGAACGCTTTAGGTCTGGCGAGGAAGCACAAGAATGAGTGCTCAGAGCGTTTGCACCTACGAATGACTTTGAGCTTGCAACCCTGCTTGAGATCTAAGTAGAAAAAGTTTCTCAACCCTATCTTTTGTTTTACGCATCAGGCTGATAAGTGTCGATAAGTCACGTTCATTGATTGGATCGAACTGATCTCAAGGCCTGGCTATCAGGTTTATATCGCACCCTCTGCACCCAATGGCAAACCGCTTCAGGTGCAAGGCTTCATCAAAGCTTTTGAAAAGGCCGCACGTTTCAACGGTGAAGCGTTGCACCAGCTTCAGGAGTACGAAATACCGCTGGTGGGCCTCGATCACGCGATGACGTTGGTGTATCGCCAGGAGTATGCGAAGACACTTGGCAGCCACAAGGTTCCTACCGTACTCCCGCCGCAGGAGTGGCTCGCCAATACGCTTCCACAGTCGCAAATTGTGAAAGATGCCGAACCCTATCATTTCCTTCCCCACTGCACTGAAAAGACAAATGAGCCAAACAGCATCGTTCTTTGGCAGCGAGTCTATGAGCGCATGGGACTGAAGATGAGCGTTCAAGCCAGCGGATGCTGTGGCATGTCCGGCACCTATGGGCATGAGGCAAAGAACGCTGGCACTTCTGGCGTAATTTACAAACAGTCATGAAGACCGCTTGTGAAAAAGCTTAACGCTTGAGGCCGGTAATTGGCTGACGGATATTCTTGCCGAAGCCAAGTTAAGCGACAGGACGCAGTAACCATCTTGCATCCGCTGCAGGCGCTGCTCGCAGTGGTCAGAGATGATACTGCCTGACCACTCGAGATCTCTATTTCATGCAGGAGAGTGAGCCGACTCTTTGGCGATGAGCGTACTGCCGCTCGTCTTGCGGCCTGGGTTCATTTTGTGAGAAAACGCCCGTCGGTATTCAGACGGCGATGTCCCGAGATGAACAGCGAATTGTTGCCTCAGCGACAAAGGCGTTCCGAAACCTGCCTCGCCGGCAATACATTCGATCGGCAAATCGGTGGTTTCCAATAGCTCTTGTGCTCTGACGACGCGCTCTGCGTTCAACCATTTCGAGACGGTACTGCCAGTGGTGTCTCTGAATCGCCGGGTAAATGTACGCCTGCTCATTTTCGCCTTGTCCGCCAGCACGTCGAGCGTCAGATCTTTGGCCAGATTCTTCCGGGCCCACCCTAGTACATCAGATAAGTGCGTCTCGCTGGATAGCTGCGGCACCGGGTGCTCCACGTATTGCGCTTGGCCTCCCTGCCTGTGCGGCGGGGTCACCAGCATCTTCGCGGTGCGATTCGCGATATCAGCGCCAAGTCGCTGGCGTACCAGATGAAGGCAGCAATCGATTGCCGCCACAGTACCCGCCGAGGTCATGATGTTGCCATCACTGACATAGAGCACTTCGGGCCTGAAACGAACTTCGGGAAAACGGCGTGCGAACTCGTCGCGGGCTGCCCAGTGAGTGGTGGCTTCTTTACCATCAAGCAGTCCGGCAGCCCCGAGCACAAACGCGCCCAGGCATAAGCCCACGATGAGTTTTTCCTGAGTGTTCGCGAGCTGCAAGGCTTTCACAAGTTCTGCAGACGCAGCGACCGATTGATCGCCCCACGCCGGAATGACAATCACGTCGGATATCTCCATCAGCTCCAGACCGTGACTGACCTTTAGGCCGATGCCTTGGTCGCTGCTGACCATACCTGGCGACTCTGTGAAGTAGCTGACCTCGTATTGAGGTTCGCCAGGAGCGGATTGAGCCGTCCCCAGCACCATTCCGGGCACGGAGAGATGGAACAGGCTCACGCCTTCGAAAGCCAGAACAGCAACCCTGATGGATTTCATCGGTAAGCCTCACATTCGTGAACAGGGCTGATTACATGGCCCGATTATATCGAAATATGTCATTCAGGCCACTGGTACCCGGTATACCGTTGCATGAGAATGGGGTCATAACCTATTCAAAGGACTAAGCCCATGAATCTCAAAACACTTCCCATCGCCCTGAGCATTGCTTGCGCTGCGGCCACTCCGTTGGCATTCGCAGGTTCCGACGCTCACAAAACTCCCGATGCAGCTCATAAAGTCGGTTTGCAGCAAATCCGTAATGCAACGGTGAAAATCTCTTATGGCGACACAACTTTTCTGATCGACCCGATGCTGTCCAAGAAAGGTACTTACCCAGGATTTGACAATACTTACCGCAGCAACCTGCGTAATCCCCTCGTCGATCTGACAGAGTCGCCCGAAGAAGTGATTTCTGGCGTAGACGCTGTCATCGTCACGCATACGCATCTCGATCACTGGGATGATGCCGCTCAAAAAGCGTTACCCAAAGACATCCCTCTGTTTGCACAGCATGAAGACGATGCGAAATTGATTCGCTCCCAAGGTTTCAAGAATGTGCGCGTGCTGACTGACGAAGCTGAATTCGGCGGCGTCAAAATCACCCAGGTTGGGGGGCAACATGGCACAGACGCAATGTATGCCTCTCCCCCTCTTGCAAAACTTCTCGGCGAGGCCATGGGTGTTGTATTTCAAGCGCCCGGTTACAAGACCCTTTACCTTGCGGGCGACACTGTCTGGCGTAAGGAGGTAGACCAGACGCTGGAGAAGTATCATCCCGAAGTCGTCGTTCTCAACGCAGGGAAAGCAAAGGTGAACGGTTTCGAAGGCGCGATTATTATGGGTGAGGAGGATGTTCTGCGCGCTTCACAGGCCGCTAAAAACGCCAAAATCGTCGCCGTTCACATGGACGCAGTCAACCATATGTCGCTGACCCGCAACGAGTTACACACTTACGTCAAAGAGCACGGTATCGAAAGTCGTGTAGACATACCGGAAGACGGGGCTTCACTGGCGTTCTGACTGCCATCTTTTGGCGCTGGACTATGGAAAGATATCCAGCCCCTAGACCTCAAGCTTCACCCCTGTACCCATTCTCGGATAATCCGACCGGAGATCGTCATGAAACGTGGCCTTATAGTAGTTGATCTGCAAAACGAATACCTGCCCACCGGCAAACTGCCGCTGACCGGCATCGAAGCGGCTGTCGCGAATGCTGTTCGAGTGATCAGCCACTCGCGCCGAGCAGATGTTGCTGTTTTTCACATCCGGCACGAGTCCGGTGATGAAGACGCTCCGATTTTCGTCAAGGGCTCTAGCGGCGCAGACATTCAACTGGCTGTTGCCCCTGTAGGCCACGAGCCTGTGATTGTAAAAAAACACATCAACGCCCTCCGTGAAACTGATCTCAAGCAGCAGCTGGAAGCTGCGGATATCCAAGAACTCATAGTCATCGGTGCCATGAGCCACATGTGCATCGACGCGGTAGTACGGGCGGCGGCAGACATGGGCTATCCTGTTACCGTGCTGCACGATGCCTGCGCTACCTTGGATCTCACATTCAATGGTGTAGACGTTCCTGCCGCCCAGGTGCATGCAACGATCATGGCAGCCTTGGAGTTCGGCTACGCTACCGTCAAATCGGTGAACGATCACCTATCGGCGTGACCGTGTGACGACATTCAACCAGGGCTCTCTGGGGCCCTTGTTTTCAGCGTCAACGCATTAACAATCTGTTGGCGGCGACGACGTACTTAGCTTCCATCGCCTCAGAGTCAAGAAACTCACTTTTTTTGACTGCCCACTCGAGCGCTAGCGATTTATACCGATTCCCCTTATCAACCCTATCTTGCAGCGCAACAGCTTCCCGATCTAGAGGCCGTGGTTCCTCTCGCACGGAATGTTGGAATGGACATTGAAACTGCGAAACGTACCGTACCAAGGGTGGGCGCCTGAGCAGTGCGTTGGTGAAACAGGATATCGGTCGGTTTCTGATGGAGCGGTACAACTGGCAGCGACCGCATCAGTTCAGCGAAGGCTTGGCGCCTGCCGTTGCCGAGGAAGAACTTAACGCAGTGTCCGCTATCAGTTGATCACTACACCGGTTGCTCCTAAAGCCATGCTAATAATTGCCAGAGGGCTGTCTAATATCCCAGCCCCGCCCCAGGCTCCTAACCTGGATTCAGTTCGTACTCCGCTCCACCGCAGTATCGGTAACGAGGGTTTGGCCACCATTTTTTGACCTAGCACGATGCCGTCGGTCTTGGCCACGTTGCCGCGAGGCCTGCTGCTTCGCATACGTAGCCTGAGTAGCGGTTACCACGCCGGCAGGTTCCCCATTCAAATCCAAGCGCTGGGCATTCTCTACCATACTTACCCAATACCGGGTTCCCCGACACCAGGTCGAGATGCCTAGCTTCAGCTGCTCACGGGTTAATCCGAGTAACTCTAGATGCTGTTCAGCATCCTTGAGAATACCTTCCTTGAGCGGAACCTTTGGAGCTGGGTTGACAGGGAACGCCAGCGGGAAGTGCTTCTGCAGCGGCCAGATCGCCTCAACAGCAGGATCCGGGATGCGAGGCTTCGCTTGTGGGGAAGGCTTTCGCTTGAGGTCTTTTGCACGATCTGCCTCTTCAGGCTCTCTTTCAGCCCGCAGGCGGTCACGTAACTCAGCTAGTTGTTCAAAACCCATCGTTCTCACTACTCAAATGTCGATTGCGTGGTGCAAGGATATTCTATGCATCGTTTAGGAGCAGCTCAAACAGCACAAATCGCCCCAGATTTCGAATCAAGGCGACGTCCGGTACGTTAAAAACATCTGAGGAAAGCCCCCTAATCACTACCACGCCCTGAAACCGATCCTTTTTGGTCATCTTTAGGAATAGAATTTCGCAGTCTAAATAGGAAAGAAGCCAAAAAATGGAAGTCATTCAGCTATTGCAATCGCTGGTCAACAGCGATTACAGCATTTTTGTAGCAGTCGCAGCCATGCTAACGGTGTTCTTGAAGATTGTGGCTCATATCACCAAAGCAATGGATTGGCACGATCAGCGCTTTGTTCGCAAACGTCTTTCTTGCCTCAAGGACGTGCGATCAGGTGCAGCCAGTGCTCGGCTCGTTAAATATCTGGACGATGCTATCGAGCTGGAGATGTTTCGAATCGCATCGGGCGTAAGCACTAGCCGCTCAAAGATGCAGTATCTGCTTCAGCTTGATGAAACTGGCCGGTGGAGCCGTATGCAGCTGCAAAGCCTTGAAAAATTTCTGGCGTTGCAGCCCGGTAGCGAAACCCCTGTTTTATCAGTGACTTTCCTGGATCGGTTGAGCGCGTGGATAAGTGGTCTTAGTACACTCTTGACTCTGGCCTTAGGGGTTGGATATCTAACTGAGCTGGTTCTCACCGGCGCGACGCTTATGTGGGCTTTGGGGCTGTTGTTGTTCGGATTAGCGATGCTGCTCGCAAGGTATTTGGCGACAGACTTCATCGACTATGTCATTGTGAAACGGGCACAGCGACACCTAAGCTGGAAAGCCCAGATATTAGCTCCCGATCATTGATCAGAAATGGCTGGAAAAGGAGCTGATATATCGTGACAGGCTGTCACTCCGGGTTTATGAAGTCCATACCGCCTCCAATACGTCTCTGATCTCAGCAATGAGCCGGCGATGTAGTGGTTGACAAGCCACTGGGGAGGCGGAGGCCTAGATCAGGATCAATATCGAATCCGACTTTCCCCGTTCACAAAGCCCGCCTCGACTGACGCGGTATGCATTATTTCACTTCAGGATGTGCCATTTGGCGAATGCGCAGTGGCACCTAACGATTAAAGCATCCAAAACCAGCCTCGTCAGAGACACATCTGACAAGCAAATGTGAAAATTGGCAAATTAAATTCGTCATTATTTTGACGTAAAAGCCTGCGTTAGCTAGAAGTTTGTTTGTTTTGAAATACCCCATTATTCTGCCGCTCCCCGAATGCATGCTGCTTACTCTCCTGCTCTGAATCCAGCTGCTGACTCCCAAATGCTACGATCATAACGAAAGGATTCTAGACTGGATGCCGCTACGGTCATCTTGCTTGTTTACTGCGTTTCCCTCCTCGCCTTAAGTCAGCTGTTCTCTCGCATACCGGTGCTCACCGCATCCACTGCGGCCCGTTCTTCACCGCTCGATGCTTTGCGTGGCATCTTGGCGACTGCGGTTATCTGCCATCACTTTGTGGTCACCTATTTCTGGAAAGCAACCGGCATTTGGATCCCTCCTCAAAGTGCTGTACCTAATAATCTGGGCGCTGTACCGGTATCGTTATTCTTCATGATCACCGGTTTTTTGTTCTTTGGAAAAATCTATCAGCGCCGCCCGGACTTTCTAGACATCTTCAAATCGCGAGTGCTGCGGATCATGCCACTTTATGCGTTTGCGCTTATATTCGTGGTTTTATTGAGCCTGTACGAAACGGGCTTTGCCTTTATCACGCTGAAGGAATTGGGTCAGGAAGTCTTTAAGTGGCTAGTATTTTCCGGAGGCTCGTTCAATGGTTTCATTCATAGCAACATCATGACCGGAGGCGTGCACTGGACATTACGGTACGAATGGCTGTTCTACCTGACGTTACCAGTGATCGCCGCGCTGGTGAATAAGGCCTGGTACGGCAAATATTCGCTGGCCTCGCTGCTGGTGTTCGCGGTGATCACTGTCTGCATGATGCTCGGCATCGTCAAGCCTGCCTTGCTGCTGCTGTTCGTGGCCGGTTTCATTCCGGTACTCATCAAGCGTCACTTTCCCAAAAGCATCGCCTACATGGCCCACCCGTTGGTATCAGTCGCCGCTCTACTACTGATAGCGTGCGCTATGAAGCTGGAAGCCTATTCTGTACTTCAAATCGCCACAATGGCCTTGCCCTTCATGATCTTGGCCCTTGGCAACGACTTGTTCGGTTTACTAGCCAGCCGGGGCCTAAAGTCCCTTGGCGAAGTGAGCTACAGCCTGTATCTAACCCACGGCGTGGTGCTCTACATTGCGTTTTCTATTTTGCATCTTTATTCGTTCGAAGACACTCAGCTGACTGACTTCGTCGTCCATTTCCCTGCGATATTGCTCACCGTAGCCCTGCTGTCCTACGTCACATTCAACTGGGTGGAAAAACCGTTCATCAGAGTGCGCAAACCGAGCATTATGCAAACCGAAGGGGTCGGCCGATCTCAGCCATTGACAACTGATTGACTCAACCAGCCCAAGCGAACGGGCTGCTTCGGTATGGCTGTAGCCTTGGTCGAGCACCAGGCATGCAGCCTCGCGCTTGAATTCAGGGGTAAAGGCACGGCGTTGTTTGGTCATCAGACACCTCTGTGTGGCGATCATTCTCTCCTAAAAGGTGTCCGGGGTTAGTAGACCACTACAAACTGATGTAGGTTTGCCGGGGGGCATGAATGGAAGGCAGGTGGCCGATGCAGCACGGAAGGAGAGAACAAACCTGAGGGTGCTTTTCATCACCGGATACGCTGAGAATGCTGCGGTAAGCAATGGTAATCTGGACGAAGGGATGGCCGTGATTACGAAGCCATTCGCAATGAGCCATCTGGTGCGTAGGGCGCGTGAAATGCTGGAAGATTCACGTGTCCAGTGTGCTACCAAGGAGATTATGTGAAGAGAGCCAGGTCAAAAAAGAAGTGGGCGATGAAGCTCAAATAGGATTCGGTGCACGAGCTCCATACCTGGCTACCTGTAATGAAAAGCCATGATAGCTCTAGTTCTTAAGCAAAATACGAGAAGCATCGCGACCGATAAAGCTCAACGCCACTCTCCTTTTAGCCAGCCCTGCGCCTGCGGAAGGTTGAGCAGCGGCTACACGAGCCCCTATTCAATTTAATCCGGCGATGGGACTGACACGTTTAGCCGCCCTGCACTGCCTATTACAAAAGCAAGGCGGCGGTATCAATTAGTCTTTCGATTTCATTTCAGTGGCTGCGCGAGAGAAGCAGTATGGAATTACAGCAATCGCTAACCCCATAGCGGCTGCCGCCGCCTCTTGAGGCGCACCTTTAGCAGCCGCGATCCCGGTGTAGGCGACAAATGCACCGACTACTGACATGAGAAGAGATATACCCCAGAAGAACTTGATCATTTTCTATCCCTAGAAATCTAAAAATTATTATGGCTGGACGCCTTTGATTTTTTCGAGCTTCATTTGGTAGCCTTGGCCAGGCTGAGTGACCGTCTCTGTCTCGACGGTTTGGACAATACGTCCATCGGCGTTCTTTGTGACGGAAACGCTTTTGGTATACGCCGTCTGGACGCAACCAGCGAGAGCGGTTGTAGCCAGTAGCACGATTGCAGCACTGCACTTCATGGTGGATTCCGATTCCATAGTAGCGGGGTGGCGAGAATACTCGCGAAGGTGGCCATACGCCAGCCCTACATCTTGGTTCCGAGCCTATCAACGGGTGAGGCCCCGGTAGGTTCAAGGTTGCGCTGCACGTCAGGCTCGATTGGTAAGCCTCGCAATATTGAAACCATTCCTCAACGTCATGCTTCCAAAAAGCGCTTCATGATGGCACTCTGGTTTCTTAAGTTTAGCATCCACGGAAGGCCTCACATGAAGTTGACAATTGCAGGAGCATTGCTGGCTAGCTTAACCGCAATCACCTGTGCCGCTCTGCTCAGTACAAGTGCGATCAGCACTGTCGTCTCAGACCAAAACGTCCTCCAGACGCAAGCGGGAGCTGTCAGACTAGGTAAGGTCTACAAAGAAATTCTTATGACCGATTACACAGTCACGAACACTGAGGACGGGACGGTGCTGTTGACTGCATCTACGCGCACTCCAGAGATCTACAACGGTGCCTACGCCACTTTCAAGAAGCAAATTGACTCCGTAAATCGCGATGGCGGTGCCAAAGGTGAAGATGGAAAAAAGACGAAGTTGTCCTATACCGACGCTGCGTGGACTGCCCCAGTATCAGTCAAAACCACCACTTACATCCGCTACGAAGCCGAGCATGCACAGGATTTTCGCCTCACAATCGACGAGTCAAATCGCGATCTTGCCGCTGGATACGGCATCAACAAAAACCTCGAAGATCTGAAAAGCTATCAAGAAAATATGATGGCGGCCTTCACGCAGACTAAGCATTTCATCGTGCAGAAAAAGGACGAACTGTGATACGAGCAATTCCACTGCTAATTCTCGCTGTCGTTTGCCCTACCGCGCTGGGAGCTGACTTCGTGCATCCCATGGAATTTAACGGTACGGAACAGCAAAAGGATCAGGTGATCCAGTACATTACCGAGACGGTCGAGAAGGATTACTGCGGTAAGGTGGACATGTGCGATGCGTCTACTTTACGGATGATGGAGGCGAGCGACCTCAAATCTTTCAAACAGGCTGCAAAAGCAAAGAATCGGGAGATCATGGACACAGTGATTCATGATTACTGTCACCGTGTCGATATGTGCAGCTACTCAAACATCTGGATGATGTATCAGCAGAACCTAGACGCAAGCACTAAGAAGCTTAAGTGGTAGAATCAGACTCTTAAGCGGTGATTGGAAGCATTATCGTAGACATCGATTCTAGCGGATCATCTCTAGATGCTCGTTACCCAACCGGGCCTTACTGTGCCAGGTTCAAATTTGCAAACTGAATAGTGAAGCGCGCTAAAGCGATGGGCACGCATAGGTGGCGCCATAGATTCGTTGAGTATGCGGACATGGCTGCGCTTTGATGGCATAGAAATGCCTTTCAAACCCTACATCTTGAATGTTCGCAGATCTGGGGGGGCTTATCCTGTTCGTATACCCAGCACCGGACGATTTTGCTGCTACCTTGATTTCTAAACCCTTTCTGCAAAAATCTTGGAATGAAGTGCTGTCGTACCCCTGACATGTCGAATCTCTCCCTGATGTCCACGCAAGATACCGTCCTAGTGATTGTACTCATGGCCGCCGACGTGTGAGGGCGTCGGCGCTTTCTTCCTCTGCCTGGAAGACCTCAATGAGCTTCTGGTTGTAGTCATCGAGGTAGCTCTGAAGCCCATCACGGTCGATTAGCCGCACGCCCGCAGTGCTGGCCAACTCCTTCGCTGATTTCGTGTAGTAGGAATTCGTGACGACCATGGCCTCATCACACCCGTAGAAGGCTTTAGCAGCGATGGCCTGCTGCACCGCCGCGTTGCCTACAGAACCTGAATAGTTCTTTGCCTGAATGACCATGTTTTTACCGAAACGGGTAACGAAAAGGTCAGCGCCCTGATCAGCAGTCTTCTTAGTCTCTTCAACGTCGTAGCCGATGGTCTGGAAGATCTCGACCAGGAAGGCTTCAAACTGAAACCCGTCCATAGCATCCACCAGATACATGGTGATGAACTGATTCGGATTGAAATGCTCTAGCTGAGACCCTAGCCGCTCAACGAGAATGTCGAAATAGATCTCCTCGCAGAGGCTCAGGCCAGTCCGAAAAACCTGTAGCGGGAGAAGTGGCACACCAGATGTCGAAGCCGCTTGGTAATTGAATTGGACATTGGGGAATGCAACGTCATTTTCCCAAAGGTAGTAATAGAACAAAGCCAAGTCAGACCTAAATGTTGTCCCAGCCTCTTCAATCCAAGAGCGCAAGGTGTCGGCTAGGTCAGCGCGCATGTGGCGGGTAAGCTCTCTGGAGAAACCCAGATAGACTGAGTTGAAGGCGGTTGTTTGCAGCAGCTTGTCCATGAGAGAAGGAAGCCCTTCGAGCTCGTCAAAACCTTTGCGAATTAAAACCTCCCTGAACAGCTCCCTTTCGCTGTAGACACCATCCAAGCGTGGGCCTGGCATGCCCGCATCATCACTATTACCTGCACTCTCGCGGGTCGTGTGGATGAAATTTGTGAAATATGGATGCTTCAGCTCCGCGTATTTTCTCAAGACATTGTTCAGAAGGTCGCTGAGCTGGGCTTGCTCCTTCTTCTTCCCAAAAAAGTCTTGAATCAAGCCTTTGGATCTGTATTGAAAGTCGGGATAAAAGGAAGGATCCAATGGCGTAAGGTGGCGCAACGTGAGCTCTGATGATGGCGACACCTGGGAGCCCATGCACCATGGGCACGCTGTCTCGAAGGTAGTCCTATTGCATCCATTGCACTGGTAAATCATCGTAACCGTCCGGCCAAGTCATCTACCCAGCCCTGCAAAGCGAAGACATGGTGTGCACTTAAATTAAGTGGACACCAGTTCTAGCCTTTCAAGCGGGTATTTCATGCAGCCAACACGCCGTTCCTATTCCAAATCCTTTAAAGCCCAGATCATTCAAGAGTGCGCCCAACCGGGCGCTTCGATTGCCAGCGTCGCGCTCGGTCATAGCCTCAACGCAAACCTCGTCCACAAATGGATTCGGCTGCAAGCGCAGAAAATCCCGGCGCCGCCACCTGCATTTATTCCGTTAGCCATGCCGCTGGCCGGGGCGAACTCCCATCCAGCATCATCGAATATCTGCGTTGAAATACAGCACCCACGCGGCATCATCAAAGTGAACTGGCCCACTGAAAGTGCTGCCGCCTGCGCGACTTTTCTTCGAGATATTCTGCGATGATTCGCATCGACTCTATCTGGCTCGCCACCGAACCGATGGACATGCGCGCAGGCACCGAAACGGCGCTAGCCAAGGTGATCGCGGTGTTCGGTGCGGCGCAGCCGCACTGCGCTTATCTGTTCGCCAACAGCCGCGCCAATCGCATGAAAGTGCTGGTGCATGACGGCTTCGGAATATGGCTGGCGGCGCGCCGGTTAAACCAAGGCAAGTTCCACTGGCCTGGCATTCGCCATGGTTCTGAGATGGAACTGGATGCCGAGCAACTTCAAGCATTGGTGCTGGGGCTGCCATGGCAACGCGCAGGTTCTGGAGGCTTGATCATACTGCTTTAACGGCTGCCATTAGCCTATCGGTCTATCGTCGCGAAAAGCCTGCTCTGGCAAAGTCCGGCGTATGACTTCTTCGCCCAATCTCGACCAACTATCTCCCACTCAACTGCGCGTCCTCGCAGCGCAGTTGCTCTCGCAAGTCGACACTATGGGCAAGAAAATCAACCGTGATCAAACAGTCATTGAGAAACTGACCCATGAGATCGCCCAGCTCAAGCGTTTGAAGTTTGCCAAGCGCAGCGAGCAGATGAATCCTGAACAGGCCAGCCTGCTAGATGACCTGATCGATACTGATATCGCGGCGATTGAGGCCGAGCTTCAGGCGTTGCAAATAGCACCAACGACGACCGAGGAAAAGCAAAAGCCCAAGCGCACGGCATTGCCGGCAGAATTTCCGCGAACGTTGATCCATCACGAACCGGACAACACTCACTGCCCATGCGGCTGCGCCCTCAAGCGCATCGGTGAGGACGTTAGCGAGAAGCTGGACTACACGCCCGGCGTGTTCACCGTCGAGCGCCATGTCCGTGGCAAGTGGGTCTGCGATAACTGCGAAACGCTGATCCAGGCACCGGTTCCGGCGCAGGTCATTGATAAGGGCATCCCGACTTCGGGCCTGCTCGCACAGGTCATGATCGCCAAGTTTGCTGACCATCTGCCGCTTTACCGTCAGGAATCGATCTTCGGTCGAGCGGGCCTGGCGATTCCACGTTCAACCTTGGCTCAGTGGGTTGGCGTGACCGGAGTTCAGTTGCAGCCGCTGGTCGATGCGCTGCGCGAAGTAGTGCTTGGGCAACAAGTCATCCACGCAGATGAAACACCGGTGCAGATGCTCATGCCGGGAACAAAGAAAACCCATCGCTCCTATGTGTGGGCCTACGCTACCAGCCAGTTCTCGGATGTGGCAGCGGTGGTTTATGACTTCAGCTCCAGTCGCGCCGGAGAGCATGCTCGCAACTTCCTTCAGGACTGGAAGGGCAAGTTGGTCTGCGACGATTTTGGCGGCTACAAGGCCAGCTTTGAACTCGGCGTGACAGAGATCGGCTGCATGGCCCATACACGGCGCAAGTTCTTCGAACTGCACGCTACGAATAAAAGCACGCTCGCCGAGCAAGCCCTGCGCTATATCCAGTTGTTGTACGAAATCGAAAGAGAAGTCAGAGACCTGGAGCCGGATTTACGGCGCCGAATACGGCAAGAAAAAGCCGTACCGGTGATGGACAGGCTGCATGCCTGGATGATCGCGCAGCGTGATCTTGTGCCCGAAGGTTCGGCCATCAGCAGAGCACTCGATTACAGCTTTAAACGCTGGGCAGCGCTGTCGCGCTACCTCAATGACGGGGCGGTTCCCATTGATAATAATTGGGCGGAGAACCAGATCCGGCCATGGGCTCTTGGGCGCAAGAACTGGCTCTTCGCCGGGTCGCTGCGCAGCGGAAAACGGGCTGCGGCGATCATGAGCCTGATCCAGTCAGCGCGGCTGAATGGCCATGATCCGTACGCCTATCTAAAGGATGTTCTCATGCGCCTGCCGACGCAGCGCGCGAGTGAGATTAACAAGCTGCTGCCGCACATGTGGGCGCCTGTTTAATCGCGCAGGGTGTCTGCCCTGGCATCTACATTTTGCGCCACACCAAAGCAGGAATTGCTCGGATGTAAATTAGTTCGCTGACCAACTCAATCAGCGTTTGAGTAATGACTGCTGCCGCAGCGAGCCCTCTGATTTCCTCGGGCAAGGCCAATGCCAATGGCAGAACCACTAATGAGTTTCGTGTCGAGCTGCTGAAAGCGACTGATCTTGCCGTGCTGGCCGGTAACTTAAACGCCCGAGCCACCAGCGCACCTACCACTGGTGCCAAGAGCATGAAACCAATGTAGGCGGGAATAACAGGCAGCAGCTTGTCCATGTCTCTGACCACCGTTGAAATCTGAGAGCCGATCACTACGACCAATACAGCCGCCATAGCCGGTACAGGCATCCAGGCCCATGCGTTGTTCCAGCTTTCAACGATGCGTGATCTCTTTGCCCCGGCAGCTGTTGCTACCGCTAAGATCAAAGGCAAAGCGATCAGCATCACAAAGGCCTCAACAAATGGGCCTATAGAAATGACCACTGCTGAGTCGTTACCCAGCATGAAGGTCAGGTACACCGGCAGCAGCACAAGCTGCATCAAAAGAAGCAATGGGGTGGCCGCCAGAGTGAGTTTGGAGTCGCCTTTACCGATGTGGGTAAAAACCACCACATAGTCGATACAAGGCGTCAGCAAGACCAACAGGGCACCCACCAAAATCGCCGGGTGATTGGTTATCCCCATCGTCAATGCCCAAACCAGCAAGGGGATTGCCACGAAGTTGGCTGTGAGCAGCGCCGCCATGAAACGCTTATTTGCGAGGCCATTACGGAGATCCAAGAACGGGATCTGTAGAAACATGGCGTACATCAGCACTGCGATGGTGGGTGTCACCGTCAACCCTAATGCTTCAGACGCATTGGGGGCGAGCAGGCCTCCGAGGGCCGCGACAATGACCGCGATGAAGTAAATGGGAATCTGGTTCGTCTCTAGCTGTTCTCTGTCCACAAAATGCCCTTCAAGCGCGTGAAGTTATTTTCTGAAGACAGGTTAATATCTGTAGCTACTACAGGTTCAAGAAAATGCTTGGAGAATTTGCATGTCAGGAATCGGGGCGCTGTCGAAATCAACGGGTTGCCACATTGAAACGATTCGCTACTACGAGAAAATAGGCCTTCTACCTCCCGCCCTGCGGTCGGCTGGGCGGCATCGAATCTATACTGAAAAGCATCGATCAAGACTCGTCTTCATCCGGCAGAATCGTGAATTGGGTTTCCCGCTCGAAGATATCCGAGAACTCATCGCGCTCGCAGCAGATGCTGATCGTCCGTGCGCTGACGCGCTTTCTGTGGTCAAAAAGCACCTAGCGGAAGTAGAGTCGAAGGTAGCAAAGCTTCAGCAAATCCGGGTAGAGCTGCTCTCAATGGCAAGTATGTGTGAGTCAACATGCCTAGGTTCAAACACTCCAGACTGCACGATTGTTGAGTCACTTTTTGAACCCGCTGCTGGGGTTCGCTCTGGTTGCTGCTCCTAGACGAGTCAAGAGCATAGGGGGAGCAAGCTGCCATCGAAACCGAATAGCGCGATAGCCTCGACAGGGTGTTTCGAGCGTCTGTCTACACCAAACGGGCTGGTACAAGATGTGTTCGGCAGACGCTTACAAATCATCGCATAGATTCCTTTCTCGAGGCATTGCGCGGTCTCGCGCTTATCTTGCAAGCGAACATAGCTCAGTGCCATCAGCTCGTCCATCGAGACTGTGACAGAGGCGTGTTTGATCAAGTCCTGACGATGCTGATAAGCGCCCAATCACGGCCAAAGCGATCACAGTCACACCTGTAACCAGCTCGTTGCAGTCGTATCCACGTAGACACTGGAGGGGCGTTCAGGAATTAGGTCAAACGCATCTGCTGCTTGGGCCTGCGAGGCCGCATTCGCGCCCGTCGAAAGGGAGGTGAAAATTCCCGAGGTTGCCAGAATAAGAGACGCTTTGAGTTTGAGAGTCATGAACGCTTCCTTCAATCATTCGATCTGTCGGCCTTCGCCGCAGGAAGAATCATTATCAAGCGCAATTCATAAGTTTATTATAGGGATGATGGCGAATGGGTATATGACGCGATGGCATGAATGGGCGTCACATTCTGGGAGAGGAGCGCAAAAATGTGACAAGGGAGAGCTGATTTATACCGGGTATTTCTCAATGTTACAAAATGCTTCAACTGTGTCAGCTCGATAAACTAGAGCAGATCCTAGAAGGAAACGATCATTGAGACTCTCGTGTGATTTCAAGCAACCCTCAGCATACTGCGAACAGCGGCATACCTTGGAACAGTCCCAATCACTCTAGAGCCTCATACTCCTGAGTTCGCTTGGCATAGAAATCCTTCACCTCGCTCCAAGTCATTTTGATCGCAATATTCACTGCAGACGACTCATCAAGGACATATACCTCCACGTTGGGATCACTGATGGGGGAAAGGAGCCTGAAAGGCTCTACCAAGCGACAACTGCCTACCGTTCCATCCTGGCTAAAAACGATAGCAGGGCAATGATCTCCACTTTCAAACAATGCCAGGATGCCGCTCTTCAGCCATTCCCAATCAACTCGGGCGGGGAAAGGCGCACGAGTCCTGTGGAGGACTACGGGGATTATAGAATCTGCGCCAACCACGATAGCTTTTGGGAACCCCGCCAGCAGCGCATAGGTGGGGATAGCTTCAATCACCTCATTCATTTTTTGCGCATCGCTCAGATCGAGCCCATTGGCAGAATGCGGTTCAAGGAAAGCCATAAAATCTACGAAACCGGAGGATTGGAACATTTGCCCTTGGCTACCCTCCGCACGAGAAAGTAGCCCCTTGGCAATATTGCGGGTGATTGATGCTGCTGCCTCATGCTCGCTCGGGTCAGCCTGATCAGCGCGCTGCGCAGCCAGCAGGTTGAATAGCCAAGCGTGTCGGTAACCTAGATCAAAGCATGCTTGATGGAACGGATGCCGCTTACTGATGAGATCCGTGCTAACCCATTGGGCTAGCTCCACCGTCGCCTGCATGCGCTTAGCTGGATCTCTAGAAAGCATGGGCATCGGCGTAATTATTTCGTCCGTGATGTCGTACATTTGTTTCATCTCTATCGCGAAGCGCAGCGCCTCCAGTTGAGCCCACTCCACCAGGGGCTCAAACTTCGCCGCTAGCTCCTTGTCAGGAGCAGTGTTGAAGGCTGCCCCTAAGAGATCCCCAAGCACGCGTCCGACTAAAAACGCGTCGCTGCACTTGATAACCCCTCTTGGAAACGGATTTCCCTGTGACAGGTTCGTCACTAGCGGCATCGCAACTGCGGGATCCGTCCAATCCAACTGGCTGAATCCTACAAAGGGCATGTAATTGTTCCGTACAGCAGGATTGCACACGAATTCGCGGGCGTGCTGGCCGAGGCTACCCCAGAAATCAAACCTTGTTGGTACTGCTCTGTGGCGGTACTGGCGTGTCTTCAGGTGCCAATGGAAATCCCCACCAAACTCAGGATCAAAATGTTCCTGGAGTATCGGAAATGCAGCTTTAGCAATGTCATAGACAGTTGTGGGCGTCTGCCCTAAGAGGTCACCTCTGCGCTCGTGAAGAAAAGCTGCGGCTTCCGATCCTCTCTGTGGCAGACCATTGTCTCGGCACCAAGCGTGCATTGTGTAAGGATCAATGGCCGCAAGGGTAATGCACCACCGACCACGTCCAAAGCTATTCACGTCACGCCAAAGCATCATAAAACCATGCGATCCAGCCCTATCCCCAGCCCGTGAAATCACATCCATGGCGGTAAGAACAACCCTCGGAGGCCATACTCCGTCCGCGTCATCTGCCCTGACGGAATCGACCTCCCCTTGGTCAATACCCTCGTCGATACCTTTGTAAGTCAGATAAAGATCAATTGAAGGAAGTGCCTCTACCGGGAGATTTGTACTACCGGTGAGGTGCCAGGCCTCAGGAAGATGAGCCACTAGGCCAAATCGAGAGTCATCATTAATCAGCTTGAGTGCCAAGCATTGTTTACCAGACCAGGCGTTCATACTCCCGACGGCATGGACAAGAAGTGTTGACCAGTCAGCAGCTACGACTACAAAGCACACGTCGAAACCGCCTAGGAAGGGAAGCATGTTTCGAAGCTCCTGCTCGTACCCGGCTAGCTCAGTGACAGTTTGGCGCTCAGTTTCGCTCGCTCGCTTGACCTCAAATACCACCAGCGTTTTGGTTTCAGGATTGAAACAAAGAATGTCCGGGCGTAGCACCTCTCCGGTGGTCAATGAAATGCTGGTGTTGATCGATATGATTTCTAGCAAACTCAAGCGACCCAGCACAAAGTTTGCCGCCTCAGCTGAGGCTCGTCGAGAGATGTAATCGATGCCAAAGGAGGGAAGGAAATGCTCCTGAACAACAGCATCCGTCAAGGAAGTGATCGCTTCTCGCCCTTGGATCAACTCGAGCAGTTCCTCATTCTCGATGATCTGTTTTAGCCAAGACACTACTTCGGACTCTGGAGGGAGCTTTGCCTTTGACATAATTCTTCCTTGGGTTGATAGCGGCCAACGACCTGAAGACGGTAAAGAACGCTGGATCAGGATAGCTGACCCTGTCTAGGGAAACCAATCGACCGTCGAGGTGCCTCTAGGCTTGCACATACGCCTAGCGCCGCATCGCAATAGTGCAAAAGGGCAGTGGCTACCAACTGACGCAGACCAGGCGCTGATCAAACGCCGGACGTCTGGAGGCGAAGCGCTCAACCGGTTCGCCCAGCGGCTCCCCGCCTCCACAGTGGCGGCGCTAGCAATTTTCAACGTCCTTTGCTTTCCACACTCGATCACAGCCGAGAAATTAGGTATCAATAGGCTATCAGCTTCAGATCCCGCCTCGTCGAGCGATGCCAATTCGAGGACATCAAAGGAGCACGCGTTGACCTGGGCGCTTAAGTGTCCAGGCCATGGAAGTCATGACTAAGGATTAGAGATGCCGGCTATCACCAAACTGATGCTCCAAAACTTCAAGCAGTTTCCTGCTCTCGAGATGGATTTTGACCCTGGCACGAATGTGCTTATCGGGGATAACGAAACGGGTAAAAGCACCGTGCTGCTCGCGATTGATCTAGTGAACAGCGCTAGCCGCAGCCGCGTCGAAACTCTTGGGCTAGAAGCGATCATTAACCGTCAAGCAGTCCTAGCCTACCTAGATAGCGAGAAAAAATTCTCAGACTTACCGGTCGTGATGGTTGACGTTTTCCTGCAAGAGGGTTATCAACCTTACTTCAATGGACGACAAAACCAGATAGGTGACGATTACGATGGCATACGGATGAAAATCGCCGTATCAGATGACTACCATCTCGCGATCGAACAGATGTTAGAGCACGACCCTCAAAACTTTCCTTTTGAATACTACTCCGTCACATTCCATACCTTTTCTGGAGAGCCGTTCAACAGCTACCGGCGTCCGCTCAAGCATCTTCACCTGGACAGTTCCCGGATCGATAGTGAATATGCCGCCAAAGAGTACACACGAGCGGTCTTCGGCCTTCATACAGAAATTGCCGACAGACACCGACTCGAGAACCTTTACAGAAGGGGCAAGGAAGGCTTCCGGGACAAACAGCTAAGTGAGGTCAACAAGAAGCTTCCTCCCTATGAGTTCGGCATCCGCAGTAGCACTCGGGCGAGTTTAGAAACAGACTTGGTCATTACTCAGGACGGGATATCGATTGAGAATCGAGGCAAAGGCGCTCAGTGCTTTATCAAAACCGAGTTCGCTTTGGGTCGACGCGACGTGCAAGGAGGCCTTGATGTACTACTGCTTGAGGAGCCAGAGAATCACCTCAGCCACACCAATATGAAAAGGTTGGTGGAACAGCTCGCTCACACCGGATCAACACAGCTTTTTATTGCCACCCATAGCAGCCACATCTGCTCTAGGCTCGACCTGCGTAACGCACTTCTGCTGGGAACTCTTCAAAATACGGGTCGACTGAAAAAGCTTTCTCCTAAGACCGCAGGATTCTTTATGAAAGCTCCCGATAATAATGTGCTGGAGTTTGCGCTGTCTAAGAAGGTAATTTTGGTCGAGGGTGACGCTGAGTTTATTCTGATGGAACAATTCTACAATCGCATCTCTGGAGGGGGAACACCCCAAGGCGACCAAGTTCACATAGTTTCTATTGGCGGCACTAGCTTCAAGCGCTATCTTGAACTAGCGAATCTTTTGAACATAAAAGTCGCAGCAATCCGGGACAACGACAAAAACTATGAACAGAATTGCGTAGAAAATTACGAAGGCCACACCTCCGAAAGCGCCAAAATTTTCTCTGACAAGGATAGCCAGCGCTATACATTCGAAGTCGGCCTGTATCTAGACAACAAGGAAATCTGCGACAAACTTTTTGGCAAGGATCGAAAGACGCTTAGCGTTCAGGACTACATGTTGAAGAATAAAGCAGAGGCGGCCTTCGCGTTGCTTGAAGACAATCATCAAAGCCTAACTGCTCCTGACTATATCAAGGAGGCTGTATCATGGATAAGAAAGTGATTTTTGCAGTCGCTGGATCTGGGAAAACTAGCGAGATTGTCAACAGGCTGAACGCCGGCAAACGTGCCATTCTCATTACCTACACTGAAAACAACTACAAGCATCTCCGGAACAAGGTGATGGAAAAATTTGGGTACATGCCGAGCCACATCAGCGTTATGACCTATTTCTCATTTCTGCATGGTTTCTGTTACCGCCCCCTGCTCCAGCAGAAAATGAGAACCAAAGGTCTATACCTTAAGCTGCCTGCCGAATCGGTAACGCGGGCCAAAGATAAAATGTCTCACTACCGTCACTCCACTGGACGGCTCTACTATAACAGGCTTGCAAAATTTCTCGATCAAACCAAATCATACGCTGACGTCATAAACCGTTTGGAACGATTCTATGATCAAATCTTCATTGATGAGGTTCAAGACTTCGCCGCGAATGACTTTAATTTTTTAATGGCTCTATCACCCGCCAAAATAGAAATGCTTTTCGTCGGTGACTTTTATCAACATACCTTCGATACCAGCCGAGATGGGAGAATTAACTGCAGCCTTCATAACGACATAGTCAAATATGAAAAGCGATTTGCGACAGCGGGATACAAGGTCAACAAGGAAACACTTAAGGCTAGCTGGAGATGCGGGACGACAGTTTGCGACTTCATCAGGGAAAACCTCAAGATCGAAATATACCCTACTAATGAACGCCACACCGGAATAATCAAGATCCATGATCAGACTTTCGCTGACTTTGTCCGCAGCGACAATAACACTGTAAAACTGTTCTACGATACGCATCACCGCTACGAATGCCATTCAAATAACTGGGGGGCATGCAAGGGTCTAGACCACTACGAGGACGTATGCATTATCTTGAGCAAAACTCAATGGCAGCAGTACGAAAATGGGCAGCTGTATAAAATGAAGCCTAGAACCAAAAACAAGCTGTATGTGGCTTGCACCCGTGCGCGCGGCAAAATTTATTTCGCTCCCGAGCATCTCTTCGCAGTTCACAAGAAATCTTGAGGGACTCGACGTCCCAATTCCTGAGTCTTCGACCTCCTCCTATCCAATGCGATGCTCCCCTGATGGGGAATGCTACTGGGGGCAGATGCTGCTACCTCTTAACAGTCAATAAGCGAGAGCAGAAACTGAGGTCTGAGTAAGTATATTACTCTGAGGTTCATGCTCGCCTCCTAATTGACTCAATGTCCCCATCGTCTAAATCAAACCATTCTCCGTTGATTCGCTTGCTGGCAAAGCGCGCGTGGTAACGGGCTTCTGCGATGTGACAATCGTCAAACCAGGCGCATAACGGAATCGTATAAATGAACGGCAGTTTCGCGCCGAAAGCCCGCATTCGGTTGGGAATATTACGCGTTCTGCCTACCTTGTATCCGTAAGCCGATTTTAATAGGTAGACAACACCCGACTTCGCCCCAGTCATCGGGTCGCCGATTACTTCAATGGGATTCAGCCTGCCGGAGTCGACAGAACTGGTTCGGGGCTTCAACGCTTTTTTTGGCCTTTCGGACATAGTGGCTGTAGTACGAAGCTCCATTTCCGGAAAGCTGCCGCTCCATAGTTCATGTAGACCATAGTCAGCAATTTTTGACGGCGCGAAGCCAAATGCTCCACTGCTCCATCGCCCTCGACCTGCACCAGTATCAACCCAGATTTCTGCAGATGTTGGTTTCCAGTCGACTTCGCGGATTGAGCCTGATACTCCAGTGATGACACCTATCCATCGGAGAACTCCCGTTTGCGTCGTGGCGTCGTAGGCAGCGATGGTGATGCCATGACCGACTGCGGGAGGGGATTTTTGGCTAGCTAGCTCATTCGGCAAAGAAAACGATGATGCGGGTTGCAGAGTCTCTGTGTCGAGATGACAAGCAACTCTCCAATATTTCGCCGGGGTCAGCATCCTGCACTCTCCAAACGTAGCTCAGCGCACGCTCAATAATCATTAGGGCTAAGCAAATCTGCATTAGCTTACCCGTTGGCGTCAATAGCAGTCGGGAGTATGCAGAACTCAACCCCCTAGCAAACCCCAGATTTTTTTCGAGTGCCCGCCGTTGTTCAAACCTGATTCTGTTCTAGGCTGTTGGCCAGCCCCTATGTGAGGCATTCGTAAAACCGAGGGCGCGGCCCAGAATCATCAGAAGCGTGATCATGGAGGCCCGGAGGTTCGAGACGCAAATTGAGCTGGGAAATGACAGCTGACCGCAGAGCAGCATGCCCTACTATGTAGGTTCTCAGCGTTTATGGGCGCTTCGACCAGATGACCAGTTCTTAATAGCCACCAGCGGTGCTGCTAGAATGGAATGTGCAGCAAACGCAAATTTTTGAGACCGTCCATGAACCCAAAATTGACAGAAGAAGAGATGCGCCGTGCCCTTTTCGGCGATGTAGATGAGCCCGAGCCAATCAACGCACCCGTCAATCAGGGGCACGTTCCAGAAGCGGTGATTCTGCCGGTTAGCAAACCCCTGGTGAAGAAGAAAGCCGCGAAAGCGTTCACTCCGAGACTGAAGGTCACGCTCCGGGTCGGAAATGAGTATGAAGGCGAGACGTTTGAGATGACTCATGAGGCTGACACCTTGAGCACCTTGCTGGCAGAGCAAGAGGCAACGAAGGCGGCGAGGAAGAAATACAGGTACGTAGAAGTTATCTCAGTTAAATCGATGTAGCCCACTTGGATAATTCATCCAGCTCATCTCAAGCTGAGTCGCCGCCGCAAGAGCAGTAAAGCTTCCCTCCTCAACGCATCCTACCCTGCGAAACTTACAACTTTTGAATTGAGTGCCTCAGCGATCAGGGTTGGATAAACCAAAGCGGGCTGACTAGAATTCAGCTTTTCACTTTGCGATCATTCCTCACCAGTGAGATTTAAGAAGTCTCACTGGTGAGGAATGACTCAAGGATTATTATTACTGGCCTCTTGAACTCTTTCCGAAATTCGTCAAGAATCACGGCGTGCACGACGCCCACGATTATCGAACTAGAAAAACATTGTGCTTTGGGGCAGTTATGAAATTTCTTGTAAGTTACGTCAGTGTTGATATCACCGTGAAATCAATTGCTCTGGGCGACGGTTCTACGTTGAGTACGATCAAGCACGAAATCATCGACACTCGAGCCTACGCATACTTGGGATGCAGCTCCATTAGAGATATCGAAGCAGCCTATGAAGGCGGCCGAAACTACGTAGAAAGCGATGATGAAATCACGTGTCCGAAGCAGAAAATCAAGGTTTTGATGGTTGAACCCATCCAAGTACCTTGGGCCGCCTAATGGCATGAAAGGGTATCCACCTCCCGCCTAAAGCGCGGCAGGGATGTAACCCGGTAGATGACTGGGGCCATGGAATTTGCCCCACTTCATCACTCGTTCTCTTGTAGCAACGGTGCATGAATGTCGTACTCGAAATTCTTGACCAGATCTAAGGCGCTCAAGAGCGACTCTTGAGCTTTTGGCTTAACGAGACCAAGCCGGACAAGGTCTTCGCAACTAAATGATCCCAACATATTAAGTTGAACATCGCCTGGTATCATGGAAAATCGTCCTTTTCTTCACCGAGCTCAAAATCCATCATTCCCTCAAAATAGATTCTGCGGCACGGTTGCTTGGCCAGCAGGCCTTGCGCATAGAGCATCCTTGGAATCTCATACATCAGACCAGCCACCTCCCAAGGCTCTTCAATGGTAGCTTTTGCCGATGCCACAAATGTCGCTAAATCAAAATCTTGAGTAGCAACGAACGGGCCTGATCGGTCATACCCTTCGTAAATACCTGAGGCAATCGTCAGAACCTCCCCTTTTTTGATGAGCATGTCCTTACCTCAAGCGGCTAAAAGGGTATCAATGGAGCTTGTGCGGAGAAACATGGTGCTGCCCATTCGACAAGCGCCGAAATTCACGCAGGCTCCCCCGGCCATTTTCGCGCTGAAATGTAGCAATCACATAGCGAGAGTTGTCGGTAGTCATAACCCAGAATCGCCCTTCTTTCTCCACTGACACTACGTCGGATGTCCGGATCAAGTGGCCATCTTCGAATAAGCCGTTCGCTTTTCGACGTACGTGATCGAAAACAATGCCAACGCCAGTACGCGAGGTAATGAACACCCCGCAGAGGTAGGCCGTGACGGGAGCAGAGAATGCCTGTTCCTTCGCCTTGACTAGGCGTCTGAGGTCGAAGCAGGTGTGGCGCTTACTGTAAAACATGAGGTCAATATTGTTGTTCGTCTGAGTCTTCATGGGTTCTGCGTCCGTCGTAAAGGCTTTTACCAGGAATCTGCCACGCAACCATGTCTGCTGATTTCATGCGCATTTTTTGGTATTCCCTAGGCAGCTTTGATCATGCTCGAGCGGAAAATTGGTCGAAGGTTTGTTAGCAAATTGCTACTAAAGCCCGGGTTGTGTGAAGTATGGTAGGTCGCACCGCTTTCGACTTCGATCAGAAAAACGCTGCAACCCGCTTTGTCCTCGCCGTGAGTGACCTTGGCTAAAGGCTCCATCTGCCATCTCTTCCCGCCATTCATCCAAGACGGCGTCATCACCTGAATGTCGATGATCCCGGCGTCTTCATCTTGAGAAACAAGTAGCTTTTGGAGCCAAGGTTCGCTATCTACCATCAATGAGAGTTCGATCGAGCGTCCATCGTGCTGCCCCCTCAACGTAACGTGGTACCAATGTGTTTTTAGCACCCGGGAAACTTCGTGCCAGTGGGAGAGGCCTTCTCCGAGCATTCCGGGGATGCCGGCTTGGTGCTCGTCTAATGTGCGGAACATCTATTTACCCTCATTTATCTGTCACTGTTGCCCCGATCGCTCCCAGCGGTCTTACCTGAGGAGTATGGCTCAATCGTGAGCTCAAATAGGGCATCTCAGGCCGGCGAGTTCTAACTGTATCTTGGATGCCTGGACGTCCCCGCAGTCACATTTAACCGGACGAGGAAGCCGTCGCTGATCGCTTTCCGATGAACCATCCATCACCCTCGCTTCAGCTAAGCAATATCCATAAAACATTAGGTCTATCTGGAGATCCGCCACATATACGACTATAGACGTTTGCTTGGCGTCACGCAAACGCGGCATACGGTTTAGTTTTTGGGAAACACTTATGTCGCTGCGCTATTCCTTCGCGGCAGTGCTCCAACTGCTGCGCGTGCGGAAAGGGCTATCCCAAGCCGCTATGTCCGAGCATGTGGATCAGACAACTGTCAGCAAGATTGAGCTAGCCAAGAGCTCTGTTTCGGTAGATACAAGCTATGCACTGGCAACTGGTCTTCAGGTCAGCCCCACCACGCTTCTAGCGATGACTATGGCTTCTTATGATCAGCGTTCTACTAGGGAAATATTGCTCGCGTCACTGAACGAGATAGAGGCGATGGGCTTGGCCGATATTACGCTGCCAACGGAGCCACAGGACACAATGCCGCTCAATGTATCCCAAGCCAAAAAGAGGTGGATGGCCGTCCAAGAACTGAAATCCGAGGGTGCTACCCAAGCAGAGGCCTCCAGGCGGCTTGACATTCCTGAGTCGACGGTGCGACGACTGTGGCGCCGTACGCTTTCAGATTGACATTAGGCCCGTGGGCCAGCGGGATCTGGGCTGCTCATTTTTTAAGCTCCTCGACACTTTGATGCCTAGTGGAGCCATTACTACTCCATAGCTAGCGCCGATTTCCTCAGGGATCAAGATAGGCGCTGTCTCGCTCGTAGATGCTTTAAACACGAAGCATTGTCAGTTCCTGTCCGACAGGACAAAACGCTTAGCGCTTTGAGCGGATCAAGCGACATATAACCCCCGCCTTCGACACTCCAGCGCGGCGAGACAAGTCCCCCCCGACAAAAGATCCAGCGCCACAGAAATCTGAAGTGACTCAAAAAGAATGTGTCAATGTTGACAGCACTGCATCAAGAAACTCAATCTTCGGGAAATTCATAACCTATTGTTCAGTATGGTGAAATATCATCTATCCGATGCTTGTCAACAAAACGAATGGGCAGATAACAGTATCAATGGCGACCGCAGCAACTTCAGTTTCGGCTGGCTGCCCGAACAACGCGGGCAGTACGGCTCATGCCTGACCCAGGTCGACTTCAAGGCCAAGAAGGTCATGCCACGGCCTTCGATCCGCGGGATGATCGCGCGCACCTACATGTACATGAGCAAACAGTACGGGCTGCGCCTTTCGCGCCAGGACACCCAGCTGTACCAAGCCTGGGACAAGACCTACCCGGTGCAGGTCTGGGAGCGCCAGCGCAACCAGCAGGTGGCCTGCGTGATGGGCCACGGCAACGCCTTCGTCGGACCGGTGGACCTCAAGGCCTGCGGCTGAACCCGGCACGCCCTGAATTGCAACCGCGCTTCAGGGTTTGTCAGCTTCGCTGAACGGCATCACCACCGATTCGATGCCGCGCGAGCCCATCAGCCGAGCGCGCTCCTTGTCGGCCTCGGCCCGGCTGTCGAACGGCCCTAGGTAGACGAGGGTCTGGCCGTCACGCTGAATGAAGCTGGCAACGAAGCCGTTTTCCACCAGCCGCGCCGCCATATCGGTGACCGAGCCCATGTTGCGACCCGAAACGATGCGCACTTCCCAGCGCTGCCCTGGCTGTTCGGCCACATCGACCGGCGCCAGCAGTTCCTCTGCGCTGCCGCACACTTCGCGCACGCGAGGGTCGTTGCCGTCGTTGTCGATGACCACTTCGAACTGATCACCATGGGGAACGGCCGCGTAGCTGCGATAAGGTCCGTAGACGCCCTGGGCGTTCTTACCCTTTACCTGTCCACAGTAGTTGCCCTGATCGGTGGTGCGAACGTTGGTGAAGCGCGCCGTCTTGGGGTTCTCCAACAACTGCGACACCGCCTCATGGGCTTTTTCGAACGCGGTACCGCAACCGGCCAACGTCAGCATTGCCATCACCATCATCAACTTGCGCACACGGCTACCTCCAGAATTCGAGGCGGCGATTTTATCACTATCCACGCTGCCGGCGCCTGTCTGCGCATCGACCGCCGCTGACGGCTCGGCCACGTCGTGGCATCATGCAATCCTTACCTTTTCGAATAGCCAGCAGGGCCCCGACATGATCGCCAAAGAAGACCGCAACTCAGCCGCATTGGCGATATTCCTCGACGCCCACCCCGAATTGCGCGAGGAGATTCAGGTGCTCGACAGCCGCGAGCAAGCGGAACAGGTGCAGTGGGCGTTCGAGGATGAAGCCCAGGCTCAGGGCCTGGAACCGTGGGAGTTGGCGCTGCAGTTGATCGCGCAAAGCCCGGAAGAACTCAAGACCATGCGCCTGGAGGTTGACCAGGAAGTGGCGGACGCACTGGGCCTGAGCTGGGAAGACTATTGCGAATTCAATGCCGTCGAACTGTGACATGACCGACGGTCTCAAGCTCGATCGAACCCTGCTCGCCGATCACGCCTCGAAAGCATGACACCCACTTCAACCTGCGAGGCATGCCATGACTATCGATCTCGATCCCATCCCGCTTATCGGCCAGGCCGGGGAATCACCTCTTGACGATGAGGTGCACAGTGACGGCGCCGCGCTGAACGACGCCGATGACGGCGAGCCCGAAGTGCTCCCGGACGATCCGGACATCGACGGCGCCGATGCGTCTACCGAGCCCAGCTGAGTATTGAGCATCAGTCCGGCAGTACGCCAGGGTGACATGAAGCCCGCCTTGGCGAACCGATATCCAAACGATCAATAGTAGTTTTTTGCCATCACTACGGAACTGGCCAATGGCCTGCATGTCTGATGCCCGGTAACACGGGAGTAAACTATGACAAGCCGGTTCACGGACTACGAGATTCGCTACGTCCTCAACGGTGAGGCCAGGCGCTTTCAGCAGCGTGATACGCACATGAGCGATGCCGATGCCTGGTACTACGCCGCGCTGCACTCGGGCATCGGGCTGGTCTACGGCGGCACCAACCCGGCGGAACATGCGGCGCAGCTTAGAAGGCATGTCGAACGCCGCGGGCTGCGTGACGTGCAGTGGCGGCCGTTGACCTGAATCTGCGGCATCGGGCATCAGGCATTGACAGGCTGCAGCCATCCGCAATGAGGTAGCCGCAATGGTCGAGCACGATCTACTGGCTTTGTATCTGATGCGTCTCCACCATCACCAGCAGGCGTATGCAGGTGCTTTGGACGATGTGAGGCGCTGCTTGCACCGGCCCGGCGTGGGTGCGGAAGTTCACCAGGTGCTCGCTGACCTCGAACAGCGCAGTGCAGAACTGGCCAACCTCATCGAGCGTCTCGAGCATATAACCCATTGAACGCAAAAAAGGCCCACCTTTCGGTGAGCCTTTGAAGACCGCCCAGCAGAGCGGATTTTGTTTGGTAGGCGCGATTGGACTCGAACCAACGACCCCCACCATGTCAAGGTGGTGCTCTAACCAACTGAGCTACGTGCCTGCTGTGAGGCGGCATTCTACGGATTCGGGATTGCCTGTCAACTCCTTTTTTTCGCTAACCCTATGAAAAGCGGAATTATTTTTGGCAGTCGTGAATTCGACGCGCTGGTGAGGTATGGGCAACTGCGTTAGCATCCCGGCACAGGCGAAATCCACCCAGCCGAGGTTGCCCGATGTCCAGCATGCAATATCCCCCGTCCTTCTACGCCGCGTCTGCCAACGCGGCGCCGCCTCGCCCTGCCCTTCAGGACGACGTGGAAGCGGATGTGTGCATCATCGGCGCAGGCTATACCGGGCTGTCCAGTGCGCTGTTTCTGCTCGAGCGCGGTTTCAGCGTTTGTGTGCTGGAGGCGGCCAAGGTCGGCTTCGGTGCTTCGGGGCGCAACGGTGGGCAGATCGTCAACAGCTACAGCCGCGATCTGGATGTGATCGAACGCAGCGTCGGTGCCGAACAGGCGCGGTTGCTCGGCGACATGGCCTTCGAGGGCGCACGAATCATCCGTGAGCGAGTGACACGCTACGGGATCAATTGCGACTTGAAGAACGGCGGCGTTTTCGCTGCGCTGACGGTCAAACAGATGAAGCACCTGGAGGGTCAACAGCGCCTGTGGGAACGTTACGGGCATACCCAGCTGGAGCTGATGGATCAGGGCCGCATCCGTCAGGTCGTCGATTGCCAGCAGTACGTGGGCGGTCTGCTGGATGTCAGTGGCGGGCATATCCATCCATTGAACCTGGCGTTGGGCGAAGCGGCCGCGGTCGAGTCGCTGGGCGGGCGCATCCATGAACAGTCGCCGGCCCTGCGTATCGAGCGTGGCGCCAATCCAGTCGTGCATACCGCTCAGGGCCTGGTGCGGGCAAAATTCGTCATCGTTGCCGGCAATGCGTACCTGGGCGAGCTGGTGCCTGAACTGGCCGCGAAGTCCATGCCCTGCGGCACTCAGGTGATCGCCACGGAACCCTTGGGAGAAGCGCTGGCACGCAGCCTGCTGCCGCAGGACTACTGTGTGGAAGACTGCAACTATCTACTCGACTACTACCGCCTGACCGCCGACAAGCGCCTGATTTTCGGCGGTGGCGTGGTGTATGGCGCACGGGATCCAGCCAACATCGAAGCGATCATCCGGCCGAAGATGCTCAAGGCGTTCCCGCAGCTGGCGCAGGTGAAGATCGACTACGCCTGGACGGGCAACTTCCTGCTGACCTTGTCGAGGCTGCCGCAGATGGGCCGCCTGGGCGACAACATCTATTACTCTCAGGGTTGCAGCGGCCATGGGGTGACCTACACCCATCTGGCGGGCAAAGTGCTCGCCGAGGCGCTGAGCGGCCAGGCCGAGCGCTTCGATGCTTTTGCCGATCTGCCACATTATCCCTTCCCCGGCGGCCGCACCTTTGGCGCGCCGCTGACACAACTGGGCGCCTGGTATTACAGCCTGCGCGATCGCCTGGGGTTTTGATCGAAGCGCGAGCAGCCTGAAATCCTGCGGCGTCCCCCGGACGCGGCTCGCGCCGCTGCTACAGGCACCGCGATCCCCTGTAGCAGCGGCGCAAGCCGCGTCGGCGGTATAGGCGCTTTGCCTGTCACACCGCGGCGCCCCTTTCGCGGCCGATGACCGCTCCTACGGGTAACCCGCTACCCCATGTGGGAGCGGTCCGTGGCCGCGAAAGGGCCACCGTGATCCTCCAGGCATACCGCGGCGCCCCCTTCGCGGCCGATGACCGCTCCCACGGGAAGCGTTCAGGAGCCGAGGGCTTTGCGGGCGCGGGCGGCGGCGGGTTCCTGGCCGGCAGCAGCGGTCTCGCGGGCTGCGTCCAACCAGCGCTGGCGATCGACCTTGGCCGGCAGTTGGTTGGGCTGCTGTACCAAGATGGCCCAGGCGCCGGCGCTCTTCCACGCCGAATCGAAGCTGTCGAAATCCATCGGCAGCCGTCGGTTCATCCCCGAGCGCAGCAAAACGTGCCGCTTGAATCGGTCATAACCCACCAGCAGTGCATACCGCGGTTGCGACCAGAACGCCGAGCCTTCGCTGTAGCGCAGCAACACCGGGTTACCCGCCGCCACTTGAGTCAGCAACGCATTAAGCTGCGGATCGAGCGCATACACCAGCAAGCCATACTCGCGGGCTACCCGCGTGATGTTCTGCTGCAGGCGATCGGTTTCACCGGGCAGTTTCAGCGCCGGATCGAGCAACCCGGGTGTAATGGTAATGCCTTGTTGCGAGAGCATGCTGGCCAGCACCATCGAGCCGCTTTGATTGGCGTTGCCCCTATAGAACGGTACACCGTTGAGCTCCACTCGGTCCGCCAGGCCAGGCAGTGCCGGGCCGTTGTTGCTAGCGCAACCAGCCAGGCCTGCTACCAGACTGCACATCAGCAGTAGACCGGCCACGACGTTAGATCTGGGCTGCATCGTATTCCCTTGCTCCGTGGCGCCACACAGCGTGCCGCCGGAACGGCCATCATAGATTTCCCGCAGCCAGCGGTATAGCGGCTGAAGAATGGGCGGCCGCACAGGCCCGACCGACTCACGCAAATGACCTTTCGTCAATAGGTTGAAACGCACGCAGACCCTCAAGGTCATTTATTACGTGACCTAGAAGACGCGAAAGCAATGGAGGTAGTGATGAGCCTTGCAATGACAATCTTCGGCCTGATCGCCGGCTGGATGGCCGTGGCGGCCGCCATGCTCTGGGGCGTGCTGCGAATTGCCCGCCGCCACCAGCATTCACAGCCGCAGGCGCAGCCCCAGGTAACCAAGCGCTCTGCGCCCGCTGCACCTCGTCGTACCGGGGCGCCTCAGCACGTCTGACTCGTCGGTACAAGACGTCAAGCCAGCCAAAATACACAGGCGAAAAAAGGGGGCATCCATGCCCCCTCGCTTTGTCTGCCGCCTTTACACCTCGCGATTGGCCGCCAGCTTGCGCTGCTTGGACCTTCGCGACCACATGTTCAAGCCCTCGATCGTTGCCGAGAACGCCATCGCTGCGTAGATATAGCCTTTAGGCACATGTGCACCGAAGCCTTCGGCGATCAGCGTCATGCCGATCATGATCAGGAAGCCCAGGGCCAGCATGACTACCGTTGGGTTGTCGTTGATGAACTTGGCCAAAGGCTCAGCAGCCACCAGCATCACGATGACGGCGCTGACCACGGCGATGATCATGATCGGTAAATGCTCGGTCATGCCTACGGCGGTGATGATGCTGTCGATGGAGAACACCAGGTCCAGCACAAGGATCTGACCGATCGCCGAAGCGAAGCTCATGGTGACCTTGTCGCCGATCTTCGCTTCTTCCTGGTCGACCGGGTCCACGGTGTGGTGGATTTCCTTGGTCGCTTTCCACAACAGGAACAAGCCACCGGCGATCAGAATAACGTCCTTCCACGAGAACCAGTGATCCAGCACGGAGAAAACCGGCTCGGTCAGCTGGACGATGTAAGCCACGGTGCTCAGCAGGCCCAGGCGCAGGATCAGCGCCATGCTGATACCGATACGGCGTGCCTTGGCCTGAATTTCCTTGGGCAGCTTGTTGGTCAGAATCGAGATGAATATCAGGTTGTCGATGCCCAGCACGACTTCCATGATCACCAGGGTCACCAATGCCACCCAGGCGGTGGGGCTTGAAGCCAGTTCCAGTAGGTATTCCATGTATCGTTCCTGCCCTTATCACGGTTCGCTGAATGTCTGGAGAGGCTCGGCTGGTGCCGCGCACGCTAGCAAGCCCCAACTACTGGCTCTTTGCTAGCGAGGCATTCTAGAGACACGGACACCTCTGGAAAATTCGTATTTTTACCAGTTACACTTCGGTTTTTACGAAGTGTAGGTCGCCGTGCTCAATTATCGTCAGCTTCACTATTTCTGGGTCGTTGCGCGCACCGGAAGCATCGTGCGTGCCAGTGAGCAACTCAACCTCACCGCACAAACCATTAGCGGTCAGATCAGCCTGCTTGAAGAAACGTTCTGCGTGAAATTGTTTCGGCGTGTTGGCAGGCACCTGGAGCTGACCGAGGCTGGCCGCCAGGCCCTGCCCTATGCCGAGCGGATGTTTCAGATTGGCGGAGAACTGGAGGCGGTGCTGCGGACCCAACCCGATGAGGAACAGATCCCTTTTCGGGTGGGCGTGGCGGATGTGGTACCCAAGTCGATCGTCTATCGGCTGATTGCACCGACCATGGAACTGAGCGAACCGCTGCGCATTACCTGCCGCGAAGACAAGTTGGAACGGCTGCTGGCGGACCTGGCGATCCAGCGTCTGGACATGGTCATCTCCGACAGTCCGATGCCATCACACCTGGACATCAAAGGCTACAGCCAGAAGCTGGGCGAGTGCGGCATCAGCTTCTTCGCCACCGAGCAGTTGGCCGCGCGCCATGGTGGTGACTTCCCGCAATGCCTGCACGGCGCACCGCTGCTCATTCCTGGTCAGGAGAGCGTGCTGCGCAGTCGGCTGATGCGCTGGTTCGGCGATCAGGGCCTGCTGCCGCGAGTCGTCGGCGAGTTCGACGACAGTGCGTTGATGCAGGCCTTCGGGCAGTCGGGCAGCGGCATCTTCATCGCGCCCAGTGTCATTGCCGATGAAATCATGACCCAGTACCAGGTGCGGCTGATCGGGCAGACCGAAGCCGTCACCGAGTCGTTCTACGTGATTTCGGTGGAGCGCAAGGTCAAGCATCCCGGCATCGTGGCCATCACCGAAGGTGCACGCCGCGAGCTGTTCACGACGCCTGCGTGACCGCCACCCGCGCGCCGCGCCGCAGTTTTTTTCCGGGAGCCGGCCGACAACTATGGCAACATTGGTCATCGGCTTTTACACAAAGGGTGCCTCCATGAAGATCATCAACGCCAGGTTGCGCAAGACCGAAGGCCTGCACACCGTCACCTGCAGCGGCGCCCGCATTGCAGCGGTGCAGGCGCAAACCGACAAGGTCCAGGCGCAGGGTGATGACATCGACGCACAGGGGCACTTGCTGATAGCGCCGCTGGTCGAGCCGCACATTCACCTGGATGCCACCCTCACGGCCGGTGATCCGCAATGGAACATGAGCGGCACGCTGTTCGAAGGCATCGAACGCTGGGGCCAACGCAAGGCGAGCATCACCCACGAAGACACCAAGCAGCGCGCCCTGATCACCATCGGCATGCTCGCCGAGCACGGTATCCAGCACGTGCGCACGCACATTGATGTCACCGATCCGACCCTGGGTGCGCTCAGGGCGATGCTCGAAGTGCGCGAGGAAGCGCGCCACCTGATCGATCTGCAGATAGTGGCGTTTCCCCAGGAAGGGATCGAGTCCTACCCTGACGGGCGCCAACTGATGGAGCGCGCAGTGGCCATGGGCGCCGATGTGGTGGGTGGAATTCCGCACTTCGAGAACACTCGAGAACAGGGTGTCAGCTCGATCAGCTTCCTCATGGACCTGGCCGAGCGCACTGGTTGCCTGGTGGACGTGCATTGCGACGAGACCGATGATCCGCATTCACGGTTTCTCGAAGTGCTTGCCGAACAGGCCCGCGTGCGCGGCATGGGCAGCCGGGTCACGGCCAGCCATACCACGGCGATGGGCTCCTACGACAACGCCTATTGCTCGAAGCTGTTCCGCCTGCTCAAGCAGTCGGGGATCAGCTTCGTTTCCTGCCCGACCGAAAGCATTCACCTGCAGGGGCGCTTCGATACCTTTCCCAAGCGCCGCGGCGTGACCCGCGTAGCCGAGCTGGATCGGGCGGGCATGAATGTCTGCTTCGGCCAGGACTCCATCAAGGACCCGTGGTACCCGCTGGGCAACGGCAATATCCTGCGGATTTTGGACGCCGGCCTGCACATCTGCCACATGATGGGCTTCGAAGACCTGCAGCGCTCGCTCGACCTGGTCACCGACAACAGCGCTCGCGCACTGAACCTGGGCGAGCGCTACGGCATCGCCGCAGGCCGCCCGGCCAACATGGTGATCCTGGGGGCTGAAAACGACTACGAAGCCGTGCGTCAGCAGGCCAAGGCGCGGGTATCGATTCGCGGCGGCCGGGTGTTGATGACGCGGATACCGGAGCGCGTTGAGTTCAACGCCGGCTGAGTGCCGAGGCAATGAGCGACCCTGCAATCTGACAGATACGTCCTACATAGCGAGAATCATTCCTACACTCACTGCCATGCCTCGCTCCTCTCTAGAGTGGCTTGCGGCGGATTCGTCCCGCCGCTTTGCCAACATTCCATAGCCCCCAGAGAGGAGCACCATCATGCACCCAGCCACGCCCAAACCCCATGCGTTCGCCCGGCACACGCTAGCACTGGCTATTTCGGCTGTTCTGCTCACCACACTCAACCCAGCCTCGGCCGACAACCTGGTGGCAGTCGAGGGACCGATGGGTACTGCCACCGTCGAAATTCAAGCTCAGGTGCCGATCGTCGATATCGTTGCGCCGAACGCAGAAGGCCTTTCCCATAACCGCTGGCAGGACTACAACGTCGGCAGCGCTGGTCTGGTCTTGAACAACAGCCTGATTGCGGGCCAGGCGCAGGTCGCCGGTACGACCCTCGACGTCAATACCAACGTGCACTTCAGTGACAGAGCCGCCAGCACCATTCTCAACGAGGTCGTAGGCAGTCGTGGATCTACTGTAGCTGGCGAACAGGTCATCTTCGGGGAGGCTGCCGATTATGTGTTGAGCAACCCTAACGGCATTGTCCTCAACGGCGCGCGCCTGGCATTGGAGCAGGCCGGTACCGCGACGTATGTGGTGGGCACAGCGGAACTGACCGACGGCCGCATCCAGCACTACGACACGCGCTCGGCGCAGCAGGGCCTGGTAGTCGGCCAGGACGGCCTGGATGGCGGCGCGGGTTCCGTGCAGTTGATCGCGCCCTCCCTCCAGACCCAAGGCGAAATGACGGCGGGTGGAGATTTGAGCCTGTTGCTGGGTCGCCAGCGGCTCGATGTGCAGACGTTGGCCAGCAGCGACGTCATACAGCCAGAGACGGCAGTCGACGCCAGCCTGCTGGGCGCCATGCAGGCCCGGCGCATCAAGATCATCAGCACCCAGGACGGTGCAGGCGTGAACATGGGAGTCACACAGTTGCGCGCGGCTCAGGGCATTGAAATCGCCTCCGCCGGGGCGCTGACGATGAGTTCCGCCGCCCTGCGCGATGGGCAGCACGCGCAGGCGTCGATCGACGCCGGTACCGCAGACCTGCGGCTTTCGTCTTCCGGCGACATGACCTTGACGTCGCTTGCACTCAGCGGACAGCTGATTGACGCTCGGGCCGGTGGCCGCTTGACGTTCGACACGTTGAGCAACCAGACCCTGGTGCGGCGACAGGCAACTGCCGACGACCAGTGGTTCACCCTGGCACCCGGCGAATTGGACGCGCAGATCGAAGAACGCGCCCTGCTCCATGTCGGCAACAGCGTCATGTCCAAGAGCACGGTCAGACTGGACGGCGACGGTATCGAGATGGCGGCGACCCGTATCGAAGGTCCGGAATTCGTCGGCATGTACACGGTACGCGGAGGACTCAAAGCCGGAGCGAAGGTGGACAAGAGCTGGCGTACGGTTCGACTGGGCTCCTCGGATGCCCCCGAAGACAGCGCCTCCACCTACGTCGAAAGTGCGCAGTCCACCCATATCCAGGGCGGTTCCATCGCCCTGCCCAGCGCCAAGCTGACCGGCGCCTGGATTGACGGGGCTCAGTCCGTGAGTATCAGCGGGTTTGGCGAAACAGATATCAGCGGGCTGGATCTCAAGCGCACGGCCTCCCAGGGTAGCGGTGTGCGCCGTGTCACGCTGTCCGGCAGCCGCGTGCACGAGGCTTATCGAGAAGACGTCTATCAGCAGCAAGCCCAAATAAGCGCACGCGACGGCGATTTGTCCATAGGTGGCGAAGGCATCCGTATCAGTGCCGCCAGGCTCGCGGGTGCGAAGGTGAGCATGGACAGCCAAGGGGACCTGGTCATTGTCGGTTCCAGCAAGAGCGTGCATCTGGACGGTGCGCGTCCGGGTGCCGATGAGGTGCTGCGCAGCTTCGAACGCACGTCGCAAGGCAACGCGTCGACGGTGGTGACGGCGCGCGACACGCTTTCGTTACGTGCACGCGGCTCCCGGTTCAGAGCTGGCAATATCACCGTCGCCGGTTCGCACCTTTCGGCCAACCAGGCGGTGAATATCGACGCTCACAGCAACCTGTGGATCAGCGGCATGGTCGAGCAGGAAAGTTTCAAGTTGAGCGGGCCGCAGTGGAGCCCGGTGCCGGGCGAACTGCAGCACGTCCGCTGGAGCAACGCAGGGTTCCGCGAGTCGCAGGCGCGCAGCAGCATTGCTGGAGGCTCTGTGCGGCTGACGGCAGGCGACATGCTCGACGTGGCTGGCGCGGCGCTGGAGAGCAAGGGAGATATCAAGGTTGCAGCCAGCGATATTCAGTTTACCGGCAGCCTGGAGGCCACGGGGCCACGTAACCAGGCAGTCTGGCTGGACAATGATTTGCCCGAAAGTTACTTCGTGTCCGCCGACGATGAAGAGCGCGCACGGATCACTGACCGTATCCATAACGGATTTTCACTGAAGGCCGGAGGTGACGTCGACATTTCCGCGCAGAGGCTGGCCACCCATGCGGCTTCGGTGACCGCTGCGGGGCAATTGACCGTTTCGGAAAAACTGGCGTTTTTCAAGGATACCCCGGTGGATGAGAGTGATGCGATACGCCGCCATTACCACGGCCATGTCTTCGCGCAGCAATCGAGCTGGGGGGCTCTGGCGGGGGTGCCGCTCGCCGCCTTGGACGTATCCCTGGGGGCCAGCAAAGGCACCACCCTTGCGTCATCGTTCGTCGCCGGCGGTGTCGGCGTCGATACCGCCCAGCGGGTCAAGGATCTGAACATGCCGCTGACACTGCGCTGACCGACGCGTTCGCCCTGTCACACCGCGTGGGCCGCCGACGCGGCTCGCGCCGCTGCTACAGACCGCGCTCCCCTGTAGCAGCGGTGCAAGCCGCGTCCGGGTGCGACGCGTTCGCCCCGTCACACCGCGCAAGCCGCGTCCGGGTGCGACGCGTTCTCCTTGCCACGCCACGTGGGCCGCCGGCGCGGTGTGTCTGGATCAGGGGCGGTCGCTGTTTTGCACCAGCAACATGATCGCGTCGCGCTTTTCCAGCAGATGCTGGCGCAGGATCGCGCTCAGGCGCTTGCCATCGCGGGCCTGAAGGGCCTCGATCATCTGTTCATGATCATGCAGCGCCCGGTCCCACTTCGGCGCCTGCTGGTTGGACAGGAAACGCAGCGCCTGCAGACGGCGGTTCACCGTGAGATACATCTGGCGCAAGGCCGAATTGCGCGAAGCCAGGTTGATCAAGTCATGGATGGCGCGGTTGCGCTGGTAGTAGCCCACCAGATCATGCTGGCTCTTGCTCACCACCATGGCGTTGTGCAAAGCCTTGATCTGGTCCAGCTCCGCTTCGGTGATGCGCTCGCATGCCAGTTCGCCGGCAAAGGCCTCCAGACCACTCATCAACTCGAACGCTTCGCGAATTTCCAACTCGCTCATGCGCGCCACGCTGGCGCCGCGGTTGGGATTGATCTCGATCAAGCCCTCCCCGGCCAGTACCTTCAGGGCCTCGCGCAGCGGGGTACGGGAAATACCCAGCGTCTCGCACAACTCGCGCTCGTTCAGCTTGGTCCCGGGCGACAGCACCCCTTCGGTGATGAACCCACGCAGGTGCTCTACCACGGTGTCGTGCAGGCGCTGCCGTTCGAGCCGTGGCAACTGCAGCGCGGGCGTGGCCGGGGCGGCCATTGACGATGACTGCATGCAAACTCCTTGTATCAATGGGTTAACGCGAGCTCTTCTTATTCTAAAAAGCGCGAATCTGAGCCGATATTAGCGCAATTCAGTGGTTTGACACAGCGGGCCCAGCTGCTAATGTAATTTTGCATTCAAAATACAACAACAAAGGGTTCACTCATGCTCAAGCTCGACTTCCATCCTGCCGGCCGCCATTTTCTGCAGATCCCCGGCCCCAGCCCGGTGCCCGATCGCATCCTGCGCGCCATGAGCTACCCGACCATCGATCACCGCGGCCCCGAGTTCGGCGAACTGGGTCTCAAAGTGCTCGAAGGCATTCAACGGATTTTCAAGACCCGCCACCCGGTGATCATCTACCCCGCTTCGGGCACCGGTGCGTGGGAAGCGGCACTGTGCAACACGTTGAGCGCAGGCGATGAGGTGCTCATGTTCGAAACAGGCCATTTCGCCAGCCTCTGGCAGAAGATGGCCATCAGCCTGGGGCTCAAGCCCGAATTCATCGGCCTGCCAGGCATCGAAGGCTGGCGCGGTGGCGTACGCGCAGACATGATCCAGGCGCGCCTGGAACAGGACAGCGAGCAGCGGATCAAGGCCGTGTGCGTGGTGCACAACGAAACCAGCACCGGGGTGACCTCCGACATTCCCGCCGTGCGCCGGGCCATCGATGCCGCCGGGCACCCTGCCCTGTTGCTGGTGGACACCATCTCCGGGCTCGCCTCGGCTGATTACCGCCATGACGAATGGGGCGTGGACGTCACCATCTCAGGCTCGCAGAAAGGACTCATGCTGCCGCCCGGTATCAGCTTCAACGCGCTGTCGCCCAAGGCCATCGAGGCCAGCCAGCGCGGCGGCCTGCCGCGAAGCTTCTGGGCGTGGGATGACATCATCGAGATGAACAAGACCGGCTACTGGCCCTACACCCCCAACACCAACCTGCTCTATGGGCTCTCCGAAGCGCTGGACATGATCCTCGGCGAAGGCCTGGACAACGTCTTCGCCCGCCATCAGCGCCTGGCTCAAGCCTGTCGCACTGCCGTGCAGGCCTGGGGCCTGCCCATCCAGTGCGCCGACCCCAGCGTCTACAGCCCCGTGCTCACGGGTGTGATGACGCCCGAAGGCGTGGACGCCGACCAGGTGCGCAAAACCATTTACGAACGCTTCGACATGTCGCTGGGTACCGGCCTGGGCAAACTCAAGGGGCGCATGTTCCGTATTGGTCATTTGGGCGACTGCAACGACCTGACCCTCATGGCCACCCTGAGCGGTTGCGAAATGGGCCTGCAGATGGCCGGGGTGAAACTGGACGCCAGCGGCGTGCTGGCCGCGATGGATTACCTGGGCGGGCAGCACGTGCCCCTGCGCCGCGAGTGAAACCAACGGCGCCGCCGCCTCTGGCTGCGCCCGATGCGACTGACTATCCCGACTCAACGCCTGCGGGCGTAAACAATAAGAAACTGGAGATAGAACATGAAGCGGTTATATCTGCGCCCTACTACCATGGTGCTGGTCATGCTGTGCGCCATGTATTTCATCACGTACCTGGACCGGGTCAACGTCAGTACCGCCGCGGTCGGTTTCGGCAAGGAGTTCAACCTCACCAAAACCGAGATCGGCATCGTCTTCTCGGCATTCGCCTATCCCTACCTGGTGTTCCAGATCATCGGCGGCTGGGTCAGCGACCGTTTCGGCGCCAAACGCACCCTGGTGGTGTGCGGACTGATCTGGGCCAGCGCCACGGTGCTCACCGGCATGGCCGGCGGGTTCGTCTCGCTGATCGTGGCGCGGGTGTTGCTGGGGCTGGGCGAAGGCGCCACCTTCCCTGCCGCCACTGCGGCCATGTCGCGCTGGGTTGGCAAGGAAAACCGTGGCTTCGCCCAAGGCATCACTCATGCCTTTGCCCGCCTGGGCAACGCGCTGGCGCCGGCGGCGATGGTCGCGGTGATGGCGGCCTATGGCTGGCGCGAGTCGTTCTATGTCTGTGCCGGCATCAGTTTCGTCTGGGTCGCGCTGTGGGCCTTGGTGTTCACCGAGCAACCCAAGGATCACCCGCGCATCACCCAGCAGGAGCTCGACGCCCTGCCCCCGCCCAAGCCCAAGAACACCATCAAGCTGCCTTGGGGAAGATTGTTCCGGCGCATGGCCCCGGTCACCATCGTCTACTTCTGCTACGGCTGGACCCTGTGGCTGCTGTTGAGCTGGGTACCCATGTACTTCATGAACATGGGCCTGGACCTGAAAAGCACGGCCATATTCGCCTCGACCGTATTCTTCGGTGGCGTGGTCGGCGATACCCTGGGCGGCATCGTCAGTGATCGCATCTACAAACGCACCGGCAACCTCAACCGGGCGCGCAGCCTGATGGTTGCGATCTGCCTGTCGTTGACCCTGGTGGCCCTGCTGCCGCTGATGTTCACCCACGACATGTACGTCTCGCTGGCTTGCCTGGCGATTGCGTTCTTCTTCTCGGAGATGACCATCGGGCCGATGTGGGCGATTCCCATGGACATCGCTCCGGACCATTGCGGCACCGCCAGTGGCATGATGAACACCGGATCGGCCATGGCCGCGATCATCAGCCCGGTGGCCGCCGGACTGCTGATCGACAAGTTCGGCAACTGGCAGCTGCCGTTCATGGTCAGCATCGTGCTGCTGGCCATTGGCGTGGTGCTGTCGTTCCGCATGCGCCCACAGAACCGCTTCGTCTACGAGCTTCCGACATCCGCCGCGCCGGTGGCTGTCGCGGTACCCAAGTGACTTCTGGCGCAATGACATCAGGCGCGAAACAATTCTGAGCAAGGAGTACGATAACCAAGACCGGTAAGGCGGCGGGCCAGCCTGGATAGCTTGCCCGCCGCCATGCCTCCTGCCCGGAGTAGCCTGCCATGCCTCGTTTGTGTGCCAACCTTTCGATGCTGTTCACCGAACATCAATTCCTGCAGCGCTTTGCCCACGCCGCCAAGGCCGGGTTCAGGGGTGTCGAGTTTCTGTTTCCGTACGACTTCGACAGCGCCGAGATCAAGGCGCGACTGCAGCAGCACGGCTTGACCCAGGTGTTGTTCAACCTGCCGCCCGGCGATTGGGATAGCGGTGAGCGCGGGATCGCCTGCCTGCCAGACCGCCGCGAGGAGTTTCGCGCCGGCGTGGCCACGGCCATCGAGTACGCCAAGGTGCTGGGCAACACCCGGATCAACTGCCTGGCCGGTATCGCCCCGCCGGGCAGCGATCCGCAGCAGACGCAACGAACCCTCGTCGACAATCTGCGCTACGCCAGCGAAGCGCTGGCGAGTCATGGCATTCGCCTGGTGATGGAGATGATCAACACCCGCGACATGCCCGGCTTCTACCTGAACGGCACACCGCAAGCATTGGCGATTCGCGAACAGGTGGGCCACGACAATCTGTTTCTGCAGTACGACATCTATCATATGCAGGTGATGGAGGGAGATCTGGCGCGCACGCTGCAGGCGCACCTGCAGGCTATCGGCCATGTGCAACTGGCGGACAACCCCGGCCGCCACGAACCCGGCACCGGGGAAATCAATTTCCGTTTCCTGTTCCAGCACCTGGACCGGATCGGCTACCAGGGCTGGGTCGGTTGCGAGTACAAACCGTTGAATGGCACCGAGGCCGGGCTGGGCTGGATGAAGAGCCACAACCTGGCCTGAGCTGCGGCGCGCTACAGAGGCTGGCGTTCGTAGGCGCGGTATTCCGGCTTCCAGAAATGCACGTCGATCGCCTCGCGCAACGCGGCCTCATCCATCGGCGCGGCCACACCGTCCTTCTGCGCTGCCAGCCCTACCGCCAGGGCGATGCGTTTGCTGACCGCCTGCACGTCGCGCAAGGGTGGCAACATTTGTCCCGCTGCCGCGCTGTCGGCCAGCGCTTGTGCCGAAGCCATGAGCATGCCGTCGGTGATGCGCGTGGCCCGGCTGGCAATGGCACCCAGTCCCACACCGGGGAAGATGTAGGAGTTGTTGCACTGAGCGATCGGGAAGGTACGGCCCAGCACTTCGATCGGCAGGAACGGACTGCCGGTGGCCACCAGCGCATTGCCTTCGGTCCACTGCAGGATGTCCTTGGGGTGAGCTTCGATCTGTGAAGTGGGGTTGGACAACGGCATGACGATCGGTGCGGGGCAATGCTGGTACAGGGTCTTCACCACCTCTTCGGTGAACAGCCCGGCTTTGCCCGAAACGCCGATCAGCACGCTCGGCCTGGCGTTGCTCACCACTTCCAGCAGGGTTGGCCACTGCCCGGCGAACGACCAGGAGGTCAGCGTCTCGCTGTCGTGGGCCAGGCGTTGCTGGAAGTCGTACAGGTCGGGCTGGCGGTCGGTCAGCAAGCCCTTGCTGTTGAGCAGATAGACACGGCTGCGCGCCTCCTTGTCGCTCAACCCTTCCAGCTGCATGGCAGTGATGATCTGCTCGGCGATGCCACACCCGGCGGAACCGGCGCCGACGAATGCCACGGTCTGCTCGGAAAGCTTCTGGCCCTTGACCTTGCACGCGGCCAGCAACGTGCCCACGGTGACGGCGGCGGTGCCCTGGATATCGTCGTTGAAGCAGCACAGCTGGTCACGAAACCGCTCGAGCAGTGGCATGGCATTGCTCAGGGCGAAGTCCTCGAACTGCAGGATCGCCTCCGGCCAGCGCCGCTGCACGCCCTCGACGAACGCCTGCACGAAGGCTTCGTAGCGTTCACCGCGCACGCGCTCTTCGCGGCGCCCGAAATACAGCGGGTCGGCGAGTCGCTCGGGGTTGTTGGTGCCCACGTCGAGCACCACCGGCAGGGTGTAGGCCGGGCTGATGCCACCGCAAGCGGTGTACAGCGACAGCTTGCCGATGGGAATGCCCATGCCGCCCACGCCCTGGTCGCCCAGGCCAAGGATTCGCTCGCAGTCACTGACGACGATGACTTTGACGTTGTCCTTGGTCACGTTGTTGAGGATTTCGTCCATGCGCTCGACATCGTCGATGCTGATGAACAAGCCGCGATGGCTGCGGTAGATGCGCGAGAATTCCTGACAGGCCTTGCCGACCGTGGGTGTATAGATGATCGGCAGCATCTCGTCGATGTGGTCGTCGACCAGGCGGTAGAACAGCGTCTCGTTGGAATCCTGGATCGAGCGCAGCAGTACGTGACGTTCGAGGTCGGTCGAGCATGCCTGGAACTGGTGATAGGCCCGCGCGCATTGCTGGTCGATGGTTTCGATCTGCTGGGGCAACAAGCCTTGCAGGTGCAAGTTGTCGCGCTCCTGTGCGGTGAAGGCGGTGCCCTTGTTCAGCAACGGCGTGGCAAGCAGTGCCGGGCCGGTGAACGGGACCTTGATCGGGCGTTTGGCGGAGCTGGTCATGCTGTCTCTCCCTTGCTTTTTGTATTTTGCATTCAAAATAGACGCCTTTGCCAAAGGGTGCCATCGGTTTTAGCGCAATCGCCGCCGTGGCGCCAGCACCGGCAGCGGGTTCATGCCGGTCGACGTGCACGAGAACGGCCTGCAGGCGGCGCTGCGCAAAGCTCTTCGAACCTTTGCCGATCACGGGCCGTCGTAAATGCAGGCCTCATGCACCGAGGCATTCGCACCCGAGGAACGACACCATGCAGATCATTCATCCGAAAGCGCGCTATCAACCCTACAGCTCTTCTTCCGGAGGCTGGGGATCGGCGTTTTCGGTGATGAATATCCTTTGGCGCCAGCAGGCGCTGGGCAAGGGCCCTGCTGCGCTGTTGCGACAAAACAAGCCCGACGGGTTCGCCTGCGTCAGCTGCGCGTGGGCGAAGCCGGGCAATCCTCATGCCTTGGAATTCTGCGAGAACGGCGCGAAAGCGACCGCCTGGGAGCTGACCGCGCTGCGCACCGGTCCCGAGCTGTTTGCCAAGCATAGCCTCAGCGAGTTGCGCACCTGGAGCGACTACGAGCTCGAACGCAACGGGCGCCTGACTCATCCGATGCGTTACGAGGCGGCCAGTGATCGTTATGTGACCACCACGTGGGAGGAAGCCTACCAGGGCATCGGCGAGCAACTGCGTGGGCTGGAGCCGGACAGCGTAGTGTTCTATGCCTCGGGACGGGCCTCGCTGGAAACCTCGTTCATGTACCAGTTGCTGGCCCGCGCCTATGGCACCAACAACCTGCCGGACAGCTCGAACATGTGCCACGAAAGCACGTCGGTCGGCCTGCAGGAAAGCATCGGGGTACCGGTCGGAACGGTGAACCTGAAGGATTTCGAGCTGACCGACTGCATCTTTTTCTTCGGGCAGAACGTGGGCAGCAACAGCCCGCGCATGCTTCATCCACTGCAGGAGGCGCGCAAGCGCCAGGTGCCGATCATCAGCTTCAACCCGCTGCGCGAGCGCGGTCTGGAACGGTTCGTCAATCCGCAATCGCCGGTGGAAATGCTTGGCCCCGATTCCACGGTGATCAGCACGCAGTATCACCAAGTGGCCATCGGGGGTGACACGGCGGCGGTGATGGGTATCGCCAAGGCTCTGCTGGCGATGGACCGGGCGGCGCGTGCCGACGGCCGGCCTTCGGTGATCGACCATGATTTCATTGCCGAGCACACCGAGGGCGTCGATGAATTCCTGGCGCAGGTGGATCAGCACGAATGGGCCGCGCTGGAACAGCGCAGCGGCCTGGATCGCGCGGCGCTGGAGGCCGCTGCCACCGTGTATGCCCGCAGCAACCGGGTGATGATCATCTATGGCATGGGGCTGACCCAGCATCGCCATGGCGTGCAAAACGTGCAGATGCTGGTCAACCTGCTGTTGTTGCGCGGCAACATCGGCAAGCCAGGTGCCGGTATCTGCCCGGTGCGCGGTCACTCCAACGTGCAGGGCCAGCGCACCGTGGGCATCACCGAGGATCCGGCCAAGGTTCCGGTCGACAAGATCGAGTCGCTGTTCGGCATCAAGGTACCAAAGCAAAAGGGCATGGCCACGGTGGATGCCTGCGAGGGCATCGTGGCCGGTACGGTCAAGGGTTTCATCGGCCTGGGCGGCAACTTTCTGCGCGCGGTGCCGGACACCCAACGCATCGAGCCGGCCTGGGCAGGACTGACCCTCAACGTACAGATCGCCACCAAGCTCAATCGCACGCACCTGTTCCCCGGCCAGCATGGCTGGCTGCTGCCGTGCCTGGGGCGCATCGAGCGCGACGTGCAGGACGGTCGCCGCCAGGTCTACACCACCGAGGACAGCACCGGCTGCATCCGCGCCTGGGAAGGCCGCGCCGAGCCTGCCAGCGAGCACTTGCGCGCGGAGTTGGCGATCATCGCCGGCCTGGCCCACGCGACGCTGAGCGGCAACGAGCAGATTCCGTGGGAGCTGTGGCGCCAGGATTATGCCCGCGTGCGGGAGGCCATCGCCCAGACCTATCCAGAGATCTTCCATGACATGGAGACACGGATGTGGGAGCCCGGTGGTTTCCATCGGCCGCTGGGCGCCTGCGAGCGCCAGTGGACCACGCCCTCGGGCAAGGCGCAGTTCGTCACGGCCAAGACGCTTGACGAGGACGACGACGTCTCGCAGAACGCCGGACAGCGCGATGTGCTGCAACTGATGACGCTGCGCAGCAACGATCAGTTCAACACCACGGTGTATGGCTACGAGGACCGTTTTCGCGGGGTCAAGGGCACGCGCAGCGTGATTTTCCTGAACCGTAACGACATCGTCCGGCTGGGTTTCAATCCGGGCGACTGGGTGACGATTCGTACCGCCATCGAGCCGCAGGTGCGCCGCGAGGTGGGGCCGATGCAGATCATCGCCTACGATATCCCGATCAATTGCGCGGGCGCCTACTACCCCGAATGCAATGCATTGGTGCCCTTGTGGCATTACGCGAGCAAGAGCAAGGTGCCCGCCGCCAAGTCGATCCCGGTGACCCTGCACAAGGCCCAGGCCGGTGCCGAAGACATGGCCCACGCTATTCCATTGGCCGACCAGGTGATCTAGCACCCTATGGGAGCGGTCATCGGCCGCGAAAGGGACACTGCGTATTGCCTGACCCACCGCGGCGCGATTCGCGGCCACGGACCGCTCCTACAGTTTGTCCGCGTACGCCTGTGCCACAGAGGATCTCGGTACCCCTGTAGGAGCGGTCATCGGCCGCGAAAGGCATACCGCGGATTGCCTGATGCACTGCGGCGCCTGATTCGCGGCCACGGACCGCTCCCACAGTTTGTCCGCGTACTTCCTGTGCCAAACGGGATCCCGGTCCCCCTGTAGGAGCGGTCATCGGCCGCGAAAGGCATACCGCGGAGTGCCTGACACACCGCGGCGCCCGATTCGCGGCCACGGACCGCTCCCACAGTTTGTCCGCGTACTTCCTGTGCCAAACGGGATCCCGGTCCCCCTGTAGGAGCGGTCATCGGCCGCGAAAGAGACACTGCGGATTGCCTGACACACCGCGGCGCCCGATTCGCGGCCACGGACCGCTCCTACAGTTTGTCCGCGTACACCTGTGCCAAACGGGATCCCGGTACCCCTGTAGGAGCGGTCATCGGCCGCGAAAGAGACGCCGCCGAGTGCCTGACACACCGCGGCGCCCGATTCGCGGCCACGGACCGCTCCTACAGTTTGTCCGCGTACACCTGTGCCAAACGGGATCCCGGTACCCCTGTAGGAGCGGTCATCGGCCGCGAAAGGGGCACCGCGGATTGCCTGATGCACTGCGGCGCCTGATTCGCGGCCACGGACCGCTCCTACAGTTTGTCCGCGTACACCTGTGCCAAACGGGACCCCGGTACCCCTGTAGGAGCGGTCATCGGCCGCGAAAGGGGCACCGCGGAGTGCCTGACACACCGCGGCGTTGGGTTTTCTGCAACCCACAAAAATCTGCCGCCCCCCGTTGACGGCAACTTAAATCTGGTGTTTCCTGAAACCGGTTTCAATTCAACGATCGCCTGCCCATAACATCCATAAAAGGACTCAGGCCGTGACCCGTCTTTCCATTCCTGTGCGCCCCCGCGTGACCATGCTCGACGTTGCCGAGCGCGCAGGTGTATCCAAGGCCAGTGTTTCGCGCTTCATCGGTGATGATCGCGGTCTGCTGTCCGACGTCATCGCCACACGCATCGCCCGCGCCATCGACGACCTAGGCTATCGCCCCAATCAGATGGCCCGTGGCCTCAAGCGCGGTCGTACGCGCCTGATCGGCATGCTCATGGCCGATATCCGCAACCCCTACTCGGTGGCCGTGATGCATGGCGTGGAAACCGCCTGCCGTCGCCATGGCTACAGCCTGGTGGTGTGCAACACCGATCGCGACCCGGAACAGGAACGCCAGCAGTTGCAGGCCATGCGTGCCTACAACGTCGAGGGTCTGATCGTGAACACCCTCGGCCACCACCTGGATGAGCTGCGCGAGCTGCAACGGGAACTGCCCATGGTGCTGGTCGACCGCAAGGTGGCCGACCTGCCCAGCGACCTCGTCGGGCTGGACAACCGGATGGCCGTCGGCATGGCCCTCGACCACCTGCACGGGCAGGGTTATCGCCACCTTGCGCTGGTCAGTGAAGCGGTCGATGGCACCAGCTCCCGTACCGAACGCATCGAGGCCTTCGCACAACGCACCGGCGGCCCGGTGTTCTACACCGGTGGCAACCTTGGCGAGCAACTGCGGACTTTCCTCGCCAGCGCCGACGTCGGGCCCAAGGCGCTGTTCTGCGCCAATGGCGTGGCGGCGCTGGCGTGCACCCTGGCCCTGCGGGAACTGGGCAGCCCGGCCTTGGAAGACGTGGGACTGATCGCGCTCGACGATCTCGACTGGTACCCCTTGGTAGGCAACGGTATCACCGCCCTCGCCCAACCCACCCATGCCATCGGCGTGCAAGCCCTGGAATGCCTGTTAAAGCGGCTGCAGGGTGCGCAAGGTCCAGCCCAGACGTTCCACTTCACCCCTGACCTGATCATCCGAGGTTCCACACCGCCACGCTAACCGAACACTGCTACGTACGCCTTGCGCAGGCCAAATTTGAAACCGGTTTCAGAGGACAATAAAAATGTATCCCTATCCCGTCTCCATCAGCCTTTCCAGTTTCGGCGCGGACCACGTCCGTTCACAGGGTCAGGCCAGCCTGGCACCGCTGGTTGCCCAGACCGGTGCCAGCCATATCGAACTGCGCGAGGAGCTTTTCGGTGACTTCGATGCGCCCTCACTGCGCAGCGCGATCGCCGCGCAAGACCTGACCTGTGTCTATTCCTCGCCGCTCGAACTCTGGCAGCCCGGCCAGGCTGCGCCTAATCCGCAGCTGCAACAGGCGCTCGCTCGCGCGGCCGCGTGCAACGCGATCTGGCTAAAGGTCTCGCTGGGCTTTTTCTCCACTGCCAGCGACTTGCACCTGTTGCATGACCAGTTGCGCGATCAACCCGTGCGCCTGCTGATCGAGAACGACCAAACCGCCCACGGTGGTCGGATCGAGCCGCTGGTCGACTTCTTCACTGCGATAGCCCGGCAAGGCCTGCCCGTGGGCATGACCTTCGACATCGGCAACTGGCAATGGCAGCAACAGTCGGTATCGAATGCCGCTCGACAGCTGGGCCGTTTCGTCGAGTACATCCATTGCAAGGCAGTACAACGCACCGCCGCCGGCAAGCTGGTCGCCACGCCGCCCGAGCTGACCGACCTGCACCAATGGTCACGCCTGCTCTGCCACATGGCACCAGGCCTGGTGCGGGCCATCGAGTACCCGTTGCAGGGCAGCGATCTGCTGGCGGTCGGCAAGGCCCAGGTGGCCACCCTCGCCTGCCTTGGCCAAGCCGCGCAGGAGGTGGCGCATGGCTGAGTTCGATGTGCTGAGTTTCGGCGAAACCATGGCCATGTTCGTCGCCGAGCAGACCGGCGAACTGGCGGATGTCGAGCGTTTCCACAAGCGCATTGCCGGTGCCGACAACAACGTCGCCATCGGCCTGTCGCGGCTGGGCTTCAACGTCGCCTGGCTGAGCCGAGTGGGCAACGACTCGCTCGGTCGGTTCATCGTCGCGGCGTTGCAGCGCGAGGGCCTGGACTGCAGCCATGTCGGCGTGGATTCACAGCACCCCACCGGGTTCCAGTTCAAGTCGCTGCAGGACGATGGCCGCGACCCCACGGTCGAATACTTCCGCCGCGGATCGGCAGCCAGCCATATGGGCATCGCCGATGTACCTGCGCGATTGCTCGACGCCCGCCACCTGCATGCCACCGGCATAGCCCCAGCGCTGTCAGCGAGCATGCACGCGTTGACCCGTGGCCTGATGACTGCCATGCGCTCCGCAGGGCGCAGTGTCTCGTTCGACCCCAACCTGCGCCCCTCGCTGTGGCCCAGCCAGGCGCACATGATCGAGCAGATCAACAGCTTCGCTGCACTCGCCGACTGGGTATTGCCGGGCCTGGCCGAAGGACGGTTGCTCACCGGACACGAACACTGCGAAGACATTGCCCGCTTCTACCTGGACCTTGGTGTGCAAGCGGTGGTGATCAAGCTGGGCGCGGACGGCGCATTCTATTGCAGCGCCGAGCAGCAAGGCTACGTGGCCAGCCGCCCGGTGGCCAAGGTGGTGGACACGGTCGGCGCAGGTGACGGCTTTGCCGTGGGCGTCATCAGTGCCCTGCTCGAAGGCCGCGACCTGGCCCAGGCCGCCGCGCGCGGCAACTGGATCGGCAGCCTGGCGGTGCAGAGCCCGGGCGACATGGAAGGCCTGCCGACGCGCGCCGCGCTGATCGAGGACGAAAGCCACTGACGCACGCAAAAAAGCCACCCGCAAAACGTTGCGCGCTGCACCCGTGAATTAGAACGCCCTACCTGTTGCGACAATTACAAAATGCTCAGGAGTCAGACCATGCACAGCCAGACCGTGAAACTCGCCAGCCGTCGCTGGTGGTACATCATGCCAATCGTTTTCATCACCTACAGCCTGGCCTATCTGGACCGGGCCAATTATGGTTTCGCCGCAGCCTTGGGCATGGCCGCCGACCTGAACATAACGCCGGGCCTGTCGTCGCTGCTCGGTGCCCTGTTCTTCCTGGGTTACTTCTTCTTCCAGGTCCCCGGCGCGATCTATGCGCAGAAGCACAGCGTCAAGCAGTTGATCTTCGTCAGCCTGATCCTCTGGGGCAGCCTGGCCACCTTGACCGGTGTCGTCTCCAGCGCCTACTGGCTGATCGTGATCCGCTTCATGCTCGGCGTGGTCGAAGCCGTGGTCATGCCAGCGATGCTGGTGTACCTGTGCCATTGGTTCACCCGCGCCGAACGCTCGCGGGCCAACACTTTCCTGATACTGGGCAACCCGGTGACGATGCTGTGGATGTCGGTGGTGTCCGGCTATCTGATCCAGCATTACAGCTGGCGCTGGATGTTCATCATCGAAGGGCTGCCCGCCGTCATCTGGGCATTCATCTGGTGGCGCCTGGCCGATGATCGCCCCGCCCAGGCGAAATGGCTGAGCCAACAGGAAAAGGACGACCTGCAGCAGGCCCTGGCCGCCGAGCAGGTGGGCATGAAGCCGGTGAAGAACTACGCCGAAGCCTTCCGTTCGGGCAAGGTCATCACCCTGTCGTTGCAGTTCTTCCTGTGGAGCGTGGGCGTGTACGGCTTCGTGCTGTGGCTGCCGTCGATTCTCAAGCAGGGCGCGCAGATGGACATGATCGAGGCCGGCTGGCTGTCTTCCCTGCCCTACCTCGCAGCCGTGATCGGCATGCTGGTGGTGAGCTGGTTTTCCGACCGTATGCAACGGCGCAAGCGCTTCGTCTGGCCACCATTGCTGCTGGCGGCACTGGCGTTCTACGGCTCCTACGCGCTGGGCAGCGAGCACTTCTGGTGGTCCTATGCACTGCTGGTGATCGCCGGAGCGTGCATGTACGCGCCCTATGGTCCGTTCTTTGCCATCGTGCCGGAAATCCTTCCTGCCAACGTGGCCGGTGGCGCCATGGCGCTGATCAACAGCATGGGCGCGCTGGGTTCGTTCGCCGGGTCCTACCTGGTCGGCTATCTGAACGCCAGCACCGGCAACCCGGGTGCGTCCTACCTGTTGATGAGCGGAGCGCTGCTGCTCTCGGCTTTGCTGACCATCATGCTCAAGCCCGGAGGCTGCGATGTGGTGGTCGGTAAACCGGGTGCCACCTCGCTTGCGTCCTGCAAAAACTGACGCAGATCATGAAACTTGGTGAAATCGCGCGGTATTTGCCCCAAAGCGCACAGCTGTCATCCAGGCAGTGCTACTTTTAACACTCGACAGGCTATCCATTCGGATGGCCTGCCCTGCCACGTGCGGCGTGCAACAGGTGGGCGCGATGAACAAGATGACATTTCCAAACGCTTGCCAGGTCATGCGCTGGCACTTTCACCCCATGGGCTTCGAGGGCAGCATGGACGCGCCCAGCAGCATGGTGGCCAGGCTATTCGACCGCAGCAGCGGCGAAACCCTGCTGGCCATCGCCGGGTTGCCCTGTGCGACGGTCATGAATGCCACCGATGTCGAGCGCATCATCGAGGCGGTAGAAGCCGAGCTCGAGGCGTTCATCCCGCCGCTGGCACTCAAGGCGGGCTGAGCGCCCCATCAGTCCCTCACTTCGATCCGAAATGGCTGTGCAGCGTATCCAGAATGATGCGGGCGGCATCCGGCGCGGCATTGTCGTTGAGCAACCCCTGCCAGCCGCTGCGACCGGGCAAGTGCCGAGCCCGCTGCAGGAGGGCCGGCCATTCGTCTGCCACTGGCACGCCGGACACACCGAGCGCGACGCCCAAGCTTTCGAGCTGCAGCGCCTGCAGGCGTTGCTCGTCGAACGGCCGCTGCTCGGCGATGGCGATCAAGCGACCGCCCAGGTGTGCGACCTCGGCGACCACATTGTCACCGGCACTGCCCACCACGATCTCGGCGCGCAGCAGTTCCGGCAAGGGGTCGGCGAGTTGCCCCAGCAGTATCAGGTTTGCCGGCAACGGCAGATCACTGGCGGGCAACGGTCCGGCCACACGAAACCGATCTTCGGGGCAGCGTGTGGCAATGGCAATCAGCGAATCGACGGTGAACGCCGTGCCCCCCTGTCCGGTGATTACCAGCACCGCGCCACGCTCGGGCTCGACCTGCACGCTGCTGCGTTCGCTGTACCGGGACACCCAACCGCAGTGATCGGTCTTGGCCAGCACCCAGTCGGGCATCTGGCTGCACTCCATCGACGCCGGGTATGGCGCGAGCAAGCGCGAGGCCGATGCATAGGCCTGCAGATGGGCCGGATCGGTACGTTCGCCGTGCTGGCGCATGTACACGCACGGTACGCCGAAAAGACGCGCCAGCATCGCCACCTCTACCGACACATCGACCACCAACAGGCACGGCCAAGCGCGCCGCATCCAGTCGGCCAGAAGCGCCATGCGCTCGCGCAGTCCGTCCACGGCCAACGGGGCGTAATGCAGTGACGCAAAGCTCTCCACGTGCATGCCTGGGGCGGTGTCGCCGGGCAACAGCAGGGATCTGACCGTGGCGGGGTAGCGGCCTTCGGGCAGGCGTGAGCCGATCAGCGTGACCTCGCAGTCCATGTGCCGGGCGATGGCCAGCGCGCGCATGCCATGGCCGGAGCCGTGGTGATGCACGTAGTAGCCAACCTGCGCGCGCTCAGGCACCGGCGTCGGCCACCTGCCGTAGCAGCGTGTCGTAGCGATCGAGCATGACCTCGTGGCTCCACTGGCTCTCGGCGTGCAGGCGGCAGGCCAGGCGTGACTTGCGCCGGGCCAGGCGCAGCGCCTGAGCCAAGCCTTCGACATCCCCGCCTGCAGCCAGCGCACCGGTAGCGTCGGTGAGCAGATCGCCCACCGCGCCACGGGCGAAGGCCGCCACCGGTGTGCCGCAGGCCAGCGCTTCTGCCACGACCAGGCCGAAGGGCTCTTCCCAGCAGGGCGTGACCAAGGCAGCGGATGCGCTGGCCAGCTCGATGGCCAGTTCGTCGCGACCCAAGTGGCCAAGGTACTGGCACTGGTCACTCAAGCGCGGCTGGATCTGCTCTTTGAAGTAGCGCGGGTCGAGCGCCTGACCGGCCAGGCGCAGCGGCACGCCGGCCAGTTTTGCGGCGTCCATGGCAAGGTGCGCGCCCTTGTCCGGCACCAGCCGACCGAACCAGATGGCATGCTCCAGCGGTGCCGCGCGCGGCGACCACAGCTGCAGGTCGATACCGTTGGGGATGATATGGCACTCGGGAATGACGTCTTTCCACTGCCGTGCATTGGCCTCGGAGATGGTTGCGAAATGCCCGGCGCGGCGTTCGCCGCTGTAGGCGTTGATCAATTCGAAAAATGGCGGGGTGTGCAGCACCGTCAGCATCGGCGTGCGAATCATCGAGGCCATGGTCGCAGGCACATAGTGCAGGCTGTTATTGAAGATGACGTCGAAACGGCGGTCGTCGATGTTCTGCATCGCCTTGAGGTAGGCGTGATGCTCTTCGATGTACTCGGAGCTCAGGCAGGCCCGTCGACCGTCCTTGTAGGTGGTGTCATCCCACACCGGTACGATGTTGAGCGCCGGATCGCTGGACGAACTGGCGAACAGCGTAACGTCATGGCCGCGCTGCATCAGCCCGGATGTCACATCGTGGGTGAACGCTTCCAGGCCGCCGGCGAACGGTTGGCGAATGGGGTGTTTGATGTGCGTCAGCACACCGATGCGCAACGGGCGGGCGGAAGATGAAGACATCGGGGATGTTCCTGGCACGGATTGCAGCTTTGAGGCTGGCGCGCAGGAATGGTTGCATAAAGTAGCGACGGGACACCGCGGCGCCCGGTTCGCGGCCACAGACCGCTCCTACAGGTGACCTCGTATCCGTAGGAGCGGTCAGCGGCCGCGAAAAGCACACCGCGGATTGACTGACACACCGCAGCGCCCGTTTGGCGCCCTCAGGCCGCTCCTACCGGTGACCCCGTACCCGTAGGAGCGGTCAGCGGCCGCGAAAAGCACAACGCGGATTGACTGACACACCGCAGCGCCCGCTTCGCGGCCAAGGACCGCTCCTACACAGGTTATGCCCTGCCGTATCAGGCCTTGAGGGTAGCCATGTCGATCACGAAGCGGTACTTCACGTCACCGGCGTGCATGCGTTCGAACGCCTCGTTGATGTTCTTGATGTCCAGCATCTCGATATCGCAGGTGATGTCATGCTCGGCGCAGAAATCCAGCACCTCCTGGGTTTCCTTGATACCGCCGATCAGCGAACCGGCCAGCACGCGGCGCTTGAGCACCAGGTTGGCCGCATGCAAAGCGGGATCTACCGGCTGGATCAGCCCGACCAGAATGTGCACACCGTCGAAACGCAGGGTTTCCAGGTAGGGGTTCAGGTCGTGAGGCACCGGAATGGTGTCGAGCAGAAAGTCGAAGGTCTCGGCTGCGGCCTTCATCTGCTCGGCATCGGTCGATACGATCACATGGTCCGCACCCTGGCGACGGCCTTCGGCAGCCTTGCTCGCCGAACGGGTGAACAGCGTCACTTCAGCCCCCAGGGCCTTGGCGAACTTGATGCCCATGTGGCCCAGGCCACCCATGCCCAGAATACCGACCTTGTCACCCGGCTTGACGCCGTAATGCTTGAGCGGCGAGTAGGTGGTGATGCCGGCGCAGAGGATCGGCGCGGCGTTGGCCGGGTCGAGGCCGTCGGGAATGCGCACGACGAAATTCTCGCTGACCACGATGCTGTCGGAATAACCGCCCATGGTGTTGCTGCCATCGACCCGATCAGGCGTGGCGTAGGTCATGGTCGGGCCTTCCAGGCAGTACTGCTCGAGGTCCGCGTGGCAGGCGTCGCAATGCTGGCAGGAGTCGACCATGCAGCCCACACCGACGCGGTCACCCACGGCGTACTTTTGCACCTGGGCGCCGACAGCGACCACGCGGCCGACGATTTCGTGGCCCGGTACCAGTGGGTACACAGCGATGCCCCAATCGTTGCGAGCCTGGTGCAGGTCGGAGTGGCACACGCCGCAATACTGGATTTCGATGCTGACATCGTCAGGGCGCAAGGCGCGACGTTCGAAGCTCAAGGGCGCCAGGGGCGTGGTGGGCGAAAGCGCGGCGTAGCCGAGTGCCTTGGACATGGTAAACCTCTCGAAATGAAAATGATCAGGCCCCGATTGTGGCTTTCCCGCGCGCCCGAGGCCATGTCCGATCCTGCGCGATGAATGCCCATTCCTCCGAGCACCCCGCAAACGGGGCCCGAACGTGCGATCATCCGCGACCGATTTCATGCCTGATCCGTGGTATCCCATGAGCCTGACCAAACACCTCGACGCCAACGCTGGCCTGGTACAGCTGATCCGCCCGCTGGCCATTGCCGATGACTGGATTCCGACCTCCATCGACGGTCTGCGCATCGTCTCGTGTCGCAGTCACGTGGCGCGTACCGCGCAGATCTATGAACCCAGCCTGATGGTGATCGCGCAAGGCAGCAAACTGGCGTACCTGGGCGAGCGCACGTTGGAGTACGGCGCCGGCCATTACCTGATCCAGGCCCTGCCGGTGCCCTTCGAATGCGAAACCTTCGCCAGCGAACAATTGCCTCTACTGGGCGTGTCGATACCGATCGACCGCACATTGCTGGGTGAATTGGTGCTGGCCATGGAGCCCGGACCGAGCCAGGCGCAGACCACCGAGTCGATGACCGCGGTACCGCTGGACGACCCCATGCGCGGGGCCGTGGAACGGCTGCTGCAGTGTCTGCACGATCCGCAGGACCGCCTGGCAATGGGTCAGGCGCGTTTGCGCGAGGTGCTTTACACCGCACTGCGCGGGCCCAACGGGCATGTGTTGCGCGCCCTCGTGGAACAGCAAGGCCAATTCGCCCGTATCGCCGGTGCATTGTCCTGGCTGCACGCGCATTACGAGCAGCCGCTGCAGGTCGATGATCTGGCGCGTCGAGCGAACATGAGTGCATCGACGTTCCACGAGCATTTCAAGCGCAACACCCTCGCCTCCCCCGTGCAGTACATCAAACGCCTGCGCCTGCTCAAGGCCCGTGCGCTGCTGGTAGCGGACGCAATGAACGTCAACCAGGTTGCGTTGCGCGTGGGTTATCAGAGCAGCTCGCAGTTCAGCCGGGAATATAAACGCCTGTTCAACCACAGCCCCGGCCAGGAACGAGTAACGCGCTGAACCCCGACGCGGCATCATGTACAGCACCACCCCTGTAGCAGCGGCGCAAGCCGCGTCCGGCTTCACCGCGTGGTATCAGGCACACCGCACCCACCGCCGACGCGGCTCGCGCCGCTGCTACAGAAGCACCGCGATCCCCTGTAGCAGCGGCGCAAGCCGCGTCCGGCATCACCGCAGGGCATCAGGGACGCCCGGTCAGGTTTCGCGTACGACCAGTTCGAAGCCCAGGTCGATTGCCTGGGCGCTGCCACACTTGCCAGCCATGCTGTCGAGCAGCATCTGCGCGGCCTTGCGGCCGATCTCGGCGCGCGGGGTACGGATCGAGGTCAGGCGCGGTACCAGATGCGCCGAACCCGGCAGATCGTTGAAGCCCACCATGCCCACTCGTCCCGGGATGGCGATGCCCAGGCGCTGGGCCTCGTAGATGGCGCCCTGGGCCAGGTCGTCGTTGCAGAAGAACACCCCGTCGACATCCGGATGACGCTGCATCAAATCAGCGAACAACTCGCCGCCCAGGCCGATCGACGAAGGCTGCGGGCACAGCACCTCGAGTTGGCGATCATGCACCCCCGCCCTCACCAGCGCCGCCCTGAACCCCTCGGCACGCTGCATCACGCGGGGGTCGAGCTGCGCGGCCACGTACCCCAGGCGTCGGCGACCGGCGTCCAGCAGATGCTGGGCCGCCACGCTCCCAGCCTGCTCCTGAGAGAAGCCGACACAGGCGCGCGCGCCGCCGGCGCCCAATTCCATCATGTGCACGCACGGCACGCCGCTGTTGTGCAACATGGCCTGCGAGCGTTCGCTGCGGCTCATGCCAGTCAGCAGGATGCCGCCCGGCTTGTAGGCCAGGTAATTGCGAATCAGGTTTTCTTCTTCGTCGACATCGTAGTGGTAGTTACCGATCAGCACTTCCAGCCCGCGCGGACGCATCACTTCATGGATGGCTTCCAGCGTGTCGATGAACAAATGGTTGGACAGCGAGGGAATGAGCACCACCACCGACTGGCTCTGCGCCGAGGCCAAGGCGCGTGCGGCCGGGTTGACTACATAACCCAAGGTCTGCGCGGCCTCCAGCACCTTGCTGGCCAACTGCGGAGCGACTGTGGACACTCCGCGCAGGGCGCGCGAAGCCGTGATAGGGGAAACACCTGAAAGTTTGGCAACTTCGGCCAGGGTCGGCAGGCCAGTTGCACGTGAACCGATTCGCGCCATGATTCTTGTTGTTATCTACTTGCAATGAAAAAGAGTTGAGGTAAGGTAGCGCTGTCTCGAATCCAGAGCAATAATGATTTGTGCCTTGCTATTACCGCAGGCTGCACCAGACTGCTTTGACAAGATCAATAAGATGAGGGCGCCGTATCCACGAACGGCCGGCCCCAGCAGGAGTGACTTGATGAATGCCCCTCTGAACGCTTTGGTGGTGATGGGAGTCTCCGGCTGCGGCAAGAGCAGCGTCGGCGCCGCCATCGTTGGCCGCAGCGGCGGCCGCCTGATCGAAGGCGACAGCTTTCACCCCGAGGCCAACATCGCCAAGATGAGCGCCGGCCACCCCCTCGACGACAATGACCGCGCCGGTTGGCTGGTGCGCCTGGGCGAGGAAATGCGTGCCTGCATCGAGTCCGGGCAACGCCCTGTGCTGACCTGCTCGGCGCTCAAGCTCAAGTATCGCAAGACCCTGCGCGACGCTGTGCCCGGCCTGGGCTTCGTCTTTCTCGAATTGACCCGCGAAGAAGCCGCCAACCGCGTTGCCCATCGGCCCGGCCATTTCATGCCGGCCAGCCTGATCGACAGCCAATTCGCTGCCCTGGAAGCGCCGACCGGCGAACCATTGACCCTGGACCTGGACGCGACCACTCCCATCGTGGAGCTGGCGCAGCAGGTGGAACATTGGCTGGTCGAGCACGGCGCTTCCACGCTGGCTTGATCGGTACTCGAAGACAGCGCTGTCTGGGCATTCCGCGCAGCAGTGTTTGATGTCCCCAACCACAACCGTTGCGCCCACAACAACGACAACACGAGGCAAACCTTTATGTTTGGCTTAGCTCACGACACCTACTTGCTGCTTGATGCACTGGTCACCATCATTGGTCTGATCGTGCTTATCACCCAGTTCAAGGTCCACCCTTTCGTCGCACTCACCATCGCGGCGATCTTCCTCGGCCTGACGTCCGGTTTGCCGGTCGTCAAAGTCATGAAGTCGTTTCAGGACGGCTTTGGCGGGGTTCTTGGATTCGTCGGCATCATCCTTGCGCTGGGCACCATGCTCGGCAAACTGATGGCCGATTCGGGCGGCGCCGACCAGATCGCGCAAACCCTGATCCGCAAGTTCGGGGTCAAGCGCATTCACTGGGCGATGATGTTCTCCGCGTTCCTGGTGGGCATCCCGCTGTTCTTCGAGATCGGCTTCGTGCTGCTGATCCCGTTGGTGTTCATCGTTGCCCGCCGTTCCGGCGTGTCGCTGGTGAAGATCGGCATCCCGCTGCTTGCCGGCCTGTCGGTGGTGCATGGCCTGGTGCCGCCGCATCCGGGTCCGCTGTTGGCCATCGGCATCTTCAACGCCGATATCGGCAAGACCATTCTCTACGGTCTGATCGTTGGCCTGCCCACTGCGATGATCGCCGGCCCGATCTTCGGCTCGTTCATCTCCAAGTACATTCCGGGCAATCCCTCCAAGGAGCTGATGGACCAGATCGCCAAGGAGTCGGACAACCAGAACCTGCCCAGCTTCGCGGTAACCCTGATCACCATCCTGCTGCCCGTGTTCCTGATGATGCTCAAGACCTTCGCCGACGTGGCCCTGCCAGCGGAGAACCTGTTCCGCCAGTGGATGGACTTCATCGGCCACCCGATCACCGCACTGCTCGCGGCCCTGTTGCTGGCCTTCTACACCTTTGGTGTGGCGCGCGGTTTCGACCGTTCGAAGATCATGAAGCTGCTGGACCAGAGCCTGGCGCCTACCGCTGCCATCGTGCTGATCGTCGGCGCTGGCGGTGGTTTCAAGCAGATGCTGGTGGATACCGGCGTGGGCAACATCATTGGCCAGATGGCCGTACAGGCCGAGGTCAACCCGATTCTGCTGGCGTGGCTGGTGGCTGCGGTGATTCGCGTCGCTACAGGTTCGGCAACGGTCGCGACCATCACCGGTGCCGGTATCGTGGCCCCGGTCATCGGCATGATGCCCGGCGTCAACCGTGAGCTGCTGGTACTGGCCACCGGCGCCGGCTCGGTGATCCTGTCGCACGTCAACGATGCTGGTTTCTGGCTGGTCAAGCAGTACTTCAACATGACCGTGACCGAAACCCTGAAGACCTGGACCGTGATGGAAACCATCCTGTCCGTCGTCGGCCTGATCTTCATCCTGCTGTTGTCGATGGTGGTCTGAGCCCGACCGTTGCTGCGGTAGCGCCTGATTCGCGGCCGATGACCGCTCCTACAGATGTGCATTCCCCTGTAGGAGCGGTCATCGGCCGCGAAAGCCGCTCCGCAAATCAGCGCCGCTTCAAGCGATCGATGATCACCGCGATCAACAGAATCGTCCCGCGAATCACGTATTGATAGAACGTGTCGATATTCTTCAGGTTCATCGCGTTCTCGATGATCGCCAGAATCAACACCCCGGCGATCACGTGGCGAATCATGCCGATGCCGCCGGCCAGTGACACCCCGCCCAGCACGCAAGCCGATATCACCGTCAATTCGAAGCCCTGGCCGATCATCGGCTGACCCGAGGTCATCCGCGACGCCAGCACCACACCGGCCAGCGCGCCGATCACCCCGTGCACGGCAAAGATGATGATCTTGGTGCGATCCACATGCACGCCCGCCAGCAGCGCGGCTTCCTGGTTGCCGCCGATGGCCATGGTGTTGCGCCCATAGGTGGTGTAGTTGAGCAACCAACCGAAAAAGATGAAGCAGACGATGGTGATCAGGATCGGCACCGGCACGCCCATCAACTGGCCATTACCGAAGATGAAGAAATCTTCCTGCATGACCCCGACGGCCTTGCCGTTGGAAAAGATGTAGGCCAGTCCGCGCACGATCTGCATCGTCGCCAGGGTCGCGATCAAGGCATTGATGCGCAACTTGGCGATGACGATGCCGTTGATCAAGCCAACCACCAGACCCATCAGCAAAGCCGCGCCCACGCCCAGCAACACACTTTCGGTGTCGCGCATGACCACCGCCGCAATGACCCCGGCGCACGCGATCACCGACCCCACGGACAGGTCGAAATGCCCGGACGCCAGGCAGTAGAGCATTGTGCAGGCCGCAATGCCGGTGGTCGAGATGGCCAGGCCGAGCCCGCGCATGTTCAATGGCGAGAGAAAGTTGTCGATGAACATCGTGCACAGCACGAAGATCGCCAGCGCGGCGAGCAGCATGACCCACTCGTCCAGAAAGAGACGCAGGTTGAGGCCCTGACGGGGCGCCGGCAGCGTGTTTTGCGTAGACATAAGCACCTCTGTTGTTATTGTTCAGCCGCGAGTGCGCGGCAGTGCCAATTGCAGCAACCTGGATTCCTGCGCCTGTTCGCGCAGCACTTCGCCGGTCAACGCACCTTCACTCATCACCAGGATTCGATCGCTGATACCGATCACTTCCATCAGGTCGCTGGACACCACGATCACCGCGATACCATCGGCGGCCAGGCCATGAATGATCTGGTAGATCTCGGCCTTGGCACCGATGTCGATGCCGCGAGTGGGTTCGTCGAGCAACAGCACCTTCATCGGCATCGACAGCCAGCGACCAAGGATGGCCTTTTGCTGATTGCCGCCCGAGAGGTACATGATCGGCTGCTCGGCGGACGGGGTCTTGATGTTCAGCGCCTTGATCTGGCGCGCGGCGTTGTCCTTTTCCCACGCGCCCTGCACCAGGCACCCCAGGGTGAGGTGGCGGTCGCGCGCACCGATGTTGATGTTTTCGGCCACGCTGGCCAGAGGCACGATGCCTTCCTTCTTGCGGTCCTCCGGGCACAGCAGAATGCCAGCGGCGATGGCATCGCGCGGATTGGCCAGGGTCAGCGTGCGTCCCTCCAGAGTCAGGCTGCCCGCCTTGCTCGTCGCCAATCCCGACAGCAAGCGCAAAAGCTCGGTGCGACCTGCGCCCACCAGGCCGAAGAAGCCCAGCACTTCACCCTTGGCGACGCTGAAACTGACCGGCTCGTGCAGCCCTGGTCCGAGCAGCCCGTCCACCCGTAGCGCCTCGCCCTGCTGGGGGCGCGGACGATAGTTATAGATATCCTGGATGTCACGACCGACCATGCAGGTCACCAGTTGGTCGTGGCTCAGCTCGGCCATGTCATCGAAGGTGCGTACGTAGCGACCGTCCTTGAACACCGTAACGGCGTCGCAGATGCGGAATATCTCCTCCATGCGGTGGGAGACATAGAGGACCACCCTGCCCTCGTTGCGCAGCTTGGCAATGATCGTCATCAGCCGGTCGATTTCGCGAGCCGACAAGCTGCTGGTCGGCTCGTCGAAGGCAATCACATGGGCATTGCGCGACATCGCCTTGGCGATCTCGACCAACTGCCGCTGGCCCAGGGACAGGCTGCCCAGGCGCTGGCGCGGATCGATTTCGTCGGCCAGACCGGCCAGCAGTTCTGCGGCCCGGCGCAGCATGGCGCCGCGATCAATCAGGCCGAACCGCGCTGGCATGTGGCCCAGCAGCAGGTTCTCGGCGACACTCATTTCCGGCACCAGGTGCAGCTCCTGGTGAATCACGGCCACACCGCTGCCGATGCTCTCGGCGGCGGACTTGAACACCAGGGCCTGGGCACCGATCTGCAGGCTGCCCGTGCTGGGCTGGTAGGCACCACCGAGGATCTTCAACAAGGTGGACTTGCCGGCACCGTTTTCGCCCATAAGGGCATGCACGCTGCCCGGGCTCACTTCGAAGCTGATGTCCGACAGTGCGCGCACGCCCGGAAAATTCTTGCCGATACCGTTGAAACGCAATGACTCTACACGCATGGATACAACTCCAGAGCAGGCATCACGGCAGGCCGTGAAGAATCAGCCTCTGCCGGGGCAGAGGCCATCGGTCGGATCAGTTCCACAAACCGATCTTTTCCAGTTCCTGCTTGAAGTTCTCGCGGGTGATCAGGGTCACGTCATCCATGGCGGTGTATTTGGGCGGCTCTTTGCCGGTGGTGACCCACTCGAACATCATGCTTGCCGTGTTGTAGCCTTCGGTATGGGGGCTGGGCAGCATGGAGCCGAAGAAGCCGCTGTTGGCCTTCTTCAGCTCGCCGATGGCATCGGTGCCGTTGATGCCGATGCCGATCACGTTGGCTGCGGCGAACCCGGCACTCTCGGTGGCGCGCACGCCACCTAGCACGGTGTTGTCGTTCATGCCGCCGATGATCAGGTTCTTGGCGCCTGACGGCAGCTTGACCAGCGTGGAGTTGGTGGCGTCCATGCTGCCGGGCACGTCGAGGGTCTTCTGCGCGGCGAACAGAATGTGCTCGGTCGGCAAGCCCGCCGCCTGCAGGGCCTTGACCGAGCCGTCAGTGCGCTTCTTGCCGGTGTCCAGCTCGTTGTAGGTATTGATGATGGCGTAGGTGTCTTTCCAGTCCCAGCCACGCTTCTTGGCTTCGCCAGCCATGGCCATGCCCTGCTTCTCGCCCACTTCGAAGGCGGCCATCCCCAGGTACGGCACGTCCTCCATGAAGTTGCCCTTGGCATCGACGAAGCGATCGTCGACGGCCATCACTTTCATGTCGTTGAGTTTGGCCTTGGCCACGATGGCCGGACCCAGCGCGACGTCCGGGGGGCAGATGACGAAGCCCTTGACGCCATTGGCGGCCAGGCTGTCGATTGCGGAGAGGGTTTTCTCACCGTCAGGCACGGCGATCTTGATGACCTTGAAGCCTTTGTCCCGGCCGGCCTTCTCGGCAAAGGCCCACTCGGTCTGGAACCAAGGCTCTTCAGCCTGCTTGACCAGAAAACCGATCTTGACCTCTTCGGCCCACGAAGCCGACGAGCCTGCGAACATCGCGGCGGTCAGGGCGGCACAACACAGGGAACGGATCCCATGACGACTCAGCATAGCTAACTCCTTATTTTTATTGAATAGCTACAGCGTCCAGCAACATCAATGAATAGTCATACCATATATCCGGATAGGCATTTGTAACGTAACGTCACGCACACGTTGCCGAAGGCTTGCAGGCGGATATCTTGCCATCAGCGAGACAGCGGCGAGGCCGGCAAATAGTATTACCATTTATTGAAGCGGTCGTCGAATTTCAGCTATACCTGCCATTGCAGCCATCACTGGAGCCAGGTTGTCCAACCTTGGCATTCAGCCCATTCCTATAAAAACATACGGAACGCCTTACATGCCCATTCATCAAAAACTGCTCGGCGCTATCGGATTGACCCTCATGACTGCTTCCATCTCTGCCCATGCGGCAGGCCTGACTTCGACCCGCGAAAGCTTCGGCGCGCTGCCCGATGGCACGCCACTGGAAAAGATCACCTTGAGCAACAGCCACGGCATGAAAGCCAGCATCATCACCTACGGCGCGACCTTGCAGGCACTGCACGTGCCCGACAAGAAGGGCCAGGTAGCGGATGTGGTGCTGGGCTTCGATGACGTGCAGGGCTACCAGGCCAATCCCACCGTGTATTTCGGCGCGACCATCGGGCGCTTCGGCAACCGTCTGGCCGGGGGCACGTTCAGCCTGGACGGGCAGACCTATTCGGTACCGCTCAATGACAAGAGCAATGCGCTGCACGGCGGCACCCAAGGGTTCGACAAACACGTGTGGGCGGTCAAGGCCACGCAAGATGCCGATCAGGTCGCGGCCACCTTCACCTATCGCTCGCCCGATGGCGAGATGGGCTTTCCCGGCACCCTGTCGACCGAGGTCACCTACAGCCTGAACGAGCGCAACGAGCTGCGCGTGCAGTACAAGGCCACCACGGACAAACCGACCGTGCTCAACCTGACCAACCACAGTTATTTCAATCTGGCCGGTGCTGGTAGTGGCGATGTGTTGAAGCAGGTGGCCACCTTGCATGCGAGCCGCTACACGCCGGTGACGGCGAAGTTGATCCCGACCGGCGAATTGGCGCCGGTGAAAGGCACACCGATGGATTTCCTCGCGCCTACCGCCATCGGCAAGCACATCGGCGCCAAGCATGAGCAACTGGCATTCGCCGAGCCGAAACAAGGCGGGTTCGATTTCAATTGGGTGCTCGACAGCGCAGGAGATTTGAAACGCGAGGCGGCCAAGGTGACCGACCCGGTCTCGGGGCGTACCTTGAAGCTGTACACCACCGAGCCGGGGGTGCAGTTCTACACCAGCAACTTCCTCGACGGCACCGTTCGCGGCAAGGGTGGCAAGGTGTATCCGCACTGGGGTGCCTTCACCCTGGAAACCCAGCACTTCCCCGATGCCCCCAACCAGCCCAAGTTCGCCAGCACCCGCCTCGATCCGGGCCAGACCTACACCCACACCACAGTGTTTGCCTTCTCGGCGCAGTGATTCGGCCTGACGGACCGCGGCGCCTGTTTCGCGGCCACGGACCGCTCCTACAGGACATCGGCGATGGCTTGCGACAGCGGCCATCTGTAGGAGCGGTCATCGGCCGCGAAAGACTCACTGCGGTGTGCCTGACGGACCGCAGCGCCCGTTTCGCGGCCACGGACCGCTCCCACAGGGTATCGGCGATGGCTTGCGATAGCGGCCACCTGTGGGAGCGGTCATCGGCCGCGAAAGGTTGGCTGCGGTGTGCCTGACGGAACGCAGCGCCCGTTTCGCGGCCACGGACCGCTCCTACAGGACATCGGCGATGGCTTGCGATAGCGGCCACCTGTGGGAGCGGTCATCGGCCGCGAAAGGCTCACTGCGGTGTGCCTGACGCAACGCAGCGCCCGTTTCGCGGCCACGGACCGCTCCTACGGATATCGGGCATGGATCGTGAGCAAAAAAAAAGCCACCGCACTGACGTGAGGTGGCTGAAAATTTAACCAAAGAGAGTTGAAGCAGAGCACTTGGCCAGTCACTATGCGGGGAAGAATCAGCGCCTGGCCTTGTATTCAATCTTCGAAATCAAAGATACCAGCCGAATCGAGCCGCCACTATTGCGTTCGTCAATAGTCACTATCGACACATGAAACGTGCCGCAGGACCCGAACGGTGCGCAACCGGGTGCGCACCTCACGCCTCATAACGTACACTCGGTTTCGTTAACATCTTGATACGTATGCGCTGATCGCGCGACCCATTGACTGGCACAAGAACGTCGACCTTGAAACGCAATTCCACCGCCATCTTTTCCCAGCCCGGCTTCAGTGCCTTTCTCATGGTACGTCTTGCGGCCATGTTCGCCATGCAGATCCAGGCCATCGTCGTCGCCTGGCATATGTACGACATGACCCGTCATCCATTGACTCTGGCCTACGTCGGCCTGGCCCAGTTCATCCCGATGGTGCTGTTGCTGCTGCCAGCCGGGGATCTGCTGGATCGCTTCGACCGACGGCGGATTCTGCAGATCAGCTGGAGCGTGTCGGTGCTTTCCTCCGCCGCGCTGCTATGGCTGGCGCTGAATGAAACCGTCGACACCTGGCCCTACTACGTCGCGCTGTTCGTGTTCGGCTGTACCCGCGCGTTCACCGGGCCCGCCGTGCAGAGCCTGCTGCCGCAGATCGTTGCGCGCGAGCACCTGGCCCAAGCCATTGCCACCAACAGCATGATCATGAAAGTGGCGGTAATTGCCGGCCCCCTGCTGGGCGGGCTGTTGTATGCCGCCATCGGTGGCTGGACATTCGGCATCTGCCTGCTGGGCTTTGCGTTGGGTGTGTTGCTGCTGCAGTGGGTGCCCAGCGTACGCATCGTACGCCCGGTAGACGACCAGACCACTGCAGTGAGTCGCTTTACCGCCGGCATCCGCTTCATCACCTCGCGACCGATCATCCTGGGCGCGATATCCCTGGACCTGTTCGCGGTGCTGCTCGGTGGCGTAGTGGCGCTGTTGCCGATCTATGCTGCGGAGATTCTCCATGTCGGCCCTGCCGGGCTGGGCCTGCTGCGCAGTGCCATCGCGCTGGGCGAGCTGGGCATGGGCTTCTATCTGAGCATCCGCCCGCTCAACGCGCGGATGGGCCAACGCATGTTCCTCGCGGTGGCGGTGTTCGGCGTGGCCAATCTGGTGTTTGCCTTGTCCACCTGGTTCTGGGTGTCGTGCGCGGCGCTGTTCGTCGCGGGGGCAGCGGACATGATCAGCGTGTACATTCGCTCTTCGCTGATCCAGTTCGCCACGCCCGACGACATGCGCGGACGGGTCAGCGCGGTGAACATGCTGTTTATCGGTTCTTCGAACGAGCTGGGCGAATTCCGCGCAGGGGTCAGCGCAACGGCACTGGGCACGGTACCGGCAGCGTTGTTCGGCGCCGTCAGCACACTGGTCATCGTGGCGATGTGGACCCGACTGTTCAGACCGTTGTGGACCATCGAGAACAACGAGCAGGCACTGCCCCAGCGTCAGAAGGACCCGGCCTGATCACGACCGGGTAGCGCCACGCGGGGCATGTCGGCAGAACCACTCCTGGTTGCCTTTGAGCTCGGCACGCAGCTGCGCCACCAGTTCGGCTATCGCCCGACTGTTGGACAGCGGCTGGGTATCGACGCCTACCATCAACAGGTCGACTTGACCGCTGGCCGGATCGGACACCTCGACCGTCATGGTGCCGCCCGGATTCAACGTGCAGTGGCACTTGAGGGGCGTGAAGCTGGCTTCGACGATGCGGCGCATTTCAGTGGTGGGAATCATCTAGAGCTTCTCCTGGCGATGTCATGGCTGGAGACGTGTCGCAGCGTGGGTGCACGGCCGCTCGGCAGCGGCGGCGCGCTCACCCTTTCAGCGTATTGCGGCAGGCAGGCTCCGAAGGCTGCCTGCACAAGGCTACCAGACTCAGTCCTTGCTGCCATAGGGCGGATATTTATCTGCATCATCGGTTTTTTCCGACGTGTCGCCTTCGGGCTTCTTGGCCGGCTTGGGCGGATCGATCTGCGGGTCAGCAAGATCAGGGGAATCCGGATCGAACCCTAGGTCGTTATCAGGCTTGGTATCGTTGCTCATAACTGCTCCAGTCTTGGATGTGGGCCATTGCTGCGTTGGCGGTCGTCCAGCCTCAGGCCACGCCTGGCGGGATGCCATCCTTGTTGAAATCCTTCAGCCGTTCCTTCTCTTCCGGAGTGGAATGGGCGGGCGTCTGGTCTTCGGTGTCCTCGGCGGGCGGTTGCTTGTCATCGGCCATGATAGGTTCCTTTAAATGAGGGTCTCTACACTGTGAGCCTGCAGACCGATCCGGGGTTCCGTGCAATCGACCAGGCCGCTGTCGTCATGGCCGATACACCGCGTCGCTCCTTTCGCGGCCGATGACCGCTCCTACGGTGGCATGAAACTTTCGTCAGCTCTTGGCACTCAATGTGCAGCCGCGCCCGCATGGCTGCTGGCGGTCCGACTGACAATCCCGAGGAGTACACGATGATCGCTCGCTGGCGCTGGGCCCTGGGTCAGATGACCAAACGCTTGTGGTTCCGCGCAAGCCTGTTCTCCCTGACCGGCATCGCCACGGCACTGATCGCCATCGTCTTCAAGGAATTCGTACCCGCCGACCTGCCGACGCGGATCGGTGCCGACTCGGTCGACAAGATCCTGGCCATCATCGCCTCGAGCATGCTCGCGGTGACCACCTTTTCGCTCAGCACCATGGTCAGTGCCTACAGCGCTGCCAGCAGCGGCGTGACGCCCCGTGCCACCTCATTGGTGATGGAAGACACCACGACCCAGAACGCGCTGGCGACATTCATCGGTTCGTTCCTGTTCAGCCTGGTCGGGATCATTGCCCTGAGCACCGGCGCCTATGGCGCCCAAGGGCGGGTGGTGCTGTTCGCGGTGACCATTGTCATGATCATCCTGATTGTCTACACGCTGTTGCGCTGGATCGACCACCTGTCCAAGCTGGGCCGGGTCGGCGAAACCATCGACCGCGTCGAAGCCGCAGCGCTGCAATCCCTGGAAAACCGCGCGCGCTGGCCGTACATGGGTGCAGCGCCCTACCCGCTTGATCTGATGACTCCGCCAACGGCAGCCACCGTGCGCAGCGAGAACACCGGCTACGTGCAGCACATCGATATCGCTGCCCTTGGCGCACTCGCCGAGAAGCACGGGCTGCAGATCTACCTTAGCGTACTGCCAGGCGCTTTCCTTCACCTTGGCGCGCCCGTGGCCTGGTTCACAAAGGACAGCGATGACCAGCCGACTGCGCGCGAAGACCTCGCCGCACAGATCCATGCGGCTGTAACGGTCGGCCTGCGCCGTAGCTTCGAACAGGACCCGCGCTTCGGCATCTCGGTGCTGGCGGAGATTGCCTCGCGCGCCCTGTCACCGGCCACCAACGACTCGGGTACGGTGATCGACGTGATCGGTCGCGGGGTCAGGTGCTTCACCGCCTGGCACGTGCATGGCACGGCCGATGCGACATCCCATGAGATCGATCCGCACTGCCGCCGAGTGCACGTTCGCGGCTTGCAGGTGGCCGATCTTTTCGACGACTTCTTTACCTTCGTGGCGCGCGACGGCGCCGGGCTGCTGGAAGTCGACGTTCGCATGATCAAGGCGCTGATCAGCCTGAATGACATCAGCCCGCAAACCTTTGCCGTCCAGTGCCGGCTGCATGCGACGCGCCTGCTTAAACGAGCGGACAGCGCGCTTACTCTGGATGAAGACAAGCAGCGGCTGCGTGAATTGGCGAAACCCCTGTTGGGCTGAACGCCGAGCACCGGCGCCCGAAGCGGCCACTGGGGCGATGGTGCTGAACTTGTGTCGCTCTCGGCGGGCCTGAGTTGACACCTGCACTTACAGACAACGACTGCCAAAACGGAAAACGATGATGAAGATAGCGTGCCTGGCCTGGGGATCGCTCGTATGGAAGCCGGGTGCTTTACCGGTCCGCAGCCTGTGGCATACCGACGGCCCAGCGTTGCCCGTAGAGCTTTGCAGAGTCGGCGACGGCGGTGAGCTGGCCACGGCGATCTGCATGAATGCGCCAGCTGTTCCGACGCTCTGGGCGTTGCTGGACACACCCTCGCTCGAGGACGCCTGCCAGGCACTGCGCGAACGTGAACAGATACCCCATTCGCGTGATGATGGCATCGGCAGTTTCATCTGCAGCGACCGGTCGACCGGGGTCCTTGCCCAATGGGCTCGTGAGCGAGAACTGGATGCAGTCATCTGGACCGCTTTGCCGCCGCGATTCGCGGGTATAGAGGCACGGATACCCACCGTCGATGACGTGATCGACTATCTGCAAAGTTTGACGGGAGAAGTGCGAGTACATGCACGGGAATACATTGAGCAACTGCCGCAGCAACTAGAAACGCCTTACAGAGACGTCATTCGTCGTTCGCTGGGTTGGGGAGGTTGAAGCATTAGGGGAAGTGCGAAAGGCTGCTGCACTTCCCTACCGTTCAATTGGCTGAAAGCCAGGGATCGAACGGTTGGGAAGACACTGTACGCGCAGCAGAATCAGCGACGCAGGAAACGGCTGACCAGTACGAAAATGGCAGCGCCAATGGCCAACGAGGCACCTGGCTTTTCCTTGACGAAAGCAGACACATTGTTCAGCGCGTCGCCGTAGGTCTTGGTCAGCTGGCCAGCCGCTTCACGGCCTGCGCCTTCTGCCTGCAGGGAGTGGTCACCGACCAGCTTGCCCACTACACCTTGAGCCTTGCCGGCGATCTTTTCTGCTACGCCTTCGATTTGTTCGCTTTTCATGTTGAGCCTCACTTTGATCATCGTTTTAGTGACAGTACTTGAAGTATGTAAACCGTAAGCTTCGTACTTGATGCCTGAACTTAGGGCGTTGCCGGTTGAAAATAGTTCCGATCTTATTTGCAGTGTTCATGTTCGCCAACTGGGACGCTCAAGCACGATCAACCGACGGCTTCGAGCGGGGCGCTGATCGACAGCGAGCGCAGGTAGTCGCCGAAGCCTTCGCGGCAGCGACAATCCAGACGGGCACTGGTGGTGACGCAGTTGATCGAGGTCCAGGTAATGGATGCCCCGACTTCGTTCAGATCGGCGACAAGGTGCACATCTTCATGGGCCTTGAGCGGCTTGAAGCCGCCCACTCGGCGGTAAGCTTGAGCGCTTACCCCCATGTTCGCGCCGTGAACGTGCTTGTGGCCTTCGACAGGCGTGTAGAGCGAATCATAGCGAGCGCGGACTTCTTCGGCATGCAGCGACCAGTCATCTATACGAACGGTGCCGCAGACGGCGTCGGTGCGAAAGCGCAGCTGATCCACCAGCCAAGTGGGTGGTACCAATGTGTCGGCGTCGGTGAACGCAAGCCAACGAGCGCCCTGCTCCAGCAGCAACTCGGCCCCGGCCGCACGCGTGCGCCCGACGTTGCAGTTGGAGACGACCAGGCTTTGCACCGGATAGCGGTTGACCACACGCTGGGTACCATCGGTGCATTGGTCGAGCACGATGACCACGCACACCTCCTCGCCCGCCAGAGCCGGATGTTCACCGGCAATCAGCAACGACTCGATGCACTGAGCAACCACTGCTTCTTCATTATGCGCGGGAACGATGATTCCGATCATGGACGATACCTGTCATGGGGATGCCGGCATCCGGCGGCTGTAAGTCTCTTGACCTATCTATCGCGCGTTGGTTGCAGATAGATACGACGGGTGGTAGTTCGGCAAATGTTCAGTCGGATTCGAGATTTTTTTCACTGCCTCCACCTGCAGCCGGGCGGCATGCACTTGCCGCGCAAGCCGAAGCGAATTAATGAAAGGTACAGTGATCAACTGTAGCATGAGACTTGGCGAAGGGCGTGCTGATGAGAACTCGAACCACAGGCATTGGCTACTGGCACTGTGTGTTGCTGCTGGCGGTGATCGCTTCGGGCTGGCAGCCGCTGGACCGCCAGACCTGGCTGATCGAAAACATCCTGGTGCTGGTGGGCGCCCTCGCCGTATGGTTCACCCGCCACGACTTCCAGTGGAGCCGCCGGTCATGGGTGATGGTAGTCGCGTTCCTGTGCCTGCATCAGGTAGGCACGCACTTCACCTATCCGCAAGTCCCTTACAACGAGCTTATGCATCGGATCAGCGGCATCGATCTGAATGCGGCGTTCGGCTGGAAACGCAATCAATACGACCGATTCGTCCACCTTGCTTACGGAGTGTTGCTGAGCCTGCCGCTCAGAGACATTGTCGTGCAGAAGTGTAGGCTCAAGGGCGCATGGGCATCCTTGATCGCATGGTCGCTGGTGCTGTCGACCTCGATGCTCTATGAACTGATGGAGTGGGCAGGTGCTGCGTACGTGGGCGGTGGCGACTCGGCCTTCGTCGGTGCCCAGGGCGACTTCTGGGATGCCCAGAAAGACATGGCCGTGGCGGCCGCTGCTTCGCTGGTGGTGCTGACATGCCGCGGCCATGCGCTGCGCGCCGGGGTTTCGGCGCTGCGCGGGCGGTTGACTTCGCACTGAGGCGCCCAGGAGCTCAATGCATCAATACATAGCCGAGCATCTGTTTGGCCAGGCGCCATGGCTGCCAGACGGAAAGGTGATCGAAGATCCTGCCGGAATTGCCCATTACCCCCATGACCGTCACGTAGACGACGCCTTTCCTGATCAACCTCGACATCTTTTTCTTGCTGTAACGCAACAATCAGGACACCTGCACAAGTGGGTTTCGCGACATGGCACTTCTGGAACAGCGAAAACGAAAAAGCCCCGCCAATGCGGGGCTTTTCGATATTTGGCGGGAAACCAGGGATTCGAACCCTGGGAACGCTATTAACGTTCGCCGGTTTTCAAGACCGGTGCATTCAACCACTCTGCCAATTTCCCGAATGTCTTGCTGTTTGCTTTGCGGGCGCCATAATACCGGAATGAAACACGCTGTCAAACTCTGGATAGAGCGGCTACTCAAGGGTCTGATATGATCTTTGCATCTGAACGTTTCAGACGTGTTCAATCAAAGGAGTCTCGCCATGCGCGAACAGGATTATGCAGTTAATCAAGGCTCGCAGGTGCAGCAGCTAGAAGTTAGCCGCGTCCTGCGCAACACCTACGGCTTGCTGGCACTCACCCTGGCTTTCAGTGGCGTGATGGCCTACGTCGCGCAGCAGATGCGCGTCGGCTACCCGAACATCTTCGTCGTGCTGATCGGTTTCTACGGGCTGTTCTTCCTGACCAACAAGCTGCGTGATTCGGCCTGGGGCCTGGTGTCCACCTTCGCCCTTACCGGCTTCATGGGCTTCCTGCTCGGCCCGATCCTCAACCGTTACCTGGGCATGCAGGGCGGCGCCGAAGTTGTCAGCTCGGCCTTCGCCATGACGGCGCTGGTGTTCGGCGGCCTGTCGGCCTATGTGCTCATCACCCGCAAGGACATGAGCTTCCTCGGCGGTTTCATCACCGCAGGCTTCTTCGTGCTGCTGGGTGCGGTGCTGGCGAGCTTCTTCTTCCAGATCGCCGGTCTGCAGTTGGCGATCAGCGCCGGTTTCGTGCTGTTCTCGTCGGTGTGCATCCTGTTCCAGACCAGCGCGATCATCCATGGTGGCGAACGCAACTACATCATGGCGACCATCAGCCTGTACGTGTCGATCTACAACCTGTTCGTGAGCCTGCTGCAGCTGTTCGGCATCATGGGTCGCGACGACTGATTCACCGTTGCCCTGTCGAAGCCCGCCTCGTGCGGGCTTTTTCTTGCCCCTGGTTCGAACATCCTCAGCAAAAACCGGTTTGCCCCATGGGCGCCGCGCCGTAGAATCGCGCTCCTTTCGATTGAGCCATCGCGCTCTTTTTGCCGGAGCCTTCGCGCTCTTTCTCAGGAGCCCTTGCCATGAGCACCCCACAGCCACCCAGCGACGAATTGATCCTGGGCCTGGAAGACCGCCCTCGCCCACTGCTGGGCATGCTTGCCGCGCTGCAGCACCTGCTTGCGATCATCGTACCGATCGTCACGCCTGGCCTGCTGATCTGCCAGGCACTGGGCGTCAGCGCCCGTGACACCAACATGATCGTTTCCATGTCGCTGGTCATTTCAGGCATCGCTACCTTCGTTCAATGCCGACGCATCGGCCCGTTCGGCGCGGGCCTCTTGATCGTGCAGGGCACCAGTTTCAACTTCGTCGGACCGCTGATTGCCGGTGGCGCACTGATGGTGCAGCAGGGCACACCGGTGGAAGCTGTGATGGCGGCGATCTTCGGCGTGGTCATCGCAGGGTCGTTCGTGGAAATCGGTATTTCGCGGATCCTGCCCTTCGTCAAACGGCTGATCACGCCGCTGGTAACTGGTATCGTCGTACTGATGATCGGCCTGACCTTGATCAAGGTCGGTCTGATCAGCATGGGCGGCGGCTTCGGCGCCATGGCCAATGGCACGTTCGCCAATGGTGAAAACCTCATGCTTTCCGGCCTGGTACTGGCGATCATCGTGGTGCTCAATCGGATTCCGGTGACCTGGATGCGCAGCGCCGCGATCGTCATTGCCCTGGCCATGGGCTACGCGCTGGCCGGTTACCTGGGCCGACTGGATTTCACCGGCATGCACCAAGCCGCCGTATTCCAGGTGCCCGTGCCGCTGCACTTCGGCCTTGGTTTCTCCTGGGCGTTGTTCATTCCGATGCTGGTCATCTACCTGGTGACTTCTCTGGAAGCGATCGGTGACGTGACGGCAACCAGCAAGGTGTCGCGCCAGCCGGTAGAGGGCCCTCTGTGGATGCAGCGCATCAAGGGCGGCGTGTTGGTCAATGGCACCAACTCTCTGCTGGCCGGATTCTTCAATACCTTCCCCAGCTCTATCTTCGCGCAGAACAATGGAGTGATTCAGCTGACCGGCATCGCCAGTCGCCACATCGGCGTGTGGATCGCCGGGATGCTGGTTCTGCTTGGCCTGTTCCCGACGGTTGCCGGGGTGATCCAGGCGGTGCCCGAACCGGTGCTGGGTGGCGCTGCCATGGTGATGTTCGGCGCTGTCGCCGCATCGGGCATCAATATCCTTGCCAGCGTCGAGCTCGATCGCCGGGCGTTGTTGATCATCGCCGTATCGCTCGCCCTCGGCCTGGGTGTGGCCCAGGTGCCGGAGTTCCTTGCGCACATGCCTGGCGCATTGCGCAATGTGCTGGAGTCAGGCGTGGCCACTGGCGGTATCTGCGCGCTGCTGCTGAACTGGTTTTTGCCTGCGGGGCCAGTGGCCCGTCATTGAGCCGGATCGACGCTTCCACTCGGTACGGGCTCAAAGGTCGAAGCGATCCACGGCGCGGCGACGCTCGTTGTCGTCGCGCATGTCGTAGGCCGCGGTGGTCTGGATATTGGTGTGGTGGGCCAGCTTCTGGGCAATCGACAGGTCGTGCTCTTCGATCACCCGGGTGATGAACGAGCGACGGAAATCGTGAGGCATGATCTTCACGCCCACCTGGGCGCCGCGTTGTCGGGCGATGTAGTAGATGGCGTGCTTGGTGATGCGTTCGCGGGTGATGTGCGCGCCGCGACGAATGCGGTTGAAGAGAAAGTCGTCATCGGCCTGCCCTGCGGGAAGCTGGCTGCGGCGAAACGCCAGCCAGGTCTGCAGATGCGCGAATGCCCAGCTGGGTGCGTATTTGATCAGTTCCTTGTTGCCCTTGCCGGTTACGCGCAGGCTGCGCTCGCTGAAGTCGACCTGGGCCAGGCCGAGGTTGACCGACTCCGACTTGCGCATGCCCGAGCCATACAGGATGGCGATAACGGCGGCGTCGCGCAGACCCTGCGGCCGCGGATCGTTGGCGCAGACCTCCATCAGGTCGCGGATCAGGCTGCGCTTGAGGTTGCGGCCGTTACCCAGGCGAGTGCCCTGCATGGGCTTGACCGAGCGAATCTTGAGCAGGTGATCCTGGTCGATCAGGCTCAGCCGCCATGCTTCGTTCATTACCCCACGCACCGCATTGACGTAGAGAGACGTGGTATTGGGGGCGTAGCCATCTTCGCGCAGGGCGGCCACCAGCGAGGTAACGTGCCCGGGTTCCAGGCGGTGCCAGGGCACCTCGCGAATGTCGACCTCGTCGAAGCCCAGCCGGTCGGCGGCATCCTGCAATACGTATTGCATGGTCGTGCGGCTGGACGGCATCAGCCGCGCGAGGTATTGCAACAGAGGGTTCTGCAGATCAGACAAACCGTGGGGATCCTTGAGTGCCAGGGTGGACGCCCGCCATTCTAGCATCCGCGTCGGTGCCTGACCCGTCCGCCCTTACCCGGCCGGTTCGATCAGAAATTGCCGCGCAGCGCCTGCAGGCCACCTTGATAGACACCGTCGAAAATTTCCACCGCCTCGGCATCACTCATGCCGACCGGGGTGAAGCGACCGCCCCACTCCACTCGGCTGTTGCCGGCGTCCACCTCGATGACCTTCAGCGTCGCCAGGTAATCGCTCACTGGAAAGGGACCTTCGATGATGGAATAGCTGTAGGTGCGCGCAGCGTTGTCGTAAGTCTCCAGACGCTCGATGATGACGGTACCGTCCACCGTGGTCAGGTGGCGCAGCCGGCCGTTTTCCTGGGCTTCGCTGTGCTGGATCATGGGCAGCCAGTCGGCCAGGGAGTTGAACCCGGCCACCAGATTCCAGACCTGATCGGCCGATGCCGGAATGTCGATGCTCGCTTGCGTGCTTGCCATGTAATGGCTCCTGTCGGTGGGCTGAGGCTACAACGGTAGCGGGCGTTCGAGTGCGCGGCAAGCCGTTAGTGCATTCGTTCATGCGGCCGATCCAGCTGGGTCGCACATGCCCTGGCAGGGGGCTCGGGCGCGGCACGAGCAATGGAAACATGCTGCGCGAACGTTGTCCCATGGAAGCCAGCCCGGCCTGAATCCGTTCATTGAAGGGGCGTTTGCAGCGTCATGAGAATCATCGAAAAGACCGGCGCGCCAGTACGCGCCCTGACCCCTGCCGAACAGCAGTTGGTGACCGAATTCGCCGAAGGCCGCAGTGAGGGCCCAAAACTGCTGCAGGCCAATCAATGGCTGATGAAGGTCCGCACTCAGGGCCAGTGGCTGGCGTGCGATTGTCGACCCGGCACGCTGCCGGTGATGAACGTGACGCTCAACAGCAGTACCGGCACGCTGTTTTTGAAGAACAACCCCGGCACGGCCGAGCATGCCGAAGATTGCCCCTTCATCCATGACGAGCGCGACAGTACGCCTGGGCGCGACGATGAAGGGCCTCTGCCGGCCGCCTGGCTGCCCCCCGATGTCCCGCTGAAGCTGATTGGCGATTTCCGTGCCCCGGCCACGCCCGGCACGCTTGGCACCGCCGTGGTGGCAAGTCAGCGGCGCGAGCAGCACCGGTTGCTCTCGCTGCTGCTGACCTTTATCGAAGCCTCCGGACTCAATGTGTACGCCACGCATCTGAAGAAGGATCTGACCCGCCAGTTCGCCGACCTGCGCGAAGTGGCCACACGCTATCCGCTGATCGACCGGGTGCCGGCGAGCAACTATCTGGAAACCCGCATCGACATGAAGCACATGATGATGCTCAAGGGACGCCTGAAGGATTCCACCGCGTTCATCGGTCAGCGCCGCTACGGGCTGCTGCTCGACTGCGTGTCCGACGTGGTCGGGCGCAAGGTGATGACCGAGCGCAGCAACGCCGGCTTCGACTTCCAGGGCCATCATCTGCTGTGGGGTGGCGCGCGCAGCAGTGGGCCGCTGCTGGCCCTGGCCCTGTACTCACCGGCGACCGCCGGCAGCCAGTTCTATGAAATGGTCCATGTGGCGACGGTGCCGGTGCTGACCCGCGGGCATCTGTTCCCGGTATTCCGCGACGAGGAGCGCGAAGCGTTGAAGATGCTGGTGTCGCTGATCGACTGGATGGCCAGCAAAGGCGTCAAGGTCGTGATGCGCCGACCGGTGATCGGCGCCATGGTGATGGACGAACTGGTGCTCAGCTCGGACCTGGACCGGGTCCTTTCGGTTTCGCTGATGAAGGAGCCGCTGGGGCCGGAGCCCAGTTCCGAAACCTTCAAGCGCCTGGCCGACTTCAAGAGTCTGGAGACCTTCCGCAAGTACGTGGCGGGCTTCTTCATGCGCGAGCGCGATTGACCGACGGCGCGCTTGTGTCCTAACCGCGCAACTGCCAAAGCAGGGCAATATCGCGGGCGCGATCGCTGAGCAGCGCACCGGCGTCGGCGCAAGCCTGTTCCAGGGTCATCGGACCGGACGCGAGGGAAAAAGCGGCATCGATGCCATGGGCGTACAGGTCCTGGTAGCCCTCGCCCAGCGTGCCCGCCAGGACGACCACCGGGACACCCGCAGCGCGCGCAACGCGGGCCACGCCGAAGGGCGTCTTGCCGCGCAAGGTCTGGGCATCGAAACGCCCCTCGCCGGTAATTACCAGGTCGGCGCCGGTGACGGCATCGGCCAGGCCCACCAGTTGCGCTACCACTTCGACTCCTGGGCGGAACGAGGCGCCAAGAAAAGCCTTGGCCGCGAAGCCCATGCCGCCCGCCGCGCCGCAACCAGGCGCATCACGGCAGTCCTGGCCCAGCACCGGGACGCAACGGTCGGCGAAATGACCCAACGCCTTGTCCAGCGCCAGCACCTGTTCGGCGGTGGCGCCTTTTTGCGGGCCGAAAATGTGCGAGGCACCGTGGGGCCCGCACAGCGGGTTGTCGACATCTGCGGCGACTTCGAACTGCACATCGGCCAGACGTGGGTCGAGGCCGCTGGCGTCGACCTTGGCTACTTGTGCCAGCGCCAGGCCACCGCGCGGCAATTCACTGCCCTGTGCGTCGGTCAGGCGCAGACCGAGCGCGCAGAGCATGCCGGTGCCGGCATCGTTGGTGGCGCTGCCGCCGATGGCGAGAATGATGCGCCGCGCACCGGCCTCGACAGCTGCAGCGATTAGTTGGCCAGTGCCATACGTGCTGCTGTTGCAGGCGTCGCGTTGCTGCCGCTGGAGCAGTTGCAGGCCGCTGGCTTCGGCCATTTCGATGACGGCGGTGCGCTCCTCGGGCAACCACCCCCAGCGGGCCTGGGCGGGCTCGCCCAGGGGGCCTTCGACGGTGAGGCTGCGCAGTTCGCCTTGGCAGGCTGCCATGATGGCTTGCATGGTGCCTTCACCGCCATCGGCCATTGGCCGCTCGACGAGCTGCGCGTCCGGCAGGGCTTGGCGCAAGCCCCGGGCGATGGCCGAGGCAACATCGGCGGCGCTCAAGCTGTCTTTGAATGAGTCAGGGGCGATGACGATCTTCATGGCAGTTCTCCAGTTCTTGTGCAGCCATGCTGCCATTTTCACCGCCGCTGCGCGACTGCCGTCACGCGTAGGAGCGGTCAGCGGCCGCGAAAGGCTTGGCGCCGTGTGCCTGGTGCACCGTGGTGCCCTTTTCGCGGCCACGGACCGCTCCCACAATGAGTTCGCAAATATCCGTAGGAGCGGTCATCGGCCGCGAAGGACTTGGCGCGGTGTGCCTGGTGGACCGCGGTGTCGGTTTCGCGGCCACGGACCGCTCCTACATGAGTTCGCAACTATTCGTGGGAGCGGTCATCGGCCGCGAAGGGCTCTACGCGGGCAGAGCCCGCTCCCACATTGAGCGCGTGCGAGCGGGGGCTTGACCTTCCCATGGTGGGAAGGGTCAGAGTCGAGGTACAGGCTGGAAGGAGGAAGGCAGCGTGGCTGCGAACGAAAGTGTGATCGAGCTGGGTATCCACGGCATGACCTGCGCATCGTGCGTGGGTCGGGTCGAGCGTACCTTGCTCAAGGTGCCAGGTGTGACGGCAGCGGCGGTCAACCTGGCCACCGAGCGCGCTCGGGTCGAAGGCCACAGCATGGACGCGCAGGCCCTGATCGCCGCCATCGACAAGGCCGGCTACAGCGCCAGGCCGCTTGAACGCACTGAAGACGCCATGGCCCAGGCCAATCAGGAAAGCCAGCAGGACGCCGCGCGTCTGCGACGCGACCTGGGTTGGTCGGTGATACTGTCACTGCCCGTGGTGATAGTGGAAATGGGTGCGCACTTGATACCGGGCTTCCACGCCTGGATCGACCGCCACCTGAGCCAGCAGGATAACTGGCTCATGCAGTTCACCCTGACCACGCTGGTGCTGATCACCTGCGCCAAACGTTTCTACCTCAATGGCACCGTGGCGCTGCTGCGCGGCGCGCCGGACATGAACTCGCTGGTGGCGGTGGGCACCTTCGCCGCCTACGGCTTTTCGCTGGTGGCTACGTTCGCCCCGCACGTGCTACCCACCGCCACGGCCGCCGTCTACTACGAAGCGGTGTGCGTGATCGTCTGCCTGATCCTGCTGGGCCGCACCCTCGAAGCGCGGGCCAGGGGCCGCACATCCCAAGCCATCAAGCGCCTGCTCGGGCTCCAGCCACAGACTGCCTACGTGCAACGCCAGGCCGGCTTGATCGAAATTGCGCTGGAAGAGTTGATACAGGGCGACGTGGTGCAGGTTCGCCCCGGCGAGCGGATCGCCGTGGACGGCGCCGTGCTCGCCGGCGACAGCTTCGTCGACGAGTCGATGCTCACCGGCGAACCCATGCCGGTGCGCAAGCAGACCGGCGACCACGTGGTCGGCGGCACCCTCAACCAGAACGGCACACTGCGGGTCCAGGCGACCGCCTTGGGCAGCGCCAGCATGCTGGCACGGATCGTCGCCATGGTCGAACAGGCCCAGGGCAGCAAGTTGCCGATCCAGGCCTTGGTGGACCGGGTGACCTTATGGTTCGTGCCGGTGGTCATGGTGCTGGCGCTGGCCACTTTCATCGGTTGGTACTGGCTCGGCCCGACGCCAGCCCTGGGCATGGCACTGGTGCATGCGGTTGCGGTCCTGATCATCGCCTGTCCGTGTGCCATGGGCCTGGCCACGCCCACTTCGATCATGGTCGGCACCGGCCGTGGCGCCGAGTTGGGCATTCTGTTGCGCAAGGGCGAAGCATTGCAGCAGCTGAGCCGCGCGCGTGTCGTGGCACTGGACAAGACCGGCACGCTCACCGAAGGCCAACCGCGTCTTACCGACCTGCAACTGCTCCCCAACTTCACCCGCGAGCAGCTATTGCCTTTGCTCGCAGCGGTGGAAGCGCTCTCCGAGCACCCGTTGGCACGGGCCATCGTGACGGCGGCGCAGGACGCTCAGCTCGACTGGCCCGAGGCGCGGGATTTCCAGGCGCACACCGGGCGTGGCGTGCGCGCAACGGTCGGCGCACAGGACGTGGCCATCGGTGCCGAACGCTATATGACGCAGTTGGGGGTGGACACAGCGCCCTTCGCCAGCGCTGCACAGACGCTGGCCGAACAGGGCAAGAGCCCGTTGTATGCGGCGGTGGACGGCCAACTGGCCGCGATGATCGCCGTGGCAGATCCGCTCAAGTCGACAACCTCGGCGGCCATCCAGACCCTGCACCGGCTCGGCCTGACAGTGGCGATGATCTCTGGGGACGACCGCCGCACCGCCCAGGCCATCGCTACCCAATTGGGTATCGATCAGGTGGTGGCGCAGGTTCTGCCGGAAGGCAAGGTGGCCGCTGTACAGGCATTGCAGCGTGAGTACGGCCTCACGGTCTACGTGGGTGACGGCATCAATGATGCACCGGCACTGGCCCAGGCCGATGTCGGCATCGCGGTGGGCAGCGGCACGGACATCGCCATCGAAGCTGCGGATGTGGTGCTGATGTCGGATGATCTCGGCGCGGTGGCCACGGCCATTGCGCTGTCGAAGGCGACCCTGAACAACATCCGCCAGAACCTGTTCTGGGCCTTCGCCTACAACGCGGCGCTGATTCCGGTGGCTGCGGGGCTGTTGTACCCGGTCAACGGGCTGACCCTGTCGCCGCAGTTCGCGGCAGGTGCCATGGCTCTGTCATCGGTGTTCGTGCTGGCCAATGCGCTGCGGCTCAAAGGCTTCCAGGCACCCGCCAGGCGATCATAGGCGTTGCCGGTCGATTCCGTTGGCCACGCGCAGGATATCCGCCATGACGGCCAGGGCAATCTCGGCAGGCGTCTTGCTGCCCAGGTTCAGGCCGATCGGTGCGTGGATACGCTGCTGGGTGGTCGCGTCCAACCCTCCGATGCGCTCGAGACGCTCGAAACGCTTCTCGCTGGTGCGCATCGAGCCCATGGCACCGATATAGAAAGCCGGTGTGCGCACGGCCTCGAGCAGGGTCAGGTCATCGAGTCGAGGGTCATGGGTCAACGCCACTACCGCAGTCGCCGAATGACAGCCGCCCTCGGCGATAAACACCGCAGGCAAGACTTCGTGCACTTGCACGCCGGGCAGGTCGAAACGGGCCAGCACTTCCGGACGCGGCTCGCAGAGGATTACTTCGTAGCCCAGGGTCAGGGCGAACCCGGCGCAGAATTCGGCTACTGGCGACAGGCCGGCCAGAATCAGCCGCTGCACGGCGCCGATGCGTATGCAGATTTCTTCGTCGCTCACCCGTACCCGTGCATCGCCCATGTGCCCTGCACGAATGCTGCGCCGATCGCTGCCAGGCACCACCTGCCGCGCCACCAGCTCGCCGCCCGCGAACGCCTGCTCGATGTGCGCCAGATGCTCCAGCGTGCCTGCATCAGGCGCGAGGTATTCGACCAGCACGTCGAGAACGCCGCCGCAAGGCAGCGCCATGGTCGGCGCCAGGCCGCCGTCGCCGTAGCGCACGACCTGATTGACCGGTGTGAAATACCCGGCGGCGACGCGCTCCAGAAAATCATCTTCCACACAGCCGCCGGACAGCGACCCGCAGTGTTCGCCGTTGTCCAGCGCGACCAGCATCGCCCCCGGCCCGCGTGGCGCCGAGCCGTAGGTCGACAATACCGTGCACAGCCATACGGCGCGGCCCTGGCCGAGCCAGGCCCGCGCCTGCTGTATGACCTGCAGATCAAGCTGCTTCATCTATTGATACCCGTCATCGTCCTGCGCAATGTGCCGGCGCCCTGCCCTGCGGCGCTCGCTCTGGTGCAACAGACCGCATCTACAGGGCAATAGTTTTCCGGGCACCGTGAAAGGATGACGGCAACGGCTTGCGACTAGGACCCGCGATAGGTGCTGAAGCCATAGGGGCTGAGCAGCAAGGGAATGTGATAGTGCTGCTCGGTGTTCTTCACTTCGAAGATCACCGGGATTTCCGGGAAGAAGGTTTCATGCCCGACCTTGCGGTAGTAGTCGCCGGTCTTGAACACGACCCGGTATTCACCGGGCGCAAAGGTACGCTGTTCCGGGTAGAGGCCGGCGATCCGGCCTTGCTCGTTGGTCACGCCCTGCCCCAACGGTTGCCACTGGTTACCCGAATGCTGCTCCAGGGTCACTTCGATACCGGCCGAAGGCACACCCGTTTCCAGGTTCAGTACATGCACGCTCAGGGGGTTGGCGGCCATCGCTAGGCTGGACAGGGAGGCCAGGCTGGCGGCCAAAAGCATTTTCTTCAACATGGTGTATTGCTCCTTCAAGAATGAATGGCCAGACCGACGGATTCGGTGGCCTTGATTGCGCAGGCTTCGTCCTGCTCGGCGCCGCCGGCACCGGCGATGCCGATCGCACCGACCAACTGCTTGCCTTCGTAGACAGGCACGCCGCCGCCCAGCAGCAGCAATTGCCCCAGTGAGGTCAGATTGGCGGCTTCGGGGTTGTTGCGGGCACGCTCGGCGAACAGCCGCGTCGGCGTCTTGGTCGACAGCGCGGTGTACGCTTTCAACCGCGCGGCCTCGGTGTTGTGCGGGCCAACGCCATCGCCGCGTTGCTGGACGATGAGGTTGCCGCCACGGTCCAACACCGCCACGGCGGCCATGCAGCCGCTGCCATTGGCCAGCCGCTGCGCGGTCGCCAGGTCCAGGTCTGGGTGCTGGGCCAGCGCGGCGTGGGCCTGGGTGGTCAGCAGGCAAGCCAGGGTGAATGTCATGCAAAGGGCTTTCATCGAGCGTCTCCGTGATCAGTGGCCGGCACCTTAGCAACCCGCCCGCGACAGAACCCCGTCGCAGCGATTACAACTTTGTAATAGGCAATCGGCCGCCGGAGGCCTAGCCTATGCGCGGGTACAGGAGCTGAACGATGCGTGTGTTGCTGGTTGAAGACGAAGCGAAAACGGCGAATTTTCTCGCCAAGGGTCTGGGCGAATCCGGCTTTGCCGTGGACGTGGCGCTCAATGGGTTGGATGGGCGCTACCTGATCGAACAGCAGGCGTATGACCTGGTGATTCTGGACGTCATGCTGCCCGGCCTGAACGGCTGGCAGTTGCTCAAGCTGATTCGCCAGCAGGGCGCGACACCGGTGCTGTTCCTGACCGCCAAGGACGCCATCGAAGACCGTGTGCGTGGGCTCGAACTGGGCGCCGACGACTACCTGGTGAAGCCGTTCGCCTTCGCCGAATTGCTGGCGCGGGTACGGACGTTGCTGCGCCGGGGCGCGGTGCGCGAGGTCGAGCACTACCAGGTGGCAGACCTGGAGGTGGACGTGCTGCGTCGCCGGGTCAGCCGCGGTGGGCAGCGCATCAACCTGACCAACAAGGAATTCGCCCTGCTGCACATGTTGATCGGCCGACCCGGCGAAGCGCTGTCGCGCACGCTGATTGCATCCCAGGTGTGGAACCTGAATTTCGACAGCGACACCAACATGGTGGAAGTGGCAGTCCGGCGCTTGCGGGCCAAGGTCGACGACCCGTTCATGCCCAAGCTGATTCATACCGTGCGTGGCGTGGGCTACCGGCTGGAGCACCTGGATGAGTGAACGCCGCCACTCCCTGGCGTGGCGACTGGCGCTGGCCGTGGCGGTGGTCTGCTCGCTGGTGATGAGCGTGGTCGCGGTGTTTCTCTACCGCTCGCTGGCGGCCGAGATCGCCTACCGCGACGACATCGCGCTGCTCGGACGGCTCGAGCAGGTGCGTACCCTGCTGCACGACAGCGACAGCCTGGGCGCGCTGCAGCAGCGCCCGCAGCTGTATCAGAACATGCTCGGCAATCAGGAAAGCGTGCTGCGCGTACGGCGCGCCGATGGCAGCGTGGTGTTCGAGATCAACCCCCACGGCGAGACGCTGGGCGATCCACCGCGCATCGGTCTGGCTCGGCAGCCGAGCCGGGCCGATATTCGCCTGGACCACGGCGCCTCGGTGCTGGCCGGCGACGCTGTGGGCCCAGCCGGCGAAGCCTTGACGGTGATGGTTGGCAAACGCCTACACGAGCGCGAGGCGATCCTGGCCAGCTACCGGCTGCGCCTGTACCTGGCGGTGGCTGCCGGTGCGCTGCTGGCCTGGGTGATCGGCCTTTTGCTGGTGCGTCGCGCCCTGACGCCGTTGCGCGAAATGGCCGACGCGCTGGCGTTGATCGATCTGCGCAATCTGCACCGGCGACTGGCCGATACCGCCGCGCCGGTTGAGCTGCAGGCGCCGATCCAGGCGCTCAACGGCATGCTGGTGCGGCTCGAACAGGGCTTCGAACGGCTGTCACAGTTCTCGGCAGACCTGGCCCATGAAATCCGCACGCCGCTGCATACCCTGTTGGGCAGCACCGGCCAGGCACTCAACCTGCCTCGTAGCGTGGACGAGTACCGAGAACTGCTCGGCTCGAACATCGAAGAGTACGAGCGGCTGAACCGCATGGTGGAAAACCTGCTGTTTCTGGCACGTGCCGACCATGGGCAGCGACCGGTGCATCTGCAGGTCATTGACCTCGCTCACTTGGGCGAAGAACTGTGTGACTACTTCCAGCTGCTCGCCGACGAGCGCGGCGCCGCCCTGCAGCACGCGCTGCACGGCACCCTGCAGACCGACCTGCAATTGCTGCAGCGGGCGCTGGGCAACCTGCTCGCCAACGCGGTCCGCCATGCCCGCCCCGGCACCACGGTGCTGCTCAGCCGGCACGACGAGGCAGGGTTCGTTCGTCTGACGGTGCGTAACGAAGGCGACACCATTGCACCCGAGCATCTGGCGCGACTGTTCGATCGGTTCTTCCGCGTCGATCCGTCGCGCACGGAACCGGGAGACTCGGGTGGGCTGGGCTTGGCCATCGTGCAGTCGATCATGGTTCTGGTGGGTGGCAGCGTCAGTGTCCATAGCGCTGAGGGCGTGACCAGATTCATCTTGAGCTATCCCGCAACAGACGCATTGAAACCATGAAGCAAGGCGTCATAGCGACACTTCATCGGCTGGATAGAAAATATCTCTGAGCAATACCGGTTTTGCTGCGGTCGATTTCCATAGTGGTTACAGACCCAATCCCGCAAACCCGTACCAGGAGATTTCAAATGGCCGTTGCCAATGTGAAACAGGAACTCAAGACCGTATCGTCCGTGAAGGCCAAGGCCGAGAAAGGCGAAGGCGCCAGCTTGCAGAACCAGGCCCAGGTCGGTCAGGAACTGGCAGTATTGCTGTCTGACGTGTTCGCGCTGTACATCAAGACCAAAAATTACCACTGGCACATGAAAGGGTCGCACTTCCGCGACTACCATCTGCTGCTGGAAGAGCAAGCCACACAGATCTACGCCATCACCGACGTGATCGCCGAGCGTGCCCGCAAGATCGGTGAGCCAACCGTGCGTTCGCTGGAGCAGATGGTGCAACTCAAGCGCCTGGCCAGCAGCGAAGTGGCTGACCTGTCGCCAGAAGACATGCTGACCGAACTGCATGACGACAACCAGTCGCTGGCTGCCTACATGCGTACCACCCACGGCGTTACCGACGAAGCCAACGACCTGTCCACTACCAGCCTGCTGGAAGAGTGGATCGACCAGGCCGAAGAACGCGCCTGGTTCCTGGGTCAGACCGTCGGCAAGTGATGCCGATGGCGGGTGTTTGACGCTGGCATCAGCCCCGCGTCATTGCATCAATGAGCATGAACGTGGTCGGGGGCATTGAGTGCCCTGGCCACGGCTTCAACTTCCAGAGTTTCCTCCTCCCCTTGTGCGTTCTTGATTTTCAAGGTCAATGGCACCGCGTCGCCCTCCTTCACCTGCGTTATCAAACCCATCAGCATCACGTGATAGCCATTGGCATCGAATACCACGGGTTCACCTGCAGGCAGGCTGACTTCGTCGACCGGGAGCATGCTCATGACATCGCCATTCATGGTCGATTGGTGGATCTGCGTGTCTTTGGCGACAGGCGACTGTACGCTGATCAGGGTACTGTCGGAGTCCGCTTTCAGGGTCATGAACGCACCTGTGGCAGGTTGCCCCGGCACGGTGGCGCGCGCCCAGGCATCTTCGACCGTGGTCTGGGCCATGGCGTAGCCAGTCAGGCTCAGGGCTGCAACGAGCGTGGCGAGTTGGCGGACGGTGTTCTTCTTGGCAACGGGTTTCATCAGCAGACTTCCATTACGGTGAGCAGATCCTCGGCGCACTCTTGTGCGGTGAGGGAATGGGACAACCCCAGGCGCAGCACGCCGCGGGAGTCGAAGACGTAGCTGGTCGAGGTGTGGGAGATGGTGTAGGTGTCGCCGACCGGGACCTTTTCGAAGAACACCTTGAACTCCTTGGCGACATCGGCGGTTTGTTCCAGGGTGCCGCGCAGGGCCACGAAGGTGGGGTCGAAGAGTTTGACGTAGGCGTCGAGCACTTCGGGCGTGTCGCGTTCGGGGTCCAGGGTGATGAAGATCACCTGCAGACGGTCGCCGTCGCGGCCCATCAGCTTCTTGGCCTGGACCGCCCGCGCAAGCGTGGTCGGGCAGACGGCCGGGCACTGGGTGAAGCCGAAGAAGACCATGGGCATCATGCCGCGGAAGCTGGACAGGGTTTTTTCGTTGCCTTGCGGATCCTTGAGCCGGAACGTGCGGCCGAGGATCTCGTTGCTCAGGTCTTTGCCGTGCTTGAACGACAGTTTGTTGCTGTCGCCACATCCGGCCAGCGCGCCGAGACCGAGGATGCCCATGCCGGCGAGTACTCGGCGGCGGGTCGGAAAATCGTTCATGCCATTGTGCCCTCTGGAGAGGGCCGCAGTTTAAAGGCCAACGCCAGGCTTGGGCACCGCAACCTGTCACATTTTGTTTAATCGCGGGCGATGATCGGTCCTATGCACGTACCGGGATCCTACGTAGGAGCGGTCTGTGGCCGCGAATGGAGCGCTGCAGTCGGCCAGGCACACCGCATCGCGCCCTTCGCGGCCGATGACCGCTCCTACGGAGGTAAAGTGACTCGCCGCACTTCTAAAAGACCGACCAGCCGATCCGTTCGCTGAGCAGCTCGAGGGCCGCCATGCCGGCCAGGGAATTGCCGGCAGGATTGAGCTCCGGCGACCAGACGCAAACCGTAAACTGCCCCGGTACCACCGCGACGATGCCACCGCCTACACCGCTCTTGCCAGGCAAGCCGACGCGGTAGGCGAAGTTGCCGGCCTCGTCATACAAACCGCTGGTAGCCATGATCGAGTTGACCTGCTGGGTCTGGCGCCGGCTGAGCACCTGCTCGCCGCTGTGCTTGCAGTAGCCATCATTGGCCAGGAAGCAGAACGCGCGAGCCAGGTCGACGCAGTCCATGCGCAGTGCGCAATGGCTGAAATAGCTGCGCAGCACGGCCTCGACATCGTTGTGGAAATTGTCGAACGATTTCATCAGGTACGCCATGGCAGCGTTGCGCGCACGGTGCTGGTATTCCGACTCCGCCACCCGACCGTCGACAATCACCTGTGGATTACCCGACAGCCGTCGCGCCAGATCACGCATGGACAGCGCCGGTGCGGCAAACCGCGACTGATTGATATCGCAGATCACCAGTGCACCGGCGTTGATGAACGGGTTACGCGGCCGACCGCGTTCGAACTCCAGCTGCACCAGGGAATTGAAGGGTTGTCCGGAGGGTTCGTGGCCCAGACGCTGCCAGATATCTTCACCCGAATGGCCAATCGCCTGGACCAGGCTGAACACCTTGGAGATGCTCTGAATGGAAAACGGCGTGTGCGCATCGCCTGCGCTGAACACCTCGCCGTCGTTGCCGTAGACGGCGATGCCCAATTGCGCGGCAGGCACATCGGCCAGCGCCGGGATGTAATCGGCAACCTTGCCTTGTCCGATCAGGGGGCGGACGGCATCCAGTATCTCAACCAAAAGCGCTTGCATCGGGCTACTCGCATCATGGGATCAAGCCATAGACGGCCGCTCTCGCGACCGAATCACAGTTCCCCTGTGGGAGCGGGCTCTGCCCGCGAAGAATGGCACGCGGTGAACCGGTAAAACCGCAGCGCACCCTTCGCGGCCACAGACCGCTCCCACAAGTGACCGCGCTTCCCCTGTAGGAGCGGTCATCGGCCGCGAAGGGCGCTATGCGCTGGGCCGGTCAGCGATAACCCCGCGCCTGCAGGTCGAACAATTCGGCGTAGCGTCCGCGCTGGGCCATCAATTGTTCATGATCGCCGCGCTCCAGCACCCTGCCCTGTTCCAGCACCACGATATGATCGGCATTGCGCACGCTCGAAAAGCGATGGGAAATCAACAGCGTCATGCGGCCTTGGGCGTACTCGCGAAAATGCTCGAACACCGCCGCTTCCGCGCTGGCATCGAGCGCGGCGGTGGGCTCGTCGAGTATCAGGATGTCGGCATCGCGGCGCATGTAGGCCCGCGACAAAGCCAACTTCTGCCATTGGCCGCCGGACAACTCCTGACCGCCCGCGAACCAGCGCCCCAGCTGCGTGGCATAGCCGTGCTCCAGACCCTCGATGAACGGCTCGGCCGTGCCCTGCACCGCGGCCTCGCGCCAGCGTTGCGTATCGTCGAACGCGCGCGTGTCACCGACCCCCAGGTTTTCCCCGACACTGAACTGATAGCGGATGAAATCCTGGAAAATCACGCCGATACGCTGGCGCAGCGCGTCTTCCTGCCATTCCTGCAGATCGCTGCCGTCGAGCAGGATGCGCCCCTGATCGGGACGGTATAGACGCGTCAGCAGCTTGATCAAGGTGGTCTTGCCCGACCCGTTCTCGCCCACCAGCGCCAAGCTCTTGCCGGGCACCAGGTGCAGGTCGATGCCTTGCAGGGTCGCGCGGCTCGCGCCGGGGTAGCTGAAACCCAGCCCTTCGCAGCGCAAGCCATCGCCCGGTTTCACGCCCTGGGTGATATCGCCCTGTGCAGGCTGCACCGGGTAAGCCAGGTAGTCATACAGATCAGCCAGGTAGAGGCCGTCCTCATACAAGCCGCCGATCGCCGTGAGGCTGCTGCTCACCGCACTCTGGCCCTGCTTGAACAACACCAGGTACATGGTCATCTGGCCCAGGGTGATATGGCCGTTCACCGTATCGATGACGATCCAGCCGTAGGCCAGGTAGAACGCCGCCGTACCCAGCAGGCCCAGCACGAAGCCCCAGCCGTCACGGCGCAAGGTCAGCCGACGGTCTTCGGTATACAGTTTGGTGAAGGTGTCGCGGTAGCGCTGCAGCAGCAACGGCGCAAAACCGAACAGCTTCACCTCTTTGATATAGCCTTCATGGGAAAGCAACGTTTCGATGTAATTCTGCCGGCGCGTCTCCGGTGCACGACGACTGAACAGGCGGAAGGCGTCACCGGAAAAATGCGCTTCGGCAAAGAACACCGGTAACGCGCCTACCACCAGAATCACCAGCGCCCAAGGCGAGAAATGCACCAGCAGCACGCCGAAGCTGATCAGCGAGATCAGGTTCTGCACCAGGCCCAGCGACTTGCTTACCAACGCCAGCGGCCGCGTAGACGCTTCACGGCGTACCCGTACCAGTTTGTCGTAGAATTCCGAATCCTCGAACTGCATCAGCGAGAGGGTCTGGGCTTTCTCCAGAATCAGCGTATTGACCTTCTGCCCCAGTTGCACCCGCAGTAGCGCCTGCTGCACCGAGAGGCCGCGCTGCGCCGCCGCCAGCGATGCCAGCACGCCGGCTTCCATCAGCACGTAGCGCAGCACCGGCCACAAGGGTGCCGCGCCGGTCTGCTGGTGCAACTGCATGGCCGCCACCACCGCATCGACGATGCGCTGGCCCAGCCAGGCGGCCAGTGCCGGCAGGATGCCCGCGGCCAGCGTGGCCAGCACCAGCCCCAGCAACAGGCCGGGCGAGGTCGCCCACACCAGTTGCAGGGCGCGCCGGGCCTGGCCCAGAAAAGTCTTGAGGCGGGAGAAGGCAGGCATCGACGAAAGCATTCCTTGAACGAGATAAATGGCCGCGGCCATGACACAATTTAGGTTCCAGCCCAAAGTCGACAACTGCGTGGCGGACTTATTCCAGGCACCCATGGTCATTTAACGGATGAATGCATTCAAATCTATCGCCCTACCCGTCTGGTTGCGTCGCGTCCTGCGGCCATTGCTCGATCCCTACCGCCGTTACCGGCACGCCCGCCTGATCCACGCGGCGCGCATCGTCGTCGCCCTGCTGGTGTCCATCCTGCTGACCAGCGGCTTCAGCCTGCCGCACGGTGAATGGGCCTCGGTCACCCTGCTGATCGTGATTGGCGGCCTGCAGCATCACGGCAACATCGGCAAGAAATCGGTCGAACGTGCCTACGGCACGCTCATCGGTGCCGCGCTCGGGCTGGCGGTGGTGGCCCAGCAGAACTACTTCGAAATGCCGATGGTGACCTACCTGCTGATGTCGGTAGCGTGTGGATTCTTCGCCTACCATGCCATCGGCAAGGGCGGCTATACCGCGCTGCTTTCGGCCATCACCCTGTTCATCGTCGCTGGCCACGGCGACAACCCGATCACCGATGGCCTGTGGCGCACCGTAGACATCCTCATCGGTATCGCCCTGGCCCTGGCGTTCTCGTTCGCCCTGCCGTTGTACGCGGTGTATTCGTGGCGCTACAACCTGGCCACCGGCCTGCGCGGCTGCGCCACCATCCATAGCCGCATCATCAGTGGCCAGCCGGTTTCGGCCGATGAGCACCTGAAGCTGATGGCCAAGCTCAACGCAAACATGGTCCAGCTGCGCTCGCTGCTGCCGTCGGTGTCCAAGGAAGTGAAGATTTCCATGACCGAGCTGGACGCGATCCAGGGCCACTTCCGCATGTGCCTGAGCACCCTGGAAATCCTCGCCAACCTGCGCCCCAGCGGCACCGACCGCAATGCCATGGCGCAGTTGCAGCAATGCCTGAGCGGCGAACACCGACACATTCGCCGGCAACTGGTGGGCATGGCCCGCGCGCTGCGCGACGGCGCCACCGAGCGGCTCGAGCGCAACTATGCCAGCGCCGATGCCGACGCGCCCAATGTGGTGCCCGGTGAGCTGATCGGCTATCGCCTGCTGACGCTGCAGTTGGTCAATAACCTCGATGGACTGCAGCAACTGCTGGCCAAGACTGCAGGGCGCTGGAAGATCTGAGCCTGGTTGCAGCCATGGGCCGCACACCGCCACTGGATTGAACTCCGTCGGTCTGGCCCGCCTCAAACGATGCATGAGGCAAGAGCGATGGCCATTCCGGTCCATCACGCCGTTTCGAGGTCGTGCATGAACATCGATAAATTGAGTAGTCACGTCAACAATGGCGACGTCAGCGAAGTGAACCTGGTGTCCATGGAAGGTGGCTCGTACGTGCTGCACGCCATCCTGGAAGGCGTGTCGCAGCCGGTCGCCGATGCCAAGGGTGCGACCCTGCACGTGGCCTCGGTGGAGGAAGCGCGCAAGGTGCTGTCCGGTGTCGCCGATATCAAGCTGTTTCTGGTGCAGGGCAATGCCCACGACGAAATGATCGGCAACCCCGAAGAAGGCCACCAGGTCATGCGCGAAGAAATCCCCCTGCGTTCCAGCCTGTAACACGCCTTTCTCCGCAACGACGGCGAACTGTCCAATGGCACATCCCTGGATGTGCCATGCTGCATGGCCCCTTCGGGTAACGGACAACCGCCATGAACGCGTTTCTGAATACCCCCTTCCGAGCTGCCCTGCGCAGCGATCCCTGGCTTGCCACCGCCCCCGTACGTGAAGAACTGTTCGGTATCGAACGCCTCGAGCAGCATGCCCAGAGCCTGGCTGCCGCGCAGACCGTGAGCACCCGGCCGCCGCGGGTGTTGCCGTTGCAGCGTCGCCTCAAGGACAACGCCCAGGTGCTGCTGGTGGCCTACCGTGCCAGCGCGGCGGCGGTCGCCGATGGAATCGCCGTGGTACCTGCCGCCCAGTGGCTGCTGGACAACTACCCTCTGGTCGAAGAGCACGTACGCGGCGTCCGCGAAGACCTGCCTGCGGGCTACTACCGCCAGTTGCCCAAGCTGGCGAACGGGCCCTTCGCCGGCTACCCAAGGGTGTTCGGCCTGGCCTGGGCGTTCGTCGCGCACACCGACAGCTTCTTCGATCCAGCGACGCTGCAGCGCTTCATCGACGCCTATCAAAAGGTCCAGCCGCTGACCATCGGCGAGTTGTGGGCGGTGGCGATCACCCTTCGGATCGTGCTGATCGAGAACCTGCGACGGCTGACCGATCAGATCACCGCCGCTGACCTCGCCCGCCTGGATGCCGAAGCCCTGGCCGATCGCCTGTTCGCTGCCGGCTGCGCGCAAAGTGCGCTGGACGAGGACATCCGCAGCCGCAATGCCGAGCCCTTGTCGGAACTGTTCGCCGCGCAATTGGCCAAGCGCCTGCGCGACAAGGACCCGATCACGACCCCGGCACTGGCCTGGCTTGCGCAACGCCTGCACGAACAGAACAGCAGCGTCGGCCAGGCCGTCAGTCACGCCCAGCAGCGCCAAGGTGCCTCCAACCTCAGTGTGCGCAATGTGATCACCAGCCTGCGGCAGATTTCTTCACTGGATTGGGCGCAATGGTTCGAAGACGTCAGCCTGGTGGACGCCAGGCTGCGTGCGGGCAGCCGTTTCGCCGCCATGGACTTCACCACGCGCAATCTTTACCGCAGTGCCATCGAACAGTTGGCACGTGGCTCTACCTTTTCCGAACTGCAGATTGCCGAACAGGCCCTGCAGTTGACCAGCGCCCGGCCCGAGCAAGAGCGCGAAGCCGATCCGGGCCACGTATTGATCGCCGAAGGCCGACCCCTGCTGGAAGCGGCAATAGACTTTCGCCCATCGGTCGGCTTGCGTTGGCTGCGCTGGCAACGCCAGCTGGGCGTCGGCGGCTATGTCGGCCTGCTGTTGGCACTGACCGCAGGCTTGCTGGGCATCCTGCTGGCGCTGCTGCCCGCCGCGCCGGCCCTGTGGTTGACGGCATTGGTGGTGCTGGCCGCGCTGCCTGCCTCACAGTTGGCCAGCGCCCTGCTCAACCGGGCGGTGACGCGATCCTTCGGCGCCATCGCCCTGCCGGGGCTGGACATGCTCGAGGGCGTGCCCAGCCCATGGCGCAGCCTGGTGGCGGTGCCGACGTTGCTGGGCAGCGAAGCAGATCTGCTGGAAGAGATCGAGCAACTGGAAGTGCACTACCTGTCGGGCAACTGTGGCGAGCTGTATTTCGCCTTGCTGGTCGATGGCGGTGACGCCGCCGAACAGCACAGGTCCGGCGATCAAGCCCTGCTCGAGGTCGGCCATGCGGCCGTCGCCACACTCAACCGGCGGCACGGGCCTGGTGAGGCCGGCGCGCGATTCATGCTGCTGCACCGCGAGCGCCGCTACAACCCTGCACAGGGATGCTGGATGGGCTGGGAACGCAAGCGCGGCAAACTGCACGAACTCAACCGACTGTTGCGCGGCGATGCGCACACCAGTTTCGGTAAGCAGACCGTGCCGACAGACGTGCGTCTGGTGATCACCCTGGACGCCGACACCCGCCTGCCCCGCGACGCCGCACAGCGGCTGGTGGGCAAGTTGGCGCACCCGCTCAACCGACCGCGTCTGAGTCGCGACGGGCGTAGTGTGGTCACCGGCTACGGCATCCTCCAGCCACGGGTCACGCCCAGCCTGCCGCTCGACGCCGAAGGCTCCCTCTACCAGCGAGTGTTCTCGAGCCCAGGCGGGGTGGATCCCTATGCGGCAGCGGTATCGGACGTTTACCAAGACCTGTTCGGCGAGGGGTCCTACACCGGCAAGGGCATCTACGATGTGGATGCCTTCGAGGCCGCCCTGGACGGCCGTGTACCGGACGACAGCATGCTCAGCCATGACTTGTTCGAAGGGATTCACGCGCGGGCCGGGTTGGTCAGCGAGATCGAAGTGGTCGAAGCCTTTCCGGCGCGGGTCGACGTTGCGATGCGTCGCCAGCACCGTTGGACAAGGGGCGACTGGCAGTTGCTGCCGTGGCTGTTGAAGTCGCGACTGCCGGCACTCGGCCGCTGGAAAATCATCGACAACCTGCGTCGCTCGCTGGTCGCGCCGGCCACGTTGGGCGCCCTGCTGGTCGCCTGGTGCCTGCCTGGGCCAGCGGCCTGGATCGCGACCCTCGCCGTGCTTGCCTGCAGCGCCCTGCCTGCCGTGTTGGCACTGCTCCTGGCCGCGCCGCGCAAGCGCCCGGCGGTACTTTGGCGCAGCCATGCCCAGCGCCTGACCCATGACCTGCGCCTGGCCAGCTGGCAGTTCGCGCTCGACCTGGCCTGGCTGCCCGACCAGGCCTGGTCAATGCTTGATGCCATCTTCCGCAGCCTCTACCGAGTCTTTCACAGCAGGCGCCTCCTGCTGGAGTGGACCACTGCCGCCCAGGCCGGTGCCGCGCCCCGCCCAGGTATTAGCGCACACGCTCGTCGTATGGCGCCGGGGCTGCTGCTGGCCTTGGCCGGTTGCGCCGTCGCACTGGCCCAGGCGCCCGGCAATGCCGGGCTGATCGTGCCGTTTGCCCTGCTGTGGCTAACGGCCCCGTTCATCGCACAGTGGGTCAGCCGCAGCAGTTCGATCACCCCCTCGGCCAAGGTCAACGCCACGCAGGCACAAGACCTGCGGCTGATTGCCCGACGTACCTGGCGCTACTTCGAAACCTTTGTCACGGCCGACGACAACCATCTGCCACCCGACAATTTCCAGGAACAGCCCCACCCAGTGGTGGCCCACCGCACCTCACCGACCAACATGGGCCTGTACCTGTTGGCGGCCGCCAGTGCACGGGATTTCGGCTGGGCGGGCACCCGCCAGACCTTGTTGCGTCTGGAGGCTAGCCTGGCGGTCATGCAGACGCTAGAACGCTTTCGCGGGCATTTCTACAACTGGTACGACACCCAGGACCTGCGTCCGCTGCCACCGGTGTACGTGTCGGCGGTCGACAGCGGCAATCTGGCCGGGCACCTGATCGCGTTGGCCAACGCTTGTGAACAGTGGGCCGAGCAAGGCCCGCTCGCCCCCTCCTCCGGCCTGTACGACACCTTGTTGCTGGTCATCGAAGAGCAAGGCCGCAGCCTGCCACTGACCCAGCTACAAGCGCACCTGCAGGCCCCGTTCGATCTCGCTCAGCAGGCAGTCGCCAGGCTGCTGGAGGATATTCCGGCCAGCCCTGCCGAGGGCGTCTGGCTGCCAGCATTGAAACAGGCTTTCGCTGCTCATCTGGATGATCGTCAACTGCACAGCGATACCTCGGCGCGCCTGCGGGCGCTGGCCGACGCCGCGCGGCGCATGGCCATGGAAATGGAGTTCGGCTTTCTGCTCAACCGCAAACGCCAATTGCTGTCGATCGGTTACCGCGTCGCCGAGCAGCAGCTGGACAGCAACTGCTATGACATGCTGGCTTCCGAAGCACGCCTGGCCAGCCTGTTCGCCATCGCCAAAGGCGATGTCGCCACGCGGCACTGGTTCCGCCTGGGCCGCAGCGCGACACCGTTGGGCAATGGCTCGGCCTTGATCTCCTGGTCCGGGTCGATGTTCGAGTATCTGATGCCGTCTTTGGTGATGCGCGCCCCCGCTGGCAGCCTGCTGACCCAGACGCAGCGCCTGGTGGTGGAGCGTCAACAGGCCTACGGCAAGTCGCTGGGCATCCCGTGGGGGATTTCCGAATCGGCTTACAACGCGCGCGATCTGGAATTCACCTATCAATACTCCAACTTCGGCGTGCCCGGCCTTGGGCTCAAGCGCGGACTGGGCGATGACCAGGTCATCGCGCCCTATGCCACCGCTTTGGCAGCGATGGTCGACGCTCCCGGCGCCTGGGCCAATTTCGCCACGCTGCGGGGCTTGGGCGCGCTCGGCCAATACGGCTTCTACGAAGCGGTCGACTACACCCCGACACGCTTGCCCGAAGACACTTCGCAGGCAATCGTGTGCAACTACATGGCTCACCACCAGGGCATGACGGTGGTGGCCATCGCCAACGTGCTGCTCGACGGAGCGATGCGCGAGCGCTTTCACCGCGAACCGATGATCCAGGCCAGCGAGCTGCTGTTGCAGGAACGCATGCCCGCCAACGTCGCGGCCCTGCAGGCGGCCGCCGAACATGGCCACAACCTCGCTGCAGAGACGGCGGAAGGTCGCACCCAACGCGCCCTCGACGGCCTGCCGGTGGCAGCGCCCATCACGCATCTGCTCTCCAACGGGCGCTATTGCGTGATGTTGACCGGCCTTGGTACTGGCTACAGCCGCTGGCGCGATTTTGCCGTGACGCGCTGGCGCGAGGATCCGGTACTGGACCCGTGGGGCTCGTTCGTGTTCGTCCGTGATCTGGATCGGGGCACCCTGTGGTCCGCCGCCGACACCCGCGCGCAGGGCTGCCTGGGTGAGGTCACGTTCGCCGAGGACCATGCCCAGTTCATCAGCCACCGCGACGGTTTGACCAGTACCCTGACCGTGCTGGTGTCCGGCGAGGACGACAGCGAAGTGCGCTCTCTGACCTTGACCAACCGCAGCCAGCGCATCCGGCCCGTGGAGCTGACCACTTACAGCGAGCTGGTACTGGGCGTCGCTGCAGCCGACAGCGCTCACCCGGCCTTTGCCAAGCTGTTCGTGGTGACCGAGTACCTGCCCGAATACGCCGCATTGGTGGCGACTCGTCGACCTCGCAGCAGCGAAGAGCCGCAGATCTGGGCCGCGCACTTCGCGGTGCTCGACACGCCACTGGACAGCCCGGTGCAATACGAAAGTGACCGCGCCGCCTTTCTCGGTCGCGAGCACACCCTGTTGCAGGCCACGGCTCTGGAGTCCGGCGCAACACTGTCCAACAGCGTCGGCACGGTGCTCGACCCGCTGTTCGCCTTGCGTCACCGCCTCAGCATCGCGCCAGGCCAGAGCGTCGACATCGCTTTCTGGACCGTGGTGGCTGACAGCCGCGAAGCCCTGCTGGGCCTGATCGACAAGCACCATGAGCACAGTGCCTACGAGCGTGCCAAGACCCTGGCCTGGACTCAGGCGCAAGTGCAACTGCGCCATCTGGATATCGACGCCGAGGCGGCAGCGGACTTCCAACGCCTCAGCGCGCCCCTGTTGTACGCTGACGCTCGATGGCGCGCACCCGCGCTGAGCATCCTGCGCGGTGCAGGCAGCCAGGCCGGCCTGTGGCCAATGGGCATCTCGGGTGACCTGCCCATCGTACTGCTGCAGATCGACGACACCGAGGACTTGCCGCAAGTGCGCGAATTGCTGCTGGCCCACGAATACTGGCGGATGAAGCGCCTGAGCGTGGACCTGGTGATCCTCAACGAGCGTGACGCCAGCTATCAGCAGGACCTGCAGATTGCCGTGGAAACGGCGGTACGCAGCAGTCAATCGCGACCCGGACCCAGCGCGGTATTGAGCCGCGGCGCGGTTTACACGCTGCGGGCCGACCTGTTGCCGGGCGATGCGCGCAGCCTGTTGCTGGCCACCGCGCGGCTGGTGCTGCGCGCCCACAGCGGCGACATCCACGCGCAAATCGGACTGCGTCCGCCTCATGTCTTACCTGAAGGCGAAGCGCAGTGGCCACAGCAGGCGACCAGCGCTGCGAGTACTGCAGGCGCCCCCGAGGTGGCCGAGGAAGTGCTGGAGTGCTTCAACGGCCTGGGCGGTTTTGCCGATGAAGGCCGAGAATACGTTACCGTGCTCGAGCGAGGCGCGCGTACCCCGGCACCCTGGCTGAACGTCATCGCCAATCAGAACTTCGGCTTCCAGGTCTCGACCCAGGGCGCCGGATACACGTGGGCGCAGAACAGTCGGGAAAACCAGCTCACCCCTTGGTGCAACGACCCGGTAGGCGACCCCAGTGGCGAAGCGCTGTACGTGCGCGACAACGCCAACGGCGTCGTCACCGGGCCCTGTGCGTGGCCCGTGCGTGACAACGGGCGCTACAGCGCGCGGCACGGCTTCGGCTACAGCCGCTTCGAGCACACCGCCAACCAGTTGCACATGGGACTGCTGCAATACGTGCCGCTGGACGATGCCGTCAAGATCACCCGTCTGAGCGTGCGCAACCTCAGCGACAAACCGCGCCGGCTCAGTGTGTTCAGCTACCTGGAATGGGTGCTGGGCGCGTCGCGCGCAGCAACCGCGGCGGGACTCATCAGCGAAGTGGATGCCCGTACCGGTGCCCTGCTGGCACGCAACCCGTGCGCCATCGCCTTTGCCGGACGCGTGGCCTTTTCCGACCTCGCCGGTGGTATCGGCCATTGGACGGCCGACCGCACCGAGTTTCTTGGCCGCCACGGCCGCTACGCTGCCCCGGCTGCGCTAGCCTCTTCGACGCCGCTGAGCGGCGCCAGCGCTGCAGGACTCGATCCCTGTGCCGCCCAGCAGCATGAGGTGCTGTTGGCAGCCGGGCAGCAGATCGAGCTGGTATGGCTGGTCGGCCAGGCACCGTCGCTGGAGCAAGCCCAGCGTCTGGTGCTCAAGTACCGCCATGAACACCTGGACGGTGTGCTGCAACGCGTCCGCGACAGCTGGGCCGACAAGCTCGAAGCCGTGCAGGTGCGCACCCCGGACCGGGCACTGGACATCATGCTCAACGGCTGGTTGCTGTACCAGACCATCGTCTGCCGCCTGTGGGCACGTTCAGCGTTCTACCAGGCCAGTGGCGCCTACGGCTTGCGCGATCAGCTGCAGGATGGCCTGGCCTTGAGCCTGGCAGCACCGCACCTGACCCGCGAACATCTGCTGCGCGCGGCCGCTCGGCAGTTCATCGAAGGCGACCTGCAGCACTGGTGGCTGCCTCATTCGGGTCAAGGGGTGCGCACCCGCATCAGCGATGACCGGGCCTGGTTGGCCTACTGCACGGCAGAGTACGTCCGCAGCAGCGGCGACGAAGGCGTGCTCGACGCCCCTGTGACCTTCCTTGAAGGCGAACCCCTGGCAAGCGGCGAAACCGATCGCTTCTTCCTGCCGCAAACCAGTACCTCATCCGCTTCCTTGTACGAGCATTGCGCCCTGGCGCTGGACTGCAGCCTGGAGCAGATGGGCGACATGGGGTTGCCGCTGATCGGCAGCGGCGATTGGAACGATGGCATGAACCGCGTCGGTGAGCAGGGTCGCGGCCAGAGTGTCTGGCTGGGCTGGATGCTGCTGGCCAGCCTGGAGCGCTTCATCGCGCTGGCCGCCCGACGCAACTGCCCGCGAGCACGACGCTGGCAGCAAGCCTACCTGCAGTTGCAGAGCGCCCTGGAAACCCACGCCTGGGATGGCCAGTGGTATCGCCGCGCAACGTTCGACGACGGCACGTGGCTGGGTGCAGACGGCAATCGGGAATGTCACATCGACTCGATCGCCCAGAGCTGGGCCGTGCTGTCCGGCGCCGCGCAGCCCGAACGTGCCCTGCAGGCCATGAGCGCAGTCAATGAGCATCTGGTGCGACCGGCAGACGGCATCGCGCTGCTGTTCACTCCGCCGTTCGAGCACTCGCCGCACGATCCCGGCTACTTGATGGCGTATCCACCCGGCCTGCGCGAAAACGGCGGGCAATACAGCCATGCGGCCATGTGGGCGATCCTGGCCTTCGCCAGGCAGCACCGCGGTGATGAAGCACTGGCCTTGATCGACCTGCTCAATCCCATCAACCATGCGTTGGACGCCGCCGGCCTGCAACGCTACAAGGTCGAGCCGTACGTGATCGCCGCGGATGTGTACTCGGTTGCCCCACATGTCGGGCGCGGCGGTTGGACCTGGTACACCGGCTCGGCCAGCTGGATGTACCGCGCCGGCATCGAGGGCATTCTCGGTGTGCGCCGCGAGGGACAATGGCTGCTGCTCGACCCGCGCATCGCGGCCCGGTGGGCAGGGTTCAGCGTGCAGGTTCGCGTGCCGGGAGGACATGTGCACATCAGTGTGGAGCGCAGCGAAGACGGTGGTCGTGGCTGCCTGCTGGACGGTCAACCACTGCTGCTGGATGAAGGTATGGCGCGCATTCCGTTGGCACCGCACTTCGTCCACTACACCCTGTAGGCGGCACCTGCCTGGGTACGCTGGCCATCGGCCAAGCGTACCCAACCGGGGCGCTTTACTTCGTCACTACGCACTCATAGGATGACTGACTACAACAACAAAGCCGAGGTTCTTCCATGCGTAAACATTTGCTTCTTGCCGCCGCCATCGGCTGCGCCGGCGGCCTGGCCCAGGCCAGTACCTTTGCCTACATCTCGAGCCCCGAGGACGGCATGATTTCCCAGTACCGCCTGGACGAGAACACCGGATCGCTGACGCTGGTGCACCAGACTCACGCGGGCGACCAGGTCAACCCCATGGCCCTGAGCCCCGACGGATCGACCTTGTACGCCGCCCTTCGGGTCAAGCCGTTCCGCGTCATGGCCTATCGTATCGACCCGGCCAGCGGCAAACTGGACGCCGCCGTCGAGGCCCCGTTGGCGGCCAGCCTGGCCTACCTGAGCACCGATCGCAGCGGCCGCTACCTGATGGGGGCCTCCTATGGCGGCAATGTGCTGACCGTACAACCCATAGATGCCGAGCACCGCCCAAGCGAAGACATCAAGGTCTACCCGACCGGCCCCTACGCCCACTCAGTACGCAGCGACCCCAGCAACCGCTTCGTCTATGCAGGCAATCTGGGCGTGGACCAGGTGCTGCAGTTCACACTGGATGAAAGCAGCGGTGCCCTGGATCCCATCGGTAACGGCCATGCCTCGGTGACTGCCGGCAGCGGGCCGCGGCATATCGCATTCGCGCCAAGTGGGAAGTTTCTCTATGTGGTGGGCGAACTGAGCGGCACGGTCGACAGCTTTTCCATCGACGCGCAGACCGGCGCCCTGACCAAGGTCGCCCATGTCGAAGGCGTGCCCAAGTCGCTGAACCTGGTGCATGGCGAGATTCGCAATGCTGGCAACAACGACCTCAAGGATGATCCGACGCCACGTATCTGGGCTGCGGACATTCGCGTATCGCCTGACGGCCAACTGATCTACATCACCGAACGCACCACCAGTTCGGTCTCGGCGTTCAAGGCCGATCCCGCCAGCGGGACGCTGAGCTTCCAGGGCAACTACCCACTGCAGGAGAAGCAGCCGCGCAACATCGCCTTCTCGCCCAGCGGACGCTGGTTGCTGGTGACCGGGGAAAAGGCCGACAAGGTGGGCAGCTACGCCGTGGGCGCAGCGGGTGCGCTGACCCGTACGGCAGAAGCGCCTTCTGGCAAAGGCGCATTGTGGATCGAGATGTTGAACCTGCCGGGCGCTTGACCGGCTACTGCTTGATCGCCTGCTAGGCGCGCGTGCGGCCGATCCATTCGACCGCCGTGCGCCAGAAGCAGACACCCAGGAAGTACGCCGACATCAAGCTCCACAGACCCATGGCAACCGGGTTGCTGGCGGGGTGATTGAGGATCAGCACGAAGGTGCACAGCAGCCAGATCGACGTCACCGCGATGTTGACCGCCATGAAGCGACGAACTCGGAACGGGTGCAGGAACTTCATCTTGGTGACGGTCAGCAGCGCCAGCCCGATGACGGTGAGCAGCGCGATCCACGGCGACGGCGAGATGATGTACATGCACAGCGCCACAACGTTCCAGGCCGCGGGAAAGCCGACGAAGTAGTTGTCCTTGCTTTTCATGTTGACGTTGCAGAAACAGAACAACGACGACACCAGAATGATGCTGACGGTGATCAGCAAGGTGAATTCAGGCAGCGGAATGTAACGGTAAATGAACAGTGCCGGAATGAACACGTAAGTCAGGTAGTCGATCACCAGATCGAGTGTCGAGCCGTCGAAGTGCGGCAGCAACGACTGGGTATTGAGCTTGCGTGCCAGTGCACCGTCGACGCCGTCGACCACCAGCGCCAGGCCCAGCCACAGCAGGCAGATTTTCGGCTGGCCGTCGAACAGCGCCAATGTGGCAAGAAAGGCCAGCACCACGCCGGTGGCGGTGAAGCCGTGGGCGCCCCATGCTTTGAGCGTGGCCGAGGGTCTGATCAGTATCACGGGGTGTTCTCCAGGAAGTAGACGGGCCATGACAACCGCTGGCAGGTATCCACAGCATTGACCCGAAAGCGGCACAAGTAAACCAATGGGCCGCAGCTATCGACCGGGCGTGTGGGTGTAAGGTTCACGACTCGGTCAGCGTAAGTGTCACAGGTAACCCGGTGCGCTGCCAAGCGATTCACTGCATTGAAGTTTTTGTGGCGACGGACGTTGACCGCCGCGCGGCACCGCGGAGTAAGATGAAGCCGGTGTCCAACTGCCCCAGGACTGGGGAAGAACCGGTTTTTCACCCGCAGGACCAGCAGACCCAGCGCCCGGGCCAGACAGCCCGGCGCCGGTGAAGTCGCTCATTATCCGGATAGCGCGGCCCATGTGGCCGCGCTGCGTAGCGTTAAGGGAATATAGAATGGCCCCAAGAAATGTGATCAATGCGTCGGTCAGCCCCAAGGGCAGCCTGGAAACCCTCTCCCAGCGTGAAGTGCAGCAACTCAGTGCCGCCGGTTCAGGCAGCACCTATACCCTCTTTCGCCAGTGCGCCCTGGCCATTCTCAATACCGGCGCCCATGTCGACAACGCCAAGACCATCCTCGACGCCTATCGGGATTTCGAAGTACGCATCCATCAACAGGACCGTGGCGTGCGCCTGGAGCTGTTGAACGCGCCGGCGGATGCCTTCGTCGATGGCGAGATGATCGCCAGCACCCGCGAGATGCTCTTCAGCGCACTGCGCGACATTGTCTATACCGAAAGCGAACTGGACAGCCAGCGCATCGACCTGAGCGATTCCCAGGGCATCACCGACTACGTCTTTCATCTATTGCGCAACGCCCGCACCCTGCGTGCCGGCCTCGAGCCGAAGATGGTGGTGTGCTGGGGTGGGCATTCGATCAACTCGGACGAATACAAGTACACCAAGAAAGTCGGCCATGAACTGGGTCTGCGCCGGCTGGACATCTGTACCGGTTGCGGCCCTGGCGTGATGAAGGGGCCAATGAAAGGCGCCACCATTGCCCATGCCAAGCAGCGCATGAGCGGCGGGCGTTACCTGGGCCTGACCGAACCGGGCATCATCGCGGCGGAAGCGCCGAACCCGATCGTCAATGAGCTGGTCATTCTTCCGGATATCGAGAAGCGTCTGGAAGCGTTCGTGCGCGTGGGTCATGGGATCATCATCTTCCCTGGCGGCGCAGGTACGGCCGAAGAGTTTCTGTACCTGCTGGGCATTCTGATGCATCCGGACAACCAGGGCTTGCCGTTTCCGGTAATCCTGACCGGCCCGAAGAGCGCGCAGGCGTACCTGCAGCAGTTGGACCAGTTCGTCGTGGCGACCCTGGGCGAGGCGGCTCGGCAGCATTACCAGATCATCATCGACAACCCGGCCGACGTGGCTCGGGAGATGACCGAGTCGTTGAAGCAGGTGAAGCTGTTTCGCCGCGAACGCAACGACGCCTTTCACTTCAACTGGCTGTTGAAGATCGAGGAAAGCTTTCAGCGGCCGTTCGACCCGACCCACGCCAACATGGCTAACCTTGAACTCAGCCGCGCCCTGCCCCCGCATCAATTGGCGGCGAATTTGCGCCGGGCGTTTTCCGGGATCGTGGCGGGCAACGTGAAGGACAAGGGCATCCGTCTGATCGAAGAGCATGGCCCGTACCAGATCCGCGGTGATGCCGCGATCATGGAACCGCTGGACAAACTGCTGCAGGCGTTCGTCGAGCAGAACCGCATGAAACTGCCAGGTGGCGCAGCCTACGTGCCGTGCTACCGCGTAGTGACCTGACCCGCCCCCGCACGGCGGGAGCGGTCATCGGCCGCGAAACTTCCACCGCGCAATACCTGATACCCCGCCGCGCCCTTCGCGGCCACGGACCGCTCCTACGATTTGCACCCTGTAGGAGCGGTCATCGGCCGCGAAACTTCCACCGCGCAAGACCTGACACCCCGCCGCGCCCTTCGCGGCCACGGGCCGCTCCTACGATTTGCACCCTGTAGGAGCGGTCATCGGCCGCGAAACTTCCACCGCGCAATACTTGATACCCCGCCGCGCCCTTCGCGGCCACGGACCGCTCCTACGATTTGCACCCTGTAGGAGCGGTCATCGGCCGCGAAACTTCCACCGCGCAAGACCTGACACCCCGCCGCGCCCTTCGCGGCCACGGACCGCTCCTACGATTTGAACCCTGTAGGAGCGGTCATCGGCCGCGAAACCACCACCGCGCAATACCTGACACCCCGCCGCGAATCTTTCAGCCGTTTACTCAAGCCCAAGATTTCCACACAAACCTGTTGCGCATCCTGCGAGATGATTCTATCGTTATTCCACATCAACTATCGCATTGAGATAAACATGTCAGACATCGTGCTAGAAATAAAAGGGCCTGTCGCTGTCATCACCCTCAATCGTCCGGCCGTGCTGAATGCCTGGACCACGCCGATGCGTAACGAAATCATCGAAGCCTTGAACGGCTACGACACCGATCCGGCGATCAAGGCCGTGATCATGACCGGCGCTGGTGACCGCGCTTTTTCCGCAGGCCAAGACCTCTCCGAGGCCCATGATTTCGACGGTGACCGCGCCGTGGAATGGGTCGGCGAGTGGGAGCGCTACTACGCCACCTTGCGCGGGCTGTCCAAGCCACTGATCATCGCCCTGAATGGCACAGCGGCCGGTTCGGCGTTTCAGGTCGCGCTGCTGGGCGACATCCGCGTCGGTCACCCAGGGGTGCGCATGGGCCAGCCAGAGATCAACTCGGGCATCCCCAGCACTACGGGTCCGTGGATCATGAACAGCATGCTGGGCATGTCGCGCACCATCGAGCTGACACTGACTGGTCGTTTGATGAATGCCGATGAATGCAAGCAGATCGGTTTGATCCATCATCTGGTGCCGGCTGATCAGGTCATGAGCAAAGCCCTGGAAATCGCCCAAGAGCTGGCCGCCAAGCCCCCGATCGCCATGCGTCTGGACAAGCAGCGCTTCCGTGAAATGAGCGAGCCCGGCTTCAAGGATTGCATCGCAGCCGGCCGACGCCTGCAGAAAGAAGCATACGACTCCGGCGAGCCGCAGCGAATGATGGAAGCCTTCTTCAAGGCCCGCGCCAAGTAGGAGCGGTCATCGGCCGCGAACGCAACACCGCGCAGCACCTGACACACCGCACGGCGGCGGCCATGTACCTACCCCGGCTATTGCAACACTTTGACTGCCGACGTCCTGACTACCCAACGATCCATTCGTTTTCTGTAGGAGACTGTCATGCACACACCTTCCAACCCCGGGCGCCGTCGGCTGCTCAAGGCCGGCGCCACGGTCGCACTGGTCTGCGGCCTGCCCAGCGTGGTCCGCGCCGCCGATAAACAGATCATCGTCTCCGACCCCGGCGGTCCCTACACCGTGGCGTACCGCAAGGCTTTCTACGACCCCTTCGAAAAAGCCACCGGCATCAAAGTCATCAGCGTGGCACGGGAATCCCAGCCAGTGGCGCAATTCTCGGCCATGGTGAAAACCCGCAATTACGTGTGGGACGTCACCACCCTGACCATTTCCGCCGACATCCCCTACCTCGAAGCCCAGGGTTTCCTCGAACCCATCGGCTTGTCGGCGAGCGAATACCCCGACCTGCTTCCCGAAGCCATCACCGCCAACTTCCTGGGTGTCGACGTCTACTCCACGGTGCTGGCCTACCGCACCGACACCTTCAAGGACGGCAAGGGCCCGCAGAGCTGGGCGGATTTCTGGAACGTCGATAAATTCCCCGGCCGCCGCTGCCTGCGCCGCAGCCCGCTGGACACACTGGAACAGGCCCTGTTGGCGGACGGTGTCAGCCTCGACGCGCTGTACCCGCTGGACGTCGACCGCGCGTTCAAGAGCCTGGACAAGATCAAACCGCACATCGACCTGTGGTGGACCTCCGGCGCGCAAGCCATGCAGGCCATCCAGAGCGGCGAAGTCGACATGATCTCGGCCTGGAACGGCCGCGCCCAGGCCGCCATCGACAACGGCGCACCGGTGCAGATCGTCTGGAACCAGGGGCTCTATTCGATCGAAGGCTGGGCCATCCCCAAGGGGACGCCGCACGCCGACATGGCCAAACAGTTCGTGCGCTTCTGCGCCGATGCCAAGCGCCAGGCCGACTTCACCGACACCCTGGCCTACGGACCGACCAACCGCAAATCCTTCGAGTTCATCCCTGCGGAGCGCGCGGCGCTGCTGCCGACCGCCCCGCAGAACCTGGAAAACATGCGTCTGCCCAGCCCTGCCTGGTGGGCAGAGAACCGCACTGCCGTGACCGAGCGGTTCAACGCCTGGATCTTGTCGTAAGGGAGTCGATGCATGAGCGTGAAACTTGAAACCCGTGGCCTGGGCAAGACCTATGGTCAGTTCGTCGCCCTGCAACCCACCGATATCCAGGTGCGCGAAGGCGAGTTCCTGACCCTGCTCGGGCCTTCGGGCTCAGGCAAGACCACCCTGCTGCAGATGATCTCCGGGTTGGTTCCACCGGACAGCGGGCAATTGCTGATCGATGGCCAGGACGCGACCCACATCGCTCCAGGAAAGCGCGGCATCGGCCTGGTATTCCAGAGCTATGCGTTGTTCCCGCACATGAGCGTGCGCGACAACGTGGCGTACGGGCTGCGCATGCGCAAATACCCCAAGGCCGAGGTCAACCAGGCGGTCGACGCCGCCTTGGGCATGGTGCGCATGGAGGATTTCGCCCATCGCTACCCGAACGAACTGTCCGGTGGCCAGCAACAACGGATCGCCCTGGCCCGCTGCTTCGCCTACCGTCCCTCGATCATCCTGCTCGATGAGCCATTGGGCGCCCTGGACAAGAACCTGCGCGAGCACATGCAGCTGGAAATCCGCCGCATGCACAAGGAGCTGGGGGCTACGTTCATCTATGTCACCCACGACCAGGAAGAGGCGTTGACCCTGTCCGATCGCATCTGCCTGATGAACCGCGCGCGCATCGAACAGCTGGCCACGCCAGAAGAACTCTACGATCGCCCGGCGACCCGCTTCGCCGCCGAGTTCATCGGCCACTCCAATCTGCTCCAGGGCCAGCGCGACGGCACCGGCCACCTGCAGGTCGAAGGCCAACGGCTGGACCTGGCTGGCTGCGCCGGGCACCAGGCGCCGAGTGCCGGGACCGAAGCGTTCCTGCTCATCCGGCCCGAAGCCGCGCGCCTGACCGAACCCACTGCCGGCTTGCTGCAGGGCATCGTCGATGAATGCGTATTCCTGGGCAGCGACACCCGTGCTCTGGTCCGGCTGCCTTCGGGCAACCGCTTCAGTGTGCGCTGTTCCCGCGAGCTCAGTCCGCGCGTCGGCGATCGGGTTGGCATCACCTGGAATCCCGCACGGGCCACCCTGCTGCCCGCGCAGGCCACCTCATGAGCTGGCGCAAAGGCCTGATTCCGGCCATCCCCGCCCTGCTTTTCCTGGCACTGTTCTTTCTGCTGCCGGTGGCGGAAATGCTCATGGGCAGTTTCCAGAACGCCAGCGGCGAGCTGAGCCTGGGCAATTTCGAACGGATCGCCTCGACCCCGGTGTACGCCCGCGTGCTGGGCATTACCTTCTGGATCTCGGCGCTGACGGCCGTGCTGTCGGTGCTGCTCGCGTACCCCGTGGCCTACTTGCTCACTCGGCTCTCGCCCATGGGTCGCGAGCGTTGGCTGTTGTGGATCATGCTGCCGTTCTGGACCAGCTACCTGGTCAAGACCTATGCCTGGATGCTGCTGCTGTCACGCAAGGGCCTGCTGACCACGCTCGCCGCCGACGTGCTGGACAACCCGTCCGGCCTGGTGCCCGCACTTTCGGGGGTGCTGATCGGCATGGTCCACTCGATGCTGCCGCTGGCGGTGATCACCCTGCTGCCAATCATGCGCAGCATCGACCAGCGCCTCGCGCCGGCCGCACAGACACTGGGCGCCAGCGGTTCGATGAGCTTCTTCAGCATCTTCCTGCCCCTGTCGGCCCCCGGCATCGCCGCTGCGGGTCTGCTGGTGTTCATTACCAGCCTGGGGTTTTTCATCGTGCCTGCGCTGCTGGGTTCGCCACGGGAAATGATGGTGGCGCAGTTGGTGATTTCCTCGGTGCTCGACCTGTTCGACATGAACTTCGCCGGTGCCCTGTCGGTGGTCCTGCTGGCCTGCTCGCTGGTGGTGTTCGTGATCTACGACCGCATCGCCGGGCTGTCGTCGCTCGGCGGCGAGGCGCCCAAGGAACGTCAGTCCGGAATGGGCCTGCAGATTCTGATCTGGCTGGGGCATCGCTTTTCGGGCCGGGGCAAAGCGCCGCGGCGCAGTGGCGATGGAGCACTGTTGACCGGTTACAGCGTGCTGCTGGTCATGCTGCTGATTCTGCCCGTGCTGGTGGTCGTTCCGCTGGCATTCACCAGCAGCCCGTTCATTGCCTTCCCGCCCAAGCTGTTCAGCTTGAAATGGTTCGAGGAGTTCTTCACGTCCGCCGTATGGCAGGCGGCCCTGTTCCGCTCGCTGGGCGTCGGGGTGGCCACCGCACTGCTGGCGCTGGTGTTGGGCTTCGGTGCGACCCTGGCCTTGACCCGGGTAAGCGCGGGTTGGCGCAAGGGCCTGTTCGCACTGTTCATCGCCCCGCTGATCGTGCCGCGCATCGTGATTGCCCTGGGCTTGCTGTACCTGTTTTCCAGGCTCGGCCTGGCGGGCAAGGACATCGGCCTGGTGCTGGGCCACACGGTACTGGCCCTGCCCTATGTGGTAGTCACCCTGTCGGCTGCGTTCAAGCAGTACGACTGGCGCCTGGACGATGCCGCGCGGATTCTCGGCGCCGGTGCGTTCACGCGACTGCGCACCGTGACCCTGCCGCTGATGTCGGCGAGCCTGGTCTCCGCGTTCCTGCTGGCCTTCATCACTTCGTTCGACGATCTGACCATCGCCATCTTCGTCAGTGGCGGCATCAATACCACCTTGCCCAAACAGATGTGGGACAGCATCCAACTGGCACTTACCCCCACCCTGGCTGCGGTTTCCACCACCTTACTGGTGTTCATCGTGCTGTTTGCCGTGATTGCCCAATGGGTATCGCGGCGTTCCACTTCCAAACGTCAAGGGCTCTGAACGATGCATCCATACACTCGCTTCTTCCCGCATCGCATCAGCCACGATCAGCTCACCACCGCGCCGTTGATCCATGCCGGCCTGCTGATCGACGACCACGCCGTGCGCGTCACCTTCGAGGGCCGATCGCTCGCTACCCTGGAGTTGCGCCAACGGGTCGCAGCCTTGCAGCAGGTATTGGCTGACCGGGGCTTGCGCGCCGGACACAGGGTTGCGGTCATGCTGGGCAACAGCGACGACCAGATCGTGCTGATCTACGCATTGATCCTCAGCGGGCTGGTGTGGATTCCGATCAACACCAAGCTGCGCGGCCCTGGCCTGGACTACCCGTTCGAGCACGCGCGTCCGGACCTGGTGGTCGGCGACGCCGAATTTGCCGAGCGTCTGGCGGACAGCGCCGCCGCGCAGTTGACCTATGTCGGCATCGACGTGCTGCACGAGCAGGCCCTGGCCTACCCGGCAGCGAAGCTGCGGCTCGAGGACAGCGCGGCCGATGCCACGCTCTGCGTGATCTACACCTCCGGCACCACCGGCGCGCCCAAGGGTGTGGTGTTCACCCACCGCATGCTGCGCATTGCCAGCGAGGCGGTTCTGCAGGTGGCCGATGTCAAGGCAGGTGACCGGCTGCTGTTGTGGGAGCCGCTGTGCCACATCGGCGGCGCGCAGATGCTGCTGATGCCGTTTCTGGCCGAAGTCAGCCTGAACGTGGTTCGACGCTTTTCCGCCAGCAAATTCTGGGCGCAGTGCGTGCAAGTGCAGGCGACCCAGTTGCATTACCTGGGCGGGATCATCGATATCCTCATGCAGCAGCCCGCCGAGCAGTGGCCTGCCCGGCATAGCCTGCGTACCCTTTGGGGTGCGGGTGTGAGCCTGACCAATTGGGCGGCGATCGAGCAACGTTTCGGTTGTCCTCTGCGCGAGTGCTACGGCATGACCGAGTGTTCCAGTTTCGCCACCTTGAACCGTACCGGCAAGCCGGGATCGATCGGTCGCGCGTTGCCCTGGCTGAGCGTGGAACTGCTGGATAGCGACGGTACACCGGTCGAAGCGGGGCAACTGGGCGAAATCGTGCTGTCCAGTGAAGTCGAGGGCGTTTTCCTGCCCGGCTATCTGGACAATCCCGAAGCCACGGCGGGCGCCTTGCGCAAGGGCCGGCTGTTCACCGGTGACATGGCACGCAGGGATGCCGAAGGCGATCTGTTCTTCGTCGGCCGCCGCACCGACAGCATGCGCGTGCGTGGCGAAAACGTTTCGGCCTGGGAAGTCGAACGGGTGTTCAGCGCCCATCCTGCGGTGAAAGCCTGCGCAGCGCTGGGCGTCGAATCGGCGGTGGGCGAGCAGGAGATTCTGCTGTACGTGCAACTGGAGGCCGGCACAGTTGCGCAGTGGCCGGCTTTGCGCGAATGGGCTGCGCTGCGCTGCGCGTCCTATCAACTGCCGCGCTACTATCGGCAAGTCGAGCAATTCGAGCTGACGCCCAGCGAGCGCATCAAGAAGCATCTGTTGTCCAGGGACGTCGGTAACGCCTGGGACAGTCACGGTTGAACGACTGGCTATAAGCGGCCTGTGCGGTAACGGTTTAGTGAATAGCGATAGAAAGTGCCGGGTAACTGCCGGATAATCGGTTTTTTCACCAATGTGTTGCGTTCATGGCCAGTACTCCGAAGAAACCCCCTGCCGACCCAACGGCCTCCTCGCTCTACGTGCAGTCCGTCGACAAGGCCATGAAAGTGCTCATGGCCTTCGACGGCAGCCAGCGTCAGTTGTCGCTGTCCGACATCGCCGGGTTGACCGGCATGGACCTCAGTGCCGCACAGCGCTTCACTCATACGCTGGCAACCCTGGGCTACCTGAACAAGGACAGCAGCAAGAAGTACGAGCTATCGCCGCGACTGCTGGACTTCACCTACCATTACCTGACGTCCAGCGAACTGGTCACCCGTGCCGCGCCCTACCTGCAGCAGTTGAGCGCGGACACCGAAGAGGCAACCAACCTGACGGTGCTCGACGGTACCGACATCGTTTACGTACAGCGAATCGTCAGCCGGCACGTGTTCAATGCCAGCGTCATCATCGGCACCCGCTTGCCGGCCTGGTGCACCGCGCCGGGCCAGGCGCTGCTGGCGACCTACAGCGACGACGAGGTAAACGATATCTTCGACCGCAGCCAGTTCGTCCAGCACACCCCGGCCACCATCACCGACCGCGGGCAGATCTGGGCCAGCATCGAGCAGATTCGCCAGCGCCGCTATGCGCATACCGAAGACCAGTTTTTCTATGGCGACGTGTCGACGGCGGCGGCCATCGTCGATGGCAATGGCCGGGGCATCGGTGCGGTGAACCTTGCGGTATCCCGCTCACGCTGGGTGCCGGAGCGCGACAGCAAACGCTATGCAGACCTGGTAATCAGCGCGGCGTCGTCTATTTCGGTCAAGCGCAAGGTTTGAGTTTCAATCGAAGACGGCATCGTGCCGTTCGCGGCCGCAATTTGGAGCTTCCTGGCCTGATTGGCACTGGCAGTGCGCCGGTCTTGTTCCGCTTACCAAAGGATTCCTATAGAAAATGCCCCATGAGGGGCCTACAGAAACAGGCAGCGAAGATATCAGTAGAAAATGCCCAAGAGCTCGCCTCGGTCTACGAATTGACCCGAGTCGCGTAGAACTTGCTCCAAAAGGACGGGTCGCGAGATGCTTTCTTGGCGTACAAGGGATCGGAGCAGTATGCATCTTTTAAACGTAGTGATCCCTGCGCTCGCCTTTCCGCTTCCTGCAAGGTTATGACCCCAGCTTCCAAGAACTGGCTCCAATAGCTGTCTGCCTTCAAAATGTCGGAAGGTTTTCGCGTGGAAGTCGTAATGGGCATGAGCCACCTCCGGTACAACGTTTTCTAAGGACACGATTACAGTGTCAATCATGGACTGGATGTTGTCTAGCGTCTGTCCCCTGACCCAGGTCAGAGGAGGAACGCCCAATCTCTCATTACCGCTGATCTGATCAGGGTGAGGAGCAATGTGATCTGTACTGCCGTACTTGATAGCAGAGCATAACATGTTGTCGAGCCGTCTACGGAGCGCGAGGTCGGACAACCCGTCGGGATCCCCTACAAAGGTGTGGCCTGTGTTAAAGGCAAAGGTTGCGACCCCTGCGTAGATCGCAGATCCACCGAGACCTGGGCTGCTTTCAGAGACATCAAGCCAAACCTCCATGGCATTCACGTAAACGTTAAAGAAGATATCTCGTTTGGAGGTTGTGTAAGCGAAATCGAATCTGTGAGTATCCGGCCTGTCATCTACAGCGTAGACGCCATCGAGGATCGATCCTGGCATGAAACGCTCCATGATCGCCTTGATGTTCGTTTCGTCTGATCTGGGGTTGAAGAACAAACCGTCATCCTGAGCCAGTGTCAGGAGCCACTCGACTGCAAACGTACTGTTTTCACTATCAGCCATTTCCGACACGCTTTTCCGATTAGGACTGTTGGTCAGTAGTCGCAAACGCTCTAGCGCCCGGGGCTCCATCGACCTTCCTGGACGCCCGCACAGGCATCCCTCGTCAAAATTTCCGGTGATGATAATGCCACTTGCAGAGAAGATGAGGTAGTTCCGACCCGAATGGCTGGTTTCCGAGAGACTGTAGTGCTGAGCGAATGGAAAAGAGCATTCCTGGGTGATCCAGCCAGCCGGTGCATATGAGGAAGATGGCACGCCCCGGTTTAAGGGACTTCGCTTCCATCATCTTCTTACCCAGCATCGGCTGCAATTCGCGGATCTGCTTGAGCAGGCGCTAGCCCTTCATTGAATTGATGCGGTCGCCGCCAGTTGTATCGCTCCATCAGGAGTCGGTGGATATTCTGCTGCACTAGTGCACCACTCATGTAGCCAACCGTCGATGCCAACAGGTCGTCATGTGATGTGCAATTTCCTACACTGACCAACGACAGGATTCCGTCCTGATATAACTTGGCCATAGAAACAGCTGGTTGGCGTTGATCTCGCTGCGGCAATGATCCACTGCGATGTTTTTCATGTTTCACACCGTCATCCCCCTGCAACATCACTGTCTTAATCTGCGAGGCTTCCCGACCCGGTGAGCCGCCATGCGCCGTCTGCTTCTCATTCTGTGCATCCTGAGCCTGGGCATGAACCTGAGTGCGGGCGCCCATGCCGATTCGGTCACCTTGCGCATCCAGGGCTCCAACACCATGGGGGCGGTGCTGGTTCCGGCACTCATACGCGGCCTGCTCGAAGCCCGCGGCTTGCATGATATCCAGACGCGCAGCCCATCGCCCGGCGAACAACTCGTTATCGCCCAGACCCAGGACGGCACTTCGCTGCGTTTCGAAGTCGGCGCCCACGGCTCCCGCACAGGCTTCGACAGCCTCTTGGCCGGGCAAGCCGATCTGGCCGCCTCCTCCAGACCCATCAATGACCAAGAGCGCAGCCGACTGGCATCCCTGGGCGACCTGGCCAGCTTCGGCGCCGAACATGTGATCGCCATCGACGGCGTGGCCGTGATCGTCCATCCCGACAACCCCCTGCGGCAGCTGACCACCCGCCAGCTTGCCCAGGTATTCAGCGGCGAAATCCACGACTGGAACGTATTAGGTGGCCGTGGCCCGATCCATGTTCTGGCCCGCGATGACCGCTCGGGCACATGGGAAACGTTTCGCGCCCAGGTACTGACCCCGCATGCCAAGCGCCTGACGGCCGATGCGGTCAGGCTCGAATCCAGCGAGCAGCTGTCGGATCGGGTCAGCGCCGATCGTTACGCCATTGGCTTCATCGGCTTGGCTTCGGTGCGCAATGCCCGCGCGCTGGCCATTGCCGATGGCGACAGTCGGTTCATGGCACCTACCATCAGCCTGATCGCAACCCAGGACTACCCCTTGAGCCGAAGGCTGTACATGTACAGCCCGCCAATGCGCCCATCGCCATGGGCCGACGCATTGATTGCTTTCGCGCAGAGCGAACCGGGGCAGGCAATCGTTGCCCAGCAAGGCTTCGTGGCGCAAACGGTGCAAGCCATGACTGTCCCTGTCTCGCCCGACATGCCTGCGCTGTACCGGCAATTGGCCCGTGAGGGCCGGCGCCTGTCGGTGAGTTTCCGTTTTGCCGAAGGCAGCGCGACCTTGGATAACAAGGCTTTGGCCGACGTGGTAAGGGTGCAGGATTACCTGCGCCGCCATCACCTGCTGCAGAACAAGACCACACTGGTGGGGTTCGGTGATGCCAAGGATGATTCCGCCCGTGCGGTGCTGTTGTCGCGGCTACGCGCCATGGCGGTACGCCGGGAGCTGGCCAAGGCGGACGTGGTGTTCCGCGATATCCAGGGCTTCGGAGCGCAACTGCCGGTGGCGACCAACGAGGTCGACGAAGGGCGGATCAAGAACCGTCGGGTGGAGGTCTGGGTTAGCCCATGACTAAAGGCACGATGCCGTGGCCGATGGCAGACACAAAGTGTTACCGGTGATGCGAGAGCGGGGGCAGATTCGGGTAACAAGGGAACAAATCTGCGTCACTCTGTCGCACACAGCCCTCTCAATAAATGCAAATCATTGATTATAAACGAGTTGTAAAAGTTGGCACGCACCCTGCTATGTCATACGTACAACAATAACAACAACGCGATAAACCAATAACAACAAGATGAAACGACTCTGACATAACAAGAACAAACGCGACAGAGACGTAGCTAACAGATTTTTTTGGAGAGGAAATGCTTTTCAGGGGCTTGCCCCGCAGCCAGGTAGAGAACAACAAAACTACGCTCAGTAGCTACCCACTGGTTGGATCGATGATAAAGGCAGATCAGCGCTCAAAAAAATACGTTTGCTCTTGACCCCGCTTGGGGGTCGCACAACAAGCGACAAGGGCCACGACTGACAAATACAACAACAGGTCGCCCCTCAATAATAAAAAAGAGCATGCAACACACCCTTGAGGGGAGCCCAGGCTCCCCTCAGTGCTTTCCGCGATCTGGCTGTGCAAGCCCTGGCGTGTATCACACACCCGGGCTTGCAAGCGGTCAGATCGGCGAGGCACTCACCACACGCAGGGCCAGACCCTCGTACGGATCCAGGGTAATGGTGAATTCGCCGGCTTCGGTCAAATCGCCCTCCACCCGCTCGTTGATGATGTCTACCACTGGGCCCGCAGCGATACCGGGCAGATGCAACGTCTCCACAATCGGTTCATTGCTGAAGTTCAACGCGGTGATCTGCGTACCCTTGCCGGCAGGCAACTCGTGCACCATCAGCAACAGGCCAGGGTGTTGCACATCCGGGATCAGGATTTGCTTGCTCGCGGCGATGTCATAGGCACGGCGCACAGCCAGAATCTTTTTCAGCTGCGAAGCGAAGCTGTCTGGACGCTGCAGTTGGTCGACCAGGTTGCCATAGAGGGTTTTCGGACAGGGCATGTTGCCCGCAGAAAATTCAGCCTCAGGGTCGAGCCCTACGAGGTCGTAGGCGCCGCGATGGATCCAGCGCGTGTCACCGTCTTCCATCAAGTGAGCGACCTGCTCGGCCGGCAAGGTCAGCGCACCGACCAAATCCCAGCCCGACAGCGCGAACACGCCGGGTTGCATGGCGTTGTACATCACCAGCAGCAAATGAATGTGCTGGATCTGCTTGATGTCCTGATCGGTGATCGCCTCAAGATCGCGGATGCCCAGCGCCGCCGTGATGATACTGGCAGTGGTGCAGGACACCCCGTTGGTGACGAATTTCAGGTTGTAGGGTGCATGCTCGCCGGCCAGACGCTCGTACATTTCCTCGCGGATGTGCTCGCGCAGAATATTGCCGGGGAAAGTCTGCCCTTGGTACAGATAGGTATCGTGGGCATGCAGCGTCCAGAAGTGCACCAGTTCGAGGGTCAGCTCGTCGTGGTTCTGCAAGGCGTGAATCAACGAGGCCGGATCGATACCGAAGGCATGCACCTGACGCAGCATGAGGCGCAGGAACTCGGTATTGCCCAACAGCAGCGCGTGTTGGTAGGCGGGGCGCGTGATGAAATCGTAGGACAGGTCCGCGCCGCCATGGGACATCGAGGCGATATCGTCAATAGTGAGGTTCAGTTCCTGGAAGCTGAAACCACCGGCCTTGCGAATGGCGCCACCTAGCAGCTGGTTGCCGTTCACCGACAACGGGTGGCTTTCCGACCAGGCCGGACCTTCGGCACGACGCTCGACGCCGAGGAAACCGTTGGCGTCCAGACGCAGGATGCGCGCGCCCATGACGTCGATGGAATGCAGGGCATCACCGATGATCATCTGCTGCGCGGCAAAGGTCGGGTCCAGCCAGTTCAGCGATGGCTGGCCTTCCTTGAAGTAGTGCAGGTAGACCCAGCGCCGCGCCTTGCCGTCCACGCCAACCACCACCGGGGTCGCACTCCAGTCGGTTTCCTTGACGCCGGGTTCGAAGAAAATCACACGTTGCAACTGACCAACGATGTAGTGCTTTTCCTTGAGGATGTCGCAGACTTCCGGGGTCAGGTTGATCGCGTCGCGCCCAGCCGGCACTTCAGGCAACAGGCCCCAGTCTTCTTCCTTGATCTCGACCATGTGGTAGAGACCTGGATAGTCGGCATGGGCCATTTCGGCCAGGCGGAAATCCGCGCCTTTGCCGGTGTGCGAAGGGATCGCGTCGTCGATGACCACGGCGTTGTGCGCTGCAGCCATGCGGCTGAGCTGGATCATGTCCGCTTCGGTACCCAGCTCGGGGTCGATGTCGAAGCTCATGCGGTCGAAGTTGCCATCGACGCTGGGCGTGCGATCACGTCCACGCAGGCCGCCGGACAGTTTCAACGGGCCGTTGTGAATACCTTGGATGCCGATCTCGGACAACGCGTGCCACAGGGTTTCATCACCCAAGGCCTGCAATACCGAGCCTTCCTCGCGGGTGACGATGGAAGCTGGGTAGGCCGTGAACCAGACCGAAGCAATGGCTGATGCATCCCGAGGTCGGGCCTGGGCGTAGGGTCGTTGCCACAGCCGAGCCTGTCCGGCATACAGCTTGGCGCGCTGTTTGGCCGTATGCAGCATGGACTGGTCGACCAGCCATTGGATGTAGTCCTTGTCCGGCGTCGTCATCGTTACTTGCCCTCGAAAAGTGTCCTACAGTAAGAGTACGACGGAGGGTTATCGTTGCATCCGTCGAGGATTTCCCTGAAGGCGCCACGCTGATCTGATCCGATGAACGGTATAAAGCATTGTGCCATCAGGCCGATACAGCAATTGGCAGGGGATCATCCCTGCGCGGGCGATCAACAGGAGAGACCCATGATTACCTTTCTGCTGGGCTGGTGCGCACTTTCCGTACTCGGGACCTTCGTTTTCGTGGGGCTGATACGGGCAGACAAGCGACGAGAAGTACAGGCCATGGAAAATGCGCGCACGCAGTTCCAACGCATTTCTTTTCAGACGCATCTGGCGAGCTGAAATCGCAAGGCTTGACCTGAGGCACGCAGAGTCGACGCGCAAGGCTCGACACTGATGAAGATGCCGCTCGAACGAGCGGCTAAGGGATGCAGGGCAAGCAGGCCGCCAGGTGCCGGCCTGCCCCTAAGATCAGACCTTGACGATCCAACCCTGTGGAGCTTCCACGTCACCGGACTGGATACCGGTCAACTCCTTGTAGAGGCGTTGCGTGAATGGGCCCACTTCTTCCTGGCTGAAGAACACGTGCAGCTTGTCCTGGTATTCGATTCCTCCGATCGGGGTAATCACTGCCGCGGTGCCGCAGGCGCCCGCTTCCTTGAACTGGTCGAGCTGATCGATCAGCACATCACCTTCGATCACTTTCAAGCCCAGGCGTGATTGCGCCAGTTCAATCAACGACAGACGGGTGATGCCAGGCAGCACGGACGGTGATTTCGGGGTCACGAATTCATCGTTGCGGGTGATCGCGAAAAAGTTCGCCGAGCCCACTTCTTCGATTTTGGTGTGGGTCTGGGGGTCCAGGTAGATACAATCGGCAAAGTTTGCCTTCTTGGCATTGGAACCCGGCATCAGGCTGGCGGCGTAGTTGCCGCCCACCTTGGCGGCACCGGTGCCGTTGGGCGCGGCGCGGTCGTAGCCGGAAATGACGAAGTTGTGCGGTTTCATGCCACCTTTGAAGTAAGGGCCGACCGGAATGCAGAAAATCGAGAAGATGAACTCGGGCGCAGTGCGCACGCCGATGTTGTCACCTACGCCGATCACGAACGGACGCAGGTACAGGGCGCCGCCTGAACCATAGGGCGGAATGAAGCGCTCGTTGGCGGCGACCACCTGGCGGCAGGCGTCGATGAACACCTCGGTGGGGACTTGCGGCATCAACAGGCGACCACAGCTGCGCTGCATGCGCAGGGCGTTCTGGTCAGGGCGAAACAGATTGATCGAACCATCCTTGCAACGGTAGGCCTTGAGGCCCTCGAAGCACTGCTGTCCATAGTGAAGCGCGGTGGAGCCTTCACTGATGTGCAGCACGTTGTCTTCGGTCAGGTTGCCCTGATCCCATTCACCGTCGCGCCAGTGCGACAGGTAGCGCAGGTCGGTCTTGATGTAGTCGAAACCCAATTTGTCCCAGTTGATGCTTTCGTGACCCATGACACCCTCTACCCTTTGGCGATCGCCTGAACAGCACAGGCTTTTACGAATGGACACAACAATACTGCATTTGCCTGGCCCGCGCAGCCTGGCTAGTGGAAATCGCGGCTGCGCACATCCAGCCCATGGAGCATGGCGCTGACATCGGCCATATGCCCGGCGATGACGTGGCGCACGCCGTCCTTGTGCTCGAACCGGCCCTTGACCTGCATCATCTGCGACCCCACCAGCACCCGCCGCTGGCGCTCGGCCAGATCCCGCCAGACCACCACGTTGATCATGCCGAACTCGTCTTCCAGAGTAACGAAGGTCACCCCGCTGGCGGTCGACGGCCGCTGCCGGCCCGTCACCAACCCGGCCACAGTGACCGGACGACCGTGGGCCAGGCTCTGCAGGTCATGGGAGCTGCGGCAGCGCAGCGCCTGAAGGCGCTCGCGCAGCATGGCCAGCGGGTGCGGACCCAGCGTGGTACCCAGGCTGGCATAGTCGGCGTAGAGGTCTTCGCCGACAGTGGGTACCGGCAAGGCCACGGATTCTTCGCGCAGGGCGGGCGCTTCGGCGAACAACGGCATCTGTTGCTCGACGCTGGCCACATCCCAGCGCGCCTGATGGCGATGCCCTACCAGGCCGACCAGGGCATTGGCATCGGCCAGCTGTTCCAGGCTGCGGTTGTCCAGCCCACAGCGGCGGGCCAGGTCGGTGACGTCGCGGAACGGTCCGCCCAGGCGGCCCTGCTCTACCGCGCGCCCGGCTTCCTCGCGCAGGCCCTTGACCATTCGCAGCCCCAAACGCAGGGCCGGTTGTCTGCCGCCTCCGGGCTCAAGGCTGCAGTCCCAGTCGCTGTGGCACACGTCGACGGCGAGGATCTGCAGATGATGGCGACGTGCATCCTGGAGGATCTGGTCGGGACTGTAGAAGCCCATGGGCCAGCTGTTGATCAGCGCGCAGGCGAAGGCTGCCGGCTCATGGCACTTGAGCCAGCAACTGGCGTAGGTCAACAAGGCGAAGCTGGCCGCATGGGACTCGGGAAAACCGTAGCTGCCGAAGCCCTTGATCTGCTCGAAGATGCGTTCGGCGAACTCACGGGTGTAGCCGTTCTTGAGCATGCCCTCGGTGAGGCGGAGCTGATGCGGTTCCAGACCGCCGTGACGCTTCCAGGCGGCCATCGAGCGACGCAGCTGGTCCGCCTCCCCTGGCGTGTAGCCAGCGGCGACGATGGCCAGTTCCATCACCTGCTCCTGAAACAGCGGCACGCCCAGCGTGCGCTCGAAGACTTTCTTGAGTGCCTCGGAGGGATAGCTCACAGCTTCCTCGCCGTTGCGCCGGCGCAGATACGGGTGAACCATGTCACCGACGATGGGCCCTGGCCGGACGATGGCGACTTCGATCACCAGATCGTAGAACGTCTTGGGTTTGAGCCGCGGAAGCATTGCCATCTGCGCCCGCGATTCGATCTGGAACACGCCGATGGTATCGGCGCGACTGATCATGGCGTAAGTCTGCGGGCACTCCTTGGGCAACGTCGCGAGGGTCAGTTCGCGGCCACGGTAGCCGCGTACCAGATCGAAACAGCGGCGGATCGCGCTGAGCATGCCCAGCGCCAGGATGTCGACTTTCAACAGACCCACAGCATCCAGGTCATCCTTGTCCCATTGAATCACCGTGCGCTCGGCCATGGCGGCGTTTTCGACCGGGACCAGCGTGTGCAACGGGTGCTCGGAAATGACGAAGCCTCCCGGATGCTGGGACAGGTGACGGGGGAAACCGATCAACTGCTCGGTCAGCGCCAGAACCCGCTTGAGCACCGGGCTTTGGGTTTCGAAGCCGGCTTCCAGCAAACGCTCGAGCGGTGGCAGGTGGTCGCTCCAGCGCCCGAAACAATCGGCCAGGGCAGTGATCTGGTCCGCTGGCAGGCCCAGTGCACGTGCCACATCACGCACCGCGCCCGTCCCTCGATAGCTGCTGGCGACAGCGGTCAGGGCAGCGCGGTCGCGGCCGTAGCGACGGAACACGTATTGCAGGACTTCTTCGCGCCGCTCGTGCTCGAAATCCACGTCGATGTCCGGCGGCTCGTTGCGTTCCCTGGAGATGAAGCGCTCGAACAGCATGTGCGTTTCACGCGGGTCGAGCTCGGTGATGCCCAGGGCGAAACAGACCACCGAGTTGGCGGCCGAGCCGCGTCCCTGGCAGAGGATGTGCCGTTCACGAGCAAAGCGGACGATGTCGTGGACGGTGAGGAAATAACTTTCATAGCCCAGCTCAATGATCAGCTGCAGTTCCTTGTCGAGCAACGCTTGCACCTCGGCGTCCACCCCCGACGGCCAGCGCCGGCGCGCACCCTGGGCACTCAAGTGGCGCAGCCAGGAACCGGCCTCGTAACCTTGGGGCACAAGCTCGCGCGGATATTGATAGCGCAACTGGCCCAGATCGAAGCTGCAACGCTGCGCGATGTGCAAGGTTTCCTGCAGCAGCGCGACGGGATAGATGTCGGCCAGTTGAGACAGCCCGCGCAGATGGCGCTCGCCGTTGGCAAACAGCACGTGCCCCGCTTCGGCTACCGGCACGTGATGGCGTATGGCAGTGATGGTGTCCTGCAGGGCCCGCCGGCCACGGGCATGCATGTGCACGTCGCCACACGCCACTGCCGGCAGGCCGAGGGTCTTGGCCAGGCCAAGCAGACCTTGCAGGCGCCGCGCGTCATCGGCACCGCGGTGCAACTGCACGGCCACCCACAAGCGCTCGGCAAAACGCCCCTTGAGCCAATGGCCGTGGGCCAGATCGTGGGGTTCATCGGCTATCCACAGTGCCAGCAAGCCTTCGCGGTCGACTTCGTCGAGGTCATCACGCAGCAAGCGGTACTGGCCCTTGCTCGCGCGTCGTCGAGCCAGGGTGATCAAGCGGCACAGGGACTGGTAGCCGTCGAGGTTCTGCGCCAGCAGCACCAGCTTGGGGCCCTGTTCGATGCGCATTTCACTGCCGACGATCAACGTCATCGAATGGGCCTGAGCGGCCTGCCAGGCGCGCACGATACCGGCCATGGTGCATTCATCGGTGATCGCCAACGCTTGATAGCCCAGCGCCGCAGCCTTGGCGAACAGCTCCTGCGCACTGGACGCCCCGCGCTGAAAACTGAAGTTGGAAAGGCAATGCAGCTCGGCGTAGCCCTGGCTCATGCGAACCAGCCCTGCAACAGCAACTGAGGGTCTTCGCCCACTGCGCGGTAGGCCCAGCCCCGTCGCCCTGCCGAAGTTTCGACCAGATAGTAGTCGCGGCGCACATCGCCGCCGTCCCACCAACCCGATTCAATGCGCTCAGGCCCTGCCAGCACACGCAGGCCCTGCGCGGGCAAAGGCTCGGCCTGCTCCAGCAACCAGCCTGGACGGGCCGCGCCCAGCTCCGGAGAGGCCGGCACCCAAGCGCCATCGTTGCGCCAGGCTCGCTCGGGGCGATGGTCCGCGTGGGCGCGCAGATCCTGCAGGGCATCGTCGCCCAGGCGTGCCCGCAGGCGTTCACGCAATTGCTCCCAGGGTTGGGTCTGTTGCGGGCGCTGGTCGAACAGCTCTTTGCAGGCGGGTACGAAACGCGGCAGATCGAGCGCGCTCAACCGTACCACCTGCACAGGCCGGGGCACCTGCAGATGCTCGAAGCGCCCGCGGGCCAGTTCGAACAACAGGGCGGCGTCCCGCTCGGCAGCGAGCAAGCCAACTTCGACCAGGGTGTCTTCGCCCTCGGCATGCTTGAGATGAAGGGTGAAACGCTGCACCCCCACATCCCGCCCGGCCAGATACACCGCCAGGTCATTGATCAGACGCCGCAAGGGAAACAACAGCGCCTGATGGGATTCCACATCGAAGTTGAGTTCGATGTGTTGGTCAAATACATCCGCCGGCATGAAGAATTCGAGGGTCAGAGGCCGGTACCCGAGCAGGGTATCCAGGTGACTGAGCACCTGGGCAGGAAAACGTCTGGCCAATTGCGCCCTGGGCAGCGCCAACACCTGGCCCAGATGGCGCATGCCCATGCGTTTGAGTGCGATGGCATCGGCGGCGGCTAGGCCGACCCGCTCCACCGGCAGGCGCTGGAGAGCATCGGCCAGCGTCGATTGATCCTCGACGCCGAAACCGTCATAGGCGTTGGCCAGCATGCGTGCCGCGGCCGGATTGGGCGCCAGGGTGATGCGATGGCGGAAGCCCAGTGCATCGAGTTCGCTGCGCAACCTCGCCTCGAACTGAGGCCATGGCCCGAACAGTCCGAGGGTCGACTGCACTTCGAGCAACAAAACCCGGGGGTAATGCACGCTGACCTGGGAGCTGAACCGATAGGCCCATGCCGCAAGGAACCGCTGCCAGTGTTCGATCTGTGCCGGGTCGTAGGGTGCGGTGGCGAAATCACGGCTGAGCATGTAGGCGGCGGTGAGTGACTGTCCCGGCTTAAGGCCCAGTTCACGTGCTGCCGGATTGACCGCTTGCAGCACGCGTCGCTGCAGCGGGCCGGTTACCAGGGCAAGCGGTTGCTGCGGATCTTCGCGCTGGCGCAGCACGGCGTCGAGCGCCAGTTGCGGCAGCAGAATGCAGGCCCAAAGCATGGCAATCTCAAACGTGACTGACGAAGGTAACGGGCATCGCAGGGGGCATTCCGCCGCGACATTTGAGTACCTGCACCTGCCCGGCAGGCCCTTGCAGCGACAGCCGCAGCGCTGCCGGTGACGGGTTGAGCGCCGCACGTTGTTCGCGCAAGGCAAAGCCCAGGGTTTCGCCGGTTTCGGCCGCCACCTGCAGGCGTCGCAAGGCTTTGTCATCGGGGTTCTGCGGCCAGCAGAGTACCGCTGCGCAGCTGCCGGAACGCAGGCACTGCTCGGCAGCCCACAAGGCGTCCTTGCCTTGGGCCTTGAGCACGCAAAGGTGCTGCAAACGTACTCCCGCTGCCATCCAGGCATGGGGATAGGGGATGAACGGCGGTGCTATCAATACGATTCGTTCGCCGGCCTGGCTCAAGCGTGCGAGGGTCGGCCAGAGCAACTGCAATTCGCCACTGCCGTTGGCGGCAAGCAGGATTTCACTGAGCGCCGCCGGTGGCCAACCCCCGCTGGGGAGCACGGCATCGAGGGCAGCATGCCCGGTCGGCTGCAAGGCACTGGGGGTGGTTTCCTGACGTCCACGCCAGATGCGGCGTTGATCGATCAGGCCGTCCAGGCTGACCACGGCGCCCATCACTGAGCTGCCCTCAAGGCCAGGCTGCGCGGAAGATAAATGTCGGTGGGTGGGAGTGATCTGTTCATGGCTGCATTTTTACTACTGTATGCATGAACAGTAAAGCGTCTATTTTCAGTTCTCGCCACCAAGGGTGCCAACGGTACCGATCAGGCCGGCGTGGCCACCAGCAATTTGCGCAACGGGAAACGCGATGCCCCGCTCCAGCCGAGAAATTCCTGTTCGGGCATGGGCCGGGCGAAAAAGTAGCCTTGGGCTTCATCGCAGCCCAGGGCGCGGATCATCTGCATGCACTTGAAGGTTTCGACGCCTTCGGCCACCGTGCGATAGCCCAGTTTGCGCGCCAGTTCCAGTACCGTCTGCACGATCAGCTGATGCCGCGGGCTGTGCTCCATGCCGGTGATCATCGACTTGTCCAGTTTCACCACATTGGCAGGTATCTCGTGCAGGTAGGAGAAATTGCTGTAGCCGGTGCCGAAGTCATCGATCGCTACATCCACGCCCAATTCGCGGATGGCGGCCAGCTGCGTCAGCACCTGGGGATTGGAACGCAGCCACTCGCCTTCGGTGATCTCGACCTCGAGGCGCTCGGGGTGGATGCCGTGGGTGCGACAGGCCCCGCTGATCACCTGGGTAATGTCGTGGCCATCGAAATCCAGCGCCGAAAGATTCAGCGACAGCTTGGTGAGTACCGTTGCGGGCCATTGGGCCAGCTTGGCCAAGGCTGCGTCGATGACCCAGCGCGTCACGCTGTGGATCAACGCACTCTTTTCCAGCACCGGAATGAACTCGGCGGGCGAAACCGGGCCCAGCCGTGGATGCTCCCAGCGCAGCAGTGCTTCGGCACTGACCTGATCACCCTCGGGCAGGGCGAACCGTGGCTGGAACACCAATCGCAGCTGTCCATCGCGCAGCGCCTGGGTCACATCGGCAGCCAACCGGAAGGACCTGCGATAAGCGTTGTCGCGCACGGGGTCGTACCACGCCCACGCCTGGCCGGCGAGCAGCGCCAGTTCGGCCGCGTACATGGCTTTGCGCAGTGCATCGCGGACCGCTTCGAAGCTGAGCAGAAAGGGCGTGACGCCAGCGCGCACGGTGGGTCGAACCGGCATGCCTTCTATCTGGGTGGGACAGCGCAAGGCGTGTACGAGCATGTCGAGATAGTTGCCGACGTCGGCTTGCTCGGCGTCCAGCACGAAGGCAAAACGCTTGCGCCCGATGTGATAGACCGGCCCCTGCCCCGCGCGCAGGCGTTTCAGCCGACGCGCTATGCAGCACAGCAGGTTCTCGAACGGGATCATGCCCAGGGCCAGCGTCATGTCATGGGCCCAGGCGGTGTCTACGGCATCGATCAGCACCAGGTGACGCGACGCTCCCGGATGCTGCAGCAACAGGTGGCCAAGATCGGTGAGAAATTGTCGTCGATCGGGCAACAGGGTAAGCCGATCACAGGACACGGAAGCCTGAGCAGAAGCATGAACGGGATCGGACATGACACTTTCCTGCAGATGTCAGGCTCGAGCTTCCTGCGAGAGACCGGGCAATTTAAGAGAGGAGCTATTCAATTGATGGCAAAATAACATCACACTAAATAGTTGCCAAGCTTCATCTGTCCGGTAGCCGGTTCGCGAGCATCGGAACCGCCGGCCGACACTGCTACACTGCGGCAAACCCTGGGATGGAATGGACGATTCATGCTCGAAGCTCTGCTGTTCGACCTCGATGGCACATTGACTGAAACCGACGCCCTGCACCTGCTTGCCGTGCAGCAATTGCTGGCCGAGGAAGGTCGCGAATTCACCCATGATGAGTTTCAGTTGCACGCCAGTGGCCGGGCCAATGCCGACATGTGCCAGTACTTGTTTCCGGACCGCTCGGTGGCACAGCACGAAGCCTTCGCCGATCGCAAGGAAGCGCGCTTTCGCGAGCTTGCACCGCAACTGGCGCCAATTGCCGGGCTGTTGCGTTTGCTCGACTATGCCGAGCAGGCGCAACTGGGCATGGTGGTGGTGACCAACGCCCCGCGCGCCAATGCCGAACACATGCTCGATGCATTGGGGCTGGCCGAGCGCCTGCCAACCGTGGTGGTGGCAGAGGAGCTGGCGCGCGCCAAACCCGATCCGCTGCCCTACCTGACCGGCCTGCAACGCCTGGGCGCGCGGGCCGAAGCCGGCATCGCCTTCGAAGATTCGGTGCCTGGAGTGACGGCTGCAGTCGCGGCTGGCCTGTTCACCGTGGCGCTGTCGACCAGTCAATCGGCGCAGACCCTGCGGTCTGCCGGGGCTAACCTGGTGATCGAATCCTTCGAGGATGAAAACCTCTGGATTCACATCGAGAAGATGCGCGATTCCCTGTAACCGCGAAATCTCCGACGCGGCTCGCCATCCCCCGTAGCAGCGGCGCAAGCCGCGTCTGGGCTTACCGCGGTGGGCCAGATGCACCGCGGATACCGCCGACGCGGCTTGCGCCGCTGCTACGAAGGGTTGTCGAGCAAGAAATTTCCCGGTCGCGGCGGGGCGTCGTTTTCGATTTCGGGCAGCAGCGCTTCATCCTTCAGATGAACGCCCGAAAGCTTGCGTTGCCAGGCCTCGCGCATAAGGTATTGCAACTTGTGCGCAGCGGTCGCGTAACTCAGGCCCTGCTGGCGAACATTGGAAATGCAATTGCGCGCGGCATCGTTCAACCCCACTCGCGGTGCATAGGTGAAATACAGCCCGAGGCTGTCGGGCGAACTCAGGCCCGGCCGCTCACCGATCAGCAGTACCACCATGCGCGCGCCCAGTGCCTGGGCCACCTCATCGGCTACCGCCACCCGCCCTTGCTCGACCAGGCACACCGGCGCAACGCTCCAACCCTCATCACCCGCGATCTGCTCGATGCGTTGCAGCATGGGCAGCGCATGCCGGTGCACAGCCAGCGCAGAAAGACCGTCGGCGATCACCAGCGCCAGGTCGAACCCTGCCGAACGCTCGCCGACGCGAGTGCGCAGTTGCTGCAGCGAAGCCTCGTCCAGGCGCCGACCCAGATCCGGACGCTGCAGATAGACATGCCGGTCAGACGCTGCGCTGTGCAGGCTCAGGCTGCCGGGGCACGCCTCGGCGAGGGCCGCCTGGTCGAACGGCAGGTGCACGGCATCGCGGGCTTGCGCATGGGCGTACTGGAAGTCCAGCTGGGCGCTGCTGGGCAAGCTGGTGCCGGCCCGGCCCAAGGCTATGCGCGCGGGTGTCAGTGCGCGCAATGCATGCCAAGGGTCAGCTTGTGTCAACGTCTTATCGTTCATGTGTTCCTTTCCACCCCTCAGCTTTGACCAGAGGAGACTGGCCCCTCAACCCAGACGCCCCAGTGCTTTGCCGAACAACTGTGGCACGCCGCTCCCCAGCCGTAGCTGGCCGTCCTTCTGTTGCAGAATGTCCATGCGCGCCAGCCATTCTTCGAACTCCGGTGCCGGCCGCAGGCCCAGGGTCTTGCGCGCATACAAGGCATCGTGAAAAGAGGTGGTCTGGTAATTGAGCATGACGTCGTCCGACCCGGGGATGCCCATGATGAAATTGATCCCGGCCACGCCCAGCAGGGTCAGCAGCATGTCCATGTCATCCTGGTCGGCCTCGGCATGGTTGGTGTAGCAGATGTCACAGCCCATGGGCACGCCCATCAGCTTGCCGCAGAAGTGATCCTCGAGCCCGGCACGGATGATCTGCTTGCCGTTGTACAGGTATTCGGGACCGATGAACCCGACCACGGTATTGACCAGGAATGGGTCGAAGCGGCGTGCTACCGCATAGGCCCGCGCCTCGCAGGTCTGCTGGTCGACCCCATGGTGGGCGTTGGCAGACAACGCACTGCCTTGCCCCGTCTCGAAGTACATCAGGTTGTTGCCCTGGGTGCCGCGCTTCAGGCTCAGGCCCGCTTCATAGCCTTCCTGCAGCACTGCCAGGCTGACGCCAAAGCTGCTGTTGGCCGCCTCGGTGCCGGCGATGGACTGGAACACCAGGTCCAGCGGCACGCCGCGCTCGATGGCAGCTATCGAAGAGGTCACATGGGTCAGCACGCACGATTGGGTCGGTATGCCGTAATGCTGGATCACGCCATCGAGCATCTTCAGCAGCTCGCTGATGGCGCTCAGGCTGTCGCTGGCCGGGTTGATGCCGATCATGGCGTCGCCGTTGCCATACAGCAGGCCATCCAGAACACTGGCGGCGATGCCGGCCGGATCGTCCGTGGGATGGTTGGGCTGCAGCCGGGTCGACATCCGCCCACGCAGCCCTACCGTGTTGCGAAAGCGTGTGACCACGCGAATCTTCTGCGCCACCAGGACCAGGTCCTGCACACGCATGATCTTCGACACGGCGGCGGCCATCTCCGGCGTGATACCGGGCGCAAGAGCACGCAGGCTGGTTTCGGTGGCGTCGTCGCCGAGCAGCCAGTCACGAAAGCCGCCCACGGTCAGATGGCTGACCGCAGCAAAGGCCTGGGCATCGTGGGTATCGACGATCAGGCGGGTGACTTCATCGTCCTCATAGGGGATCAGCGCCTCGTGCAGGAAACGCTCGAGCGGCACGTCCGCCAGGGCCATCTGCGCCGCCGCCCGCTCGGCATCGCTGCCGGCGGCGATCTCGGCCAAATAGTCCCCCGATCGCGCCGGACTGGCCTTGGCCATCAACTGCCGGAGACTGTCGAAGCGCCAGGTCTGCCCGGCGACGCTGTGCACGAAACTCATGCTGCCCTCCTCACTCGCTGGCCAGTACGGGGTGGCTGTCGCCGCGGCTGCGCACGAACACGCAGAACAGCGAGCCGAGGCACATCAGACCGATGAAGATCCCGCAGATCATTGCATTGAACCACACCATGGCGACCAGACACACCAGCGCCAGCAGCAGCGCAATGGCCGGCACCAGCGGATAGCCGGGCACACGGAAGGACCGCTCGAGCTGAGGTTCGCTGTGGCGCAGCTTGAACAGGCTGAGCATGCTCATGATGTACATGACGATGGCCCCGAATACGGCCATGGTGATCATCGCTGCGGTCAGGCTGAGGCCCTGCAGGTTCACCAGGCCATCGCTGAAGATCGCTGCGATACCCACCACCCCACCGGCGAGAATGGCCCGGTGCGGTGTCTGGAAGCGCGACAGCTTGGCCAGGCCTCTGGGCAGGAAACCCGCCCGTGCCAGCGCGAAGAACTGCCGTGAATAGCCCAGGATGATGCCGTGGAAACTGGCGACGAGCCCGAACAGACCGATCCATACAAGCATGTGCATCCAGTTGGAATTCTCGCCCACCACGCCTTTCATGGCCTGCGGCAGCGGGTCGTTGATGTTCGCCAGGGCGCGCCAGTCACCCACGCCACCGGCGAAGATCATCACGCTGATAGCCAAGGTGACCAAGGTCAGGATCCCGGCGATGTAGGCGCGGGGAATGGTCCGCTTGGGGTCCTTGGCTTCCTCGGCTGCCATGGCGGCACCTTCGATGGCCAGGAAGAACCAGATGGCGAAAGGAATCGCCGCGAACATGCCGCTCAATGCACCGAGACTGAATGTGTCGGACCCAGCCCAACCCCCCAGGGCGAAGTTGCTGAAACTGAACGCCGGCGCCACCACGCCCATGAACACCAGCAGTTCGAAAACAGCGAGGATGGTGACCACCAGTTCGAAAGTGGCGGCAATGCTTACACCGACGATATTCAGGCTCATGAACACAGCATAGGCACCGACCGCCGCCCACTTGGGATCGAGCCCGGGAAACTGCACGTTGAGGTAGGCGCCGATGGCCATGGCGATGGCCGGCGGGGCGAAAACGAATTCGATCAGGGTCGCCAGCCCGGCGATCATGCCGCCTGCAGGGCCGAATGCGCGCAGGCTGTAGGCAAATGGACCACCCGCATTGGGAATGGCCGTGGTCAGTTCGGTGAAGCTGAAAATGAAGCAGGTGTACATCACCGCGACCATTAGCGTCGTGCACAGAAAACCCAAGGTGCCGGCGCTGCCCCAGCCATAGCTCCAGCCAAAGTATTCACCGGAGATCACCAGGCCTACGGCTATGCCCCACAAGTGCAGAGTGCCCAGCGTGGGTTTGAGTTTCGAAACGGTCATGGGGTGTGCCCTCGAAGACGGATGTGCGCAAAGGAGCGTTCCTGAAGGGTAACCATAGGCGCCAAATAACCACTTGGCGCCTTGAGGGAAAAAGATGCTCCACCCTCGTTGGTCCAGCCAGTGCGCCAGTCTGGGGCTTGCCGCGATTCATCGCCCCGATCCAACGCACCGACGCCTGTACCTCCACGTCAGCGCAGGGCTGCCCACGCAGGAACGCCGTTTGCTTGAAACATCTGCACACATCAAGCCAGTCCAAGCCTTGGTGGGGCATATCCGTTTTGTACATCCAGGCCGATCGGCGAACCCAGCGCTAGACTTACGGTCGCACTCAGGGAGCGTCGTGCTCGGCTCGGGAGCTACAGACCCATGTTTGGCTTATTACGCAGTTGCTTGACCCTGGCACTTCTGGCCGGCGTGGCTGGATGTTCGCTGTTGCCCTCCAGAGATCCGGTTTCCATCAGCGTGGTGGGCATCGAGCCCCTGCCTGCGCAAGAGCTGGAGCTGCGCTTCGCCATCAAGCTGCGGCTGCAGAACCCCAACGAAACCGCCATCGAGTATGACGGGGTAGCAGTAAACCTGGAGGTGAATGGACAGCCGCTGGCCAGTGGCGTCAGCAGCCAGCACGGTCGTATCGAACGGTATTCGGAAGAAGTGCTGGCTGTGCCGGTGAGTGTGTCGGCGTTCACGGCGTTGCGTCAGGCCGTGGGCCTGAACCCCGCCCAGAGCCTGAACGGCATGCCCTACCGATTGCATGGCAAGCTTGCTGGCGGACTGTTCGGGACGGTGCGCTTCAGCGACAGCGGTACCTTGAGCCTGCCGACGGCCGCAGGCTATTGAAAACAGACGCTCGCGCGGATTGATCCTACGGCTGCTCTGCTCAGCGAGCCGCCGCCATCAGCTTGTTCACTTCGGCACGCACCATGTTGGCGTATTCAGGGGGAGACATGCCATCAAGCTCAGCCCGTACCCACTCGGCCCAGCGCCCCTTGCGCTTGGCCTTTTCCCCGATGAGTCGGGCAGCGTCGGCCTTGGCCTTGCCCAGGTTGGCCTGCCACAGCTCGTAGAGACGGGCCTTTTCATCCTCGATCATGGCGCGCTCGGCCAGCGAACGATTAGCGAGATTGAAGCTCATTGCGAGTACCTGTCAGCAGAAAAAACAGGCGACATCTTACACGTCTGGATATGAAAAACTGTAGGAGCAAACGCCGCTCCTGCGCCCTGCATGCAACTTTCCAGGGCGCCGGGACTCAATCTTGCACTGCCTTAATAAACACCAGGAGTGAGTGAAATGGCCCGTAGATCAAGTGCTGAATCGGCCGAGGATCAAATCAAGGATCAAGTTTTCAGCGAGCTGCTGGCGTTGATCGAAGAATCGGAAAAAATGCTCAGGGACGGCGCTTCCCTGGTGGGTGACGACGCCAATAGCCTGCGCGCGCAAGTCAATTCCAAGCTGGAACACGTGTCCTATTCGCTGGCCGGGCTACGCGAACGCGCCAAGCCTGTGGTCGAAGCCACGCAAACCTACATCGGTGGCCATCCTTGGCAGACCGTCGCGGCTTCGGCCACCTGCGGGCTGTTGTTGGGTCTGCTGCTGGGCCGTCGCGACTGATTCGAGCATTGTGCATCCACTGTTTTCACCCGCGTTTTTCCATTGTTGTTCCGGGCCGTCGATCGCAGCGGCCCTTCTTGCATCATTCTCCAGCCAAAGCCCGCAATCTTTCCAACTCTTCCACAGGCATCGAAATGCCTTGGGTCTGTGACAGTGCGCGCTGGCGATAGCGCCTGTCGCCCGAGAGGCGCGATTGCCCGGCTTCATGCATGCGCTCGACCAACTCGCGGCTCCGTTCGGCAAAGTTCTGGCCAGCACTCTTGCTGGGGTCGATGATGATGATCAACTGCCCGGTCCAAGGCGTCTGCGCACCGGGATGGCGTGTCCAATCGAACTCGAAGGAAAAGTTTCCACCGGTGAGCGCCGCTGAAAGCAGCTCCACCATCATCGACAATGCCGAGCCTTTGTGGCCACCAAAGGGCAGCAGCGCCCCACCATCGAGAATTGCCGCCGCATCGGTAGTCGGTTGCCCGTGCCGGTCGACACCGGCGCCCTCAGGCACCGGCTGGCCGCCTCGCGCTGCGATCTGCACGTCGCCGTGAGCGAGTGCGCTGGTCGCCATGTCGAAGACCAGCGGATCCTTGCCGGCGCAGGGCGCTGCGAAGGCAATCGGGTTGGTGCCGAACAACGGCTTGGTGCCGCCATGGGGAACGACGCAGGTCATGCTGTTGACCACGCTCAAGGCCACCAGGCCTTCGGCGGCGAACGGTTCGACATCCGGCCAGAGCGCGGCAAAGTGATGGGAATTGCGGATGGCCAGCACGGCGATACCTGCCTCGCGCGCCTTGCTCACCAGCAGGCTACGTGCCGCTGCCAATGCTGGTTGGGCAAAGCCACCGGCGGCATCGACCGCGACATAACCACTGGCGACATCTTCGACCTGCGGACGGGCCTTGCCGTCCACCCAGCCGCTGGCCAGGGTAGACAGGTAACCGGGAATGCGGAATGTGCCGTGACTGTGGGCCCCGTCGCGTTGGGCGGTCGCACAGTTGTGGGCAAGGATATCGGCTACCTCGGCAGAGGTGCCATGACGCAGGAAGATCTGACGCAGCAGGTGCGTCAGATCGGCGAAGGAAAGCGATTGAACGGTGGCGTCGCTGGCAGGCATCGGGGATTTCCTGGCGTGAACGGAGCAAGGCCCTAGTACGCCACACCCACCCGCCTCAGGACAAGCCCGCCGGAATCAGTCCTTCTGATCGCGCAACACGTTGCCCGACTGGCCGTCGATGCGGAACTCATAAGCCACGCCGTCGGCCTTCTTGCCTTCACCTTCCCAGTAGCCGTTGTCGTCAGCTTCGATTTTCCACACTTCCGTGTAACCCTTGGACTTGGCGGTCTCGATGGCTTTCTCGATGGTGATCCAACCAGCGCCGGGCTTGTCGGCCAGCGCCAGGCCAGCGGTCATCAGGGCGGAAGTTGCAACGACGGCAGTCAAAGTCTTCTTGAACATGGGGCACTCCATAACAGTGATAGGTTTGTGCTGCACTGTCTTGGAGCGTCACCCCGAAAAATTAGTTCAAAGGCCGCGCCCTCACGGTCGCTTGACCTTGCGACGCATCACACCATTGATCACCACCACCAGCACGGCAATACCCATGGCAATGTATTGAAAGAGTTTCTCGGTGATGACGCCTTGGGTCTGGAGATAGGACAGCCCGAGCATGATCAGCAATACCACCAGGGCAATCAGCAAGGAATATTTGATACGTTGAGCTTGAGTCATGTAGAGGTCCTGACAGTCGTGTTGGCCCGGATTCTGTTGCCGGGATGTATCTGTTTGCGTGCCATGTTACATCGCCAGGGACAACCGAGGCACAGTGTTCGAGCACATCACCACGGCCAATGTCATGCCAATGACGGTATGGATTTCCTACGCAGTTGCCGGAACCTGCCCACAGCCAGAGACCTCTTGACTCCTAGAGCCTCAGGGACACCTGGACAAGAATGACTTCCGGCCGGATTGGCCAAGTGCTGCCACAAGGAAGTCACCATGAACACCCAACAGCTCCAGCAGATCGACGTCGAGCAACTTCCCCATTCGCTGCAGGTACTGATCGAATGCATCGGCGTCGAACAGGCCTATCGCCTCACCCAGCTCTACGGCGGACGCCCGCGCTACATCCCCAAGCACCCGCAACGCACCGCCCTGGCGGAACATTTCGAAGCAGAAACGGTGGTGGCGTTGATCCAGCGCTTCGCCGGCATGGCCCTGGAAATTCCCAAGGCCGACCATTTCCTGCGCCAATGGCGCAACCAGCAGATTCACCACGAGACGCGCAACGGCACATCACGCAGCGTCCTCGCCCACAAGTACGGCCTGAGCCAGCGGCAGATCGGCAATATCCGCCGCACCCTGGCGCTCTGAGTCCTACCCAAGCCCGACTAGCGGACTTGGGATCGAGCCTCAGAAATCACGCTTGTAGAACAGGTCCAGCGAACTGGCGACGCCGCTGGCCACTTCCAGATACAGACGCTTGCTCAACAAGTAGCGCAAGGCGATGGTATTGGCCGGCTCGAAAACCCCCACGCCGTAGCGCAGGCTGAGCTTCTCGGAAATGTTGCCGCTGGCGACCACACTGGTGGCATCGCCGCTGCCCTGGGTGTCGAGCTGGAAATCTTCGATGCCCAGGTCGGTGGCCAGTTTGCTGGTGACCCCCGAGCTGCCCATCAACCCCAAACCCAGCGCCGCCTGGGCAAGCATGTTGTTGTCCTCGCCGCTGTTGCCCAACGGGCGGCCCAACACCAGGTAGGAGAGGGCCTGCTCCTGGCTCATGGTCGGTTCCGAGAACACCTCGCTGGTGGGTTGCTCGGCGTTGCCGGTCAAGCGGATCCCGGCGATCACATCCCCTGTGGTGCGGATCGCCTCGATGTCCAGGTACGGCTGGCTGATTGGCCCGGCGAACAACAGACGCGCGCGGCGTATGGTCAGGCGCTGACCATAGGCGTTGTAGCGTCCGTCATTGAGGGCCAGCTCACCGCGCGTGTCCAGGTTGTCGCCAATGTGAACATGACCTGCCAGGTTGGCGCTCAGGCCGAAGCCGTTGAAGGTGAGTTTTTCCTGCCCCACTTCCACATCGATATCGATCGCCATGGGTAACGGCGTCTTGCCCTGCTCGGTCTGGTTGCCGACGATGACCACGTCATCGGACAGCTTCACGGTGGAAGGCGGCAGTTGCCGAACCACGATGGCACCCTTGGGAATGACCACCTTGCCGACCACCGCAAGGCGCTCGCCATTCATCTGGATGCGCAAGTCCGGCGCCGCTTCCAAGGTCGCATAGGGTTCGACATTGATCGGCAACCGCGAGCCCTTGAGCTGCACGTCCACATCCAGGGCATCGGCCCAGGCAACGGTGCCGCCCAGAGTGCCCTGGCCGGTCTTGCCGCTTTTCCAGCTGCCTTGCAAGCGCACGCTTTCGCCGGCGATCTGCGCCTGCAACTGCAGGTCTTCGAGAGTAGTCGGCAGTTCCGGGCCGGCTATTTCGCCACCGCTGAGACGGACGTTGCCGTTGATTTGCGGTGCCATCAGCGAGCCTGTGATCTGTCCGCTGCCATCGAGCTGGCCCTTCAGGGTTTCGACCATGGGCACGAAGGGACGGGCGATGGAAAGGTCGAGCCCGGCCAGGCGGAAGCTGCCGGTGACGGGCTTGCTGTCCGGAATCGGATCGATCTGCGCAATCACCTGCAGTTGCCCGAGCCGATCACCGCGGAAATTGAGCTCGGTATCGATGCGCTTGGGGTTCAGACGGCTGGTCAGCCGCAGGGTTTGATAGGGGAAGTCGACCCACTGCTGGTCGTTGCGCACCCGCAAGGTGCCGTTGCCGGCATCGACCGTGATCTCACCGGCCGGGCCACTGGCGGGCACATCTACCGCCACGTCGGCATTGAGCATGCCCTGCCAGGCGAAATCCTTTGGCAACCACTGCGCGAGGCTGTCCAGCGGGAACTGCTTGAGGTGGTAGCGCAGGCGTGGTTCGGGTGCCAGACGCTGGTCCTCGCTGCACAGGCTGGCCGCTCCGGAACGCCAGCAGTGGGCACCGAAGTTGACACGGCCACCGGCCAGGTATTCCAGCCGGGCTGGCGCCTGCAGACGCCAGTCCTGGCCGCCCGCCTGGACCGAACCGCTGGCCAAGCGTCCGCGCCAGCTGCTTTGCGCGCTGAAGCCTTTGTCCAGCGTACCGTCCAGACTGGTCGCCAGGGCCAGCTGAGGCCCCTTGAGAGCCAGTTGCACTTGCTGTCGCTTGATATCGCCCGAGGCCTTGGCGCTCAGGGTGCCCAGATCGGTTTCACCGACGCGAATGCCTGCGGCGCTCACGTCGAGGGTGCCGTTCTGGGCCCCATCGAGTCCAGCGTTCACGTTCAGGTTCTGCAGACGATTGCTGTCCATCGCCAACTGTTGGCCCAGCAACTTGAGCTTGCCTTGCGGTGCCTGCAGGGTACCTGCGGCATCGAGCTGCCCTTTCAACTGGCCTTGAAGCCCGGGCCACAACTGCCCGAGGCGGGCCAGGTCAATGTCCAGGCGACCCTGCACTTGTTGTTGCAGGCTGCCTTGGCCCTTGATGCGGTTATCACCCAGGCGAACGTCGAGGTTGCCTAGCGTCCAGCGTTCGCCAGCGCCTTGGGCCTTGGCCTGAAACACTGCCGGTTGCCCGCGCAGGCGGCCCTTGAGGTCCAGGTCGGCATCGAGCGAGAGTTGCTCGTTCTTGAACTCACCGGTACTGCGCAAAGGGCCAGCAAGGCTGCCGGGCATCTGCGCGACCCAGTAGGCCGGGTCGATGGCACTCAGCGCCAGCGCCGTGTCCCACGCAATCCCGTCGGCAAACTTGAGGTTCAGATGCCCTGCCGCCTTGCCCTGCCCGGCCACCAGTTCCAACTGGGGCAGGAACACCTGCTGCAGGTCGCCACTGAATGGGGTTACCAGAGTGAATGCACCGGCCGGGCCATCGAAGGCACCCTTCAGGTTGCCCAGGTACTTGCCGTCGCTGTAGTCGATCTCGCCGTTGAAACGCCGCACCTTCACGGCTGGCTCGGCAATGACCGGATACAGGCGGTGCCAGGGGAAATCCAGCCAGTCGATCCTGGCCTTTGCCGCCAGACCTTGCTGCCAATCCAGAGTGCCAGACAGACGCACGTGCTGTTGAGCGCTGGACGAGATATCCAGCGCCTGCACCACCGCGCCCTTGGCATCCACCCGCGCGCCAAGCAACAAGGTCATGGGTGATTGCTCGGCCGGCAGGCTGGCTCGGCCATCGATGGCGTAGCCGCCCTGCAGGTCACCCTTGGCGAGTAATTCCAGCTGATTGAAAGCCAAGGTGTCGGGCAACCCGGCGCTGGGCTTGAATGCCTCGCTCTGAATGCGCAACTGGGCAGGCAAATGCTCGGCCAGCGGCTGTACCGTGCCGGTGATCAGTGCCGGCAAGTAGCCGCTGCTCTCCCCGTCCAGGGTCAGTGTGTCCAGCAGATCGCCCGTGGCGGTGAGGGTGACCTGCCAGGGCTTGTCGTCCACCGCAGGCAATTGCACCTGGACGTTGAGATCGAGCGGCCATTGGCCGCCTGGGCGCAGGGTGCCGTTCGCATCCAGCACCATTTCTTCCCGCTGCAGGTGGGCCCGGTCGATCTTCAGGCCATCGGCGCTCCAGTGCGCCGCCAACTCCAGACCGCTCAGCTGTTGCACGCCGTCCAGTTCCAGGCTACCGATACGCACATCGCCAAGTTCTATCGCCACGGGCAGTTGCAGATCGGGCAGTACGATCGGCCCGCTGCTGGCCGGCTCTTGGCTGGCAGGCAACTGCGCAAGAATGGCACCAGTGTGCAAGGTGTCGATGCACAGGGTCATGCGCCACAGGCAAGCGGGTGACCAGGCCAGCTCGAGCGCCTGCACCTCGACTCGGGTCGCCTGCTGCTGCCATACCAGCTTGTCGGCCTGCCAATGCCCGCCCAACCTGCCACTGAAATTTTCCAGGGTCAGTCCGGGCACGCGAGCCAGCGCCCAGCGGCTGCCGGCTTGCGTGCCCAATACCAGCGATACGGCCACGATCACAGTCAGCACCACGCCAACGACCGCGGCCAGGGAAATCAGCAAACCTCGTTTCACTGCGGGCTTCATAGTTCCGGCCCCATGGAAAAGTGCAGGCGCACGCCACCATCGTCATCCATGGCATGGGCGAGATCGAGACGAATCGGGCCTACCGGCGATACCCAGCGCACGCCCACGCCGATGCCCGTCTTGAGGTCGGCGAATTTCAGGTCGTTGAACGAGTTGCCTTTGTCGATAAAGGTTGCCAGGCGCCATTTCTCGGCAATCGAGTACTGGTATTCCACACTGCCGGCCACCATATAGCGTCCGCCGATGCGGTCGCCATCGGAGTTCTCCGGGGTCAGGGTCTGATAGTCGTAGCCGCGCACGCTCTGGTCGCCACCGGCGAAGAAGCGCAAGGAAGGTGGAACCGACTTGTAGCCGTTGGTGGCATTGCCACCCAGTTGTACCCGGCCAAGCAGGCGGTGGTTCTGTGCCACGGTGGTCAAGCCCTTGAGCATTACGTTGCCATGCAACAGGTTGGTGTCCGACAGCAGCCCTTCCTTGGCCACTTGCGCATCGAACTGCACGCGGTAGCCGTTGTGCGGATCGACCTTGTTGTCGCTCTTGAGGTAGGTGTAGCTGATGCCTGGCATCAGCAAGGTACTGAGGCCGGAGTCGTCGCCCAATCGGTATTCTTCGCGCTGCCACTTCAGGGAGATGACACGCTGCCAGCCGCTGGGCAATTTGCTGTGCCATTCCGGCCCGAACGTCAGCAGCTTGCTCAGACTGTCGGTATTGGCCAGCTCTTCGTATTGATAGCCGCCGGCCCAACGCAGTTTATCGGTGAGGGGTGGATCCAGGGGGATGTCATACCACAGCCCGACGTTCTGCCGAGGCGCGGAGAGCTCCATTTCCGCACCATAGCTGTGACCCTGGGGATTGACCCAGTGGCGGGTCCAATTGGCTTTGCCACGCGGCCCCACATCGGTCGAATAACCCAGGCCCAAGCCCATGGTCCGAGGCTTGCGCGTGGTCAGTTGCACGTCCACAGGAATGACCCGCTCGGTGGCTGCCGTTGGCGCCGCGTCGACGCGCACGCCTTCGAAATAGCCACTCGATTGCAGCGCCTGGTTGAGCTCGGCAATCAGTTCGGAATCGTAGGCGGTGTCTTCCTTGAAGGGCACCATGCGCCGCAGCAGTTCGTCGTCGAACGGTGTATCGCCCTGGAAGCTCACCTTGCCCAGCTTGAAACGCGGACCGCTGCTGTATACCAGCTCGATGTCAGCCAGCCCTGCCCGGGGGTCGACGGCCAGACGCTGCTTGCTGAAAGTGCCACTGAAGAATCCATAGCGCGAGGCCTGGTTCTGGATCAACTGCTTGGCGTTTTCGTACTGACCGTGGTTGAGCACCGCGCCGGGTGCCAGCTCCCGGCTGTGCGGCACGCGGAAGGCTTTCAGCTGAGCCGCCGGACCTTCGACACGTACGGTGACGTTGCGCAGATGAATAGGCTCACCCGGCTCGATGTGCAGCAGCAGACGGGGATTTTCGCCCGGTTGCACTTCGCTGGTCACATGCGCCTGATAGTAGCCGAGCGCCTGCGCTGCCTTCTGCGCCTGCTCCTCGGCGCCGCGACTGAAACGCAACAGCGCCTCACCGTCACGATCACCCAAGCTGCCGATATAGCCTTCGACATTGCTTTTGAGCGCCGGGTTGGCAGGGTTGACGCGCACATCGAGTACGCTTTGGGCCTGAGCCGCCATACTTGCGACCAACAGCGCCAGGCTGCTGGCCAATCGTCCTGAATAGTTCATAGGCGAATGCTATCACGACCCGTACGTCGATTTGGACGCTGCCAGGCGTCGTGGATGATCCGAGATCAGCTCTGTGCGTAACCGACTGTTTCAGAGTGGCGGACAGTTTCGGGGCTGGGATGGAAGAACACGTGTTCGACCACCGGACCCAGCGGTACTTCCCCAATCTGCGTATAGCCCTGGCGCTCGAAGAACGCCAGATAACGCGGGTTGCCAGTGTCCAACACGACGCCCTCGGACGTCGGGTCCTGGGCGCACCAATTGTGTACCGCCGTCAGCAGTTGCTCGGCCAGTTCAGGGCCCTGGTAATCCGGGTGCAGACCCATCAGCGGCAACACATGCACCGCATCCGAAGGCAGGCAGTGCTGTACGGCATGATGGTATTCAAGGTAGCGACGGGTGCCTTCCACACCGGTGCCGAGCATCATCCGCCATTGCCAGGCCCAGCTCTCGGTAATGCCCAGGCGACGCTGGGGCGGCGCGACCAAGGCGACACCGGCCAGGCGGTCATCGAAGAACAGGCCCAGGGCCGGAAGGTCCTGGAGGAAATGCTGATTGACCAGCTGCCGCACCGTGGACCGCACGCGGCGCTCGAACCCGGGGCGATCGGCTTCGAACAGGTAGGCAAAGGTTGGGTCCAGCAGGTAGGTCTGGTAGAGCAGCGCACGGGTTTCCCGCGCGTAACCACCATCGAGCTGACGTACTTCTGCAGCGGTGGTCGAGGTCTGGAGCATGGGGGTCTGTCCTTGGCGAGTGCAACGAGTAGTCAATGGACGATGCGCGGCGGCAGGGGTTCCGTGCCTGGGGCAGGCAAATCACGCTGGAATGTCAGCCGCCGCGCTGGTCGCTCGCGCCACACTCCGTTAGCATCGCGCATTTGCCAGGATCCGCGACCATGAAAATCGTCTCGTTCAACATCAACGGCTTGCGCGCCCGCCCCCATCAGCTGGCGGCGTTGATCGACAAGCACCAGCCGGATGTGATCGGCCTGCAGGAAACCAAGGTGTCGGATGAGCAGTTTCCGCAGGCCGAAATCGAGGCGCTGGGCTATCACGTGCACTTTCATGGGCAGAAGGGACATTACGGCGTAGCACTGCTGTCACGCGCCGCGCCGCTGAGTATCGACAAGGGCTTTGCCGGCGACGAAGACGACGCTCAACGTCGCTTCATCCGTGGCACTTTCGCCACTGCTCAGGGCCAGGTCATCACGGTGATGAACGGCTACTTCCCCCAGGGTGAAAGCCGCGATCACCCGACCAAATTTCCTGCCAAGCAACGCTTCTACAGCGACCTGCAGGGCTTGCTGGAAACCGGATTCAGCAATGATCAGCCATTGATCGTGATGGGCGATGTGAATATTTCGCCCCAGGATTGCGATATTGGTATCGGGGCGGACAACGCCAAGCGCTGGCTCAAGACGGGCAAGTGCAGCTTCTTGCCCGAAGAACGCGAATGGATGCAACGGTTGCTGGACTGGGGCCTGGTCGACAGCTTCCGTCACCTGCACCCGGAGGTCGCCGACCGGTTCAGCTGGTTCGATTACCGCAGCCGCGGCTTCGAAGACCAGCCTAAGCGCGGCCTGCGCATCGATGTGATCCTGGCTTCCCGTGGATTGCTGCCACAGGTTCGGGCCGCCGGGATCGACTACGACCTGCGCGCCATGGAAAAACCTTCCGACCATGCGCCGATCTGGTTGGAGTTGGAGGGTATGTAACCAGCACGCAGAATTGGCGGTGCACCCGGACGCGGCTTGCGCCGCTGCTACAGAGGCTGTCGGTACACAGGTGGGGGGGTTCTGTAGCAGCGGCGCGAGCCGCGTCGGCGGTGCGTGGGGTTGGCCTGCAGCATCGCCGTACGGCTTTTGAGGTAAGGGTTATTGCGCCTTGGCCTGCTGATCGAGCTGGGCGCGAAGCTCCGGGGCCAGGTTCAGGGCGGCTGCCAATTGGTCGAGCCAGGCACGTTCGCCGGCATCCTGCTGCCCCATGAGCATCACGCTGGCCAGGTACATCTCTGCCGCCATCGCCGGGCCATCGGCGGCACTGGCCAGCTCTTGCGCATCCAGCGGCCGCGCCAATTCCGCGTCCAGCCACTGCTGCAACTGCGCGTCCTCGGCATGCTCGGTCAATTCGGCGCGAATCGCGGCTTCCTCCTGTGCATCCACCCGGCCATCGGCCTTGGCCGCGGCAATCAACGCACGCAGGATCGCATGGCTGTGGCCTTCCACTTCGGAATCGGACAACTGATCGACAGTGCGCAACGCTTGCTGGGGTGCAGCAGCCTGCTGTTGCTGCCAGGCCTGATAAGCCTTGAAAGCCATCATTCCCAGCGACGCCAGGGCCGCGTACTTGCCCGAGCCGGAGCGACTGCCGCCACGTCCGCCCAGCAAACCGCCCAAGCCACCCAACAAACCGCCGAGTCCACCCAGCCCGGCGCCGCCCGATGTGCCGCGGCCGCCACCGAGCAGGCCGCCCAGCAGATCACCCAGACCACCCTGCCCTTTCGTGGCGCCAGGCTGGCCGGTCGAGGATTGCCCGCTGCGACCGCGCAGCAGTTGTTCAAGTAGATCACTGGTGTTCATGGAAAGGCTCTCTCTGTGTGGCGATGTGGAGTGCACTACCATAGATCATCGAGCGGCCGGGCGGGTTCAGCGCAACCTGTAGGCGGCGCCTTCAGAACCAGCGATCGTTACGCTTGCGACCGCGCGTCATCATCGGCAGGATCAGCCCAGCCAAGAGGCCAGCACCGGCAATGCTGCCGCCATAGATCATGTAGCTCATCATGACGTGCTTGTTTTCATCTCCCAATTTCGCCTGGGTACTGCGCAGCTCGGACTGGGCATCGCCGAGTTCGGCATTCAGGGCCTTGCTGCGCGCCTCCAGCTCGTCGATCAGCTTCTTGCGCGCATCGAGGGTTTCCTGCATGCCTTGCACTCGGTTCTTCCAGCTGTCGTCGATGGATTGCAGCTTGCCGCTCAGATCGGCCACCTGCTGGGTCAGCAGCGGAACGTGTTCGGCGGGACCGGGGGTGGGTTGCAGGTCGCTGCTGGGGATCCAGACACTGGAACCGCCTTCGCCGCGTACCTGGCTGTAGTCGCCCTGGGTGGAAAGCAATTCGACCTTCTGACCGGACTTCAAACTGCCGACGATGCGATAGCCATCGGTAGGGCCACTGCGCACGAAGGTACTCAGGTTGTCACTGACCCAGCGACTGGTGCCAGGGGCTTCTTCGCCATGCGCAGGGCCGACGGTGAACAGGAGACCGGCGAACAAGCCGGTGGCTACCAGGCGGGTGCGGCTGAATGCGGTAGAAAGACGTTGAGATGAGGGCATGGCGATCTTCACATAAATAAGAAAAAAGGCCCCGATGAACGGACCATTCGATAGCGGGACAACAATGTCCCGTGGGCTGGGCCTGCACCGGTGGTGCCTGTCGCTACTACCGCTACGGGTGGCTACTACTTGCGAAGGAAGGCGATGAAAAGCTCCCCTGGGCCTATTGCCCGGCATGCCGTCGGCCCAAGCCGCCAGCTGAAAGACCACAAAAAGGTGGCAAGGTTCACAAAAAGACTGTGACTAGGCGCACGCCTCGAGCGTGTACTAGTGCTATGCCTCGCCCAATTGCACGGCAAAAAAGCAGCCATGGGGCTCGCGACTGCTCAAGCTGACGCTCCAGCCCTGGTTGACACAAATGCGCTGCACCAGCGACAAGCCCAGACCCAGGCCCTCGCCGCGCTGCTCATCGCCACGCACGAATGGCTGAAACATGGCGTTGCGCTTTTCTTCCGGGATGCCAATGCCGCTGTCTTCGACATGGAATCCCTTTTTGGTCAGGGTCAAGCGCACGAAGCCGGTGTCGGTGTAGTGCCAGGCGTTGCGCAGCAGGTTGCCCATTACCGAATGCAGGAACGCGTGGTTGTAGATCTCGCTCGACTGGTTGTCGACGACGTAGATGAATTCAAGACCCTTGGCCTCGATCTGGCGACCCCAGATCTCGACCAGTTCGTCGGCGGTCCGGCGCAAGGTGGCGGAGGGGTTGCCATGGCTGGCCGCATCGCGGTCGCGTGCCAGCAGCAGGAACGTTTCGACCAGTTGGCTCATGCCGTCGGTGGCCCGGGCAATCCGCGCAACTTGACGGTGCGAGCGCTCATCCAGTTCGGTGGCCAACAGCAGGTCACAGGAACTGGCGAGGATCATCAACGGCGTTCGCAGCTCATGGCTGACGTCGCTGGTGAACATCTGCTCGCGATTGAGCGCCGCGCGCAGCTTGCTCAGCGTTTCATCGAAAGAGCGCGCCAACTCGCCGACTTCATCGTCGGTGTAATCGGGCGACAGCGGCGGCGCCATGCCAAGCATCTTGTCGCGATGGCGGACCTGACGGGCCAGTCGCACAACCGGCGCCATGACCCGGCGGGCCAGCAATCCACCCAGCATGATCGCCAGGGCGATGCTCAACAGAAAGCCGGCGCCCACCACGATGAACAGCACATGGGCACGCTGCTCCATGCCCTCCTGATCGCGCAGCAGTACGTATTGGCGATTGTCGACCTGGGCGACCATGGCGTAGTAGGTGCGTGGCCCGAGCGTGAGCTCCTGGAATCCGACCGGCAAGTTCTTGAGCTCGTTGGGCATGCTCAGGTCGCCGTCGCCGCCTTCGATGTAGAACAGCTCGTCTTTTTCGGGGCGATGGCGCCAGTCGTCCGCGTTGTCGACCAACAGCAGGCGATGCAGGTTGCCGCTCAAACTCATGGTCGTCAGTTTGCGCTCCACCAAATGCACGGTGGCAACGATGCCGACCGCAAACACGCCGGCGACGAAAGCGCTCATCAAGGCAAACACGATGACGATACGTCGACTCAGACTTTGCTTGAACTCCATACGGCTCCATTGGCTACTCGCACAGCTCGCACCGGCTGCGCTCGGGCCGAGCATGATTAGGGGAGACGCCTGAACAATCAAGCCTTGCCGGGGCTTTCGTGATCATGAATAAGCCGAGGGTGCTGTCTGGCTTTTTTCCAGGGACCCGTCAACGGGATGCACGTACGCCTCGACGGTCCGGAATACGTGACTCGCAGGTCATAATTAAAATATGTAGTGCTGCCAAAAAAGCACTACATATCCATTGACGCAACAACCTGAGACTTGCATGATGAGGCCGTCTCCCTGATCGGGAACAGAGCGGAGTCGAAACTGACTCTGCTCGATGAGCCATCGAGCCACTCCGATGACATCCGCGTACCCGGCGGGCCGCTGAAACCTGAACGGCATGGCTTTCATGTAGTAACGGTTTGCAGCACTACACATCGAGCTCGAGCCAGTACTGACCTAGACGGACAACACGTGAAGCGTACCTGCCAACGCGTGTTGAGGACGACAACCTGACAGATCAAACAGAGCTCAAGGAGCGTACACATGAACCTGAACCACCAACCCACCGTTGACCAACTCGCCCGTATCCTGGCAGCCGGCCGTGACAGCCTCGATGACCACATTCTTTGGGTCTGCCAGCGTGGCGATGTGCACATCGACGCCTTGGCCAATGACGCCGACGGCGAGGATTTCGAGCGCAACCACCCCGAACTGCGCGCGCGCATGCCGATCTACCGGCGTGGCAAAGGCTATGTCGGCAAGAAAGCGGCGGCCGATCGGCAGTTCGTCAACGATGTGTTCCAGACCCTCAATCGCGAATGGACCCTGGGCCAGGGTCAGGGTCAGGTACGTCGCATTGCCAGCTATTGCTGATTGCCCTAGTTGCACCCCGTAGGAGCGGTATGTGGCCGCGAAACAGACACCGCGCATTACCTGACGCACCGCGGTGCCCCATTCGCGGCCAATGACCGCTCCTACAGCTGATATCCGTATGCCCGTAGGAGCGGTCTGTGGCCGCGAAACAGACACCGCACATTACCTGACGCACCGCGGTGCCCCGTTCGCGGGCAATGACCGCTCCTACAGCTGATATCCGTATGCCCGTAGGAGCGGTCTGTGGCCGCGAAACAGACACCGCGCATTACCTGACGCACCGCGGTGCCCCGTTCGCGGCCGATGACCGCTCCCACAGGTGATCTCCGTATGCCCGTTGGAGCGGTCTGTGGCCGCGAAACAGACACCGCGCATTACCTGGCGCGCCGCGGTGCCCGTTCGCAGCCAATGACCGCTCCTACAGCTGATATCCGTATGCCCGTAGGAGCGGTCTGTGGCCGCGAAACAGACACCGCACATTGCCTGAGGCACCGCGGTGCCCCGTTCGCGGCCAATGACCGCTCCGACCGAGGATTTGACGTTGGGGGCGGGTTTATCCAAAGTAGCCGCCTCCTCTCGCTATCAGGATACGTTGCGTGACCCATTTCCGTTTCCCCTGGCGACGCCTGCTCATCGGCGTCGTGCCAGCGTTGGCGCTGTTGTCGGCCTGCGACAACGACAAAACGCCCGTGCAACCCACACCACCCGTCGCCACCTACGCACCCGCCACCTGGGACGACTTGCCCAAGGTCAGCGACAGTGACCTGCAGGCCGGCTTCATTGCCTGGCGCTCGGCCTGCCAGCGCCTGGCCAAGGACGCAACCTGGGGCCCAACCTGCGCCGCGGCGCAATCGGTGGAAACCTCCCCTGCAGCGATCCGAACCTTCCTCCAGGCACAACTGCAGGTCTTCGGCCTGCGCTCTGCAGAAAAAGGCGAGCACGGTCTGATCACTGGCTACTACGAGCCCGTCTATCCCGGCAGTCTCAAGGCCGACGCAGGGCATCCGGTGCCTGTGTACGGCGTGCCGGCAGACATGATCAGCGTTCAATTGGACAGCCTTTACCCCGAACTCAAAGGCAAGCGCCTGCGCGGGCGACTCGACGGCCAGGTGCTGCGCCCCTATGACGATGCGGCCACCATCCAGCGTCAAGGCATCAACAGCGCGCCCGTGGTAGCGTGGATGCGCGACCCCATGGACCTGCAGTTCCTGCAGATCCAAGGTTCAGGCCGCTTGCAACTGGACAATGGTCGGCAACTGCGCGTCGGTTATGCCGATCAGAACGGCCACCCCTACCGCCCGGTCGGCCGCTGGCTGGTGGAGCAAGGCCTGCTGAAAAAAGAAGAAGTGAGCATGGGCCGCATCCGTGACTGGGCCGTGGCCAACCCCCAACGCGTCCCGGAATTGCTCGCCAGCAATCCGAGCTACGTGTTCTTCAGCCTGCGTCCGGACAGCACCGAGGGGCCGCGGGGCTCGCTGAACGTGCCGCTGACGGCAGGCTACAGCGTGGCCATCGATCGCAAGGTGATCCCGCTGGGCAGCCTGTTGTGGCTCTCGACCACGCGCCCGGACGGCAGCCCGGTCGTGCGCCCGGTCGCCGCGCAGGACACCGGTGGCGCCATCGCCGGCGAAGTGCGTGCCGATCTGTTCTGGGGTACGGGAGCGGAAGCCGGCGAACTGGCCGGAAACATGAAGCAAGAAGGCCAGGTGTGGTTGCTGTGGCCCAAAGGTGCAGCGCTGCCAACGCCCTGAACCCGATGGCGCCTCGAAAAACAGGGCGCCTGACCGTCGGGCCAGGCACCCTGCTCTCTCACGCCAGCAATTTCTCGATCTGTTGGTGCAGCGTGTCCAGGTCAAATGGCTTGGCCAGGATAGGCGCCTTGCGAGCGATCGGGCTGTTGGTTTCCTCTATCTCTGCCGGATAGCCACTGATGAAGATGACTTTGAGATCCGGTCGCAACAGCACTGCGGGCTCGGCGATCTTCACCCCGGAAATGCCGCCGGGCAAACGAAAGTCCGTAACCATAAGATCCAGGTGCGGCTTGGTCGCTAGAATCTCCAACGCCTGCTCGCCGTTCTCGGCCTGCAGAACGCGGTAGCCCAGCCCAGACAGGTAGTCTGCCAGTACCATCAATATCAACGGTTCGTCCTCTACGATGAGAACGACATCTTGTGCATCTACACTCATGGGGAAGCCTATGTGCTTATATGTTTCGCTGCCATTACGACCATGACCTGCGACAGAGGTTGCGTGTGATTGCGCTTATTCCTAAAGCGGAAGGCTGACCCGGAACGTCGCGCCGTCGCCCAGGGCGCTTTCGACTTCGATGCGCCCGCCATGGGCCGCCACGATCTGCTCGGAAATGAACAACCCCAAGCCCAGTCCCGCTACCACGTTGCTGCCCGAGACCCGCTCGAACTGCTGAAAGATGCGCAGCTGGTTTTCCTTGCTGATGCCGATGCCGTGGTCCCGCACTTCCACGCGCGCCCAGCCGTTGTGCCCGTACACCGTGACCTCCACCGGACCTTTGCCGCCATAGCGCAAGGCATTGGAGAGCAGGTTGCTGACCACCTGCTCGATACGGAACTCGTCCCAGATGCCCAGCACCGGTTCATCCGCCCGCAGGCTGATGGTGCAATCGGCCGCCGCCACCTGAGGCGCGAAACTGTCGACCAGATTGCGCACCAGTTGCGCCAGGTCGAACTGGGCAGGACGAATGGACAGCTTGCCGGTACGGATGCGCGACACATCGAGCATGTCCTCGATCAAGCGGATCAGGCTCTTGATCTGCCGCTCGTCGCGCTCGACCATGGCGCGCATCTTGTCGAGGGTGAAGGCGTCGGCGTTATCGCGCGCCAGGTGCAGCTTTCGCAGTTGCGTTTCCAGGATCAACCCATTGAGCGGGGTGCGCACCTCGTGGGAAACGATCGACATGAAGTCGTCGCGCATGCGCACGGCGTGCTCCAGTTCGCTCTGGGTCACTTGCAGGCGCTTTAGCAGCACCTCCTGTTCCTGGCGCGAGCGCTCCAGCGCATCGAGCTGTTCCTTGAGGGTCTTGCGCTGACGGTACAGGTCGACGAACACGCTGACCTTGCTCTTCACCGCCTGCATGTCCAGCGGCTTGTGCAGGAAATCCACCGCGCCGCTTTCGTAGCCCTTGAAGGCATAGTTGAGTTCACGCCCGGCGGCGCTGACGAACACGATCGGGATGTTCTTGGTTTTCTCGGTGCTGCGCATGAGTTCGGCCAGCTCGAAGCCGTTCATGCCCGGCATCTGCACATCGAGAATGGCCATGGCGAATTCGTGCTGCAACAGCAGCGACAGGGCCTCGTCGGCCGACAGTGCCTTGTGCACCTCACGGCCGGGGCTGGCGATCAACGCCTCCAGAGCCAGCAGGTTCTCCGGCAAGTCATCGACGATCAACAGTTTTGCTTGGACGTTGCTTAGCATGTGCTTCGTTCCAGCTCGGCAAGCAGACAGCCAATGCCGTGGAGTGAAAGAATGTGATCAGGCGCCTGCAGGCGAATGGCTGCCTGCGGCATGACCGCGACCCGCGCCTCGGCGGGGTCCTGGACGATGGTCAAGCCACCTTTGTGTTTGATGCTGGCCAGACCTCGTGCGCCATCTTCGTTGGCACCCGTCAGCAAGACCCCGATCAACCCGCTGCCATAGGCATCGGCGGCCGAATCGAACAGAAAATCGATGGCGGGACGCGAGTAATGCACCCGTTCCTCCTGGCTCAGCGACAAGCTGAAATCGCGCTCCACCGACAGGTGATAGCTGGGCCCGGCAAAGTAGAACATACCGGGTTCGATCGGCTCCTTGTCGCGCGCCTGGCGCACCGGTCGATTCAAGCGCCGTTCGAACACTTCCGCCAGCTGGCTGTGACGTTCGTCCGGCAGGTGCAGCACGGTCAATACCGGCAGCTTGAAATCAATCGGCAACTGCCCGTACACCCCCAGCAATGCCTCGACGCCACCGGCCGATGCGCCCACCACCACCGCTCGGAAACGACTCATGACTTGCGATAGATCCGTTCGGGGCGCGTCAAGGTCTCGAAGCGCGAACTGTAGGCCGAGAAATCCAGGGTTTCCTTGCTGCCGAGCATGAGAAAACCGCGATGGCTCAGGGACTCGTGGAACAGCCCGAAGGCACGGTCCTGCAGGCCCTTGTTGAAGTAGATGAGCACATTGCGGCAAGACACCAGCTGGGTCTCGGAGAACACGCTGTCGGTGGCCAGGCTGTGGTCGGCGAATGTCACGTTCTCGCGCAGGCTGCTGTCGAAAATGGCGTTGCCGTAGGCCGCAGTGTAGTAGTCGGCGAACGAGCGGGTACCACCGGCTCGTTGGTAGCTCTGGGTGTAGGCGCGCACGCTCTCCATGGAATAGATGCCTTGCTTGGCCTTTTCCAGGGACGTCGGGTTGATATCGGTGGCATAGATGATGGTGCGTTCGAGCAGACCTTCTTCGCGCAGCAGAATGGCCATGGAGTAGACCTCTTCGCCCGTGCTGCACCCTGCAATCCAGACCTTGAGCGATGGGTAGGTCTTGAGCAGCGGCACCACTTCACGGCGCAGTGCCAGAAAGTGCTCGGGGTCACGAAACATCTCGCTCACCGGAATCGTCAGGTACTGCAGCAGCTCCATGAACGCCGTAGGCTCGTGCAGCACTCGAGCCTGCAGCGACGATACGCTGCTGCACTCCATCTGGCGCAGCGCGTGCAGGATGCGGCGTTTCACCGACGCACCCGAGTAATCGCGGAAATCGTAGCTGTAGGTGAGGTAGATCGCCTCGATCAGCAAACGGATCTCGATGTCGATATTGCGCTCGGAAGCTGGCTGTGACGGCTCGCCGGCTAGGGAATCACTCACTACATGCGCTCCAGTTGCGGCAACCAGACGCGGATCAGCGAAAACAGACGGTCCAGGTCGATGGGCTTGGCCAGATAATCGTTGGAACCGGCCTGCAGGCAGCGTTCCTGATCGTCCTTCATGGCCTTGGCAGTGACCGCGATGATCGGCAGCTTGCGCCAGCGCGGGTCCTTGCGGATCTCGCGGGTGGCTTCGTAGCCATCCATCTCGGGCATCATCACATCCATCAACACCAGATCGATGTCCTCGACCTGATTCAACTTGTCGATCGCCTCACGACCATTACGGCCTACTTCAACGATAGCGCCCTTGTGCTCCAGGGCACTGGTCAGGGCGAAGATATTGCGCACGTCGTCGTCCACCACGAGGATCTTGCGGCCTTCGAAAACCTTGTCGCGGCTGCGGGCGGTTTTCAACATCTTCTGCCGCTCGTGGGACAACTGCGATTCGACTTTATGCAGAAACAGCGTGACTTCGTCGAGCAGACGCTCGGGCGAGCGCGCGCCCTTGATGATGATCGAGCGGGAGTACTTGAGCAGCTCGGCTTCTTCGTCGCGGGTCAGGTTGCGCCCGGTGTAGACGATCACCGGCGGGAACGCACGGATCTCCTCGTTGGACATGCGCTTGAGCAGGTCACCGCCGAGCATGTCAGGCAGTTTGAGGTCGATGATCATGCAGTCGTAGACGTTGTCGCGCAGCAGGTCGAGCGCCTCCTGGGCAAAGCCCACGGCAGTGATCTCGATGTCGTCATCGCCGATCAGCAGGGAAATGCTCTCGCGCTGCAGGTCATCGTCTTCCACCAGCAGAATGCGCTTGAGCTTTTGCGTCAGCTTGGCTTCCAGGCGGCCGAAAACCTCCTTGAGTTCGTCCCGCGTGGTTGGCTTGACGGCATAGCCGATCGCGCCCATGTGCATGGCCGCCTCGACGCGGTCCTCGACCGAAATCACGTGTACGGGAATGTGCCGGGTGGTGGCCAGTTCCTTGAGGCGCTGCAGCACGGTCAGGCCGGAATGATCGGGCAGGCGCATGTCGAGCAGGATCGCATCGGGCACGAAGGTCGCCGCCAAGTCAAAGCCCTCGTCGGCGCCGTGGGCCACCAGGCAGTGGTAGTCCAGCTCGTGCGCCAGGTCGTAGAGGATACGCGCGAAGTTCGGCTCATCCTCGACCACCAGAATGCAGCGCCTGGTGAACGGGCCTTTATCACGGTCGTCGGCGAAGCGTGCCACGGTCAGCGGCGCCTCGAGCACGGCTGGGGTGTTGGACACCGGCTGGGCGGCGATCACCATGGGCTGGGGCGCGTGTCGCGGTGCCTCGATGATTTCTTCATAGCGCTGCGGCAGCACCAGGGTAAACGTGCTGCCCTTGCCCAGCTCGCTGCTGACGGTGATGTAGCCGCCGAGCATGTTGGCCAGGTCGCGGGAAATCGACAGGCCCAGGCCAGTGCCGCCATAGCGGCGATTGGTGGTGCCGTCCGCCTGGCGGAAGGCCTCGAAGATGGCCTGCTGCTGGTCGACGGCAATACCGATGCCGGTGTCGCGAATCTGGAAGGCGATGCCTTGGTTGGCATGGCCGGACACCAACAGCTCGACACTGCCCTGCTCGGTGAATTTCAGCGCGTTGGCCAACAGGTTCTTGAGAATCTGCTCCACGCGCTGGCGATCGGTGTAGAGCATCGCCGGTGCGTCAGGAAGAATCTGCACCGACAGTTCCAGGTGCTTCTGACCGGCCAGCGGCTCGAAGGTCATGCGCAGGCTGTCGACCAGCCGCGGCACGCTGCTGTTCTCCGGTCGCAGGTCGAGCTTGCCCGCCTCGACCTTGGAGATATCGAGGATGTCGTTGATCAGGTTGAGCAGATCGTTGCCTGCGGAGTAGATCGACTCGGCGAACTTGACCTGATCGGCAGTGAGGTTTTCCTGGGGATTTTCCGCCAGCAGCTTGGCCAGGATCAACGAACTGTTGAGTGGCGTGCGCAGCTCGTGGGACATGTTGGCGAGGAATTCGGACTTGTAGCGGCTGGAACGCTGCAGCTCGTCGGCGCGTTCTTCGAGCTGTACCTGAGCCTGGTTGAGCTCCAGGTTCTTGCGATCCAGCGCATCGCGCTGCTGGCCCAAGGCATCGGTGCGCTCGGCCAACTGCTCGTTGGTCTGCTCGAGTTCCGCCTGCTGGGTTTCCAGGTATGCCTGGGACTCCTTGAGCACTCGCGACTGCTCTTCGAGCTCTTCGTTGGCCGTCTTCAACTCTTCCTGCTGCACCTGCAGTTCTTCGTTGAGCTGCTGGGTTTCGGCGAGCACTTCCTGCAGCCGCTGGCGGTAGCGAGCCGCTTCGATGGCGGTGCCGATGTTGTCGGCCAGCAGTTCGACGATTTCCAGGTCGCGGTCGGTCAAGGGGCGCAGGAAGCCCAGTTCGACCACGGCGTTGATCTGGTCGTTGTCGCTGGTCGGGATGACCAGCACGCTGCGCGCCGCGCCCTCGCCCAGGCCCGAGCTCAAACGCAGGTAATCGGCCGGCACGTCGTCCAGGCGGATGACCCGGTTGCGCTGCACGGCCTGACCGGCAATGCCTTCGCCATTGATCAGCAACTGGTCCGTCACTTCACGCTCGCGGGAGAATCCGTACGAGGCGATACGGCGCAGGTTGCCGTGCTCTTCGCGGATGTACACCGCCGCGACTACTGAACCCAGGTATTGGGCGAAGAATTGCAGCATGTTGCGACCCAGCATCTGCAGGGTCTGCTGGCCCAGCAACTGCTCGGCCAGCTGAGTCTGGCCGGTGCGCAGCCAGGCCTGGTCCTGCAAGCGCTTGGCACCCTTCTGCAGGGCAGCCAGGTTGCCGCCATAGGAGGTCGAGAGCTCGGTCATGTCGCGTCGGCCGAAATACGCCAGCAAGGCGCTGACCACCAGAACGAACAGCACATAAAGGCTGACCGATGCCCAGATGGTGCGTGACACGTTTTCGCTGCGTTCCACCCGCAGCTGCTGCTCCATGGCAATGAAGCCCTCGTATTCCTTGCGGATCGCGTCGGTCAGACGCTTGCCGCGACCGGTCTGGACCACGCTGGAATAGTCGCCGGTGGCGCGCTTGAGCGCAATCAGCTCGCCGCCATAGTCGAGCCAGTCCTTCTGCAGCGCCATGATGCGGGTCAGCCGATCGACCTGGCGCGGGTTGTCGGCCACCAGGGCCTGCAAGGCTGGCAACTCGGCGGCCAGGCGCGGCTTGGCCAGTTCATAGGGATCCAGATAGCCCTCGGCACCCGAGAGCAGATACCCACGCATCCCGGTTTCCATGTCGATCGACAGCTTGGTCGCTTCGTTGGCGTTGTTGATGACCCGGTCGGTGTGCTCGACCCAATCGATCACCGACAGCAGGTAAACGATGATCGCAATGAACACGGCCACGCTGAGCACGCCCACGCCCAGCGGCAAGCCGACGTTGCGACTGAGCAGGCGACGGAAGCTCTGCTCGTCGATCGAAGAGGGTTTGTTCATGTCCTTGGGCCCGGATCCTGTAATCGAGGTCGGGGATTTTGCCGCAATTCAGTCAATTTGTTAGGTTTTTTCCGCATGTCTCATAAGAATTTTCATACCTAAACGTGGGAATGGTCTCGTTTAATGCCTCCACAAGCATGGCCTGACCCCGACCCATGCTTTATGATTGGCGCCCTGCTTCCCGGGTGCTCGTTGCCTTCGGGGCGTAACGTTATCTGCGACATGACGGCTCGGCGCCGTCTGCGCCCCTTGCCGACCAGGATCCGAACGATGTCCGATACCGCCAAAACCATTCTTGTCGTCGAAGACGATGCGATCGTCCGCATGCTGATCGTGGACGTGCTGGAGGAATTCGAGTTCAAGGTACTGGAAGCCGAGGACGGTCCTCAGGCGCTGACCTTCCTCAACGATTCGGCCAAGACCATCGACCTGATGATGACCGACATGGGCCTGCCCGGCATGGATGGCAAGGAGCTGGCCGTCGAGGCGCGCGCCTTGCGTCCCGAGTTGCCGGTGCTGTTCGCCAGCGGCTACGCCGAAGCACTGGACGTGCCGGCGGGCATGGCCATGATCGGCAAGCCGTTCTCCATCGACCAGTTGCGCGACAAGGTCAAGAGCATGCTGGTGGCCTGAGGCCGCGCCTGTCGCTACACCCCGGCGCGTAATCATGGCCTAATGCGCGCCCGGTTTTTGCCCCCGAGTCTGCCCCATGTCTTTTCAGCGCGTCCTGGTCATCGGCTATGTCTGGCCCGAGCCCACCTCTTCAGCCGCCGGCGGGCACATGATGCAGTTGCTGCAGTGCTTCACCGCCCAGGGCTGGCACGTGACCTTCGCCAGCCCGGCCAGGGTCGGCGAGCACAAGGCCGACCTGGCAGCGCTGGGCATCGCCGAACGAGCCATCGAACTCAATGACGACAGCTTCGACCGCTTCGTCGCTGCATTGCAGCCGGACATGGTGCTGTTCGATCGCTTCATGATGGAAGAGCAATTCGGTTGGCGGGTCGAGCAGCACTGCCCGCACGCCGTGCGCGTCCTGGAAACCTGCGACCTGCAAAGCCTGCGCGACGCGCGTCAGGCTTTGCTCAAGCAACGCCTGCACGCAAGTGACGACGAAAACGACTTCACCGCGTTGTTCGCCGAATCGCCTGACACGCTCTACGCACACATGAGCGACGCCGATATCACCCAGCGGGAAGTGGCCGCCATCTTTCGTTGCGACTTGAGCCTGATGATTTCGCCGTTCGAAACGCACCTGCTGATCGAACGCTTCGGCGTGCCAGCCAGCCTGCTGCACGATTGTCCGCTGATGGTCGAGCCGCTGCCCAGCGCAGCCTTGACCTTCGAGCAACGGGCCCACTTCGTCTGCATCGGCAATTTTCGCCACGCGCCCAATTGGGACGCCGTGCTGTGGCTGAAGCAGCAGGTCTGGCCGCGCATTCGCAAGCAGCTGCCGCGCGCGCAATTGCATGTACATGGCGCCTATACGCCGCCCAAGGCCACGGCCCTGCACAACCCTGCGCAAGGTTTTCTGGTCAAGGGCTGGGCGGCGGATGCGTTGCAGGTGGTGGGTCAGGCTCGGGTGGCGCTGGCGCCGCTGCGTTTCGGCGCGGGCATCAAAGGCAAATTGCTCGATGCCATGCTCTGCGGTACGCCCAGCGTGACGACCCCAGTGGGTGTCGAGGGGATGCGTACCGGCGAGCGCTGGCCGGGCCGGATAGCGCGAAGCGCAGACGAGCTGGCGCAGGCGGCCGTCGAGCTGTACGAAAACGCGGATCACTGGCAGGCCGCCCATGCGCAGTGTCATGAGCACCTGTGCGCTCAGTACGCAATGGAGCTGCACGCGCAGGCGCTGGTGCTGCGCCTGGAACGGTTGAGCCAGAGCCTCGCGCAGCATCGCCGGGCAAATTTCACCGGGACCATGCTCCGGCATCATCTGCACAAGAGCACAAAATATTTCTCGCAATGGATCCAATCCAAGAACCAATCGGTCTAAGCGGGCGCTGGCACGCTGCGGCTGGCGAGCTAATCTCTGGTGTCCAAGGTAGTTCCTATTGCCCTTTCAGGACGAACGACGATGGCGCCTATCGACAGCACTAAAGTCTACGACTCAGAACTGATGCGTATGCTGCGCAGCAAACATACCGATTTGCGTCCAGCCTTGAAAAAGGTGTCGACCTTCCTCCAGGCCAATCCCTACCGCAGCGCAACACTTAATATAGAAGAACTGGCGGGCGCCACCGGCACCTCCACCGCCGCTGTCAATCGCCTGGCCAATGCGATCGGGCTCAACGGTTTCACCGGCCTGCGCTTCGCCCTGATGGAAAACCTGCTGGCGGTGGTGTCTGCGGCCGACGTCATCCAAGGCAGGCTCAAGCAGGCACCGGAGACGGGGTTTGATCTGGAACAGCAGATCAGCCTGAGCAAGCACCATCTGGACAACGTCACACGCATGAACGACAACCAGACCTTCGAGGAGATGGCCCGGCAGTTGGCCCGCTCGCAGAATGTGTTCGTGGTCGGTTTCGGCAACAGCTTTCACATCGCGGCCATGGCAGCGGCCGGGCTCAGCCCATTCTGCGCCGGCGCGCACTGCGTAACCCTGGACGGCGGCCTTGAAGGGTCGGCCTATCGACTGTCCGGTATAACCCGCAATGACACCCTGCTGGCCATCGCCCTGCCCGCCTACACCCGCGACACCATTCGCCTGGCCGAATACGCCAAGTCCCGCGAGGCCTGTGTGCTGAGCGTGACCGACTGCCCTGCCTCGCCCCTGGTGCAAGTGTCCACACTGAGCCTGTTCATTCCCCCCCATCATCCCGTGCTGCCCAATTCAAAGGTCGGCTTGATGGCGGCCATGGAAGCGTTGCTGGCTCAGGTGCAGTTGCTCAAACCGGCGGCGAACGGCGCCCGGCCAGCGTTTCCCGACTGGGAGCCGGACCGTGACAGCCTGCCCCCTTCGTTGCCAGGTCTGCCGCGCTCGGACGGGCCGCGCAGGAACGACGACTTGCGCTGAGCCGGGGGGCTTCAATATTGGCCTTATCGACGTCCGGCGTTTCAGCCTTGGACGTACAGGCCCGTCCACCGCTATGCTGGGGCGCGCATTTCCGATCGGCATAACTCCAAAAGCAGCCACGGCATGACCCGACCAACGCGAATAACCGACCCTTCCTACGAGTTGATGGACGACCACGAAGGTCGCTCGATCATCTATCGCCAGCACGGCTTCCCATGCCCACTGGTGCGCTGGCACTTCCACAAGGAATACGAATTGCACCTGCTGGTCGCCACCTCGGGCAAAGTGTTCGTCGGCGACTACATCGGCAACTTCAATCCGGGCAGCCTGTTTCTCACCGGGCCCAATCTGCCGCATAACTGGATCAGCCAGTTGCAGAACGACGAGTCGGTGAGCAAGCGCGACATGTTGGTCAATTTCACCGACGAGCTGTTCGACCATGGCCACCAGGTGTTCAGCGAACTCAAAAGCCTTGCGCCACTGCTCGAACGAGCCCGTTACGGCATCGAGTTCCGCTGTGCCCGGACCATCGCCCAGGCCGGTGCTTCGATGCAGCGCATTGCCGAAAGCCAGGGCATCAGCCGCCTCGGGCACTTCCTCATACTCATGGAATCGCTGGCGGCCTGCGAAGATTACCAACTGCTCTCGGGCACCGCTGCGGCTCAGGACGCCGACGAGCACGCCGTGGAGCGCACCAACCGCGCGGTCGACTACATCTTCGCCCACTACGCGCGCGAGCTGTCCCTGGAAGAAGTCGCCGCTTACCTGGGCATGAAGCCCACCTATTTCTCCCGGGTGTTCAAACAAGCCACCGGCCGTTGCTTCGTCGAGTTTGTCAATCGCCTGCGCATCAGCAAGTCCTGCGAGCTGCTGGCCGACGGCGACCGACCGGTGACGGACGTCTGCTTCGAGTCGGGCTTCAACAATATTTCCAACTTCAACCGCCGCTTCCAGCAGCTCAAGGGCATGACGCCGTCGCACTATCGTCGTCTGGCCGTGCAGCGCTCGAGCTCCTGAAACCTGTACGAAACCTCACAGTGGCCGCGTGCATCCCTCTGGCGCGTGGCAGCGGATGCCAGTGCAGTGCAAATAAGTATCAGCGTGGGTGTACTCAGGGATTTGTCAGAATGCCTGCGGGGGTCTGTAATCACAGGCAGTGCTTCACCTCTACGAAGACACAAGAATAATAACCAAGGCCGCCTCACCGCGTGCCGAAGAGGAATGCGAGATGACGATAGACTACAAACGCCTGCTCGTTGCCAGCGGCCTGTGTGGCGCACTGGCCATCAGTGGCTACAGCTACGCCGACACCACCCTGACCATCGCCACCGTCAACAACAGCGACATGATCCGCATGCAGCGCTTGGCCAAGACCTTCGAGTCCGAGCATCCAGACATCAAGCTCAACTGGGTGGTGCTGGAAGAAAACGTGCTGCGCCAGCGCCTGACCACCGATATCGCCACTCAGGGCGGCCAGTTCGACGTGTTGACCATCGGCATGTACGAAGCCTCGCTGTGGGGCGCCAAGGGCTGGCTGTCACCGATGAAAGACCTGCCTGCCAGCTACGACATAGACGATGTCTTCCCTTCGGTGCGCGACGGCCTGTCGGTCAAGGGCCAGCTGTACGCCCTGCCGTTCTACGCCGAAAGCTCGATGACCTACTACCGCACCGACCTGTTCAAGGCGGCCGGTCTCGATATGCCGGAAAAACCGACCTGGACCCAGATCGCCGAATTCGCCGGAAAACTCACCGACAAGAGCAAGGACCAATACGGCCTGTGCCTGCGCGGCAAGGCTGGCTGGGGCGAGAACATGGCGTTGATCACCACCGTCGCCAACAGCTTCGGCGGCAGTTGGTTCGATAGCCAGTGGAAACCGCAGTTCGACAGCGAAGCCTGGAAGAAAGCGCTCAACTTCTATGTCGACAACATGAAGAAGTCCGGCCCTCCCGGCGCTTCGAGCAATGGCTTCAACGAGAACCTGGCACTGTTCAACAGCGGCAAATGCGCCATCTGGGTCGACGCCAGCGTTGCCGGCTCGTTTACCATGGACAAGACCCAAAGCAAGGTCGCCGACAGTGTCGGCTTCACCTTCGCCCCCCACGAAACCACCGACAAGGGCTCGGCGTGGCTGTACTCGTGGGCCCTGGCCATCCCGGCCAGCTCGAAGAACCAGCAGGCCGCGCAGCAGTTTTCGGCCTGGGCAACCTCCAAGGAATATGCAGCGCTGGTCGCCAAGACCGACGGCGTGGCCAACGTGCCGCCCGGCACGCGCAAGTCGACCTACACCGACGAGTACCTGAAGGCGGCGCCGTTCGCCCATATCACCCTGGAATCGCTGAAGGTCGCTGACCCCAAGCAAACCGATGCCAAACCCTACGTCGGTATCCAGTTGGTGACGATTCCCGAGTTCCAGGCCATCGGTACCGAAGTCGGCAAGGCATTCGCTGCCGCACTGACCGGTCAGACCACTGCGGACCAGGCGTTGGTCGTCGCGCAGACGGCCACCGAGCGTGCCATGAAGCGCGCCGGCTACCCCAAGAAGTAACACGTCCGCCCTGCTGCCCGCCGACCATGGCGGGCAGCCCTGCTCACCAGGTGCGCACTCATGAATACTACGACTGCCAAGCCCCAGCCCGACGCCGCTGAGGTGACGGGCAAGCGCCGCTTGTCCAACCCCGGCTGGTTTCTGGTCACACCGTCGGTGGCCTTGCTGCTGCTGTGGATGATCGTGCCACTGGGCATGACCGTCTATTTCTCGCTGATCCGCTACAACCTGCTGTACCCCGGCGAAAACGAGTTCGTCGGGCTGGAGAATTTCAGTTTCTTTCTCACCGACGCCGGCTTCATGCCGGGCGCCACCAACACCTTGCTGCTGGTCGGCAGCGTGCTGTTGATCAGCGTAGTGTTCGGCGTACTCATCGCCGCACTGCTGGAAGCCAGCGAGTTTCTGGGCCGAGGTATCGTGCGGGTGATGCTCATCTCGCCGTTCTTCATCATGCCCACGGTAGGCGCGCTGATCTTCAAGAACCTGATTTTCCATCCGGTGTCGGGGATTCTCGCGGCCGTGTGGAAGTTCTTCGGCGCCGAACCGGTCGACTGGCTTGCCCACTATCCGCTGTTCTCCATCATCGTCATTGTCAGTTGGCAATGGCTGCCATTCGCCATCCTGCTGCTGATGACCGCCATGCAATCGCTGGACCAGGAACAGAAGGAAGCCGCACGGCTCGACGGCGCTGGCGCCTTGGCGATCTTCTGGCACCTGACGCTGCCGCACCTGGCGCGACCCATCGCCGTGGTGGTGATGATCGAAACGATCTTCCTGCTCTCGGTGTTCGCGGAAATCTTCACCACCACCAACGGCGGTCCGGGTTTCGCCTCCACCAACCTCGCCTATTTGATCTACAACCAGGCGCTGGTGCAGTTCGACGTGGGCATGGCCTCCGCCGGTGGTTTGATCGCCGTGGTCATCGCCAACATAGCCGCCATCATCCTGGTGCGGATGATCGGCAAAAACCTCACCGACAAGAATTGAGGGCCTGCACCATGACACTTCAACAATCGCGTCGCCTGCAAAGTCTGATTCTGGGCTGCCTGGCCTGGGCCGTGGCGATCCTGGTGTTCTTCCCGATCTTCTGGATGGTGCTGACCAGCTTCAAGACCGAGATCGACGCCTTCGCCACACCGCCGCAGTTCATTTTCACCCCGACCCTGGAAAACTACCTGCACATTCAGGAGCGCAGCGACTACCTGCACTTCGCCTGGAACTCGGTGCTGATTTCCTTCAGCGCTACCGCCCTGTGCATGTTGATTGCCGTTCCCGCCGCCTACTCGATGGCGTTCTACGAAACCAAGCGCACCAAGCAGACCCTGCTGTGGATGCTCTCCACCAAGATGCTGCCGCCGGTGGGCGTGCTGATGCCCATCTACCTGCTGGCCAAGGGCGCCGGGCTGCTGGATTCGCGCATCGCGCTGATCGTCATCTACACCCTGATCAACCTGCCGATCGTGGTCTGGATGGTGTACACCTACTTCAAGGACATCCCCCGGGAAATCCTCGAAGCGGCGCGCCTGGACGGTGCGACGCTGGGTCAGGAAATGCTGCGGGTGCTATTGCCGATCAGCAAGGGCGGTTTGGCGTCTACCGTGCTGCTGTCGTTGATCCTGTGCTGGAATGAGGCCTTCTGGTCGTTGAACCTGACCAGTTCCGGCGCCGCGCCGTTGACCGCGCTGATCGCCTCGTACTCAAGTCCGGAAGGGTTGTTCTGGGCCAAGCTGTCGGCCGTTTCGACCCTGGCCTGCGCGCCGATCCTGATCTTCGGCTGGATCAGCCAGAAGCAGCTGGTGCGCGGGCTGTCCTTCGGGGCAGTCAAATGACAGGTGGCGACTTGATGCACGCCTTCGCGGCCACTGGCCGCTCCTACAGGTACTGCACAATCCTTGTAGGAGCGGCCAGTGGCCGCGAAGAGGCCGGCACCGCCAACAACGTACTTACATCAGGACCCATCCCATGGCCACATTGAAAATAAAAAACCTGAAAAAGGGCTTCGAAGGCCTGCAGATCATCAAGGGCATCGACCTGGAAGTGCACGACCGCGAATTCGTGGTGTTCGTCGGCCCGTCGGGCTGCGGCAAGTCGACCCTGCTGCGCCTGATCGCCGGGCTCGAGGAAGTCAGCAGTGGCACCATCGAGCTGGACGGTCGCGACATTACCGAAGTGACCCCGGCCAAGCGCGACCTGGCCATGGTGTTCCAGACCTATGCCCTGTACCCGCACATGACGGTGCGCAAGAACTTGTCGTTCGCACTCGACCTGGCCGGCAAGCCCAAGGCCGAAGTCGAGAGCAAGGTAGCGGAAGCGGCGCGCATTCTCGAACTGGGCGCCCTGCTCGACCGCAAGCCCAAGCAATTGTCGGGCGGCCAGCGTCAGCGCGTGGCGATCGGGCGCGCCATCGTCCGTCACCCCAAGATCTTCCTGTTCGACGAGCCGCTGTCCAACCTCGACGCTGCCCTGCGGGTGCAGACTCGCCTGGAGCTGTCGCGCCTGCACAAGGAGCTGCAGGCCACCATGATCTATGTCACCCACGATCAGGTCGAAGCCATGACCCTGGCTGACAAGGTCGTGGTGCTCAACGGCGGCCGCGTCGAACAGGTGGGGGCGCCCCTGGAGCTGTACCACCATCCGGCCAACCTGTTCGTCGCCGGTTTTCTCGGGACGCCGAAGATGGGTTTCCTCAAAGGCACGCTCAGCCGTGTCGATGGTCAGGGCTGCGAAGTTGCCCTCGACGCCGGTACCCGGATCTACCTGCCCCGCGTCAGCCAGACGCTGAACGTCGGCGATGCGGTGACCCTGGGCATCCGCCCCGAGCACCTCGACCTGGCGCAGCCGGGACAATGCCAACTGGCGGTGACCGCCGATGTCAGTGAGCGCCTGGGCAGCGATACCTTCTGCCACGTCGTTACCGACTCGCAGGAACCGCTGACCCTGCGAATCCGCGGCGATCTGCGCAGCCAGTACGGCGAACGCCTGAACCTGCTGCTGAACGCCGAGTATTGCCACCTTTTCGATGCCCAGGGTATTGCCGTGGCCAAGCCGCTGCAGGCCGCTGCCTGATACAGGACCGATGATGAAACTCAATCGACAGAATCTGCACCAGCTCGCCGAGCACATCCAGTTGCCCGCCTACGATCCGACGACGCTTGCGCATGGCATCGTCCACATCGGTGTCGGTGGGTTCCACCGCGCGCACCAGGCGTTCTACACCGATGCCCTGATGAACCAGGGTGACGCCCGGCAGTGGGCCATCTGCGGCGCCGGCCTGCGCAGCGAAGACCGCAAGGTCCGCGACGCCCTGGCCGAGCAGGATTTCTACTACACCCTGATGGAACTGGGCGACACGCCGGACACCGAAGTGCGGGTGATCGGCGCGATCACCGACATGCTCCTGGCCGAAGATGGCGCCGAAACCTTGATTGGCAAGCTGGCCGAGCCCTCGGTGCGCATCGTTTCGCTGACCATCACCGAAGGGGGTTATTGCATCGACGACAGCAACGGCGAATTCATGGCCCACTTGCCGCAAATTCGGCACGACCTGGCTCACCCGCTGGCGCCCACCACGGTATTCGGTTTTCTCTGTGCAGCGTTGCAGCAACGACGCGACGCCGGCATCGAAGCGTTCACCGTAATGTCGTGCGACAACCTGCCCCACAACGGCGCAGTTGCGCGCAAGGCGCTGCTGGCGTTCGCCGCCCTGCGGGACCCGGCGCTGCACGACTGGATCGCTGGCCATGTGCAGTTTCCCAACGCCATGGTCGACCGCATCACGCCGATGACCAGCGCAGCCCATCGCGCTCAGCTGCGCGACCGGCATGGCGTCGAGGACAGCTGGCCGGTGGTCTGCGAACCGTTCGTGCAATGGGTGGTAGAGGACAAGTTCGGCGCGGGCCGACCCGCCTGGGAAAAAGTCGGCGTGCAGTTCACCGACGATGTCACGCCCTATGAAGAAATGAAGATCAAACTGCTCAACGGCAGCCACCTGGCCTTGACCTACCTGGGCTTCTTGAAGGGTTACCGCTTCGTTCACGAGACCATGAACGATCCGCTATTCGTGCGCTATATCCGCGCCTACATGGACCAGGACGTTACGCCACAACTGGCTTCCGTGCCAGGCATCGACCTGGAAGGCTACAAGGACACGCTGATCGAGCGTTTTTCCAACCAGGCCATCGCCGACCAGTTGGAACGGGTCTGTTCGGACGGTTCCTCGAAGTTTCCCAAGTTCACCGTGCCGACCATCAACCGACTCATCCTCGATCAGCAAGACACCCGGCGCGCGGCGCTGGTAGTGGCGGCCTGGGCGCTGTACCTGGGCGGCGTCGACGAGAACGGCACGCACTACACCATTCCAGATCCACGCGCTGAGTTCTGCCAGAGGCTGGTTGCCGACGAGGCGTTGCTCACGCAACGGCTGCTGGGGGTCGAGGAAATCTTCGGCACGCAGATCCCACGCTCGGTCGAGTTCGTTGCAGCCTTCGAACAGCAACTCGCCAGCCTGCGTACCCAGGGTGTGCATGCCACACTCGAACAGCTGCTGGACGACAAGGAGTAACCTGCCATGTTCCTCGGGATCGACTGCGGCACGCAAGGGACCAAGGCGCTGATCCTTGACGCTGACAGCGGTCAGGTACTGGGCCAGGGCTCGGCCGCGCACCACATGATCAGCGGCGAAAACGGCCGTCGCGAGCAGGACACCAGTGACTGGCTCACGGCGTTCGAACAGGCCACCGCGCAGGCGCTGGCCCAGGCCGGCATCGATGGCCAGCAGATTCTGGGCGTCGGCGTGTCCGGCCAGCAGCATGGACTGGTGCTGCTGGACGCAGACGGGCAACCGTTACGCCCGGCCAAGCTATGGTGCGACACTGAAAGCACGCCGCAGAACGAGCGCCTGCTGGCCGAGCTGGGGGGTGAACAAAGTTCGCTCGAACGCCTGGGGCTGGTCATTGCCCCGGGGTACACCGTGTCGAAGCTGCTCTGGACCCGCGAGCATCACCCGCAGATATTCGAGCGCATCGCCCACGTGCTGTTGCCCCACGACTACCTGAACTTCTGGCTGACCGGGCTGGCGCGCGCCGAATACGGTGACGCTTCCGGCACCGGTTACTTCAACGTGCGCGAGCGTCAGTGGGACCTTGCCCTGCTGCGCCAGATCGACCCAAGCGGGCGGCTGGAAGCGGCAGTGCCGCCGCTGATCGAGTCGCACCAGCCGGTGGGCACGATTCGTCCGGGCATTGCCGCGCGGCTGGGCATCAACCCGCTGGCCGTGGTGGCCAGCGGTGGCGGCGACAATATGATGGGCGCCATCGGCACCGATAACACCCACCCTGGGGTCATCACCATGAGCCTGGGGTCTTCCGGCACGGTGTACGCCTGCAGCGATCAGCCGACCGTGCTGGACGAACCGGCGGTGGCGACGTTCTGTTCGTCGTCGGGAGGGTGGTTGCCGCTGATCTGTACCATGAACCTGACCAACGTCACCACTGCGGTGCGCGATCTGCTGCAACTGGACATCGGCGGATTCAACAAGGCCATGGCACAGGCACCGATTGGCGCCGGGGGAATCGTGATGTTGCCGTTCCTCAATGGCGAACGGGTACCCGCGCTGCCGCACGCCACCGGCTCGGTGCTGGGGCTCACCAGTGACAATCTGAGCGCGGCAAACCTGTGCCGCGCGGTGGTGGAAGGCACCACCTTCGGCCTGCGCTATGGCCTGGACCTGCTGCGCGCAGGCGGCCTGCAAACCCACGTGATACGTCTGATCGGGGGCGGCTCGAAGAGCGCGGTGTGGCGACAGATAGTAGCGGACATCATGGACGCACCGGTGGTCTGCACCGAGCAGCCGGAAGCCGCGGCATTAGGCGCGGCGATCCAGGCGGCGTGGTGCGCCAGCCAGGATCCACAGGGCCTGGCCGCGTTGTGCAAACGCTGCGTGCGCCTGGATGAAACCAGTCACACCCAGCCCATACCCGCCAACGTCTCGGCCTATCAGAATGCCTACCAGCGTTACCGCCAGCACATCCCTGCTTAGCCCCGGTGCCACACCCTCTCTGTAGGAGCGGTCTGTGGCCGCGAAGAAAGCACCGCGGTCTAACTGCCGGACCGCATCGCCCCTTCGCGGCCACAGACCGCTCCCACAGGGAATGGGATCACCCCGTAGGAGCGGTCAGCGGCCGCGAAGAAAGCACCGCGGTGTGCGGGGCGGAAGGTTAGAGGTCCGGCTGGATGATTTCGACCCAGTAACCGTCAGGGTCCTTGATGAAAGCGATGCTCTTCATGCGACCATCGGTCAAACGCTTCTGGAAGTCCACGCCCAGCGTTTCGAAACGCTCGCAGGCCGCGTGGATATCCGGCACCGACACACAGATGTGACCGAAGCCACGTGGGTCGCTGTTGCCATCGTGGTAAGCGAAGTCGGCATCGTTCTCGGTGCCATGGTTATGGGTCAACTCGAGAACCCCGGGCATCGACTTCATCCAGGTGGTGCGCGCTTTGTCGTCCGCAGGAATCGTCGACTTGTCTACCAGCGCCAGGAAATACAAACTGAATTGCGCCTCGGCGAAATCGCGCTTCTCCACCAGGCTGAAACCCAATACACGGGTATAGAAATCCAGCGACCGCTCGATGTTCTTGACTCGCAACATAGTGTGGTTGAAAACGAACCGGGATGTGGCGGCTTCAGGTTGCGCGGTAACACCGGGCACACTGTTCAAATGATCGAGGCTCATGAAAGCTCCCTTGAATGAATGGGCAGTAACTGCGAGTCATGATACGGAACGCAATGGAGGATGCCAAACGCGACGACGCGTTGAATGCGCGACAATGAGACGCGGAGAGTGTAACGCGGAAGATAATCTTGAAATTCAGGCAATAAGAAGCCCGCCGAAGCGGGCATTTGGGGCGCTGTTCCATCAGCGGATTTCATAATGGAACAGTGGCTGTGAAAAGGATGTGAAAATCTGAGCGCTCACTCAGCGTTTTTCATCGAATTCAGTCAGCGAAGCAACCAGCCGTCTACGGTGCTGGCGCCGTGTTCCTGTTTCCAGGCTTTGAGCCCGTGGTGATTGCCACCCTTGGTTTCGATGCGCTCGCCGGTGTGCGGGTTCTCGTACACCTTGACTACCCGTGCCCGCCGTTGCTGCTTGGGCCTGGCGGGGGCTGGCGCCCTGGCGGAAGCGGTGTGTGGATCGAGAATGGCGACGATGTCGCGCAGGCCCTTTTCATAGGTTTTCATCAAACCCAGGAGCTTTTTTTCGAACTCGATTTCCTTCTTCAACCCCGCGTCGTTCTTCATTGTTTCGAGCTGGGCGAGTTGTTCTTGCAATGCCTTTTCGGCGGCACGGTATTCAGCGAGTCTTGACAATGTCTCTACTCCGGACAGAACCTGATGGCGCCCTGCCCTTTTTCGAGCCGGGCTCTCTTGCAGATGCCTCGTTTGCTTGCACACGATAGTGCAACTTCGCAGAGACGTAAATGACGCAACAGTGCCGACGGCAACTTCTTTAGTTACTTGAAGTTTGTCTGGAAGATTGGGCGCGCAGCGGAAGTACAAGCAGAGGGTTTGATATTGTCAAAAGCGACGCGGCTTGCGCCGCTGCTACAGGGGAATACCTGTAGCAGCGGCGCAAGCCGCGTCAGTCAAGCGCTATCCTGTAGCAGCGGCGCAAGCCGCGTCAGTCAAGCGCTATCCTGTAGCAGCGGCGCAAGCCGCGTCAGTCAAGCGCCATCCTGTAGCAGCGGCGCAAGCCGCGTCAGTCAAGCGCCATCCTGTAGCAGCGGCGCAAGCCGCGTCAGTCAAGCGCCCTCCTGTAGCAGCGGCGCAAGCCGCGTCGGTCATCGCATCAAGCCGGAGCAGAAGTGCGGATCAAGTGATCGAAGGCTGCCAGCGAAGCCTTGGCACCCTCACCGACCGCGATCACGATCTGCTTGAACGGCACTGTGGTCACGTCACCGGCGGCAAAGATGCCTGGCAGATCGGTCTCGCCGCGTGCATCGACCATGATCTCGCCACGGTTCGACAGCTCGATGGTGCCTTTGAGCCAATCGGTGTTGGGCAGCAGACCGATCTGCACGAAGATGCCTTCCAGAGCGATTTCGTGATGCTCGCTGCTCTGGCGATCCTTGTAGCGCAGGCCGTTGACGCGCTGGCCGTCGCCGGTCACTTCGGTGGTCAGAGCGCTGGTGATCACCTTGACGTTGGGCAGGCTGTGCAGCTTGCGCTGCAGCACGGCGTCGGCGCGCAGTTGAGTATCGAACTCGATCAGCGTCACGTGGGCGACGATACCGGCCAGATCGATGGCGGCTTCCACCCCAGAGTTACCACCACCGATCACCGCCACGCGCTTGCCTTTGAACAACGGGCCGTCGCAGTGCGGGCAGTAGGCCACGCCGCGGTTGCGGTACTCCTGCTCACCCGGCACGTTCATTTCACGCCAGCGCGCACCCGTCGCCAGAATCAGCGTCTTGGCCTTGAGGGACGCACCGCTGGCAAATATCACTTCGTGCGGCGCACCGTCCTTGCCAGGAACCAGTTTCTCGGCGCGCTGCAGGTTCATGACGTCCACTTCGTACTGCTTGACGTGCTCTTCCAGCGCCACGGCCAACTTGGGACCTTCGGTTTCCTGCACGGAAATGAAGTTCTCGATGGCCATAGTGTCCAGCACCTGGCCGCCGAAGCGCTCGGCGGCAACACCGGTACGGATGCCTTTGCGGGCAGCGTAGATGGCAGCTGCCGCACCGGCAGGTCCGCCGCCGATGACCAGCATGTCGAAAGCCTGCTTGGCGTTGAGCTTTTCAGCCTGGCGATCACTGGCGCTGGTGTCGATTTTCGCCAGGATTTCTTCCAGGCCCATGCGGCCCTGACCGAAGTTCTTGCCGTTGAGGTAGACGCTCGGCACGGCCATGACCTGCCGCTCTTCCACTTCAGCCTGGAACAGCGCGCCGTCAATGGCGACGTGACGAATATTGGGGTTGAGCACCGCCATCAGGTTCAGCGCCTGGACCACGTCCGGGCAGTTCTGGCATGACAGGGAAAAATAGCTTTCGAACAGAAACTCGCCTTTCAACGCAGCGATCTGTTCGATGACCTCGGCACTGGCCTTGGAGGGGTGGCCGCCAACCTGCAGCAGCGCCAGTACCAGCGAGGTGAATTCGTGACCCATGGGGATACCGGCAAAACGCAGGCCGATGTCCGCTCCAGGACGATTGATGGAAAACGAGGGTCGACGTGCATCGCTGCCGTTGTCGAGCAGCGTGATCTTGTCCGACAGCGCGTCGATGTCGCGCAGCAGGCCAAGCAATTCCTCGGATTTCGCGCCGTCATCAAGGGACGCGACGATCTCGATCGGTTGGGTGACCCGTTCCAGATAGGCTTTCAACTGGGCTTTAAGATTGGCGTCCAACATGAGGGCGATTTCCGTTTTGAGTGTTTCGAAGACGACAGTTGCCCGCCGGGGTAATCGACCCCGAGTGAGCGATGATGCTTTTAGAGAAGGCAACAACCGTAGGAGCAGTCGGTGGCCGCGAATCTGGCGTTGCGTTCCGACAGGCAAAACGCGGCGGATTTTCGCGGCCGATGATCGCCCCTACGGGGGTGATGCAATCCCACGAGCAGCGGCCCGCGGGAAACAGCTTGGGAGGCTGCTTAGATCTTGCCGACCAGGTCCAGCGATGGAGCCAGGGTGGCTTCGCCTTCTTTCCACTTGGCTGGGCAGACTTCGCCTGGGTGGGCAGCGACATACTGAGCCGCTTTAACCTTGCGCAGCAGCTCGGATGCATCGCGGCCTACACCGCCGTCGTTCAGTTCGACGATCTTGATCTGGCCTTCCGGGTTGATCACGAAAGTGCCACGGTCAGCGATGCCGTCGGCCTCGATCAGCACGTCGAAATTCTTCGAGATGGTGTGAGTCGGGTCACCGATCAACGGGTACTGGATCTTGCCGATGGTGTCGGAAGTGTCGTGCCAGGCTTTGTGGGTGAAGTGGGTGTCGGTCGACACGCCATAGATTTCCACGCCCAGTTGCTTGAAGGCTTCGTAGTTGTCGGCCAGGTCGCCCAGTTCGGTTGGGCAGACGAAAGTGAAGTCGGCCGGGTAGAAGAATACGACAGACCACTTGCCTTTCAGATCGGCGTCGCTGACCGGCACGAAAGCGCCATTGTGGTAAGCGGTAGCGTTGAACGGCTTGACTTGGCTGTTGATGATCGGCATCGGTGACTCTCCTTCAGGGGGTTGAAATCGTGTTTGAATTCGATAGGCAGCATCCTAACCAGATGTGCGATTGATAGCTCATTGGCAAACTGGATGCTGTCGATTGGTTTTGCCTATCGAAGCTACCCATAATAAAGAAGAAATATGAACACAGGGCAATGACACCGATTTTTGTCGACTTTTCGCACAGTCGTGCCCACGACCTACCTACAGCCACGCCTGGGACCGCCGGATAGCATGAGGCCCGCTTCCGCAGATGAGACCAACCAGGTGACTATAAAAACCATCGTGGCCGACGACCACTCGGCCGTTCGACTCGGGCTGCGCATTGCCCTCGAGCGCGCACCGCGTGCGCGCTTCAGCGTGGTCGGCGAGGCCGAAAACGCCAACCGAGTGCTTGAATCACTGCAGCAACAGGCGTGCGATCTGTTGATTACCGATTACCGCATGCCCCAACTCGAGGGTGGCGACGGCCTGGCCCTGCTGCGCCAGGTGCGTCTTCGCTACCCACGCCTGCCGGTGTTGGTGCTGACCACGTTGGACAATCCCATGGTGCTGCGCGCCATTCTCGATAGCGGCGCGCGGGGTCTGTACGACAAGCAGGAGTGCCTGAGCCATCTGAGCACCGCTGCCTACAGCCTGATGCGCGGCAACCACTACCTCAGCGCACGCTTCACCCGGCGCCTGGCGGAGCATGAGGTGGAACACCGAGGCGCCCACGAACGGCTGTCGACGCGTGAGCTGGAAGTGCTGAAGTTGCTGGTGGGAGGCATGAGCGGACGCGACGTGGCTGCGCGTTTGCAGCGCAGCGAAAAAACCATAAGCCGGCAGAAACGCTGCGCCATGGAAAAACTGGGTATCAGCCATGACGCCGCGCTGCAGGAATACGCTGCCGTGGTAGGCCTGCCTGACTGACCGGCAGGCCGCAGGCTCAGGCGTCGACCGGGGTACGCATGGTCACGAACTCTTCGGCAGCGGTAGGATGCACGCCGATGGTTTCGTCGAACACCTGCTTGGTCGCACCTGCCTTGAGCGCAATTGCCAGGCCCTGAACGATCTCGCCCGCATCGGGGCCAACCATGTGGCAACCCAGCACCTTGTCGGTATCTGCATCGACCACCAGCTTCATCAGGGTGCGCTCCTGGCTGTGGGTCAGGCTGAACTGCATGGGGCGGAAACGGCTCTCGAAAATCTGTACCGAATGCCCTTGGTCCCGCGCCTCTTCTTCGGTCAGGCCCACGGTGCCGATGTTCGGCAGGCTGAACACCGCCGTCGGAATATGCTTGTAGTCCACCGGGCGATACTGCTCGGGCTTGAACAGGCGACGTGCCACGGCCATGCCTTCGGCAAGCGCCACCGGGGTCAGCTGCACCCGGCCAATCACGTCGCCCAGCGCAAGAATCGACGGCTCGGTGGTCTGGAACTGCTCGTCGACCTGGATGAAACCCTTGTCGTCCAGCTGCACGCCGGTATTTTCCAGCCCCAGGTTATCCAGCATCGGCCGGCGCCCGGTAGCGTAGAACACGCAGTCCGCCGCCAGCTCGCGGCCGTCCTTGAGGGTCACCTTGAGGCTGCCGTCGTCAAGCTTGTCGATGCGGGCAATATCGGAATTGAATTGCAGGTTCATGCCCCGCTTGGTCAGCTCTTCGCTCAAGTGCTTGCGCACCGCACCGTCGAAGCCACGCAGGAACATCTCGCCGCGATAGAGCAAGGTGGTTTCGCTGCCCAGGCCATTGAAGATCCCGGCGAACTCGACGGCAATGTAGCCGCCGCCGACTACGATGACCCGCTTGGGCAATTGCTCGAGGAAAAACGCTTCGTTCGAGGTGATGGCATGCTCACGACCCGGCACATCGGGAATCTGCGGCCAGCCACCGGTGGCTATCAGAATGTGCTCGGCGCTGAAACGCTGGCCATCCACTTCGACCGTGTGCCCATCCAGCAGGCGTGCGTGGCCTTCCAGCAGCTTCACACCGCTGTTCACCAGCAGGTTGCGATAGATTCCGTTGAGCCGTTCGATCTCCTTGTTCTTGTTGGCAATCAGCGTCGGCCAATCGAACGAAGGTTTCTCCAGGCTCCAGCCAAAGCCGCTGGCATGCTCGAAGTCGTCGGCGAAGTGGGCGCCATAGACCAGCAACTTCTTGGGTACGCAGCCAACATTGACGCAGGTGCCGCCTAGGTAGCGGCTTTCAGCCACTGCCACTTTCGCGCCGAGCCCTGCGGCGAAACGCGCCGCACGCACGCCGCCGGAACCGGCGCCAATCACGAATAAATCGAAGTCATAGCTCATGTTGCTCTCCTGGCACCTGCACGGCCCGCACGCGGGCCGTAGCCATAAACAAGAACGCCGCTGTCCAGAGGGCAGCGGCGTCGATCATGCTAACCGATTGGGCGTCAGATGAACGCTTTGCCGGTCTTGTAGAAGTTTTCGAAGCAGAAGTTGGTGGCGTCGATGTAGCCTTCGGCGCCGCCGCAGTCGAAACGCTCGCCTTTGAACTTGTAGGCCAGCACGCAACCGTTCTGGGCCTGCTTCATCAGGGCATCGGTGATCTGGATCTCGCCACTCTTGCCTGGCTCGGTCTGTTCGATGAGGTCGAAGATGTCCGGGGTCAGGATGTAGCGGCCGATGATGGCCAGGTTCGACGGCGCATCTTCAGGCTGTGGCTTTTCAACCATGCTGGTCACGCGAAAGATATCTTCACGGATCATGTCGCCGGCGATCACACCGTACTTGTGGGTTTCCTGGGGATCGACTTCCTGGATGGCGACGATCGAGCAGCGGAACTGGTTGTACAGCTTGACCATCTGCTGCAGCACACCGTCGCCGTCCAGATTCACGCACATGTCGTCCGCCAGCACCACGGCGAACGCCTCGTCGCCGATCAGCGGGCGACCGCTGAGGATGGCGTGGCCCAGGCCTTTCATCTGCACCTGACGGGTGTAGGAGAAGGTGCACTGGTCGATCAGCTTGCGAATGCCGACCAGGTACTTTTCCTTCTCGGTGCCCTTGATCTGGGTTTCCAGCTCGTAGCTGATGTCGAAGTGGTCTTCGATCGCGCGCTTGCCGCGACCGGTCACGATGGAAATCTGGCTCAGGCCAGCTTCCAGGGCCTCTTCAACGCCGTACTGGATCAGTGGCTTGTTGACGATCGGCAGCATTTCCTTGGGCATTGCTTTGGTCGCTGGCAGGAAGCGAGTACCGTAGCCGGCCGCTGGAAACAAGCATTTCTTGATCATGTGAGTCCTTACAGAAGAGCAATGCTGACGAGTTACGGCACAGTCGGGTTCAGGCGTCGACTACCTAACAATGCCTGCCGCTGGCCAACCGATTGGTTGATAGAGAAATCCTGATGCAGATAGTTCCACTGCAAGGTAAATATTGCTACACCGGTCGAGCAACGGAAAATTTCCTTGCACAACTACCCTTGCCGCCTGCCAGTGTATAGCATTGCGCCACCGCATAGCGGCCCCCTTGTCTACCTGAAGAATCCCGCCCGATGAGCACCCTCCTGCGCACTACCCTGGCCTCCCTTGCCGTGCTTGCCGTTTCGGCATGCGCCAGCACCTCGCCCACCATTCTCAAGAACGGCCAACAGGGCCTGAACATCGATTGCTCGGGCCAAGCCATGTCCTGGGACAAGTGCGACGAACAAGCCCGCCTGGAGTGCCCTGCCGGCTATCAGACGGTCGCGACGCAGGGTGTACCGCGGCGCACCGGCGAGGTCGGGCTGGCGGATGCCGACCTTGGCAATTACCAGACCCGCAGCCTTGTGGTGGTGTGCAAGTAGAAACGGCTCAGCCGGAAATGCATTTCTCGGCCGCCTGACGCACATCGGCCGGGCGCAGCGGTACGTTCGACAGACGTTCGTGCACCTTGATGCTGCTGCCGCCGGAACGATCGTCGACGATCAGCACGGCGGCTGGATCCTTGGAGAGTTTCTGCGGAACGATGATCCGATAGCCGTCATGCTTCTGCTCGATCAGCGACGGCCCACGGCTGTCGCTCAGTTGGGCGACCACGCAGGTTGAATACTCCTTGGGGGTCTTGCCGGAAATCACGCTCATGGTCTCGGGGCTTTTCTCGATGTCCGTCACGGTGGCACAACCACCGAGCAATACCACTGCCGTCAACCAGGCCCACTTCATGATGCATCTCCGTCATTAAATACCCTGTGACCGCAAGGTCATGAATTTGCTCCATGCATCGGTAGAATTTATCCGTCTCGCGACGCGCATGATATCGTTGCGCTTTTGCGCGCATCTGTAATTCGCGCACCTGCAACAGTGGAGAGCCCATGAAATTCGTTCACCAGCGCGAGCACCTCAATGAAGATGACCTGGTCGTCATCGAGTGCTCCCAGCTCTGCAACATCCGCCTGATGAGCGATGCCAATTTCCGCAGCTTCAAGAACGGTGGTCGACATACCTACCACGGCGGCGCGTTCGATACCTTCCCGGCCAAGATCAGCGCACCGAGCACCGGTTTCTGGAACATCACCATCGACACTGCGGGCACCAAGCTGTCCAGCGTGGCACGCAAGAGCAGTTTCACCCACAAGATCAAGATCGTGCGCCGCACGGCTTCGAAATTCACCTGATGCAGGCGCGCCCATGATCAAGTATGTGATCCGCTACAACCTCGACGGCCAGCGCCGTTGGGACTTCGCCCACCTGGCCACCGGCTCGCTGGAAGAAGCACATGCTGCGCTCGCTGCCTTGCATGGCGAAGATGCGGCGAATATCAGCGACATTCACGTCAGCAAGGCCCTTTGATCCACCTGGATCCGCATTGCGGCCTTCGCGACAAGGGTGATTGCGATACCCGTAGGAGCGGTCAGTGGCCGCGAAAAGGTCACTGCGGTCCCGCAGGCACTCCGCGGTGCGCCCTTCGCGGCCGATGACCGCTCCTACGGGGTGATTGCGATACCTGTGGGAGCGGGCTCTGCCCGCGAAAAGCTCACTGCGGTCCCGCAGGCACTCTGCGATGCGCCCTTCGCGGCCGATGACCGCTTCTACGGGGTGATTGCGATACCTGTGGGAGCGGGCTCTGCCCGCGAAAAGGTCACTGCGGTCCCGCAGGCACTCCGCGGTGCGCCCTTCGCGGCCGATGACCGCTCCTACGGGGTGACAGGTACCTTGGGCATATGCATTCTGGTTCTGTGCATATACTCAAACATCACTTTTACGTCTATTTACAAACTGTTATCTTCCGTCGGCTCTGTCGAGAGCCCGCGACCGTGCGCGTGCTTTTCTGATGATGCGACAAGACAGCCTGAGAACAGGATCACCATGTACGTTTATGACGAGTACGATCAACGGATCATCGAGGACCGCGTCAAGCAGTTCCGAGATCAGACCCGCCGCTACCTGGCTGGCGAACTGAGCGAAGAAGAATTTCGCCCGCTCCGCCTGCAGAACGGCCTCTACATCCAGCGTTTTGCCCCGATGCTGCGCGTCGCCGTGCCCTATGGCCAGCTGACATCGCGACAGACGCGCATGATGGCCAAGATCGCTCGCGACTTCGACAAAGGCTACGCGCACATCAGCACGCGACAGAACGTGCAGTTCAACTGGCCGGCCGTGGAAGACATTCCCGATATTCTGGCCGAGCTGGCCACCGTGCAGATGCACGCGATCCAGACCAGCGGCAACTGCCTGCGCAACGTCACCACCGACCAATTCGCCGGCGTCGCCGCCGATGAAGTGATCGACCCGCGTCCGTGGTGCGAGATCGTCCGCCAGTGGACCACGTTCCACCCCGAATTTGCCTACCTGCCGCGCAAGTTCAAGATTGCCGTCAATGGTGCCAGCACCGACCGCGCAGCCATCGAAGTGCACGACATTGGCCTGGAGCCGGTGCACAACGACGCCGGCGAACTGGGCTTCCGCGTACTGGTCGGTGGCGGCCTGGGCCGCACCCCGGTCGTAGGCGCGTTCATCAACGAGTTCCTGCCCTGGCAGGACCTGCTCAGCTACCTCGATGCCATCCTGCGCGTGTACAACCGCTATGGCCGTCGCGACAACAAGTACAAGGCCCGCATCAAGATTCTGGTCAAGGCCCTGACGCCGGAAGTCTTCGCACAGAAAGTCGACGCCGAGATGCAGCACTTGCGCGGCGGCAGCACCACGCTGACCGAGGCCGAACTGCACCGCGTGGCCAAGCACTTCGTCGACCCTGAGTACAAGGCCCTGCCCGACTTCGCCGCCAACCTGGCCCAGCTGGACACCCAGCATCCGGGTTTCGCCCGCTGGCGCTCGCGCAATACCCTGGCCCACAAGAAGCCGGGCTACGTGGCCGTGACCCTGTCGCTCAAGCCCACCGGAGTGGCCCCAGGCGATCTGACCGACAAGCAGCTGGACGCCGTCGCCGATCTGGCCGACAAGTACAGTTTCGGCCAGTTGCGCACCTCTCACGAGCAGAACATCATTCTGGCCGACGTCGAACAGGCGCAGCTGTTCAGCCTCTGGAACGAGCTGCGCGAAGGCGGTTTCGCCACGCCGAACATCGGCTTGCTGACCGACATCATCTGCTGCCCAGGCGGTGATTTCTGCTCACTGGCCAATGCCAAGTCGATCCCGATCGCCGAATCCATCCAGCGCCGTTTCGACGACCTGGACTACCTGTTCGACATCGGTGAGCTCGACCTCAATATCTCCGGTTGCATGAACGCCTGCGGTCACCACCACGTCGGCCACATCGGAATCCTCGGCGTGGACAAGAAAGGCGAGGAGTTCTACCAGGTGTCCCTGGGTGGCAGCGCCAGCCGCGACGCCAGCCTGGGCAAGATCCTTGGCCCGTCGTTCGCCCAGGACGCCATGCCGGATGTCATTTCCAAGCTGATCGACGTGTACGTGGAAAAACGCACCGAAGACGAGCGTTTCATCGATACCTATCAGCGAATCGGCATCGACCCTTTCAAGGAGCGCGTCTATGCAGCGAATCATTAAGAACAACGAAGTCGTCGACGAAACCTGGCACCTGCTGCCCAAGGACACCTCATTCGACGGCATCAGCAACTGCGACGATCTGATCGTGCCCCTCGCCCTGTGGCGCGAGCACGGTTCGGCGCTCAAGGCCCGTGACGGCGGCCTGGGCGTATGGCTGGACAGCGACGAAGAAGCCGAGGAAATCGGTGAGGTGGCCAACGAGTTCCAGGTCATCGCCCTGAACTTCCCGGCCTTCACCGATGGGCGCAATTACTCCAATGCCCGCCTGCTGCGTGACCGCTATGGCTTCAAAGGCGAGCTGCGCGCCATCGGCGACGTGCTGCGCGACCAGCTGTTCTACCTGCACCGTTGCGGATTCGATGCCTTCGCGCTGCGCGCCGACAAGGATCCCTACGAAGCTCTGGAAAGTCTCAAGGACTTTTCCGTGAGCTACCAGGCCGCCACCGACGAACCGCTGCCACTGTTCCGTCGCCGCTGAGTCGCCGTTGCAGGCTGTAACCGCCGCGCCTGTTCCCATGCGGCGGTTGCACCTCGGCATTACGCGGCGTGCTGCCGCCTACGAACCGACCAGCACTGCCTCGGTCAGCTCTCGGTAGAGCACGTCCAACGCCTTTCGACGGGCCTGATCGATGACTGCGTAGAGGTCAAGCGTGGCCTTTTCGGTCAGCACCACCTTCGCAGCACTGCCCTGCTCGGTCTGCCACACCACATCGGGCGCCAACGTCTTCAGCTCCTGCAATACACGCGTCAGCCGCGCCGCCTCGTCGGTGAATTCGCCGTGCGTATCCAGGGCTTCCTCGAAGTGATTGATAACCTCGGCCCAAAACTCCGAAAGCGTGTTCAGGCGCGCCGAGTACACTTTGTGCAGGTACAACTGCCAGAACGGCTGATCCACCAGCCAATGGGTCAGCCCGGCGTCCGTGGCGCGTTCCAGCACGGCGCGGGCGACATGCTCCACGGCGGCTGAGCCGATCTGCTCGGTGTACAGTGTCTCGGGTTGCTGCCGCAGGCCCAGACGTTTTTGCAACAACTCACGCAATCGCAGGCGAATCTCTACCTCGTCCGGCGCGATGGCGCGCAACACCGGGTCGCCGAGCTGGTCGTACGGCAACAGGGAAGGGGCAGGATTGCCGGCCAGTAGCGCCTCGCGCCGATCCAGACGCGCCTGGGTGATGCGCACGGCGTATTCATCCACCAGCGCAGTCTTGTACAGCTGGCGACTCAACCTCGACAACGGCTTGAGCATCGCCGGCCCACCGTCGATGGCGGTGGATGCAGCCTGCCATGCCAATACTCGGGTTTCGAAGTCGTCTACCACCACACTGATACCATCGCCGCAGGTGTTCTCGATCAAGGTTGCCTGATCGAAGAGCTGCTGGCGCAGGTCCACCACGCCCAGCCCGTCGCCTTCGGCCAGCACTGTCGGCGGGACCAGCGCCTCCATGATCGCCCACATGCGTCGTTTGTACAGCCGGGCATGGCGGGTATATCCCGCCGTGCGGGTGACCTGATCCATGATTCGATAGAAAGCAGCCGCCCCCTCACTGCGGCGGTCGTCCGCAATGCGCGCCGCAAGCGCTGGATCACAGCCTTCGAGCCAGCGCTGATCGGCCACAGCCGGAGCCGGCGCGCCCGCCCCGCCGGTCCAACGCCGACGCGGAAACAGCCCCGCTCGACGTAGCCGCTGGCGACTGCGCTCCGACAATGGATTGTTGTCCAGGTTGAGCACCGGACGACCCGGGTTGAGCAGGTTCAGATTGATCTGCGCCATGGCGCTGTGCTCCAGAACGGGCACGCGAACGATCTCGTTGCTGCTGAGGTTGGCGATCCTGATCACCTGGGGTAGACGATTGAAGACCTGCGTCAGGCCCGGCGGCCAGGTATCGATACCGGTCCCGCTCAAACCCAGATTGCGCAGCGACAGCATCCCTTCGACCACCGGCGGTAGTCCCAGCGGGTTGCCGTTCAAATCAAGGGTCTGCAGGCGGGTCAGGCCTGCCAGCGCGCTGCGTCCTGCCTCGGTCAGGTGAATGTGATTGCGCTGCAGGCGCAAGGTTTCCAGTTCGCGCAATTGCCCCAACGCCACGCAGGCAGCGTCGTCCAGGGTCAGCGCGTTGCTCGCCAGATCCAAGGCTCGCAAGTGAGGGATTCGAGCGAGCGTTTGCATCGCCGCGGCAGGCAGCACGTTATCCACTGCCTCCCCCGCGACCACTCGGGTCACGAAACTGCGCTTCAGGCCCAGGTAGCGCAGTGCCGTCTGGGTCGGGTGGCTGATCAATGCATCGAACATGTCGGGCGCGAGAGACAGGCGGTTCTCGTCGAGTTCCAGCGTCATGAGCTTGGTCAACGCGCGCACCTGCGTGGGAATGCTGGTCAGCCAGTTGTTGGTCAGATCCAGGCTCAGGAGATTGGGAAAGACCGACAGGAAGAAGGACGGATCGCTTTGCAACCCCATCAAGCCCATGCGCAGGTGCCGCACATGGCTGAAGTCGGCGACAATCAAAGGCAACTCGCCCACCGGCTGCCCGCTGAGATCCAGCGTGGTGGTCTCGCGTCGCCAGGCACTGATGATATCCCGAGCCACTTGTTCCCGGCGCACCTGCGCAGGCTCGCGGCGCCGCCAGGCCTTGAGTTCGCGCTGCAATACCTGCAGTTCCTGCTCCAGGCGCTGGAGTGCAATTTCAAACGATTCGTCAGGCCGTACCAGGGAGTCCCGCAACAGCTGCAGACTCGTCTTCGACAAACTTGGGTAGAGGTTGCGCAACCGCCGGTTCTGCCAGAAGCTTGGCTGGCCCCGCCCGCTGAGCGCGTAGCCGATGCCCGCAGCGTGGCGTTGCGGCGACTTGAACCATGGCTGCACCTGGCGCTGCTTCAGCAGTCGCGACACGCGCGGGCGATCAGCCTTGACCAGGCCGATCATTCGCTGCTGCAGGGCCTCACCGGCGCTGGTAGTGAGATCCAGTGCCGCGCGTTCGGTATCCGGCAATGCGCGGCAGATGGCGCTGTACAGATCCATCCAGCCGCCAAGCTCCTGGTCGTGCGCATCGAAGGCCCGGTAACGCCCGTCGCGGGCAACAATGTATTTGAGTTCGCTGTCAAGTTCAGCGCCCGCCGCCGCCGTCACTCCTCCGGCCACGCCACCGCTGCGCAGTTCGATGCGTACCCTGCCTGTCCATCCCGGCAGGCTGGGCAACAGGCCAAGCACCAGCGTGTCGCGGTCCGCAGAGCCGCCGGTTTCGAGAAAGAGCGCGCTACAGGCCTGACTCGCACGCCACTGTGCCAACCGGGCGCGGGCCTGCTCGGCCACACGCAGAGGTAAGCGTTGCGCGTCGAGTATGCGGGAGCGCTCGGCGTCACTCACCTGTGCGCCGATTTCATTGGCGATTCGCACTGGCAGTGCTGGAAAATCACGACACAGGACCCGAGCCTCGTCGCTGGCAGCGGGTTGCTGGCGCTCGACCAAAGAGGCCCACAGGCGCGCATCTTCTTCATCTGCAGCCCCCTGTGCACCCTGCTGGGGTACGCGAGACGCAACGTCCTGATGGGCGCGGTAACGAACGACACCCTCGTGCAGGGCTGCTGGCATGGGTTGCTGCTCGACGTGCAGGCGTCGCAATCGATCCTCGGGCACCGCATGAATCTCCGCCAGGGTCAGCAAGTCCTGGTCGCTGAGCCGCTCGGTCATGGCGCCGAACCGCCGCATCAATCTGGCGCCTTGCCATTGCAACGGCTGCTCGAACTCGTGCTGCCACGCGCCGGCGCCATTGTGCCGAACGCTTGGGCGATAGGCGGTGGATGAGCTGGGGTGAAGCAGATGGCCCTCGGTCTGTTCGGCGTTCAGTTGCACCTCATGAATGTGATCGTCGAGCTTGATGAACGTCTTGCCCAGGTACCGGTAGACGCCGTTGCCATCAGCCTCGACAGCAGGGGGCAGGTCCGCTGCCCGGTAGCCCTGCAGATCCGGGTGCAGCAGACGTTGGCTGCTGTCGGGCAACCTCACCGGCTGCATCTCTTCGACCACCCCGTCACTGCGGTAGGTCGTGCCGAAATCGGCGGCAACGCCGTGGGCAACCACGGCCAACGCCAGGTTGCCGACGATGCCCTTGAAGTGTTCGAAGGCTTCATGGGTGCGGCCATCTTCCCATGCCTCGACACCGTGATAGACCTCGCTGATCAACTGCTGGGCAATGACGGGCGCCATCACCTCGCCAAGTGCCGGAACGAACAGCGCTGCCAGATTCATCAGCGAAACGCCCTCCTCCAGCCATTCGCTCCAGCGCGCCTGACGTTGATCGGCGTCGATCCGATCGGTGGGTACCGCCAGCCCCTTCGCTTCGGCCTTGAGCCAGTCCACGTGGCGATCGTGCAGGTGGGCGAACAGCTCGCCCTTCACCAGGACCTCGACGATGTCCAGATTGGGGCGGCCATTGACCACGGCTATCTTGCGCCCGCGGTCGACGTTCTCGCTGCGCCACAGCCGTCGCTCCAGGCGCGCCTGGAACTCGGCGCGCTCACTCTGGGCGATGCGCGCCAGGAAGCTGCGGGCATAGTCGGGCTTGATCAAGTCCGCGGCCAGCGCCTGGACGAACTCGGCCGATGAAGCGTACTGCTTGAGCGGTGCGTGCGGATCGCCGGGCAGCCAGACCAGACACGGCGAGGCCGCCGTGGCCTGTCCCGTACCGCGTGCCGGGCCGATTACGACCACATCGTGCAGAGCCGAGCCAAGCAGGGTCAGCCGCGAGCACTGCACCAGGCCCCCAGCCCAGCGCTCGGCGCGCCCTGCGAGCACGCCTTCGACCACCCTGAAGCCCTGCTCGTCGATCTGCTGCTTCATCCGTGCGACATGGGCCAGCACACGCAGCTGGGCCCTGCGAGCAGCGTCCACCGCGCTTGCCACCGCAGCCCGGGTGGCCGTGGTCTCGAATACCTCGCTCAGGTGTGTTTGGTAAAGACGACCCAGATCCAGCTGGCGGACCAGGCTTGCGAACCGGCCAGCTTCGATCGGCAACGGGTTGTCGATGCGGTACTCGAAGCGGCTGGTGAAAGGTCCTCGCGGGAACGGTCCGGTCTTTTTGACGCTGCCTGACGGCGCCAATACTGTGCGCGGATGAAAATCCGGATCGGCGACGAAATTGCCCAGGGCGGCCATCAGCAGCTGTTCAGGCTGCGGCACGTAATCGTTTTCCAGACCCAGCAAGTGCTCGCGCGTCTGGATACGAACGAAATCGGTGGCATGGACATTCAACGGGGTACCGAAACGCATCCGAATGGCTTCGGCCAGGATCGGTTCGGCGAAAGCGATCACACTCTTGAACCCGGCCAGCGCCTGGCCCAGATCGGTACGACAGCGCTGGCGCAGGGCCTGTGCCGACAGCAAGGCCTCGCGAAGCTCGCTGGACGCGGCGGTGAACCAGGGCTGTGGGCCGTCGACGGTGAATTGTTCGGACACCAGCGTTCGCTGCAACTGATTCAGTTGCGTCGTGCCGATGGCCGTGACCCACGCAGGGATGCGCTCGCGAATGAACGCATCGTGGCGCCCCGGCAATGCAGTATCGGTGGTAGACATGCTTGGATTTCCTGGCTTCATGAAACGTCCAGAAAACCAGCAATGCCCAAGGCGGCTGCGGTAATCATGCACCGCAGTCGCCCCGGGGTGTCTACTGCGCCATGGCCTCCTGGGTCAGGGCACGCAGAACCGTCATTTCGGCGGCTTGAAGCTCGACCTGCAGGCTGACCAGCGTTTCGTCATAGGTGCTGTCGTAGTCGCGCGCCTGCAGCTGCGCTTTCCGCGCGAGCCAGGGTGCGCGTGCGGCGTCGAGCCGAACCCGGTGTTCACGGCGCAGGTAATCGAGCCAGTACTCCTGGCTCATGTGCCACTCCAGCAGCGTTGCATCGCTTTCCTGCTGCAGCACCTGGCTGGCCACCGTGTCGAGCTGCGCCGGCGTCACCGGCTCGATAGCCCCGAACAGCAGGCCATGGGGCTGGTTCAACAAACCCAGCCGTGCGCTCAGGCCAATCCGGTAGGCCAGCAACACCTCAACCTCTTCCATTTCGTCCACGTCGATATCGCGCGCAGCAGCACGGGCCCGCACATCGGCCAGCGCCAGGCTGTCGACGCGGTCCAGGCGGTACAGGCTGCGTGACAATCCGAGCAATTGGCCACTGCGCTGCGGGCCGTCGAGGGCGGGGTCGGCGGCTTGGTGATACATCTGTTGCCGTTCCAGGTCGGCAAACAGGGCCATCACCTGATCGCCGCAGGTTTCCGGGCGCTGGGCGATGGCGAACAGTTGCTCGCGCAGGGAGGGTGACGCCGCTGCCGCGTCGATGACCCTCCAGGCACGTTCGGCCAGACTGACCGGGACCGTGCGGTAGTCCGCCGTATCGCTGAGCCTGCCCAGAATCTGCACGAAGCGCTCGCTGCCCGGCATCGCGCGCAGGCCGGCAAGCCGTGCGGCAGCTTCGACGTCGGCCGATTGGGTGAGAATCTGCAGGTAGTCGAACACCACGCCTACGGCCTGCAAGCGGCTGACTGCAACGGCGTTCAAGTGTGTGAAAGACAGACTCAAGGGGCGAGGCACTCGAGGTTCGCCGCGAAAAAAAGCCAGCGCATGCAGCGGTGGTATTTCGACGATAGGGTTGTCGTCCAACTCGACCCAGCGCAGGCGCATCGGCTGACGATCCATCAAGGCCGTCAAGCCACTGGGCCACTGCTGCAACTGACAGTCGCGCAGGCCCAAGGCGCCAATGTCCTCCAGCAGGCTCAGGTCCAGGTGCGGACCCAGCGGGTTGCCCGACAAGTTAAGATAGTCCAGGCTGCGCAGGCTGCCCAGGGCCTGCATGGCTTGAGGGGTCAAGGTCATGCCATTGCGCCCCAGCCAGAGGCTTTCCAGGTTCGGCAGCCTGGCCAGGATGGGCAAGTGCTCGGCCATGGCCTGGCCATCCGTGTTGTCCAGGGCCAGGTAACGCAGCGAGGACAGGTTGGCCAGGCGCTGCACCGCGGGCTCGGGCAGCTGCATCGGGTTGTCACGCAGCACCAGTGCTTGCAGGCTGGGCAACGACGCCACCTCATCGAACATCGTCGGCGAGGCCTGCAGACGGTTATCGTCGAGCGCGATCATCTGCAGTTCGCTCAACGCCGTGATACCCGGCGGGATGCGGGTCAGGTAATTGCTCTGTAATTCCAGATGCTCCAGATGGGGAAACATTTCCAGAAACCCAGGCGTCAACTCCGTCAGCCCACATTGCTCCAACGACAGATAGCGAACCCGGGAAAAGTCTCCCTCCAGCACGGGCAGTGCGCCGATGCGCAACTCCGAGAGGTCGAGCACCTGAGACAGTTCTCCGGCGTCGTCCTGCGCCAGGGGTGCCTCGCCCCGCCAGGCGGCCATGATGCGCTGGCGCGCCAGTTCGCGATCTGCGCTGGCGACCGCAATGGCTTGCCCGTCGGCACCGGGTGTGGTGGTGGTTTCCTGTGCCCAGCGGCCAAGCAAGGCATCCAGTCGTCGTCCTTCGTCGACGCGTGCCTGTTGCCGCACAGCGCTGAGGGGCTGCGTGGGTTGCGCCATTTCATTCCGGCCCTCGTCGCCACGACCGCCGCGGCCGCTCAGACGATATCCCCAGCGGTCTCCTGCCATGCGCTCGGGCGCCAGGAAGGCTCTGGGGCGGCGCTGGCCAATGAGCCGAGCGGCCCGTGGTCGATCCCTGACTGCCATGGCCAAGAGCTTGTGAGGCAAGAGGGTTCGCTGCTGCTGCTCGGTCATGCCCGCCATCAGGCCTTTTCGCAGTGTCGCGGTTTGTCCATTGCCCGCGCCGGTCAAGCCGAGGATCGCGCGATTGAGCTGCACCTCCCACAGGCTCGAGCGTGCCTGGCTGGCCAAGCGCAGCGGGACCTGGGACGCGCTAACGAGCTGCGTTCGCTCGCGGTCATTGGCGCTAGCGGCGAGTTCCTCGGCGACCACCTGCGGCAGGCCGGGAAAGTCCCTGAGCAACGGCGCCGCCGGGTGATCGGCAGCCAGTACCGGCGCAACCTTGCGCAGACCTGCCAGCGCAGCCACACGCTCGTTCGCCGGCAGCGCCAGCACTGTTTGTTCGGCGCGCAGGTCATCGACGCACGCCCTGATCAGCGCCGGTAATTTGCCCCCGGAGCGATGCAGCTGGCGCAACTGGCGCCCGCTGATCCCGCTGACCTGACGGACCCGTTGCAGCGCGGCATCGTCGAGCCCCTCGAGCGCGGGTCCGAACCGGCGCAACGCCTGGATGGCCGTCCACCGCCCCGGGTCTTCGTGGTCGGCGCGCCAGGCGCCCTCGCCGTTGTGAGTCAGGGCCAGCCGATAATCGACGTCGGCTGCAGGGTGTTCGATGTACCAAGAGGCGGTCTTGACGTCGTAGCTCTGTCGGTAGAACAACCCCTCATGCTTGATATAATTACTGCCGCCATGCGCATATTGCCATTGCGCATTCGGCACGACCGTCTCCGGCAACGGTTCGCGGGCCGCGAAGGCTTCCAGGGTCGTTGGCCACAAGCAGGTACGTCCGGCCCGATCGACGACCGGCAGCATGCCGGCCACGAACGGACTGCGCGCCAACGCTACGCCGGCCGCAGCCGTCGCCCCGACCAAAGCGAGGTTGGCGGCCACATCGAAGAAGTGCGCTGCCGCTTCTTCGGTTTGCCCGTGCGTCCAGTCGTCCATACCGACGAACAGCTCACCGAGCAACTGAACGGTGCCTGCGGCCGCCATCAGCACGCCCAGAGCCGGTACGGACAATGCCGCAACGTTGAGTAGCGTCACCCCTTGCTGCAGGTAGTGCATCCACCGCGCCTGCCGCTCGGCCGTGTCGATATCGGCAGTCGGAACTATTGAGTAGCGAGCCGCCGCCTCGCGTATGGCCAGCATCGCCTCGTTCAGCATCGGTACCAGAGGCCCGGCGTTGACCGTTCTGCGTAAACCGATATCGGCATCCGGATCGTCCACTGGCCCTTGGGCAACGCCCCAACTCAGCCGTTGCGGACGCAAGGTGTTGTTCAGCCGCAGGAAGAACTCACGCCGCTCGGGCTCGGCCACGAATGAGGCGAAATAGCTCTGGAACTCACCGTCACGCAACCGCAGGCGCAATTCGGAGCTGAACGCATCGAAGCTTTCATACTGTTTGAGTGCACCGTCGGCAGCGCCGGGCATGTAGACGATACAAGGCGCGCTTGACTGGGTGCTGGTCTGGATAGACATCAACCCGTGCAGCGCCGTGCCGCCGTGCACCCAGGTGACCAGCCCCCGCAGATCGCACAGCATCACTGGCTGACCAGCCCATTTCACCACGCCAGGCGTGTCCGCAATCAGTTGCTGCACCACTTTGCAGGCCTGTGCATCGAGACGACCTTGCAACAACGCCTGTTGCGCCTGCACGGCCAGCTCGCTGCGGATATTGCTGCGAAATGCACCCTTGACCCACTGGCTGCGGATCGCCGTGGGCCTGAACACTTCATTGAAGCGTTGCTGGTAAGCCTGGCCCAGATCAAGTTCGCGGCACAGCTTGGCGAATTGGTGGGGTTGCACCGCGATTGTATCCTTGACCTGATAGTGCCAGCTGTAGCCCCAGCGCAGTCCCTGCTCGTTCACCTTCAACTGCAAGGCGTCGGGCTGCAGGAGCAGCGTGTCGCTGGTGAAGTGGCCCGGGGTCGCTTCCTCTTCGCTGAAATTGGCCATGGCGGCCTCCAGCAAGGTGCGCCTACGCACGTTGAGCGGTCGGCCCAGGATGGCCGAGCCGCGGTCGAACTCGACCCATTCGGCGCGTGTGACATCAATACCCTGCGCAGAACCGAACGCGGCGTCGAATGCCTGTTGCAGACGGGAGCGGGCAAAATCGGCCGGGGCGACAAAGTCACTGGCCAGGTACTGCGCCGTCGCCTGGCTGGCGCGGCTGCGGCGCAAGGCCTCTTGGTAGGCACGGATAGCCGGGGGATCGGCCGCCTGCAACCAGTCGGGGACATGGCTGGCGATGACGGCGAAATGGGCGGGGGTGTCGCTGACATGTGGGAAGAGTGCTGGGGTAACCAAAAGTACGCTCCAATCCAGGCAATCCACGGCGACATGCCGCAGATTGCCCAGTGGAGCAAGGCGCCCGAAGCGCCCGGTGCTACATAACGCTGGACGTTACCAGAAACGCTGCTGGCTGAGCTTCTCCCAGGCCTTGCCGGCCAGGTGCTCGATCGAACCGCTGGCCGCCAGGCCTACACGCTCTTGCAGGCTCTTGGCCTTGGCGTAATGAAGGTGGAACACCTCGGCCTGCCGAGCCCGTTCGGCCAGGTACTCGTCGCTGGTCTTGAGTTCGTCGACCAGCTGCTTGTCGAGCGCCGCCACGCCCAGCCAGACCTCGCCAGTGGCCACATCGTCGATCGACAGCTGCGGGCGGTAATGGGCGACGAAACTCTTGAACAGCTTGTGGGTGACGTCGAGGTCTTCCTGGAACTTCTCCCGACCCTTCTCGGTGTTTTCGCCGAACACGGTCAGCGTGCGCTTGTATTCGCCGGCGGTGAGCACCTCGAAATCGATGTCGTGCTTCTTCAGCAGCTTGTTGACGTTGGGCAACTGCGCGACCACGCCGATGGAGCCAAGGATGGCGAACGGCGCACTGATGATCTTCTCGCCAATGCAGGCCATCATGTAGCCGCCGCTGGCGGCTACCTTGTCGATGCACACGGTCAACGGCACGCCGGCCTGGCGGATACGTGCCAGTTGCGAGGAAGCCAGACCATAGCTGTGGACCATGCCACCGCCACTTTCAAGGCGCAGCACGACTTCGTCGTTGGGGGTGGCCAAGGTCAGCAGTGCGGTGATTTCATGACGCAGGTTCTCGGTGGCGGAAGCCTTGATGTCGCCGTCGAAGTCGAGGACGAAGACCCGATGCTTGCTGTCAGGCTTTTTCTTCTTGGCTTTCTTCTCGTTTTTCGCCTGTTCCTTGCGCAAGGCCTTGAGCTTGTCCTTGTCGTACAGCCCACCCTCGAGCCGCTCGCGCAGGCCCTTGTAGAAGTCATTGAGCTTGCTGACCTGCAACTGGCCGGCCGGCTTGCGCCGACCCTTGGCGCGCAGCGACGCGATGGCGGCCAACACCACCAGGATGGCAGCGACCACGGTGACGGTGCGGATCAGAAATCCGGCGTAATCGGCGAAAAACTCCACGGTGACTCCTTACATGCATGACGCCCGCCAAGCCAGGCGGGCGATGGAATGAGCCCAGCATACCGGGGGGCAAAGCCTTGGGCCAGCCGTGAAACGATCGCCATCAAACGAGCCATTCAAACGCACGTATGATTATTCGTTGACAGGCGTTGATACCCCCCCTAACCTCGCAGGACTTTCCCTGCCCTATCGAGTCAGGCCGCCCAAGCCCTCGCGATCGTTGCATACCTCCAACAAAAGGACCGCACCATGACCTCCGTAGCTGACGCCGTACACGCCATGAAAGCCAAGTTCAATCCGGAAGCCGCCAAAGGCCTGGACCTGGTATTCGGTTTCAACATCACCGACGAAGACAAGCAGTACGCGCTGCTCGTGAAGGACGGCACCTGCGAGTTGCAGGAAGGCGAAAACCCGGACGCCAACGTGACCCTGGTCATGGACAGCGAAACCCTGAAAGGCATCGTCAGCGGCGAAACCGACGGCATGCAGGCATTCATGGGCGGCAAGCTGCGCGCCGAAGGCGACATGATGCTGGCCATGAAGCTGAGTGAACTGTTTCCGGTCTGACCACCGCCTCGCAGCACCGACGACATGCCCCGACCACGACTCGGGGCATGTTCGCCGAGTCTTTCACCCCGCTCCCCGTCACATATGTACAGCTGTCGCGCCATCGCATCGCTCTAGCCTTGACCGCTCCCAGGCCGGCACCCGCCGCCTGAACCGTCGATGGAGCGCATCATGGCCAACACCCTCCCCTGGTTTCATTCGCGTCAACTTGCCCAGTGCATGTCTCGCCAACTTACTCAGGCCCTGGACACGGAGCAAATCAGCGTCGTCGAATACGACTGGCTGCGTCGCCTGCCGGATCAACCGAGCATCCCGGACGACATGCAGGTCTGCCTGCTGGACAACGCCGACCCTGGGGTCTTTTGCGGGCTGCGCATCACCCATGCCGATGCGGACAAACCGGCAGCGTACTATTACTCGCCACAGACCGGCATCCTCCCGTTCGACAGTGGCACCGCCTTGCGCGCAGCACTCGTCGCCCGCTCGCAACTCGAGGTCAGCAGGCGCTGGGACAAGACGCGCGAGCCTAAATGGCTGTCGCTGACGCAGGCGCCCTTCAAGCGCTGGATGAAATCGATCATCCTGGCGCAGGCACGGCGCCTCAAAGCGATTGACCGCACCTGGCAGCAACTGCCGCGGCTGATCGACATCCTCGACCAACGCCTGACCGCAGCGCTGCGTACCGCGATGCCCGCCAGCGATCCTATCGTCCCGCGCACTCACAAGGTGCACCGCATCGACCGGCAGACCCAGGCGGTGACCAATGTGCAGCGCCTGCTCGATGCCGCTGTGGACGTGCTGGCCGACTTGCCGCAACCCGATTGTGAGCATCGATTCCTGGGCGTCTACGGGCAGACATTGAGCGAGGCCGATGCGCGGTGCTACGGCACGACCCTGAAAGAGACCACGACACAACTGCCTACACACTATGCCGCCGCGTTGGCCGATTTCTGGAAAGCCACGCCCACGAACGAGCGTGTGAGCCTGCGAGATGGACTGAGCGACAGCCTGCAAACGGCCTACCTCAGCGCCGTGCTCGAAGCACAAAGCCATTTGCGCGTCAGCACTGCTCAACTGGGGCTGCTCAAGTCGGTGGCGACCCTGCAGCCGCCTGCCGGCCTGCGCCTGGAAACCCTGCAGTTCAATACCCCCGGAGCACCGGGCGACAAGCCCGTGGCCTGGCCCGGTCTGTTGATCATCAGCGACGCCGACCGGCGCAGCCTCGGGTATCACCTGTTCAGCACGGATCAGGGGCTGACGCATTGTGCCGACCTGGAAGCGTTGAACAGCTATCTGCAGGGCCTGGCCTCCCAGGCAGGCGACAGCCTGAGGGTCGTCGAGCGCGATCAAAGGCTGTTCAACACGACAATCCTGCCTGTACCCGAGCGCCTGGCCGTGACCGGGCCAGGCTTCGATGCCTTGGCAGATGGGCTGATCGACCTGCAACGCCGTCGCGTGTCGGAAGTGCTCGGCAACAAGGCCGAGCTGCGCCCCTCGCCTCTTCTGGCCGTCGCTCAGGCGCTGGATCTGCGCAATCTGGTCCATCCTCGTCTGCACTGGCTCGATGCCGACCACCCAATCGAAGGCTCCGTCGTGCAGGCCGTGGAACAGGCCAAGGATCAGGGTGAGAGCAACTGGCTGCTGCAGATCGAAACCCTGCGCACTCGACAACGATCAATCGTGCAACGCAGCCTGGCCGTCAAAGACGGCGTGCGTGTCCTGCTTGCACCTGGCCTGCTGGCCATGCAGTCGCCGTTGTCGGCCAAGGAGCTGCACCTGCACATTGCCGGCGCACCGGAGTTGGCCGCGGTTGGTCTGACCGACTACTTTCTGGAGCGGACCAGCGGCGCCATCTTGACCTCGCTGACCTCGGCAGATCGGGTGCTGGACCAGGCCGGCGTGGAAGTCAGTTGGCCAGACGTCGAACAGATAGAGCAGCTCGTGCGGGCCTGCAGCCCGGCGCTGACACAAACCTACCGCCGCCTGGTCCGCCGACGGATGTCGGCAGCGCAACCGCCCTATCTGGGTGCCTATGACTTGCCAGGCCAGCGGCGGGCCCTGCGGGAAATCGGCCTGCGTACCAACCTGGCCATCGCCCGTCGCGAAGGCACCATCGACAAGGCGCTGCTGGAGCTGCTTGCCACGGTGGTCGATTACCCTACGGCCCGCCTGCGCAATGCCACCGACACCGACGTGCATGCCATCTATTTGAAAACGCCTTCGGAAACGAACACCGTCCCGCTGATCGACATGTTCGTGCTGCATCGCCACTCCGAACCGAGCGGCCCGGTGCTGATGTGGTCCGGCCACCATGGGCTGTATGCCTTCGACTCATTGCAGCAGATGAAAAAAACCATCGCTGCCGCCATCAACCACCCCGATGCCCGCGCACCCTGGCTCAGGGGCCTGGACCCCGCCGTGATGACGAGATTGCTGGAACACTTTCAGGCCGCTACGGTGTCAGGCGTGCAAGTGGAAACCCGCGCGGTTGCCGGCGACTTCATCACCGAGCTCGATGCGATCGAGTGTCATCGCCAGCTCACCGCTATCGGCGTCGACATGGCGCTGGCCATCGAATGCGGTTTCTCGGCCAAGCTGTTTCAGCGCAACGCCGACTACAGCCGGGGTGAAGACATGCTCACCATCGGTCTGGACCGATTGGCCGTCGATGCAGCCAACGTGCAGCTCGCCGAGCTGCTGCCGCCCTGGATCAAGCGCGCCAGCGCGGTTCAGCTCTCCCGCTACACCGCCATCCTCGGACGCTGCCTGGCCACTGCCAACACGAAAAGCAGCTACCTGGCGCAGATTCCATTCATCGGCGATTTCTCGCGCGCGCGTTTGCGCACGTCCATGGCCAAGCTCTGGCCAGCAGGGCCGCACAATCCGGACCGGGTAGTGATCAAGCTGACCGATACCAGCGGCGGCGGTATCAGCAGTGGCGGCATGATGGGCACAGGTACGCTGGACAGTCGCACCAAAACCCTGACCGAGTGGGCGATAACCCAATTCTCCGGATCTTTGTCCAGCGAAATGCACATCAGCCTGGACCCACCCTCGCTGATCATGGATGTGCCGACCACGCACCAGGTCCGCAAAGTGGTCGATGACGCAGATGTTGGCGGCGAATACCGCAAGCTGCTGGCTGCCAGGCTTTCCACGACTTCCGGTGACTATGCCTTGCGCCGTCTTCTGTTCGCCAAGGCCCTGCCGGCGCAGATGCTGCGCAACGCAATGGAACGAGAAATGCAGGGCAAGATCAGCCCGGCGGCAACCGACATGATCGCCCAGGTGGTGGAGATGCCAGATGGCGTGGCCCGCGAGCCTTTGAATGGCCAGAGGATCACCCTTGGCCCGCTGGGGTTGATCCCGGACGTGGGCATGCCAGCCGATATCGCCTGTGGCATGTACTTGATCGCTCCGGTGCAACCCGACAGCGGTCCGGTGGTGCTCTACACCTGCTATGGCGAGTCGGATACTCTGCGCGAGTACGCTTCGCGGGCCCAGTTGCTCGAGCAGGTCAAGACCAACGCCACGCTTCAGGCGCAGATCCTCAGCCGGCTGCCTGAAGAGGTGCATTCACGCTATGAGCATTCCGGCTTCAGCGAGCCTCATATCCCGTGGACCACCGAAGTCAACGACGGCCAGAGACTGGGCAAACCGCCGACCATTACCCTGCTCGATCAGCCAGAGCAAGGCAACGCCTTGTACTACCTGTTCGAAGACAATCTCCAGCTCATCCAACTGCTGGCTCGCCAGCAGACCATGTCTTCGGGAGAAGCGAGCTGGAATGCGTTCTGTCACATCGTCAAGCTGGGAATCGAGCAAGGCGCGATGATCCTGCCCAGCGCCGTCGGGTCCCTGGTGGCGCTTTACCAATCTCAGCAGTTGCTCAACGACTCGGTCAAGGCGATCGGTCGCAGAAACTGGGGCGAGGCGCTGGCCGACTTCGTCGCCGCCCTGGCTTCCATCGTCGGTGCGCGCCGCAGCGCCGAGCATTTCAAGCGCGAAATCGAGGATGCCGAAAGCACCGACAACGTACCCAGGGCGCTGGTGGGGGACCGGTCCTACCGCGGCCTAAGTGCTGAACTGGCCACCCTGGAAGTCACCGACGTGGCGTTGAACAGGCTCAAGCATGACGCCCTGCTCAACATGTATGAAAGCGCCGACACCCTGCATCGCTATGCCATCGTCGATGGCAGGGTCATGGAGGTCAAGCGCGCCGAGCAAGGTTGGTACATCGTCAGCAAAGGCCGTGAAGGGCCAACCATCACCCTGGATGACCAGCAGAAGTGGCACGCCGATCTCGAGATTGCGCGAATGGGCGCCGGGTATTCCTTGATGGACAGCTACGACACCTGGATCACCGACATCAACATACCCGACGTATACATCACTCTGGCGGAGGGCAGCGAGCAGATCCGCCAGCTCTACCCTCGTCATCACCAGATGATCGTACGCGCCCATGCCCATGCAATCGAGTGCTTGCGCATTGCGCTGAAAAATCTCAACCAGAAATATCCCTACATACCCCTGCCGGCGCAGACCCTGGACATTCTGACCGACGTGTTCGAGGTGGACGTCACGCCGGCCATGCTGCAACGCCTGCGCAGTGGCTGTGTGCAGTTGCTGGACGCACTGACCAGCGATGCCCTGGATCCACACTCATCCCCGCGCTATTGGGACGGGCTCAACGAGGTGGGCCATCAGGGCAACCACGCTTTCGTCTGGGAAGGCGATCCGCGAAAACGCATATTCCTGACCGAGAAATTTTTCGACCTGCCGATCGAGACCCTGATGTATTCCCGTCGAGAACGCACTCCAGCGCAGCTCTATGCGCACCATCAGGCCGCATCGCTGCTGCACGAACTCAGCCATCAGGTGCTCAGGACCGTGGACCTGGCTTACCTCGACACCTTCCAGCCGCTGCACCAGCATTTTGATGACCTTGGCGGCACGCATGGGCAGTCGCAGGTGTATGCGCGCAGCCTGCTCAAGATCCGCCAGGATGCGCTGTCATTGAGTACGCCGGTTGCCAAGCTGTTCACTCGCATGGGTTCCAATGGTCGACGCGATTTTCGCCCCAGCGACGGACGTCAGCACAAAACGATTCTGCGACTGACGGGCAAGACCAACCTGGCCGACGCCCGCGTGTCCTTCCGGACCGACCCCGACGTGCGCTCGAAGCTGATCATGGCCAATGCCGATTCAGTCACGCTGCTGGTTTTCCGCCTGGGGCAGGAGGTGTTCACGTCGTCATCTTCCTGAAGATATTTTCAGGTTCCATTAGGCGCAAAGATCAAGCGCTCTGTTTAATAATGAGTATCATTATGTTACAAGTTAGCATCCTATTTACTCGTTGAACGGTGCGAAGTGCTGGTTCCATTCTTGATCATGCTGCGCGAAGGGATTGAAGCCGCGCTCATCGTTGGCATCATTGCCAGCTACCTGAAACAGACTGGTCGTGGTCAATGGATGCCAGCGGTCTGGATCGGCGTGTTCCTGGCAGCGGCCTTGGCCCTGCTGGTGGGCGGCGGCCTTGAGTTGATGAGCGCGGAATTTCCGCAGAAACAGCAGGAATTGTTCGAAGCGCTGATCGGGCTGGTGGCCGTGGTCATCCTCACCTCCATGGTGTTCTGGATGCGCAAGGTTGCGCGCTCCGTGAAGCACTCGCTGCAGGCGGCCCTGGATCAAGCCCTCACCGGCTCGCGCCACCAGGTCGCCGCACTGATCGCCATGGTGTTCTTCGCTGTTGCCCGTGAAGGTCTGGAAACGGTGTTTTTCCTGCTCGCCGTGTTCCAGCAGAGCGAAGGCCCCGGTGCGCCCATCGGCGCCCTGCTCGGCCTGCTGCTGGCGGTGGCCATCGGCTTCGCGATCTATTCGGGCAGCATGCGCCTGAACCTGTCGCTGTTCTTTCGCTGGACCGGATTGCTCATTCTGGTGGTAGCGGCAGGCATTCTCGCCAACTCGGTGATGGCCCTGCACGAGGCCGGTGTCTGGAACCGTTTGCAGACGGTGGTTTTCGACATCAGCGCCACACTGCCCATGGACGGTCCGATCGGATCGGTACTGGCCGGCATGTTCGGCTATCAGGACGCACCGACGGTCAGCACCCTGGGCGCCTACCTGATCTACCTGGTGGTGGCATTGGTGGCGTTCTTCATGCCCCATGCCGCGCCGAGGCCGGTCAACTCCTCCCCTGCCACTCATCAGTAAGGCTTCCATGTCCAACCCAGTCAATGGCGCGCCGCCGCGCCTGATGCGTCTGGCGCTCGCCGCCTCGGTGGTGGTGATGATCGCCGCTGGCGGCCTGTTCTATTACGCATCGCAAGTCGCTTCGAGCAAACGTCAGGCCAGTGCGCAGAACGAAATCGTGGTGAACATCCATCCGCACAATTGCGAGCCGGCAGCGCTCACCGTGGCTGCCGGGCGCAACAGCTTTCGCATCGTCAATCGCTCCGAACGCGCGGTGGAATGGGAAATCCTCGATGGCGTGCTGGTGGTCGAAGAGCGCGAGAACATCGCGCCCGGCTTGAGCCAGGTGATCAACGCCAATCTGCAGCCCGGGGACTATCAGATCACTTGCGGCCTGCTCAGCAACCCGCGCGGCACCTTGAAGGTCACCCCCACTGCCGAGTCCGACGCTGCAGCCAAGGCGCGGCCCTCGATGGTGGCCTTCGTCGGCCCTCTTTCGGAATACCGGGTGTATCTGGCGACCCAGGGCAGTGGCCTGATCCGCGCCGTGGACGCCTTGAACCAGGCCATTGTCGCCGGTGATCTGGCGCAGGCACGCAGCTTGTACGCCCCGGCACGAGCCGCCTATCAACGTATCGCGCCTGCCGCGCAACGCCTGGCCGAACTGGACAATGCCATCAATGCTCGCGCCGACTACTACGAGAAGCGCGAACAGGACACGGCCTTCAGTGGCTTCCACCGCTTGGAGTACGGCCTGTTCCAGCAGAACAGTGTGAACGGTTTGGTGCCGGTGGCGCAGAAACTGGCAACCGATGTCGCCGAATTGAGGCGCCAGCTGCTGGCGCAGCCATTGCCTCCCGAACAACTGGTGGGCATCGTTGCGCGCAACCTGCACGCGCTGGCGGACATTCGTACCAACGGTGAGGAAGAGCGCTACAGCCACACGGATCTCAACGGCTTCGCTGCCAATCTGGAGGGTGCGCGCAAGGTGGTCGACCTGCTGCGTCCACTGTTGATCAAGTCCGCGGCCGAGTTGCTGCCGCGCATCGATGACGCGGCGGATGAGTTGGCCATGCAGTTGGCGAGTCTGCGCAGCGGCGACGGCTATCAGAGCTACGAGACGGTCAGCACCGAGCAGCGCGAGCAGATAGCCACCCAGGCCAAGGCCCTGGCCGATGCCCTGGACGGCATCGACCCAGCCCTGGGCCTCTCCACCCTGCGCTAACCCCGGACGCGGCGTCGCCCCCTGTAGCAGCGGCTCGAGACGCGTCCGGCTCCGCTGCGGTCGACCTGATACACCACCGATACCGTCGACGCGGCTTGCGCCGCTGCTACAGGGTTCAGGTGAATGAAGAAGATACGAGGTCAACGATCATGAGCAACGCCGACAAACCGAATCCGACCATCGACGCCCAGCGTCGTCGCGTGCTGCTGGGCCTGGGCGCCGCCGGTGCGGCATTGGCCGGCGCCGGCCTGAGCTGCCCGGTGATGGCGGCCCCTGCTGCCAAGGTCACCGAAGCACCAAAAAGCGAAAAGACCCAGGACCGCCATGACTACCAGGGCGTGCACCAGGCCGGTATCGTCACGCCGCGTCCGGCTGCGGGCATGATGGTGGCCTTCGATGTACTGGCCAGTGACCGCGAAGACCTGGAGCGTCTGTTCCGCACCCTGGACGAGCGCATCCGCTTTCTGATGACCGGCGGCCCCGTAGCCCAGGTCGACCCCAAGTTGCCTCCAGTGGATTCAGGCATTCTTGGCCCCGTGGTGGTGCCGGACAACCTGACCATCACCGTGGCGGTGGGCGAGTCCTTGTTTGACGAGCGCTTTGGCCTTGCCGATGCCAAGCCCAAGCGCCTGTCGCGGATGGTCGGTTTTCCCAACGATGCGCTGGAGGCGGATCAATGCCACGGCGACCTGACCCTGCAGTTCTGCGCCAACACGCCGGACAGCAACATCCACGCCCTGCGCGACATCGTCAAGAACCTGCCGGACCTGCTGTTCGTGCGCTGGAAGCAGGAAGGCACGGTGCCGCCGCAGGCGCCCGCCAAACCTGGCGAACCTGAACAGAGCGCGCGCAACTTCCTTGGCTTTCGTGACGGCTCGGCCAATCCGGATTCCAACGACACCCGGCTGATGGATGCACTGGTTTGGGTACAACCTGGCAGCGACGAGCCAGCCTGGGCTACCCATGGCAGCTACCAGGCGGTGCGCATCATCCGCAACTTCGTCGAACGCTGGGACCGCACCCCGCTGCAAGAACAGGAAAACATCTTCGGACGGGTGAAAACCACCGGGGCGCCTATGGACGGCCAACTTGAAAGCGATGTGCCGGACTACGGCAAAGATCCCGAAGGCAAACTGACCAAGCTGGACGCGCACATTCGCCTGGCCAATCCGCGCACCGCCGAGTCGCAGCAGAACCTCATCCTGCGTCGGCCATTCAACTATTCGAACGGGGTGAACAAGAACGGCCAGCTGGACATGGGCCTGCTGTTCATCTGTTACCAGGCGGACCTTGAAAAAGGCTTCATCACCGTGCAGACGCGCCTCAACGGCGAACCGCTAGAGGAATACCTCAAGCCGGTGGGCGGGGGCTATTTCTTCACCCTGCCAGGGGTGACCAACGCCCAGGATTTCATCGGCCGCAGCCTGCTCGACGCAACGCAAACCACCACGACCAACGCATGACCACTTGATACAACCGGGGAACCACTCATGACCAAGACGCCACTCGCTCTGCTGCTGACCCTAGGCCTGTTGAACGCGCCGCTGTCGGCCTTCGCCGCGACCCAGTCGCCGTTGGACCTGGTGGGTCCGGTGTCGGACTACAAGATCTACGTGACCGAGAAGGTCGACCAACTGGCCGTGGAAACCGCCAAATTTACCGACGCAATCAAGAAAGGCGACCTGGCCACTGCCAAGAAGCTGTACGCGCCGACTCGTGTGCACTACGAGGCCATCGAGCCGATCGCCGAGCTGTTCAGCGACCTGGATGCGTCGATCGATTCGCGTGTCGATGACCATGAAGCCGGTGTGAAAGCGGAAGATTTCACTGGATTCCATCGCCTGGAATACAGCCTGTACTCGGAAAATACCACCAAGGGTCTGGATGCATTGGCCGACGGCCTGCTCAAGGATGTGAAGGACCTGCAGAACCGTATCGCCGAGCTAACCTTTCCGCCGGAGAAAGTGGTCGGCGGCGCCGCCGCGCTGCTAGAAGAGGTGGCCGCGACCAAGGTGTCCGGTGAGGAAGACCGTTACAGCCATACCGACCTGTACGACTTCCAGGGCAACATCGACGGCGCGAAGAAGATCGTCGACCTGTTCCGTCCGCAGATCGAAGGCCAGGACAAGGCGTTCGCAGCCAAGGTAGACAAGAACTTCGCCACCGTCGACAAGATCCTGGCCAAGTACCGCACTCAGGACGGTGGTTTCCAGACTTACGACAAGGTCAAGGAAAACGACCGCAAGGCACTGATCGGCCCGGTCAACACCCTCGCCGAAGACCTCTCCACCCTGCGCGGCAAACTCGGCCTGAACTGATCTATCTGCAGGTGCTAGGGGCCCTTCCAAGGGCCCTTTTTTGTAGGGCTGTTTTGTGGGAGCAGGCTCTGCCCGCGAAGCCCGCCCCCCGTACATCAGAAACACCGCAAGGCCCCTTCGCGGCCGATGACCGCTCCTAAGGCGCCCTCAAAACCCTCGTAGGAGCGGTCCGTGGCCGCGAACACAGCGCTGCAGTCTCGCAGATACAACGCGTCGCCCCCTTTGCGGCCGATGACGAGCCAAAGACATCCCGTAATAATCCGCCCCGTAGGAGCGGTCCGTGGCCGCGAAAAAAACGACGCAATACCCCTGATCCCCCGCAGCATCTCATTCGCGGCCACACGCCGCTCCTACAAGCTTCTGGCACTGTGCAAACCTGGCACTCACCGGTCATTTCGATCTCTGAGACGGACACACACAGTTATCAATCCGCCCCACCCACCTGGTCACTGCCCGCTACATTCAAACCTCCGCCATGGATGGAGGCTCTCATGCCACTCTACAAAAATTGCAGGTTACGCACGGGCCGCTTTTCTCAGCGCGGCGGCATCTATCTTTTGACTGCCGTTGTTAAACATAGAACGCCCCTGTTCAGGAATTTCGAACTGGGCCGGTGCGTAGTTGCGGAGATGATGAATGCTCAACGCTGGAACCAAGCACAATCATTGGCGTGGGTTGTCATGCCTGATCATCTCCATTGGCTGATGCAACTTGAGGACGCATCGCTGGAAAGCCTGATGCGGCAAGTCAAATCGCGCTCGAGCAAGGCAATCAATGAACGGTGCGCAAGAACAGGTCAACTGTGGCAGGCAGGCTTCCACGACCGAGCGCTACGCAAGGAGGAAGATTTACTCGCCAGTGCCAGATACATTGTGGCCAACCCACTGCGCGCAGGATTGGTAAAGAGGGTCGGGGATTACCCGTTATGGGATGCGATCTGGTTGCAGGGGTACCAGGCATCCAGCTCAACCCCACACCCGTAGGAGCGGTCCGTGGCCGCGAACTGAGCGCTACGGTCTCTCAGACACACCGCGGCGCCCCCTTCGCGGCCGATGACCGCTCCTACGGCGGACTCGAACCCTGCGTAGGAGCGGTCCGTGGCCGCGAAAAGGCGCTACGGTCTCTCAGACACACCGCGGCGCCCCCTTCGCGGCCGATGACCGCTCCTACGGCACCCTCAAAACCCTCGTAGGAGCGGTCCGTGGCCGCGCAAAGAGCGCTGTGATGTCTAGAGTTACACCCTAGCGCCGAGTTCAGCGGAGATGGCGTGGGCGGCTTTCTGGACCACAGGAACCAGGGATTCCATCTTCTCCAGAGGCATGTACGGCAGCGTGCTGGCCACACTGATCGCGGCGACGATTTGTCCGCTGGCGTCGCGGATGGGTGCAGCCACGCAGCGGATCGACGGTTCGTTGTCTTCAAGGTCGAACGCATAGCGGCCCGTCACATAGGTCTGCATACGGGCCTGGAACTGCGGCCAGGTAAGTTGCGGGTGGTCGGGCCAAAGCGCAGATGCCGCCGCAACGGCCTCACCGCGTTCGAACAACCTCTGCCATTCGGCCGCTTCGGCATCGAGCATCAAGGCCTTGCCGATGCCAGTGCGCGCCAGCGGCATGCGATGCCCCACCCGCGACCGCATCTCCGGGCCATTGCGGCCCGGCGTCTTGTGCAGGTACAGCACCTCGTCGCCGTCGCGAATCGCCAGGTGAATGGTATCGCCGGTCAGCGCCGACAGTTCATCCAGCCAAGGTGTGGCCAACATCACCAGCGGCACCTCGTCCCGTGCCTGGAAGCCCAGCTCTATCAGCCGCGGTCCGAGCAGGTACCCCACCTGAGGCAGCACCCGCAAGTAGCGCTCGTCCACCAGGCAGCTGGCCAGCCGATGCGTGGTGCTGCGGGTAGTGCCGATGCGTCGAGCGATCTCTTTCAGATCACGAGCACCGTCGGCCACGGCCTGAATCACTGCCAGCCCGCGGAGCAGGGTCTGAGTACCGGTCGGTGCGGCGGGGGGCATGTCGTCCTGCATGGTCAACCTTCGTGTCAGGTAAAAGCAGGCGCATTATGTTCGCCTGCTCGCAACGGGGTCAAAGCTCGATCCGCTCGACCTTGCCCACCAGCAGGATGTAGGACAGTGCCCCGACCAGCGCCGTGACCGCAATGTAGGTGATCGCGGGTGCGAACGAATCGCCGGTCGCCAGGAAACCGATGGCGATCGGCGTGGTGATCGCCGACAGGTTGCCGATGAAGTTGAATACCCCACCGGTCAGCCCGAGCAGGCGCGCAGGTGCCAGGGTCGAGACCAGCGACCAGGTGATCGACGCCAGGCCGTTGCCGAAGAAGGCCAGCGCCAGGCAAGCGATCACCAGCGGGGTGGAATCGACGTAGTTGGCGCCAATGATGCAAGTCGAGATCAACAGGCCACCAATGATCGGCAGCTTGCGCGCCATGCCGATGCTGGCGCCGCGACGGATCAGCCAATCGGAAAAGAACCCCGAGCACAGCACGCCAACGAAGGCAGCCAGGAACGGCAGCGAGGCGAGCATGCCCGATTTGATGAAGTCCATGCCGCGGTATTTGACCAGGTAGGTTGGAAACCAGGTCAGGAAGAACCACAAGGTCGAGTTCAGGCAATACTGGCCCAGATAGATACCCCACAGCTTGCGCTTGCTGAGCACGATGCCCAGGTCGGTCCAGCTGAAACCGGCCTTGGCCTGGCGCGCCGACTTCTGCATGTCGACCAAGCCGCCGCCGTCGCTGATGAGCTGGATTTCGGCCGCGTTGGCGCCCTTGAAATCACGCGGTTCGCGATACACCGCGTACCAGATCACCGCCCAGACAATGCCCACCAGACCGGTGCTGACGAACACCATGTGCCAGCCGAATTCGTGTTGCAGCCAGGCCAGTACGGGGGTCAGGAAGGCCAGACCGACGAACTGGCCCGAGGTGTAAAAGCCAATGGCGGTGGCGCGTTCGCGTTCGGGGAACCAGGTGGTGACCACGCGGCTGTTGATCGGGTACGCCGGCGCCTCCAGCGCGCCCACGGCCATGCGCAGCACGAACAGGGCGATGAAGCTGCCGGCAAAGCCGAGCATGACGGTGGCAATGGACCACAACGCCAGGGCCACGCTGTAGAGGATACGTGGCGGGACTCGGTCGACCAGCCAGCCGCCGGGAATCTGCATGGCCGCGTAGGTCCAGCCGAATGCGGAAAAGATCAGGCCGACGTGGACCGGGTCGATGCCCAAGTCGCTGGTCAGCGCCGGCGCGGCGATGGACAGGTTGCTGCGGTCCAGGTAGTTGATCACCACGGTGATGAACAGCAGGACCATGATGAAGAAACGCTTGCGGCTGGGCGTCGCCAGCGCCGCAGCGGTGGATGCGGTTTGCGTGTGCATGAGTCATACCTTTTATTGTATTTGTAGCTGAGCCAAGGGGCAGGTCAGTGAGTCAGGGGCACCGGTTTGGCCTTTTCGCGGCCGATGACCGCTCCCACGGGGGGCTGAAATCCCGGTGGGAGCGGTCCGTGGCCGCGAAGGGTGCCGTGCGGTACATCAGGCGCACCGCACGCTCCTTGCACGCATCACCACTCGGCGAAGCTGCCGTCGGCGTGGCGCCAGATCGGATTGCGCCAGCGATGGCCGATCTCGGCGCGCTCGCGCACGTACTCCTCGTTGATCTCGATGCCAAGGCCCGGACCATTGGGGATCTTGACGAAACCATTGTCGTAGTCGAACACCTCAGGGTGGGTGACATAGTCGAGCAGATCATTGCTTTCGTTGTAGTGGATGCCCAGGCTCTGCTCCTGGATGAAGGCGTTGTAGCAGACCGCATCCAGCTGCAGGCACGCCGCCAGTGCAATCGGCCCAAGCGGGCAATGCAAGGCCAGCGCTACATCGTAGGCCTCGGCCATGTTGGCGATCTTGCGGGTCTCGGTGATCCCGCCGGCATGCGAGGCATCGGGCTGGATGATGTCCACATAGCCTTCACTGAGAATCCGCTTGAAGTCCCAACGCGAGTACAAACGCTCACCGAGCGCGATCGGCGTGCTGGTCAACGGCGCCAACTCCTTGAGCGCCTCGTAGTTCTCGCTCAACACCGGCTCTTCGATGAACATCAGCTTGAACTGGTCCAGCTCCTTCATCAGCACCTTGGCCATGGGCTTGTGCACCCGGCCATGGAAGTCGACGCCGATGCCCACGTTCGGCCCTACCGCATCACGCACCGCTGCAACGCTGGCCAGGGCGCGATCGACCTTGTCGAACGTGTCGAGAAACTGCAGCTCTTCGGTGCCGTTCATCTTCACCGCGGTGAAACCGCGCGCGACGGCTTCACTTGCCGCCCGCGCCGTGTCGGCCGGCCGGTCGCCACCGATCCACGAGTACACCCGAATGCGATCGCGCACCTGGCCGCCGAGCAGGTCGCTGACCGATACGCCCAGCGCCTTGCCCTTGATATCCCACAACGCCTGATCGATACCGGCCAAGGCGCTCATGTGGATGGCGCCGCCACGGTAGAAGCCGCCGCGGTACAGCACGGTCCAGATGTCTTCGATATTGCGTGGGTCCTTGCCGATCAGGTAGTCGGACAATTCGTCGACGGCGGCCGCCACGGTGTGTGCGCGACCTTCGACCACCGGCTCGCCCCAGCCGACCACACCCTCGTCGGTTTCGACCTTGAGGAAGCACCAGCGCGGTGGAACGATGAACGTGGTGAGTTTGGTAATTTTCATCTGTTGTCTCTCTTGTTCGATGGACGCTTGAGCGTCTGGAAATTTTGCCGTTACCGCCCGTATGGATCTCTGTAGGAGCGGTCCGTGGCCGCGAACCGGGCGACGCGGTGCACCAGTCACTGCGCGGCGCCCTCTTCGCGGCCGATGACCGCTCCCACCGGGGAATGCGATCTCTGTAGGAGCGGTCCGTGGCCGCGAACTAGGCGACGCGGTGCATCAGTCACTGCGCGGCGCCCTCTTCGCGGCCGATGACCGCTCCCACCGGGGAATGCGATCTCTGTAGGAGCGGTCCGTGGCCGCGAACCGGGCGACGCGGTGCACCAGTCACTGCGCGGCGCCCTCTTCGCGGCCGATGACCGCTCCTACAGGGCATACAACGTGTCAGCCTTTCAATGATTGCCAGGCCTGGGCGTACGCCTTGGCGTTTTCGGCCACCTGCTGCACCGTCATGCCTGGCTTGAACAGGCCCGAGCCCAGGCCAAACCCGGCCACGCCGGCATCTAGAAACGGCTGCATGTTGTCCGGGCTGATGCCACCCACCGGCACTAACGCCGTCCCTTTGGGCAGCACCGCCAACAGCGCCTTGACCACGGCCGGCGTCAGCGACTCGGCCGGGAACAGTTTCAACACGTCGGCACCGGCGGCCAGCGCGGCGAAGGCTTCGGTCGGCGTCATCACCCCCGGCGCGAGGAACATGCCGGCCTCCTTGGCGGCCTTGAGCACTGCAGGATCGCTGTGCGGCATGACGATCAACTGCCCTCCCGCCGCCTTGACCTGTTGCACGTGTTCGGCCGACAGCACCGTTCCGGCTCCGATCAGGCAATCGGCAGGCAAACTGTTGCGCAACAGCCGAATGCTGTCGAAAGGCTGCGGAGAGTTGAGCGGTACCTCGATGATGCGAAACCCGGCGCTGTACAGCACCTCGCCGATGGCCACCGACTCTTCGGGGCGCAGGCCGCGCAAAATGGCGATCAGCCCGTTCTGGGCCATTGCTTGCTTGAGCATGTCAAACCTCTTGGAGCTGTTGAACGACGAGCCCGGCGGCCAGCGCCAGGCTCCAGAGACCGCGTTCGGTGGCCTGTTCGGCCAGGCTGACGCTGTTGAAGCCACACAGGGCCAACGCTTGCCGATAGCGCTGGCACAACGCACTGCTGCCGATCAGGACCACGGCCGGCAGCGACTCCTGCCCGCTGCGCTGGCGCAGCATTTCAGCCAGCGCGCGCAGTTCATGGCCAATCATCAGGCCGGACAGATAGTCAGCCTGCTCGCTGCTCGCCAACTGGCCGGTGAGGCCCAGGCTGCGCGCACTGAACATCGTCGAGAGCACGCCGATGCTGCCCTCGCGCGACGTCGCCACCGCTACACCGCGCTCGAACGCGGCGCTGTCGAACGACGCGCTGCGCTTCTGCGTGCGACCGAGAATGGTGTGGGCACTGGCTGCGGCGAACAATTCGCCGGTCATGAAGGTGTCGAAATGCTCGATGCGCTGCTCGACCACCCTCGCCCACTTCGAATGGCTGCCGGGCAGGCCGACCAGCAACGTCTGGTCGCGCTCGGCCGCAGGCAGCGACTGCAGCAGACCGAAAATCTGGGTTTCCTCGCCGCGCATGACGTTGGGCAGCGCCGAACGTTGCAGAACGCCGGGCACCAGGTGCACATCGATACCCCTGAGGGTACGTACGCGAGCCATCCCGGCGGCCACATCGGCGGCCTGCGCCGGGCTCTGGCAATACGGCACTTCGTGCCAACCCTGGGCGCTGCCGACCATGCCGCAGGCGATCACGGCAACGTCAGGAAAAGCGTCGAGCCAGTCGCCGCAGGCTTCGTCGAAGGTCAGCTCGAAGCCATCACTGGTCGATTCGCCTGAAATGGTACGAGGGGTGTTGGACAACTGCATGATGCCGCGATCCAGCGAGCGCTGGTCGAGTACGTGGCCATCATGGCCGAGCAGATAGGCTCGTAGGGAACTGGTTCCCCAATCGAGTGCAACGAGTTGCGGCTGCATCGCTTCACCTTGTTTGTTTTTGGTAGTGAGTGGCGGTGTGTGATGGCCGACTATAAATCTATTTGAATGGAAATCTCAATATATAATTGTCGATCCCATATATAGGGAATAAGCCACATCATTCCTGTGCGAGCGGGCTCTGCCCGCGAAGGATGCCCCGCGGTGTATCAGTCAAACCGCAGCGCCTCATTCGCGGGCAGAGCCCGCTCCCACATGGGAACCGGGATCTAGGCATAAAAAAACCGGCCTGGTGGCCGGTTCGTTTGGGGTCAGGCGTAGGCCTGAAGAGGTCGGCGTCTGCCGAAGAGCCAGGCGGTACCGACACCGACCGCACCCATCACCACGCAATAGCCCACGCACACCCATGGGCTCCAAGGCATCAGGGCGATCAGCAGCAGCGGCGTGGTACTTGCCCACAGCGCATACGCAATGTTGTAGGTAAACGAAATGCCCGATACACGCACCTTGGCCGGGAACAGGCCGACCATCAGCGACGGCACTACCCCGACTACCCCACACCCCAGACCGGCCAGTGCGTAGGCCACGGCCAGACTGCCGACCCCGGCAACCAGGCTGGCATAAAGCGCAGTGATGCCCAATGGCAGCAGCACACTGTAAAGGACCAGCGCACGCCAGGCGCCGATACGATCGACCAGCAGGCCAGCCAACACGCAGCCAACGTTGAGAAATACGATACCCAGGCTGCTCAGCGCGAAGGTATGCCGCGCATCCAGACCAAAGCGCTGCTGCATCACTGTGGGCGTAATCACTACCAGCACCACCACGGCCGAGGTCAGCACACACGTCAGTAGCACCGCCGGGATCAGCGAGGCGCGGTGTTCGCGCAGCACGGTGCGCAAGGAGAATTCGCTGACTTGCTCACTGCGCGCACGCATGGCCAGAAACACCGGTGTCTCGCTGAGCAGTCGGCGCAGCCACACACCCACCACGCCGAATACGCCGCCCAACAGGAACGGCAAACGCCATGCCCAGTCGAGAATTTCCTGCGGTGTGTATACCCGTGCCAACACGGTAGCGGTCAATGCGCCGAGCAGATAGCCAAAGGTCAGCCCCGCCTGGAGAAAGCCCAAGGCATAGCCGCGTCTTCTCAGCGGCACGTGCTCGGCCACGAACACCCAGGCACTGGGCACCTCGCCGCCCACGGCAGCGCCTTGCAGAATGCGCAGGGCCAAAAGCAGCAGCGGCGCGAAGTAACCGATCTGCGCATAGGTGGGCATCATGCCGATCAACAGGCAGGGCACCGCCATCATCAGAATGCTCAGGCTGAACACTCGCTTGCGTCCCAACCGATCGGCGAAATGCGCCATCAGGATGCCGCCCAGCGGGCGGGCCAGATAACCGGTCACGAAGATGCCGAAGCTCTGCAGCAGGCGCAGCCACTCGGGCATCTGCGGCGGGAAGAACAGCTGGCTGAGGGTCAGGGCGAAAAATACGAAGATGATGAAATCGTAGATTTCCAGCGCGCCGCCAAGGGCCGCCAGACCGAGGGTCTTGTGGTCGCTGCGGTTGAGCAGCAATGGCTGGGCAGAGCTATCGGCAGGCATGGGCAAGTCCGCTGGTGGCCGACGGCGCGTATCCTCGCGCCTGTCAAAGGCGCGCAGGATAGCAAAAACCGTCAGGCGTGGCAGGCGCTATGAGGTGCCTATCCCGTAGGAGCGGTCAGCGACCGTGAAAGGAACGCCGCCGATGGCCTGATACACCGCAATGCCCGGTTCGCGGCCAAAGACCGCTCCTACAAGGCATCTGCTGACAATCACGTATCCCGTAGGAGCGGTCAGCGGCCGCGAAAAGAACGCCGCCGATGGTCTGATACACCGCAATGCCCGATTCGCGGCCGACGACCGCTCCTACAGAGGCGGCGAGCTGAGCGACTTGCGTGCGCGCAGACCATCGCCGATCACACGCACACGGTGTTCCGGCGGTGCCTTGGGCGACTCGACGATGGCCATGAAGGTCTGCAGGGCGTCGCGGTCTGGCAACTGCGTTACGCTGGTGCTCAAACGTTCACCACCCGGGTCGGCCAGTTCGGTTTCGACGCGCTTCTGGCTTTCATACAGCAATGCATGGCGGACGTGCTCACTGTTCTTGCAGAACCGAGGCAGATCGACACCCGAGCGCACAGCCATGTCAGTGTTGGCAATCAACAGATCGAAGGGCTCGTAAGCGCTTTGCACCATGGTCAGCAATTCGTCGAGCGAACCCACCGGCACTACCCTGAAGTAGCCCAGGTTATTGAGCGTTCGTTCGATCTGCACCGCCTGCTGATCCAACTCGTCGGCAATCAGAATCCGCAATCTCTTGTCAGCCATCATCCACTTCCCAGGCGTCGGCGCAGGACGATCCCTTACCCGCCTCGCCAAGCCACTACAGCGGGTGCAATCCAACCCGCGGCTTCCAATGATTATCACCCCCAGGGGGTGGCCCGCCGGCAAGCTTACTCTCCCAAACGGGAGTTCGGAACGGAAAACGTCGAGCATTTGACGATAAATCACAAACTACATTTGAGTTTGACTGCAAGCCGATGTTTTTCAATGTTTTATTTCTTTATTACTGAAAGTATACCAAGCTCTTTTCCGACGGCGAGCGCCTTGTCGAGATACATTTCCACAGTCAATACGGAACGAGCTGTAGGGACCTGCGCTCATAGCTTCAAATCCTCCCCTGATTCACGGTAGCTGCATCAGCGTACAGCAGGCCCTGCTTGCCGTAGAGAGAGGACTTGACGCATTGTGTGCAGCTGACCGCGCGGGAGTCGACAATGATCCGCTTTGCCATTATTGCTCCCCCCCTGCCAAGCCACTTCCAACCGCTTGAAAACCTGGCAATCGAGTTGATCGAGCGCGGGCACAGCGTGACGTTCTTCCACCAACCCGACGCGCGTCATCTGTTGCATTCCAACCGAGTCAAATTCCGCATTGTCGGCCAGGAACGCTTCCCTGCCGGAAGCCTGGCAAAAAGCCTTTCACTGGCGGCCAATTTCGACACTTTACTTGGCCAGCGACGTACCTATGCCGATATGGCGCAAGTCACACAGATGCTTTGTGAAGAGTTGCCCGACGCCCTGCGCGAAGAACGCATCGACGCAGTGCTCTGCGACCAGATGGAGGCGGCGGGCGGGCTGGTGGCAGAATCGCTTGGCCTGCCGTTCGTGTCCGTTGCCTGCGCACTGCCGGTCAACCGCGAGGACGTAACCGTACCCCTGGCCGTGTTGCCCTACCCGTACGAGCGCGGCGAAGACGCTGTCGAGCGGTATGCGCGCGCCGAGCGTCGGCATGACTGGGTCATGAAGCCATTGCGCAGAGCCATCGCCCGCCAGTCCGTGGCACTCGGGCTGAGCGTGCGCGAGGGCCTGCACCAGTGCCTGTCGCCTCTGGCACAAATCAGCCAGACCGTGCTGGAGTTCGATTTTCCGCGGCCCAACCTGCCACCCTGGTTCCACGAGGTCGGCCCCTTGCGCCGGGTCTCGGATGAGACAAACCACCTGCCCTACACGCTGGACAACACTCGACCTTTCGTTTTCGCGACTCTCGGCCGACTGCATGGGAACCGGATGAGCCTGTTCAAACGCATTGCCCAGGCGTGCAAATCAATCGATGCCCAGTTGCTGGTAATGCATTGCGGCGGGCTGACCCATCGGCAAAGCGACCAGCTGCTCCGGCACGGCGCGACTTGGGTCACGGATTTCGCGGACCAGCCCATGTTGTTGCAGTACGCCGACGTGCTGGTGACCCACGGCGACCTCGACATCGTGCTCGAGGCCGTCGTGGCAGAAACGCCGATACTGGCCTTGCCCATCGCCGCCGACCAGCCAGGCGTTGCGGCGCGGGTGGCCTACAGCGGTTCCGGCGTGCACGCCAGCCGGCACAGCAGCAGCCGGGCGTTGGCGGAACACATGCGTCATTTGCTGGAGAACCAATGGCCCGACCTGGAGAATCTGGCCGATGCCATTCACCTGATGGGCGGCACCCAGCGGGCTGCCGACATCGTCGAGGCGGTGATTCCCGACCGGTTCAAACTGCGTCTGGTCAGTTCCAACTGAACCCTGCGCGGCGCATCGTCAATTGACCACAAGCTTGTCGCGGTTGCGATCCAGCAAGGCCTTGCCGATACCCGTGACCTCCAGCAGCTCTTCGACCGAGTCGAATGGCCCGTAGGTCTGTCGGTGCTTGACGATGGCAGTCGCCTTGGTCAGGCCTACTCCGGAGAGTTCCCTCTTGAGCGTTTCGGCGTCGGCCGTATTGAGGTTGACCCTGCCCGGCAGCCCTGGATGGACGACCGATGACGACGCGGCAGGCGCCGCCATGGCCGGCGGGCTCAGTATGGGCACCGCGGTGCTGGCGAAGAATGCCAGCGCCAGTGCAGGAAAGAGGATCTTGCGCATTGCTTTTGCTCCATGACTTGAAAGGGAAGTGCGGCATTCCCGAGCCGCCTGCCAACCCTAGACCGGCCTGGAATATGTTCCAGTGTCACCCTGTTGCACTACGTGTCGCGCCGACCTTGCGCAGGCCTGTGCGGGCGTTCGGAGAGTCGACGGCATGTGTAAGGACGTGTGTGAGCTGCACCAAGCCGCAGGATTTTTCGGCGTTCGGACCTTCTGTGTTGATGCAAAGTCACATCCACGTACAATCCACCCGCCCCCAACACTTCACTGCCAAGGCCTATGGACAGACAACCTCTCATGCAATCCCAGAGTATTTCCGTGCGCGAGCGTACGGTGCACGTGCTGAACGCCTATGTGCTCCCCATCGGCTGGCTGGTCATCATGACCGGCATGTTCTGGGCGTGGGATCGTTCTCTGTATCACAAGCTGTTCTACATCTTCCTGGCGGTGCCCACTCTGCTCGCCCTGGCGTTGCAGCCAGGTCCGTTCAAGGCGCTGGTGCGCAACCCGATGTTCCTTGCCTTCGTGGCGTTCAGCGCCTACATCCTGATCAGTGTCAGTTGGGCCGCAGACGGCGAAGACTTCGGCTCGCTGTTCAAGCGGCCGCTCTACATCGCCATGGTGCTGCTCTCGGCCGGCCTGATCGCATTGAAAGTGCCGGCACGGCTGGCGCAACTCACTCGCGCTGCGGCGTTGATTGCGACGGCTGCGGCGGGTTTGTCGTTGATCTACTTCTACGGGGTGCAGGGCGCGTCTCTGGGCAGCCGTCTGGATGGGTATGGTGCGCTCTACAACCCTCTGCTCAGCGCCCATGTGTTCGGCGCTTTTGCCAGTGTCTGGCTGGCCACCTGGTACATCGGACGCAATCCGTGGAATCCGTTGGCGCTGGGGTGCCTGGCGGTGCTGGGCGTGACCTTGATAGCCACGGGTTCGCGGACGCCGATCATCGGCATGGCGGCGGCATTGCTGTGGCTGATGGCGGCGGGAAACAAGAAACGCGGCGGGCTGGCGATTGCCATTGCACTGCTGGGGATCGCAGCGCTGTACGTAGTGATGCCCGACGTCCTGACCTCGCGCGGGGCGTCGTACCGGCCGGAAATCTGGATGGAATCGTTGCGTCAGATCGGCGAGAACCCGTGGTTGGGGCGCGGATATGATTCGGAAATGACCATCGTCATCCCAGGTCTGCCGTACACCTTGGCCGACCCGCACAATATCGAACTGGGCGTGCTGTACATCGGCGGCGTGGCAGGGTTGAGTCTGTGGATGGTGCTGTATGGTCTGGCCATGCGCTTCTGCTGGATGAATCGGCGGGAACCGCAGGTGGTGTTGGCTGCAACCTGGCTGGTGTTCGGGTTTGCCTCGGGACTGACCGAAGGCAGCGCCTTCATGTCGCGCCCCAAGGAACACTGGTTCCTGATCTGGATCCCGATGGCCCTGGTGTATGCGCAGTGGCTATGCCACTGGGGCAACCGCCTCAGCCGCCCTGCCCCAAGGCCGTTTGAATGACATTGCTGAGTGCCTGATGCACCGCAGCGCGCCCTTCGCGGCCACGGACCGCTCCTACGAAGAA